>CBDIDR010000001.1:0-1761644 GCA_965277895.1 Flavobacteriales bacterium
AATCAGAAACAAAGAAATAGGCTTTGTATTCCAAAGCTTTAACCTATTACCAAAGTCTACCGCACTTGAAAATGTAATGCTACCCTTAATTTATGCTGGATATAATAGCGAAGAGAGAGAGAAGATGGCATTAGATGCTCTTGAAAAAGTAAGTCTTTCAGACAGAGTTACGCATAGACCAAACGAACTCTCAGGTGGGCAAAGGCAAAGAGTAGCCGTTGCTAGAGCACTTGTGAATAACCCATCCATAATTTTAGCAGACGAACCTACTGGAAACCTTGATAGTGCTACTTCTGTTGAAATAATGGCACTCTTTCAAGAAATTCATAAAAATGGTAACACAGTAATCATTGTAACTCACGAAGATGAAATCGCACAATATGCTCATAGAATCGTAAGACTGAAAGACGGTGAAATTGAAAGTGATACCATTAACAAATCACCAATAAATTCATAAGCTTATGAAAGTGTATACAAAAAAAGGCGATAAAGGAACAACTCAATTGATAGGAGGAAAACGAGTCCCAAAAAATCACGATAGAATTGATGCTTATGGAACGGTAGATGAATTAAACTCTTACATGGGTCTACTTAGAGACCAAAGTATTGGAAAAGATACCCATGAACTCATAATTACAATTCAAAATAAGCTATTCACTATTGGAGCTCTACTTGCCAATCAAGATGACAACAACAAAATGAAGTTGCCACTCATAGACGAAAAAGATGTAACTCTACTTGAAAATGAAATCGATAAAATGAATGAATCATTACCAGAAATGCGATTCTTCATTTTACCAGGCGGTCATACAACAGTATCTTTTTGTCACATTGCTAGATGTGTATGTAGACGTGCAGAACGCTTAACCATTCAAATTGATGAAGACGTATTACAAATTGAAATAATTTTAAAATACCTTAACCGACTCTCTGATTACCTATTTGTTTTAAGCAGGTATCTATCCAAAAATCTTGATGCAACAGAAATCCCTTGGATTTCAGCTGAGTAAAAAAACCCTTGTCTATTTCGCTAAAAAATTTACATTTGCAAAAATTTTAACTATGTATTGGACTTTAGAATTAGCCTCAAAACTGGAAGACGCACCTTGGCCAGCGAACAAAGATGAGTTAATTGATTTTGCTATTCGCTCTGGTGCACCAATGGAAGTTGTAGAAAACCTACAAGAACTTGAAGACGACGGTGAAATGTTTGATTCAATTGAAGATATTTGGCCAGACTATCCAGATAAAGACGACTTCTTCTTTAATGAAGATGAGTACTAACATTTTCTAGCCGCTATAAGCGGCTTTTTTTATGCTATTAAGCAAGCAATCCCTCAAAAAAAAGTAAATTTGTGGATTGTAACACATCTTAATTTTAAGTAATGGGAATATTTGATTTTGCTACTAAGGTTTTTGGAAACAAATACGATAAAGATTTAAAAGAAATCAATCCTATTATTGAAAAAATCAAAAGTGTACACCCTTCAATACAATCTCTAAGCAATGATGAACTTAGAGCCAAAACCACTAGTTTCAAACAACAAATTGAAGAGGCTACTAAAGACACTTACAAAGAAATTGATACCCTTAAAGAAAAAGCCGAGAGTACAGATATAGAGCTTCAACAAAAAGAATCAATTTACGCTGATATTGATACTCTAGAAAAGAATGTTGTTGAAAAAACAGAAGAAGTTCTTGAACAAATTCTTCCTGAAGCCTTCGCTGTTGTAAAAGAAACCGCCCAACGATTTTCTAATGGAAATATAGAAGTTACTGCAAGTGATTTTGACAAAGACCTCGCTGCTATGTATGGCAATGTTGAAATAAAAGGTGAAAAAGCCATATTTCATAATAAATGGATAGCCGCAGGAAATGAAATCGTATGGGATATGGTTCATTACGATGTGCAGTTAATTGGTGGCTATGTACTTCACTCAGGAAAAATTGCAGAGATGCAAACTGGTGAGGGAAAAACACTATCGGCAACTCTACCCGTTTATTTAAATGCACTGTCTGGCAAAGGTGTTCACCTTGTAACAGTAAATGATTACTTAGCCAAAAGAGACTGCGAGTGGATGGGACCTCTATACCAATTCCATGGATTATCCATTGACTGCATAGATAGGCATCAACCAAATTCAGAAGACAGAAGAAATGCATATTTAGCTGATATTACCTACGGTACAAATAACGAATTTGGATTCGATTACCTTAGAGATAATATGGCTAGACGTCCACAAGATTTGGTTCAACGTCCACACAATTACGCTATTGTAGATGAGGTCGATTCAGTTCTAATTGATGATGCCAGAACACCACTTATAATTTCTGGTCCAACACCAACAGGCGACAAGCATGAATTTAACGAGCTAAAACATAAAATAAGTGCTTTGGTTGACGCTCAAAAGAAATTTATAAATACTGTTTTAGCAGATGCTAAAAAGCTCATAAAAGAAGGCGACAACAAAGAAGGTGGTTTTAAATTATTAAGAGCATACAGAGGATTGCCTAAAAATAAAGCATTAATAAAATTCCTTAGTGAAGATGGCGTAAGAGCACTACTTCAAAAAACAGAGAATTTTTACATGCAAGACCAAGGCAAAGAAATGCCAATAGTCGATGAAGAATTATTCTTCGTTATCGATGAACAGCACAATTCTATCGAACTTACCGACAAAGGTATTGACCTAATTACAAGCAGTACTGACGACAGTAACTTCTTTATTATGCCAGATGTAGGCTCAGAAATTGCCGACCTCGAGAAAGCAGAATTAAACGATAAAGATAAGCTCGTCAAAAAAGAAGCTTTGATGAGAGATTACTCCATAAAAAGTGAAAGAATACATTCGGTCAATCAGTTATTGAAAGCCTATACCCTATTCGAAAAGGACGTTGAATACGTATTGATGGACAATAAAGTTAAAATTGTTGACGAACAAACTGGTCGTATCATGGACGGCAGACGTTATTCTGACGGGCTCCATCAAGCTATTGAAGCTAAAGAAAATGTCAAGATTGAAGCCGCTACGCAAACGTTTGCTACCATTACACTTCAGAACTATTTTAGAATGTACAACAAGCTTTCTGGTATGACTGGAACTGCTGAAACTGAAGCTGGTGAATTCTGGGACATATATGAATTGGATGTTGTAGTTATTCCAACAAACAGGCCCATACAACGAGACGATAAAGAAGATAAAGTTTATAAAACTGCTCGTGAAAAGTACAATGCGGTAATTGATGAAATTGTTGAAATCAGCAAACAAGGACGACCTATACTAGTGGGTACTACTTCTGTTGAGATTTCTGAACTATTGAGCCGATTGCTCACCATGAAAAACATTAAACACAATGTTCTTAACGCTAAACTTCACCAAAAAGAAGCCGATATTGTAGCAGAAGCGGGAAAAGCTGGAAACGTTACTATCGCCACAAATATGGCAGGTCGTGGAACAGATATTAAACTGAGTGATGAGGTAAAGGAAAATGGTGGTTTAGCAATTATTGGTACAGAACGTCACGATTCAAGACGAGTAGACCGACAGCTTAGAGGGCGTGCTGGTCGACAAGGTGATCCAGGTTCATCTCAATTTTTCGTTTCTTTAGAAGACAACTTAATGCGACTATTTGGCTCGGATAGAATTGCCAAAATGATGGACCGTATGGGCTTAGAAGAAGGCGAAGTCATTCAGCATTCAATGATTACCAAATCCATCGAAAGAGCACAGAAAAAAGTTGAAGAAAACAACTTCGGAATTCGTAAACGATTACTAGAGTACGATGACGTAATGAACGCCCAACGTACAGTAATTTATAAAAAGAGAAAACACGCCTTATTTGGAGATCGACTTGCTGTTGACATTGACAATATGATATACGATACTTGTGAAAGTATCGCTACCGAATACCAAGCTTTGCAAGACTTTGACGGCTTCAAATTAGAGCTAATTCGATTCCTCAGCATTGAATGTCCAGTTAATGAAGAAGATTTCAAGCAATTGAATACAGACCAATTAACTGAAAAAATATACCAATCGTCAATTGAGAATTATAAAGTCAAAAACTCAGTAATTGGCAAAAAGACTTTCCCAGTAATTAAAGATGTTTTTGAAAACCAGTCGGCAACCTATGAAAATATTGTAATTCCATTTACTGACGGACTAAAAACCTTACAAGTTGTCACTAATCTAAAAGAAGCCTACGAAACTGAAGGTGGAAATATTCCATTATCGATTGAAAAAGGCGTAACTCTTGCCATTATAGATAGTTCATGGAAAGAGAACTTAAGAGAATTAGATGACCTAAAACAATCCGTTCAGAATGCCACCTATGAGCAAAAAGACCCATTACTTATTTATAAGTTTGAGTCCTTTAACCTCTTTAAGCAGATGATGGAACAGGTTAATAAAGATATTGTTTCCTTCTTGACAAAAGCTAATCTGCCAGAGCAAACCTCTGTGAAACAAGAGCAACAACAAACTCAAGAAAAACTTCAAACTGGAAGACAGGATATTGGAGGCGGCTCAAATCAAGGCTCTAAACCTAAGCCAAAAGTACAGCCTGTTCGAGTAGAACAAAAAGTAGGAAGAAACGAACCTTGTCCGTGCGGAAGTGGAAAAAAATTCAAACAATGTCACGGAAAGTAACTAAGCTATTAGCTTTTTCCATTTGAAGTATCCTACAAAAGACATGATGAAATACACCAAGATAAGGCCAGCATAAATGTCTAATCCCTTATCGAAATAAAGCCCAATAGTAAACCCATTGATAACTATCCAATATTTCCATGAAGATAAGACCTTCTTTGCTTCAAGAAAAGTTGCAAGAAAACTAAAAACAGTCGTAAAAGAATCTATGTAGGGCCGTTCTGCATCTGTATAGGTATTAAAAAACCAAGCCAAAGAAAATGCTAGAACACATGATGATAAAATATAATAGACATGATTGGTTGGATTCACATCACTGATTCTTAATAGTGAATCGTCTTTACTTTTTCGACTCCATAAATAATAACCATAAAAGCCAACAACCACATAATACGAATACAATATAGCCTCAGAATAGAGCTTGGTGTGAACGAATAAAAAGATACTCAATAAAGACCCCAATATGCCGAAAATCCAACACTCTATTCTTTCCTTAATTAATAGCCATATGTATATCAGTCCAAATACAACTGCTAAAACTTCTATGATAAAATATAAATCCAAAATTTTAATAAAATGAATATGCAAATAGAACTAAAAAATGGATGTTTTCAAACAAATCAAGCCATAGAAAAAAATACTAATGAAAAATTATATTGCCGCTTCTTTTGCATTTGCCTTCGGAACTATTAATCCCTTGAAACCTTCTTTTCTTGCTTGTATGGCAATGGGCAAAGCTCCTTTTATGGGCTGTAGTCCGCCGTCTAAAGACAGTTCGCCCATTATAACAAAGTCTTTTAACTTGTCTTCTTTTATTTGATGTGTGGAAGCTAGAATCCCAATAGCAAGTGGAAGGTCATATGCAGAACCTTCTTTTCTAATATCGGCAGGTGCCATATTAATTATAAACTTCTTACCAGGAATACGATAGCCAGTATTTTTTAGTGCCGCTTCTATTCTATAATGATTCTCTTTAACCGCATTATCTGGCAGACCTACTAGAAAAATTTTATACCAGCTGAGGCATTTAATTCAATTGTAATGGTAGTGGCATCTATACCGAAAACGGCAGAGCCATAAGTTTTGACAAGCATTTAAGCTTATTTTAATCTACCTTTTTACCGGTAGAATTCATCTATACCATCATCGAGCCACGATTTGAATAAATCAACTTCACCATAGTCTTGATAGTTTGCTGAGACGCCTAATTGATTTTCATCATGGTCTAGAATTACATAATAAGGCTGTGAGTTTGTTTTATACGTTTCAGCTTGTAGCACCGTCCATTTATCTCCTACAGTTCTTACCTTCTTCTTTTTACCTGCAATTGTAGTTTCGTATTGTTCATCTTCAGGAAGAGGCGTTCGTTCATCGACGTACAAGGAGATAAGTACAACCTCTTCTTTAAGAGTTTGCTTAACTCCAGGGTTAGACCATACTTGCTCTTCCATTTTACGGCAGTTAACACACGCCCAACCCGTAAAATCAATCATTACTGGTAATCCTACTTTCTTTGCGTGGGCAAGTCCTTCTTCGTAATCGTGAAAGACCATCAAACCTTGAGGACCTAAATGCTGTCCCTCATAATTATCATGTGAATCTACTGAACCTCCACCGGCAGTATAGCCAACACCGTATGGCGACTCACTATAATGCATTGGGGGTGGAAAAGCATTAATTAATTTTAGCGGCGCTCCCCACAAACCTGGTATCATATAAATAGTCAATACACCCGTTAGTATGGCTGTAAATAATCGACCTACGGATAGGTACTCTAAATCGCTATCATGAGATAACTTGAAAATCCCCAATAAATACATAGTAAGAAGTCCAAAAATGACTATCCAAATTGCTATAAATACTTCTCTTTCTATTAAGTGGGTTTGCCAAACTAAGTCCGCATTTGAAAGAAATTTAAAGGCTAATGCCAACTCTAAAAATCCTAAAACAACCTTTACAGAGTTCAACCAACCACCAGACTGCGGCAATGAATTTAACCATCCTGGGAAGGCTGCAAAAAGTGCAAATGGCAATGCTATGGCTAACGAAAATCCTAACATCCCAATAATTGGCCCCATATAATCACCACCTGATGCCGCCTCAACTAAGAGCGTACCAACAATTGGTCCTGTACAAGAAAATGATACTAAAGCCAACACTAAGGCCATAAAGAATATGCCAATTAATCCTCCTTTATCAGAAGCTTTATCCGCCTTATTTATCCACGAGTGTGGGAGAGTCAACTCAAAAGCACCTAAAAAGGATGCTGCAAAAACAACTAGTAATACAAAGAACGCAATATTGAAATACGCATTTGTTGCCATACTATTAAGTACTTCAGGCCCAAAAACTGCCGATACTCCAACGCCTAAAGCAACGTAAATAAATATGATTGATAAACCATAAATAATAGCGTTAGAAACTCCCTTTGCTTTACTCTTACTTTGCTTGGTAAAATAACTTACCGTCATTGGAATCATAGGGAATACACAAGGCGTTAGTAAGGCTGCAAAACCACTAAAAAATGCAATGAAAAATATACTCCACATGCCTTTTTTAGACTCTTTTTTCTCATCATTTTTTTCCTCATCTGAATGTGAACTATCTTCAGAAGACACCAAATTTAGTGAAAATGACGATTCGCTTTCTTCTTCTACAACAGTTTCAGTATCGGCACTTGAATCTGAATTTCCTAGATTAAATGAAAACTCTACATACTCTGGTGGTAAACATTGGGACTCGTCACAAACCATAAACACAAACTCACCACTTACTGTCGCCGAATTGCTTAATAGTTTAACTTTTTGACTGAAAACTGCTTTTTTCTTGAAGTACTTTAGTACCATATCAAAGTTTGGATCAAACTCTTCAATAGTCTCACCTTCTTCTACATTTCCAACTAATTCATAGCCCTCTGTATCAAAGAAGGTAAACTCTGTTGGGATTGGACCGTCATCACCTACATGTTGAGAGTATACGTACCAACCATCTTCTATATTGGCTTCGAAAAGTAAATTATATTCTGAATCACCTAAATCCTGTTGTGAAAAACTCCATTCAACAGGATTGAAAATTTGGGAAAACAGTAAGCTTGGTAAGAAAAATATAAGGGCTAAAAGATTCTTTTTCATAATTATTTATTTATCTGTTGTTGTAAAACTAATAGTAATTCTGAGGGCTTTTGACTGCCAATTAGATATCGTAAACCATCCTTATCAACTAATTCTATACATTCTTTTCCTCTGGTATAAAAATGTATAGCCCCTTTTCTATGAAGGTTGTACACGGCTCTATTAAAAAAGAAACGACTGTATTTTATTTTGGAAACACTTTTAATTGATGACATATCAATCTTGACTTTTCGGGCTGTCCATAGTCCTTCTAAAATAAGGCTTCCATTTACGACTTTCGTTTTGAAGTGAAGGATAAAAACGAGTACGGCTGACACAAGAAGTATGGCTGTACCCAGAATAAATAACAAATTTCCAGAACCTATAGCTTCTTGAGTTTCTTCCGACCAGTAAAACGATAAAAAGCAGAAAAGAGCAAGCACCATACGCCTTAATAAAGACAAACGGTTATAGCCTAAATGCTGACTTTCTTCAAATAATAATTCATCACTCATGATTGATTTTTCAAAGGTTGGACAAGATAAACTTTTTCTGTTTCTGCGACAAGTTTGTAAGACTCATTTATCCGCTCTCCAACTATGCATACAATATCATCTAACGAACAAATCACCCAAGTATTTTCTTTTTGAATGGTTGAGAATTTTTTATCAATCAAATAATCACTTATTTTTTTTCTTCCCTCCATTCCAAGTGGCGTAAAAGTATCTCCATTCTTCCATTTTCTTAATGTTAATGGAAAGTGTAGCTTATCATAGTCTAGCATTGACACCTTACTATCCTTAATTAAATTGAAAGACGAGAAATTATGAATATCAATCTTCAAGGAAATAGGCTGCTCTACACATTGTGTTTCTTCATAGATTTGAATATTACTATCTACTTTCGATGGTATTTCTGATAGACAAAGGGTATTTCTTTCTTTAACGATTCGATATTCTGAATTTAAAACTTGCTTACCAACTTCTGCATCAAGCAAAGCAAATACATCTTTCCAATTAAAAGGTCCATAGTTTTTAAGACATTCGTACAGTATTTCATCTTTATCAATCAGAGTTTTTAGATACTCTACTTCAAAAAACTTAGCGCCATCTTTTTCAGTTGTGTGACGCTCTAAATAATAGTCTGTATCACGTATTAGCTTGGCGTAAATACGCTTGTTTTCTTCAATTTCTTGCAATAACTCTGATTTAGAGAGATTGGGTACAACTTCATATCTTATTCTATTTCTTTGATAGTCTGATGAAAGGTTTGATTTATCTAACCTAAATTCAATGGACTGATTTTTGATATACTCCTCAATTTGCTTAGCACTTAAAGCGAGCATTGGTCGAATGATATTTCCATTTTTGATTGGAATACCTTGCAATGCTCCCAAACTAGATTTTCTACTTTTCTTTATTAATAGTGTTTCAATGCTATCATCAGAGTGGTGAGCTGTTACTATTTTAGTGTAATTATATTTCTGCAAAACCTCATTAAAAAACTGATAGCGTAAATCTCTTGCTGCCATTTGAATAGACAAGCTGTTATTTCTAGCATAAAGTGCAGTATCAAATGACTTGGAGTAAAAATCTACTCCAAAATCCTTAGCTAAATCACTAACAAACTGCTCATCCAACTCACTCTCAGTACCCCTTAGCTTAAAATTACAATGTACAATCCCAAATTCATATGGCAATTCACTAAATAAATGCGTCATACATACACTGTCTTTACCGCCACTAACAGCTAATAACAGCTTATCATCACTTGAAATTAGATTATGCTGAGAAATAAATTGAGACAGTATATTAAGCATTTAGCACCTCCAACATCGCTTTTGCCTTTAGCTCGCATTCGGCATACTCATCATCTCCTTTTGCGTTTGCAGTAATTGCACTTCCAACTGACAGTGAAACATAGCCATTTGTGGAATTGTACAAAATACTTCGAATAATCACATTAAAATCGAAATCTCCGTTAGGGGTTACGTAGCCTACTGAGCCAGAATATAATCCTCTTTTAAATGTTTCATATTCTTCGATAAGCTGCATAGCTCTAATTTTAGGTGCTCCTGTCATACTCCCCATTGGAAATGTAGTCTTTAAAACCTCACTCCAGTGGATATCATCTTTTAAATCAGAGGTAACGGTAGAAATCATCTGATGAACTTGAGTAAAAGAATAAATGCCGAATAACTCTTCAACTTTAACTGAAGACTTTTGGGCTGTTTTAGACAAGTCGTTTCGCACCAAATCAACAATCATCACATTTTCAGATTGCTCTTTTGGGCATTGACGAAGCTCCTCTTTTAATTTCAAATCTTCCTCAAATGAATTGCCTCTTTTTCGTGTCCCTTTAATGGGTTGTGATATAATAGTGTTATCAACTTTCTTTACAAATCGTTCAGGACTTGCACTCATTAAATAAAAGTCATTCGTTCTGAAAAAAGCTGAAAATGGAGAGTTTGAAATTTCATAAAGGCTTTGAAAAGTGTTAACTGGATTTAACTCTGCTGACTTTGCAAAATACTCTTGACAAAAATTAACTTCATAAATATCTCCTCTTTTGATATGCTCTTGCAGCTTATTAAAAGTTGAAATATACTCTGATTTTGAAATTCTGCTATTCATATTCACGGCAGAAGATCTATTACTATCATTTTTAGTTAGCATTATTTCTTTAAAAATCAACTGCATTTCCTTTCTTGGGGTGTCGACGGGAAAATGAATACTAATGTCGTTACCAATAATTCCAAATACCCACTTTGGTTGAAAAAAATACAGATTTGGAAGGTTTAATTCATCCGTATTATTGGATTGTAAGTCTTCAACTTCATTTTTTAAATCATAACTCAAAAATCCAAATATCCAGTCTTTTTTTTCGTCATGGTAAGACTTTAGCGAATCAAACGAATCTGCATTGCAAACAAGTGTTGACATCGAATCGGCACCAACAAGCATATCATATGTCATGTGTAAGCCATTTTCTTCAGCCGTCTCTCCAATATAAGAAGCGGTTTGTTGAAACTGAGACGCCCAAGACAATAGATTTTGTTTGAACAATTCAATATTCGCTATATGATATGTAGCTGTTTGTCTCACACTACAAAACTAATGATTATTGCATCTGAAAGGACCAAGAATTAATTGTATTAGATTATTTTTTTTAACTTGTCAGCTAACAAATCATATTTTATCATGAAACAAAGCGAATTTATCATCACAGCGGTGCTTGTATTGGCAGTATTTGTATTTGGGTTTTATAACATAACTAATACTGCTCCTACAATTAATAACTCTCAGATGAATACATCTGTTTCTATCGAGTCTTCAAATACTAATGAGGAAGTTAATCTGCAAATAATTCCATATATGACTGAAACTATTGAAGAAGAAGTTATTATTGAAATGGATACTACCATGTCAGATTCTACTTTAGAAGTTAGCAGTGACTCAGAAGAAGTTATTGTTGAGTAATTTTCAATCTTTACTTTTAGCTAGTGTAAAACAAATAAACATTACGGCTATAAAAGCCGATATTCTTCCAATATAATCGCCAAAACGCACATAAAAAGTATTGGCTGAATGAGTGCTTAGTGTTCTTTTAATAACAACCTCTTCATCCCATTTTGTAGGCTGAAAGATTTTTCCTCGAATATCTATAAAAGCAGAAATTCCAGTATTGGCAGATCGTGCAATTGGTCGTCTACATTCAATAGCTCGAAGGCTAGCGTAATTAAGGTGTTGTCTGTAGCCAGGCGTGTCCTTCCACCATCCATCGTTAGTTATAATCGTAAATAAATCTGACCCATTTCGCACATATTCTGAGGTATATTCACCAAAGATAGATTCATAACAAATAATTGGCGCAACATTAGCCTTACCAGCAAATACTTCTCTGTAGTCTTGTGTTCCTAAACTACCAGAAATACCACCTAAGTCAATGGTTAAAAATTCAAGATTTTCAAATAAAAATGAGAATGGTGTGAACTCTACGCCTTGAACTAACTTGGACTTATGGTAGATTGATAAGTCGTCTTTGGAAATACACAAAGCCGAATTATATACATCGTAATAACTTTCTGAATTAATGAATTTCCGAGCGGTCTCACTTAAATTCTGATTTGAATCATAGGCTTTGTAGGTTGAGGCCCCTACAATAATTGTTAATTGCGGATATTTTTCTATTAATTTCCTTAATCGAATAAGCTCAGTTGTATATTCTATTTTATTTTCCCACAAGCCATCTACTATTGCTGTTTCAGGACCTATTAGGTAATCAACTGTTGAATCTAGTTCTGGTTCGGCTAGCTCTATAAATTTTTCTAATTGCTCTAGCGAAGAAAGTCCGTCAAACTTTTCAAAATATGGATCAATGTTTGGTTGAACAACTACAATATTAACCTCCTCGCCCTTTTCTTCTGTTGAAATGAATAGATTAAACACAAAAGGTAAAATCAAAATAATGCTAGGCAAACGGTATACTTTTTTATTCTTGAATGAGTTATAAACAACCACATTGAAGAGCAAAACCCATAAGCTACCCCCTAATACTCCTGTATACTCATACCATTGAATGACACTAGGATATGTTGAAAACACATTCCCCAATGTTAGCCAAGGCCATGATAAATCCCAGTTAAGGTGTAAATATTCAAAGCCTAACCAAAAGGTTATGAATGCCCACCATGCTCTTCTGTCATTAAATTTGGCACAAACAATTGAAAACAACAGAATAACACTTGACATTAGTAAACTATTGACAAGTACAGCAGCTATCACTCCGAACAGACTTGCGTGATAAATCCAATAGGTTGTTCCTGAATTCCAAAGTGCAAATACGATGAAAGAGTAAAAAAATACATGCTTCTTAGTTGGTGTATTTTCAACAATAGAAAACAATGGTGCTAATGCAAAAAATATAAGAAAGGGAAATCCACCTGAGGGCCACGAAAAAACTAATAATAAGGCTGAAGTAAAACTAAGTAATAGGTTACGATACATCTTTTTGTATTATTGCAGTAACAAATATCGTATTTATTGAGCATTTTAAGACACATACCGAATCTAATTACGTTAGGTAATTTATTTTTTGGCTTATTAGCTATCCAATTCGCTTATTTAAACGACTTGTACTCGGCATCGCTATGTATTTTAAGTGGTGCTTTTCTAGATTTTTTTGACGGTTTCTTCGCCAGACTATTGAAGGTGAGTGGTGAACTAGGAAAACAACTTGATAGCCTTGCAGATTTAATCACCTTTGGTGTAGCCCCAAGCGTAATTGTATTCCAGCTAATTTTATTGTCCGAATCAGAACTAAGCACTATTGCTTATATCGCTTTTTTAATACCACTATTTTCAGCTTACAGATTAGCGAAGTTTAATATAGATTCTAATCAGTCCGATACATTTATTGGTCTTCCAACACCAGCAAACGCCCTATTTTTTATATCCATACCAATTGCTACACACTTTAATGGTGAAGATGTTTTATTAGAGTTTTTATCGCAAAAAACAGTTCTGATTGTATTTGTTATTGGCTTATGCTTGCTTATGGTATCAAGTATAAATTTCATAGCACTAAAGTTTAAGACCTTCAATTGGAAGGGTAATGAATACCGATTTATATTAGTTGGAATAAGTGTAATATTATTATTGCTTTTCCATTTTGTAGCTATACCAATTATTATACTTTTGTACACAGTATTATCGCTCATTAATAATCCAAGAAAATGAAATTTATTGCAGAGATTGATGTAATGCCTCTCAAGGCACTTTTAGATCCACAAGGAAAAGCCGTAAGCGGCAGCATGAAGAATGTTGGTTTGCCTGAAATAACCAATGTAAGAATTGGCAAACATATCACCTTGGAAATAGAAGCAAAAGATAAGTCTGAGGCAAGTGAAAAAGTTGATAAAGCTTGTACAGAATTACTTTGCAATCAAATTATGGAAGGTTACAAATTTGAAATCTACGAAGCTGAATTAGCTTCTTAGTTCAAAGTTTTCTCCTAAATAAACTCTCCTAACTTGTTCGTCTGCTGCTAACTCCTCTGCAGTACCTGACTTTAGTATTTTACCCTCGAACAAAAGATAGGCTCTATCAGTGATGGAAAGTGTTTCATGAACATTATGATCTGTAATTAATATCCCAATATTTCGGTCTTTTAATTTAGAGACTATATGTTGAATATCTTCAACAGCAATAGGGTCTACGCCTGCAAAAGGCTCATCCAATAGAATAAATTTAGGGTCAGTAGCTAGACATCGTGCTATTTCTGTTCGTCTACGCTCACCTCCAGAAAGTAAATCTCCAAGGCTTTTTCTAATATGCTGAAGTCCAAACTCGTCTAATAATGATTCTAGTTTTTCAGACTGCTCTTTTTTACTTAAATCAGTCATTTCTAATACTGCTAAAATATTATCTTCAACGCTCAGCTTTCTGAAAACAGATGCCTCTTGTGCAAGATAACCTATACCCATTTGAGCTCTTCTGTACATAGGTTCTTCCGTAACTTCATCAGCATCTAAGAAGACCTTTCCAGCATCTGGCTTAACAAGACCAACCATCATGTAAAAAGAAGTTGTTTTCCCTGCTCCATTGGGACCTAAAAGCCCAACTATTTCACCCTGGTTTACTTCCAAAGAAACCTCGTTGACGACTTTTCTATTTCGGTACTTTTTGACAATATGTTGTGCGTTCAACTTCATTATTTATCTTGAAATTTAGCAGATACCTTAATACTCAACTCGTACAACAGCATCAGCGGAAAAGTCACTAAAATTAAACTCATAATGTCTGGAGGTGTAATAATAGCGGCTAAAATCATAAGTATAACTAAGGAATGCTTTCTATATTGCCTTAAGAACTCAGGCGAAATTAATCCTAACTTACTGAGGAAATAAATAAGAATAGGTAATAAGAATACTATACCATTTGCTAAGCAGACAGTAGTTACTGTCGAAATAAAGGAGTTTAAATTAATCTGATTTACTACTTGAGAACTGACTTGATAATTACCAAGAAACTGAACAGATAATGGAGCTACAGCATAGTATCCAAATAATACTCCAAGAATAAAGAGTAATGAGGTGTAAAACACAACACCTCTAGAGTATTTTTTTTCGCTTCCATGTAAAGCAGGCTTTATAAAACGCCAAATTTCCCAAAAAACATATGGAAAGGCACACACAAAACCAGCAACTAAAGATGATACTATATGTGTACTAAACTGACCTGACATCTTTATATTCATTAATTCAAATGGTGCTTCTTTAATACATAATGCCTCTCCAAAGTGTAGGGTTTCGGATAGCCAACAGAAAAATTTATAGGTAGGAAAGTCAGGGCTTTTTGATGCCAAAATTATCTTATCGAATAAAAATTCTGGAAATATAAATGCCAAAGTAGTGAAGACTAAAATAGCCACAGCACTTCTGATAAGATGCCATCTTAAAATTTCTAAATGATCTAAAAAAGAATGTTCCTTCTCCTCTCCTATTTTTCTCATTACAAAATCCCTTCTTTTAGTATATCATGAATATGCACAATGCCGTGGTATGAGTCTCCCTTACAAACTATAAGTTGCGAAATATTATTGTCTTCCATAATAGTTAATGCCTTTGCTGCCAACTCATTCCATTCAATAGTTTTTGGCTTATCACACATAATGTCTTTAGCTTTTAGAGTACTCCAATCTGAACCTTCAATTTCAAGCATTCTCCTTATATCTCCATCAGTAATTACACCAATAAGTTGATTGTTTTCAATAACAGCAGTTGCTCCCAATCGCTTGTTTGATATTTCTACTATTACATTTTTAATAGTCTCATTTGGAAGAACGCTAGGCATGGAATTATCAGAACACAAATCATCAACTTTAAAAAATAGTTTTTTACCTAAAGCTCCTCCAGGATGAAATTTAGCAAAATCTATATCTGAAAAATTCCTGCATTCCAATAAAGAAACGGCTAAAGCATCCCCGATTACCAACTGTGCAGTAGTACTTGTTGTTGGTGCAAGATTGTTTGGACAAGCCTCTTTATCAACCTTTGAAAGTATTGTCCAATTAGATTGTTGAGACAGGTATGATTCAGAATTTCCAGTAATGGCAATAATCGAATTCCCCATGTCTTTTAAAAGAGGAATAAGTGTTTTTATTTCAGCTGTTGAACCGCTTTTGGAAATGCAAACTACAATATCTTCGCTTTGAATATTTCCTAAATCACCATGTAGGGCATCAGCGGCATGCATAAATATAGATGGCTGACCTGTGGAATTAAAGGTAGATACCATCTTCTGAGCAATGTTTGCACTTTTACCTATGCCAGTAACAATTAATCGTCCCTTAGAGTTTAGAATTTCTTGAACAACTTTGCCAAAATCATCATCAATAAAATCAAGAAGTTTTAGAATAGATTGACCTTCTAACTCAATGGTTGATTTTGCAATAGATTTTATTTCATTAATTGATTTCAATAGACTAAATTTGATTTAATAAAATAAATTCTCTAATTTTAGAGGGATTACTTTGAAGCAAAAGTATCAAATTTTAGCTTGATTATAATTAAATGACTCTACAGATTACATCTCTTACGGATGAACTTCAAAAATATTTTGGATTCAACCGTTTTAAAAGCCAACAAGAAGCCATCATTCAAAATACACTTGATGGTAATGATGCTTTTGTAATCATGCCAACAGGCGGAGGTAAGTCTATGTGTTATCAACTACCTGCCCTTATCAGTGATGGATGTGCAGTAGTTATTTCTCCACTGATAGCATTAATGAAAAATCAAGTAGATGCTATTAGAGGGTTTAACGACAGCGACTCAATAGCTCATGTCCTTAATTCCTCCCTTTCCAAAAAAGATGTAGCAAAGGTTAAAGAGGATGTTGAAAGCGGTAAAACAAAACTTCTTTATGTAGCCCCCGAATCCCTCACTAAACAAGAAAACATAGATTATTTGAAAGATAAAAAAATCTCATTTTATGCTATCGATGAAGCACATTGCATTTCCGAATGGGGTCATGACTTTAGACCAGAATATAGAAATCTAAAAAAAATAATAGAAAATATTGGACGTGCTCCGATAATTGCTCTTACGGCTACCGCTACTACTAAGGTTAGAGAAGACATTCAAAAGAATTTAGGAATAACTGATTGCCCTGTTTTCTTCGATTCATTCAATAGAGACAATCTTTACTACGACATCAGACCAAAAATTGATGTTGAAAAAGAAATCATTAAGTACATTAAACAGAATGAAGGCAAGTCTGGGATTGTATACTGCCTAAGCAGAAAAAAGGTTGAGGAAATTGCCGAAACTCTTCAAGTAAATGGCATCAATGCACTGCCCTATCATGCTGGTTTAGAGAATAAAACACGTGTCAAACATCAAGATGCTTTCCTTATGGAAGATGTGGATGTTATTGTTGCAACAATAGCTTTCGGAATGGGGATTGACAAACCTGACATCCGATACGTTATTCACCATGATATACCTAAAAGTTTAGAAAGCTATTACCAAGAAACTGGACGAGCAGGGCGTGATGGCGGAGAAGGTAATTGCGTGACCTTTTACAGCTATAACGACATTGAAAAACTTGAAAAGTTTTTACAAGGTAAGCCAGTAGCTGAACAAGAAATCGGACGTCAACTCATACTAGAAACCATTTCTTTTGCCGAAACGTCTATGTGCAGGAGGAAATATATTCTACACTATTTTGGTGAATCGTTTGACGAAGCCAATTGCAATGAAATGTGTGATAATTGCCGACATCCAAAACCTAAATTTAATGGTGAAGAGTATATCACACAATTAATAGAATGTGTCTTGGCTGTAAACGAAAGGCTAAAAGCAAAAGAAATAGTTAAAGTACTGGTTGGGGAAAGTAATGCCCTAATCAAACAACATAAGTCAGAAACTCTTGAAGAATATGGAAAAGGTAATCATAAATCCAAAGGGTTTTGGCATGCTGTTATTCGTCAGTCTCTGGTTAAAGGATTATTAGTAAAAGAAATTGAGAGCTATGGAATTCTTAAAATCTCTGAAAAAGGAAAAGAATTTTTGAAAGAATCCTATGAAGTGCTATTTACAGAAGACCACGATTACGATGCTATCAATTCCAAAAATGCAGCTAGTAGCAACCAAAAATCTGCTGCTGCTGATACTGTGCTTTTCAAAAACTTGAAAGATCTCAGAAAAAAGTTTGCTAAGTCAAAAGAACTTCCTCCAAATATAATATTTTCTGAAGCTTCTCTGATTGATATGGCTAATCAGTATCCAATTACCACTGAAGAGTTAAGTCAAATTCATGGTGTTGGACAAGGAAAAGCCAATAAATTTGGTAGACCATTTTTAGATTACATTAAGGAATATGTTGAGGAGAATGATATCGTAAGACCTGAAGATATGGTCATTAAAACTATTGCCAAACAGTCAAGCAATAAAGTGTATATCATTCAAAGCATAGACAGAAAATTATCTATTGAAGATATCGCCTCTGCCAAAGGGCTGACAGTAGAAGACCTTATCACTGAAATTGAAACAATAGTAGAATCAGGAACAAAAATAAACCTGAACTATTATCTAGACGATATCATTGATGAATACCAAGAAGAGGAGCTTATTGATTTCTTTAAAAACTCTGAAGAAGCAACTTTTGATGAAGCTAGAAATGAATTCGAAGAAGACGAATATACAGATGAAGAGTTAAGACTTTTCAGAATAAAGTTTATCTCTGATGTTGCTAACTAGCTCCTAACTGCTAACCAACTCATTAATCCTATACTGTGCTTTAAAGCGGCTTCCTCAACATTGAAATTAGGGTTGTGCAAGTGTTTTCTAGTTCCACTTTTATCCCCAACTCCTATCCTGTAAAAACACGATGGAACATGATGCGAATAATAGGCAAAATCCTCTGCAGTCATTCGCTTTGGAATTTTTATAACGCTATTGCTACCCATAAACTCTGAAGCTTGATGAAAGCAATGTTCAGTAAACGGCACATCATTTTTTAAAAATGGGTAGCCTTTACGAATTTCAAGATCACATTCTCCCCCCATTTCTTTAGAAGTATTAAGGCATATATCTTCGATAATTTGGTGTGCTTTTGATCTCCAATCCTCATCCATAGCTCTAAAAGTTCCTTGCATACTCACTTTTTCTGGGATAATATTGCCAGCGCTACCACCTTGAATTACACCAATAGATAATACTGAAGGCGTATCGTTTACCTCATCAAATCTATCGTATAGGCGAGTAATTAATTTAGAGGCTATAACTAAAGGGTTTATTCGTCCTTCTGGAATAGCGGCATGGCCACCTTTACCAATAACATCAATATAAATTTCATCAGCAGAAGCCATAAACATTCCTTCCTTCATGCCAATAATACCACAGTCTAACTCTGGTGAAACATGCTGACCTATAATTTTATTTACTTTAGGCTTTTCCAAAACACCCTCTTCAATCATCAGAGAAGCTCCTCCAGGTAATTTTTCTTCACCTGGCTGAAAAATAAGTTTAATACTTCCCTCCCACTTATCTTTTAATTCATTTAAAATACGTGCAACACCTAAAAGAGAAGCCGTATGAAAATCATGACCACAGGCATGCATAACGCCATTATTTTTCGAGGCATAACTAACATTATTCATTTCATGTATCGGCAAAGCATCTATATCTGCTCTAAGGGCTATACATTTAGAATCAGGATTTTGACCTTTGATAAGTGCCACTACACCTGTTTCAACAATACCCGACTCAAAAGAAATTCCGTATTCCGTTAGCTTTTCTTGTATGAATTTTGAGGTTTCATATTCTTTAAATGACAGTTCAGGATATTCATGCAATCGTCTTCGAATCGCAATAATATCTTCAAAATACTGTTCAGATAAAGCTAATATTTGAGGTTTTAACTGACTCATTTCGAAAACATAAGTTTTATTCCTCCAATTAATAGCATTAGTCCAAATACTTTCTTCAAAGTCTTTGAGTCAATATTTACAGCCCACTTGGAGCTGAAATAACCGCCTATAACAAATGCTAAAGATATAATTAGTGCGTATTTCCAGTTTACAAAACCTTCTTTATGATAGTTCCATGCTGCCAAAATTCCAATTGGTGGCAACATAACAGCTAAACTGGTGCCCTGTGCACTATGCTGCCCCATTCCAATCAACAGCATTAACAAAGGAATAATGATAATTCCGCCACCTACGCCTATAAATCCACTGAGGAGACCGGCACAAAGACCTATTAAAACCAGAAAAAGTAATGTTACAAAAGACATAATATAATTTCCTTGCGAAGATATGTAATTCAAAATATCTTTGCTCAATGATAAAAATTCAATCCTTTACCTTCAATGGCTTTCAAGAGAACACTTATGTTCTATTTGACGAGAGTAAGAAATGCATCATTATAGACCCAGGTTGCTATGAACAAAATGAAAAGCTAGAACTGGAAAGATTCATAGTTGACAACGAACTTGAAGCAGTAAAGCTTATAAATACACATTGCCACATTGACCATGTTTTGGGAAACCGATTTGTAGCGGAAAAATGGGGCTTGGATTTGGAAATGCATGAACTAGACCTGCCCACATTACGTTCTGTAAAGGACTACTGTCAACTTTATGGATTTCATAATTATGAAGAAAGTCCAGAGCCTTCGACTTTCTTAAAAGAGGGTGATAAGATACATTTTGGAAATAGTAGTCTTGATGTTTTATTTGCTCCTGGCCATGCCCCAGGACATATTGTCCTTTATTCCAAAGAACAGCATTTTGTAATCGGAGGAGATGTTCTCTTTCAGATGAGTATCGGACGAACAGACTTGCCTGGTGGCGACTACGACACACTCATTAGCAGTATAAAAGATAAATTACTGCCACTAGATGAACAAACAAAAGTCTATTGCGGTCATGGTCCAAGTACTACTATAGGGTTTGAAAAAGCAAACAATCCTTTTCTAAAATAGCAGTTATAAAATGATATTTAACTTTCTGAATAGTTTTTCTTCTCGTAATCTAAAATCAGAAGATAATAGGTAAACACACCAAATGCATAAAGTCCTGCGGTGATGTAAAAAATATAAGCGTAGGGTAAATCCATAGCTTTCAAAAACCTAAATATCTGAGAACTAAAATACCAACTACCACTCCATATGGCAGCAGTAATCGCACTCAAAATTTCTTGATTATTTTTTCCGACATAATTCATGGTCAACTCGGAAGTCATTGGTGCTGCCATATTCATTAATGGTGTTCGTATCCAAAAACATAGAACGGCTAAGGGCAAGGCCCACCAATACTCAACAAAAAATTCAGTTGTAGCCAAAGCCACCAAAGCAATTACTGCAATGGATTGCGTTAAGGTAATTCCCAACTTAAAACCGAGCATGTCTTTTACCTTAGGAACTAGAAGAGCCATCGTAGCGACTAACAAACTAGCTCCTCCTCCAATCAAAGCAAAGTCAGAAGAGTCCACATCAAAACTATGATAGAAAAAGAGATTTATAAAGGGTATGGTCAGACCAGCTCCAATCGAAATAATTATGGTTGGAACAATTGCTTTGGTCACTAACCACCAATCATAAGACGCCAACCGAACACCTTTTTTATCGGCTATAACATCCTCTTCCTTGAGTTGAAATAGAAAATAAATTCCTGCTAAACCTATTACCGAAATAATTATCAATATAATTCCCTCATCAAAGTTGCTAAACATACTACCCAAAAGAAATATGATAATGCTACTGGCTATAGTACCAAAACTGTGGGTCGCATAATTTAAGGAAATAGCATGGGACTGGTTTTCTTTTTTGGTACTCCTCATTATATAAGGCAGACTGCTCACTTGGAAACAGGTAAAGACTACTCCCCAAAAAATAAATAATGCTGGTAAAATCGAATAAAATCCTTTTGAAATAGCTAAAACCATAGTTATTGCAACAAAAGGCACTCCAAAACTACCTATTAGAAAAAAAGGCTTGAGTCGTTTTCCTTTGATATAAAATCCTAGAGGAAATGCTAAAACCATAACAGCTAAAAATCTATAGGAAATGAAGTTCGCAATCTCAGGATCAGTGAATCCCGATTTAGCAAGGTAAATATTAAGTATTAGAAAAAATGCTGCACCAATAAGCTGAATAAAAAATTCAGCTTTTATCATGAACAAAACGTGTTCTTCTAACTGGGCATATGCTTTTAAAACTTTTCTCAATCAATTAAGCTTAACATCTTCTCTTCCACTTCCTCACTATCCCAAATATTTTCGATGTTGGGTAAGCTCATTATTTCTTTCATCAATTGTTCTTGATGTTGCCCTATCTTCCAAGCCTCAGAATATCTAATAGTGCTGAAAGAAACCATAGAATAGAGTGGCAACCATTTTTCAGGGTATTTATTAGAGAAATGAAGTTCTATTTTTTTCTGCAACAAAAATTGAGGATCGGCAGTTTTGTCTCTCATCACAATAAAATTATGCATGGATAAGTCTTGCACTCCATCCCCATCAGGTTTTCTAATTTCTGAATATTCCTTAAAACAACTCATAAAGTCATCACCGTGTTTATCCATTAATTCGTCTAACACAAAACAACCTTCAAAACCAGCGTTCATACCTTGCCCATAAAAAGGAACAGTAGCATGTGCAGCATCACCAATCAACAGCACTTTATCGTCAACCACCCACGGGTCACAACGCATAATAGCAAGCGATGAGGTCGGATTGTTAAAATATTCTTCAACAAGATTAGGTATTAAATCTAGTGTATCTGGAAAAACATCTTTGAAGAAATTATAAACCTGCTCCTCTGTTTTTAGATTTTCAAAAGAATGCTCTCCCTCAAAAGGAAAGAACAATGTACAGGTAAAACTCCCATCCATATTCGGAAGAGCAATGAGCATGTAATTTCCTCTGGGCCATATGTGTAAGGCATTTACTTCTAGTTTATGAGAATCATCCTCATTAGCTGGAATAGTTAACTCTTTGTAGCCATGCTCTATATAATGTTGTGAATATTGAAAACGGTCTTGTCTAACCATTTTAGAACGAATAACGGAATATGCACCATCGGCACCAATAATCATATTGGCATCAACTGTTTTCCTCTCTCCGCTTTTATGTTCAAAAACAGCCTCTGCAGTTTTCAAATCAACATCAACACACCTGTAATCAAAATGTAAATTGACATTTTCCTGTTCACCGGCTAAAGTCATTAGCAACTGATTCAGTCCACCTCTTGAAACCGAATATATAGCTTCGCCATCTTGTCCATAGGCTTGGTCGGTAAGCGTTCCATCCACAGCATGCATCACTCTTTTATACATCGGAATAGCCATTTTACTCACTTCGGTATCAATTCCTACTTTTTTAAGAGCATTCCATCCTCTTGCAGATAGTGCTAAATTTATTGAACGACCTGCAGCCAATTCTACCTTTCTCATATCAGGTCTACGCTCAAAAACCTCAACGTCAAATCCTTTTTTAGAGAGATAAATGGCTTCCAATGAGCCTACTAAACCAGCACCGGCAATTGTTACTTTTTTTCTCATGATAATGCGTTTTCTATGATTTGTCCTAATTTGAAAATATCTTCAAAACTATTGTATAGAGGCACTGGAGCTAAGCGAATCACATTAGGTTCTCGCCAATCGGCTATAACCCCTTCTTTTGTGATATAATCGAACATTTCTTTGCCTTGTCCATGCATTAAAACTGATAACTGACACCCTCTGTAACGCTCCTCTTTTGGAGTGATGATTTCGAAATTACAGTTGTCATAACGTTCAGAAATATCATTGAAAACAAATTCCATAAAGTTGGTCAGTTTTCTACTTTTTTCAATGAGCTTTGGCAAGCCTACCTCATCAAAAATATCCATACTCGCTTTACAAGGTGCCATGGAAAAAACCGCTGCGTTGGACAATTGCCAGCCTTGAGCTCCTTTCATGGGAACAAAGCCTTTTTCCATCAGAAAACGACGCTCCTCATCGTGTCCCCACCAACCAGCAAAACGTGGCAAATCTTTATTATTTTCATGTTTATTATGAACAAATATTCCAGAAACACTACCTGGACCCGAGTTCAAATATTTATAAGAACACCAACATGCAAAATCAACTCCCCAATCGTGAAGATTAAGTGAAACATTGCCTACACCATGTGCTAAATCAAAGCCAACAAAAGCCCCAACTTCTTTAGCTACCTCTGTAATCTTTGGCATGTCAAAAACCTGTCCCGTGTAGTAATTAACCCCACCCCAAAACACCAAGGCGAGCTCATCACCAACTTCTTCTATACACGATAGAATATCTTCCTCTCTTATGCAATACTCTCCTTCTCTTGGACTAACTTCTATAATTGTTTCTTCAGGATTTAAGCCATGAAATTTAACTTGACTTTCAAGCATGTATTGATCAGATGGAAAAGCCTTAGCTTCACATATAATCTTAGTACGTTTTCCTTTTGGTTGATAAAAGGATACCATCATTAGGTGTAGATTAACACTCAAACCATTCATAGCAACTACTTCATCAGGCTGAGCACCAACAAGCCTTGCAAAAGGCTCACTCAAAATTTTATGGTATGAGACCCACGGATTTTTAGCTTCAAAATGACCTTCTACACCAAATTTGGCCCAATCGTCTAGCTCTTGCATCAAATGAGATTTAACAGTTTTAGGCTGCAAGCCCAATGAGTTACCAGTAAAATAAAGGGCATCTTTACCATTGACAGTTGGAATATGAAACCTCTGTCTGTAATCAGATAATTCATCTGATTTATCAAATTGTAAAGCAAATTCTAAGGAGTTTTGCATAGCATAAAATTAGGGTACGAAGATACCAAAAGCCATTGGGATAATAAAAAGAAGTAAATACATTAATAAACTACTTGCTTCCATCCAAAAGGTATAGAAGGTTTCATTCTTTTCTTCATTTGTTTTGTAAATCAAAACACCAACATAAAGAGATGTTAAAAGTAAGGCTATCAATAATAGCACCGAAAAATCTACAAACAGAAAATGTGCGATAGATAATAATTCATAGAACGCCAAAAACCATAAAGCAAGCCATTTGGATTTTTCTACGCCAAATAGCTGAGGAATTGTTTTCATAGACTGCTTATCATATTTCAAATCACGGATATCAAAAGGTATAGTTATTGATAACACAAAAAAGAATCTACTTGCCATTAACAAACAAACCTCAGTGGAAAAAGAAGTATCGCTTTCGCTTACAACTAAACCTACACTGACAATTGTCCAAACCACTACAATTAAAAAGATTTTAAGCCCAGGAATTTCCCTTAGGATTATCCTACGCCCAAAAAAGGTATAGGTGAGGGGATATAGCAATGTTATAAATACCGCAGGGACTAAAAGATATAAAGATTGAAGTGAAAGAGAGAATGAAAAATATAGTGTAAGCACAAATGACAATACTGAGATAATCTTCAACAATCCTTCCCGTTGTTTTAGCCATTGTAATTGACCAAATCCACTTTCGGAAGATTTAAATCTTACATATCTCTGAAAGTTGTAGCTGAATAATGAAGAGAAAAATACAAAGGGTAATATGTGAGTGATATCTACATTTAGAAGAATTGCGGAGCTTTGGCAAAGGGCTACTACGCAGGCTGAAATAAATAGATTACTGATTAGAAAAAAGTCATTCAATTTTTTTAGCCAAGACATTTATCAAAAATATAAAATAGTAGCTTAGTTTACAGTGTCATTTTATATTTTTGTACCAGCAAATATTTTATCGATGAATCAATTTTCTGAACGACACATAGGTCCTAACTCAAGCGACCAAGAATCAATGTTAAACTCGATAGGAGTTAATACTATTGAGGAACTTATTGAGCAAACTATTCCAAACTCAATCCGACTAAATGAAAAGATGGATTTGCCAGACGCTATGAGTGAATCTGAGCTTTTGGACCATATGAAGTCATTGGGTCGAAAAAATAAAAATTACCGCTCGTATATCGGTTTAGGCTATTACAACACCATCTTACCTGGTGTAATACAAAGAAATATTCTGGAAAATCCGGGTTGGTACACTGCCTATACACCTTATCAGGCAGAAATTGCACAAGGTAGACTAGAAGCCTTATTGAATTACCAAACTATGGTCACTGATTTAACGGCTATGGAAATTGCTAACGCTTCTCTATTAGATGAAGGAACTGCAGCTGCCGAGGCTATGCTTATGCTATACAATGCACGACCAAGAGAGAAGAAAAAGTCCAACGCAAATGTGTTCTTAGTTTCTAAAGACTGTTTGCCTCAAACAATTGACGTTCTAAAAACCCGCTCCAACCCTATTGGCATTGAACTCATTATTTCTGACCATAGTGAATTTGATTTTTCAAGAGAAGATGTTTTTGGCATGCTCGTTCAATACCCTTGTAAACACGGTAACATAGAAAACTATAAAGTACTAGCAAAAGACGCAAAAAATAATGAAGTTGGCGTAGCGGTTGCTGCTGACTTATTGAGCCTAACGCTACTAACTCCTCCGGGCGAATGGGATGCAGACGTTGTCGTTGGAACCACACAACGTTTTGGAATTCCAATGGGCTATGGAGGTCCTCATGCGGCATACTTCGCAACAAAAGAAAAATACAAAAGAAATATTCCTGGAAGAATTATTGGAGTTACAATAGATGCTGAAGGAAACAGAGCCCTAAGAATGGCTCTTCAAACTAGAGAGCAACACATTAAAAGAGAACGTGCGACATCAAATATTTGTACAGCACAAGTTTTACTTTCTGTGATGGCAGGAATGTATGGGGTTTATCACGGACCAAAGCGATTAAAAAATATTGCTCGTAAGATTCATCACCTAAGTTGTATTCTATCTGACGGACTTACTGACTTAGGCTACAAGCAGCTTAACAAAAACTATTTCGACACTCTACTAGTTGATGTTCAAAATGTATCTATGGAGACCTTAAAGGTATTTGCCGAAGATGCCAAGATGAATTTCAATTACATAGACGATAAGCATCTTTCTATTTCCATTGATGAAAAAGATAGCCTCAAAAACATAAACGATATTCTAGGTGTTTTTGCAAAAAGCTGTAACCATTCAGACCCAAGTGAATTAATTAACAAGGTCTTAAACGGCAATTATACCGATGCAAACGCTTTTATCCCCACTGAACTTT
Organism: Flavobacteriales bacterium; assembly: GCA_965277895.1. Lineage (GTDB taxonomy): Bacteria > Bacteroidota > Bacteroidia > Flavobacteriales > UBA7312. Next base: position 26,948 of record CBDIDR010000001.1, read on the forward strand.
ACAGAGAAAGTGACTTCCTTCAACACGAAGTTTTCAACTCTTTCCACAGTGAAACGGATATGATGCGATACATCAAGCGTCTAGAAAATAAAGACTTAGCACTCAATCATTCCATGATACCATTGGGTTCATGTACTATGAAATTAAATGCTGCCTCAGAACTCTTCCCTTTAAGTTGGGTTGAATTCAGTAACATTCACCCTTTTGCACCAATCAATCAGGCAAGAGGCTATCATATTATGTTTCACGAATTAGAAGAGTCTTTGTGTGAAATTACTGGTTTTGCAGGAATGTCCTTACAACCAAATTCAGGGGCTCAAGGTGAATATGCTGGACTAATGGTAATTCGAGCGTATCATAAAAGCAGAAAAGAATCACACAGAAATATTTGCTTGATTCCTTCATCCGCACACGGCACTAATCCTGCTTCTGCAACAATGGCAGGAATGAAAGTAGTCGTTACAAAATGTGACGAAATGGGAAATATTGATCTCTTCGATTTAAAAGAGAAAGCTGAAGCTCATAGTGATAATCTAGCAGCCTTGATGATAACATACCCTTCAACTCATGGTGTATTTGAAGAAAGTGTTATGGAAGTTACTGAAATAATACACAAGCATGGTGGTCAAGTATATATGGATGGAGCAAATATGAATGCACAGGTAGGCTTGACTAATCCAGCAAAAATTGGAGCCGATGTATGCCATCTTAATTTACACAAAACCTTTGCCATTCCTCATGGCGGTGGAGGACCTGGAATGGGTCCAATTGGCGTTGTTGAACACCTCAAGCCCTTTTTGCCAAGTAACCCATTGATTCAAACAGGTGGTGAACAAGCTATTACCTCTATTTCTGCAGCTCCTTGGGGCTCTTCATTGGTGCTATGTATTTCTTATGCCTACATAAAAATGTTAGGTGAGGAAGGCTTAACAAAATCTACAGAAGTAGCTATTCTAAACGCAAACTATATTAAGGAACAGCTAAAAGAACAGTATACTATTCTTTATTCTAATGAAAAAGGTAGGGTAGCTCATGAAATGATTCTAGACTGTCGACCATTCAAAGAAATTGGGATAGAAGTTACTGATATCGCAAAACGATTAATGGATTATGGCTTTCATGCACCTACAGTATCATTTCCAGTTGCTGGAACACTTATGGTAGAGCCAACTGAAAGTGAAAGTGTTGAAGAATTAAATCGTTTTATTCTTGCTATGACCTCCATTCGAAATGAAATAAACGCTATAGCAAACGGTGATTTTGATGAAAGTGATAATCTACTTAAAAACGCTCCACATACCATCAATTTAATTGCTTCAGATAACTGGACAAAACCCTATTCCAGACAAGCTGCGGCTTTCCCTACTGAATATGTTTCAAAAAACAAATTTTGGCCTAGCGTAAGTAGAGTTGACGATGCTTATGGCGACAGAAATCTTGTTTGTTCTTGCGTCTCAATTGAAAATTACGTTTAATAGACTATAAAATAATAAAAAATACTTGTAAATTAAGTTAGGATTTTTTCTAAAAAGGCTGTAAATTCGCTAACACTTAACCGAAAATTAACAAGTACAAATGAAAACATTTTATTCAGTATTATGCTCATTTTTGATTGTTGGAAGCGTTTTTGCCCAAGGCGTGAACTCTCAAGAATTAAAAATAGCACCAAAAAAAGTTATTGATTCTACTATTCCAAAAGTAATTTCTAACACTCCAGAGCTAAGGTCCGCTTCTGACTGTGACCCAGCTTATTTTTATTGTGAAAATTTTGAAGACGTAAGCATTCCTAACTTACCTGCCGACATGAGCACTTCAAGTCTTGAAGAAAACTATTACATTCCTGTTGATGGAAATAATGTGCAAGTTCAAGGATTTTTTACTGGTACCAGCGAAGACGCAGGTGCGGGTGGCTATTGGACATACCTAGATGAACATACTACATTTGCAATGACAAATGATGATTCTTGTTTACCAGGAGGAGCTACACCTGGTGAAAATAATAATTGTGATCTTACTCTTGAAATTCTTGAGCTTCCTTCTCTAAACTTTGCCGAAGGAGATTCAGGAATGTGGTTACAATTTGAGTTTTATCATGACAAAAACTGGGGCGGTGGTGATGCATACGTTGAAATCAGCACTGACGGTGGAGATAACTTCTCTGATTTGAGTGGTCCACTTCCAGAAACTCAAGCATGGCAATCCGGCGCTTTCAATCTAAGTGAATACTATGCAGATACAAATGTTGTTATCCGATTCACTTGGTCCGACAATGGAAGTTGGGCGAGTGGTCTTGCAATTGATGACATCATAGTTAATCCTCTACCTGAGTATGCTATGAAACTTAACGAACATCTACAGCTTTTCCCAAGTGCATACTTTGGAGGAACAACTTACCAAACTGTACCGGTAGAACAATCAGCTTCAACGGCTTATAATTTTGCAGGATATGTTAAAAACATGGGTCTTAATACTTTAGACAGTGCAAGACTATACTCTTCAATTGCTTCTGAAGGATTTAGTTCAGAAAGTTTTGCTGAAAATACAGCTTCATTATTAGTGGATTCTTTCTACTGTAATGATGTATTTACAGCTACTGCTAACGGTACTTACGAAGCTGAAATTTATGCTTCTGATGAAAATGGTACTGTGACAGAAACAAAAACTGTACAATTCAATGTATCTGATTACGAATACGCTAGAGATGACGCTGATTTTACTGGCGGATACAGTGGCGGTTCATATGTAAACAATGATGGTACAGAGCAAAGAGGTAACATTTATGACATATACAAAGAAGCAATGGTATATGGTATCAAAGTAAGAATTCACCCAGCAACATCACCTGGCTGTATGGCTAAAGGTGTTCTGAACATGGTGGATGTAGAAACAGGAGACGTTTCTTACTTAACTGAAACAGCTGAAATGAACGTTGGCTCAATGACTGACGACTGGATGAATTTTGTTTTTGATGTGCCAGTTCAATTAATGGCTGGAGATGTTGTATTACCAACAATTTACGCTAATTACGATGCTGTTGACACCTTAGTAATTGCACAAACTGGTAACTCTCAACCAGGCGAAACTCTCTTACAAGATATCGATGGTGTGAGTGGCGATCCAGGCGAGTGGTATTATACTACTTCAACAGCTATGGTAAGATTGAACTTTGACCCAACATTAACTCCTCCAGCATCAGTAAACGAGGAAAACGTAATCAAATTCAATGTTTACCCTAATCCAAACAACGGAATATTTAATATCTCTGCTGCATCTAACGAAAAGCAAGAAATTGAAGTTCAAAACGTACTAGGTCAAGTTGTTTATAACCAAGCTTTAAATAATTGTAATACTCAAATTGACTTATCAAATTACGATAAAGGAGTTTATACTATTTCAGTAACTAATGAAAATGGATTAAGCTCTTCTAAAAAGATAATTATTCAATAATTATATACTTAACCTTAACAACAAAAAAAGCAGACTAACCTCTGCTTTTTTTAATTAAATCAAATAATTATGAAGCAAATTTTACTGTTTTTTGTAACTACAACATTCTGTTTGTCGGCATATTCTCAGCACAAAACAAACAGTATAGTTAACACTCCAAAAAAAATCAACACCTTTAATCAGTTCAAATCTGCGGTCAATACTGTAGTTGACAGTGCTGATATAATTTGGTATGAGAATTTCAGAGAAGGGCTTGATGGAAATAATAACTCCATAGACCCAACTTGGACAACTCAAGGGCCTGACGGTGCAGTTTGGGAATATGATACTGACGGTTCTAATGGCGATTATGCTGGCAATGAACCTTACTTATTAGAATCTGAATCTGCGGATAATGGATGGATGATTTTTGATGCAGATGGCTCCAATGCTGGACTGCCAACCGCTGCATACTCAAACCGTAAAGGTTCATTGATATCACCTTACATAGATTTATCAAACGACTCAAACGTAACGCTGTCATTTGAGCATGCATACAGATGGTGCTGCTCTGGATCTCATGAACTTACCGTCTTTATTAATAATGGTAGCGGTTGGTTAGCTGCCAACAGTTTTCAAGTGAATGATTTAGGCTCGGTAAATGTTTTATCAGGAACTGTTAACGTTGAAATCATTATTACTGAAATGGCTGCACTGAATGACAGTGTTCAAATTCGTTTCGACTGGGCTAATGATGCTGAAACTGCTTCACACTATTTTTGGATGATTGATGATGTTAAAATCATCAAAACCCAACCCTATTCGTCAAATATTTTGACTAGCTATAACAGAGTACCAAGTACGTATTTTGGCGGAACATCTTACAGAGTAATGCCATTTGAGCAAATCTCACAAACTGCTTATTTTTTCGGTGGAATATTAGAGAATGTAGGATATAACACTATTGATAGTATAAGAATTGATGCCTCTATAAATTCAGAAGGCTTCAATACTGAAAGCTATGGCTACACTATTGAGTCTGGTAGTAGAGATACTATGTTTGTAAACGATGGTTTTACGCCTCCAGATACGGGAGTTTACTTTGGGTCTATTACAGGTAAAGACGACAATAACTACATAACGACTGATACACTAACGCAAAGGTTCCAAGTTACAGAATATGTTTACGCCAGAGATAATGGCAACAATGTAGTTAACTTTGGAAGGTTTGGAATTAATGGAGACGGAAATAGACAGTATGGAAATGTTTTTGACATTTACAAAACGTCAACCGCCTATGCCGTTACCCTTAGGTTAAGTGAGCGAACTACGGCTACGGCTACAGGAAAAATTGTTATCAATACAATTGACCCAAATACTGGTGAAGTGAGTTATCTCACCGAAACTGAAGTATTAGACTTAGGTTCACAAACCGAAGAATGGTTTGATATTGTTTTAGATCCTCCAGTACTTCTGGACGCTGGCCAAGTGGTTCTTCCAACTTTATATGCTGAATACAACAGTACGGATACAGTATACATTAGTACTTCAGGAAGCAATCCTAATAATGGTGAAAGCCTAGTTCAAGATATTGATGGTATTCAAGAGGGTGTAGACCCTGGAGCTTGGCTATACACCACCTTCGCCCCTTGCTTAAGACTAAACTTTGATCCAAGTGTTATAGGAATTAATACAAATGTAAATGAGCGAGATAATAATCTGAATTTTGCAGTTTATCCAAATCCTAACAAAGGCGTATTTAAAGTACATTTTGATATTAAAAATAGAAACAAACTTGTACTAGAAGTAAAAAGCATTTTAGGAAAGTCTGTTTATAAAGAGGAAATAAATAACTCAGGAATGATTAATAAATCACTTGATTTGAGTTATCTCAGAAAAGGTATTTATTTCATTTCAATAACGGATGATTCAAACTCTATTTCCACTAAAAAGATTACTATTCAATAACCTTTTTAGATTTAGTTTTTAAAAAAACAGGTTTTAAAAAAGGAGTTTATATTGTTGATTTATTGGATAATAATTCTGTTGTTCAAACAGGAAAAATAATAATCAAATAATACCAATAAAGTATTAATAAAAAAGAGAGGCTTTTCAGCCTCTCTTTTTTATTGCTTTAATTTTTTGAAAAGCTGAGAAGCAAAAACAAAGTCATTCAACACAGGGTTGTCAGATGATATTATAGAATCTTTATCCCCTTGCCAAGCTAATTTTCCTTTACTAATGAAAGCAATATTATCGCCTATCTCAACAACTGAGTTCATATCATGAGTATTCACAACAGTAGTAATATTATACTCTTGAGTAATTTCTTGAATAAGATTATCGATGATAATAGATGTTTGAGGGTCTAAGCCTGAATTTGGCTCATCACAGAATAAATACTTAGGATTCATAGAAATTGCCCTTGCAATAGCCACACGTTTTATCATACCCCCACTTAACTCTGCTGGAAACAGATTATTTACATTATTTAGATTTACTCTGTTCAGACAAAAGTTAACTCTATCACTCTTTTCTTCCTCACTCATGTCAGTAAACATACTCAAAGGAAATGCAATATTTTGTTCTACAGTGAGGTAATCGAATAAGGCACCTCCTTGAAATAACATCCCAATTTGTTGCCTTAGCTCTCTCTTATCTTTCTTATCCAAATCGTCAAATGTAGCACCATCGAAAATAATTTTTCCAGAATCAGGAGTATGAAGTCCAACCATACATTTTATCAATGTCGTTTTACCAGAACCGCTTGCACCAATTACTAAGTTAGTTTTACCTGCTTCAAATGAAAAAGAAACATCTTTTAAAACATGTTTATCAGCAAATGACTTATTTATTTTTTCAACTTTTATCATGCTAACATAAGTTGAGTGATGACAAAATTGATAATCAAAATCACAATACAACTGTATACTACAGCTTTTGTACTTGACTTTCCTACCGCAATGGCTCCCCCAGCGGTATAGTACCCAAAGAATGAGGATACTGAAGAAATAGCAAAAGCAAAAAATACTGTTTTTACTAATGCATAAAAAATATAAAAGGGCTGAAACCAATAGAGTAAGCCTTGTAAAAACTCTGCTTTACTAATAATTCCTCCTAATGTTGCTGCCAAAAAGCCGCCAAACATTCCGATTGCCATACTGATAACTACCAAAATTGGGAAAAATAAAACCGATGCAATTATTTTAGGCTGTATGATGAAAGCCGAAGAATTTATTCCCATAATTTCAAGGGCATCAATTTGTTCAGAAACACGCATTGTGCCAATTTCAGAGGCAATACTTGAACCTACCTTACCCGCTAAAATTAAGGCAATCATAGTTGGCGAAAACTCTAGCACTAGAGACTCTCTTGTTGCGAATCCTATTAAATATTTTGGAATAAAGGGATTGCTTAATTGTAAGCCAGTCTGTATAGTTACAACTGCACCCATAAACAATGAAATAATAGACACAATGGTTAAAGAGTTTACACCCAATTTCACCATCTCATCTAGAATTCTTCTGAAGTATACCTTTTTATTTTCAGGTCTGCTAAATACATTTCCCAATAAGGAAAGGTATTTGCCGAACATTTTAAGACCTTGTATCATATCTTCAAAAATAATAATATTTATTGCCTCAGTCTTAAAAGCATATAGTATTTTTGAAATAAGTATTACATTTAACTATGAATAAAACAAAAAATCTATTTTTCATTCTATTATTTTCATGCTTTCTGCTCAGCCTGTCATCCTGTAGTATTTTAAAAGAGGACTGTGATTGTCCAAGCTTTTCGAAGAGCACAAAAACCACGGAAAAACATTCCTAATATAGTTTTAGATTAATTCTAAATAAGTAAATTAGCAGCATGAAAAACCTAAGTAATTTAAACCCTGGCGAAAAAGCTGTTATAGATTCTTTTTCTGATAAAGAATTGGCACTAAAACTCATGGAAATGGGCTGTCTTCCAGGTGAACGAATTTGTATTGAGCGTAAAGCGCCATTAGGTGACCCCATAGCTGTTTCTATTTCAGGCTATCTGTTGAGCATGAGAAAGTCTGAAGCTGAAACTATTTTTGTTAACGAAATTAAATAGTCGTTGACGTATTCACAAAAAATTAAAGTAGCCTTAGTTGGAAATCCAAACAGTGGAAAGACAACATTATTTAATGCCCTCACTGGATTAAATCAAAAAGTAGCGAACTTTCCTGGTATTACCGTTGACAAAAAAGTCGGAGCATGCCAAATTTCACAATTAGCGAGTAAAAATAAAGTAGACACTGAGTTTATTGACCTTCCAGGAACCTACAGTCTGTATCCAAAGTCTGTTGATGAAAGCGTAACGTTTCAGATTCTTTGTGATTCTAAAAACGAGCACCACCCTAATGTCAATATTATTATTGCAGACGCCTCAAACCTCAAGCGTTCTTTATGTTTAGCCACTCAGGTTATTGACCTTAATACACCTTGCATTTTAGCTCTAAGTATGATAGATTTAATTTCTGCTGATGGTGTAGAAATTGATATCGATTTACTAAGTGAGCAACTTGGCATCCCTGTAGTCCCAATAAATGCTAGAAAAAAGATTGGCATTGGTAACCTAAAACAAGCCATAATCAAAGTCATCAACGATTTTGAAAGACCTAGCAATTTTGTGGATATAAAAAATCTTGCTCCAGAACTTATAGGTAATATTCAAAATGAGTTAACCCTCAAAAGTGACTATAATGCTTTTCAAATCGCTTGTAATTATAAAACTATCACTGGCTTATCTGAAAAAGAAAAATCGCATTTTGAAGGACTTGCTAAAGAGTTAAAATTCAATCCGAAAAGGTCGCAGGCTACAGAAACAGTAAGAAGATATAAAGCCATAGACAAGCTCATTGATGCATGTGTGAAATACCCTGAGTTTAGTAAAAATAATAGCCTGACTCAAAAGTTAGATAACATACTCACTCATCCCATTTTGGGTTTTGGTATTTTCTTAGCTATTCTATTTCTTATTTTTCAAGCTGTATTCTCATGGTCTGAATATCCAATGGAAATTATCGATAATGCATTTGCTCAACTGTCACAATTTGTTGGCAACTCATTACCGCAAGGAGCACTAAACAGTTTAATTGTTGACGGTATAATAGCTGGACTTGGAGGTATAGTTATTTTCATTCCTCAAATTGCCTTCCTATTTGCATTCATTGCCATACTTGAAGACACAGGATATATGTCCAGAGTAAGCTTCATAACAGATAAATTGCTTAGAGGATTTGGGCTAAGTGGACGTTCAATAATACCATTATTAAGTGGTGCTGCGTGTGCTATTCCAGCTGTAATGTCAGCACGAACTATTCCTAATTGGAAAGAAAGGATCATCACCATAATGGTTGTTCCTCTCATGAGTTGTGCGGCAAGACTACCAGTCTATACCTTACTTATTTCTATGATGATACCTGCCGACCAAAAATGGCTCATATTTAACCTTCAAGGGCTTACTATGATGGGATTTTACCTCATAGGCTTTATATCGGCAATATCAATTGCTTGGATAATGAAGTATATTTTAAAATCTAAAGAAAGAGGCTATTTTGTAATGGAAATGCCTACATACAAAGTCCCTGACTGGAAAACTGTTGGGCTAACTATTTTTGAGAAAGTAAAGGTATTCTTGATTGATGCAGGAAAAATTATTGTTGCTATTTCAATCGTTCTTTGGGTACTTTCATCCTATGGTCCTTCAGACAAATTTCAAGAAATAGAAGAAAAATACCAATATTCTGAAAATGTAGAAGTTGAAATAGCAAGTGAGAAATTAGAAGCTTCATATGCAGGTATAATTGGAAAAAGTATAGAGCCGGTTATTCGTCCACTTGGCTTCGATTGGAGGATTGGAATTTCACTTATTACATCTTTTGCTGCTCGAGAAGTGTTTGTTGGAACAATGTCAACCATTTATAGTGTTGGAGATGCAGACAATACCAAATCCATAAGGGAAAAGTTAATGTCTCATAAAAACCCCAATACAGGAAAAGCCTTTTTTACTCCAGCAGTGGCACTATCGCTCATGCTCTTTTATGCCTTTGCTATGCAATGCATGAGTACATTGGCTATTGTCTTCAGAGAAACGAACAGCTGGAAATGGCCTATCATACAGTTCATCTACATGAGTCTCTTAGCCTATATAGCTAGCTTTGCAGCATATCAATTATTGAGTTAATGCAAAGTTTAGACTCTTTTCTACCCAAAGAATCTGTTGATTCTATAAAAAAGTGGTTATCAGATTATAATTGCCAATTATCTATCAAGAAATCGAGAGCTACCAAATTAGGTGATTATCGTTTTTACAAAGGTCAACACCATATTTCAATTAACAATGACCTAAACCCATACTCTTTTCTTATTACTTTAACTCATGAAATTGCTCATATGGTAGTAAAAGAAGAGTATTCACCAAGAGTATTGCCACATGGTAAGGAATGGAAAATGACATTTCAGAAACTCATGATTCCTTTCTTGCCTGTTTTTCCAAAAGAAATACAAAAACACCTTGCTCTTCATTTAAAAAATCCAAAAGCATCGACAAGTTCCGATTTTGAGCTTGTAAAAGCTCTAAGAGAATTTGATGAAAAATACATTCTAACTATTTCTGACATTCCTAACGGAACTATTTTTGAAACCTCAAATGGCAAAAAATATTTAAAAGAAAAACGATTAAAAAAACGATATCAGTGCAAATCTCTTTCGAATAACAAAAGGTATCTTTTTAACCCCTTAGCAGAGGTTAAAATTTGATTTTGTACTTTTACAACTCAAACTTCATAAGCATATGAATACTAATAATTTTGCTGTTATAATGGCTGGTGGGATAGGCTCACGATTTTGGCCTATGAGTAGAAGTACATTTCCTAAGCAATTTTTGGATATACTCGGAACTGGCGAAACCCTTATTCAACAAACGTTTAGAAGACTAAGCAACTTTTGCCCCACAGAAAATATACTGGTCGTAACAAACGTAAATTATAAAGACCTTTGTATTGAACAACTAAAGGATATTAAGGAAAGTAATATTTTGTGCGAACCCGCTATGAGAAATACGGCACCTTGTATCGCCTATGCTTCTTTTAAAATTAATAATATAAATCCTGAGGCAAATATTATAGTTGCACCATCAGATCACCTCATTACTAATGAGAATGAATTTACAAGAATCGTAAACGAGTGTTTTGAAGTCTGTTCCAAAAACAGCTATTTATTGACTCTAGGAATAAAGCCTTCAAGACCGGACACTGGTTATGGATATATTCAATATAATGAAGAAAATTCAGAGTTCAGCCAACATATTCATTCAGTGAAAACATTCACTGAAAAACCTAACCTTGAACTTGCCAATCAGTTTCTTGAAAGTGGTGATTTCTTGTGGAATTCTGGTATTTTCATCTGGAGTGCTAAGTCTATTACATTAGGCCTAAGAAAGCACTTGAGAGATTTATACGATACTTTCCAGGATGGAATAGACTACTTTAATACCGACGAAGAGGAAGAATTCATCAATAGAGTTTTCCCTGGTTGTAAGAGCATTTCAATCGATTATGGATTAATGGAAAAGGCTGATAATGTATGTGTATACCCTTCTGATTTTGGATGGAGTGATTTAGGGACATGGGGTTCATTGCACAGTCACCTAGAAATAGATGAGAACAATAACGGTGTTATCGGTGATGGCGTAATGCTTTATAACTCAAAAAACAACATTATTAATGCTCCTAATGGTAAAGTTGTTGTTGTTGAGGGCTTGGAAGACTATATTGTAATTGATAACGACAATACCCTTTTAATCTGTAAGACAGAAAACGAGCAACAAATCAAACAATTTGTTAGTGATGTAAAACGAAATAAAGGAGAGGATTACGTCTAACTTATTTCAAACTCCCGCACATATCTTCTGGTCTAACCCATTGGTCAAACTCTTCAGCAGTGAGGTATCCTAAATTTACCGCTTCTTCTTTTAGTGTTGTACCATTTTCATGAGCAGTTTTAGCAATTTTAGCTGCTTTCTCGTAACCAATTTTAGTGTTTAGGGCAGTTACTAACATCAACGAATTATCTAAATTTTTCTTCAGATTCTGATGATTGGGCTCAATACCTATAGCACAGTTATTATTGAAAGATACACATGCATCGGCTATTAATCGTGCCGACTGTAAAATGTTTGCTGCCATCATAGGTTTAAAAACATTAAGTTCATAATGTCCTTGCAAACCACCTACTCCAATTGCTACATCATTTCCCATAACCTGAGCACAAACCATTGTTAATGCTTCACATTGGGTCGGATTAACTTTTCCAGGCATTATGGATGAGCCAGGTTCATTTGATGGTATATTTATTTCACCAATACCACTTCTAGGCCCTGATGCTAATAAGCGAATGTCGTTAGCTATTTTATTTAAGGAAACAGCCAGTTGTTTTAATGCTCCATGTGATTCTACAATAGCATCGTGAGCGGCTAAGGCCTCAAACTTATTTTCGGCACTAACAAAAGGAAAGTTAGTAAACACCGCAATCTTATGTGCTACTAAATCGGCATAGCCATCAGGGGTATTAATACCAGTTCCTACGGCAGTTCCACCAAGTGCTAATTGAGAAAGATGACTTAGGGTATTATTTAGAGCTTTTAGACCATGGTCTAGCTGAGAAACATATCCAGAGAACTCTTGCCCAAGTGTTAAGGGGGTTGCGTCCATCAAGTGCGTTCTTCCAATTTTGACCACCTTCATAAAGTCAGACGACTTCTTAGCTAATGTGTTTCTTAGTAATTCAACAGCTGGAATAGTTGTTTCTACAATCATTTTATACGCTGCAATGTGCATTCCTGTTGGAAAGGTATCATTAGACGACTGTGATTTATTGACATCATCATTTGGATGAATACATTTATCGGTATCTGTAAGACTACCGCCACTAATAACGTGACCTCTATTGGCAATTACCTCATTGGTATTCATATTTGACTGAGTGCCTGAGCCTGTTTGCCAAATCACCAAGGGAAACTGTTCGTCATGCTGACCATCGAGAATTTCATCACAAACTTGTGAAATCAAGTCTCTTTTTTCAGAAGAAAGTACTCCTAATTCACAGTTAGCATGTGCTGCAGCTTTTTTTAAGTAAGCAAAGCCATAAATTATTTCCAGCGGCATACTAGAGGATTGACCTATTTTGAAATTGTTTCTTGAACGTTCAGTTTGAGCACCCCAATACTTATCTGAAGGTACTTTTACTTCTCCCATTGTATCTTTTTCAATTCTATAGCTCATGATTTTTTTATTAGATAATTAACACTTACTTTTGTACAAAGTTAATTCAAAATATAAGATATGTTTATTGGTTTTCTACTCTTTTTAGTTATCGCAATTATGGCGTTCTGGTTACTTACTTTCATCGTTAGCTTTTTGCCTTACTGGATTGGTGCTTGGTTCATCGAGTCTTACAAAAATAAAGACTTGGTTGAAGAACTAGAATAGTCTTACAACACGCTCAACACATTTTCTGGAGGTCTACCAACTACCGTTCCCTTACTGCTTGATACTATTGGTCTCTCAATAAGTTTTGGATTACTTATCATTGCTTCTATTAGTTCATCATCACTTAGCTCTTTACCTTTGTAATTCTCTTTCCAGATGGATTCGTTTTTACGAACTAAATCAATGGGTTTAATATTTAACTCATTAATTATTTGAGATAATTGCTCAGTTGTTAATGGTTTTTTTAAGTATTCTACTACAATAGGTTTATTGCCTTTACTTTCTAATAGAGATAAAGCTTGTCTGCTTTTACTGCATCTAGGGTTATGATAAATTATAACTTCCATAATTTCTAATTTTGACCAAATTCCATTAAATACGCTTTTATAAAATCATTGATTTCACCGTCAAGTACCGCTTGAGTGTTTGAGGTTTCATGCTCAGTTCTTAAATCCTTTACCATTTTGTAAGGGTGTAAAACATAATTTCTAATCTGTGAACCCCATTCAATTTTTTTCTTTGAGCCTTCAATCTTATCTTTTTCTGCCTGCCTTTTTCTTAGCTCTATCTCATACAATTGAGATTTCAAAAGCTGAAGGGCTTTGTCTTTATTTTCCAATTGAGAACGTGTTTCAGAATTTTCAATAATGATTCCAGTAGGTGCATGCTTTAGCCGAACTGCAGTCTCAATCTTATTTACTCCCTGACCTCCTGCACCACCTGCTCTAAAGGTATCCCAACTTATCTCAGAAGGGTTTATTTCAATCTCAATAGAATCATCAGCAAGTGGATACACAAATACAGATGAAAAGGAAGTATGTCGTTTTGCATTTGAATCAAAAGGAGAAATACGAACAAGTCTATGCACACCATTTTCACCTTTGAGGTTTCCGAAAGCAAAGTCACCATCAAATTGTAAGGTAACAGACTTAATTCCCGCCGCATCACCTGATTGAAAGTCTAATTCTTTGACTTTAAAATTATTTTTTTCACCCCACATGATGTACATACGCATAAGCATCTCTGCCCAGTCTTGACTTTCAGTACCTCCAGCACCGGGATTAATAGTCATAATAGCAGGAAGGTTGTCCTCTTCCTTGCTAAGCATATTTTTGAATTCTAGATCAGTTAGCTTTTGTAAACATTGGTCATACTGTTGATTCATTTCTGACTCATCAACATCACCTTCAACAAAAAACTCAAACAGAACAAAAAGGTCATCGAAGCTCTTCTGAAGTTCATTAAAAGCTGTAACCCATACTTTTTGTTTGTTGATATTTTTTAAATGTTGTTCCGCCTTTTTAGGGTCATCCCAAAAATCAGGAGCTTGAGCTTGTAGCTCCTGCTCTTCAACGAAACTCTTTTTGTCTGGGATAGACAAAAACCCCTCTAACTCTGAGATTCTTGTTTTTATATTTTCAATTTGCTCTTCACTAACCATTGACTACAAATTTAATGTTTTAAAGCTTGTGTACACATTCCCAAACCAATTCAGACTCAAAGCCTTTTCTAAGGATGTAGTCAACTATTTTCTTCTTTTTCACAAAAGGATTTTTATCCTTTAGCATAGCATGTTTTTTATGGGCTAATTGTGTTATGGTATCACTATAATCTTGCTCATCTATTTCTTGCATTCCTAAGGAAATACAACTTTTTGGGACTTTTAATTTAGAAAGCTCAAAGGCTATTTTTCGTTTTCCCCATTTTTTTATTTTGAACTTTCCGCTACAATAGGCTCTTGCAAATCGCTCTTCATCTACAAATTTATTTTGAATGAGTTCAACTAAAATATCTTCTGATAATGCTGCACTTAAACCATAGCTTTTGAGCTTTGTCATAACCTGAAATTGACAGCGATCCATAATAGCACAATAATGCTGGATTTTTTCTTTGGCAACTTTTATATCATATATTTTCTCCCCCATCCTTTCAAAGGTAGTATTTTTGTACCCAATGAAAAATAAAAAAGCAATAGGCTTATTATTTCTTGCAAACATCATCTCTGGCTTCGCTCAGGGAATTAGTATGATTGCTATACCTTGGTATTTTGCCGATATTTTGGGGATGAGTGGGACTTATGCTAAGGGGTATGCTCTTCTTACCTTTTTCAGCCTGTTTTGGGGGCTCTATTCTGGGACTTTGATTGATAAATACTCTAGAAAGAAATTATTTCTTTTTTCTAATCTAATTTGTGCAATTATTATAGGTTCTATTGCATCTTATGGAATAATAAATGGCTCCACACCGTGGTTTTTAGCCCTTGCTGTCTTTGGAACGACCATGCTCCACTACAACATTCACTATCCTAATTTGTATGCTTTTGGTCAGGAAATAACAGAGCCTAAAAATTATGCTAAACTTAATGCCTACATAGAAATACAAGGTCAATCAACAAGTATTTTTGCGGGTGGTTTTGCAGCTATTTTATTAACAGGCACTACTGATGGAAGACTGAATATTTTAGGACTAAACATCCCCCTGCCATTTAACTTTGCAGCCTGGGAAATTCACGAAATATTCTTGATGGACGCTTTTACATACTTGTGTGCATTCATCATTATATTATTCATTAAACACATTCCATTGGTTAAAAAAGAGATTGATCAGGGAAGTATGTTTACGCGTCTTTACAAAGGTTTTAAGTTTCTGAAAGAAAATCCACTTCTATTTATTTTCGGTGTATGTTCATATGCTATATTCACTTTTTTAATAGTAGAGATATTTGTATTAGTGCCTGCCTATGTAAGTCATTATCTTAAAGAAAGTGCGGATGTATTTGCCTCTTCTGAGGTATACTATTCTATAGGAGCATTATTAGCAGGATTTGGAATCCGTGCAATTACTAAGCGAACTGATATTATAACTAGTATAATTATTTTAATGGTATTAACCATTATTTCCTGCATACTTTTAACATTCACTAAAAGTATAGCTATATTATTTGCAATGAGCTTATTAATTGGGCTGTGTAATGCCGGCACTAGAATACTAAGGATTACCTATATTTTTGAAAAGGTATCAAATAATATTATTGGTAGAAGTGGTAGCGTATTTAATTCCATAAGTATTATTATCAGAACATTTATGATAATACTATTCTCAATGTCATTTTTCGCTTCATCTGAAAATATTAGATATGGATATTTGGTTGGTGCAGCCTTTCTAGTACTTGCACTTATTCCGCTAGTAAAAAATCGAAATAAATTAAAAGAGTTAGAAGCTATTTCCTCTTAGACGTTTATTACTTTTCGCTCTTTATTAAAGAAACGGTATTGCAATAAATGATATCTAGTATCCTCTTCAACTGTAAGCTTACATCCGTAATCGTTAGCCCATGTACGACGTTGGTTTTTAAACCATCCTTTGTTTATATAACTGGCTACAAATGGATGAGTTTTTAGTATAACATTTTCACTCTTGTTAACAGCTTTAGCAAGTTTCTGACCAATTTCATCAATTAATAAAATACTGGCTTCTATTTTACCTGTGCCTTTACATGAAGGACATCCTTCTTTTGTTTCGATATTAAGCACTGGCCTTACTCTTTGTCGTGTAATTTCTACTAGACCAAACCTTGAAGGTGGAAGAATATGATGTTTTGCTTTGTCATCGTCCATAAAACCCACTAAGGATTCATAGAGTTTCTTTCTGTTTTCGCCATTGTACATATCGATAAAGTCGACGACTATAATACCACCCATATCACGTAATCGTAATTGTCTAGCAACTTCTTCTGCTGCAATTAAGTTAACTTCTAAAGCGTTTGCCTCTTGATCTTGTTTTGAGTTGACACGCTTACCACTGTTAACGTCAATAACGTGCATAGCTTCTGTATGCTCAATTACAAGATAAGTGCTCTTACGCATGGTTACAGTCTTTCCAAATGAGGACTTAATCTGTCGTTCTATCTGAAATTTTTGAAATAATGGCACATTACCTTTGTATAGTCGAACTATTTTTTCTTGATCAGGAGATATTGTAGTGATGTAATCTTTTATCTCTGAATATAACTTTTCATCATTGACTAGTATTGACACAAAGTCATCATTCAATACGTCACGTAACAAAGAAGCTGTTCTTCCTAATTCACCTAATACCTTAGCTGGAGGAGTAACTTTCTTTGTCTGTTTGTACATTTTTTGCCATTTCTTGTACAAAAACTTGATATCAGCGTCTAGCTCCGCAACCATTTTGCCTTGAGCTACAGTCCTGATAATTACACCAAATCCAGGTGGTTTTATACTTTGAACAAGCTTTTTAAGCCTTTTCTTCTCTTCGTTAGATTCAATTTTCTGAGAAACAGAAACCTTATTAGAAAAGGGTACTAATACCATGTAACGACCTGCGATAGTTACTTCGGTAGTTAGACGTGGACCTTTGGTGGAAATAGGCTCTTTAGCAACTTGTACAAGAATTTGATTTCCTGACTTCAAGACATCATTTATTGAGCCTGATTTATCTATCTCAGGTTCATGTTTGAAGTTTCTTAGTGAAGCTGTATTCAGCTTACCTCCAATGTTCCTTTCAGTAAATTTTTGGAATGTTTTGAACTTAACTCCTAGGTCAAGGTAGTGTAAAAAGCCGTCTTTTTCGTAACCTACGTCTACGAAAGTGGCATTTAAACCGGTAATAATCTTTTTGACTTTTGCTAAAAAAATATCACCAACTGAGAATTTTGTTCCTACTGGTTCTTTGTGTAGTTCTAATAACTGCTTATCTCGAAGTAAAGCAATAACAACCTCGTTAGGTCTAGAATCTACTAGCAATTCATATTTCAAAATAAAGTGGCATACAGGAATACATCTCCAAAATAGATAGAATGTATCCCCAGATTGATACTAGTAGAAAGTGTTCTACTTTTTCTTGTGTCTATTCTTTCTTAAACGCTTTTTGCGTTTGTGAGTAGCCATCTTATGTCTTTTTCTTTTTTTTCCGTTCGGCATAACCAAATGTTTTATATGTTTCTTAAATTTCTTTTACGTTCAGAAAAATTAAAGCTGAACGTTAGTCTTTACTTTATTTACAAATTCTTTCGAAGGTTTAAAGGCAGGTATGTTATGAGCAGGAATAATGATAGTCGTATTTTTTGAAATATCTCTACCAGTTTTCTCCGCTCTCTTTTTCACAATAAATGATCCAAATCCCCTCAAAAAAACATCTTCACCATTGGAAAGAGAGCCTTTGACTTCATGCATAAATGCTTCTATAACAGCCTGAACGTCAACTCTTTCTACACCAATTTTATCTGAAATGGAGTTTACAATTTCTAATTTTGTCATAACCTCAATCTTAAAAAGATGCTTAAATGTTTTAATTTCGCTGCAAATATACTCACTTTTTATTTAAATTTTGATACTTAGCGTTACTTTTAACACCTTATACTCAACGACTTAATGCAATTTTCATCTCAAATTATTAGCTGGTACTTAGAATTTAAAAGAGACTTGCCTTGGCGAAACACCACTAACCCCTATAACATTTGGCTATCAGAAATCATTTTACAACAAACCCAAGTTAAGCAAGGCTTACCTTATTACGAGAAGTTTATAACGCATTTTCCAACTGTTGAAAGTTTAGCTAATGCCAATGAAGAACAAGTACTTAAACTTTGGCAAGGATTAGGCTATTACTCTAGAGCAAGGAATTTACACTTTGCAGCAAAACAAATCGCTGAAAGTGGCAGTTTCCCAACTAATTATAAAGCTATTTTAGAACTAAAAGGCGTCGGCGAATATACAGCTGCAGCCATTGCTTCATTTGCCTACAAACTTCCTCATGCTGTTGTTGACGGCAATGTATTTAGACTACTTTCAAGGGTTTATGGTGTTGATATAGCGATAAATAGCACTGAAGGAAAAAAATATTTTTCAAAATTAGCAAATACACTGTTGGACACTAAACGCCCAGACACTCACAACCAAGCCATTATGGAATTTGGCGCTATGATGTGTAAACCTAAAAATCCAAATTGTGAACAATGCCCATTGAGTAATGAATGCATCGCTTTTAACAGTAATTCTATTGAAGCTTTTCCTGTGAAAATAAAAAAGAACGAATCAAAAGTGCTTTATTTTGACTATTTCTTCTTCAAGATTGACGGCAACACTTTAGTGAATAAACGTACAGAAAAGGGCATTTGGATGAATTTATTTGAATTTCCATTAATAGTAAATACTGAAAAAAAATCGGAGAAAAGTATTTTGAATGACATTACATTTCAAAAATGGACTGCAAATACTAATATAAAAATTGACTCAATAAAAGAGATTAAGCACATCTTAAGTCATAGAATAATTTACGCTCGTTTTTGGGAAATTAACTGTAATGTTGAGCTCCAAAACCATTCATATCAAACTATTAAAATTCAGGATTTAAACACTCTCGCAATTCCAAGATTGGTTGAAAAATACCTCGATTTAATAAATTAACTCATATATTTTTATTTATATTTGGGTGTGAATGTGAAACCCTTAAATCATAAAAAATGGCAAGCGTAAACAAAGTAATACTAGTTGGAAATTTGGGCAAAGACCCAGAAGTAAGACATTTTGAAAACGGCGGCTCTTTAGCGAGTTTTCCTATTGCAACTTCAGAAACGTACATCAAAAAAGACACAAACGAGAAAGTAACTCAAACCGAATGGCATACAATTGTTACTAGAGGTGGACTAGCCGCTAAAGTGGTGGAGCCTTATCTCAAAAAAGGAAACAGCGTATACATTGAAGGTAGATTGAGAACCCGTTCATGGGAAGATAAAGATGGTATTACTAGGTATACTACTGAAATAATGTGTGACAGCTTAGAAATGCTTGGTAAAAAGTCTGACAATTCAGAAAATGCAATTGACAATAACAGTAATGCGGCAACGCCTCCTGTTCAGGATGCACCAGACGACGATTTGCCATTCTAAATTTTAATTAAAACGAACACCTTTTGGACGACGACCCTGAACAGATCATCACTCTTTTACAAACTGTTACTAACCAAAGCTTCGACTCAAGCCTAGTTTTTGCTGTACTCAGCATTTTACTTTTGCTAATCTCCTCAGCTCTTATTTCTGGTTCTGAGGTAGCTTTTTTCTCTCTTGATTCATCAAAACTTGCAGATAAGGATAAAGAATCTGTAAGTCAGATAAAAAAGCTCATGCAAAAGCCGAATCACTTATTGGCTACAATTTTGATTTCAAATAATTTCATCAATGTTGCCATAGTTATACTATCAACATTCATTACAAACCGATTGTTTGACTTTGCAAACTACCCTATTTTAAGCTTCATTATTCAGGTAGTAATTGTAACATTTGCTTTATTGCTTTTAGGCGAAGTTATCCCTAAAGTTTATGCCAATCAAAATACTTTAGACTTTGCTAAAATGATGAGCACACCACTTACCGTCTTATCAAATATTTTCAAGCCTCTAAGTCAATTACTGGTCTCTTCAACATCAATTATTGAAAAGAGATTTAGATCAAAAGGATATAAAATTTCTGTGGATGACCTATCCTCAGCTCTAGATTTGGCTGGAGAAAATGATACCAAAGAGGAAGAAAAACGAATACTTAGAAGTATTGTTGAGTTTGGAAACATTCAAGTAAAAGAAATAATGAAGTCAAGAGTTGATGTTACAGCTATTGAGCAAAACACCGACTTTAGTGAGGTTAGAAAAACGGTCATCTCATGTGGATATTCAAGGATACCTGTTTTTAAAGAAAATTTTGACACTATATTGGGTATTCTATACATTAAAGATTTATTACCCTTTTTGGAAAAAGAGACTTTCGATTGGGTAAAACTTATTAGAACCCCTTTCTTTGTTCCTGAAGGGAAGATGATTGACGACTTAATGAAGGAATTCCAAGAAAAAAAGACTCACCTAGCTGTTGTGGTAGATGAATATGGAGGCACGTCAGGGATTGTTACTCTTGAAGATATTATTGAAGAAATTGTAGGTGATATTAATGATGAATTTGATGATGATGGTATACAATTCTCAAAACTGGATAACACCAACTTTATATTTGAAGGTAAAACATCTTTAAATGATGTGCTTAAAACTATCGATGGTGAAATTGATTTCTTTGATGACATTAAAGGAGAGTCAGATACGCTTGCTGGATTAATTCTTGAAATGAAAGGTGACATACCTAAGCATGAAGAACGCCTTGTGTTTAAGCAATACACCTTCACGGTTGAGTCGGTTGATAAAACCAGAGTAAAACGTATTAAAATTACTATTGATGAATAGATTTATCTTAATATGTATTGCTTTAACAGTTTTTGCTTGTAATGAAAGTTACACCCCAAAACCAAGTGGTTATCCGAGAATTGACTTCCCTGAAAAATCTACTTTTTTAGCACAAAGTCATTGTCCATTTAGCTTTGAGCAACCTGTTTATACTTCTCTAAATTTTCATGACGAAAATAAGTTTTGGTTTGATTTAAAGTTCGAATCTCTCAGCGGAACGCTACATATGAGCTATAAGCCTTTGAACAATGACTTATACAATTTTACTGAAGATAGTAGAGACTTAGCTTATAAGCATGCTCAAAAGGCTGAAGCTATCAGCGAACAACAATTTATAAATGATTCTCTTGGAGTTTATGGTACAGTGTATAGCTTTCAAGGAAATACGGCTACACCATTACAGTTCTTTTTAACTGACAGTGCAAACCACTTTGTTAGAGGAGCTTTATACTTCAACACGGCTGTAAATGACTCTATTATCCCTATAAGTAATTTCATAAAAGATGATATTTACGCCATCATCGAAAGCTGGAAGTGGGAATAAAAAAAAGCCCTTACCAAAAACGGTAAGGACTTTTCTTCAACTGAACTAAAACTTTATTAACTAAGACAAAATTGATTTTACAATTTGAGCAATGAGTTTTCCATCGGCTCTACCAGCTAATTGCTTGTTAGCAGCACCCATTACTTTACCCATATCCGCCATGCTTGTAGCTCCCATTTGGCTGACTACTGCAGTAACGGTTTCGCGAATTTCGTCCTCACTAAGCTGATCTGGTAAAAACTCTTGCAAGATAGATACCTGAGCCAATTCATCATCCGCTAAATCCTGACGGTTTTGCTCAAGATATATAGCGGCGGCATCTTTTCTCTGCTTAACCTGTTTTTGAATGATTTTTTGCTTGGCAGCATCATCTAATTCACCAGCTCCCTTTTCAGTTTGTGCTACTAAAAAAGCTGATTTAATTGCTCGTAAGGACGAAAGTCTTACCGAATCTTTAGCCAACATGGCTTCTTTAATGTATTTATTAATATCCATGACTAGTCAACGTTATCGTGTAAGAAATTATTGGGCTTTATTCCAATATTTTTATCATCGTCTTCTCCAAGAATATAATTAGACGCTTCTGACTCCGACGAATGTGCTACATCATCAAGTTCAACTTCACGTCGCTTATATGCTGGTTCACTTTCTAAATCAGTAAGTCCTGATGGAGTACGCAGTTTCATAGTTATTTCTCTAAGTCTATCCATTCTCTGACGACTTCTTAATGCCATTTGTTCGGCAGAAATACCATGATTAATTTGAGTAAACTCATCTTTCTCAACTTCATCTTTTAATTCTGTGATTACTTCTTCAGCCTCTTCCTCCATTTCTAAAGTATGGACAACCACTTCGTTTTCGTCAACATTATCTTCTTCAACTACTTCAGAAATAACTTCTTTTTGTGGCTGGGGGCTTTCGCTTTGAATAGGGAAATCTATTGGACTTTCTTCTGAAGACTCCTCTTCTAAGGAAAAATTAAGCGTAGGTGCTTCTACATCTAACTCAAAGTTTAAAGTCGCTTGGGGTGTTTCATCAGTATCAAATTCTGCAGATGAATCATTATCTTCTTCCTCTACTACCTCATCAACAACTGTTTCATCGTTTTCCAAGTCATAAACCTTAGGTGTTTGCGGCTTAGTAGGACCTAAATTTTTATTGACTTTAAAGCCTGTTGCAATAACAGTTACACTAATTTCATCATCCATTCCGTCTTCTACGCCAATACCTTCTATGATATTTACGTCAGAACCGGCAACATCCTGAATGTGTTTTTTAATGCTGAATAATTCGGTCATTCGAATTTCTTTTTCTCCTGGACCGGTTACAATTTTAAGAAGTACTTGTTGAGCACCTTTAATATTGTTGTCATGAAGTAGTGGAGAATCAAGTGCTGCCTCTATAGCTTCAATGGCACGATTATCGCCTGATGCGTAGGCTTGTCCCATTACAGCACTTCCACTGTCTTTCAAGACTCGCTTAGCATCATTAAGGTCAATATTAACCATCAATGTTTGTGAAATTACTTCCGCAATTCCTTTTGTAGCAGTATTTAATACTTCATTGGCTTTCGCAAAAGCTCTACTCAATGTTAAATCTCCATATACTTCAATTAGCCTATCATTATTGATTACTAAAAGGGTATCTACGTTTGCTCTTAATTCTTCTAATCCTTGCTCCGCATACTGCTTTCTGTACCCTCCTTCAGTCCAAAAAGGAACGGTTACAACTGCAACTGTTAGGATTTCTTTTTCTCTCGCTACACGAGCGATTACTGGGGCAGCACCAGTTCCTGTACCACCACCCATTCCAGCAGTAATGAATAGCATTTTTGTATTGCTTTCGAGTAATTCGTCAATACGGTCAATACTTTCTTCGGCTGCCTTTCTACCGATTTCAGGATTTGCTCCAGCTCCTAACCCTTCGGTTATTTCTGCACCAATCTGAATTTTGGTTGTGATTGGGCTAGCTTCTAATGCTTGCAAGTCTGTATTGCAAACCGCAAAGTCAACCCCTTCGATTCCATGTTCATACATGTAGTTCACAGCATTGCTTCCGCCTCCGCCAACACCTATCACTTTTATGACCGATGATTGGTTTTTTGGTAAGTCAAATGCTAATACACTTTCGTTTGTCATTGTCTTAGTTATTAATTTGTTAATAGTTCAGTTTATTCGTCGTTTGTTAAAAAATTATCAATTTTATCGAGCATCTTCTTAAAGAAGTCGCCCATTCCTCCATTGTTTGTAGTTTTACTAGAGCTTGTACTTAGCTCATCGCCATTATCCTCTTCTAAAAATTTCATTACTAATCCCACACCTGTAGCATACATAGGACTACTAACATCTATTGGTGAATTGGATGATAAATGCTCATTGGGATAACCAATTCTACATTCTATACCAGTATGGAACTCAACTAATTGCCCAATGTGTTTGAGTTGGCTACCACCACCTGTAAGCACAATTCCTGTGATTAGTTTCCTTTCATATCCTGAGTTTTTAATCTCATGATGAACTAGTTCTATAATTTCTTCTACTCTAGCTTGAATAATATTAGCTAGATTTTTTAGTGATATTTCCTTAGGTTCTCTTCCTCTTAATCCAGGAATTGATACAATCTCATTTTCTTTGTTTTGACTTGCTAATGCAGAACCAAACTTTACTTTTAATAGCTCTGCTTGATTTTCTAATATGGAACAGCCTTCTTTGATATCTTGAGTAATAATATTTCCTCCAAATGGAATGACTGCTGTGTGTCTTATAATACCGTCTTTAAAGATTGCAACATCAGTCGTTCCACCCCCAATGTCTACAAGAGCAACACCGGCTTCTAATTCTTGAACATCAAGTACAGAAGTAGCAGATGCTAAGGGCTCAAGAGTAAGGCCCGTCATGGCAAGACCAGCATTATTTACGCACTTTTTTATGTTAGAGATAGCGGCTGTCTGACCTGTAATGATATGAAAGTTAGCCTCGAGCTGAACGCCAACCATTCCTCTTGGATCTGGGAAATTATCTTGCTTATCTACAATATATTCTTGTGGTATAACGTGAATAATTTCTTCCCCTGGTACCATTACAAGCTTATACATATTCTGCATTAACTTATTAATGTCGGCATCGTTAATCTCAGTTTCTAGATTTTCTCTGACGAGCTGACCTCTGTGTTGTAAACTTTTTATGTGCTGACCTGCAATCCCAACATTTACGTTTTTAAGCTCTAGACCAGATGAGTCAATAGCTTCTTCTAAAGCTTTTTGAATGGACTGAGTGGTTTTATCAATATTAGCGACAATACCACGCATTACACCAGTAGATGGAGCTTTACCCATTCCTAGGATTTCTATTTTTCCATGCTCGTTTTTTCGGCCAACAATAACAGTAATTTTCGTTGTACCGATATCTAAACCAACAGCTATATTTGAGATACTATCCATAATTATTTATTTTTTTACACAAACAATTTGATCTTTAAACTTCAGATTTATTTCTTTATAATTATTCCATCCTGTTTGCTTTACGCCTTCAGAATAGAACAACTTTAATTTCTTAAACTTTTCTTCATATCCATTTATATTTCCTAAAAGGATATTGTGATTTCCAACTCTAGGTATTAATTCTATCTCTTTATTTTCTTTTATATAAATCTGAATAATTTGAGATTTTAAAAAAGGGTCAGTATTAATATGAGCCGCTAGCATATTTATAGTCGACAAATCAATACTGTCTTTGATATTGCCGTTTGCAACTAATAAGCGTTTGGTATAATTTGTGGACAAGTCGAAAATTGCTCCTTCTTCATCCATGTAGAACTCTTTTTGATTGGTAGACTTTACACGTACTATTGGGTCTTTTTGTTCTACATCAATTTTTAGTCGACCATCGAGCGTTACATACACCTCAGCATTTTCAATGTTTTTTTGCTGCTCAATTTTATGCTCAATTTCATAGAGTGGTAATTGAGTTATTGACTGACCTACTATACTGTCAGATATTGACTCCATTAGCAAAATGACTTCCCCTTGAGTAATAAGTGAACCTTCTTCAGCACCTAGATCTATACGATAGTCTGTACATTTTTTATCATCATGACGCATACTTGTGAAGCCTAATAGAACTATCAAGCCAGCAAATAGAATGGTATGTGTTATGATACTAATCCACTTCATCTTGATAACATTGTGTTAGTGGTTCAATAAATCTGTCTATATCTCCAGCACCCATTGTGAGTAATACTTCTCTTTTAGGGTGGGTTAACTCTTCTATTAATAATTCTTTAGGAATGATATGTTTTTCACTTTTGGAAATCTTTTCTAACAACATTTCTGAGCTAACGCCTTCTATTGGGAGCTCTCTAGCAGGATAAATATCCAATAATAAAACCTCATCTGCCAAAGACAAAGATTCTCCAAATTCATCTGCAAAATCACGAGTTCTGCTGTATAAATGGGGCTGAAATACTGCTGTAATTTTCTTATTCGGGAACAACTGCTTAGTAGCTTCGAGGGTAGCTTTCACTTCTTCAGGATGATGGGCGTAATCATCAATGTATACATACTTTCCATTAGCATGAAACTCATATCTTCTCTTGACACCTCTAAATGAGGCGATAGCTGATTTTATATCTGCAGAATTTGCACCTAAATATGAAGCTACAACTGTTGCTGCAAGGGCATTTTCTACATTATGTTTTCCGGGTAATTTCAGCACTACGTCTTTTAGCTGATGTTCATATACTTGTCCTGGTAAAATATCAATAAACTGTGCGTCAAAAACTTGGTTTGCATTTTCTAACCTCAAGTTTGTCGCATAGTTATCTGCTTTGACCGATGATGAGTAGCTTAATTGTAACGTATCATCGTCGGTATTGAAATCAATATCAATTGTTTTGTTGACCAACAACATGCCCTCTGACTTGAGGTTATTAACGAAAGCTTTAAATGTATTTTTAACATCATTCGCATCTTGATATACATCTAAATGATCAGCGTCTACAGATGTTACTACAATTATATCTGGATTGAGCTTTAGAAACGATTTATCATACTCATCGGCTTCAACGACCACTATATTCCCCTTTTTAGAGAGTAGGAGATTAGAATTTAGGTTGGTGCTTATCCCACCTAAAAAAGCAGTACAATCAATGTTACAACTCTTGAGTAAATGGGCTAAAATGCAAGAAGTAGTGGTTTTGCCATGTGTTCCTGAAACGGCTATGGTATATGCATCTTGTGTAATTAGCCCTAATAGCTCTGCACGTTTTAATACATTCCACCTTTTGGGTTTAAAATATTGAAGCTGATAGCTATCCAAACTCACAGCCGGTGTATATACCACCAATAGTGAATGATGATTTGTAGTTTTAATGTGTTCAGGAATGTGATTAGCATCAAAATGTATATCAATCCCCTCTTCTTGAAGTTGATTGGTTAATTCTGAAGGTGTTTTGTCATAGCCACATACTTCTAAGCCTTTTGAATTAAAATAGCGTGCTAGTGCCGACATTCCTATGCCGCCGACACCAATAAAATAAAGTTTTTCAAATAATTTAATATTCATTTAATCTATCAACTTTAATACTTCATCTACTATTAATTTCGAG
The DNA here is from genome assembly GCA_965277895.1 of Flavobacteriales bacterium. GTDB lineage: Bacteria > Bacteroidota > Bacteroidia > Flavobacteriales > UBA7312. Next base: position 54,283 of record CBDIDR010000001.1, read on the forward strand.
GAGTCAACAATTGCTAGTTTTTTTATGTTCTTAGCTAATTCCTCTTGTTTTTTGTTGTCTTTGAGCAATTCTCTTAATGTTTTGCCCAAATCGTTTTTTGCTTCTATATCTTTTACCATTATTGCTGCACTTTTATCCACCAAAGCCATCGCATTTTTAGTTTGATGATCTTCAGCGACATTCGGCGAAGGAACAAGTATCGAGGGCTTTCCTACCAAGCATAGCTCTGAAATAGTACTCGCTCCAGCTCTAGAAATTATTATATCTGCAACACTATAAGCTAAATCCATTTCATATATAAATGCACTCGCTTGAATATTCTTTTTATCCTTTGTGAGTTCTAAGGCTTGTTTTTCAAATGTGATTCCAGTTTGCCATATCAATTGAATATCATTAGATTCTAAATCATCAATCAAAGCTGCCATGGATTCATTTATAGTTCTAGCTCCTAAACTACCTCCTATTACTAGTATAATGGGCTTGTTTTCATCCAGTTTAAAATGCTTAATGCCTTGTGCCTTTTTGGATGAGCTATCAATCAAATCTTTTCTGATAGGATTACCCAATAGTAAAAGTTTATCTTCTGGGAAGAATCGCTGCATATTTTCATAGGCAACACATATCTTTTGTACTGACTTTGACAATAATTTATTAGTGATTCCCGGATATGAATTTTGTTCTTGAATAAGAGCAGGTATGGACAATTTAGATGCTACAAATAATAAAGGACCACTAGCATAACCGCCTGTTCCAATGACTACAGCAGGTTTAAATTTTCTAACGATGAAGAAAGACTTTAATAAGCTAAATAGCAATTTAAATGGAAATGATAGATTTCTTGTGTCTCGCCAATTTCTTTGAAAGCCATTAATACTTAATCCTTTTATAGGGTATCCAGCTTTAGGCACTTTCTCCATCTCCATTCGTCCTTTTGCTCCTACAAAAAGAATGTCAATGTCCTTTATTCTGGACTTCAATTCGTTTGCAATCGAAATCGCTGGAAAGATATGTCCTCCAGTACCACCGCCGCTTATGATTACCTTAACTGACATTGGCACTGATTTTTGATACGTTAATTCCTTTACTTGTACTCAATATAATTCCAAATGATATACAAGTGAATATTACAGAAACCCCACCCATACTTATCATTGGCAAGGTTTGTCCTGTTACGGGGAATAAATCCACTGCAACCGCCATATTTATAAAGGCTTGAAACACTAATGATATACTTAGTCCTACTCCTAAATATGCTGCTAATGGGTCAGGGGCTAAATTAAAAATACGTTTACCTCGTAATAGTAAAACGATATATGCAAAGACAACAGCTATACCTCCCAAAGCCCCCCATTCTTCAATAAGAATAGCATAAACGTAATCGGAGTTTGGTAATGGCAATACATTTCTTTGCGTACTCTTACCTGGACCTCTTCCCTTTATACCTCCATTGACTATGGCAATTTTTGCATGTGTAACTTGATAATTAGCATCGCTACTTACAGATTTATCTTGTGAAAAATTCTTAACTCTATTTACCCAAGTTTGAGCTCTTGGGAATGTTTTTTGTAGAGAAGGAATGGTAAGTGATAGGCTAATTACAATAGCTCCTAAGCCGATGATTCCAACTACAAGTAAGGATAAATATCTAAATGGGACACCGCCTAAGTACAATAACATAAGGTTAGCAGCAAATATCATTGCAGCTGTTGAGAAATTAGCTGGGAAAATGATGGCACACACCAAAAGAAGAGGGGCAAATAATTTCCATACTACACTTTTAAAATCGGTAATGTTGTCTTGAATTTTGACTAATTGACGTGCTAAAAATACCGTGATAGCAATTTTTCCAATTTCAAATGTATTTATTGGCATATCACCAATAGTAATCCATCGACTCGCATCATTTAATGATGTTCCAAAAGCTACTGTGTAGATTAGTATTGGTATGGCAATTATGAATCCTAATTGACCAAGTCTAGAATAGTATTTATGTGGAATTTTGTGTATGAAATAAATGAATATTAAACCTATAATTAGGAATCTACAGTGCTTAAAAAATAAATACCAAGTGTTTCCTCCATAAGATGTATAGGCTAAACCTCCTGTTGCACTATACACCACTACAATGGAAACAAACACCAAGAAGAATATCACCGCCCAAATTCGGGTGTCACCTTCTAAATTGATATATTTTTTAAATAAGCCCATTTATAATGTTCTGACCATAGATTTAAATTCATACCCTCTGTGCTCATAGTTTTCAAACAAATCAAAACTTGCACATGCTGGAGATAATAATACAGCGTCACCTTTTAATGCACTACTGTATGATAAATTCACAGCTTCTTTCATATCTGAAGCAAAAAGCATCTCTACTCCAGTATTCTCAAAAGAGTTTTTTATTGACTCAATATTTTCTCCTAAGCAAACAATAGCCTTGACTTTTTCCTTTACTAATGGTATTAGTGAAGAATAGTCATTCCCCTTATCTACTCCACCAACTATCCATATGGTGTTTTTGGTCATGCTTTCTAGAGCATACCAAGTAGAGTTTACGTTTGTTGCTTTAGAATCATTGATAAACTCAATACCGTGTACTTTTATCACTCTCTCAAGTCGGTGTTCTACGTTTTTGAAATCAATAAGACTTTCTCTTATTATATCTTTCTTTAAATCTAAAATCCTAGAAGCAATAGATGCCGCCATGGAATTGTAGATGTTGTGTTTGCCCTGAAGGGCTAGTTGTTGAATATTCATAATAAATGACTTATCATTAATGTTTAATTTTATTTCATCTTTATCTAAATAAGCACCTTGTTCTTGCGTCTTCTTTATGGAAAAAGGTAAACACTGTGCTTGTGTCGTTAAATGTTCAGTTATGTTACTATCATCATCACAATAGATTAAATAGTCACTACTGTCCTGATTCATTGTAATTCTTAGTTTCGATTGAATGTAATTCTGAATATTATTAGCATACCTGTACAAATGGTCTGCAGTAATATTTAATAGAATCGCTATGTGGGGTTTAAAGGAACGTATTCCATCAAGTTGAAAGCTGCTGAGTTCCAAAACATAGTAGTCGTATTTTTCGGTAGCAACTTGTAAGGCAAAACTTTCTCCAATATTTCCTGCAACACCTACATTGAGTCCTGCTTTTTTTAGCATATGCCCAATCAGAAGGGTTGTAGTTGTTTTTCCGTTACTACCAGTAATTCCAATAATTTTTGCATCTGTAAATTGAACTGCAAACTCTATTTCTGAAACTACAGATATTCCTGCTTCTTTCAAATCCATTATTATTGGAATAGTGTCTGGAATACCAGGACTTTTGATAATAATATCAGCATCGAAAAAACGAGAATCGGTGTGTTTCTCTTCCTCCCACTCAATCTCATTATGTGTAAGAACATTTTTGTATTTCTCCTTAATCTTTCCATTATCAGAAAGAAATACACTAAATCCTTTTTGTTGTGCTAAAACAGCTGCTCCACAACCGCTTTCTCCGCCGCCTAACACAACTACTTTTTCCATTATCTTAGTTTAAGTGTGACAATCGTTAGTATTGCTAACATCACTCCCACAATCCAAAACCGTGTTACTATTTTACTTTCATGCATACCTAGTTTTTGAAAATGATGGTGTAAGGGTGCCATTTTAAATATGCGTCTTCCTTCTCCAAACTTCTTTTTGGTATACTTGAAAAAGGATACCTGCATCATTACTGAAAGATTCTCTACTAAGAATATTCCACATAAGACCGGTATCAATAATTCTTTTCTTATTGCTATTGCGAATACGGCTATTATTCCGCCTAGTGCTAAACTTCCTGTATCACCCATAAAAACTTGTGCTGGGAAAGAGTTGTACCAAAGAAAGCCTACACAAGCCCCCACAAAGGATGCCATGTAAATCACTAACTCCCCAGAGTTCGGCAAGTACATTATGTTTAGATAGTCAGCAAAGAATACATTACCCGAAACATAGGCCAGAATACCCAAAGTCGCTCCAATAATTGCTGAAGTACCAGTGGCTAAACCGTCCAATCCATCAGTCATATTTGCTCCATTACTAACTGCTGTAACTATAAAAATGACAATTAAAACAAAAGCTATCCAGGCGTATGATGCAGCATCATCTCCCATCCAAGAGACTAACCTTGAGTAATCAAATTCATTATTTTTTACGAATGGAATAGTTGTCTTAAGAGATTTTATTTCTTCTCCAAATACAACTTCTTGATTTACCGCTGCATCACCTCTAATTTCTTCTTTAATAGTTATGCCATCGTTGAAGTAAATTGTAAATCCTATGATAATTCCTAGACCAACTTGTCCAATGATTTTAAATCGTCCTGCTAAGCCTTCTTTATCTTTTTTGAAGACCTTGATGTAATCGTCAATAAAGCCTATTATGCCTAACCATATTGTAGATATTATCATTAGGATGATATATATGTTTGAAAGCTTTGCGAATAAAACCGTTGGTAATAAAATAGCTGCTATGATGATGAGCCCGCCCATTGTTGGAGTACCCTTCTTTTGTGCTTCTCCTTGTAGTCCAAGCTCTCTTACTTCTTCGCCTATCTGTTTGCTTCTAATGAAATTTATTATGCGACCACCAAAGACCATTGACACTAACAAAGAAGTAATCACTGCCATTGCTGCCCTAAAAGAAATGTATTGAAATACTCCTGCTCCTGGAAGCTGGTAGGTAGAATCGAGATATTCAAATAGGTAATAAAGCATTAGTCTTGTAATAGGTTAAATGTGTGTTTCAATTCTTCTTTATCGTCAAAAGGCAATTTGTCTCCCTTTATTTCTTGGTACTTTTCATGTCCTTTACCAGCAATAAGGATTATATCTCCTTGTTGTGCTAATGAACAGGCCGTCTTAATAGCTGCTTTTCTATCGCTAATAGTGAGTACTTTCTTGAGGTTTACAGCTTCGACTCCAGACAGTATTTCATCTATAATTTTATCTGGATTTTCAGAACGTGGATTATCACTAGTAACGACTACTTTTTCACTTAGTTCAGAAGCAATTTTGCCCATTTTTGAACGCTTACTTTTATCTCTGTCACCGCCACAACCAAATACTGTGATTAACTTTTGGTCTTGCTTTATATCATTGATGGTATTAATAACATTGAGTAAAGCATCGGGTGTGTGTGCATAATCCACTATGCCTACTTTTCCATCTTCAGAACGGCTTATATCAAAGCGTCCTTCAGCACTGTTTAAAGCACTTATTGTCGTGAGTGCTTGTGTTTCGTCTTGTCCCAATAAAATTGCCGTTGAGTAAATTGCCAAAAGGTTATAGGCATTAAATTTTCCTATCAACTTGGTCCATACCTCTTTACCATCACAGTTTAGCAACATACCATCGAATCGGCTTTCTAAGATTTTTACTTTAAAGTCAGCCGAAGATTTCTGAGCAAAGGTGTACGCTTTAGCTGTGCAGTGGTGCAACATAGTTAGCCCATGTCTATCGTCCTTATTCACTAATGCAAAGGCATCGCTTGGAAGGTAATCGAACAAGGCTTTTTTTGCTAAAATATAATCGTCAAATGTTTGGTGGTAGTCCAAATGGTCATGACTGATGTTCATAAAAATAGCTCCTTTCAATGCTAAGCCAAACATCCTATTTTGATGAATAGCATGAGAACTTGCCTCCATAAAACAATACTTACAGCCTTCTTTTACCATTTCTGATAACAACTGATTAATGCTTAATGCATCTGGAGTTGTATGGGTTGATGGTAAGGTGTTGTATCCTATTTTATTGACAATGGTAGAAAGTTTTCCTGCTTTCTCCCCTATTGATTGATAGTATTCATGTAATAATGTAGCTACCGATGTTTTTCCGTTTGTTCCAGTAATCGCTACAACATTTAATTTTTCTGAAGGATTGTCATAGAAGTTGGCAGCAAGTATGCCTAAGGATTGAGAACTATCATTTACCCTTATGTAAGTTACTCCCTCTGGCTTGGGCAAAGGTAATTCTTCAGCCAAGATAGCAATAGCACCTTTTTCAATAGCTTGTTCGATGAATTTATGTCCGTCTACTTGAGTACCTCTAACAGCAACAAACAAAGAGTCTTTGGCTACATTTCTTGAGTCAAAACAAATTTGAGGAATAGCTATATGAGTAGAGCCTGCACACTCAAGCATTTCAACCTTATATAATATGTCTTGTAATAACTTCACGATAGTACTATATTGATTTGTTGTCCTTTTCGTATTTGTTCTCCTTTGTTAATCGATTGTGATTTTATACTACCTCTTCCACTGTAATTTACCTTCAGCCCATAGTTTTCCAAGAGGTAGAGTACATCACTAAGACCCATGCCTTTTATATTTGGCATGGTATTCTTTTCAAGATCTTTATGTATGTTTCTAGTATTAAATTCTACTTTGCCTTCTTTTGCCTTAGTAAGTACCCATTCCGATAGATGATTATCATCAGAAATATCAATTGATAATTCGTTTAACACATGGGCTAAATCTGTTTTATATCCATCTTTAGAAACTGGTGATTGCTGATTCTCAATAGTGTCTGATTGTTGTAATGATAGGTCTGTATTGTATACATAATCTGAGATAGCTCTGAAAACAGGAGCAGCAACATCTCCACCATAACTTCCATTTTCTAATGGGTCATTTATCATTGTAATACAAGCGTATTTTGGATTATCTGCCGGGAAGTAACCTACAAAAGAGGCTAGATGTCTTTCATTTGTATATTTGCCGTCAATAAGTAACTGTGTAGTTCCTGTTTTACCTGCAATTTTATATTGCCTTGTTTTAATATTTCTTGCCGTCCCTTCTTCGACAACATTCTCTAGCATTTTCTTCACTTTTTTGATACTAGTCATTGAACATATCGAAGGATTTAATACTTCAGGCGAATAGTTTTTTTCAAGCATTCCATTATTCATAATCGACTGTACGAAATAGGGTTTCATCTGCTGACCATCATTAGCTATGGCAGCATAAAAACTCAATATTTGAATAGGTGTTAGCTTTATTCCGTATCCGATAGACATCCAAGGTAAAGTAGTTCCTGACCAAGTATTGGATTGTTTTGGGTGCCTGATGTTAGGCTTGACCTCTCCAGAAAGGGAAACGCCTAGTGGCTCATTTAATCCCATACTGTACAGCCTGTCCACAAATTGAGAAGGATTAGACTTGTAATGTTTATTGATGAGTTTTGAAATACCGACATTGGATGATTTGATAAAAGACCTTTCTAATGAAATAGTACCATAGCCACCTTCTCGCGAATCACGCATAACTCTGTCGTAAAAATTATGGCTACCACCGGTTGTATTCACTGAATCATTTTCATTGAGATACCCATCTTCTAATGCTGCAATGACAGATGCTAACTTAAAAGTTGAGCCTGGCTCAACACTTTGACCGATGGCATAATTGTAGCGTTCTACATAACTGCCATTTTCGTTTTTCTTGAGATTTACAATGGCTTTTACTGCTCCTGTGGAAACTTCCATCAATACTGTTGTTCCAAAATCCGCATCGTGAAACCGTAATCTATCTTCCAAAGCTTTGTGGGCTACATCTTGAAAGCGAATATCAATGGTAGTAATAACATCTTTGCCTGGAAAAGACTCTCTTTCACGAATAGGCATCCATTCATTTCCTGCAAGACGTTGCTCAAGACGTTCACCATCTCTTCCTTTCAAATCAAAGTTGAAGGCTCCTTCAATTCCAACCGACTTGGAGTGTTGTTTGTGATAGCCTATGGTTCGACTTGCAATTTCTTGGAAAGGTTGTTGTCTGTTATTAAGCTGAATATATCTGAAGCCTCCTTTGTATCGTCCTTCTTTGAAAATTGGAAAACGTTTTAGAGACTTTAGCTCATTGTAGTTAACCTTCCTTTTAATCAGAGCATACCGCTTCTTTTGTATCCAACTTTTTCTGAGATGGGAAGAATATTCAGCGACTGTTTTATCCTTAAAAAGAGTCGAAAGGCAAAATGCTAAATCATTTATATTATCATCAAAAAGTTCTTTATCAACTTGTTTTGCATCCCATCGAATTTCATACTCAGGAATAGATGTTGCTAACAGGGATAAATCATCTGAATAAATATTTCCTCTAGATGCATCAACATTTATTGTACGTGTAACATTATACTTATCGGTATTCCACAAATGGGATTCAAAAAACTGTGTGTATAAGGGTTGAATTATTATGGCAAGTGCCAATAAAATCATAAAAAGATATATAGCAACTGCTCTCCTTTTTATGTTTTTAGGATGATTCATTAGTTAGCACGGATTATGAATGGTTGCTGATTACTTTTCACTAACCCATGGTCAGCCACTAATGTTTGTACTTCTGTCTGTTTGCTTTGATACATAAGCAAAGACTTGGTGGTGATGTACTCCGAGCGCAAATCTTTTAGCTCTCTTTCTAAAGAAGAAATAGCTCTAATACTACTTTCTGCTCTGTAGGAATTATTGATATAAAACACTAGCAATAAGCAGATGTAAAGTGAAAATGGAAGTAATTCGAACAGTCCTTTTTCCAATATTTTCCCACTCATTACATCAGAGATATTAGTCTGAAATCCTTTTTTAGGTCGATATGTTTGTTTTAAATCTTTCACGCTAACTTTTCACTTACTCTTAGTTTTGCACTTCTAGATCTTGGGTTACTTTCCAATTCTTCTTCTGAAGCAGTAATTGGTTTTTTAGAAATCGCTTTTAAAATCACCTTAGGGACACCGTAAAAATCTTTCTCTATTTCCCCTTTGAAATTACCTGACTTGATTAGGTTCTTTACTAATCTATCCTCCAAAGAATGGTAGGAAATCACAGAAAGTCGTCCACCTTCTTTCAGGAGGTCAACAGATTGTAATAGCATCTCTTTCAATGCTTTTAGTTCGTCATTTACTTCAATTCGAATAGCCTGAAATAATTGAGCCAATATCTTGTTACTCTTGTGTGGTGGGACGTGTTTTTTGACAGCCTCCTTGAGGTCTTCTGTTGTCACAATCTCTCTGTTTTCTCGAGAAGATAGGATAGATTTTGCAAGTGAATATGCATTTTTAAGCTCTCCATATTCTCTAAATATTCGACACAAATCATCTAGCTCGTATTCGTTCACCACTTGCTTTGCCGATAAATCTTGAGTAGTATTCATTCGCATATCTAACTCACCTTCCTCGCGAATAGAAAAACCTCTTTCAGCAGTATCAAATTGGTAGGATGAAACACCTAAGTCCGCTAGAATTCCATCTACTTTGAGAACCCCTTCGAGCCTCAAAAACTTTTGCATAAATCGAAAGTTCTGATTGATAAGAACAAATCGATTATCATCAATTGAATTCTTTTGTGCGTCAGTATCTTGATCGAAAGCAAAGAGTGTGCCTTTATCTAGTTTTTCTAAAATAGATTTTGAATGTCCACCACCACCAAAAGTGACGTCAACATAAGTTCCGTTGGGGTCAATACGAAGGCCAGCAATTGATTCTTTTAATAATACTGCCTCGTGATATCCCATTAGTCTTCGTTTTGAATTGAACCCATTACCTCTTCTGCTAAGTCTGCGAAATCCGTAGTAGCTTCTTTGAGAACTTGCTCGTATTGATCTTTATCCCATATTTCTATCATGTTAAGCGAGCATGAAAGGACAATATTTTTTGAAATCGAAGCGAAGGAAATGAGGTCTTTAGGCACCTGTAATCGTGAATTAGAATCGACTTCTAGCATTTTCACTCCGGCTGTAAACAATCTGATGAAATCGTTATTTTTCTTTACGAAGCGATTTAGTTTATTCACTTCTCCCATAAGAACATTCCATTCACCTAAAGGATGAATTTCCAAGCAGCTACTAAATACAGAACGCTTCAATACGAACCCCTCAGCAATGACAGGTGCCAATTGCTTTTTCAATACTGAAGGAAGCATTAATCTGCCCTTAGCATCAATCTTACATTCATATGTTCCTACTAAATTTATCATCAGTTTTTGGATACAAGTTGTAAATATATATAATTTTACTCCACTTTTTACCACTTTTTACCACATTGTTGATAACATTTCACATATTTTCCCTAAAAGCGATTCTATCGCTTAAATTTAGACATGTGATTAGCGTCTTATTTTTGTGTATTTTTGCGTTCTAATGATTGAGGACTTTGAAATAATAAAGGAGAATGGCTATGAGTACATCGAAGTTGGTGAAGGACCAACTATTGTATTGCTACATGGCCTGATGGGTGGGCTTGAAAATTTTGAGAGTATCATACCGGGATTAGTGGACTCTGGCTACAGAGTTATAGGTCCTATTTTCCCTTTATTTGAAAAGCCTTTGCTAAAGACAAACATCAAAAACTTTAAGCTTTTTCTTCACGATTTTCTGACCTTCAAAAAAGTCGACAAAGTCACATTACTCGGGAACTCATTAGGCGGTCATATTGCTTTGGTATTTGCTAAAGATTTTCCTGAATTAGTACAATCTTTGGTATTAACCGGTAGCTCTGGACTTTATGAAAACTCTATGGGTGACACCTTTCCAAGACGAGGCGATTATAATTACATAAAAACTAAAACTGAAGAGGTTTTTTATGACCCTAAAATGGCAACTAAAAAACTAGTTGACAACGTCTTTGAAATAGCCAACAATCGCAACTCTGTTGTTCGTTTACTTGCAATGGCGAAATCTGCGATACGCCACAATATGAGTAAGGATATACCACATCTAGATTTTCCAGTATGTTTGATTTGGGGTAAACAAGATGGCGTGACGCCACCACATGTAGCTGAAGAGTTCCACGAACTATTCAGTCGTTCTGATTTATTTTGGATTGATAAATGTGGACATTCACCAATGTGGGAACACCCAGAACAGTTTTTAGATATTCTTGTTAAATGGCTTGAAAAAAACATAAAAGCAGTAAACGATGCAAGTCAAATATGCTGAGTTTATTATCAGTAACACTGATATAAAAAAATGCCCCGCCCCAAATTTACCTGAATACGCTTTTATTGGTCGTTCCAACGTTGGTAAATCCTCATTAATAAATATGCTTACTGAGCGAAAAAGTTTAGCTAAAGTTTCTGGAAGACCTGGCAAAACACAGCTCATTAATCACTTCCTCATTAATAAGAATTGGTATCTAGTTGACTTGCCAGGCTATGGTTATGCAGGCGTGTCAAAAACTAAGCGACTTGAGTTTTCTCAATTCATCAAAAAATACCTTTTAAAACGAGAAAACTTAATGTGCTTGTGCGTCTTGCTAGACTCTCGATTAAAACCACAGGCTATTGATATTGAATTTATGCAATGGCTAGGAGAAAATAACATCCCATTTGTTATTTGTTTCACTAAACAAGACAAGCTCTCCAAGACGGAAAGTGCTAGGAATTTAGCTCACTACAAAAAAGAAATGCTAAAGAGCTGGGAAGAGTTACCTACTATATTTTTAAGCTCTTCGGTGAACAAGAAGGGGAAAGATGAACTGCTAGAATTTGTAGAAAAAACGAACGCCTTATTTCAATAACTTTTCAGCAAAATGATGGCAAAAGTCGCGCATATCTGCCGCCATTTTGTCCTCAGAAGTTGCTCTCTCTAAAGTGTCTGCCATTGACACTAGAGTTTGATGAAAAAAATGTTTCATTTCATCGGTTCTCATTTCTTTAGTCCAAAGGTCTATTCGTAAAGTTTCTTTTGATTTTGTATCCCAAAATGAAAGAAAAGCAGCCTTGCATTCCGAAAGCTCTTGTCCTCCATCACTTGCTTCCCACTGCAGTCGCTCAGGAATATTATTGCTATCTAAATCAATATTGATTTTTATTTCTGATTGTTTTTTTGTCATCTTGGTTTATACTTTGATTCGTTTAAAATATACTGAGCATCATGTAATTGAAATAAGTCTCTAGTGCTAACATTAGGGTTATTACTCATAAATTCTTCTACAATATTCCACCCTACCCATACAGCAACTTGCCCAGGCGATTCTAGAGGCATCCCCTTAGAATAAGGAGCTGGCTTTATATATTTATTGATTAAGAATTGATCTGTGCTATATAGCAAGCCTTCCTCAATGAGAAACTTCCAAATTGAAAACTCACTATTTTCACACCAATCTAATTGCTCTTGTGTATACCCCATAATAATGTGTTTCGGAGTACCTTTCATGAATTGGCTTAATGCATATTTCAGCTTCCCATAATGAATCATCTGTGATAAAAAGTCAGTGTGTAGCACGGGAAATTCCGATTCAAGCCAACCGTCAACAGATAGAGCTACCATATGACTAGGCTGAAAACGGTCATGCATGTATAGCGGAAATTTTTGACTTAGTTTTTTATAATAATCAGCATCCTTTCCTAAAAACATTTCCAACCCTATACCAAGAACACTGTCAGTGGCAATCGCTACATAATTAAAGCCACCAAAGAATGTAATTATTTTTGGCACTACTCGCGATGGAAAAGATTGATTGTAATGGTAAAAAGCCTCAGAAAACTCCTTTTCGTAAGTCGAAAAATCTGCAAACTGCTCGCTTAATTGCTGATAGGGTTTTTGAAAATCTTCTTCTTGCTGAAAGGCTAAAAGTGAGTCTTGAAAATACGCCTCTGGTAAAGAGATAACTTCTTGTGAATACAAGTCCCAAAAGTATCCGTATTGCTGAGAATAATCCTGAAAAGAAGCATTTTGCACATCCGTAAGGTATAAGCTATCTAAACGTAAAACATCTAAATCATAGTAAGAATGTCTTTGGTTGTTGCATGAAAATTGAACAACTACCAAGAAAAAACACAAACTTAATCCTAACTTTTTCATGCTGTAAAATTACGATTTATTAACTTTGCGAGACTATGCGAACAAAAGAATGTGCACAATACATTTGCGATTGGCTATCAACTTATCTTAACAATTCTAAATCCAAAGGATTTGTCATTGGTGTTTCTGGTGGAATTGACTCAGCCGTAACTTCAACTTTAGCTGCAAAAACAGGTGTTCCAGTTTTATGTTTGGAGATGCCTATACACCAACAAAAAGAACAAGTGTCAAGAGCTAATGAACATATCAAATGGTTGAAATCTAATTATCACAATGTCCGTTCGGCTTGTGTAGATTTAAGTAGTATTTACGACCAATTTGTGGACACCGTTACTGAAGATTCTAGTGAAGAAAACCATGTGATTTCACTAGTTAATTCTCGTGCTAGGCTTAGAATGACTACCCTTTATTATTATGCTCAACTACATTCTTATTTAGTAGTAGGTACTGGTAACAAAGTAGAGGATTTTGGCATTGGATTTTACACTAAATACGGCGATGGTGGTGTAGATATTAGTCCAATTGCAGATTTACTCAAAAGCGAAGTATTTGCACTGGGTGAATCTCTTGGAGTAATTGAAGACATCTTAACTGCCGCACCTACTGACGGACTTTGGAATGACAACCGTAGTGATGAGGATCAAATTGGTGCAACTTACGCCGAATTAGAATGGGCGATGTCTTATGACGGTCCTCATTCCGAGTTGAACGGTAGACAACAAAAAGTGGTAGAAATATATACTCGATTAAACTCTGCTAACACCCACAAAATGATACCAATTCCCGTCTGTGAAATTCCAAATGAGTTAAAATTATAGTACATTCGTTGCTGTAATTATAGCCCGTTGAATGAAAAAAAACAGTCTTCTTTTTTTAGTTTTATTTTCTATTGTTTTTCATTATTGTGAGGCACAATCTACTAAGATAAAAGGTAAAATTGTCAATGAGAGTAATGAGCCAATGCCTTTTGTCAATATTAAATTCAGAAACTCAAATGTTGGAACCGTTACCGATTTTGATGGAAAATATTCTCTAGAAACAAAATGGGCTACAGACGTTTTGGAGGCCTCTTTTTTGGGTTACACTACAGCTTCAAAAAGCGTTTTAAAAAATAAATCTCAAACCATAAACTTTCAACTGCAATCCTCATCAGTAAAACTAGCAGCTGTAAACATTGTTGAGAAAAAAAAGGTCAAGTACAAAAACAAGGGAAACCCTGCAGTTGACTTAGCTCGAAAAGTCATAAAAAACAAAGATGCTAATCAAAAACATTCACTAGACTTTTATGAATTCGACAAATACGAAAAAGTAGAATTTGACCTAAATAATTTTTCAGAGAAAATAGCGGACAAAAAAATCATGAAGAATTTTCAATTCGTATTTGAAAATTATGTGGACACTTCTGAAGTCAATGGCAAGCCCTTCATTCCGTTTTTTATACGAGAAAATTCATCAAAAGTATTTTACAGAAAAAGTCCTGAGACCAAAAAAGAATATTTGTATGGTACCAAAATGAGTGGTAACCTCAACAGAATGGATAATGATGGTATTGGTCACTTTATGCAAAAGCTATATTCTGAGGTTGATATTTACCAAAATCAAATTGAACTCTTTGGTAATCAATTTCCTAGTCCAATCAATGATATCGGGCCTAATATCTATAAGTACTTTATAATAGACACACTAGATGTTGAAGGCATTTCATGTATCAATTTAGGGTTTTCCCCTCGCTCCAAATCTGACTTTGCTTTTAGCGGTAATTTATTTGTCGTGAATGATAGCACATTTGCTGTTAGAAAAGTGGAAATGGGAATAAATAAAAATATCAATCTAAATTTTGTAAACGACCTAAAAATCGAACAGAGTTTTACTAAAGTCAGTGATAAATTATGGATGCAAAAAACAAACAACCTCTTCATTGACTACAGTTTTAGCGAAAAACAAACGGGTATTGTCGGTAAAAAAAGCACTTCTTATAAAGGCTTCGTCGTCAATAAAGAACGTGCAGATTCTATCTATAAAGCTAGAGGTGATGTGATAAAATCTAAGCAATATGCTAGTGCAGAATTCTGGCAGGAAAATAGACACGAGCAGCTTAATGAAAATGAGGAAGGCATTTATACGATGATTGATAGTATTCAGCGAACAAGAACATTTAAAATTCTTAATGAGGCCTCTTCAATACTTACTTCAGGTTGGATTAATGGCGGTTGGTATGAATTGGGTACTGTTGCTACCTTTGTGAGCTGGAATAAAATTGAAGGCCTGAAATTGAGAATGGGCGGAAGAACAACAACACAGTTCAACCCAAAATATCAGATAAGCGGACACCTTGCTATGGGTTTAGGGGATTTGAGAATTAAATATTTATCTGGCTTTAATTATTCTTTTAATGACAACTTTTTGAACTACCCTCAACATCGAATTTATACCTCAATTTCAAGACTAACAATGTTCCCAGGTCAGTTTTCTGAAAGTTTAGATAACGATAATTTTCTTCACTCGTTTAATAGTAGTGCATCAGATAAAATGATATTACACCATAAAATTCATTTTGACTACCTTAAAGAATATCAGTCTGGATTTTCGTTTAATATTCTCTTAAACAACAACCGTTTTAAACCTCTAGGGGCATTGACTTTTGTGGATGGAAATGGAATAATTGATAAGCATATCAATACTGACGAAATAGGCATGAAAGTCCGATATGCTCCAAAGCAACAATTTTACCAAACAAAAAATCAGAGAAGAATTATCAAAAATAAATACCCTATTGTAAGTATAAGCCATACTATCGGCTTTACTGGTTTATTTAATGGAGAGTATGATTTTTCAAAATCAAGTGTTGAATTAAGCAAACGTTCATATGTGCCGCTTTTAGGCTTTTCAGATATTGAAATTGAAGCAGGTAAGTTTTGGGGACAAGCCCCTTTTCCTATTTTACAAATTCCAATTGCAAACCAGTCCTTGGGCTATCAATTTAAATCATTCAACTTAATGAACTATATGGAATTCATTAATGACGAATATTTAAGTTTACAATGGAATCATTTTTTCAAAGGAGCTATATTTAATAAACTGCCTCTCATTAAAAAGCTTAAAGTAAGAGAAGTGATTGGTTTAAAAGCCCTAGCGGGACGGCTTAGTGACGAAAACAACCCTAATGTACATCCTGAACTGTTGCAGTTTCCAACCAACAGTGAAGGTGAAAAAACAACACATTTGATGAGTAGCACACCTTATATTGAAGCAAGTATAGGCGTTACTAATATTTTCAAATTCCTTAGAGTTGACTTGATTAAGCGACTAACTTATCTCGAGGACAAGCACGATCTTAGTAGTACCTTTGGAGTAAGAGGTATGGGGATAAAATTCAGTGCTAAATTTGATTTTTAGTCTATCGACCAAGTATTGGAGCCTTTGAGTAAATCATCCAAATCACCTTTTCCTTTGAGCTCTTTTGCTTCCTCTATTTGACCCACTAAAGCATCTTCATAAAGCATTCTATCTTCAGAATAAAACACGCCAAATGGTCTTGGCATTTCATCATCAAAGAATCGCGTCAATAAACCTGCTTTTACGCGGTCTTTCTCATCATGAATCCATAGGTCATCAGCAGAAGTGTCTTCCATTGACACTACTATTGGTTTAAAGCCATCTAGCTTTATTCCTTTAGATTTATTTTCTCCAAAAAGTAATGGCTCACCATCTTTTAAAAATAAAGTCTGATTCATTTTGGTAGCCTTATCTGTCATGCCAAAGAAAGCACCATCATTAAAGACGTTACAGTTCTGATAAATTTCCAATAATGAAGAGCCTTTATGGTCGTTAGAACGCTTTAGCATTTCCCTCATATGCTTAGGGTCTCTGTCCATTGTTCGTGCAATGAAAGTCGCATCTGCTCCCATACATAATGCCAAAGGGTTAAACGGGTGATCAATAGACCCCATTGGCGTAGATTTTGTCTTTTTTCCTTTTTCAGAGGTAGGCGAATATTGTCCTTTCGTTAAGCCATAAATTTGGTTATTGAACAAAAGTATATTGGTATCAAAATTTCTTCTTAATAGATGAATAAGGTGATTACCTCCTATCGATAAAGAATCACCATCTCCAGTAATTATCCATACACTTAAATCTGGACGAGCGGCTTTCAGTCCACTGGCAATTGCCGTAGCGCGTCCGTGAATAGAGTGCATACCATATGTATTCATATAATATGGAAAACGCGAAGAGCAACCAATACCAGAAATAAATACAATATCCTCTTTATCGACACCTATTTCAGGCATCACAGATTGAACTTGCTTCAGAATGGAATAGTCACCACAGCCTGGGCACCAACGTACTTCTTGGTCAGAAGAAAAATCTTTGGCAGTATATTCTTTATTTTCCATCGTGCAGTTCTATTATTCTATTCTTTATTTCTCTAGCCTCAAAAGGCGTTCCTTTAATCTTATTGAAAGGGATGGCGTCAATCAGATACTTATCTCTAATAATTTTAATCAGCTGACCATTATTAATTTCAGGAATCAGCACCTTATCAAAAGCAGACAATAATTCTCCTAAATTCTTAGGTAGAGGATTAATATATCTTAAATGAGCATGAGAGACCGAAAAGCCATCTGCGACTAATTCCTTAACAGCTGTTTTTACAGCTCCATAGGTTGAGCCCCAAGCTAAAACTAAAACTTTGCCTTTTTCTTCTCCTGAATCAATTTTTTGTAGTGGAATAAAATCAGCGATGCGTTCTACCTTTTCAGCTCTAGTTTTCACCATGTATTCATGATTGTCTGAATCGTACGATACATTTCCTGTTTCTGCCTCTTTCTCCAAGCCGCCAAGACGGTGTTCTAAGCCAGCCATTCCTGGTATTGCCCATTCACGCACCAATTTCTCATCTCGTTTATATGGAAGATAATCATCAGTCTTTGTGGTCATTGGCACACTAATGCCTTTTAAGTCTTTTGTTTGTGGGAACATCCAAGGCTCTGCTCCATTTGCTATGTAGCCATCCGAAAGAAAGAATACTGGCGTCATGTGTTCAATAGCTATTCGACAGGCTTCTAAAGATGCCTCAAAGCAATCGGAAGGTGTACTTGCCGATACTACTGGAATAGGTGCTTCTCCATTTCTTCCGTACAAAGCTTGAAGTAAATCGGCTTGTTCCGTTTTAGTTGGTAAGCCTGTTGACGGTCCACCTCTTTGCACATTCACAATTACCAGGGGTAATTCTAACATAAATGCCAATCCGATAGCTTCTCCTTTTAAGGCAACACCAGGTCCTGAAGTGGCTGTAACGCCTAAAGCTCCCCCAAAGGATGCTCCTATTGCAGCACTTACAGCGGCAATTTCATCTTCTGCTTGGAATGACTTGACACCAAAATTCTTATGTTTAGCCAATTCATGTAAAATGTCTGATGCTGGAGTAATGGGATAAGACCCATAAAAAAGCTCTAACCCTGATTGTTGAGAAGCGGCAATAAGTCCCATTGCAGTTGCCTGGTTTCCCATGATGTTACGGTAAGTTCCCGAACTCATTTTTGCAGGTTTCACTTCAAATCGACTGCTTGATATTTCACAAGTATCTGCAAAGTTATATCCTGCTTTAAGCACCTTGATATTGGCTTCCAGTACTTCTGGCTTTGATTTAAACTTTTGTGTTAAAAATTCAATGGTATGCTCGAGTGTTCTGTTGTACATCCAGTACACAAAACCTAGAACAAACATATTCTTGCAACGGTCTTTTTCTTTTATTCCTAAAGTAATATCTACTAAACATTCACGTGTTAGTTTAGTAACATTCATTTCACTTACTCTGTAGTCTGAAAGTGAGTTATCAGAGAGTGGGTTTTCACCGTCTTCAAAACCTGCTAATCTGAGGTTTCTTTTATCAAAACCATCTGTATTGACAATTATAGCTCCTCCTTTTTTTAGGCGTTTGAGATTAGCTTTTAAAGCGGCAACGTTCATTACCACTAGTACATCACATTCATCACCAGGAGTAAAAATTTCTGTACTACCAAATGAAATTTGGAAGCCAGATACACCAGCTAATGTTCCTTGTGGTGCTCTAATTTCAGCAGGAAAATCGGGAAAGGTACTTAGGTCATTACCGTACAGGGCTGCTGTATTGGTAAATTGTGAACCTGTTAATTGTATACCGTCTCCAGAATCGCCAGCAAAAAATATGACTACTTTTTCGACCGTTTCTTGAGTCATTTAATTGTCTATTTTATCAATGTCAACTACTTCTTTTACTTCTGGCAACACCTTCTTGATAGTTTGTTCGACACCTGCTTTTAGCGTCATCATACTAACGTGGCAATCGCTACATGCTCCTAGAAGTTTCACTTTCACAACATAATCATCGGTGACCTCAATTAGTCTAATGTCTCCACCATCTGACTCTAGAAAAGGACGCACTTGAGCTAATGCCTCTTCTATCTTATCTATTATTGCTGAATCTGTAATTATTCCCATATTTATGTTGAACAACCGTTCATATTTGTTATTTCTACTCTCTTTGTAGGTTCTAAGGCATTTCGTTTATTCATTTCTAAAACCACTTTATCAGCGAAATCCATAAACGCCATTGCTGCTGGAGTAGCACCTTGCAATACTGCTGGACGACCAACATCTGCCGCCTCACGAATACTTTGAACAAGAGGTATTTCTGCTAACAATGGCAACTCCAATCGATCTGCCAAGGCCTTAGCCCCTTCTTTTCCAAAGATATAATATTTATTATTTGGTAATTCTTCAGGAGTGAAATATGACATATTCTCTACTAAGCCTAAAACTGGAACATTGATAGAGTCCATTTGAAACATGGCTACTCCTTTGCGTGCATCTGCTAAAGCTATGTTCTGCGGTGTACTCACTACAATGGCTGCTCCTACTGGAATTGACTGTACTAATGACAAATGGATATCTCCTGTACCTGGTGGTAAGTCTATTAGCATAAAGTCTAAATCGCCCCACTCAGCATCCCACAACATTTGGTTCAAAGCCTTTGATGCCATAGCTCCTCGCCAAACCACTGCTTGGTCGGTATTGGCAAAAAATCCAATGGACAATAGTTTTACGCCATAGCTTTCTACTGGTAATATTTTTCGTTTGCCATCTACTTCTTTTCCTTGAGGTTTGGCATTAACTACATCGAACATAATAGGCATAGATGGCCCGTATATGTCGGCATCTACCAAGCCTACTTTGTAGCCTTTGTCGGCTAGTGCAACAGCTAGGTTCGCTGAAACTGTAGACTTACCTACCCCACCTTTTCCAGAGGCGACAGCTATTATGTTTTTCACACCAGGGATTTCATTTCCCCTGATGATATTGGCTGGTTTTTCGGGAGCGTTAATGATAAGGTTAACCTTGACATCTGCCTTTTCATAAACAAAATCGTGAATGGCTTTTATGCAATCTACCTCAACCTTCTTTTTATACTGGAGAGTAGGGTTAGTAATTTCGATGTCTAGCAATACTTCAGTGCCAAAGATTTGAATATTACGAACAGCATTAGCTGAAACTAAATCTTTACCTCCATTGGGCAAAGTAAATGTTGCTAAGGCTTTTAATATCTGTTCTTTTGTTATTTTCATTGTGGTGCAAAGATACGGAATTGACTTTTTATTTAGACTAATTCAAATCAATTCTTTACTAGGATCCCAAAAGACTTTTTCAAAATCTTGAACTTGATTATCTACTACTCGAATTCCTTCATTTTCTAAAAGTTGTTGCATAAGAGTTGTTCCATCAAAATGAAACTTACCTGTTAACATCCCTTTTCGGTTTACTACTCGGTGTGCAGGGACATCAAAAGTATTCACTTTATTTAATGCCCAACCTACCATTCTTGAGGATTGTGTACTGCTTATGTACTTTGCTATAGCACCATAAGTACTCACTTTTCCTTCTGGAATTTGCACAGCTACCTCATATACTCTCTGAAAAAACGTTTTTTCTGACATTAATCAAAAATATGAAATTTATTTTTTTTAATCCTAATTTTTTCTAAATTGGAGAACCTTTCTTAAAGCTAATTTCAATATGAACTCAACTCAACTATGAAAAAGATAACACTTATGGTTGTGTTTGGATTATTTTTTAGTTCCTACTCAATAGCTCAACTAAATGCCGACCAACTCATTAGAATAAACAATGTGGCTAGTGCCTCTGAAATGAATAATATTAGTTCGCCACATGAAGGTAGTTTATTGTATCTAGAGTCTCAAGACAACTTGCTAGGCTTGAAGAAGAACAAAATAAGCTGAAAAAACTACTTCAACCTAAACCTTAAGTAAGTAATTGGCATATCTTTTTCTAAAAATAGTTTCTCATAGTGGGTTTTAATCTCAAGATTAGAACGTTTGAGCTGAGCATTATAGATGTCGTGTTCAGCATCTTCCAAATGGTGTTGGTGTCCTTCAATAATTCCCAAAGTATAACCATGTAAAAATTGACTGTCCGTTTTTAAATGAATGAGTCCGTCTTGTTTTAGTACCTTGGCATAACAAATGGTGTTGGTGTCCTTCAATAATTCCCAAAGTATAACCATGTAAAAATTGACTGTCCGTTTTTAAATGAATGAGTCCGTCTTGTTTTAGTACCTTGGCATAACGCTCCAAAAACACAGGATGAGTTAATCTGTTCTTAGCTCTTTTTTTCTTCAACTGAGGGTCTGGAAAGGTTATCCAAATTTCATCAACCTCATCTGTGTTAAAACAATATTCTATGAACTCAATTCGTGTGCGTAAAAAGGCGACATTCTTCAAATCTTGCTGTATAGCATCCGTTGCCCCTTGCCACATTCTAGCACCTTTTACATCGACTCCTAAAAAGTTTTTTTCTGGATATTTCTGAGCAAGTCCGACCGAATACTCCCCTTTACCACAACCGAGCTCTACAATGAGTGGCTTATCATTTTGAAAGACCTCAGACTTCCACTTTCCTTTTAATGAAAAGCCAGAATCTAACTCTTCAAATGTTGGCTGAAATACATTAGAGTATTCTGCCATCTGAGAAAATTTGCGTAATTTATTTTTAGCCAATGTGATTATTTTTGTCAAAAATAGTTCAATTTTTAAGTACTTTCGACTCGTGAATAATAAAAAACGAATACTCATCGCTCCTTTGGATTGGGGACTTGGTCATGCCAGTCGGTGTATTCCTATTGCTAGAGAATTAGAACAAGAAGGCTTTGAGGTTGTCTTTGCGGCTAGTGGCCGTCCTCTAGATCTACTTATGGGAGAATTTCCTAAACGAGACTTCATAAAGCTAGAAGGCTATAATATTCAGTATCCAAAAAATGGAAATATGGCTTGGAGTATGATTAGCCAAAGCCTAAAGATTTGGAAAGGTATTCGTAAAGAGAAAAAAGCCTTAAACCAAATTATTGAAGATTACGATATAGATGGCGTGATTTCCGATAATCGCTTTGGCTTATATTCCAAAAAAGTTCCCTGCGTATTTATTACCCATCAGCTAAATATTCAATCGCCACTATTTAGTCAGTGGATTCAAAACATCAACTTTAAATACATTGAAAAATACGATGCCTGTTGGATTCCTGACTCCAAGGAGCATTTACTAAGTGGAGATTTAAGCCGTTCTAACTTACCTCAAGTTGACTGCCATTTTGTGGGTAGCTTATCGCGTTTTGAGCCTATGCAAAAAACGGAAGACTTGGATATTCTAGCGGTAATTTCTGGACCTGAACCTCAGCGAACTATTTTTGAAAATATCCTCAAGAAACAACTTCTGGCTTCTAAGAAAAAAGCGATTTTGGTGTTGGGAAAAACGGAAGATAATTCGGAAGAATGCATTGAAAATTTAAAAATAGTCAGTCACCTAAAATCAACTGAACTCAATCAGGCTATGGTGAATGCCAATCTTGTAATTAGCCGCTCTGGTTACTCCACCGTTATGGATGTTGCTAAACTCAATAAGAAAGCCATTTTTGTGCCTACTCCCGGACAAACTGAACAACTATATTTAGCAAAATACTACTATAATAAGAAATTGACTTTTGCTATGCCTCAGGATATATTTGACTTAACTGTTGCTCTGCAAAAAATTAACGATTTCAAAGGGCTTAGCCTCTCTGAAAATCAAACGAATTGGAAGGAATTATTTACTCTTTTTTAGAGTAAACGAAAAGGTAGTTCCTACGTTTTCTGTACTACGTACATTGATAGTCTGTCGGTGAGCCTCAATGATGTGCTTCACGATAGAAAGTCCTAGCCCAGTCCCTCCTTCACTTCTTGAACGCGACTTATCGACTCTGTAAAAACGCTCAAACAAACGCGGCAAATGGTCAGAGGGAATTCCTCCTCCATCATCAGCTACTTCAATAAGTATATTTTCGCCCATTTCGAAGAATCGCACTCTTGTATGTCCACCGTCTTTTCCGTATTTTATTGAGTTTTCTATAAGATTGATAAGTACTTGAGCAATTTTATCCTTATCAGCCTCAACAAAATTGACATTTGACTGATTATCAATACTTAGGCTTACACTTCTCTTCTTGGCTTTCATCTCCAAAATATCGAATAACTCTTGAACGTAATTAACGATATCCCAGCGGCTGAATTCTAAGTCCAATCGATTGGATTCAATTTTAGAAATCATTTCTAAATCTTCAACAATGTTTATCATTCTATCCACACTCTTACTCGTACGCTCAAGGTATTGCATATTTACATTTTCATCCCTAATAGCTCCGTCCAAAAGCGTATGTATATAGCCCTGTATATTAAAAATAGGTGTCTTTAGCTCATGAGAGACATTACCTAAAAACTCTCTCCTAAAAGACTCCATGCTTTTAAGTTCTTCTATTTCTTGCTGACGCTCGTCCACCATACGGTCAACGTCTTCATCAACTTTATTAAAATCCGTTTCCACATCATCGCTAGTTCCCTTGTGCCTACTTAGTGACTTATATATTACCTTCACTTTTTCGTGAATGTATTTTCTTAGTATAAAATGAGAAATAAAATAAATGGGGGGAAATAATACACTTGTTACAATAACGACCTGTAACCAATCAATATCATAACCAAAAGCCAGTGAAAATAAAACAAGTATGAGAGATACTGACACACAAAGGAGTAATGTCAAATATATGGCTATCTGTTTAGGAGTTGTCCACTGCATTAGTATTCGAATTTATAGCCTACACCTTTTACTGTTTTGATGTAATGGTCGGCTAATTTTTCTCGCAATTTACGAATATGTACGTCAATAGTCCTATCCCCCACAACAAGGTCTAAACCCCACACCTTTTCAAGTATTTCATCTCTAGTAAATACTTTACCAGGTTTTGATATCAATAGCTTCAATAGTTTGAATTCCTTTTTGGCTAGTGTTACCTCCTGCCCTTTGTATAGTACTTGGTGTTTTTCTACATCCACCACAATATCGCCTAATTCTAAAACAGTAGATTCTTCTTTAGTTACACCTCGTCTTTTAAGTAATGCCTTTACTCTACTTACCAGTACTTTTGGTCTAATTGGTTTTGTAATATAATCGTCAGCACCAGCTTCAAAACCAGCAATTTGCGAATAATCTTCAGAACGTGCAGTTAAAAATGTAACAACAGTATTACTTAGTGAGTCAATTTCTCGAATCTTTTCACAGGTTGTAATCCCATCCATATTGGGCATCTGAACATCTAAAATAATTAATGAGGGATTGTGCTTTTTTGCTAATTCAATAGCAAGAATTCCATTATCTGCTACAATGACTTCATAACCCTCAGCACGCAAATTATAGCCTAAAAATTCTAGGATATCTTCTTCGTCATCAACAACTAAAATTTTGATACTGTCGGTCATATAATCAAAGTTAATTTTAAACAAAAGTATAATATAAAAGCTTTCATTTGAGTAATTTACAATTTTTTAACATACACTTAATATTGGGTTGGATTATGTAAACTTATATTTGCATCGTAATAAAAAACAACAAACAAAATGAAAAAAATCGTTTACACTTTAACACTTTTATTTATCGGTACGTGGGCTATGGCTCAAAGTCAGCCACATGCCAAAATCTTTAGTAATTTCAATTACAACCTTTCACAAGACGACAACAATTTCAAAGCTTTTGAAGTAAATAGAGCTTATCTTGGCTATAGCCATTCATTAAGCGAAGACTTCAAAGCAAAGGTAACTTTTGATGTTGGCAACAACAGCTCAGGAAGTACCTACACTGCTTTCTTGAAAATTGCTTCTTTAAGCTGGAAAGCAAATGATAACATGAACGTTAACTTCGGTATGATTGGAGCTAAAAACTTCAAATTCATGGAGAAGGCTTGGGGACACAGATACATATATAAGTCTTTACAAGACAAGCACAAATGGGCAAACTCAGCCGATGTTGGTGTATCATTAGATTATGTGTTCAACAGTAAACTAAGTTTAGATGCTCAAGTTCTTAATGGCGAAGGCTACAAAAAAGAACAAGAAGCTAATGGCCTTTTCAGAGGAAGTGCTGGTATGACTTACAACGCATCGGACAATTTGGCGGTAAGAGTACATTATGATGTTGTGCCTCGTGAGACATATGGTGAAAATGTTGCTCACCAGAACACAACAAGTGCTGCAATGGCTTATTCAGGCGATGGCTATAAAGTAGGTCTAGAATACAATATTCAAGAAAATGCACAAAACGTAAGCGACAGAGAACGTACAGGTATTTCAGCTTACGGAACTTATAACTTATCTAATGGCATGTCCTTATTTGGTCGATACGATGAGTTAGCATCCGATGAAGATTGGAACATCTCAAGAGATGGATCGTTTATGATTGTAGGTATTGAAAAAGAAATGGTAAAAGGGGTTAAAGTTGCCTTAAATTACCAAAGCTGGACAAATGCTGCGGAAAACGCAGAAGCTGAAGAAAGTGTATTCTTAAACTTTGAATACAAGTTCTAAATTTAAATTGATTTGGTTAGTTAAAGTGAGGGTTTATCCCTCACTTTTTTTATGCTCTACTAAGCTATAATTTAACAATTTACAATTACTTAACAATAGACTTCAAATACTTTACAAATAGTTAATATTTAGATAAGGTAAAGGTTTTTTTACAGCAGTATGTTTGCATCAAAATAATCAATAAATAAAAATGAAAACAATAGGAAAATTACTTTTAACACTATCTGCCTTTGCACTTATTGCTTGTGGTGGTGGCGAACAAAAATCTGACATGAATTCCTTAAGCGGAGACATCAAAATTGACGGCTCAAGTACAGTGTATCCAATCACTGAAGCGGTTGCTGAGGAATTCAGAGCTGTACAGCCAAAAATCAATGTTACAGTTGGAGTGTCTGGAACTGGTGGTGGTTTCAAGAAATTTATGAGAGGAGAAATTGATATCAATGATGCTTCTCGACCAATTAAAGCAAAAGAGGCTGAGGCTTGTAAAGAAGTTGGTATCGATTACCTAGAATTAAGCGTAGCTTATGATGGTTTAGCGGTTTTAATTAATCCAGAAAATGACTGGGTTGACTACCTTACTATCGATGAATTAAAGAAAATATGGAGTCCTGAAGCACAAGGTAAAATAATGTACTGGGACCAAGTGAGAGAAGGATGGCCGCACGAAGAGCTACACCTATTCGGACCTGGTGTTGCTTCTGGAACATACGACTACTTTGCTGAAGCTATTTGTGGTAAAAAAGTAGGAACGCGTGGAGACTTTACTGCTTCTGAAGATGATCATGTATTAGTTCAAGGTATTGCAACAGATAAATTTGCTTTAGGATTCTTTGGTCTAGCTTACTATGAAGAAAACAAAGACAAACTAAATATTATTGGTGTAGATAATGGTAATGGTCCAATCATCCCAACATTAGAAACAGTAGGAAATGGCACTTATGCACCTCTTTCACGACCAATATTTGTATACGTAAGTAGTGTTGCTGCTGCTAAAGAAGAAGTAAGAGAATTTGTTTCTTTCTACTTAGATAGTGCTCCATCATTAGTATCTGAAGTGGGTTACATTCCATTGCCACAAGTAGAATACGATATAGAAAAAGAGAAATTTAATGCGTTCATTAAATAAATCTGTGATAGTAGTTTTTTCATTGCGAAAATTGAAAGGATTAATTACAACTATCCCTGTCCAAGCAACTTCGGTTGCTTGGATATTCTAATAAAAGGATGACTAGAAGAAATAAAGAAAAATTAATTGAATGGCTTTTAAAAAGCAGTGCTGTGGTTACAATACTAACGACAGTTGGTATTATTTGGGTATTGCTTTCAGAAAGCTATTCCTTTTTTCAAGAAGTTTCTCTATTAGATTTTCTTACTGATACAGAGTGGACACCTTTATTTGCCATCAAACACTTTGGCATTATGCCATTAATAGCAGGCACATTACTCACCACTTTTATAGCTGTTTCTGTAGCACTTCCTCTAGGATTAACTATAGCAGTCTATCTCAGTGAATATGCCCCCAAAAGATTTAGAAAAATAGTTAAGCCCATGCTAGAGGTATTAGCAGCAGTTCCTACTGTTGTTTACGGCTTCTTTGCACTTATGGTTGTGACTCCATTTTTACAAAAACTAATTCCTGGAATGGCTGGATTCAATGCTTTATCGGCAGGAATAGTAATGGGAATTATGATTATTCCATTTGTAAGTTCACTGAGTGAAGATGCCTTGCAAGCTGTACCAAAGTCACTGAGAAATGCCTCTTACGGTCTTGGGTCGACACGTTTTCAAACAGCCTTTAAAGTAATGGTTCCAGCGGCGTCATCAGGAATTATAGTGTCAGTAATTTTAGCTTTTTCTAGAGCTATTGGGGAAACTATGATTGTAGCAATTGCTGCTGGTCAACAACCTCGACTAACAGCAAATCCATTAGTTCCTATTGAAACCATTACCGCCTATATTGTTCAAGTTAGCTTAGGAGATGTGCCGCATGGTTCGCTAGAATACAAAACCATATTTGCTGCTGGAATGACACTTTTTGTTTTCACTTTTATATTAAATAATATCAGTTTTTGGGTAAGAAAAAAATTCAGAGAACAATATGACTAACTCAAAGAAAAATAGAATCAAAGACCGAATTTTTGAATACTTCGGAATCGCAAGCACCTTTTTTGGCTTGGTAATTTTGGCAATTTTCATCGGTAATATATTAGTCGATGGTCTTTCAAGAATTGATTGGGATTTCATGACTAGTTTGCCTTCTAGAAAAGCTGATAGAGCAGGAATTTTCACCGCTTGGTCTGGCTCACTATGGATTTTAGTACTTACCACCTTAATCGCTTTTCCTCTTGGTGTATCTGCTGGCGTTTATTTAGAAGAATACGGTAAGAAAACTAAACTAGCTTCATTACTAGAAGTCAACATTTCAAATTTAGCTGGCGTTCCATCAATCATTTATGGACTATTGGGCTTGGAGATTTTTGTGCGTGTATTCAAAATGGGTAATAGCATATTGGCTGGAGCCTTTACCTTATCGTTACTAGTTTTGCCCATTATTATAGTAGCAACGAGAGAATCTATAAGAGCAGTTCCACCAAGTATTCGAGCCGCTTCATATGGTTTAGGAGCAACTAAATGGCAAACTATTTGGCATCAGGTATTGCCGAGTTCTTTTGGCGGAATTTTAACTGGTGTTATTCTAGCTATTTCAAGGGCAGTTGGAGAAACCGCTCCTTTAATTGTTGTTGGAGCTTTAGCGTACGTTCCTTTTGCACCAAGTTCACCAATGGATGAATTTACGGTAATGCCTATTCAGATTTTCAATTGGGTATCGCGACCACAACACGGCTTTACTATTAATGCTGCCGCAGCAATCATTATATTATTAATCATCACATTTGTTATGAATGGCATAGCCGTTTATCTAAGAAACAGATGGGAAAAGAAAATTAGTTGGTAAAAAATATGACAACAAAACCATCATACATATTAGAAACTAAGTCGCTAGATGTATTTTATGGCGATATGCACGCCTTAAAAAATATTGATATGCAAATAGAACGCAATAAAGTGACGGCTTTTATTGGTCCTTCAGGCTGCGGTAAATCAACTTTTTTAAGAGTCTTTAATAGAATGAACGACTACATTGAGTCATACAGAATGGAAGGCGAGGTATTCATGGATAATGAAAATATTTATGGCAAGTCTATACTAGTCGATGAGCTAAGAAAAAATATTGGAATGGTGTTTCAGAAACCAAATCCATTTCCAAAAAGTATTTATGAAAACGTTGTTTACGGCCTAAAAATTCAAGGGATAAAAGACAAGAAATTCCTAACAGAGAGAGCTGAAAAGTCTTTGAAACAATCGGCACTATGGGATGAGGTTAAAGACGATTTAAACAAATCGGCATTAGCCTTATCAGGAGGTCAACAACAACGCTTGTGTATTGCAAGAGCCTTAGCAGTAGAGCCTTCTGTTTTGTTGATGGATGAACCAACTTCAGCTCTTGACCCCATTTCTACTGCAAAAGTGGAAGAGTTAATTCATGAACTAAAAGAAAAATATAGTATCGTTATCGTTACCCACAATATGCAACAAGCCTCAAGGATTAGTGATAATACTGCATTCTTTTACATGGGAGACCTAATCGAGTTTGGGAAGACAGAAGAAATATTTAGAAATCCAAAACAAGAACGAACTCAAAACTACATTACTGGTAGATTTGGATAATACTAAAACTTATGACTCAAATAGAACAAGAAATTAATGGATTAAGAAAAGAACTGCTAAATATGTTTTTAGCGGTGAATAATCAGTTGCTAAAAAGTGAAAAAGCATTGTTGGAGTTTGATAAAGACTTAGCAGCAGAAATAACTAATGCTGAAAAGAGAATCAATTCATTAGAATTAAAAATTGACAGAGATTGCGAAAATATTCTCGCCTTATTTTCTCCTGTAGCTGTAGATTTGAGGTTTGTTTTATCCGTTTATAAAATAACACACGAGCTTGAAAGAATTGCTGATATAGCAGACGGTATTGCAAACTATGTTAACAATCTGAATACTCCATTTCCAAAACAAGCCATTAATGAGATAAAGATTAAAGAAATGTTTGCACAAACTCAGGCTATGATGGATAATGTCATTGAAGCATTTGAAAAAGAAGATACAAAAATCGCGAGGCGTGTGTTCAAACAAGACGAACTTCTTAATTCTATCAATAGCACTGCAAGTACAGTAATTATTAGTAATTATGAAGAGTCTTCAGCTGAAAGTTTATTCTATTTACTTTCCTGTGTAAGAAAATTAGAGCGTGCTGGAGATCTCACAAAAAACATTGCTGAAGAACTAATTTTCTCGATAGAGTCAAAAGTAATTAAGCACAAAAAAAACAGAAAATAAGTAGTCTCTTAACAATTTCTTAACATTAGATTTACTTTCAATTAACTTGATTTGGAGTTAATTCCTATTCATTTGTCTCGTAATTAATCTGATAATAATAGACAATGGAAACTATCAAAAACAAAACAGACATTAGTAAACTTCTTTATGTAGTAATAATGGTTGCAGTATACACTATTGCTGTACTATAATTTTACCTAACCTTAAAGATTTATTATTATGAGGAAGTTGATGTCTAAATTCAGCTATCCGACTAACCTTTGGATTCAAAAAGGTGAAAGGAATTTTCTAACTTTTATTGTTGTTGCCTTTATTTTGGCAATGTTTGCTACTCCTTACCCTCAGATTGGTATGTGGGTTGGTTTCGTATTTGCTGCCTATGCAGCTGTTGCGAATGATAGTATTCAAACACTGGGTACATTTATCGCATCCAACCAAGAAAAGAAATGGTGGGTACTGTGGATATTTATTGGTGGTATTTTCCTAGCCACTGTTGGTTATTCATGGTTTGTGTTTGACGGAGACGTAAGTCATGGTCGACTGATGGCAAAAGGCTTTGAAAAATCACCTACAGATTTTCACTTTTTACAGATAGCCGCTCCTATATTCTTATTGATTCTTACGCGTTTAAGAATGCCTGTGTCAACGACATTCATTCTATTGACATCATTTGCTGCAGCTCCTGCTGCAGTAGGCAAGGTTCTTGCAAAGAGTATGAGTGGATATGTATTGGCCTTTTTTATGGGTTTCATTATTTTCATACTTATATCTCAATGGGCAAAAAAGAAATTTACTGGTGAAGCTAAGTTTGGATGGACCATTGCACAATGGATTACAAGTGGTACATTATGGTCTGTATGGCTAATGCAAGATGCAGCAAACATTGCTGTTTATCTTCCTAGAAGCATGAGCTTTGGACAATTCGCCGGTTTTGCTGGTGTTGTATTTATTGGATTAGGCTTATTACTCTACTACAAAGGCGGAAGAATCCAAAAAATTGTTACTGAAAAATCAGTAGTAACAGATGTTCGATTTGCTACTATTATTGATTTTATCTACTGTATTATTTTATTCTACTTCAAATTATATTCTAAAGTACCAATGAGTACAACATGGGTATTTATCGGACTATTAGGCGGTAGAGAGGTAGCTATGGCTATCCGTAACTCTGGTGAAAATAGCACCGCTATGGCTTTCAAGCTACTAATTAAAGATTTCTCATATGCTTTAATCGGTTTAATTATATCCATCGCTATTGCTATTGGAGTAAATGACCAGCTTACATTCAGCTCCATGGTAGTTGAAATTCCAAAAGAATTCGCTGCTGGTATTACTAAATTCTTTGGTAAGCTAGGGTTCTAAATTCAAAAAATATATTATTTAATTGAAAAGCTCCTCCATAATAAGAGGAGCTTTTTTTATTTTCGCCATATGAATTGGGTATTTGAAAAACAGTTATCGTTTGAAGAGAAAGCTCTAAAGGTATTTCATCTTCAAGCAAATAATTGCGAGCCCTACAAACGGTATTTGAACTTACTCAAAACCGATATCAATAGCATTACATCAATTCAAGACATCCCTTTCTTACCCATAGAGTTTTTTAAGAGTCATTCGATAATATCAAACGATAATCCTATTGAAAAAACATTTACAAGTAGCGGAACTACGGGTCAAGACGTAAGCCAACACCATATTACTGATCTAAGTATATATACTGAAAGTTTTATTCGAGGATTTGAGCATTTTTACGGAACAGCTGAGGACTATCGCATACTAGCACTGTTACCCTCATACCTTGAAAGAGAAGGCTCTTCATTAGTCTATATGTGCAATCGCCTCATTGAAAATAGCCAACACCAAGAAAGCGGATTCTACCTTCATAATCTTGAAGATTTAGCAAAGATAATATCACAGAAATCGGAGAAAAAAACCTTACTCATCGGGGTAAGTTATGCTTTATTAGACTTAGCCGAACAGTTCCCTCAAAAACTGGAAAATGTCATAGTCATGGAAACTGGCGGAATGAAAGGACAGCGAAAAGAAATGATAAAATCAGAACTTCATGATGTTCTCAAAAAAGCCTTTCAACTGAATACCATTCACTCCGAATATGGCATGACGGAATTGCTTTCTCAAGCGTATTCCAAAAGCAATGGAATTTTTGAAACACCGCCTTGGATGAAAGTTATAATTCGTGATACGCAAGACCCTTTTACCATATTAAATCACCAAAAGACTGGAGGCATTAATATAATTGACTTAGCCAATATTAATTCCTGTTCATTTATCGCTACTCAAGACTTAGGAAAAACAATTGACGAATACTCTTTTGAACTGAAAGGCCGTTTCGAACTTTCGGACATTAGAGGTTGTAACTTACTTATTCAATAATGAACATTAGAAAAGCCAAAACAAACGAACTCGATCAAATTATGGAAGTCTATCAGTCATGTGTGAAAGGAATGATAGCTTTAGGAATCGACCAATGGGATGAAAGCTACCCCAACAGAGAAGTCATTGAAAAAGACCTAGAAATTGGAGATTATTATGTCGGAATTATTAACGAAGAAATTGTATCCGGCATAAAAATTGACACAAAGCAAGACCCCACTTACCTGACCATAGATTGGCAAGACAAAACAAATAACTTCATGGTAGTTCACCGCCTATGTGCCAAAACTTCTGTATGGAGTAAAGGTGCAGGAAAGCAAATGATGGAATTTGCTGAAAACTTAGCGTTAGAAAACAAACATATTTCTATGCGTTTGGACACCTACATAAATAATCCAAAAGCCATCGCCTTTTATAAACGTATTGGCTACAAACAACTTGGACACATCAATCTTAAGCCCGACAAAGATATTTACTACTGTTTCGAAAAAATACTTTCAAAAAATTAAGAATTTAATATCTTGCGTCCATGTTAAAAGAAGATATTTTACAAGCCCAAAATGAATGGGGAAAAGGAGTAGTTCATATTGGAAAAAATGAACTAGAGGCAAAAGAGTTTGTAAGCAAAATGTACGCCAACGAAGTGTTAATGAAGCCTACTATGGCTAAAGAACAAGCTTTCAGGACGAATCATCCAGATATTATCTCTTATTTCATAGGCGGTCATATTTCTGAAGACAATGGTTTTGCTCTTAAACCTTGGGCTAAAGTACGCTTTGAGAATGAAGGTATAAACTTCAAAAACCAACAAGCATTTGCTGCTGGACACTATTACTTCACCGACACAAATGGTGACGAAACGAAAGTAGAGTACAGTTTTGGTTATATCATTGAAGATGGTGAGATAAAGATTAATCTACACCATTCGTCACTACCCTAGTTCACGGTAATTAAAAAATAGTTCTTCTTCCCTTTTTGCACCAATAAATATTTATTCGAGATAAGGTCGTTTTCAGAAAGCACTTTATCGGAAGTTATTTTTTCTTTGTTGATGCTAACGGCATTGCTCTGAATCATACGTCTTACTTCACCCTTTGAAGAAAATACTTGAGTTTTTTCTGCTAGAAAATCAAAGATATCTGTTCCCAAATCAGCCTTGCCAACCGAAAACTGTGGCACACCTTCAAAAACAGAAAGCAAAGTTTCCTCATCTATGGACAGTAAATCTTCTGAGGTTGATTTGCCAAACAAAATGTTTGATGCTTTAATAGCAGCATCTAAATCTTCTTTTGAATGTACTCGAATGGTAATATCTTCAGCTAGAGTCTTTTGTAATAATCTCGTGTGGGGAGCTTCGTCATGCTGAGCCTCTAATTTTTCAATTTCTTCTTTCGTTAGAAGAGTAAAAATACGAATGTACTTTTTAACATCTTCATCTGAAGAATTTAACCAAAACTGATAAAACTTGTATGGAGACGTTAATCGCTTATCTAACCAAACATTGCCTTCTTCGGTCTTTCCAAATTTTCCGCCATCTGCTTTTTTAATCAAAGGTGTAGTAACTGCAAATGCCTCTCCTCCGTCTTTTCTTCTAATAAATTCCGTTCCTGTAGTAATGTTTCCCCATTGGTCAGAGCCCCCTAGCTGTATCTTACAATTTTTGTTCTTGTACAACCAATAGAAGTCATAGCCTTGAACCAATTGGTAACTAAACTCTGTAAAACTCATGCCTGTTTCCAGCCTAGATTTAACAGAGTCCTTAGCCATCATATAATTAATAGAAATATGTTTTCCTGCTTCACGAATAAAATCCAAGAAACTGAAATCCTTAAACCAATCGTAATTATTAACGATTTCTGCCGAAGTTTCTCCACTATCAAAATCCAAAAACCGTTCCATTTGCTTCTGAACGCTTTGTAAATTATGCTGTAATACATCTTCCGAAAGCATATTTCTTTCTTTGGACTTTCCTGAAGGATCTCCCACCATACCCGTAGCACCACCCATTAAGGCAATGGGTTTATGACCGCAACGCTGAAGGTGTACTAAAATCATTATTTGTACCAACGAACCAATGTGTAAAGAATCAGCAGTGGGGTCAAAGCCTATATAAGCCGTCGTTACTTCTTTTTGTAATTGCTCCTCAGTTCCAGGCATGATATCGTGTATCATCCCTCTCCATTTTAATTCCTCTACAAAGTTCATTGATGTATATTTATTTGAGCAAATATAAATAATGTGAAATTTTAGGGCTATTTTTTCTCTACCTTTGTTGGCGATGATTTTTATTACAGGTGGAACAGGATTAGTTGGAGCCCATATTCTCCTAAAATTAACTCAAGAAGGTAAGAGTGTTCGAGCTTTGAAACGCAAAACAAGCTCTTTCTCAGTCGTTGAAAAAATATTCAACTACTACAATCAAAGCGAATTATTGCAGAAAATTGAATGGATTGATGGTGACTTATTGGATATTTTGTCGCTTCAAAATGCCATTGAAGGCTGTGACAATGTTATTCATTGTGCTGCACTGGTGTCGTTCGACTCAAAAGAAGTTGAGAAAATGTTGCAGTTCAATGTTGAAGGAACAGCTAATATTGTCAATACATGTATAGAATTTAATGTGTCCAAATTGGCCTACGTTAGCTCAATAGCAGCACTAGGAAATTCGGATACAGATATTGAAAAAACAGAAGATAATTACTGGAAGCCCAATCCTCACAATACGGCTTATTCCGTTAGCAAATACCTTTCAGAACAAGAAGTTTGGCGTGGAACACAAGAAGGACTTAAGGCCGTAATCGTAAACCCATCAGTAATTTTAGGTCCTGGCGATTGGTCGAAAGGAAGCTCTCAGCTTTTCGAAAAAGTATGGGATGGTTTGAAGTATTTTACGACTGGAAGCACAGGTTATGTAGATGTTATTGACGTAGCCAATGTAATCGTTCAACTTTCTGAAAGTGATGTTGTGAATGAACGCTTTATCCTAAACTCAGAAAACTTACCATATAGTCAAGTTTTCGAATGGATTGCTGAAGATTTGAACCGACCAAAACCACATATAAAAGTCACCCCTTTCATAAAGGAATTAGCTTGGCGATTGGAGTGGCTTAAATCTTTAATTACACGAAAGTCACCCCTAATCACTAAGGAAACTGCTAATAAATCTATGGTAAATAGCAGTTATTCTAACGCAAAGATTAGCAAAACACTCTCTTACAAATTTATTCCTATAAGAGAGAGTATTCAAAAATATAGCAGATGGTTTTTATCGGAAAAAACTAGTTCCTAGACTCTTCCCGCATTAGTTCAAACTCCTGTAAAACATTTCCATAAATATTGTATAATTCATCCTTACCCTCATTAAGATAATACTCCCAACTGGACTGAAATTCTTCATCAGTATATCCAAGTTTTAAATAAGTGGATGAAAGCATAGAGTCTATTCCTTCTTCTGAAATTGCTCCCTCATATTGATACGTATTGAATGTTGATATGAGCAACTGTCTTTCTTTTAGAATTTCTTTCATGTGCTCCTCACCGATTGCTACTTGAGTACTTTGCTTATTATTTGTGCAAAATGTAAATAACAAAAGTGTGATTATTAAAAAATATTTCATTTTTCAAAGTTAAACAACTTAATTAATACATATATAACCTTATATTTGTCCCTTGTTATAACAATTAAAAAAAAACGCAATGAAAAATTTAATGTATGTTCTAGCAATTGCTGTAATGGGCCTAGTAGCTTGTGGAGCACCTGCTGAAAAAGCTGAAGTAGTTGAAGAAACTACTACTGAAGAAACTACTGCTACTGCTGATACAGTTGAGGTAGTTGCTGAAGAAGCTGAAATGGATACTACTGCTAATGAAGAAGCTGCAGAGTAATTCTTAAAAGACACTTTTAAAAAAAGGGGCGTTTGCCCCTTTTTTATTGCCTGTCAAATAATAAACGTTGTCCTTTTTGAGATTCGTCGAAATGACCCTCCTTATAAGCTAAATGACCATTAATCCAAGTATGCGTCACTTTTGATTGAAAAGTTGTCCCTTCAAATGGTGACCACTTACATTTATATAAAATATTTTCTTTTGAGACTTCCCAAGGGTTATCTAAATCTAGCAATACTAAATCAGCAGCATAGCCTTTTCTAATAAAACCTCTACCCTCTAATTGAAAACATACAGCAGGAGCATGACACATTTTTTCAACTACTTTTTCTAAGCTTATTTTACCCTGATGATAAAACTCCAACATAGCTGATAATGCGTGCTGAACCAAAGGCCCACCAGAAGGTGCTTTAAAATAAGTATTGTCTTTTTCTTCTAAAGTATGCGGTGCATGATCTGTAGCAATGATATCTAACTTATCATCCAATAATGCTTGAAAAAGCTGGTCTCTATCCCTTTTACTTTTAACAGCAGGATTCCATTTTATATGTGTCCCCTTTTCAGCATACTGACTATCATCAAACCACAAATGATGAATGCAGACTTCAGCAGTTATGCGTTTATCTTCTAAGGGAATATCATTTCTGAACAACTCTATTTCCTTAGCTGTTGAAAGGTGAAAGACGTGTAAACGTGTATCGTGTTTTTTGGCAAGTTCTATTGCCATCGAAGACGATTTATAGCATGCTTCTACACTTCTAATCTTTGGATGTTCTTCAATAGGAACATCTTCACCAAATTCTTGTCGTGCTAATTCAGCGTTTGCTTTAACGGTTTCTTCATCTTCACAATGTACCGCAATTAGCATTTTAGACTCTTTAAATATTTTTTCTAGAACCGCTCTATTATCTACCAGCATATTACCAGTTGATGAGCCCATAAATATTTTTACTGCCCCAACATTTCTAGGGTTGGTTTTTAATACTTCCTCAAGATTATCATTTGAAGCACCCATAAAAAAGGAATAATTTGCTAATGACACCTCACTTGCTCTTTTGTACTTTTCTTCGAGCAACTCTTGAGTAAGTGTTTGAGGATTGGTGTTGGGCATCTCCATAAAGGATGTTATGCCTCCAGCAACAGCCGCTTTGGATTCAGTATAAATTTCTGCTTTGTGAGTTAGACCTGGCTCTCTAAAGTGAACTTGGTCGTCAATAACACCGGGAATGAGGTATTTGCCATCTGCATCAATTATTATATCAGCAGAAGCCTCAATGGTATTACTAATTTGTGCAATAAAACCGTCTTTAATAAACACATCTGAACGAAAAATTTGACCCTGATTGACAATTTGGGCATTTCGAATTAACGTGCTAGGCATGAGGTTTTTGTTTGAGTGTGGTGAATAAACTTCTAATCTTCATCTGGATAACGCCGATGAAAGCTTCAAAAAATATAGAGGTATCCATTTTTGAATAGCCCTCTTTTCGGTCAGTGAAGACAACTGGAACTTCTATGATATCAAAACCTGACTTCCATGTTTTGAACTTCATTTCAATCTGAAAAGCATAACCTACAAACTGGATTTTATCCAAATTGATGGTTTCTAAAACTGACCGTTTGTAGCAAATAAAACCTGCCGTGGAATCATTTACTGGCAAGCCCGTTACAAACTTCACGTATTTAGAAGCAAAGAAAGACATTAGTAATCGACTCATTGGCCAATTCACAATATTGACACCATTTGTGTAACGTGAGCCAATTGCTAAATCATTATTTTTTTCTTTACAGGCATCATACAGTCTTAATAAATCATTTGGATCGTGTGAGAAGTCAGCATCCATTTCGAAAATAAAGTCGAAGTTCTTTTTTAGTGCCCACTTAAAACCGTGAATGTAAGCCGTTCCTAAACCAAGCTTACCAGTTCTTTCTTCAATGTGCAAACCTTTAAATTCGTTTTGAAGTGATTTTACAATCTGAGCTGTGCCGTCAGGAGAGTCGTCATCAACAATGAGTATGTCAAACGCTTTTTCAAATGAAAAAACCTTACGTATAATCCGCTCGATATTTTCTTTCTCGTTGTAAGTTGGTATAATTACTAAGCTGTCAGACATGCTAAATTGAATATTTTGTAAATATAATTAAATTGTAATTGTCTTATCATATTATTTGATTGTAATCAGATGATATTTTTTCAATATATAAAAGCTATTTTTTATCAGATATTACTACCATTTTATCTAAAATTACACTAAATTTGAAGCACTTAACTAATTCAATTCATTATGAAACAAATTTTATTCTTTGTAGCCTCATTATTCTCATTTAGTCTTATCGCACAAGATTGTAGCGAGCTATTTATTTCTGAATACGTTGAAGGTTCATCAAACAACAAAGCTATTGAAATATACAACCCTACTTCATCTGCAGTAGACTTAGGAGTATACAAAGTGGTTCGTTATGCCAATGGTAATGGTAATACTGACGGAAGTGGCGGAAGTGATGAGATGACACTTTCAGGTTCATTAAGTGCATATTCTACTTGGATAATTACAAACAGTGATACAAATTCTACTAATGAGTTTGGCTATATTGAAATTGAACTTTACAATATGGCTGACCAATTAGCCCCAGAATATCCGTCGCCATTATACATGAATGGTAATGATGCAATTGGTCTTACTAAAAATGGTGTCTTAATCGACTTAATTGGAAAAATAGGTGAAGATCCAGGGGATGCATGGACGGATGATGTTACTGCTGGTTTTACAGATGCTAATGGTGGTGCTTGGTGGACAAAAAACCATACCCTAGTAAGAAAAGGGTCAGTAAAAAAAGGTGTCGGTTCCAACCCTATTTTATTTGATCCAACTGCTGAGTGGGACTCATTACCTAACAACACATGGAGTGAGTTAGGCTCTCACGATTGCGATTGCGAAGGCACGCCTTCTTCAATTCAAGATAACGAGTTAACATCTTTTATTATTTACCCAAACCCTGCTAAAATTGGACAATCATTAACACTGAAAGCAACTAAGGCTATTAAAGAATTGTTTTTAATAAATGTTCTTGGGCAACAAATGAAAGTAGAATTCACCAATTCTGTAGAGAATACTATTATTAATACTTCTAACCTATCAAAAGGGCTATACAATATAAGCATGGTGTTTGACGATTATTCTGTCAGAACCTCTGCTATTATCATAAAATAACTTAACTATTTCAAAGTGCTGGTGTTTACACCGGCACTTTTATTTTAAACTATGAAGCAATCATTTTTTCTTTTGTGCTGCTTGTTAATAGGCTTTACTAGCTTCAGCCAAACAAAGATTAGTGGTACTGTAATTGACAACACTACTAACGAACCTCTCTTTGGTGCTACTATTGCTTTTGACGGCAAAGGAATAATCACCGATTTTGACGGTAAATTCACTATTTTTTCAGATGCTAAGTCGTTAGACTTAAGCGCCTCTTATGTTGGCTATGATAAATATACCAAAAGCTTAAAGCTTGAAGGCAAGCCAATCTACCTCAACATCTCATTAAACACAATCGTACTAAATGAAGTTCAAGTAGTAGCTGACCTTGCGGTTGACCGAAAAACGCCCGTAGCATTTTCAACCATACCCCTAAAGAAAATAAATGAAGAGTTGGCTTCACAAGATATCCCAATGGTGTTAAATTCTACTCCAGGTGTATATGCCACTCAACAAGGTGGTGGTGATGGCGATGCAAGAATTACCATTAGGGGATTTAATCAACGAAATGTTGCCGTAATGATTGACGGTATACCAGTCAATGATATGGAAAACGGCTGGGTATATTGGTCCAACTGGTTTGGACTCGATGCCGTAACACGAAACATACAAGTACAAAGAGGGTTGGGGGCTTCAAAAATTGCCATCCCTTCTGTAGGAGGTACAATGAATTTATTAACTAAAGGTATTGAAAGCAGAAAAGGTGGAAGTCTAAAGCAAGAGGTTGATTCTTATGGTAAAATAAGAACATCCTTTGGGTACAACTCTGGAAAATCAGAAAATGGTTGGGGTTTTACTTTTGCTGGCTCATACAAAAGAGGATATGGCTTTGTTGAAGAGACCTTCAGCGAAGGCTTTTTCTATTATGCCAAGCTTCAAAAATCATTAGGGAAACATACGCTTAGCTTATCTGCTTTGGGAGCACCACAACAACACGGACAACGTTCTTACAAAAGTGATATAGCTACCTATTCAAGAGAA
Source organism: Flavobacteriales bacterium (assembly GCA_965277895.1). GTDB lineage: Bacteria > Bacteroidota > Bacteroidia > Flavobacteriales > UBA7312. The sequence continues at coordinate 94,955 of CBDIDR010000001.1, forward strand.
TACGCTTCAGACTTAGGGATTAACGACACTTTGTTTGGTGACATCTATGATAAAGGTATTGGCTACAACAAACACTGGGGGAATTTAAACCGTTGGGAATTAGATAGCAATGGCGACACCATTAATAATGTTGAAACTCTAAATACCAAAAAGAATTACTACCACAAACCTCAATTTTCCTTAAGAGATTTTTGGGCAGTTAGCGATAAATTTTATGTTTCTAACATAGCATACGCCTCTATAGGTAATGGTGGCGGTACCAACCTCAGCGGAAATTCTGATAACTATGATGAAGATGGGCAATATAATTTTCAAGAAGCGTACGACTTTAACCGAAACAACATAGACCCATTATACAGTGATACAGAAAAGTCGTCAAACACTTATCTTCTTAGTTCAATCAACAACCATTATTGGTATGGTGCTCTTTCTACAATGAACTACCAAATGAATGATGAATTTACTCTTTCTGGGGGTATTGACTTACGTTATTACAAGGGCGAACACTACAGAGAAGTATATGATTTATTAGGTGGCGACTACGTTGTTGATAGCGATAATCAGTTGCAAACATCTCAAATCAAACGAGTAGGCGATAAAGTTCGCTACAATAACGACGGTATAGTTAAATGGTCAGGACTATTTTCTCAGGTAGAGTATAGTAAAGGAAATCTTAGTGCATTTTTGAATATTTCTGGCTCTAATTCTGCATACAAACGAATTGACCATTTTAAAAAGAAAGACTTAGTACTAGATGATACCACTTATGTAGAAGCTCTTGGTACTTCTGTACAAACGGAAGTTGTTTATGATGAAAATGGTAGTATTATTGGAGCAATAAAAAGCATGGCGGAAGATACCATCATACACAATGGCATAGCCTACACTATGAATTCTGCTGAAGCAAGAATAGCTGAAACATCATGGAAATGGATAAGAGGTTATACTATCAAAACTGGAGCAAATTATAATATTGACCTTAATAATAATGTGTTCTTTAACATTGGGTACATTTCAAAAGCTCCAAGGTTCAATAATATTTACGACTATTCAAATAACCTTTACAGAGATATTCAAAATGAAATAGTAAAAGCCGTTGAGGGAGGTTACTCATATCGCTCATCCAAGCTATCGGCTAACCTTAACGGATACTACACCATGTGGGAAAATAAACCCTCTAATGGCGGTGTAACTATTCTTATTGACGATGAACCTATCAGAGCTAACATTAATGGTATGGATGCCCTACACAAAGGTGTTGAAATGGATTTAGCTTACAGGTTAAATGATAAGCTTACCGTTGAAGGCTTAATGTCATTAGGCGATTGGACATGGCAATCTCAAGACAGCGTTCGTTTTTATGATGATAACAACCAGCCTGTTATTGATGACTTTGGTAATGAAGTAATAGAGTCTTTTGACGCAACAGGCGTACACGTTGGAGATGCCGCTCAAACACAGTTTGGGATGAGTCTACGCTATGAGCCTCTTGATAATATTTACCTTAAAGTTAGAGGCACTTATTTTGACGATTACTATTCTGATTTTGACCCTCTATCTCTAGATGGCGAAAATGCAGGAAGAGAGTCCTGGAAAATACCGGCATATTCTTTAGTGGATTTTCATGCAGGTTACACATTAAAACTAAATAAAAAAACAAAAATAGATTTCCGAATGAGTGTACTAAACGCTCTAAATGAAGTGTATATTTCGGATGCACAAAATAACGACCCATACAATGCAAACTATACGGACTTTGATGCAAAATCTGCTGGCGTATTCTTTGGAATGGGAAGACGAATAAATCTATCAGCTAAACTTACATTTTAACTAACATTTCATTATGAAAAAAATAATTATTCTTTTAGTTACTGTCGCTTGTACATCTACTGTATTTGCTCAAATGGATATTGCAACGGCTCGACAACAAGCCGAAAATTCTGAAGTAACTGTTACTGGAGTTGTTACCAACGGAGACGAACTTGGAAGTCCCATTCGCTACATTGAAGATGGCACAGCCGGAATTGCAATCTATGACCCTGAAAATACAGAAGGTGTTAGTAGAGGGGATAGCATTACAGTCACTGGCATACTGGTAGATTATAATGGTCTTTTAGAAATTCAGCCAGTAAATAATCTTATTAATCATGGTAGTGGGTACAGCATTACACCTCAACTTATTACGCCTAATGAAATTGGAGAAAGTACTGAATCGGAACTCGTAACGATTGAAGAAGTTGTATTTGAAAATGCTGGTCAACTATTTAGCGTGGGTATACATAATTTTAGTGTAGGAGGTCAAAGTGGAATGATTTATGTAAAGGCTAATTGTGATATAGAAAATACTCTAATTCCATCTTGTCCAGTAAAAATGACTGCTATTTCTTCACAATACTCATTCACTGGCTTTGATGGATATCAATTACTTGTAAGAGACGAAAACGATTTTGAATTCAGTGGTGGCATTTGTTACAATTCACCATTGATACAAAGTGATATTACAACATCAAGCTTTATTGTAAACTTCTCTACTAACTACAATGCCTTATCTGAATTAAGTTATGGGTTAACTACTGATCTTGAGCTTGGAGTAGTATATTCTGATAGTTTCGAAGTTCAAAATCATGCCATTAGTTTAGATAATCTTGAGGCAGGTAGCATATATTATGTTCAATCACTAGCCCATGAAGGTTCGGATAGTGCATATTCAGCTGTATATGCATTTGCTACGCAGTCTACCTCATCAGGAGAAATTCGTGTATGCTTCAACAATCCAGTTGACACAACAGTAGCAACAATTGAAAATGCTCAATTCTCAGGTGTATTTACCAACGATAGCATTAAAGCCTACATTGATAAAGCAGATTCTACACTTGATATTGCAGTTTATAACCACTCAGACAACATGATTACTAACGCGATTAATGATGCCTACGAAAGGGGAGTTAGAGTAAGATATATCACTTGCGAATCAACAACAACAGCTGCTTTAGGAAGTCTAAACAGCAACATTCCATGGATTGAACGCCCTGAAGGAATGGGAATTATGCACAATAAATTTATTGTGATTGATGCTGATGTGGCAGACAGTGCATGGGTACTTTCTGGCTCAACAAACTGGACTTCTAGTCAGATTTTTGATGACCCTAATCACATTATCATGGTACAGGACCAATCCGTAGCTAGAACATACGAATTAGAATTTAATGAAATGTGGGGTTCTGATGGCGATGAACCTAACGATGAAAATGCAAAATTTGGAAGCAATAAAACTAACAATACTCCACATCATTTTATAGTAAATGATAATGATTTTGAAGTGTATTTTTCACCAACTGACAACACAACTCTAAATATCTCTAATGCATTAAAATCTGCTGATGATGAAATCGATTTTGCTTTGTTAGTTTTTACCAACAATCAACTTGGAACTACTATTGCTGAAGAATATGAAAGTGGTGTTGAAGTAAATGGAATAATAGAACAGATAAATACAGAAGGTTCAGAATATGAGTTTTTGTTAGAAGAAGGCGTAAACGTAATTTCACACCAAGGATTTGGCGATAGCTTTCACCACAAATATTGCATCGTAGATCATGCCAATACAGATTCTGACCCACTGGTAATAACGGGTTCTCACAACTGGTCGGGTGCTGCTGAGACTAACAACGATGAAAACACTATGATTATTCACGATGCTAATATTGCTAATCAGTTCTTTCAAGAGTTTAATGAGCGAATGAATGAAATAGAAAACCAAGTAGAACCCTCTTTCAATTGTATTGACGAGGCTTGTGTTGACCCTATGGACGGAACAGGAACATTCAGTTCTTTGGTGGCTTGTGAGTATGCTTGTATACCAACTGCTATACAAGACATTGAAACCTTACAATATACACTATATCCTAACCCCAATAGTGGTAATTTTAATTTGGAGTTTTATTCAACTAATTCTGCAACCAATAACTTTAGAATTATTGATACACAAGGACGAACAATAGTCAACGATGGATTGCAAATCTCTGAAGGACTGAATACTTATCGTTTAGATTATGATTTGAATATTGGATTCTACTTCTTAGAAATTGACAATAAGAAAATCAAAATTATAGTACAGTAATTTAGATAAGGAAACGCATTACTGTTTCAAAGAATTGAGTGGGATTTTCGGCATGAAGCCAATGCCCACTGTCGGCGATATTTTCAATATCTGCATCGGGGAAATGAGTAAATATAAGGTCTTCATCGTGTTCTCCAATGTAGTTTGAGTTTTCACCTTTTAAGAATAAAGTTGGCTTTTCATAGCGACTATCCTCAGCTAAAGCCTCTCCAACATTGGCAATGTTAGCTGAAATGGAAGATAGATTGAATCGAAAATCTAATACTCCCTTTTCTTTCCAATACATACTCTTCGATAAAAACTGCCTTACATCAGCTTCAACTATGTATTTAGATAAAACTTTGTCTGCCTCGGAACGTGACTTTAAAGTGATAAAATCAAGGGATTGTAAGCCCTCAATTATCTTATCGTGATGAATAGGATAAAAGCGAGGGCTAATATCAACTACTATTAACTTAGAAATTAATTGTGGTTCTGTTACGGCTAATTGCATAGCCAATTTCCCTCCAAGAGAATGACCAATTATAATCGCATTTTCTAAATTAGAATCTGATATATACTCTTTGATATCTTCACACATGTGAGAATATGAAAAATCATCTGTGTGCGGAGAACGCCCATGATTAGGCAAGTCTATTAGATGTACTTCAAAAAAAGCAGCAAATTGCTTTGCTAGTGTTTGCCAATTATCAGACATACCAAACAAACCGTGAACAATTAGCAAGGGTTGACCTTCTCCTAAAACTCTTGAAAATAACTTCACTTTAGACAGTTTTTATAGCGTTTAATGGTTTCTTCCAAACCTAAATAAAGAGCATCTGAAATTAAGGCATGTCCTATGGATACTTCATCAAGTTTAGAAATGTTAGACGCAAAAAACGATAGGTTTTCAAGGTTTAAATCGTGTCCAGCATTGATTCCTAATCCATTGTCATGAGCTAATTTTGCCGCTTCAATGAATGGTGCAATAGCTAAGAATTTGTCAGAGGAAAACTCAGTAGCATAACTTTCAGTATACAACTCAATTCTGTCTGTATTAATTTTAGCCGCCCCCTCAATATGCTTTAGTTCAGTATCCACAAAGATAGAGGTCCTAATACCACAAGACTTTAAGTCAGAAATAATGTCAGCAAGCATACTTTCATACTTAATAGTATCCCAACCAGCATTAGATGTTATGGCATCAGGGGCGTCAGGAACTAAAGTCACTTGATGTGGTTTTACTTCTTTCACTAAATCAAGAAAAGAAGAATTTGGATAACCCTCAATATTGAACTCAGTAGTAACTAATGGTTTTATTTCTCGTACATCAGTATAGGTAATATGTCTTCCATCCGGACGTGGATGAACGGTTATGCCATCAGCCCCAAACTGTTCGCAGCGTTGAGCCGCTAATGGGACATTGGGCAACATGCCACCACGAGCATTTCTAATGGTCGCAATTTTGTTTATGTTAACACTTAACTTTGTCATTGATTAGAAATATTTAAAGCTCAACAAAGGTAAAAATACTATGTTTGCTATATCAAATGATTGCGAAAAAACTCATATCGAAAGAAATTCAGACCGTTACTCTAGAGACTACTGGAGGAGAAGCCTTGTCTATTATGCAAGAATTTCGCCTCTCACATATAGCAGTTGTTGAAGACAATAAATTACTGGGCATTATTTCAGAAGAAGACATTTGGAATATGCACGATGAAGGAAATAAGATTAAAAGTATTTCCGATAAAATCGAGATGCTTTGCATGCCTTTAGGAAGAGATGTTTTTGAAATTATAAAATATATGGATGAGCATAAGCTGACGCTCTTACCAATTATGGGTGATGGGAAATACTTTGGTGCTATTACGCAACAATCTGTAATTGAAGCACTCGCATCCATTGTTGCAATTCAAGAAAGTGGTGGGGTTATCATTCTTGAGATGAATAAAAAGGACTATTCAATGAGTGAAATATCTCAAATAGTAGAAAGTAACAACCTGAAAATTTTAAGTGCTTATGTTACCGATGTAGATGAAAAAAACAACATAAAGCTAACACTAAAACTTAACAAAATTGATATTGCAGCTGTAATTCAAACATTTGAACGCTACAAGTATAATGTAGCAGCCAGTTACAATTACTCTGAAAACACAGATAACCTTTCAGACAGATTTGATTCATTAATGAGGTACCTCAATCCCTAATGCGTTTATTTTTCATCTTTTTTATCTTAATTACCACACTTGTACTAAATGCACAGGGAAAATACTACGTAAATTCTATTGAAATTGAAGGAAACAAAACCACCAAAAAGTCAACTGTACTAAGAGAGTTATCCTTTCAAATAGGCGATAGTTTGACTCTTGAGTCGTTTTCAGAAAAAGTAGTGCAAAGTGAATTAAATATAAGTAGTCAATGGCTTTTTAACTTTATTGACATCATACCTACATATTCAGAAAATAACATAGACGTAGTCATAAAGGTTGTAGAGCGTTGGTACGTTTGGCCCTACCCCATATTAGAAATATCAGAGCGTAACTTCAACGTCTTTTGGGATAGTTTAAAGGCATCAAACTTCACCGATTTCTCTAGATTAAATTATGGCGTGTTTCTAAATTGGTATAACTTTAGAGGACGCAACGAACTTCTTAAAATAAAATTCAGAAAAGGGTACAAAGAACATTACCTTTTTGAATACGATATCCCTTACTTTAACACAGCAAAAACACTAGGAACAATTCTTAACTTTGAACTGTTCAGAATGGAGCAGTTTCATTACACGACCCTAAACAACAAATTACTGTACACCAGTTTAGAAGACGATTATTTAAGAGACTGGAATGCTTCAATTAGTCTTCAGTACAAAAAGAATTTAAATACTGTACACAGATTAAATATTCAACACACTTTAATTGAAAGCCCCGAAGAGGTTTTGGCCCTTAACACTACATTTTTACCAGAAGGAAAAAACCGTTTTCAATACTCTAAGCTTGAATACCACTATGAAAATGAAAAGAGAAATTCTGTAACATACCCCATAAAAGGCTCTTTCAAAGAAGTATTAGTGGGGTACTACAATGGAGTAAATACCGACTTCTCTAACTTTAGTATTACTGCAAAAACAGAACGCCATTTTACGCTAAAACCTAGAGTATATTTAGGTAATAGTGTGAAAATGAAATTCCAAACAAACACTAATTTACCCTATGTACTAAATGAATCTTTAGGTTTTGAAGACTACCTTAGAGGCTATGAATACTACGTATTGGACGGGGAGCATTTTGCAATGACAAAAACGGCATTGAAATACGAGTTAATACCAAAAACTAATTTGCAAATTCCATACTTTAAAATGGAACAATTCAAAAAAGCCTTTTATTCTGTTTACTTCAGTATATTTGCTGATGTAGGAGGCGTAATTGACAATCGATTTTCTAATGAAAATAGTCTAAACAATTCCTTATTAGCAAGTCAAGGTGTGAGTTTAGATATAGTTACATATTACGATAAATTGATAAGGCTAGAATACAGTAGAAATCACCTCAATGAATGGGGCTTATATATTCATTTTTCAAATCCATTTTAATCATGAGAATAGCATTATTTGGAACTACTTTTAATGAAGCAAAAGCGGTATATGTTCAGCATTTGATAAATAAGCTCGAACAAGAAAACGTTGATTTAATTATTGAGTCTCAGTTTTCTGAGCTTCTCAGTGATATTAAATTTAAAAATGAATATTCAACTTTCGACACTCCACAAGAATTAAAAGAAAATGCAGACATTATATTGAGTATTGGAGGCGATGGCACCTTACTTGCAACTATTACTCTAGTAAGAGATTCAGGCATCCCTATTTTAGGAATAAATACTGGTACACTTGGATTTATTTCTAGCGTTTCAACCGATCAGATAGAATACGCAATAAATCACCTTCTTAAGGGAGATTATACCATTAAAAACAGAACATTATTACAACTTAACAGTGAAAATAATCTGTTTGGCGACACTAACTTTGCATTAAACGAGGTTACTGTTTTGAAAAAAGACACCTCTTCGATGATTAGAGTTCACGCCTATCTTGATGATGAATTTATAAACACCTATTGGGCAGATGGCTTAATTATTTCTAGTCCAACAGGTTCGACGGGTTATTCCTTAAGTTGTGGCGGACCAATTGTTTTACCTGGAACTAATAACTTTATAATTACACCCATTGCCCCTCACAATCTAAACGTAAGACCAATAATTGTTTCTGATAAATCAAAAATAACGCTGAAAGTATCTGAAAAAGACGAGCTAGCACTAGTAGCCCTTGACAGTCGCTCAAGAGCAATTGGTCCTGGATTAGAGCTCACAATTAAGAAAGCTCAATACAAGGTGAAATTGATACAATTTGAGAAGCAATCCTTCATCTCAACAATTAGAGAAAAATTAATGTGGGGTAAGGATAAAAGAAACTAATCCTATTTTATCATAAATACCTATATTTGTGCGTTACTCATATATCGTAACACAATTTTAAATGAAAAGACTGTTCATATTAGTAGTTATAGCATTTTCCTTCGCACTAAATGCTCAATCCCAATCCATAGACCCTTACTCTGAGGTAGGTCTAATGCTAGGTAGCTCCTACTACATAGGAGATTTAAACGACCAACACTTTAGGTTGGCTCAACCAGCGAGTTCGATTCAATACAAGACAAATCTAAATAGACGTTTTGCTTTGAGAGGAAGTCTTTCACTGGGGGAAATCAGAGGAAGCGATAAGCTGAACGATATAGATACCGCGAAGTTTAATAGGAATTTACACTTTAAATCTTCTATTTACGAATTATCAGGAGTGGTAGAGTTCAACTTTTTCCCTTATGAAACGGGGAATAAAAGATATCCCTTCACACCATACATATTTTCTGGTTTTTCACTATTCAATTTTAACCCTCAAGCAAGACAAACGGACACTCAAAACCCATTTGATAGAGACGGTGATGACTCCAATAATCCATGGCTAGATTTACAGCCACTAGGAACTGAGGGTCAATATTCAACACGATACCCTGAAAAAGACCCTTATCAGCTTATACAAGTTGCCATTCCAATTGGAGTTGGACTAAAAGCAAGTTTGGGAGATAACCTTAGTATTGCTTTAGAATACGGAATAAGAAAGGTATTTACAGACTACCTAGATGATGTAGGAGGAATCTACGCTAGCCCACAATATCTAGCAATGGAAAATGTTGATGCAGCTACTCTTTCAGATAGAAGTAATGCCTTACAAGAATTTTTAGCAGCAAATCCAGGTGCAGATATTACAACCTGGACAGGAAACACCAATAGACAACGTGCTAACGAAAATGACTGGACGGATTGGTACTATTTTACTGGTCTGACCATCTCATACAGAATTTATACTAAACCTAAGGTCTGTCAATACTAATAAATGCCTAACAAGACCGATATTAACACAAACACTTTACCAAATCATGTTGCCATCATCATGGATGGTAATGGCCGTTGGGCAAAGCAGCAATCCAAAATCAGAGTATTTGGACACAAAGTGGGCGTTACAGCAGTGAGAGATACTGTTGAAGGTGCAGCAGAAATTGGATTAAAATATTTAACACTATATGCTTTTTCATCAGAAAATTGGAACCGTCCAAAATCTGAAATTAATGCCCTTATGGAACTCTTAGTAAATACCATTACTAAAGAAACCAAAACACTAATGAATAACAATATTCGACTAGTGGCTATTGGCAACCTTGACGATTTACCAAAAAAGTGTTTGAACAATTTAAACGTTGCCATTGAGAAAACATCTCAAAACAACAAAATGACTTTAGTGCTAGCGTTAAGCTACAGTTCAAAGAAAGAAATTGTGCAAGCCATTCAACAAATAGCTGAAAAGGTTAAGGGTGGCAATATGAGTATTGATGACATTAATGAAGAAAGTGTTAAAAATCACTTATACACACACAATATACCTGACCCAGAACTGTTAATAAGGACTAGTGGAGAACTGAGAATAAGTAATTTTTTAATGTGGCAAATTGCATACTCAGAACTGTATTTCACAAAAATTTTGTGGCCAGACTTTAGGCGTGAAAACCTATACGAAGCCCTTATAGACTTCCAATCTAGAGAAAGACGATTTGGGAAAACAAGTGAACAAATAGAAAAAGAAAATGCTTAAAAAAAGTATCTCTATATTAATATTCACCTTTTTGATATCTCATCTGAGTATAGCTCAGATAAACATTTCTAATGGCTCAGAAAATTTCGATTATTCAAGTCCAAAAGAATACGTTCTTGGTGGAATAACCATTGAGGGCACAAAGTTTTTAGACCACAAAACCCTAATACAAATATCAAATTTAGAAATAGGCTCTAAAATTGAAGTTCCAGGCGATGCACTGACAAAAGCTAGCCGAATACTATGGGAACAAGGCTTGTTTTCCGACATACAAATTAAAGTTAGCTCTACACAGGGAAATACCATATTCCTAACCCTTTATTTAGAAGAAAGACCTAGGCTATCCAAGTTCAAATTTGAGGGTATTAAAAAATCAGAAATTGATGCCATAAGAGAAAAAATTAAGCTAGCAAGAGGTAAAATCATTACCAAAAATGTAATTATCAATACTAAGAATATTGTATCCGATTACTACAAAGAAAAAGGCTTTTTAAACGTTACTACAGAAATAAACGAAATTGAAGATACGGTAACTAAAAACCATGTTATACTCGTCCTCGATATTGAAAAAGGCGATAAAGTAAAGATTGGAAGTATTGAGTTCGCCGGAAACGAAGCATTTACTGAGAAACGTCTTAAGCGATTGATGAAAGATACTAAAGAGAAGAAGTTTTTTAGAATTTTCAAATCCTCAAAATATCTAGAGGAAGCCTTCAAAAATGATAAGCAACTTATTATTGAAAAATACAATGAAAAAGGTTTAAGAGATGCCAAAATCAATAACGATAGCATCACCTTTGATCCAGAAGAAAACTTACTAAACGTAAAACTTAATATTTCTGAAGGAAAAACCTACTACTTCGGCGATATCAATTTTGTTGGAAACACTAAATATACCAATGAGGAACTTGCAGAAATAGTAGCTATTGAAAAAGGCGATATTTTTGACCAAAGTGTATTGGAAAGTAGAATATTAGGAAGCCCCGACAGTAAAGACATACACTCTATCTACCTAGACAACGGCTATCTTTTCTCACAAGTAACGCCTGTAGAAACAGAAATTCGAAACGACACTATCGATATTGAAGTCCGAATTTACGAAGGCTTACAAGCTCGAGTAAACAGAGTATCGGTAAGTGGAAACTCTAAAACTAATGACCACGTTATAATGCGAGAAATTCGCACAAAACCTGGCGACCTGTTTAGCCGTTCTGACATCATGCGTTCTCAAAGAGAAATTGCAACGCTGAACTATTTCGACCCAGAAAAATTAAATATTGATGTTCAGCCAAGTCAAGAAGATGGAACGGTTGACCTTACCTATATCGTTGAAGAAAAATCATCAGACCAAATTGAACTACAAGGTGGTTATGGTGCGGATAGAGTTATTGGAACTTTTAGAGTATCCTTTAATAACTTTTCAGCAAAAAACATTTTCAATAAAGAGGCATGGCTACCCCTTCCCTCAGGAGATGGACAACGATTCAGTATTTCAGCAACTTCAAACGGAAGGCTATTTCAGTCTTATAATGTTTCCTTTACTGAGCCATGGCTAGGAGGTAAAAAACCTAACTCATTGACAGTAGGAGCATACCATTCTATCACCTCAAACGGAATTAGTAGCGATGAGGATGAAGAAAATAGCGGTACATTTAAAGTGACAGGACTTTCTTTAGGATTAGGAAAGCGACTAAAGTGGCCTGATGACTTCTTTACTCTGTACCAAAATGTAAGTTTAAAGAAATACTTAGTTGATAACTACAGCTTCGGCAGCTTCATTGATGGCACATATTACAATATGTCGTACTCATTTGTACTAGGCAGAAATTCTGTTGACCAACCTACTTTCCCAAGAAGAGGATCAAACATGAAGTTATCCGTTCAGATGACACCACCTTATTCTCTTTTTGATGGAGAAGAAAGCAGTCCAGATCCACTTGATGCTAGTAAATGGGTAGAATATCACAAATGGAATATTGGTGCAAACTGGTTTACTGCTTTAGCAGATAAGCTAGTATTAAAAACCAACTTAGAATACGGGCTTATTGGGAAATATAATAGTGAAGAGTCATTATCACAATTTGAACGATTTTATGTTGGTGGAGATGGTCTTAGCGGTTATGCCGTTGACGGAAGAGAAGTTATTGCCCTAAGAGGATATGAAAACAATTCACTCTCGCCAACAGATGGAGCAACGATTTATAACAAATATACTTTAGAGCTCCGTTATGCGTTATCATTAAATCCACAGTCGCCTATATTTGCTTTAGCATTTTTAGAGGCAGGAAACACTTGGAACAATTCAAACACCTTTAATCCGTTTGATATAAAACGTTCTGCAGGTGTTGGGATTAGAATGATGATTCCAATGATGGGAATTATGGGAGTAGATTGGGGATATGGATTTGATGAAGTGATAGGCTCACCATCCGCAAATGGAAGTCAATTTCACTTTTCAATTAACCAACAATTTTAATATTTTAGCACACCACTATGAAACAGTTAATTCTAATAGCACTAGTTTGTTTTGCGTCTGTAAGTCAGGCACAAAAATTTGCCTATGTTGATTCTGATTATATTCTCGAAAGAATACCAGAATACGCTTCTGCTGAAGACCAATTAGAAAAACTATCTGTCAACTGGCAATCCGAAATTGAAGAAGTATATCAGCAAATAGATGTGCTATATAAAAAGTACCAAGCAGATAAAATATTGCTCACTCAAGAAATGAAAAACAAAAGAGAGAGTGAAATCATAAATAAAGAAAAGGATGCCAAAGAACTACAAAGAAAACGCTTTGGTCCTGAAGGAGATTTATACAAAAAAAGAACAGAACTTGTGAAGCCTATACAAGATAAAGTGTATAACGCTATACAAGATTTGTCAAATGAAAAAAGATATGATATTATCTTTGACAAGTCAAGTAATCTGATAATGCTATTTAGCAACCCAGACCTCGACAAAAGTGATGACATCCTAAAAATGTTAGGATATAAATAATAATTAAAACTATAAAAAAATGAAAAAAGTACTTTTAACCCTTATGGTTTGTGTAGGATTTATACTTTCGGCACAAGCCCAAAAGTTTGGCTACTTGAACTCAAATGAACTTTTAGCAATGATGCCTGAAAGCATTGAAATGCAAGAAGAATTACAAACCTATGCTAAAGGACTTGAATCTCAATTATCAGCTATGCAGGCCGAATATGAGAAGAAAGTAGTAGAATATCAGCAAAACGAAACAAGCTATACCGATGTGATTAAAGAGGATAAAATCCGTGAAATTGAAAGCATTCAGCAACGTGTAGTTGAGTTCCAAAAAAATGCTCAGCAGTCTTTAAGTGAAAAAGAAGCTGAACTGTTTACCCCTATTAGAGACAAAGCAATGATGGCTATCGACAATGTAGCAAAAGAAGGTAATTATACCTTTATCTTTGACTCAGGCTCAGGAAGCTTTTTATACGCTGCTGAAAGTGAAAATGTGCTTTCACTCGTTAAGTCAAAATTAGGACTATAATAAAACAACATAATCTCTTAAAGCAGTTTGGATTCTTTCAAACTGCTTTTTTTGTGCTATCTTAGAAAGGTGAATAAAAATAATCCAATAGGCATTTTTGACTCTGGCATTGGAGGGCTAACAGTAGCTAAAGCTATTCGCAAACTCTTGCCCTATGAAAGTATACTCTATTTTGGTGATACTAAACACCTGCCCTATGGCGATAAATCGGAAGAATCTGTAAAAGAATTCTCTCAGAATATTTCTACTTTTCTAAAGAATAAAAGCTGTAAAATGATTGTAATCGCATGCAACACAGCTTCTTCTTTAGCTCATGAAACAGTTATTAAAACATGCCCTAACATTGAAGTAGTCAACGTCATTGACCCTGTTGTGGATAGATTAACATCTTCTAACACCAAATCTAATATTGGTATAATTGGAACAAAAGGCACTATAAATTCAGGCATTTATCCTAAAAAGATTAGAGATAAAAATAAAAATGCAAATGTAAAGTCCTTAGCCACTCCTCTACTTGCTGCCATGATAGAGGAAGGATTTATTGATGGTGAAATTAGTGACGTCATTATTCATAACTATCTAAATCATAAAGAGCTAAATGACATTGAGCAATTAATTTTAGCCTGTACCCACTACCCCTTGATACAAAACCTCATAGAAAACTTTTACGACGATAAGGTCGAAATTATTGACTCTGCAAGCGAAGTCGCAAAACATATAAAGACAATTTTAGAGCAGAAAAAGCTATTAAGTGATAAAAAGGCAGAACACCACTTTTTTGTTTCAGATTACACCAATTCGTTCGAGCAATCGGCAAAATTCTTTTTTGGTGAAGATATTCGACTAGAGGAAGTAAAACTTAAGTCGTAAACCAAGACGAATACATCACATAATTATCAGCAATACCTTCAATGAGTACTGCCGTTTGCTCTTGGCTCAATTCTTTTACTTTTTTTGCAGGTACTCCAGCATATATACAACCACTTTCAACTATAGTTCCTTCTAAAACTACCGCTCCTGCAGCTATAATAGAATTGCTATGAACCCTTACACCATCCATAACGATAGCTCCCATTCCAATTAGCACATTGTTCATCACTTTACAACCATGCACCAAAGCATTATGTCCAATAGATACATTATCACCAATTTCGGTAGGATGCTTTTGATATGTACAGTGAATAACTGCCCCATCTTGGATATTTACTTTATTACCTATTCGAATATAATGAACGTCTCCACGAATAACGGCATTAAACCAAACGCTACATTGATTTCCCATTACTACATCGCCAACAACGGTAGCATTTTCTGCTAAATACACATCCTCACCTATCTGAGGGCTTTTACCGTTTACACTCTTTATTAATGCCATGGATTTTATTTTCAAAGATAAAAGAATGACTTAACTTTGCATAAAAACAATAAATGACCAAAATACCAACATCACTATACGCTGAGTCAACGCCAAATCCATTAGTTGTGAAATTTGTGGCTAATAGAATTTTAGTTGATCAAAACATCTATGAGTTCAATAACAGAGCTGAAGCAAGCAGTTCACCCCTTGCACTAGAGCTCTTCGGATTTCCATTTGTTGACAAAGTATTTTTAAGCAATAATTTTATATCTATTACCAAAAAAGATAATGGCATCGAATGGAATGATATTATTGTAGAGATGCGAGAATTTATGCGTGACTACCTAGTAGATGGTGGCACCGTAATTAACGAAAATGCCTCTCCTAAAAAGAGTAAGACTGTTACTCATAAAGAAGAATTGGTCAGAGAATTTTCTGATATAGAGAAAAAAATTGCTGATTTATTGGATGAATATGTAAGGCCAGCAGTAGAGCAAGACGGTGGTTTTATTTCACTGAAAAAGTTCGAAAAAGGAATTGTAACCGTTTCATTACAAGGGGCATGTAGTGGCTGCCCATCCTCTACAATTACACTAAAATCTGGAATAGAAGGCATGTTGAAAAGAGAAATGCCAGAAGAAATTGTTGAAGTTGTAGCCGATAATGATTAAAAAACTCCTCATAAGTTTTTGTGTTCTGCCATTCTTAATGCAGGCACAAAATACCATCGATGAGTTTACCTTCGGCTTACAATTTAAACCCATTATCCCCGCCGCCTATTTTAATGCTGGCGATGAATCCGCCGACTGGCAAGACGGCTACAACTCAGAGCTTTCACCACGATTTGGACAATCTTTAGGTATGGTTATAAGGTATAACTTCAGCAATACCTTCTCATTAGAAAGCGGATTAAACCTTGTTAATAGACGTTACAATTTCACCCTAAATAACAGCTCTATTAATCTCGACGATAATTCTAAATTCACTTTACGATCTTACGAATTTCCCATTCAGTTATTATCCTATGTTCGAATAGCCGAGCAATACTATTTAAATACCTCTTTTGGAAATTCATTTAATGTTTTCCCCTCAGATATTATCAGCTTTGGTGAAAACAATCCATTCTACTTTGTGAGTACCTCACGACGAAAAAAGATGCAAACAGCATTTGTGGCAAACTTAGGCGTAGAGTACCGCACAGCAAAACAAGGCATGTTCTATTTTGGAGCGAGCTTCCACAGGCCTTGGAAGAATACTGCACGTTCATTTCCAGAATATGACGATGGCACAAACGCCTTTAATACCGAAGCCCCATCGGCTGATGACTCCAAATATCTTGATATTTCAGGAAACTACTTTACTTTAGATATTCGCTATTTCTTCTCAAGCAAATAACCCTATTTTATTAGTTGAAGTTGTAAGCATTTGGCTTTTTAAAACTGGATAATTTCCAAACTTGTCCGATTTTTTTGTACTTTTAAAACAAGTTCATTAACCAACCTTTAGTATGTTTAACCTTAACACTTTCAGTGCTTTTGCGGTGATTGCTATGTGTTCATTTTCAAGTATAGCACAACCGCTGACCAATGGAATGGGAATTATTACCCATTGGAGTGGTGCTGCTGGCACTTATGATTCTTTCACCATTTATGATACTGAAAATAATGCTTCTGCTCCTTTAGGGCTGAATTGGGCAACAACTTTTCATACACCAGCTGACCCCACTGCTGCTGACTCGTGGAAAGGCACTAATATGGGCGATGTATTTGGCATTACTATAGACGCTGAGAAAAACGTATACTTCACAGCCACAAAAACAATTTCATCTGGTGGTTCTGCCTCTACTTCTGCGGGCTCTGCAGGCGATGGAGGGGTCTATAAAATGGATGCAAACACTTGGGTAGTTACTCCCTTTATATTTACTGGAAATGGTGCAAATGAAATTCCCAACCAAGGGAACGGATTAGGAAATATTGCTTATGATAAATGGAACAATCAATTGTTCATTACCAATTTTGAAGATGGTAACATTTATCGTTTTGATATGGATGGTAATCTGCTCTCTACTTTCGACCCATTCAATTCAGATAATACCCCTCTCGGCACCTTTAGTGGACATGGAGAGGCTGTTTGGGGAATTGCAGTACATGAAGAAAATGGCACTACTAAAGTGTTTTTTTCTAGATGGACTGAAGACAATTCTTTAAGTGATGCTAGTGCTCCTAATAATTCAGTTTGGTCTGTAAGTTTGGACAATACAGGTGATTTTAGTGGTAGCGAATCTTTATGTTTCGAATTAGAAGATAATATGGGATCTTTTGTATCTATGATATCTGGTGCATCCTACCCTATTTCAGATATTACTATAAGTTCTGATGGCAAAATGTACGTCTGTGAAAAAGTACAAGGTGGATGGGGAGCTTTTGGAGGGTGGAGCGATTTATTTACGCCAGGAGCACACAGCTCTCGACTGTTTGAATACGTTAACAACTCTGGCACATGGAATATGTCAAAACAATATTATGTTGGTAATTACAACTCCCCTGCCGATGCCGACAATACAGCAGGTGGTGTCGCCTTAGGAAATAGACAAACTTCTAGCGGTTTTGATTGCGAAAAAATTATTTGGGCCTCAGGTGATGCTCTCCGTTTTTCAGGATATAACAATATTGCTGGACAAGATTATGTCTATGGGCTTACAGGTATTCCAGTTGAAGGAAACTCTATGGACCCATCAAGTACAGACTACGTTCAACAAAGCAGTATATATATCGATATTGATTACACAGGAACAGGCAGTAATGGAAGTCAAAAAATGTCTTATGGTGATATTGAGATATATACCGATGCTACAAATGAACCTACTTTTACCATTACTAATCCAACCACCATTTGCCCTGGCGAATCTATCGACTTAAATGTAAGTGGTGGACTAAACTACGAATGGTCACCAGCAAGTACTTTAGATAACCCTTCATCGGATAGTCCTATAGCTACACCTACTGAAAACACTACCTATACCGTTATGGGCGATGGAAATTGTGGCAGTAGAGATACCGTAAGCGTTACTATTAGTATAGATGACTTTAATTTTTCCTTAGGTCCAGATGTTGATTTTTGTGAAGGCATGGAGGATATTGTTCTCGATGCTGGCGGACTAGCTACTGCCTACTTATGGAATACCAATGAAACCACACAAAGTATTTCTGTAGATAGCGAAGGTGTATACAGTGTAAATGTAACAAGCCCTAATGGCTGTAATTATTCGGATGAAATAAATGTAGAAAGCAAATTTTTGCCAATAGTTGGTTTTAGCACACCCAACGATTCCTCTTGCCCGCCTGCAAGTTTTCAACTGAACGATGCCAGTACACCGCAAAGCGATGACCCAATAGTTTCTTGGGAGTGGACAGTAAACGGACAAGAGTCCAATGGTGTTTCCTCAAATGTTAGCATTCCCAATACTGGTCGTTATAGCGTAACGCTAGAGGTGACTACTCAACTCGGTTGTAGTACTAGCCTTACCTTATCCAATTACCTCAACGTTTTGGATGTGCCAAGCCCTAATTTTATTACTGAACCTGATGAGATTGGACATTGCGATAAGAGCATACAAATCATTAATTTTTCTACAGATTACGATTCCTTAATGTGGGACTTTGGCAATGGTTTTGTTAGCTCGGAAGATACGGTAACTAGCTACACTTATGATGAAGTAGGTCAGTATCAAATAAATCTAAAACTCATTAATGAGTTTGGTTGCGAAAACTCATTTAACAGAGAAATAAAACCAGTGAGCAGTATTCCGTTTTATGCTCCCAACGCCTTTACCCCAGATGGTGACCAACTGAATGAAGAATTTGTTCCGTATATGGGTTGTACCGATTCATTTGAATTTTGGATTATGGACAGATGGGGTGAGGTTATTTTTTATTCCAATGATGTAAATGTAGGTTGGAACGGCACCTTTAAAGGAAAACTTTGCCCAGTAGGTGTATATTCATGGAAGGCAAAATACAATGGTGCAAAGCACAACCAAGTGAAGCTCGGTGACGTGCATCTTATGCATTAATACTCCACATTTTAGTATATTCGCGTAACAATTGAGCATAAATGTTCAATGGTATTAGTCCTTATTAAGCATGAAAAAAGTTTATCTAATAGCTTTACTTTTAGTTCCATTCCTTTCTTTTTCTCAATGGTTTGATATTACCCCAGATTTGAATGAAAATTTATTCTTTACAGATATTCACATTTTGAATGAAGACGCTATATTCTTTTTTGGTTCTAGTAGAAACTTAATAAACGATTATCAAACTGGTTTAGTTTTAAAAACAACGGATGGTGGTAAGAGTTGGGAACATATTAGAGTTTATCATAAAGATCATGAAGGAGTACGTGGTCCATACATAAGAGGAGGTGCTGTATTAAATGATTCAACCTTTGCTCTTACATGTTCTGATGGAGTAACCAAAGTATTTATGGGAGATAGTATTAATCACGGAAGTATTTGCGGATTTTGCGACCATAATGAAATAGAATTTTTGAAAGATAGTACTATCGTCATAGGTGCAAATCATAAAACCTCTTATGATATGGGAGTAAGTTGGAAATCCATTAATCCAACAGGCTTAAGATATAGAGAGGCTTTTTATAGAAATGAAGATACTGTTGTTTTTACTACTACTGAAAAATATGACTTCACAGGAACGACCTATCAAAAAGTTCGTCTTTCTAAGAATAAAGGTATTGGCTACAAAACTGTGAATGTGCTATCAAATAACGAGGTAATAAAATGTATCGCATTCAAAGATGGCGTTATTTATGGTGTCGGCACAAATGGCTACTTTATTAGTATCGATACTGACTTACTACCTAAAGAGGTAAGCACAATGACTAGTCGAGAACTAAGAAGCATGTACATAGTAAGTGCAAATAATTGGTTTGTTGGAGGAGGAATATATGAAGGGTCAAATGATTTTAGACAGCATAGTGGTATAATATTAGGCACAATCGATGGAGGTGAAAGTTGGCATTCTACAAAATTTCCAAAAGCCATAAATAAAATTGAAATGTACGACTCCAACAATGGCTATGCTATTTCTCAAAAAAAAATATATAAAACAATAAATGGAGGAATTGAAAATCTTTCATTAAATGAAGATTCAGATACTCAGCCCTACCCCAACCCTGAAAAACAGTGCTTTATACTAGCAGTACATCAGAAAAAAGTATCTTTAATATGCAAGGGCAATTGCTATGGAATGGTAATGAAAAAGACATTGATATTAACTCATTCAGCAAGGGGATTTACCTCTTAAAAACCGAAGAAAACACCTATAAATGGGTGAAAGAGTAAATAAAAAAGCCAGCTAAACACTGGCTTTTTAAATTTATAGTCCTAAAGACTTCTTAACGTCTCCGCCAAGTAAATGAGTCGTTGGGTCTTCCAAGCATTCTTTTACTCTTACCAAGAAGCCAACCGATTCTCTACCGTCAATAATACGGTGGTCATAGGAAAGTGCTACATACATTATGGGCCTAATCTCTACTTTACCGTTCACAGCCATAGGGCGTTCTACAATATTGTGCATCCCTAATATCGCCGATTGTGGTGGGTTTATAATAGGTGTTGAAAGCATAGAGCCAAACACTCCACCATTGGTAATGGTAAAGGTGCCGCCAAGCATTTCGTCTGGTGTAATTTTTCCATCTCTTGCTCTAATGGCTAATCGCTTTACTTCGCTTTCAACCTCTTTAAAGTTCATAAGCTCTGCATTACGAATAACAGGCACCATCAAGCCTTTTGGGGCACTTACTGCAATACTAATGTCAGCATAGTTGTGGTAAATGACATCCTTACCATCAATCTGTGCATTTACGTCAGGAAATTCTTTAAGGGCAGTAGTAATCGCCTTAGTGAAGAAAGACATAAAGCCTAAACCTACACCGTATTTTTCTTTAAAAACCTCTTTGTATTCTTTACGGATAGCAAAAATAGCCGACATATCTACCTCATTGAAAGTAGTTAGCATAGCAGTATCGTTCTTTACGGATACCAATCGTTGAGCAACCTTTCTTCTGAGCATAGACATCTTCTTACGCTCTGTACCTCGAGGGCCATCGGTCTTTACAGATGCCATAGCTTCTATAACGTCTTCTTTTAAAATCTTTCCGCCTTCACCAGAGCCTTTAACGTCTTTTGCCGATAAATCGTTCTGAGAAATGATGGCTTTTGCAAGTGGTGTAGCCTTAGCGTCCACTGGCTTAGTTGCCTGTGCAGGAGCCGAAACTTGTGGGCTAGCTTCTTGTGTTGTTGAGCTTGGCTTAGCTTCGCCAACGCCATCCGTATCAATAATACACACGACTTGACCAACAGCAACAGTATCGCCTTCTTCAGCTACCAATTTTATGGTGCCACTTTCTTCAGCTGGTAAAGCCAAAGTGGCCTTGTCTGAATCTACCTCAGCAATTTCTTGATCCTTTTCTACATAGTCACCGTCCTCTACCAACCATTGAGCAATTTCAACTTCGGAGATGGACTCTCCTGGACTAGGAACTTTCATTTCTAATAGCATAATATTCTATTTAAAAACTTCTTCAATTATTAATCGTTGTCTTGTAGCTGCAAACTTAGGTGAACCACTAGCTGTTGCAGCACTTGCCCTTCTAGAAACTAATTCAAAGGGAATGTGTCTTAATCGATTTAAAATATGAGTCCAAGCACCCATATTTCGTGGCTCTTCCTGAGCCCATATCAATTGTTTGGTATCGTACTTCTTAAGTAGGTCGTTTATCTTTTGTTCTGGCAAGGGGTACAGTTGCTCCAATCGGATTAAAGCTACATCCTTTCGCCCTAACTTTTCGCGTTCTTGGAAAAGTTCATAGTATAGTTTTCCACTACAGAATACGACCTTTTTAACTTCTGATGGCTTCACGACTTCATCGTCAAACAATTCTTGGAAACGTCCAGTAGACAAGTCTTCAAGAGTAGAAACACACAATGGATGACGCAATAAACTTTTTGGCGTAAACACTACTAAAGGCTTTCTAAATTCTCGCTTGAGCTGTCGCCTTAAAACATGGAAGAAGTTAGCTGGCGTAGTGCAATTCACAATTTGCATATTGTGTAAAGCACACATCTGTAGGTATCGCTCCATTCTAGCACTAGAATGTTCTGCCCCTTGCCCTTCATAGCCGTGCGGCAAGAGCATTACTAGTCCGTTATAGGTCTTCCATTTGTCTTCGGCTGCCGAAATAAATTGGTCAATCATAATTTGAGCACCATTGCTGAAATCACCAAACTGTGCTTCCCAAATGGTTAATGAGTTTGGACTCGCCATAGCAAAGCCATAATCAAAGCCTAACACACCATATTCTGATAAGAGTGAATTATAAGCCTCAAATTTCACAGTAGGGTTAACGGCATTAAGTGGGATTATCTCCCTCTCGGATTCTTCCACTTTTAAAACGGCATGTCGGTGTGAAAAGGTTCCTCTCTCAACATCTTGACCGCTAATTCGCACAGGATGTCCTTCATGCAATAGCGTGCCATAAGCTAGAAGCTCTGCCATTCCCCAATCCAATTGGTTGCTTTCCTCTACCATTTTCTTTTGGTCGTTTAGCAAACGTTGGGTCTTTTTGAATAAGGTATCTTTTTCGGGAACATTATACAGTTTGGAAGCGACTTCCTTTAGTACCTCTAACTTTACAGCAGTGTCTTGTGACTGAACAAAGTCAGCATCTTTAGATTTTCTAAAGCCTTGCCATTCGGCTTTCATGAAAGGCGTAATT
Source organism: Flavobacteriales bacterium (assembly GCA_965277895.1). Taxonomy (GTDB): domain Bacteria; phylum Bacteroidota; class Bacteroidia; order Flavobacteriales; family UBA7312. The sequence goes on from CBDIDR010000001.1 coordinate 117,921, forward strand.
TCTGCCTTTTCTATTTCTTTTGATTCGTCAAATCTATCTTGAAGCAATTGCTTGAACTCATGCTCCATCTCTTTAACGATATTCGCTACTACGACACCTTCACTAATAAGTTTTTGGTTGTATATTTCTCTTGGATTAGGATGTTTACTGATAGCCTTGTACAACTTAGGCTGAGTAAAACGTGGCTCATCCCCTTCGTTATGTCCGTACTTTCTGTAGCACAGCAAATCAATGAATACGTCTTTGTTGAATTTTTGACGGTACTCGGTAGCAATTTGCATAGCATGAACAACCGCTTCTACATCGTCACCATTAACATGAAAAACGGGTGATAAAGTAACTTTACCTATGTCCGTACAGTAAGTACTTGAACGGGCATCTAAATAGTTAGTAGTAAAGCCTACCTGATTGTTTACAACAATATGTATGGTTCCTCCGGTTTTGTATCCGTCCAATTGAGCCATTTGAATTACCTCATAGACAACACCCTGACCGGCTAGTGCGGCATCTCCGTGAATGAGGATAGGCACTACCTTCGAGTTGTCGCCTTTGTATTGTTGGTCTATTTTCGCTCGTGCTATTCCCTGCACTACTGGGTCAACCGCCTCCAAGTGTGAGGGGTTTGGCGAAAGCGACATTTTTACTTTTTTGGAGTTATTGCAAACTTGTTCTGACGTAAAACCGAGGTGGTATTTTACGTCTCCTGAGAATAAATTATCTTCATATTCTTTGCCTTCAAACTCTGAGAAAATATCTCTATATGTCTTATTAAAAATATTAGCAAGGACGTTTAGCCTTCCTCTGTGTGCCATACCCATAACAAACTCTTCCACACCTAATTCCGCTCCTTTTTCTATGAGGATATCCAAAGCAGGTATGAGTGATTCTGCTCCTTCTAATGAAAAACGTTTTTGACCAACGAACTTCTTATGTAAGAAATTTTCAAAGGCTACTGCTTGATTTAGTTTTCGAAGGATTTGCTTTTTTTCGTCTAGCTTAAAGTTAGGGGTATTGCTGTTTTTATGTAGGCGATTTTTAATCCATTCTACCTGGTCAGGTTTACGAATGTACATGTACTCTACTCCTATCGATTGACAGTAAACCACCTTGAGGTGTTCCACTATATCTCTCAAAGAAGATGGTCCTATACCTATTTGAGTGCCTGCCTGAAAGACCGTGTCTAAATCGGATTGGTCTAAACCAAAGTTTTCAATATCTAATGTTGGCGTATACTTTCTTCTTTCACGAACAGGATTAGTATGAGTGAATAAGTGTCCGCTTTTTCTGTAAGCGTCAATAAGATTTATTACTTGAAATTCCTTCTTAAAAGTTTCTGGGACTTCATCTTCTTCGGAATATACTTCTTTAGCGAAATCAAATCCAGTAAAAAAGTTTCTCCATTCTTCATTAACAGATTCGGGGTTTTCAACATACTTGTCATACATGATTTCAATCATGTTCGTATGAATAGCTCCTAGAAAAGAAAATTTATTTGCCATCAGATTTTATGGTTATGACAAAACTATTGAATTTTATTTATTTTTTAGCCTTAATCTTAAGCAATTTTGAAGGTGAAATTTTGAGATTTAGCTTTCTCTAATCTTCAGAAGTGCAGCAAACTTTTCAAGTTCAGAAGTATCTTTGCTAATAGCATTCAATGACTTCATTGCATTTTCGTAATACTCATTGATGAGTTCGTTGATATGGGTCTCTATTTCTAAAGATGCATATATCTGCTTTACCTTCTCTACTTTTTCAGTCGAATTGATGGTTTCTGAGCTGTATAAATTTACGAGTTCCATTTTTTCACTACCATCAGAAAGTGATAATGCTTTGAGGTATAAACATGTTTTTTTATTGGCTATGATGTCTCCTCCCAATTGTTTTCCAAAAGCATTGGTGTCGCCAAAGACATCTAGTAAATCATCTTTTAACTGAAAGGCGATGCCAATTTTACGTCCAAATTCATATAGGTTGTCGGCGTCCTCTTTAGCTCCTCCTCCAATTATCGCTCCCATTTTTAATGATGCACCTAGCAATACGGCTGTTTTGTATTCAATCATTTTCAAATACGACTTCAAATCTACTTCTGCTTGTATTTCAAAGTCCATATCGTACTGTTGTCCCTCGCATACTTTGAGTGCCATGGTATTGAATGCTGAAAGGCATTCTATTAAGCTTTCTTTTGGAAGCTCTGACAAATACTGATAAGATTGTATGAGCATAGCATCACCTGAAAGAATAGCAACATTCTCATTCCACTTTGTATGAACGGTACTTTGTCCACGTCGAACGGGTGCTTCATCCATGATATCGTCATGAAGTAATGTGAAATTATGGAAGACTTCAATAGCTATGGCTGGTCGTAATGCTGCCTTAACATCTTTGTTGTACAATTGATAAGACAATAACAGAAGAATGGGACGCATTCGCTTACCTCCTAATGACAATATGTAATCTATTGGAGCATATAAATCAGCTGGTGTACTTGGGTATTTCAAGCTCAGCAACTCCTGCTCGACTAATGTTCTTAATTCATCAATTGATTTCATAATTATTTTATTAATGACAAGAGGTAATCGCCATAACCACTTTTGAGTAATGGCTCTGCTAATTTCTTAAGTTGTTCGTCATCGATAAAGCCCATTTTATAAGCAGCCTCTTCTATACAACCTATTTTTCGACCTTGTCTGTCTTCTATAACCTGTACGAACTGACTGGCTTGCATTAAAGACCTAAATGTTCCCGTATCTAACCAGGCTGAGCCCCTACCTAACAATTGCACTTTTAGTTTCCCTCTCTTGAGATATTCTGAGTTTACATCCGTAATTTCATACTCACCTCTGGCTGATGGCTTTATGTTTTTTGCAATTTCCACTACATCATTATCGTAATAATATAATCCTGGAACGGCATAATTGGATTTTGGTTCTTTTGGTTTTTCTTCAATGCTAATTACATTATTGTCTTCATCGTATTCCACAACTCCATAGCGTTCTGGGTCATTGACGTGATAACCAAATATTTTTGCTCCTTCTACATCAACACATGCTTCAACGATTTTACGTTTCATGTAGAAAATATTATCCCCTAATACTAAACATACTTTGTCGTTTCCAATAAATTCTTCTCCTAAAAGGAAAGCTTGAGCTAATCCATTTGGAACTTCTTGCACCTTATATTCAAAACGACAGCCTAATGAAGAGCCATCGCCTAATAACCTTTGAAAAATTGGCAAATCGTGAGGTGTAGAAATTATAAGTATTTCACGAATACCAGAAAACATTAATGTCGAGAGTGGATAATAAATCATCGGTTTATCATAAACCGGCAATGCTTGTTTACTAACCGCTAGTGTTAAAGGGTGCAATCTTGTCCCTGAACCTCCAGCTAAAATTATTCCTTTCATTATTTGTTATTTAAGGTCAACTCCTTCAACTCAATATCCTCCTCCTCGTCGAATACGTCTAATAAAGGATCATTTAATGCTTCTACAATTAATGATTTTTCTAGACTCAACAGTAAGGCTGGCAACACTATCAAATTAGAAAGTAAAGCTATGAGCAATGTAATCGAAACTAACAAGCCTAAAGCTATGGTGCCGCCAAATTGAGATGCTATAAAGATAAAAAATCCAAAGAATAATACAATTGAAGTATAAAACATACTCACACCTGTTTCTTTAATGGCAGCAACAACAGAGTCTTTAATGTTAAAATTCCTATGTCTTAACTCTTGCCTGTATTTTGCTAAAAAATGGATAGTGTCATCTACAGAAATACCAAAGGCTATGCTAAAGACGAGTATAGTAGAAGGTTTTATAGAAATACCAAAGTATCCCATTATCGAAGCCGTAATTATCAGTGGTATTAAGTTTGGAATAAGGGACACCACTACCATTCTAAAAGAGTTAAACATCCATGCCATAAAGATGGATATTAGTAAAACCGCCAACATTAAACTGGTAAATAGATTTTTCACTAAATAGGATGTGCCTTCTAAAAATACTATGCTGGTTCCAGTGAGTACAACATTATATTTCTCTTGATCAAAGATTTTATCTACCTGCTCACGAAGTTTCAACTTTATTTCTTTCATACGACTAGTGCCAATATCACCTACATACAAGCTAACTCGTCCTATCTGCTTGTTTTCATCAACAAAAGAGTTCATCCATTCATTAGGTGATTCACTTTTTATGGTATAGTCTAAAAGCCATCTTTTTTCTTGAGAATTTGGTAATTCATAGAAATCCTTATTGCCATTATAAAGTGCTTGCTTTGAGAATTTTATAGGATCTATTATAGATACTGGTCTAGAAAACTCAGAATAAAGACTCAAAGTATCGCTCAATTTATCAATCCGCTTTAGGGTTGATAATTTGGTAATACCATTTTTTCTATGGGTATCAATGACTATTTCAAATGGTAATACAGACTTGTAATGCTTTTCAAAAAATTTGATGTCTTGATACAAGGAGGATTCACTAGGCATATCATCGGTAATATTACCAGCGATATTCATTTTTAATAAGCCAAAAAAACTCACAGCTACAATGGCTATAGTGGATACATATACCGCGGTTCTTTTGTTCAGAACAATGTAGGTTATTCGTTTAATAAGTTTGTTCAACCACTTTCTGTCCAAGTGACTGGTATGTTTTGCTTTTGGAGGATTCAGATAACTGAAAATTATGGGGATTAGCAATAATGATAGAATGAAAACTGCAAAAATATTTAGGGACGCTACTAGTCCAAATTGACGCAAGTCTTTACTAGATGTTAGTACAAAAGTCGCAAAACCCATAGCGGTAGTTGCATTAGTAAGAATAGTGATGTTTCCTACCCTTCTAATCATCTGAACTAATGACTTAGATTTATTTCCATGTCGTCTATATTCATTGTGGTATTTGTTTATTAAAAAGATGCAATTTGGAACACCAATTACAATTAATAATGGCGGTATTAGTGCGGTTAGAATTGTAATTCTATAATCTAGAATTCCAAGTGTACCAAAAGACCATATTACACCTATAGTAACAACCATTACAGAAATCAACATAGCCTTTACAGACCTAAAAAAGAAATATAAAATTAAAGCTGTTACGAATAAGGCTAGGAAAATAAATAGACCAACTTCTTTCTTGATGAGTTCAGAATTAATAGTCCTTATATAGGGTAAGCCTGAGTATCTAATAACTTTATTGGTTTCTGCCTCATAAGTATCGCCTAATCCAATTATGCTATCGATTAAATTTATACGCTTATCGCTTGTTATAAAATCATTATCAAGTGCCAATAGCATTACGGAAGCACTGTCATTATATAAAGTGTTTCTATAAAACGGTAATGTTTTTAGCTTGGAAAAGGCCTCATCCAATTGCGATTGATTGTCGATAGAATCAAACAAGGATTCAATTATTAACTTTTTCTCTTTTTTATCTTTTAGAAGATCTACCGCATCAGAAATAGAATATACCGACTTAACTCCATCAATCTTTTGTATTTCACTTTGTAGTTTTTCCCACGACTGAAAGTTATTGTAGTCAAAAAAAGAGTCGGCATCAACCCCTACTATCATGATGTTATCTTTTATGCCGAACTTTTCTAAGAAAAAATTGTAATCCAACTGCTCGACTGACTTATTCGGTAAAAGGTTTGCCATCGAATAAGATAGTCTGGCATTTGAGGATTGCTGAATCATAAAATAGGTGGTCACCAAAATCAGCCAAATGAAAACTGAACGAAATCTTAAAATTACTTTAGCAATAGTTAACCACATATCGAATATAAAGGAGTGTAAAAGTACTGATTAATATTTTGAGGCAAAAAAAAAGCCCGACATTTTGTCGAGCTTTTTTAATGAATTATTAAATACGATTATACTGTTAGAATCTCTGCTTCTTTAGAACTGAAAAAGGATTCAATTCTAGACGTAAAGTCATTTGTTAAGTTCTGAACATCTGACTCAGAATCTTTAAGAATATCTTCAGAAATACCGCTTAACTTTTTTAGATCGTCATTAGCATCTTTTCTGGCATTTCGAATACTCACTTTGGCGTTTTCAGATTCTGCTTTAGCTTGTTTTACCAATTGAACACGTCGTTCCTCTGTTAATGGCGGAACATTAATGATAATCATTTCGCCGTTATTCATCGGATTAAAGCCTAAGTTAGCGTCAATAATGGCTTTTTCCATTACTTCCAACATTGACTTATCCCAAGGTTGAACAGAAATTGTTCTTCCATCTGGCGTATTGATGTTTGATGCTTGTGCTAAAGGCGTTTGAGCACCATAATAATCAATGCTTACATTGTCTAACATTTGTGGGGATGCTTTTCCTGCTCTAATTTTTGAAAAAGCGACTTCCAAATGCTTTATTGCACCGTCCATTTTTTCTTTGGCACAATCCATTATAAATTGAATTTCTTCCATTTTTTTAATCTAAAAATTAACTAAAGTACCTATTGACTCGCCTTGTAACATTTTTAGCAAGTTTTGTTTTTTATTTATATCAAAGACAACAATAGGCAATTTATTTTCATTACACAAAGTGAATGCCGTCATATCCATGATATTCAAGCCTTTTTCGTACACCTCTTTGAATGAAATTTTATCGTATTTAATTGCTGATTTATCCTTTTCGGGGTCAGCACTGTATATACCGTCAACACGCGTTCCTTTAAGGATAACATCGGCTTCAATTTCTATAGCTCTTAATGTAGCGGCAGTATCGGTTGTGAAATAAGGGTTTCCAGTTCCGCCACCAAAAATGACAACTCTCCCTTTTTGCAAGTGCCTCATTGAGCGTCTTCTTATAAAAGGCTCAGCAATTTGTTCCATTTTTATAGCAGTAAGTAAACGCGTTTCTACTTCTGCTTTTTCTAAAGCTGATTGTAAGGCCATACCGTTAATGATGGTAGCAAGCATACCCATGTAGTCTCCTTGTACTCTATCTAAACCCTCACCTTCTACTTGTACGCCTCGGAAAATATTTCCTCCTCCAATCACAACAGCAACTTCTACTCCTAGGTCAACAACATTTTTAATTTCATTTGCATAGGAGCTTAGTTTCTCAGTATCTATACCGAATTGTTTCTCTCCCATTAGTGCTTCCCCACTTAGTTTTAAAAGGATTCTTTTATATTTCATAGTTCGCAAATTTAAGGCAAAAAAAAGAGAGTGAAAAACACTCTCTTAAATCATTAGTTTTTTGACTAAACGCCAAGACCGACTCTTTTGAATTCAGTCACCGTTAGTTCATTATCAAATTTATTCAAGTGTTGTGACACTGACGTCTTTGATTCTTTTATAAATTCTTGGTTTAATAGGGTGTTCTCCTTGAAGAACTTATTAAGTCTACCCATAGCAATTTTTTCTAGCATTTCTTCAGGCTTACCCTCTTGTCTTGCTAAATCTTTAGCTACTTCTAACTCCTTATTAATAGTTTCTTGAGATACTGAATCTTTATCAACAGCCACAGGATTCATTGCTGCTACTTGCATAGCTACGTCTTTTCCTACTTGGTCATCAACAGATTTTGATAAGCCTACTAATGTAGCTAGACGATTTCCTCCGTGTATGTATGCAGAAACTTGAGCAGATTCAACTGTTTCATATGATGATAAATCTAGTTTCTCACCAATTACACCAGTTTGTTCTGTTATTTTCTCTTCGATAGTCATTCCATCAACAACACAGCCTTTTAATTCAGTTAGATTTGATGGCTTATTCGCCATTGCAGCATCTAAGAATGATTGTGCTAATGATATAAAGCCTTCATTTTTTGCTACAAAGTCAGTCTCACAGTTAAGAGCGATTAATGCTCCAAAATTACCATCAGTAGCAGAAATAACCACCCCTTCAACAGCGTCTCTGTCTGCTCTGTTAGCAGCAACTTTTTGACCTTTCTTTCTTAAAATATCAACCGCTTTGGACATGTCTCCTTCAGCTTCAACCAAAGCTTTCTTACAGTCCATCATTCCAGCACCTGTTTGCTTTCTTAGTGCATTTACATCAGCAGCAGTAATCTTTGCCATAATTCAAATAAAATTTATTGTTATTACTTTTCTTCAGTAGTAGGTTCTACTTCTTTCTCTTTACTAGCTTTTGGCTTTTCCTCATTCTTTGCAGAAGCTGTTTCTCTTTCTGAAAGCCCTTCTTGAATAGCATCAGTTACTAAAGAAACTATCTTCTCTATTGAACGGCTTGCATCATCATTTGCAGGGATGCAAAAGTCAACTAAGTTAGGATCAGAATTAGTATCAACAATTGCAAATGTTGGTATACCTAATTTTTTAGCCTCAGCAATAGCAATGTGCTCTCTGTGAATATCTACAACAAATAATGCCGCAGGAATTCTATTCATAGAAGCAATACTTCCAAGGTTCTTTTCTAGTTTATCTCTAGTTCTTGATACTTGAAGACGCTCTCTTTTAGATAAGGTATCGATTGTACCATCAGTCTTCATTTTATCAATAGAATTCATTTTCTTTATCGCCTTACGAATTGTAGCAAAATTCGTTAGCAAACCACCTGACCAACGCTCAGTAATGTAAGGCATATTTACTCTTTGAGCATGAGTTGAAACAGATTCTTTAGCTTGTTTTTTTGTAGCAACAAACATGATTTTTCTTCCTGACCTTGCAAGGTGCTTAAGTGCAGCACAAGTTTGGTCAAGTTTCATAATTGTCTTGTTAAGATCAATTACGTGGATTCCGTTTTTCTCCATAAAAATGTAAGGAGCCATTTTAGGATTCCATTTTCTAGTTAAGTGTCCAAAATGAACACCTGATTCTAATAAGTCTTTGAAATTTGTTTTTGACATTTTTTAATTGTTTACATTCATAATTCTTCTCAATCTCTCAGTAGTATATAATGTATAGTCTGAGAGATTTTGATACTAAACAATATCCTAAGATATTAACGTTTACTGAACTGGAATTTCTTACGAGCTTTCTTCTGTCCAGGTTTTTTACGCTCAACCATTCTTGGGTCACGAGTAAGTAGTCCTTCTGCTTTTAAAGTTGGACGGTTTTCTTCGTTAATCTGAATTAGTGCACGAGAGATAGCTAAACGTATAGCTTCTACTTGACCGGTTGAACCACCACCGTTTACATTAACTTTTACATCGTACTTTCCTTCCAAATCAACTAAGCTGAATGGTTGGTTAAGTTTGTATAACTGTGTTGCAGTACTAAAGTAAGTCTTTGCTTCACGATTGTTAACAGTAATGTTTCCTTTGCCTTTACTCAAATAAATTCGAGCAACAGCTGATTTTCTTCTACCAATGGTGTGAATTGTATCCATCGTTATGATTTAAGTTTAATTTCTTTTGGTTGTTGAGCTTCTTGCTTGTGATCGGTTCCAGCGTATACAAACAAATTTGAATATATAGTTCTTCCTAGCTTGTTCTTAGGAAGCATACCTTTAATTGCTTGCTTTACTAATGAGGTCTGATCTCTGTCGAAAAGCTCCTTAGGTGAGATTCTCTTTTGTCCACCAGGATATCCTGTGTGCTTAAAGTGTTCTCTATCCGTCCACTTTTGTCCTGTTAAACGGATTTTATCAGCATTGATAACAACAACGTAATCCCCACAATCCGCATGAGGTGTGAAGTTTGTTTTGTGCTTTCCTCTTAGGATAGAGGCTACCTGAGAAGCTAATCTACCCAAAATCATATCTTCAGCATTTACCAAAACCCACTCTTTGTTGGATGTTTCCTTGTTTGCCGATATTGTCTTATAACTTAGTGTGTCCACTATTGATCGTTTTAGTTAATAACGTTCATTTTATACCCCTTACTCTAAAGGGGTGGCAAAAGTAGGATTTTTATTTTAATCCAACAAAAATTTATTAACGATATTTAGTTGATAATTTTCATTTCCTTTCCAACCTTTGTAAAGGCAGCTATGGCTTTGTCTAAATGTTCTTTAGTATGAGCAGCTGATAACTGCACTCGAATTCGTGCTTGGTCTTTAGGAACTACTGGGAAGAAAAAGCCTATTACATATATTCCTTCTTCTAGAAGTTTATCAGCCATTACTTGTGAAGTTTTGGCATCGTATAGCATTACAGGAACGATTGGGTGAACGCCTTCTTTAATGTCAAAACCAGCCTCTTTCATTTTAGTTCTGAAGTAAGATGTATTTGCTTCAAGCTTATCTCTAAGTTCGGTAGAATTGCTTAATAAATCTAATACTGTAATGGCTGAACCAACAATCGATGGTGCCAACGAATTTGAAAATAAGTAAGGTCTTGAACGTTGACGGAGCATATCAACAATTTCTTTTCTGGCTGAAGTAAATCCTCCCATTGCACCACCAAGTGCCTTACCTAATGTGCCGGTAATGATATCGACACGCCCCATAACATTATGATATTCATGTGTTCCGCGTCCATTCTTTCCAACAAAACCTGTTGCATGGCATTCATCGACCATTACGAGTGCGTCGTATTTTTCAGCTAAATCACATATTTTATCTAACTGTGCAATATACCCATCCATTGAAAAAACGCCATCAGTAACAATAATTCGATTTCTTTGCGATTGAGCTTCAATCAATTTTTGCTCCAAATCATTCATATCATTATTGGCATAACGGTAACGTGCTGCTTTACACAAGCGAACGCCATCAATAATTGATGCATGATTTAAAGAGTCTGAAATTATAGCATCTTCTGCACCAAATAAAGGCTCAAAAACTCCACCATTAGCATCAAAAGCAGCAGCATATAATATAGTGTCATCCATTCCTAAAAACTCTGATAGCTTTTGCTCTAAGGTTTTGTGGATGTCTTGTGTTCCGCATATGAACCTAACTGATGATAAGCCAAAGCCATGAGTGTCTAAAGTTCGCTTAGCAGACTCTACCACTTCGGTATTTGAGGATAAACCAAGGTAATTGTTTGCACAAAAATTAATGACTTCTTTGCCAGTGCTTACTGAAATATCAGCGTTTTGTGGAGTAACAATTATACGTTCTTCTTTGTATAAGCCTGAATCTTTTATGTGTTGTAATTCAGCTTCTAATTGGGTTTTTAATTTTCCGTACATATATCTTAGAATTAAAAAAAGGGAGTTGCCTCCCTCTTAAGTTTTTGATACAATGATTAGACTACGCCTTGGTCTAGCATAGCATCAGCAACTTTTACGAAGCCAGCAATGTTAGCACCTTTTACGTAATCAACGAAATCTCCTTCTGTACCATACTTCACACATGACTCGTGAATATCATTCATAATTCTTTTGAGTTTTTCGTCTACTTCTTCTCTGGTCCAATTCATACGGATAGAGTTTTGTGACATTTCAAGTCCGGAAGTTGCAACACCGCCAGCATTAGACGCTTTACCAGGGGCAAATAATATTTTCGCTTTATGAAATGCTTCTATTGCTTCTGGAGTTGAAGGCATATTAGCTCCTTCTGAAACACAGATACATCCGTTAGCAAGGAGCTTTGCAGCTTCGTCTCCGTTAAGTTCATTTTGGGTAGCGCAGGGTAATGCGATATCACACTGTATTTCCCAAGGTCTTTTGCCTTCAAAAAATTCACATTTGAATTGCTCTGCATATTCTCTTATACGACCTCTTTTAACATTTTTGAGTTCCATTATAAACGCTAGTTTCTCAGCATCTATTCCGTTTTTATCGTAAATATATCCTGAAGAATCCGAAAGGGTTACCACTTTAGCTCCTAATTGAGTTGCTTTTTCACATGCAAACTGAGCCACATTTCCAGAACCCGAAATTGCAACAGTCTTACCTTCAAAAGAATCACCTCTGGTAGCTAACATATTCTGCGCAAAATATACTGTTCCATAGCCTGTTGCTTCAGGGCGAATCAAAGAGCCTCCCCAATTGATTCCTTTACCTGTAAGAACGCCAGTAAATTCATTTTTTAATCGCTTGTACTGTCCAAATAAGTAGCCAATTTCTCTTCCACCAACGCCAATATCACCTGCCGGAACATCTGTGTTAGGGCCAATGTGTCTGCTGAGTTCAGTCATAAATGATTGACAAAAACGCATCACCTCATTATCCGACTTGCCTTTAGGGTTAAAGTCTGAACCTCCTTTACCTCCTCCCATAGGAAGTGTTGTAAGTGAGTTTTTGAATACTTGTTCAAATCCCAAAAACTTAAGTATTCCTAAGTTCACTGATGGATGAAAACGCAATCCCCCTTTGTAAGGTCCAATCGCAGAATTAAATTCAACTCTAAAACCTCTGTTTACTTGCGTGTTTCCTTCATCATCAAGCCAAGGAACTCTAAAGATAATCGTTCGTTCTGGCTCTACTATGCGTTCTAACAATTTTGAGGAATTATACTTAGGGTTATTTTCCATAAATGGAATTATGGCTTCTGCCACTTCTTGAACGGCTTGAATAAAAACCGGCTCGTGTGCGTCTTTAGCGATGACATCTGCCATAAACGCATCTATTTTTTCTTGGTACTTTGTAGACATTAGATTAGTATTTGTGTTGACAAAAGTATAATTTTTCAATATTCAAATGACCTTTTTTTAAAATATCTTAAACAACAAAAGGTCCCAATTAAAATTTAATCGAGACCTTTACGAATGATGAAAAAACAAACAGTACTAGTGGAGTACAATTTTATGTGAACTCACCTCTGATTTACTTACGGTATTTAAAAAGTAAATTCCTCTAGAAAAATCAATAGTAGACACGCTAATATGATTCGAACGGTCTAATGTTAAATATTTTCTTTGCCAAATAATTTTTCCAGTTACGTCAATAAGACACACATTTTATATTATTTTCTTGAATAAACTCTAACTCTTTTTCAGCTCTAGAAAGAACTGAACTATTTTTAATTTGACTCGCTAAGACAGGACCAACATTTGGGATTTTCTCAAGAATAGATTGCTTTTCTTTAAAGACAGCTTCAAAACCCCCACAATAAGCGACTATTTATTTTGTATTGATAGGGCCAATTCCTTTAATTTGGCTAAGCCCAATATGAAATATCAGTTCTTGTGTCATGGCAATAAATTTGTACTTTGCAAATCTAAAACTTTAATTTAATGACCCTTATTAAGTTTGTATTTACCCTATTATTTCTAAACTGTTGTCAGCTGTACGCACAAGTTTATTATGGGTCAATTCAGGATAAATCTAATTCTGAACCTCTAATAGGCGTTAACATATTATTAGATGGCAAAGGAGTTACCACTTCAGATTTTGACGGTAACTTTAGTCTTACAGTTTCAGAACAAAAACATACCATTACATTTAGCTATATAGGTTTTAAAGATGAAGTTAGAAATATTCAACTTAAAAATGGAGAGTCAAAGCAAGAAACTATTAAGATGGCAGACAATGCTAAGCTCATTGAAACGGTTGTTGTTTCAGCAGGTAAATTTGAGCAACGTATTGAAGAAACTACTGTTTCTGTTGAAGTGATTAAACCCACTTTTATTTCGAATAAAAATACGACTAATATTCAAACGGCTATCGACCAAGTGCCAGGGGTTAACATTACAGACGGACAAGCCAATATTAGAGGAGGAAGCGGCTGGAGTTATGGTGCAGGTACTAGGGTACAAGTTTTAGTTGATGATATGCCATTAATTTCAGGAGATGCTGGACAGGCTCAATGGAGCTTAATCTCAACTGAAAACATAAATCAAGTAGAGATTATTAAAGGAGCATCTTCAGCTCTTTATGGTTCTTCAGCTTTAAATGGTGTAATAAATATTCGAACGGCGTACCCCACTGATGAGCCAGAAACAAAAGTAAATTTTCATACAGGCTACTATGACGATGCTCGTCGTGAAAGTCTAAACTGGTGGGGAGAAAATAAAAGAAGCATTTTTGGTGTAGACTTCTTGCATAAAGAGAAAATTGGCAATCTTGATTTGGTATTGGGCGGTTTCCTTTTGGAGGATGAAGGCTACCGATATGGTGAAGAAACTAGTAGAAAACGTTTTAATTTTAATACGCGTTATAAAGACCAAAAAATAGAAGGCCTATCCTATGGTGTTAACGCTAATTTCCTATTCAACGAAACAGCTTCAGCACTTATATGGCAAAGTTATGATGAAGCCTACATTCCATTAGACAGTTCCGTAACAAAAACCAGTGGAGATGTTTACAACGTTGACCCTTTCCTTACCTATGTAAATCCTAATAATGGTGACAAACACAATCTAAGGACAAGGTACATGAGGGTTATTAATGATAACGACACCAAAGATGATCCCAATGGTCAGGACAATGAGTCCAAAACCTATTATACAGAATACCAATATCAAAAAAGTATAGAGTCAATAAGGTTAAATTGGACAAGCGGATTACTGAACGAATACGTTGATGCTGAAGCCGAATTGTTCAATGGGAAAAACTTCAAATTAAACCATGCCATTTTTACTCAGTTTGATAAAAAATTTGGTAAAAGAATCAATTTATCGCTGGGTGCTAGGTACGAGCAATTCAAATTAGAAACTAGTGAACTGTATTTGATTGATGGCGACTCCATTAATTCATTTAAAGCTGCTAAACCTGTTTTTAGAGCAGGTGTTAATTACCAAATTGGAAAAGGTACTTTTTTAAGGTCTTCCATAGGACAAGGATATAGATTTCCAAGCATTGCAGAACTATTTATTGAAACCGAAGTTTCTGGCGGAATATACGTTTATCAAAATCCTGAACTAAAACCTGAGGAAGGCTGGAGCTCAGAAATAGCCATAAAGCAAGGCTTTCAATTTAGAGAATGGCAAGGGTATGTAGATATCGCGGCTTTTATCATGGAATATGATAATATGATGGAATTTAGTTTTGGACAGTGGCAAGAGGTTTCTGATGATGACCTTGGAATTGGTTTTAAATCCATAAATATTGGTGACACAAAAATCTCTGGGATGGAATTTTCAACTGCTGCCAGCGGCAAAATAAACAACACAGAAATTAACTTAATAGGTGGTTATACCTACATAAACGCTATTCCCAAAAATCCTGATGCAACATATGCCGAAGATATTTACGGACTAGAACTAAACTATTACAACACCAGCTCGCTAGATTCTAACACGCTATTTTTAAAATACAGACACAAACACATCGCTAAATTAGATGTTGAATTTAAGAAAGATAAACTATCTTTTGGAACCAGTTTCAGGTACAATAGTTTTATGCAAAATGTGGACTATATATTTGTATCCCCAGTTTTTGAAACTATAGTACCAGGAATACCAGAATCAAGAGAAAAATTAAAAGATGGTGATTTCATTGTTGACGCTAGACTAATTTATCAGCTATCAAACGAGCTATCTTTATCATTAATAGCTAATAATCTTCTTAATAGAGAATATCAAAGTAGACCATCAAACATGATGCCCCCTCGTTCCTATTCAGTAAAATTCAGTTTTGACATATGAGAACGCTCGGTGTAATACCTGCCAGATATCAGTCTAGTCGATTTCCAGGAAAACCCCTTGCCGATATACTTGGTAAAAGTATGATTCAACGCGTTTATGAACAGGCTAAAAAATCTAAGTTAGATGATGTTATTGTAGCTACTGATGACGAACGAATTGCAGAAGAAGTCAAGTCGTTTAACGGAGAAGTCCGTATGACCTCGGGCCAACACCTCAGCGGCACCGACAGGTGTATGGAAGTCGGTGAAAGTGTTTCAAAAGAGTTTGACATTATCGTTAATATACAGGGCGACGAACCTTTCATTGAAGCGGAACAAATCAACCAATTGATTGATGCTTTCGAAAGTCCTGACACTCAAATTGCTACCCTGGCACAACTCATTGAACAAACAGAAGATTTACAAAACTACAATAAGCCAAAAGTATTTTTTGATAAAAATGAAATGGCAATATCATTTGATAGGGTTGTCAATAGCCCATTCAAAGCGAACACGTTTTATAAACACATTGGACTGTATGCTTTTCGTCCTGAAATATTGAAGGAAATATCACAACTCAAGCCCTCAGCAAAAGAATTAGAGCTAAAATTGGAGCAATGGCGATGGCTAGAAAACGACTATAATATCAAGGTTAAAATAACGCCTTACGACACCTATTCAGTAGACACTAAAGATGATTTGAAAAAAATTATTGAAAGATTTGGGTAGGCTTATCGAAAATAATATTTTAGCAAAACGATGAGAACAAACATTAACAAGCATATATCCGATTTACTTTGCGAACATAATTGCGTGATTATTCCAGATTTTGGTGGCTTTGTAGCGAACTACGAATCCGCTTTTATCGATAGTAGAACTAATCATATGTTTGCTCCAAAGAAGTCTATTGTTTTCAATAGGAGTCTTAAAAATAACGACGGATTACTTGTCAATGAAATTGCAGTTGGTGAAGGACTTACCTTCAAACAAGCGAAAAAAGAACTGGACAAATACGTTCTCAATTTAAACGAATCTTTATCACTACACAAAAAAGTATTCATTGATGAAGTCGGTACACTGTTGCTAACTTCTGACGATAAAGTGTTATTTGTTCAATCAAACTCAAGAAACCACTTGCTTGATAGTTATGGCTTTACCACTATTCAGTACCCAACCATTCAGCGAACTTCTGTTCAAGAACGTTTTGAAGAAAAAATCAAGCATATTGATAAAGCTCATTTGCCTAGCAACAAAAAGCCTTGGCTTAAAGCAGCGGCAGTACTCATTCCACTTCTTATGGTAAGTGCTTTGGGAATTTCTAACAAAGACAAGATACATTCTGTCTATGCTAATCTTTCCCCATTTGGGTCTTCAAGTTCAACTGTTGTAGAAGCAGTAGAAACTGCAACTACTCATTTATCTTCATTTGACGTAGAAAGTCCGACCAACAATATTGAAGAGGCTGTATTATCTTTTTATGAAGCAAAGAATAATATGACCACTGTTGTTGAAAATGAAGTGCCAAAACACTTTATTATTGCAGGGGCTTTTTCATCTGAAAGAAACGCCAAAAAAATGATTTCTAAACTTCAGAAATCAAACTTTACAAGTTCAAAAATTGTAGGCAAAAGTAAATCGGGACTTTATAGAGTCTCTTATGATGGCTTCGTAAATTCATCCGATGCTATTATGGCTTTACGCGAAATCAAGAAGACCAATCCAAGTGCTTGGCTTCTATCAACACACTAAACAATGTCTTCTAAAAAACCTTTACAAAGTTTAGCCACTCTTACGGAGATGGTTCTACCAAACGATACAAATAATTTAGATAATTTAATGGGAGGGCGACTTCTCCATTGGATGGATATAGCAGCTGCTATTTCTGCACATCGCCACTGTGGAAGAATCGTAGTTACTGCCTCAGTAAACAACGTCTCTTTTGAAAAGCCAATACCGAGAGGAAGCATTGTAACTTTGGAAGCTAAAGTCTCTAGAGCTTTCAAATCTTCTATGGAAGTATTTGTAGATGTATGGATGGAAAATCAAGCCACCAAAGGGCGTCAAAAGTGTAATGAAGCCATTTATACTTTTGTAGCCGTTGACCAATTAGGAAACCCCATTGCAGTACCTTCAATTACTCCAGAATCTGATTTGGAAAAAGAACGTTTTGAAGGTGCATTACGCAGGCGACAATTAAGTCTTATTTTATCAGGAAGAATGAAGCCAGAAGATGCTTCTGAGCTGAAAGCCTTATTTACTTAATAGGTGATAAATCTATTTCCGTCATGCATCTAAAATGTCCTCTTGGGCATTTGGCATAACCAATTTTTGAGCAAGGGCGACAGCCTAATTCTTTATTTTCTACGATTACTGATTCTGGGTCTGGCAGATAAGGCACCATGCCAAAAGGTGGAGCCGTATTGCCCCAAACAGAATATATCTTTTTCTTTAATGCTGCTGAAATATGCATCATGCCTGTATCGTGCGACACCACAAACTCTGCCCCTTTTACTAATAAAGCAGATTGGGTAAGCGACAATTCACCACAAGCATTCAAGCCATTTTGTGTTTGGCTTATTATTTCTCGTCCACGCTCAGCATCTTCAGGACCACCCACCAGTACAAACTTTCGGTTGAGCTGCTTACACAACTCAATCAGTTTGAAGGTTGGTAATATTTTGGTGGAATGTTGCCCACCAATAACTACTGCAACGAAAGGCTCTTTTAACTGAAAGGCATTTGGCAAAGATTCTGTCTCAGGAATAAAAAAATCTAAGCCCTGCATATCGTTTTTTACGCCCAAAGGCTCCACGGTGGCAATGTTTCTTTCAACCATGTGAATGGGCGGCATGAGGTTAATCTTAAAAGTCGTCAGTAAAAACTTTCTTATGTTCAATTTATTAACGCTTTTGGAAGGAAGTTTTAAGGCACGTTTTATTTTTAGGCTACGTAAGTTGTGGTGCAAATCCACTACAAAATCATAGCCTTCAGTCTGCAAAGGCTCTACTCCATCTTCATAATGGTGAATGGTGTCAATGTATGGATTGTGTGATAGCCATTTTGCAAATGTCTTTTTTGTAAGGAAGTGAACCTCAGCATTAAGCTGCTTTTTAAGTACTCTAACCACAGGAGATGTCAATACAATATCGCCAATAGAACTCAGGCGAATTACTAATATTTTCATTGGTGTAGACATCGTTCAAAGCTAAATAAATTATCCTAATTTTGCCCCTATGAATCTGATTGATACGCATACCCATTTGTTTAGCAGCCAATTTGATGACGACAGGCATCAGGTTGTTCAAAATGCCATTGACAAAGGCGTGAGCAAAATGTTGCTCCCCAACATCAGTAGCGAAACTATTGATGCTATGCATAAACTATGTACGGATTTTCCTTCACATTGCTTTCCTATGATGGGTCTTCACCCTTGTGATATAAAGGAAAACTATTTGGAGGAATTGGAAATCATTAAGTCTCATTTGGACAAAGGAAAGTATGTAGCGGTGGGCGAAATAGGCATCGATTTGTATTGGGACAAAAGCACTTTGGACATTCAAAAAGAGGCGTTTCGTCAACAACTCATGTGGGGAAAGGAATACAATTTGCCAGTAGCCATTCACATCCGAGAAAGTTTTGATGAGGTATTTGAAGTTATTGAAGAGGTGAATGACGATAGGCTAAGAGGCGTTTTTCACTGCTTTACTGGTACTGTGGAACAAGGCAGAAAAGCCATAGAGCTAGGCTTTATGCTGGGTGTTGGAGGAGTTGCTACATTCAAAAATAGCGGATTGGACAAGACCCTAAAAGAGCTTTCTTTAGAACATCTCATTTTGGAAACCGACAGCCCCTACCTCGCTCCTACACCACATAGAGGCAAGCGTAATGAAAGTTCATTTTTACCTTTAATGGCACAAAAACTAGCGGATATTTACGAGATTGATATAGAAGACATTGCCAAACAGACGACTCACAATGCTAATACATTATTTAAATTATGACACATTTAAAATCTGTACTACTTATATATACTGGCGGAACAATTGGGATGTACAAGTCTGGCGATGGCGGACTCAAAGCCTTTGATTTAGAAAAACTTAAAAGTCAAATTCCTGAACTCAATAGCTTTGATATCAACATACATACCACTAGCATTGACACCCCTATTGACTCCTCAAACATGAGCCAAGAAGTATGGGCTCAATTGGCTAAAATTATACAAACAGAATACACTTCATACGATGGTTTTGTAATTCTTCATGGTTCTGATACTATGGCGTATACCGCCTCAATACTTAGCTTTATGCTAGAAAACCTGCAAAAACCTGTGGTGCTAACAGGAGCACAACTGCCCATAGGTGTAAGACGAACGGATGCCAAAGAAAATATTATCTCATCCATTGAAATTGCAGCAGAAGGAAAAGTGCCTGAAGTTTGCGTTTACTTTGAATACCGACTACTAAGGGGGAATAGAAGTGTTAAAATAAATGCCGAACACTTTGAAGCTTTCAAAAGCCCCAACTTCATACCTCTTGCCGAGGCTGGTTTACAAATAAAATACAACCCTATTAGCTACGACCATACCGATAAGGAGTTTACAGTGCATACCTCACTATCCAATGACGTTATGGTGTTAAAATTGTTCCCTAATATGAGTAAGGATTTTATTGAAAGCACATTACGATTGCCTTACAAAGCCATTGTGCTTGAAACTTTTGGCTCAGGAAATGCCACTACTTCAGACTGGTTTATTAACGCCTTGAAAGAAGCCATAGAAGACGGCAAAATTATTTTGAATGTCAGTCAATGTTTGTCAGGAAGTGTTAGCCAAGGGCTTTACGAAACCAGCTCAAAACTAGAAGAGCTTGGCGTAGTTAGTGGCAAGGACATGACTACGGAAGCAGCACTAACCAAACTCATGTACTTAATTGGCGAAGGTTATTCAGATGAAAAAATTAAGGAGCTTTTGCAAATTTCATTGAGAGGGGAACTGACCAATTAAATTTCATTTAGTAGATTTACCAACCTTATTGGAAAGGTGGCCGAGTGGCTTAAGGCGCACGCTTGGAAAGCGTGTATACAGCAATGTATCGGGGGTTCGAATCCCTTCCTTTCCGCAATAGACAAAAGCACCCCAAAGGGTGTTTTTTCTATTTAAAGACCTTGGGTAAACTTGTTTTGCCAAAAGGGATTTAAGAGAAAAAAGAAGCGAAGCGATTTTGTCGTATTGCAACTCCCCTTTCTGGGATCATAAAATAATCCCTTCCTTTCCGCAAAAACAGAAATTACTCTTTGGAGTGATTTCTGTTTTTTTGTTTAGGGATGAGAACCCATGTTCAAGATTTATTACTGTCAAGACAATAAAGACTCTTTGGAAACGTAATATTAGAGAAAAAATTGACTAGCAGTATTTTAAATTATTTATGTAGATTTGCGATACTTAAAATTTTAAATCAAATTAAAACAATATCAAAATGAAAAATCTCTTAGCACTTTTTATGCTGACTATTTCCCTTTCAATAGGCACAAGTCAGGTTTCATATGCTATTACCCAAGATGAAGTTGACACAACTGCCCAAGTTGAAGAAACACAAACTGTTGAAGAAGAAGTTGTAGAAACAACAACGGAAAAAGCTAGCGCTGAAGTTGCTGAAAACCCTTCTTTTCACCAAGTTATCAAACAAAAATTTATTGAAGGTGGCCCATCATTTATGGGTATCGTTCTGTTGTGTCTTATCTTAGGATTAGCACTATGTATTGAGCGTATCATCTACCTAAACAAAGCGACTACTAACGCTGACGAATTACTAAACGACATTGAAGGTGCATTATCTTCAGGAAACGTTGAAGGTGCTAAAGAGGTGTGCAGAAACACTGCTGGTCCTGTAGCGAGTATCTTCTACCAAGGTTTAGACCGTTCAGGTGAAGGTATTGATGTTGTTGAAAAATCAGTAGTAGCATACGGAAGTGTACAAATGGGATTATTAGAAAGAGGTCTTTCTTGGATTTCATTATTCATTGCCCTAGCACCTATGCTTGGTTTCATGGGTACTGTAATTGGTATGATTGGTGCCTTTGATGCTATTGAAGCAGCAGGTGATATCTCTCCATCTTTAGTTGCTGGAGGTATTAAAGTAGCACTTTTAACAACGGTATTCGGTCTTATCGTAGCGATGATACTTCAAATCTTTTACAACTACATCGTTGCTAAAATTGACAGTATCGTAAACACTATGGAAGATGCATCTATTTCTTTCGTAGACATTTTAGTAAAAAATAAAATCAAATAAAGCATGTCAGATTTTCTAATCAACGCTGGATTGATTCTTACCTACATAATGATAGGCGTTGCTGCTCTTGCAGCCATCGTTTATCCGCTTATGTTCTTGGCAAAGAATCCGTCCAAAGGCAAAAACGCGCTGATGGGAGTGGGTGGATTGGTGCTTATTTGCATCGTCTCATACATTATCGCATCAGGAGATATTATGAACTTCCCTGGTTCTGAAAAGTTTGGAATGACTGAAGGCTCTACCAAAAGAGTGGGAATGGGTTTAATTACCTTTTACATCCTTTCTATTGGAGCCATTGTTGCAGTTCTTTATGCTGAACTAGGAAAACTATTTAAAAAGTAGAACTATGGCAAGAAGAGCAAAAGGCGCATCGGAAATCAATGCAGGCTCTATGGCCGATATTGCTTTCTTACTTCTTATCTTCTTTTTGGTAACCACTACCATGGACGTAGATACGGGATTGGCTCGTAAACTACCTCCAATGCCTGAAGAAGAAATTGAACAAGACGACTCTCAAATTAAAGCCAAGAACATCTATGTAGTTCTTATCAACTCAAACAATCAGTTGCTGGTTGAAAATGAATTCCTAGATATTTCTCAGCTTAGAGCTGGGGCCAAAGCCTTTATTAACAATAACGGCAGAGACCCCGAATCATCAGATAATCCACAAAAAGCCATTATATCATTGCAAAATGATAGAGGTACTTCATACGAAACCTACATACAGGTGCAGAATGAATTGGCCGCAGCTTATCGTGAATTAAGAGATGCCAGTTCAATGAAAAAGTTTGGTTTGATGTACAGCGATTTATCGAAGCGTCAACAAAAGGAAGTTAGAAAAGAATATCCCCAAAAGATTTCTGAAGCAGAACCTAAAAACATAGGAAAATAATTATGTCTAAGTTTAAAAAAGATAACAACAAAGATACTCCGGGTATCTCAACAGCATCCTTACCTGATATTGTTTTTATGCTGTTATTTTTCTTCATGGTAACAACCGTAATGCGTGAGACAACCATCATGGTAAAACAAAGTCTTCCGCAAGCCAGTGAAATCCAAAAATTGGAGAAAAAATCTTTAGTAAGCTACATTTACATAGGTAGTCCTGTTGAGCGAATGCAAACAACTTACGGAACTAAAGCCCGTATTCAATTGAACGATGCTTTTGCTACTGTGGATGACATTCCTCAATACATCACAGCAGAACGTGCTGCAAGAGATGAAAAAGAGGTGCCTTTTATGACAACTTCTATCAAAGTAGATAAAGACACTAAAATGGGAATCGTAACGGACGTAAAACAAGAACTCCGTAAGGCTAACGCCCTCAAAATAAATTACTCTACGAGAAAAGCGGTACAATAAGATTTTCAAGAAATAATTTAAGCCCTCTTTGGAGGGCTTTTTTTATGCCCTTTTGAGAGAAATTTCTCTAAGCAAATACAACAATAATCCCACTGAAAGAAAGGAAATCAATAGCATAGACGTTTGTCCCTCATTAACCCCTATCGTTTCAACATCTACTGCTAGCCTTCCCTTTGCAACCATATAAAATAGGATTACCGCCACCCCATTATTCACAAAATGAGCTAGAATTGGAAGCCAAATGGAACCGCTCCAATAAAACATGTAACCCAAAAGACCACCAATTAAAAAACGAGGGAAAAAACCTAAAAACTGTAAGTGCATAGCACTAAAGAGAAATGCCGTTATCCAAATACTCAAATGAACTTTACCACTCCATTTTGATAACTCTTTTTGAATAACTCCTCTGAAAAGTAATTCTTCACCCAAAGCAGGTATAATAGCAATAATGAGAATATTTACCGCTAAGCCAAGCGGAGTATTAACCGCTAAAAAGGCTTCAGTAATCGCCATCGCTTTAGCCTCCGCCGCTCTCATCCAAGCCTCTACCGACTCCAAAAAGGCAGGCAAATGCAACTGCTCATTCCAAAGCGATAAGCCATTGATTAAGGGCATGGTAAAAAACATAATCACAGCGGTTAGCATCAACTGCCGTCGGCTAACAGATTTAAAAGACAGTGAATTGCCACTTAAGTATGCAAAAAGAAATGGAGGCACAATAAATATTCCCACCGAACTCCAAGCCTGTAAAAACTTCAATGAAAAAATGGTTTTTTCATTTTGCAAATCAGTCAATGAAGAGGCTCCAAATAGTAGTGAGCCTGACATCCCTATAAGGTTCGCCACAAAAAAACAAACAAAGATGAGAAGGAATAATAGAAAAAACTGCTTGGATAACGAATGTGATTGATAAATCCCTTTCAGCTTCATAGAAAATAATATTTAATTAGTTTTGCAAAAGATGAGTGTAAAGATAGGTAATATCGATTTAGGAGAATTTCCGCTGCTGTTAGCTCCAATGGAAGACGTAAGCGACCCTCCCTTCAGAGCGTTGTGCAAAAAAAATGGTGCTGACGTAATGTATACCGAATTCATCTCTTCGGAGGGACTCATTAGAGATGCCGTAAAGAGTACGCAAAAATTAGACTTCTTCGACTACGAACGCCCATTGGCTATCCAAATTTTCGGACACGATATTGAGTCTATGAAGCAAACCACTCGAATATGCGAGAAGGTAAATCCTGACTTTATTGATATCAACTACGGTTGTCCTGTAAAGAAGGTAACTTGTAAAGGTGCTGGTGCAGGAATTTTACAAGATATTCCTAAAATGGTATCTATGACTAAAGAGATTGTCAATTCTACCCACCTACCAGTAACTGTAAAAACAAGACTCGGCTGGGACGATAACAGCAAGCATATAGTTGAAGTTGCCGAACGCCTGCAAGATGTTGGTATAAAAGCCATAGCCATACACGGACGAACGCGAAAACAAATGTATAAAGGGGAAGCCGATTGGAGTTTGATTGCCGACGTGAAAAACAACTCACGCATGAATATTCCAGTCTTTGGGAATGGTGACGTAGACAGTCCAGAAGCAGCTAAACTAAAAAGAGACAAATACGGCATTGATGGCATAATGATTGGCCGTGCAGCCATTGGCTACCCATGGATATTTAATGAGATAAAACACTATTTAAAGACCGGCGAATATCTAGAAAAGCCAACGATGTTGGATAGAATAAAAACGTGTAAAGAGCATTTAGAATTTTCGCTTAAATGGAAAGGACCTATTCTTGGCGTAGTAGAAACGCGACGACACTACACCAATTATTTCAAACACATTCCAAACTTCAAAGAATACAGAATGCGACTGGTAACTACTCAAGAACCTGAAGAACTTTTTGATATTCTGGATGAAATAAAAATGAAATTTGGTGATTATGCATTTGTTTAAACCTTTATCCTTTTTACTTATTGGGACTATCGTATTAATGTCATCCTGCACAAAAGAAGAAGGTTGCACTGATATGCTAGCGCTAAATTATAACTTAAATGCGCTTGAGGATAATGGTTCTTGTAACTATTTGAGTGAAAATTTTGTAGGTGTATATTATATTAATGATAGTATTACTGGTGGCATGATACCTGGTGAATGGAAAGCAGAACGAAACTATACATTAGAAATCGTTCAAAATGAAAATAGTCCAAGTCAAATTATTTTAAAAAATTGGGCGAATATTTACACTTATGCTGATAACCCGTCAGAGAACTATACACAAGTTACTGCAGAAGTGGATGGAGACAGTTTGTTTGTCAACTCACAAGAAATAAATAATACTGAAGGCTATTACGCTCATAATAGCTTCGGTATGATAATAGGAGATTCTATTTTTTACAATTTTGAATACGAAAACTTTTTTGGAGAGGTTTTTTGGGGTATAGCTAGCGGAATTAAAGTACAATGAAAGAAACTAGAATAAATAAATACCTCAGCGAGGCAGGCTATTGCTCACGAAGAGCTGCCGACAAGCTCATTGAAGATGGTAGAGTTACTATTAATGGTGAGGTGCCACTTATGGGTACTAAAATTGTAGAAGGTGATGTCGTAAAAGTAGACGGTAAAAGCGTTGTCAAAAAGGATGAAAAAGCCGTTTACCTCGTGTTAAATAAGCCAAGAGGAATTGTGTGCACTACGGACACTCGAGTAGAAAAAGACAATATTATTGATTTTCTAAACTATCCAAAACGCATCTTCCCAATCGGAAGACTTGACAAAGCCAGTGAGGGACTTATCTTACTGACCAATGATGGCGATATCGTCAATAAAATACTGAGAGCAAGAAATAACCACGAGAAAGAATACATCGTTCAAGTCAACAAACCCATCGACAAAGACTTTGTTAAAAAGATGAGTCAGGGTGTACCTATATTAGATACCATCACACGACCATGTAAAGTAGAACAACTCAGTAGAGTACGTTTCAAAATTATTCTTACCCAAGGGCTAAACCGACAAATACGCCGAATGTGCGAATACCTCGGCTACCACGTACAGCAGCTCAAACGAGTACGAATAATGAATATTCATTTGGACTTACCCAACGGAAAATACAGGGAAATGACGAAAGAAGAATTCAGAGATCTCAATAATTTGTTGGCAGACTCCTCTAAAACAATAGATGATTAAAGCAGCTGTTTGCTCAATTGCCTTGACGGAATAATACTTGCTATACTCCCTATTCCCATAACCACTGCAAGGACTACTAAAACATCAATAGCTTCTACAACCACCGGATAACTATCCACAACAAAAGACCCATTACCCATTTTGACTACTCCAAAATAGATTTGTACATAGGCTATCGCCAAACCGAATACTAAACCAATAATAGCTCCCAAAGCCGTAGTCAAAAGCCCTTCATAGAAGAATATATTTTTTATTAATGCCCGACTGGCTCCAAGATTAGAAAGCAATTCTATATCCTTCTTCTTTTCAATCAATAACATCGTTAGTGAGCCAATAATATTAAAAGTGGCAATGATTAAGATAAAGGTTAATATGAGGAAAACAGCTAACTTTTCAGAACTCAATATTTTATAAAGGAAAGCGTGTTGCTCAAATCGGCTTTTTACCGTAAACTGACTTCCCAGCACCTCTTGTAAGTCGGCTTGAACACTTTCTATTTCCGAATCGCTACATCTTATTTCAAGAGAAGAAGACTGACCTTCTCTGTTTAATATTTCTCTAATAAAAGATATTGGAGCGATAACGTATTCAGCATCAAAATCGGCTTGAATATTAAACACCCCTACGGGTACAATACTCTTTTGAATGAAAGATTCTTCAGGACGTAAAAGGTTGTTTTTTTCTCTATCTGGAACATACACTTGCAGTTGATCAAACGCATTTCCGATACGCATAGACAGGTAGTAAGCCACCCCTTGCCCTACTATGGCTGTGTTCTTTGACTCATAAACGTCCATGTATTCGCCAGCAATGAGCATACTATCTACGGAGTTAATTAGTTTAAAATTATCGTCAACACCCTTTAGGGTAGCGATGTATTCCTTTTCTTGATAGCGAAGTAATACTTTTTCTTCCAAGACCTCAGAATAGAGAATATTATGTTCATTGAGGTAAGCCTTGGCCTCTTCAAAATCAGATACTTTACCTTCTAAAACAGATACTTTTATGGGTGGATCAAAGGAATTGTAAAGCGATAAAATAAGTTGTTCAAAACCGTTGAAGACTGACAAAACCAAAACCAAAGCTGCAGTACCAACCGCCACGCCAATCATCGACGCTAAACTTACAAAATGAACTACGGTTTTAGATTTTTTGGCAAACAAATACCGCTTAGCTATGTATAAGGCAACTCTCAATTCTATTCCTTTAGTAAATCTTCAATCTGCTGAGAATAGTCAACCGAATCGTCTAAAAAGAATTTGAGTTCTGGAACTTTACGCATTTGATTGCGAATACGCTGTCCTAATTTTTTACGAATAGCATACCCTTGCTTGTTCATTCTTTCAAGCAAAGCATCCTTATCATCAGTGCCAAACACACTGACATATACTCTAGCAATGGACAAATCTGGCGATACACGCACTACTGTAACTGACACAAAAGAAGTGCCAATCAAATCCCTTCCATGCAATTGCAGAATTTCAGATAAATCTTTCAGCAATTGTCTCGAAACCTTCTTCTGTCTTGTACTTTCCATACAACAAAGATAAATTTTTAGAACCTTAAAAGAGCATTTTAATACATTTGCATAATGAAAGATTTTTTTAAAGTCTTACGATTCGCCAAACCTTACTGGGTTTATGCCGTATTTAACATCGTCTTTAATATCCTAACGGTTATCTTTTCATTGGTATCCATTACCATGATAATTCCGTTTTTAGGCTTACTATTTGGCACACAAGAAAAAGTATATGAAGCTCCTGAATTGAGTTTTAGTACATCATCAATCACCGAGAACTTCTATTTTCAAATCACAAAAATTATAGAAACAAGAGGACAAATCGACGCCTTATTATTCATCTGCCTATTGGTGTTAGTGATGTTTATGTTCAGAAATTTGTTTAGGTATTTAGCCCTTTACTTTCTTACTCCTATAAGAAATGGTGTAGTAAGGGATATGCGTAATGCCCTTCACAAAAAAGTCTTGTCCTTACCACTTGGCTTTTATACTGAAAAAAGAAAAGGTGATATTATTGCCCGAATGACTACTGATTTAGTCGAAATTGAATGGTCAATAATGAGTTCGTTGGAAATGATATTCAAAGACCCATTAAATATTATCATCTTCTTAGCCACTCTAATTGTCATCAGTCCACAGCTCACGATTTTCGTTATCGTATTATTTCCTATTGCAGGATTTTTAATTGCACGTATTGGAAAAAGCCTCAAAAAATCATCAGATAGAGGGCAGAACAAAATGGGCGAACTCCTTTCTAATATCGAGGAAAATATAAGAGGGCTACGCATAATAAAAGGATTTCATGCTGAAGAAAAAATTCAAGAAAAATTTGAAGAAAACAGCGACGATTACCGCCATATAATGACTAAGCTACTGCGTAAAAAAGATTTATCATCTCCAATGAGTGAGTTTTTGAGTACCATCGTTTTAGTCTGTGTTATGTGGTTTGGCGGGCAACTGGTACTAGGTGCTGAAAATGCATTATCGCCAGAAGCCTTCATCGGTTATATTGCTATATTTTCACAAATTATACCTCCTGCTAAGTCCTTTACTACTGCCTTTTATTACCTCCAAAAAGGAAGTGCATCTGCTGAAAGAGTACTAAGTATCTTAGAAACAGATAACCCCATAAAAGAGCCTAAACAACCCAAAGGGAAAAACAATTTTGAGTCGAGCATAGCGTTCAAAAATGTGTCCTTTCAGTACGATACTCAAGCTGTTCTAAAAAATTTAAGCCTTGAAATACAAAAAGGGAAAAGCATCGCCCTTGTGGGTGAATCAGGCAGTGGGAAATCTACCATTGCAGATTTGCTCTCTCGTTTTTACGACATTGAAGAAGGCGAAATATTAATCGACAACATCAACATAAAAGACTACAAACTGACCGACTTGAGAGGATTAATGGGCATCGTATCACAAGACTCCATCCTATTCAACGACAGTGTCTTTAACAACATCACCCTCGGCAACGAAAATGCAGATAAAGAAGAAGTGATTGCCGCAGCCAAAGCTGCCAATGCCCATGAATTTATTATGGAAATGCCAAAAGGTTATGACAGTAATGTGGGTGAAAATGGAGCAAAGCTTTCTGGCGGACAAAAGCAACGCATAAGCATAGCACGTGCTATCTATAAGAATCCGCCTATTTTGATATTGGATGAGGCCACCTCATCATTGGATACCGAATCTGAAAAACTAGTGCAAGATGCACTTGGCAAACTCATGAAAACACGCACTTCATTAGTCATTGCTCACCGATTGTCTACAATTCAAAATGCCGATAATATCATACTGATTAAAAAGGGAGAAATTCTAGAGCAAGGCACTCACGAGGAACTGACTCTAAAAAATGGAGCCTATAAGAAGCTCATCGATTACCAAAATTTCAGCTAACTTTTTTCTCATTTCTTATTATATTTGATGCACATTCATTTATGAGCAAGATTATGATACGATTATTATTCCTTTTATGTCTATCCAGCCTAATAGCAACTGCTGAAAATGGCGATACTACATATGTACAAGTTCACGACAATACCGATATGACTTGGTACGGTCATTATAAAGACTGGGGGGAATTTCCTAGTGGAGATGAATCGTATAGAAAAGTACTTATGCACTTCACAATGGGCTGTGCCTCTACTGGCTGTAGCGGCTGGGACTATGACGTGCATATTCTTATGAGAAACCGCACAGGCGTATTGGATTCAAATATGGTTTTGGCACCTTCATTCAAATTGAATAATGAGATTGTAGATACAGCAACCTTTAGCTATTCACCAACCTTCACTAACAGTTGGGACAGTGTAAATGGAACGACTCCTGTTGCTAACGACACTATGGTTTTACTCCTATTTGCAGACCAAGACGACCCTTTTTTAGTGACAGATACGCAATACGTTTTTGCGGTAGATTATTACAATCCAACTTATGATAGCTTAGGAGTAATCACCGACTCAACACTTGTTGTTGCTGACACAACGCTATACCTAAGCAACACCGTAACCTATAATGTCTTCGAAGTGATTGAAGATTTTGAATTGGGTAGAGCCATCACCCCTTACGGCACTTATATGAACCCTGCCAACGGAAGTTATGGGACTAATGGCTATGACGAAAACTGGAAACACATATTTACCTACGATGTCACAGACTTTCAGCATTTACTAAAAGACTCTGTTGAAATTGATGCTTTTTATGCCGGATGGAGCAGTGGTTTCAGTGTGAAATTAGACTTTGAATTTATCGAAGGAACACCTCCAAGAACACCACTAAAGCTAAGCAATGTATATAAAAATGGAGCTTCAGGCTACGGCTATTCCAACTCTAATAGTTTTGAGACAAC
Source organism: Flavobacteriales bacterium (assembly GCA_965277895.1). Classification (GTDB taxonomy): domain Bacteria; phylum Bacteroidota; class Bacteroidia; order Flavobacteriales; family UBA7312. Next base: position 148,500 of record CBDIDR010000001.1, read on the forward strand.
GCAGATGCCAGAAACTAAAGTTGCTCTACTACCCTCAGCTCAAGAATATAAATTACAGTTCGTGCCATCAGGTCATGGACAAGCAGGAGAGTTTACATCGGGCGTTAGCTATACCGCTAAAGTAAATGGAAGTGTAGTTGGTGGCAATACCATTTGGAAAGACGATTGCGGATTTAATGCCATTTGGCCTCAAGGAGGAACATGGATTTTTGACCGTGCCAACTGGTGTCCTGGTGAAGCAGTACCGATTTACAACCACGAAATAACCCCTTATGTTGGTATGTCACTAGATTCCGTTGCTATTGATATTAATTTTAGCAATTATAACCCCAACGGAGATGCCTCTTACTCCTGTGCTGTACACCTCTTTCAGTACACAGAACCTAACTTTACCTTAGATGCTGAAGTTACTGACATTTTAGCCCCATCCAAAAAGGATGTGTATTCAAGGTTCAATCCTATCTGTTCTAATCCTATCATCAAAATTAGAAACTCAGGAAAAGATGTACTGACTTCAGTAGATATTCAATACGGTGTAAAAGGCGGTACAATGCAAACCTACGAATGGACAGGCAGCCTTAAATTTATGGCAGAGGAAGAAGTAACACTCGACCCAATGATTCATGATGGAAATGAAACTAAATTCGTCGTTACTCTATTAAACCCTAATGGCTCAACGGACACCCATAGCGACAATGATACTATGGAATCTGAATTTGAAGACTTACCTATTTACAAGCCTTCGTTCTTAGTCAGATTAAAAACCAATAACTACGGAAGTCAAAGTTCTTGGACTATAAAAAACAGCAACAATGAAGTTGTGTATTCGCGTGACAACTGTGCCAACAATACCTTGTACAACGATACCGTAACGCTAGGGAATGGCTGCTACACCTTTAGAATAGATGATACTGGCGGAGATGGACTAGACTTTTGGTATTGGGATAATATTGGTCAGCCAGACGGCAGTGGCTTTATCAACTTTATGTACTACGATACCATTTCAGTATTTCGTTCTTTCAACAAAGACTTTGGCTCGGCTATAGTTCATTCCTTTAGAGTTACGAATGGTGTGTCTGTAGACAATCATAGCATGATTAACTTTGACATCTATCCTTCTGTAAGTAATGGAACAGTATTTATTCAAAAAGATAGCTCAGCAAAACCACCATCAACTATTGAAGTCTATTCTGTAAATGGACAAAAAATAATTGAAGAACAATGGGAAGAAAACACCCAATTGAAAACCCTTCATTTAGACTCGCTTTCAGATGGCATATACTTTGTTAAAGTGCAGACTGGAGATATCATTAACACTCAGAAAATTATCTTAAATCGATAGTAGACATTAATTTTAAGATAAGTTAAACTTATTTTAACGGTGTTTTTATATTTTTACGCTGATGACGAAACCCTCTTATTGCAATAGCTTAACAAAATACAGCCGCTCAAGAACAAGAGAAGTGATGGTAGGAAATGTGGGTGTTGGAGGCGACAATCCCATACGCATACAGTCCATGACCACAACGGATACTATGGACACTCAGGCTACGGTGGAGCAAAGCATACGCATGATAGAAGCAGGTTGTGAGATTGTGAGAATCACTGCCCCTTCCAAGAAAGACGCCGAAAATCTTCAGAATATAAAAGATGAATTAAGGGCTAGAGGCTATGATACGCCTTTGGTTGCCGACATACATTTCACCCCAAATGCTGCCGAAATAGCGGCTCGAATAGTCGAAAAAATAAGAGTAAACCCAGGCAACTATGCCGATAAGAAAAAGTTCGAGGAATTAGAATACACCGATGAAACCTATCAGCAAGAGCTACAACGCATAAAAGAACGTTTCGTTCCATTAGTCAGAATTTGTAAGGAAGAAGGCACTGCCATGCGAATAGGTACTAATCACGGCTCTCTTTCCGACAGAATTTTAGGACGTTATGGCGATACTCCGCTAGGCATGGTAGAATCGGCTTTGGAGTTTTTACGCATTTGTCAAGAAGAAGACTACCACAACATCATCCTTTCCATGAAGGCAAGTAATACCCAAGTGATGGTGCAAGCCTATCGCCTTTTGATTGTAAAGATGAAGGAGGAAAATATGAATTACCCCTTACATTTGGGCGTAACAGAAGCCGGTGAGGGTGAAGACGGACGTATTAAATCCGCTGTGGGTATTGGCACTCTATTGGAAGATGGCATTGGCGATACCGTTCGTGTATCACTGACGGAAGAACCCGAATTTGAAATCCCAGTAGCAAGAGAATTAGTAAGGCGTTACGACACTAGAAAAAAACACCAAAAAATAAGCAGCATTTCGGATTATCCTATTGATAGCTACAACTACATCCGAAGAGAAAGCAATAAAGTCTTAAACATTGGCGAAAAGCAAGTGCCTATTGTTATGGCTGATTTTTCACTCAAGAAAAAACTAAGTCCAGCTTCCTTTTTTGCCTTAGGCTACCGCTATTCTGTGCCGACAGACAAATGGAACATCGGCGATATGGCATGCGATTATGTCTTTTTGGGCGATGAAGAAATTGACTTCAACATTCCAGGAACATTAGGCGTCGTTTACCATTACGACACTTGGCTAAAGCACCAAAATGAAGATAGGGTTTATCCTTTTCTAACTCATAAACAGTATTTAGAAAACCCCACTCTTTCTAAACATCTAAACATCGTTTACGCCTGCCTACCTGACCTCAGCACTGAACTTATCGACAAGCTTAAAAGCGACCCTACTGCCGTTTTGCTAATAGATAGCTGGAACGCTCACGGCATGGCAGAACAAAGGCGTTTATTCGTTGAACTCATCAACCAAAAATGCACTGTCCCAGTTATTATCGGTCGTGCTTATGGCAACCTCAAAGAGGAAGAACTGCAACTGCATGCTGCAACAGACATGGGGGCTTTATTAATAGATGGTTTAGGCGATGGCATATTCATTGCTGCTGAAAATTGCGGCTCAGACCAAACCGTTAATCAAACGGCTTTTGGCATACTACAAGCAACGCGAACACGTATCTCCAAAACCGAATACATCTCTTGTCCTTCTTGTGGACGTACTCTCTTTGATTTGCAAGAAACAACAGCCAAAATTCGTGCTAAAACCAACCACCTAAAAGGGGTGAAAATTGGTATAATGGGTTGTATAGTCAATGGCCCTGGTGAAATGGCAGATGCCGACTACGGCTATGTAGGTACTGGCGTTGGAAAAATCACACTCTACAAAGAGAAAGAAGTGGTGCAACGAAATATCCCTGAGGAGCAAGCCGTATATGCTCTAATTGACCTCATCAAAAGTTATGGCGACTGGGTAGAAGCTAAAAGTGATTAAAATTTTATAAATTTGTATCACAACTTAAAGCCCAATGAATTTTTTAGCCCAATCACTATTTCCATTTACTTTATTACAAACTTGTATTGACAGATATTTTGACCCTTGTGTCAATAATAACTCCCTATCAATAATGGATTTACTACACTTATAAGGGTTAGATTTACGCATTGCGTAAATCTATTTGTTGTGCTCCATCAAGAAAAAATAAAATCCAAAGAGGAATTAAGCCCCTTGAATCATTACCGCTTTACCGTCAAAGGAAGTGTTGGTTAGACAATCCACAAAAAACTTAGCTACATCAGAGCGAGAAATGAACTTTGGAAAGAAAAGTATATGATTCAATCCCAGTAAAAGTAACCTATAAGTAGGCTGACTATGGATATACGCTTGTTCCCTTAATTATCGAATTGACAAATTGGGGATTGGAACATAGAAAAATGATAATGAAAAGATAAAGACGAGAGCACAACAAGGTATATAGTGCATGGCTTCCTAACGTCAGCCACGACACCATATACAAACCGTTACCCCCACAAAGGCGTTGGGTAAACGCCCTTTTCGATTTGTTCGGCAATGGCAGCAACTGCCATAGGCTTATCTTCTTTGTAGGTAACGCCAAACCAAGTATCGGTAGTAGGAATTACTCGTACTGCCATAGTCCCATCGTTGATTAAATCCGTTACTATATTTGGAATGTAATATTCTGCCTTAGGGTCTTGTGAATGTGCTTTCATAAAAGCGTGTAAGCCATTTTCGATATGCTCAAATATGGAAGGGTGAAAACCCCAATAGTTCATAGACACACTAGCTTGAGGGTTAAGTTCCGCCCCGCCTTCTTCGCCTACATTGTACTCTACCTTGCCATTAACATTGGCAATTTTGGTACGCTCAATCACTTCAATAAGTTCGTCATTGGAGTTTACTTCGCACACCCCTCGGTTTACTGTACCATGCTCTGATAGGGTATTTTCCAAAACAAAACCCAACATAGACATTACCGATGGCGAGCAATCATTACTTAAAAAATCAGCCATTATTTTAAAGGAATTAGCTCCATAGTAATCATCGGCATTGATAACTGCAAAAGGCTCATTAATACATTCCTTTGCAACCAATACAGCATGTGACGTTCCCCATGGCTTTTGACGTTCTACCAAATCAACCCCTTCTAATTCGACTTGTACAGGCTGATAAGCATAAGCGATTTCAATCATGCTTTCGAACTTAGCAAAACGGGAACGAAAGGCTTCATCAAATTCTTTACGAATAACAAATACAATCTTTCCGAAACCAGACTGTATAGCGTCATAAATAGAATATTCTATGATGGGTTCTTCATTCGGTCCTATACCGTCAATTTGCTTGAGTCCACCGTATCGGCTTCCCATTCCTGCGGCTAAAATTAAAAGTGCTGGTTTCATAAAAGGTTAATTTTTTGCGAAAATATAGAAAGTAATCAAACCTAAACGACTTTATCTCTAAAATTCAACAGAAATGGATTGAATTTCAATTCGCCTTTCTCTTGATGCCTTTATGCTGTACACCGAATTACGCCTATCGTTCGGATTGTCGCTCACTTCCATATTAACTTGGGTTTCGCCTAAAGGTAATTCTACAAGGCTAAGTGCTCCGCTGTCCAAATAGGGTAAAAGCACACCCTCATTATAGCTTCTTAAGTAGTTTTCTACACTAGAAATTCGGCGTTTTGCCAATAGATTGTTGTAGTCGCTATCGGTAAGAGGAGAGGTAAATCCTTTTAGTCTAAGGTCAACGCTAGCTCCCAATGCCATAGCAGCCTCCAGCTGTTGGGCAAAGGTGTTCAACTGCATCATTCCTTGATTAACGGTTTGGTCAAAAAAGATACGCATCTGTCGTTCCGCATGATTTTTTGCTCTACCTCCCAAAACGGAAGCGAATCGCTTGACGTATTCTTCTTTTAGGCTAACAAAAGAATCATATGCATCGGTATAGGATAATGTTGTGGTACTGTCTCTAGTATTTGGATTAGGCTCGTCGTTATGAAAATACAAACTCAAAGGCAAGTTAAGACGCATAGCAGTGGCTAGGCTGTCTATTTTTACACAAACGCATTCTTCTGTTTTTACAAAGGCATAAATATCGTTACAACAGCTTTCGTAAGTAAGGGTTTGTGAGCCTGAGCGGTTTGAGGAGAAATAGCCCAATAAAGGACTATCCAAGCGTGAACTGTAATACAAATCGTTGGCACTACTGTTTAGCGGTTTTCCAACATTTGATACTAAACCCCAATTTTCTTCCCAAGGCGTTTGGAAAATATCAAAGCCTCCCAAACCAGGATGAAAATCAGAACTAAAATACAATACCCTTTCTGTCGAATGGTAAAATGGCGTTACTTCCTTGCCTACTGTATTAATGCCATTGCCTAAATGTTGAGGACTGCCTTGCATTGGCACAAACCAAATATCCAAATCGCCTTCCCCTCCTCTTCTGTCCGAAGAGATAAAAAGCCCATCAACGCCTTCCCACAACGCCCATTGCGGATGGGTATTTTTGGCATTGGTAGTGTTAAAGCGTTCGTCCATTAGCTGAGGTGTTTGCCACAAACCATCTTTTAAAATGCTCTTGTATATATAGCATTGTATCTCATTTTTTTCATTCTTACACTTGGTAAAAAAGGCTTCCGTACCATCGGGGTTTAAGGTCAAATTAGCGATGTGGTAATCAAAATCATTGAAGGCATTAAAGGGTTTTGCTACCCCTCCTTTGTCGGCAACCATAAGGGTTGAACGGTGACCAATATACAGCTCGTTTGCCAGTCCATCGTCTTTATCCATCGTTGAAAAATACAAGCGTTCTTGCTCATCTGTAAAAGGGGCAAAATCAGAAACGGAAGAATTCACTTTATCGTCCAAATGCTCCAACTTAACCTCATCATTATCCTTCATAAATCGTGCCAACTCGCTGCCCTTGAGTTCCATCAGGCCTTTTCTATACCAATAATCCGATGGATAAGGATGCTCGTCCAAAAAGGTTTGGAGGTAGGTAGAAGCCTCATCATAACTGCCTATATTTTTATGTAGCATCCCCAAATACAAAAGAATGTTTGGGTACTTAGCATCTTGATTTAGGGCGTCTGCCTTTTGAAAATACTGTATGGCCTTTGTGTATTGGTGTGTGTGCTGATAGCTTTCTGCCAAAGGATGCCACAAACTACTTAACATACTGTCCTTTTCTAATGCTAGTTCATAAAAATGAATGGCAGAAAAGTAGTCCTTGACCTCAAAATAATAGTTGCCTTCACTCACCAAAGCAGACTTGTTTTGTCCGAAAGCAAAAACCGTAATTAGGCAAAATAGATATGTAAATAGTCGCTGTTTCATAAAAAGGTAGGACAGGTTTTATACGACGGTCGAGGCATCGATGATTTAATAATATGTCGGAACGACAGTTCCCAAGCTCCCAAATAATTACTTGCTGGCACTAGGTCCGATACATTCCAGTCGTATGTAAATGCTAGATGACTGTTTTGCCAATTGACTCCTAGCAATAGCCCAACAGCATCACCAAAGCGGTAGAAACTACCGGCTTCTAATTTTATTTCTTGGTAATAATATTCGCTAATATCAAACGAAAGGTTTGAGCCCAAAACGCATTGTGCTTGTTTGCTTTGCAAGGCGTAATAGAAAAACGGTTCTAACGACCATTGAGTGGTAAGGGGCTTTTGTAAAACGGTACTTAACTGATGCTTTACTGGCAGCAAATCTTTATTAGAATAAAAAGAACGGTCAGGTTTATTTAGGTGGGCTAAAGAATAAGCCAACTTAAGCTCTGAATCAGAAATATAGAGGGTGTTATTAACACCAAGTCCAATGTCCATAAAACCTTTAGTTAAAGAGGGTATTTGTTCGCCAGCGTCCAAAAAGTACAATTCAGAATAATCAATTTTCTGTTGAGCAAATCCTAAATGTACACCGAAGCTCCAACTTTCTACAAAACGTGCTATTGAGAACGATAATTGCGTGAGGGATAGATTAGAACTCCCAGATTGGTCTCTTAATAGTTGAGCTCCAAAACCCCACGATTTATAAGGCATGTCAAAAGCTACCGATGTACTGCTGAAGGGAACACTAACACTTGCCCATTGCTCACGTTGATGTGCTGTTATTCTGTAATCGCCATCAAACTGACCGGCATTGGCAGGGTTTAAGTAAAGGGGATTATTATACCACTGACTGAATTGAATGTCTTGAGTAAAGCCAAGAAAAGGACATAAAAGAAATATGTAAATCCAATTTTTCATCTAATCAATGAAATGTTTCCTTTCTTAAAAAACTGCGTTTCTCCGCCTACACATCCAATGGTTAGATGGTAATCAAAAACAGAGGTAGGCTGTAGTTCACCTTTAAAAAAGCCATCCCAACTGTCGCTTTTTTGAGTTGAGAAAAACACCTTTTGTCCCCATCTATTAAATACATTGAGTTCAAATTCTCGAATAATATTTAGCTCATCTTTAATTCTGAACCTATCATTTAATAGGTCACCATTTGGTGTAAAGGCATTTGGAATAATGATGTTTTTGTCTGAACAGCAGTCGTCAGAAAGGGCGACATCAATGGCTCCAGTTTTCACACAACCGTCTTTGGTGGCTCTTATATAATAGGTGCCATGTGAAGAAACCAAAAAGCTATCTTGTTCAACAGTAGTGCTAAAATCTGCACTAACTGACCAACTCAATTCCGTTGAATCGTCTACAAATGCTTTAAGATAAATTGGCAAGCCACATATTTCAGCCTGAGGGTCATAGACTAAGTTAACATCGCTTACTTCTACTAACTGCCTAATGCTATCAAAACAGTTTTCATACTGACCAATTAAATAGTATTCGGTCGTAGTACTTGGGGATGCAGTGGTTGATGCTTCAAAACTATCTTCTAATCCTGTTGCTGGAAACCATTGGTATTCAAAATCTGCCTGAGTAGTAGGGTTTAATAACACACTATCGTCTTTACAAATAAACAAATCGCTTAGCTCTGAATTTTCATTTTTGTCAATTGTAATACTCTTTCTTAGGGTGTCTGTTAGGTTACACGTTGTGGGGTCATTGGTAATAAGCGTGACTTCATAAACGCCTTCGGCAGTATAGGTATGTATGGGCGTAGTTTCAGTAGAGGTAGTGCCATCACCAAAATCCCATGAATAGGAATTGTTATCTCCAATGCTTAAGTTTTCAAAAGTAACCTCCCAGTCACAGGTCAGTGAGGGGGCAAAGAAGTTTGCAATGGTAAGTGGGAAATCAGGGTCGAACTTAAACACCGCATTATTACAACTTGCTCCGTTAGTTGATGAGTAGGCACCATCAGTAGTAGGGAAATCAGAAAAGCCTCCGCAACCTGCACATACAGATTGATAGACCGTTCCTTTCTTATCAAATCGACTTGTTCCGCCGTCTACGTGTTCTTCAGCTTGGTCGCCACCAAAAAATGAGGCATAGGATAAGGTGTTAGCGTTATCTTCAAAAATAATGAGGTAAAAATCACTACCATCCGTATCAGATTGAAAAGCATCAAAGGTGGTTACTAAATTCAAAGTGTTTCCGCCAGGTCCTAAATTTGTGGCATCATTAGTGGCACCACCCCATCCGGAACAATAAATACGGTTGCAAGCATCTACCAAAAAGGCCGTTGGCGAGATGTCTATTCCGCCACTACCAGAACCAAATACAGTAGAAAATTCTAAAGACGATAAGTCTGAACTTAACTTACAGACAAACTGCCCACTATTGGGTTGTGAAAAGACCGCATTGAATACAAGAGTATTGTTCGGTGCTAAACTTTGCCCAAAAAGATAGACCTCTCCATCATTGTCTAACTCTATAAAATAGGACTGGTCGTATTGGTCTGAACCAAAATATGTGGAGTTGATAATATTACCGCCATCATTAGAAAAATGAGTAACAAAGGCATCCACACTTCCACCCAAATAGTCCGAAGCGTATGCCGTAGCAGAGGTAGTTAAATTTGTTGAAGATGTACCTCCTGCAGCGTAGATGTTATTGTCGTCATCAAGTGCTAAAGAATAGAGAGCGTCATCACTACTTCCGCCCCAATACGAGCTCCACAAAATAGTTTCTAAGGAATTGTCCATTTTCACTAACACTCCATCTTGACCGCCATTATTCGCCGGTTGAATGAGACTATTCACAATAGGAAAGTCATTGGAAAAAGTAGACGAAGCTATGTAACAATTACCTTCGCTGTCAATGTCTATTTCGCCTCGCATTTGATCAGCATAGTTATAACGTAAAGATAAAGAACTGTTAAAGCCATCGTTATCCGTTCCACCCAAAAAAGTAGAGGACAAGAGTTCTCCCCCATCATCGCTTAAGCGACTGACATATATATCGCAGCCATTTGAGTAGTTAACCCCCACTCCATTCACTGCTAGTAGAGGTCCTCCATTAAAGGTATTGTCAAATGCATTTTCTGTTACAGGAAAATCTGCAGAGCCTGTGGTGCCTAATACAAACAACTCTTCCTCATACACAATAAGGCTATGCGGCACTTCATCTCCTGAACCGCCTAAATAAGTAGAGTAAATTAAAAATGAGCCAGTCGTGTCATACTTAGTCAATACCACATCATTTCCTACAATACCACCGTTGTATGCGGTTTGATATGCTCCAACCGTTATGGGGTAACCAATATCATAAGCCGTTCCTCCTGCATATAAAAAGCCATAATCATCATAGGTTGCTGTATAGCCAAAGTTACTGGCAACCGACCCTGAATAGGATGAAAATATCATTTCGGGGTCAATAATTAATTCATAATTAGGGTTGTAACCATCAGGGAAATCAAATGAAAGTTTTTTGTTTTTCAATATAAATTGGCACTCTACGTCTACTTTTTCATTATCAATCCATTGATAGGCATAGGGTCGCTCTTCGGTAATGAGGTTTAAAGAGGTGTGAAGGTGTAATCGCCCTTCTCTTAAGTCGATTTGATCAACCCCTTCTAACTTCATTTTTATATCTGAAGGTTTGGCGTTGGGGTGTACTATCCAATCGTATTTTAGTCCGTCTCCGTAGGTATATATGGTGTAATCTATACCATCATATAAATCATTATAGGTTACTTTTTGGTACTTCTTTAAGTTCGATACTCTTTGCCTATTTGTGAAGTAATTGTGCTTTCCTTCAAGGGGCTTGGAGTATGATATTACTGGAGTGTTGGCCTTTAAAAATTCCCAACGATAAGCATGTGCTGAAAGGCTATCGTTTTGAGCCTTGACCTCATGTTGATGTGTAAAAGATGAGGCATCTACAAAATTAAACGTTAGGGCATTTTCTTCTAAAAATAAAGCTCCGTTTGCGATGTCTATTTTTGACTCAAATGGAATATCCCATTGTCCTTTATTCTCAATAAAAAAAAGGTTTTGAGCTATGGATGACCAAGAATAAAAAAATAAGACTATCAGAATTCCCCTCATAGGGGTAAAGATAACGAATCTAGGGGACTAAAAATCAGTAGGTATTCCTACCAATACATTCATTAAGCTATCCTTTAAAATATTGAAGTCTGCTCTATTTTCTTCCTTAACGGGTTTTGAAGGGGGTAACTTTTGCTTGTAAGGGTCAACTTGTCTGCCATTTTTCCAAAAGCGATAGCACACATGCGGACCTGTTGCTAATCCTGTACTTCCCACATAACCAATAACATCGCCTTGCTTGACGTATACGCCTGGACGTATGCCCGATTTTATTTTTGACATGTGGAGGTACTGAGTAGTATAAGTACTGTTATGACGTATTTTCACATAGTTACCATTGTTTCTTTTATACCTAGCATGTGTAACCGTCCCATTAGCTGTAGAGAGAATAGGCGTTCCTGTAGGGGCTGCATAATCGGTTCCTAAATGTGCTTTTACTCTACCTGTTACGGGGTGTTTTCTTCGTTTGCTATAGCTTGAGCTTATTCGAGAGTAGTTTAATGGTGCTCGCAAAAAGGCTTTGCGTAAAGCCCCACCCTCATCGTCAAAATAATCACCATAGTTTTCTTGCTCCTCAAAGTAAAAGGCATAAAAATCTTCATTGGCATGATTAAATAAAGCGGCATACACGCGTCCAATTCCTATAAATTCATCTTCTACATAGCGTTCTTCATATATAATTTTGAAGTAATCGCCTTTCTGTATTCTAAAGAAGTCAATAGTCCATGCATAAATCCCTGAAAGCTCCATCACTAAAGCTGGACTCATATTATTATTTACTAAAGCATTCCACAAAGACGACTCAATTTTACCGCTTGACTCTTTTAGTCTAACTTCTATTTCTTTTTGTCCAGTATAAACTTTGATGGTATCTCTGATATCAAAAACCACATAGTCAGTACTCGAGGTTTCATAAATAAAGTACTTAGCTTTTTGAATGGAATCATTAGAACATATTACGGTATAATTTTTACCCGCTTTTGCTTTTCTAAAATCAAAAATGCCTTTTGATGCTCTTACAATCTGATCAATTTTTCCGTGATTGATATGGTTGAGGTAGAGTATAGCACCAAGCGTTTGTCCAGCTTCGACCTGACCTTTAACTACTTTAAAGGTGTCTACACAAATTCCATATTCGAAAACACTTGGAGCGGGAGCCTCTGATTCTATAGAATTACAAGAAGAAAACACTATTAAAATACAGGCTACAATTCCAAATAAACCTAATTTAATATGTGTTTTTATCATTCTAGTTTTTAACTTTCGCTGAGGGCTTTTACAACCCATTGCCTTCCCCAATTATTCATTTCCTCCTCGGTCCACAACTCAGGGAAAAATATTCGCTTTTGAAAGCGTGGCGGTAAATATTTTTGCCAATTCGTCCCTCCTGTTGCATCAATGTCTTCCTTGCCTGAAGATAAATACCTAACGGCAGATTTATAATGAACCAAAGGCCAGTTGACATTAACGTTCAAATCTAATAAACGAAGTTGATGTATCAAATCTTCATTTTGCTGTTCTTCAACACTCAATTGTTGATATTTAGCCATTAGATTTTTATCACTGAACTGATGGGCTCTTTGGATAAATTGAGCCATGTATTTTTTCTCGAAATTCTCGAGCATCAAGGTTTTTTTGCCTGTCTTTATATCTATGGCTCCATCTTTCCAATAGAAGTGTTGAGCCATTTCTTCAATACTAGCGTCTTTTAGTTTTTCACGCTGTTCTTTGTCTGTGAGGTTAATGAGGTGAGAACAGGAGATTTCAATTAATCGGTATTGTGCAGACTGGAAACCACTAGAGGGTAAGAGCGACATTCTAAACTTTAGAAATTGTTCTTTCTCCATGCCATTAACCATAATTCCAAATGAACTGGTAAGGACTTCAAAATAGCTGTTTATGCGTTTTAGCCTTTCTACAAAAAAGTCTGGAGACAGGCTATCGTTCCAGCCCATATCTCTTCCGTCATCGGACATTTTCTTGCCATTATTAGAAATTTGTTCTAACTCTAAAAGGGCAAGTTTAAAGTACAACTCTGTGATTTGATGATAAATGATAAAAATTTGTTCATCAGGAAAATCAGTCTTTGGATGTTGTAAACTTAATAAAGTGTCAACATAGGTGTAATCCCAATAATGTAAAGGGTTAGCATACAATAGTCCATCCAGGTATGCGGGTAAATCCTGACCTATTGAGGCATATTTCTTATCTAATTTCTCTAGTTTTTCTTTAATGTCTTTTGTCAATTCCATGAGTCATTATTTTTTATGCATAGCTATCAATTAAATAGGTCTTGTGGTATGTTTGAAATCATACTACGATATTAACGATTTTCTTTGGGACTATAATCACCCTCTTTGGGCTTTTACCTTCTAAATATTGAGTAGTTTTCTCAAATGAGAGTACGGCTTTTTCGATATCGTCCTTGCTTAAGTCTGCCGATAAATCCATAGTAAAACGCATTTTTCCGTTGAAAGAAACTGGATAGGTAAAGGCATCTTCTTGAAGGTGTTTTTCATCAAACTGTGGCCATTCTGCTAGTGTTACGGAATCCGTATTTCCTAACTTTTGCCACAGTTCTTCGGCGAAGTGAGGGGCATAAGGCGATATTAAAACCACTAATTGTGAGATGATTGTTTTGTTTTTACTTTTTAAATCGTTGAGCTCGTTAACGGAAATCATTAAGGTACTCACGACCGTATTGAAAGAATGCCTTTCAATATCTTCTGTCACTTTTTTGATGCATTTGTGTAGTGCTTTTAACTCTTCCTTGTTTGGCTCGGATTGTTCTATGTCAAAATTATTGTCGTTGTCATGTGCTAATCGCCAAAACTTTCTCAAGAAATTATGAACGCCATTAATGCCTTTTATGTCCCATGGTTTAAATTGTTCCAAAGGCCCTAAAAACATTTCGTACATCCTTAATGTATCGGCTCCAAATTTTTCGACTAAGTCGTCTGGGGTCTGAACATTATATTTTGATTTAGACATTTTTTCAACTTCAAAACCACAGAGGTATTCTCCATTTTCATTCAAAATGAATTCGGCATCTTTAAATTCTTCCCTCCAGTTTTTAAAGGCTTCTACATCTAACGCATCATTATTTACTAAGTTGATGTCAACGTGTAGTCGGCTGCATTTGTGTTCTTTTCGCTTGTCAAAACTTACGAATGTATTGGTGTCGTTTATTCTGTAAACAAAATTAGAACGTCCTAATATCATTCCTTGATTTATCATTTTCTTGAAGGGCTCATCGAAACCAATAAACCCTCTATCGCACAAGAATTTTGTCCAAAAACGTGAATACAATAAATGCCCAACTGCATGTTCTGCTCCGCCTATATATAGATCTACTTGCCCCCAATAATCTGCTTTTTCTTTGGATACAAATGCTTCCTCATTGTGAGGATCCATATATCTTAAGAAATACCATGATGAGCCTGCCCAACCCGGCATAGTATTGTATTCCATTCGTTCACCATGAAAAATATTCCAGTCATCTTTATTCGCTCTCGCCAATGGTGGCTCGCCTTGTTCTGTTGGCAAATATTTATCTACTGGGGGTAATTCAATACAGTCGTTGGTAGGCATAGCTTTAGCTATTCCGTCTTCATAATAAATGGGAAAAGGCTCACCCCAATACCGTTGTCTACTAAAAATAGCGTCTCTTAATCTGTAATTGATTTTTCCTTCACCAATTCCTTTTTCTTCAAGTGCTTCTATGACTTTTTGAATGGCTTCTTTAGACGTTAGTCCATTTAAGAAGTCCGAATGATCAATGATGGCAGATTTGTCTTCATTAGCCCCTTCACTGATGTCCGTATCTTTAAAAATATTTTTAATCTCTATGCCAAATTGAGAGGCAAAATTCCAATCTCTTTGGTCTCCACAAGGTACAGCCATAACTGCTCCAGTTCCGTAAGATGCCAACACATAATCGCCAATCCAAATTGGAATTCTTTCGTTGGTAAATGGGTGTATAGCATATGCACCTGTAAATGCACCACTAACGGTTTTCACATCTGCTTGTCTATCTCTTTCAGATTTCAGTGCTGCTAACTGACAGTACTTTTCAATCTCTTCTTTTTGTTCAGGGCTAGTAATTTGATTGACCAACTCATGCTCAGGGGCTAATACCATAAAGGTCACTCCAAAAATAGTATCTGGGCGAGTGGTAAACACATTGATAGATTTATCAAATCCTTCTACTTCGAAAGATACTGATGCTCCTTTTGATTTGCCAATCCAATTACGTTGAATTTCTTTGATAGAGTCACTCCAATCCAATGTATCTAAGCCACTTAATAAGCGTTCGGCATAAGCCGTAATTCGCATCGACCATTGTTTCATTAGTTTTTGCTCTACTGGAAAATTACCTCGCTCTGAACGTCCATCTTTAACCTCATCATTAGCAAGTACAGTGCCTAATCCTTCACACCAATTTACCCAGGTTTCTGACAAGAATGTCAATCGGTATTTTTGTAAGATGTCTTCTTTTTCTTGCTCAGAAAAAGCATGCCATTGTTCAGCCGTAAACTGCGGAGTATCTTCGTCGCAAGCTGCCTTAACCCCCTCATTACCACTTTCTGAAAAAGTATGTACTAGTTCCTCAATTGGTTTAGCCCTGTTATCGGTATCACAATAAAAGGAGTCAAACAATTGCTTGAAAATCCATTGAGTCCATTTGTAATAATTGGGTTCTGAAGTTCGAACTTCTCTATCCCAATCGTAAGAAAAGCCAATTTTATCGAGTTGTTCGCGGTATCTATTTATATTATTTTCTGTTGTAATGGCAGGATGTTGTCCTGTTTGAATGGCGTATTGCTCAGCAGGAAGACCGAAAGAATCATATCCCATTGGATGCAAAACGTTATAGCCTTTGTGCTTCATGTAGCGTGCATAAATATCTGATGCAATATATCCAAGGGGGTGTCCTACATGTAAACCAGCTCCCGATGGATACGGAAACATATCTAGCACATAAAATTTAGGCTTTGAATCAAGCTCCTCCACTTTGTAGGTGTTGGATTTTCTCCAATTGTCTTGCCACTTTTGTTCGATACTCTTAAAATCGTATTCCATTCCAAAAAATAATTTAACAGCAAAGTTAATCAATCGTCTAAACTAAGCACCAAAAATTATTACCTTAGCGAACGTAATGAAACAAGCACAAGAAAGACATATAAAACGTAAGCTTAGAACTTCATCTCTGTCTACTATGTTGAGTATTTCTTTAGTACTGCTAATGCTCGGCTCTATGGGCTTCATTTATATTAATACTAATAGGCTTACAAATTACATTAAAGAAAATGTAGGTGTTAGTCTAATACTAGAAGATAATATAAAGAAAGTTGACCGCTTTCAGCTCCAAAAAAATCTAGACGCATCACCATGGGTTAAGAGCAGCCGTTTTGTAAGCAAAGATGAGGCCGCTAAAATCTTAGAAAGTGATTTGGGCGAAGATTTTATTTCTTTTTTAGGCTTTAACCCTTTGTCAGCAAGTATTGAAGTGTTTTTAAATGCAGAATATGCTAGTGAACAAAACTTTATCGCTCTAGAAAAAGAAATCGAAGGCAATGAAATCATTAAAGAAATTATTATTCAAAAGGACTTAATTGATTCTATCAATTCAAACGTAAGAAAGCTTAGCTTGATATTGGTTTCTTTTTGTGTGCTTCTGTTGATTGTAGCCATAGCTCTGATTAATAATACAATTCGACTAACAGTCTACTCCAAACGATTCATCATACGAACTATGAAATTAGTTGGTGCAACCAATTCTTTCGTGCGAAAGCCCTTCCTCAGAAGTGGACTTATACAAGGTGTGTTTTCTGGATTGATTGGTGTGATTTTACTAATTTCTGTGTTATTTAGTCTACATAAAGAAATGCCTGAACTCTTAGTACTACAAGACATGTATACCATTGTACTTATTTTCGTTGGTATACTTTTATTTGGTGTACTGATGAGTATAATTGTTACGAATATTGCCGTTGGCAAATACCTTAAAATGAACGAAAACGATTTATACCATTAAACTATGGAATTCAATTTTGGAAAAAGAAATTATCAATTAATGATTTTAGGTGTAGTGCTCATCATGTGTGGCTACATTTTAATGAGTGGCGGAAAATCTGAAGACCCAGAAGTGTTCAGCGATGCTATTTTTAACTTCAGAAGACTTACGCTTTCAACCATTTTTCTTGTAAGTGGATTTATTGTTGAAGTCTTTGCTATACTTCACAAGGCAAAAGATGAGTAAAATTATTGTTGCTATTCTCTTGGGTATTGTCCAAGGGCTTACCGAATTTTTACCCGTTAGCAGTAGTGGTCACCTTGAAATCACCGCCTTCATACTCAAACATTTTGGTAATAGTGGTTTGCCTGAAGAAAATTTGCTCATGACAGTTGTTTTACATGCCGCAACCGCTTTGAGCACACTCTACATATTCCGTAAAGAAGTAAGTGAAATTATTAGAGGTATTCTTCAATTTAAATGGAACGATGAATTTAAGTTTTCTTTGAAAATCATTTTATCCATGATTCCAGCAGCTCTTGTTGGACTTATTTTTGATGAACAAATAGACGCTCTTTTTGGCGGTCAAATTCTATTAGTAGGCTGTATGCTTATTTTAACAGGGCTTTTATTATATGTGGCTAATAAGGCAAAAAACACCAATAAAAATGTGAGCTACTCTAACTCTATTTTAATTGGTATTGCTCAAGCTATTGCTGTTCTACCAGGTATTTCTAGGTCAGGTGCAACAATATCCGTTTCTGTTTTATTAGGAATTGATAGGGAAAAAGCAGCCAAATTTTCTTTTTTGATGGTCGTCCCTCTAATTCTTGGAAAGATGGCAAAAGATATATTAAGTGGAGAAATTGCTTCGGAAAGTGCTACACTAATCCCATTAATTGCAGGATTTATAGCTGCTTTCATCACTGGTCTATTAGCCTGCAAATGGATGATTTCCTTAGTGAAAAATAGCCAACTAAAGTATTTCTCTTTTTACTGCTTCATTGTTGGAGCCCTAGCAATCGTATTTTCTACATTCTAAATGATTGATTTTCTTGAAGGACATCTTTTGCTAATTAATAAACCACTTCGATGGACTTCCTTTGATGCCGTCAAAAAAATACGAAACACCCTTCGCTCTCATCTTCAAATCAAAAAAATAAAAGTGGGACATGCTGGTACATTAGACCCATTGGCAGATGGTTTACTTATAGTTTGCACAGGAAAGTTTACAAAACGTATCAATGAATTTCAAAATCAAGAAAAGGAATATACAGGCAAATTTATTTTAGGTGCTACAACTCCTTCATTTGACCTTGAAACTGAGGTGGATAATGAATATCCCATTGACCATATTTCTCATGAAGATTTACAAGAAGCTGCTACTTCTCTCACTGGTGAAATCTTACAAACACCTCCCATCTATTCTGCTATAAAACAAGATGGTAAACGCCTATACGAACATGCTAGAAAAGGAGAAGAAGTGAAAATTAAAGAACGCCTAGTTCAGGTTAGTGAGTTTGAAATTACCAAAGTAGAATTACCTAGCGTTCACTTCAGAATTGTATGCAGCAAAGGCACATACATAAGATCTTTAGCACATTCATTTGGTCAGCACCTAAAGAGCGGAGCCTATCTCGGTCAATTGACAAGAACACGAATTGGAAATTTTAACCTTTCTCAAGCTGTTGAGATTCAAGAGTTTATAGATTCTTTTTCTCCTCAGAATAATCAAAATGCTCCGCTTTAATTTAGTATATTTGCGGACTTTTTTAATTCATTTACAAAAAGACACACATGATAAAAAGAAAGCTATCACAATTTAATTTTGAATTACCTGAAGAACTTTTAGCGGACAGACCATCAGTTAACAGAGATGAAGCTCGCTTGATGGTAGTAGATAGAAAGACCGGTAAATTTGAACATAAACTTTTCAAAGATTTAATCGATTATTTTGACGAAAGTGATGTGATGATTTTCAACGAAACCAAAGTTTTTCCTGCAAGGATGTACGGAAACAAAGAAAAAACTGGTGCTAGAATTGAAGTCTTTTTGTTAAGAGAACTTAACAAAGAAAACCTACTGTGGGATGTTTTAGTTGACCCCGCAAGAAAAATTAGAATAGGAAACAAATTATACTTTGGTGATGACGATTTAGTTGCTGAAGTTATTGACAACACGACCTCGCGTGGAAGAACATTACGTTTTCTTTACGACGGAAGCTACGAGGAGTTCAGACAGAAATTAAAAGATTTAGGGGAAACACCTCTTCCTAAATATATCAAGAGAGAGCCAGATGCTGAAGATGAGGAACGTTATCAAACAATTTATGCTAAAAATGAAGGTTCCGTTGCAGCACCTACTGCTGGACTTCACTTTAGTCGTGAGTTGCTAAAGCGTTTAGAAATTAAAGGTGTTGACTTTGCTAATCTTACTTTACACATTGGTCTTGGAACGTTTAGAGCGGTAGAAGTGGAAGATTTGAGCAAACACAAAATGGATTCAGAGGAGATATTTATTAATCCAGATACTGCAGACCTTATCAACAGTGGTATTCAAAACAAACGAAAAGTGTGTGCTGTAGGTACAACATCTATGAGAGCAATAGAAACTTCAGTAACAACTCAAGGGCTTATTACTCCATATGAAGGGTGGACCAACAAATTTATTTATCCACCTTACGATTTTAATATCGCTAACTGTATGATTACTAATTTCCATACTCCTAAATCAACGCTATTAATGATGGTGTCTGCATTTGGAGGGCATGATTTAATCATGAGTGCTTACGAAGAGGCTATCAAAGAGAAGTATAAGTTTTTCTCTTACGGTGATGCGATGCTGATTTTATAAAAGTGAAACAATATATAATTATAGTAGCTGGGGGTAGCGGAAGCCGAATGGGTTCTTCTATCCCTAAGCAGTTTTTAGAGCTTAACTCTAAGCCTATTCTTATACATACTATTGAGCGATTAAATCGCTTTGTTACCAATGCAGAATTCATAGTGGCATTGCCAGAATCTCTGTTTGAGTACTGGAAAGAATTGTGTAAAAAACACCACTTGAGCATTCCTCATAAATTGTCAAAAGGTGGTGAAACTCGATTTGAATCCGTAAAAAATGCCTTAACCTTTGTAAAAGAAGAAAGCATTGTAGCCATTCATGACGGTGTGCGACCATTAGTTAGTGAAGCTGTTGTAAAAAAATGTATGTCAACGGCTAAAAGCGAAGGGAGTGCTATACCAACACTAAACCTTATTGAAAGTTTACGACAATTGAATGGCGATACAAGCAGTGTAGTAAATAGAAGCAATTATAAGATTGTACAGACTCCACAATGCTTCAAAAGCGATACTATTCTAAAAGCTTACGAACTAGAGTACAATGAATCGTTCACAGATGACGCATCAGTAGTAGAAGCTCTTGGAGAAAGCGTTGTGCTAGTTGATGGCAACAAAGAGAACATTAAAATAACTACGACAGAAGATTTGAAAATTGCAGAAATGTATCTCAAATCAGACGACTAACAGAAGTCTGCTCTGTCAACTCAAAATTTTCCAAGTTTTTTAAATGATTTATGCCAGGCGTTTTTCCTTTTTCGAAGGTTCCAAAACGTTCATCAATTTGTAAAAATTCTGCACCATTTTTACAGGCCCATTCAATAGACTTTTCAAGAGACACCGCACTTTTAATGGTTTTCATTTCTTCTAAAATTGAAAGCGTATCGTTGGAAGCCAAACTATCTGTTCCAAATGTCATTTTTGAGTCAGTATCAATAAAAAAATCGTAATTAGGCAAGGCGTCTTCAATATATAAGTTTGCTTTGGGACAAGTCGCCCAAAAAACATTGTCGTAATGCTTAATTGCCCACTGAAGATCATCTATAGTTGTAAAAGTATTGTGAACCATCAATACTGGAGCATTTGGCAATAGTGGCAATGTGCTTTTTAGTGCCGTTTTACCAGTAAATTTAAAGAAATGTCTAGCAATAAGTTCATTTAACAGCTTACCAGAACCCTTTATAAACATCTCGTCTTCTGTAGAGGTCTCTTGATTGTGAATGGTAATTATTTCACCAGAATTATGAGAACGTATTTTTTCAAATAATTGAAGAGAAACAGAGTAATTAGCATGTGGCGTTAAAGACGCTTTGTGCTTACATTGTTCCAGTACACTAAGTCCATTTTGAAAAACCTCATCTGCCCGTGAAGGGTCTGAGGCAAAAAGTTCAATAAAAGAGTGGTAATAAATTAAGCTCTCATCTTTGACTAAAAAGGTGTCTACAGTGTTACTAATATCGCCAACAGCAACAATCCCATTCTCATACATCCTCCTATCAGCTTGCTCAATGCTTAAATGTATCTCTTCTTGGGAAGACTTACGTGTTTTTCCAATATTAGAAATGAAAAAAGGCAGGCCTGTTTTTTCTTTCATTCTGTCCTTTAAATGAGAGAGCTCTAAATGGCAATGTGTATTTATAAATCCAGGACATAAACCGCCTTCAAAATATTCTATCGTAGAAGAATCTAAACTCTCTTTACCATTAAGGATATCTACTATTTTGCCGCTTTCATCAATGACCAAAACACCATTGAGAATGGGAGAGCCTATTGATGTAAAAACTATATCTGAAGTTAAGTAGCGCATAGAGTGTACAAAGATACTATCTTTGTGCCATGTCTTTACAGAAAAAAAACATTCGTGAACTGACCTTAGAAGAGTTAAAAGACTTTTTTGTTGAACATAAACACCCGAGCTTTCGAGCTAAGCAAGTTTATGAATGGTTGTGGAAAAAATCCGTGTCGTCCTTTTCAGAAATGCGAAATGTGTCGAAAGAAATTATTGAATTGCTAGATGAAGCCTTCGTTATTCAGCATCTTCAAATTACAGAATCTCAAAAAAGTGCAGATCGTACTATAAAATCGGCTTTTAAATTATTTGATGACAATAATGTTGAAGGCGTACTTATCCCCACAAAATCACGAATGACAGCTTGTATTTCCTCTCAAGTAGGATGTAGCTTAAGCTGTAAATTCTGTGCTACTGGTAAACTCGATAGGCTCCGAAACCTTAACGCAGATGAGATGTACGATCAGGTGTTTATGCTAAACGAACTTGCTCAAAAAAATTACCAGCAAAAGCTAAGTAATATTGTCTATATGGGTATGGGAGAGCCTTTACTGAACTATAGAAATGTAATAAATTCAATAGAAAAAATCACTTCAAATGATGGTTTGGGGATGTCACCAAAACGTATTACAGTATCAACAGCAGGTATAGCCAAACTCATTAAAAAACTAGGCGACGATGAAGTGAAGTTCAATCTTGCATTATCCCTTCATGCGGCAAATGATAAAAAAAGAGACTACATAATGCCTATCAATGAGCAAAACTCATTGGAATCCTTAAAAGAAGCCATAATCTACTTTTATGAAAAAACAGGCACTCGACTGACCTATGAATACATCATATTCAAAGGGTTTAATGATGAAATTACTGATGCTATTGAACTTGCTCAATTTGCAAGAATAACGCCATGTAAAATCAACATCATTGAATACAACCCAATTGATGATGGAGAGTTCCAACAAGCCAAAAGAGAAAAGGTAGATGCTTTTGTAACGTATTTAGAAAGTAAAAACCTAATAGTTAACGTTAGGAGAAGTAGAGGAAAAGACATTGATGCTGCTTGTGGACAATTAGCCAATAAGCTAGTCAAATCCTAGTGATATTCGTATCTTTGTACCTCCTTATTTTTCTAGATGACCTCGATTAAAAAGATTAAGACCCCTATTCAGCAAGAAATGCTCTTGTTTGAAACTAAATTTAAGGAGTCCTTAAAGAGTAAAGTACCTCTTTTGGATAAGGTCTTACATTACATCGTAAAACGAAAAGGAAAGCAAATGCGACCCATGTTTGTTTTTCTTTGCAATAAAATGTTTGGAGATGTTAATGAAAGCACCTATCGAGCCGCTTCACTCATTGAACTTTTACATACTGCAACTCTAGTTCACGATGATGTTATTGATGATGCCAATCTAAGAAGAGGCTTCTTTTCAATTAATGCCTTATGGAAAAATAAAATTGCTGTTTTAGTAGGTGATTTCCTACTCTCTCAAGGCCTGTTACTTTCTTTACAAAACAAAGAATATGATTTACTGCAAATTGTATCTAAAGCCGTAAAGGACATGAGCGAAGGCGAACTTCTACAAATTGAAAAAGCCAGACACCTTGATATTGAAGAAGATATTTATTTTGATATCATCAGGCAGAAAACAGCTACACTTATAGCCGCATGTTGTGCTTGTGGTGCTACTGCTGCACAACAAGACGAAAAGACTATCGAAAAGATGAGGGAGTTTGGCGAGCTTGTAGGCATATCATTTCAAATGAAAGATGACTTATTTGACTATTATAACGACGATGTAATAGGAAAGCCAACAGGCATAGACATCAAAGAACAAAAAATGACCTTGCCTCTTATTTATGCTCTAAAACACGCTTCAAAAAAGGACTACAAATTCATTATTCAGACCGTAAAAAAGTATAATACAGATAGTGAACGTGTAGCCAAAGTACTGTCATTGGTTAAGCAAAGCGGAGGTATTGAATATACCATTGAAAAAATGAAAGGCTACCAAAACAAAGCTCTGTCTTTGTTGAAAACTTTTGATGACAACGAAAGCCGAAAGTCTCTAGAACTTTTAGTAAATTTCGTCATCGAAAGAAAGAAATGATTCCAAAAGAAACGATTGATACTATTTATGACAGCGTCCGCATTGAGGAGGTTGTAGGTGACTTTGTTACCCTTAAAAAAAGAGGGGTAAATCTTCTAGGAAACTGCCCGTTTCATGATGAGAAAACACCCTCATTTACCGTTTCGCCAGTAAAAGGAATATTTAAATGCTTCGGATGCGGAAAGGGTGGCAACTCCATCAACTTTGTCATGGAACACGAGCAGTACTCATACCCTGAAGCTCTTCGCTACCTTGCCAAAAAATACAATATCGAGCTCATTGAAGAAGAGCAAACGCCCGAACAGATAGAAAAAGCTAATGCTAGGGAAAGTTTCTTTGTAGTCAATTCCTATGCTCGTGATTATTTCAAAGATAGCTTGCACAAGAGTAATGAAGGTAAAGCAATTGGGCTAAGTTATTTTAAGGAACGTGGGGTGTCAAGTGAAATGATTGAAAAGTTTCAGCTTGGGTATAACCCTGAGGGTTGGGATTCTTTTACAAAATCGGCACTGGACAATTCATATAAAATTGAGTATTTAGAAAAAACGGGCTTAAGTATAGTCAAAGAAGATAAATCATTTGACCGCTTTAGAGGAAGAATAATGTTTCCTATTCATAGCATGTCAGGAAGAGTATTGGGTTTTGGTGGTAGGATTCTCAAAAAAAGTGAAAAAGCTGCTAAATATTTAAACTCTCCCGAAAGCGATATTTACCACAAAAGCAAGGTCTTGTATGGTATCTATTTCTCTAAATCTGCCATCGTAAAGCATGACAACTGTTATTTGGTGGAGGGCTATACCGATGTAATTTCGATGCATCAACATGGTATTGAAAATGTAGTTGCTTCATCTGGTACAGCATTGACCTCAGAACAAATCAAACTAATAGGTCGGTTTACTAAGAATATTACTATCCTATTTGATGGCGATTCTGCTGGTATTAAAGCCTCTTTCAGAGGAATTGACCTCATACTATCGGAAGGCATGAACGTAAAAGTAGTGCTATTCCCAGAAGGTGAAGACCCTGATAGCTACGCAAAAACTTTAGGACAAGAAAAAATACAGTCATTTATAATAGATGAAGCACAAGATTTTTTGACCTTCAAAACAAATCTGCTTAAAGACGAAAGTAAAAATGACCCTATCAAAAAAGTAAAACTCATCAACGAAGTAGTTAATTCAATTGCTATGATTCCTGATGAAATTACTAGAGCAGTGTATATCAGAGAATGCTCCAAACTTTTGGAGATTGGAGAAACTGAAATCACCAATAAAATCATTGACATAAAACGCTCTGGCCGTCAAAACAGTAATGTGCCACGAGCAGAGAAGAAACCGGCTCAAGAAAATAATGTCAAAACTGTAAAGCAAAACGTTAGCACTTCTGAACACCAAGAAAAAGACATCATTCGGTTTTTGTTAGAGTATAGTGACCAAATGGTTGAATTTGACAGTAATAAAATGTATGTCGCTCAGTTTATTATTTCAGAATTAGAAAATGAAATTGAGTTTTCAAACCCAAATTATCAGCTTATTTTTGATGCGTATTGTCAGGCTCTTGCCAAAGAAGAATTATTAAAACAAGAGTTTTTCACTCTTCATAAAAATCCAAATGTTTCTCGTCTAGCGGCTGATATCATTAGTTCGCCACATTCAATGAGTAAACGTTGGAAAGATCACGGCATCTATACAGAAACTGAAGATATGCAACTAAAACCAGCGGTTGAAACAGCCATTTATTCCTTAAAGATTGCTAAAATTGGGGAGCTTATTCATGATAAAAATGAGCAACTTAAAACAGCCACTGAAGATACTGAGTTTGAGATATTATCAGAAATTAACACTTTATCAAAATTGAAAAAAGAAATTTCTGCTAAACTTGGAAGGACTATTCTAAAGTAATTTATTGCGTAACTAGTTTATGCCTGTAATATTTTGCTGACCAAACTGCTAATTGAGATACAATCCTAGGGTTATCAAAACTATAGCTTGAATTGTCTGAATAAACGGTGTCTGTTGCATTTTTAATGTTAATTAAATCACTATAAATTGAGTCTTCAATACTGGTTGCGTATGGAAGAATCCTAAGATGGCCAATAAGGGAAGAAATGCTTTTATCTCGATTCGAAAGAATAGAATTTATTATTTCAAAAGAAATTGATTGTGATTCAGTATCGTCGATTTGGGTCATGCACCATGCCTGAAAGCATAAATGGTTTTGGTCTGTCAATCTATCGTTACCATCCCAGTAAGGGAAATTAAATTGATTAGGTAAATACGCTGACTTTTCTCTTTTTACAATTTCATCAATAAAATAATCTATTGAGTCAATATCAAAATCTAACTCTTTCATTTTTTGTAAAAATAAAGCATAGCTAATATTTACATTAAGTACACAGCCAACGATATCATTAATATTATCAGAATAAGAAATGCAATAGCCATCATTTAATGAGTCTGCTGGAGATATATTTAATAATAGATTAGATATTTCTGTAAGGATATCATCATTAATGGCTCTGCTTTTATAGGCATCTACTAATACAATTCCTAAATGGTCTTGTTAGGGTTATAGTATAAATTGTCGAATCGTTATTGATAGTGCCATCACCAAATGCATCCCATTCGCGATTCAAATCAAAACCATTAGACTCAATAAATGATAAGAGAAACTTTAATTCTTGAACAACTTCTGGATCATTCCAGCCAAAAAGCAACGCCTTTGAATAATAAAGATATGAAAGTGTATGTAAATCATTTACCTCATACTTTACTGAATCAACAATGTTTGTTAGGTCTAATGATAAATCTTTCCACTTCTGAGCCTCTGGACTAATGCTTTGTTTTTGACAAGAAACAATTAGTAGAATTAATGATATAAAAACAATAAATTTAATTCTCATAGTTATTTAATATCCTTTAGCCTTAATTGGAGGTTTGTGTTACCATTCCATTCGTTTTCTTCTAACACAAAACAAATATCAAAAGGCTCTTTGTTCTGTATTTTTGGAAAATGATTTGCCATGCCAAAACCTATAGCATCGAAAGTTTTAGTCTTCTCTTCATCTGTTACACCTAATTTTAGATGCGATTGGTCATATCCTATTAATCGACCTCTACCATTATCCATCACTCCTTTTAACATCAATACTGGTCTGTTATTCGAAGGTCCAAAAGGAGCCATTTGCTGTAATATTCTATAGGTCTTGAAATTAATATCGTTGAAGTCCATTTCTAAGTCAATCGTTATTTCTGGAACAAGCATTTCGTCAGTAATACTAGCACTAACAACTTCTTCAAAACGCTGAGTAAATTGAGCCAAATTTTCCTTTTTCATTGTAAGTCCAGCGGCGTATTTATGTCCTCCAAATTGTTCTAGTAAATCGGAACATTCATCAATGGCATTATAGACATCAAAGCCTTTTACTGAACGTGCAGAGCCTGTTAGCTTTCCATTACTTTCAGTGAGCACAATCGTTGGTCTGTAATGACTTTCTATTAGTCGTGAGGCTACTATACCAACTACGCCTTTATGCCAATTATCACTACAAACTACGGTACTCTTGGCATTGGGCACAATCATTTCAAGAGCTTCTTGGGTAATACTTTGATCAAGCTCTCTTCGTGTATGATTGTGTTTATCGATGTATTCCGCCTTTTCTTTTGCTTGGGCGAAATCGCTTTGAATTAACAATTCAACGGCTTTGTTGCCATGTTCAATTCGGCCTGCTGCATTTATTCTTGGTGCTATCCCAAAAACTACATCCGAAATGTTAAAGGTGTCCTTCCTCTTGGAGACTTCCATCAATGCTTTTAGGCCATTTCTTGGATTTGAGTTTAACTGCTTTAAACCAAAAAAGGATAAGACTCTATTTTCGCCAACAATCGGAACGATATCGGCAGCAATACTTACCACTACTAAATCAAGTAAGGGCATTAAGTCTTCAAAAGAATAATTATGAAACTGATGATAGGCTTGTGCTAATTTAAAGCCAACGCCACATCCACATAGTTCTTTAAAGGGGTAGTCACAGTCGTTTCGTTTAGGGTCAAGAACTGCAATTGCATCAGGCAAAATCTCACCGGGCCTATGGTGATCACAAATAATAAAATCTATTCCCTTCTCCTTGGCGTAAGCTACTTTGTCAACAGCCTTTACACCACAATCTAAACAAACAATCAGTGAAAAGTCATTGTCTTTAGCATAGTCTATACCTTTGTAAGATACGCCATAGCCTTCATCGTAGCGGTCTGGAATATAATGTTCAATGTTTTCAGAAAAACCCTTCAAGAATAAATACATTAATGATACTGCAGTTGTTCCGTCAACATCATAATCACCATAAACCAAAATTTTCTCATTGTTGGATATTGCCGTGCTCAAACGATCAACGGCTTTATCCATATCTTTCATTAAAAAGGGGTCGTGAAGATGATTTATTTGAGGTCTAAAAAATGTTTTGGCATCATCAAAGTCAGTTATTCCTCTTTGTGCTAATAGGGTGGCAATAACTGAGGACACACCTAAGCTATTCTTTAAATCTTCAACAATTTGAGAATCTGGTAGAGGCTTTAATGTCCATTTATTAGTCATTACTTTTCAATATGTGAGACTGGGTCAGTACAGAATGTTTGTGTATGAGCTCAAATAATTCAGCTATCATTTGAGGGTCTAAAGTCATGTCCTCGCCCCATTCTTTTCGTGAGCTTAGGATTTCAAACCATCGTTCAATTTGTAAAATAGTAACTGCATTTTCTTTTTTGTATCTCCCTATTTCTTGGACTATAGCTGTTCGTTGACCTACTATATCAACTAGTTTTTTATCAATGATATCTATCTCCTGCCTCAATTTATTCAATGCACTTCTAAATTGAGCGTTTGGATGTGTTGAACTTCTTAAAATCAGATTATCTAACAATACACCTAATTCTTTAGGTGTAATTTGTTGCTGAGCATCGCTTAAAGCAACAGAGGGCTTGTAATGGGTTTCTATCATCAGGCCATCCATATTCAAGTCCATAGCGGTTTGTGAAACCTCTGCTAGCATTTGTGGTGAGCCCGATATATGACTTGGGTCACAAATTATAGGTAAGTCAGGATTCAAGCGTTTTAGTTTAATTGGCAACTCCCACTTAGGTTCGTTTCTAAATGCAGACTTTTCCAAAGTGAAAAATCCTCTATGAATGGCCGATAGTTTACTGATTCCTACTTGATTAAATCGCTCTAA
Organism: Flavobacteriales bacterium; assembly: GCA_965277895.1. GTDB lineage: Bacteria > Bacteroidota > Bacteroidia > Flavobacteriales > UBA7312. The sequence goes on from CBDIDR010000001.1 coordinate 177,291, forward strand.
TGCTCCCATCCATAAACTGAGCTCAGGGTGTAAGGGGTTTTTTACCATCACACTGATATCTACTCCTTTTAGAGCTTCCGCAATTTCCTGAACATAAAACGGATTCACGGTTGTTCTAGCACCGACCCAAAGAATATCAATCCCCGCTTTTAAACAAGCCTCAACATGCTGAGCGTTAGCCACTTCTGTTGCCACCTTTAGCCCTGTTTCCGTTTGCACCTCCTTTAGCCAAGGCAAGGCTTTTTCGCCTACACCTTCAAAGGAATTTGGACGCGTGCGAGGCTTCCAAATACCAGCTCTAAAAATAGTCGCTTTATCTACCAAGCCTTTAGCGGTAGTCAATACTTGCTCGCGGCTTTCTGCACTACACGGTCCTGCTATGACTAGTGGTTTTTGAAACTGTTGATTTTGTATATCCATCATCTATGTCCTTCTAAAACAATTACAAACTCTCCTTTTGGCTCTTTTTCAGTAAAATGAGCAATTACTTCAGCTAATGTTCCTCGTATTGTTTCTTCAAATTTTTTACTTATTTCTCTTGAAACTGAAACGCGTCTGTCTAATCCCATATATTCTCCAAACTGCTGTAAACTCTTTACAATACGGTAGGGTGACTCATAAAAAATCATGGTTTTACTTTCCGTTGCTAAGGCTTTTAATCGTGTTTGACGCCCTTTTTTTTGTGGCAAAAACCCTTCAAACGTAAATCTATCACATGGCAAGCCAGAATTAACTAATGCTGGTACAAAAGCAGTAGCTCCTGGCAAACAATCCACCTCAATTTGATTCTCAACACACTCTCTGACCAATAAAAAGCCAGGGTCAGAGATAGCGGGTGTCCCAGCATCAGTAATCAATGCAATATTTTTCCCAGAAGAAATTTCGTCAGCCCACTTTTTCACTGTCTTATGTTCGTTGTGCATATGATGTGAACGCATGGGAGTAGAAATAGAATAATGTGCTAAAAGTCTAGCACTTGTTCGGGTGTCTTCAGCTAAAATAATGTCTACTTCTTCTAGCACTCTTGCGGCTCTGTAGGTTAAGTCTTCTAAGTTTCCGATTGGAGTAGGAACGATAAATAATTTTGCCATTACACAAATTTAAAAGAAAATAGGGTAAAATTTGGTCTCTGGACTGATAATGATTGTAGGAGCTGGGACTTTTATATAATTAAGCCAATGTTTTACTCGCTTAGCTGTTGGCGTATTCCATTTTTTAAGTACTCTTTTTAAATCGTAATCAAGAGCAATATAAATTTCATTGTTCCCCCCTACTTTGGTGTTGCGTTCATTTAAATATTGAGTGTCGTCAAGTCCAAAGCCTATTGAAATACCTACATCTATATTATGGTCTTTCAAAGGGTAAACTGAAATCCAATAAGTCTGATTTACATAATCGTCTTGATAGGCATGTGGATGAGGTGGTGCCCAAGGCTTTTGAGCGATTCCTAAATCCCAATAGTGATTACTTCTTTTATAATAACTGAATTTAAAGTCAATGTATTCCATTGGCTCCCAATACCTCTCAGCAACTGGCACTAAAGCACCTATTGATCCTGCTCCAAAATCCCACAAGCTAAATCCCCAATAGGGCGCGTAAGCGTCTTTCATTTCTATCGCCAATTGTATGAATGAACCCATACCTGCACCATACCAATAAGCCTTTTTTTCTGGGACTCCTGCCCATTTCAAATTAGAGTGAAAGAAGTCAGATACCAATACCCCCCCAAAGAAATGCCCCCCTTTATCGATGTTTTTGGCGTAACGTAAATCCGAACCATCATCAAAATGAAATTCAGTAGACTGGTCACTCCACCAAGAATTTTGCACATAAATATACGATCCGCCTAAAACTGAAGCCCCACTTCCCAAAACTAAAGCGAGCTTATAGGGGTTAACCTTTGATGTATCGGACTGAGCAAAAGATGATTTTACTACTAAAAATGATAAAAGACAAATAAGAAAATACTTTGGCATATTGTAAAATAAAATCAATGCTTACATTTGTTTACAAAGTTAATTGAATGTTTTTAGAAAAGAGTAAAGAAAAAAGAGGAAGCATAGAAGTCATTTGCGGCTCTATGTTTTCAGGCAAGACGGAAGAACTCATTCGTCGATTAAGGCGGTCTGAAATTGCCAAACAAAAGGTAGTAATCTGTAAGCCATCAATAGAAAATAGGTATGATAGCGAAAAAGTTGTGTCGCATAACCAAATATCAATTGATTGTAAAACGATAAGTAATGCTTCTGAAATATTAACTTTTTCTGAAGAAGTGGATGTTTTAGGTATTGATGAAGCACAATTTTTTGACGCTGAATTGGTTGATATATGTAATGAATTAGCTAACAATGGAGTACGAGTTATCATTGCTGCTTTAGATATGGATTATGAAGGTCAACCTTTTGAGCCAATCCCTCAGTTATTGTCAGTAGCTGATGAAGTAACAAAGGTGAGGGCTATATGTGTTCAATGTGGAAGTCTAGCTAATTACTCCTACCGAATAGTAGAGAAAAATGAACGTATTCTGCTAGGCGAAAAGAATGAGTACGAAGCAAGGTGTAGAAATTGTTATAAAAAGTAATGGCACATATTAACGAGACCGTATTGTATGTTAATCTCAAAACACTTGAAGAAAATTTCAAGTATTTAAAAAGTAAGCTATCAAAGGATAATAAAATAGTTGCTGTAATAAAGGCATATGCTTATGGTCTTGGTGATATCGAAATTGCTAAAAAGCTAGAAGACTTAGGTGTTGATGCGTTTTGGGTAGCCGATTTTGATGAAGGGGTACAACTTAGAAATGCAGGTATAAAACCACCTATTATTGTAGCAAATCCAGGCTCAAAAAGTATGGATGTTGTTTTAAAAAATAACTTAGAGCCCGTAATCTTTAATCATAGGATGTTAGATTTATATTCTACTGCTCATTCTAATGTAAACATTCATTTAAAGTTTAATACTGGAATGAATAGATATGGATTTGAAGCAGAGGATGTAAATCTAGTTTTGGAAAAAATCAATCAACATCCAAATTTAAAACTAAAAAGTATTTGCTCTCATCTATCATCGTCTAACGACCCAAATGAAGATGAGTTTAGCAATGGTCAAATAGAACTGTTTAATTCTATTAGTGATACTGTAAATACTTTTTTCAATACTGACATCCCAACACACATAGTAAACAGTAATGGTGCATTACGCTTTTCAATAAATTCTTCTGATTGGGTAAGACTAGGCATCTCCTTATTTGGTGGTTTGTACCATAATGAATTACAGCAAATTTTCACCCTAAAAAGTGTAATAAGTCAAATTAGAAGCATAAAAGAAGACGATTGTGTTGGCTACCAAAATTCGTTTATCGCTAAAGAAAAAATGAAAATTGCCGTCGTGCCTATGGGCTACGCCGATGGCCTAAACCGTAAACTTGGAAACTCAAGGGGACATGTATTAATCCACAATAAAAAATGCCCAATAATTGGCGATATCAGTATGGATAGTTTTATTGCTGACATCTCTGGCGTAATGGTTGAAGAAGGCGATGAAGTGGTTATATTTAGTCCTGAACATTCGGTGTCTCTGTTAGCCAATGAGCTAGAAACCATTCCATATGAAATTATGGCAACGCTTAATAGACGTATAAAGCGTATCTATTTAAATGAGTAATAGGTAAAGGCAAAAGATAAGTAGGCATATAATACTGCCGAATTATGATTCTGAAAATAGGTGTCAAACATCATAATTACCAAAAACATTATTGGCATTATAATCCTGAGTTTCCCTAATGGCTTTTTATATACTTCTCTAATTTGAAAATAAAATATTGAGATAAATGATAATAAACCTATCAATCCTAGCTCAAACCAAATAAACAAATAATTGTTGTGGGGTGTTTTATGTAAATCCCCCTCAAGAATTTTAGCAGCATGCTCACTAATAGACGAAAACTCTTGGACGAAACTACCTGTTCCGAAACCTATTATAGGTCTTTCTTTCACCTTATCTAAAGCATATTTAAAAAGGAAATAGCGTGTATTCAAAGAGTTAGTACTTTCCTCATCCAGCTGTTGACTATGTGCTAATGAACTTTTAATTCTTTGATTAAAGGTCGAAGAAAAATTATAAGACAAAAGGACTATTGAAATAATAGAAAGAAATGAAATAGCTAGCCACAGCTTTTTATTCCAAAAAGTAATAATTAAAAATAGAGTTGTGCCAATAAGAAATGCTATTTGACCCGCTCTTCCCTTCTCAGTAAAAAGGCTTAGCACACATACTATTACAACTAGTGTAATTGGAAGAAATTGACGCTTGTCTTTCAATGAATAAAGACCATAAATCAAACACAGTAAAATTGTAAATGCCAAAAAAACATTGTGGTCTGTATAAGTCATAAAAGCAGGATTGCTCCAGCTTTTGGCAAAAATATCAGAATACTTAAAGAGGTGTTTTATCCATTTTAAATTAATCAATAATGCTACCACTGAGGACAGTGTCATTGAAAGCACAAAAGCATAAAGTGAATGTCTTATTTGCTTATCAGAAAAGTCAAAGGAGTATAAAATGGGTAGTAATAACAGAATAGCACTTTTTTGAAGAATCCAACTGCCATTTGAATGGTTTGTACCCCATAGCATTCCCAACAGATAAACAGCAAAAAGAACAACTAAAGAGAGCATCCATTTGCTGCCCTTTATTTTTTGCCACTTCACGGAAAAATTTCCGTCAACAAGCCAAAGTAAGGCTAAAGCAAAGACCAAAACATCAGTAACAAAAATTGAAATTGGAAGAAAAAAAGCAAGTGATATTAATAGAATGCCTTTAAGTTTCATTACTCTATACTATCTCCTACTAGAATGGCATTGTATTTTTCTAGATCATTTAAAACATTGATTGCTTCTGCCAACTCTTCATCGTGTTTTAAGGTCGCTTCTATCTTTCCTTTTTGATAATAATATCTTGTGGCTATTTCTGCTTCCAATACTTCAGTAATTTCATCTCTAAAACGTTCGATATCATTATTCTTACTTTGTTCCATTTTAAGAGTAAGAGCTTCTAATTCTTCTTCTAAGTCTTCTAAATACTTTTCTTTTTCAGCATCTTTTTTTATGGAACTTATCGTCTTTTCTGTTTTGGTTTCATACTCATATTCCTTGTCGTTAAGGAACTGTTTGAAATTGTCATATATAGCATCTGTAACTACAAATGTTTTAGCAGATGATATACTATCGTTATTACTTCTAAAACTATTGGCAAAGTTGAAAATATGTCTTTTGCTAATAATACTTCTTAAGATATTACTGTACTTGTGAGGTTCAATTTCTATGTCTGGAGTTATTCCACCTCCATCGTATACCGTTCGCTTATTTACTAAGGTTTTGAATTCAGTACGTAAGCTATCTGGGGTTTTCCCAACACTACCGTCTTCATCCCGATTAGAATAGTCAAGTGCTTGAATACATCTTCCACTTGGGATATAATACTTCGCGGTTGTTACCTTAAGTTGTGCGTTGTAACTTAGTTTTCGTGTTTGCTGAACAAGCCCTTTGCCGAAGCTTCTTTGACCCAATACTACGCCTCTATCAAGGTCTTGAATGGCACCAGATACAATCTCAGATGCCGAAGCAGAACTTCTATTTATTAAAACCACCAAAGGCATAGAAGTATCTAGGGCGGTACTTCTAGTTTTGTAGCTTTTATCCCATTCTTTTACCTTTCCTTTCGTAAAAACAATTTCTTGTCCCTGGTCTATAAATAGATTTGACATTTTTATTGCTTCATTAAGAAGTCCACCTGGGTTGCTTCTCAAGTCAAGGACTAGGCCTTTTAACTGATTATCCGAATTTAATTCATTGTAGGCGTCACTTACTTCTTTTGAGATATTTCTAGTAAAAGAACGCGTTTTAATATATCCAATGCTATCGGAAACCATTCCGTAATATGGTACTGAGTTTAATTTGATTTCCTGACGAGTAATTTCGACTTCAAATGGTTTTTTTACGCCTTCTCGTTCTATAAGAACTCTAACTGATGTGTTTGGTTCACCTTTTAATACTTTGCTAACATCCTCAGTGGATTTGCCTTCAACTGATTTACCAGCTATTTCTACAAATTTATCACCAGCAATTAATCCTGCTTTGTCAGCGGGGAAACCTTCATAGGGTTCGCTGACATAAACCCAATCGCCATTTTTTGTGATAACTGCTCCTATACCTCCGTACTGACCAGTTGTCATAAATTCAAAGTCTTCCTTTTCAGACTCAGGAATATATGTTGTGTAAGGGTCTAATGATTCTAGCATAGCATCTATAGCCGTTTTCATCAAATCACCAGAGTCCGTTTCATCAACATAATATATGTTTAGCTCCTTGTATAGAGAACTAAAAATGTCAAGGTTTTTAGAAATCTCAAAGTAATTGTCTACAAAGCCAACAGAGAAAATTGAGGCAAAAGACAACAATAATATTAAGGCGTATTTTTTTATTTTTTTCATTAATCTAAAATATTAAAATTAAGGAACTGGATCATGTCCATGCCCTCCCCAAGGGTGGCAAGTGCTTAATCGTTTCAGCGTTAGCCACATCCCTTTAAAAGGTCCATGTTTGTCAATAGCTTGAAGACCATATTCAGAACAGCTAGGGGTGTATCTGCACCTAGGAGAAAACAATGGTGAAATTGCTCCTCTATAAAGCATAATTAGAGCCCGAAAAATAACTGAAAATAATCTCCTCATACCTGTTCAGCTAAACGTTGTAAAGTTACACTTATTTTATCTTCTATCTCAGACATTGACATTATGTTTGACTGTGAATAAATAAGCATAAGGTGTAATTTTACGTCTTTTGCTTCTAGGGGTTGCTGAACAATGGTCTTATTTTTACGAAAAGCTTCTCTTACTAATCGTTTGATTTTGTTTCGGTCTGTTGCATTAGGGATTTTCTTTTTGGGTACACTAACAGCCATCTTTAGGGTAGAATCTGAATTAGAATCTACTTTCCAAATAACATTAAAAGGATACTCAAAAAAGCGATTGCCCTCTGAAAATAAAGACTCTATTTCAACTTTGTTTTTTAGCCTTTCTTTTTTACTAAAACTGAATAAGGCCATAATAAAAAGGTTCTAACGCTTATTGGCAGTTTTAATGTACTGCTCTAATGCCATTGTCATGGATGGATACTCTGGGCTTGGAGCCTTTATATTTAAGGTCAAACCTGCATCTGCCACCGCCTTCGATGTTGTGGGCCCAAAAGCAGCAATTCGAGTATTGTTTTGCTTGAAGTCAGGGTAATTTTGATAAAGAGATTTAATTCCTGACGGACTGTAGAACACCAAAATATCATAAAACACATTTTCCAAATCCGAAAGGTCACTGCAAACTGTGTTATACATAACAGCTTTTGTAAAATCGAAACCATTTTCAGCCAAAAATTCAGGAATACTATCTTTTAAGATGTCAGAACACGGCAAAAGAAATTTACTGTCCTTATTTTTCTTGAACACTGGGTGAAGGTCTTCTATCTTTTGTTTACCAATGAATACTTTTCTTTTTCTGTAAGTGATGTATTTCTGCAGGTAGTAGGCGATGGCTTCAGAAACACAGAAGTATTTCATTTCTTCAGGAACAGTAATTCTAGTAGCCTCACACATTCTAAAGAAGTGATCCATGGAGTTCTTGCTTGTAAAAATAACAGCATCGTGACTCAAAATACTTATCTTTTGTTGACGAAATTCCTTTGCTGTCAGGCCTTCAACATGAATGAATGGTCTGAAGTCAATCTTGACGTTACATCTTTTAGCTAAACTAAAATAAGGCGACTTGTCTGACTCAGGTTTTGGTTGGGAGACCAAAATAGTTCTAACTCTATTCTCTTTCAAAAAGAAACGTTTTTAAATTATAAACAGCACCGCCACAAAGCCTAACCAAGGTTTTTTGATAAGATTATTAACGGTAGAATTTCAAGTGTGCAAAGATATATAATTATATGTGCTTTAGAAAATGATGAGTTAAAAAAACTCAAATAAGCCATTCTAACAATCTTGTAAATTGTAAATGAAACAAGAAATATATAGATACTATCTAGCAACAAGCCTTGCGAAATACTACTGTAAAACAATAGTAAAAGAAAAGGGGAAACAACAATGCCAGCTACTCGTTCATATAGAAATGATTGAAAAATTATTTCTTCAAACTGATATTTTTTCTGAAAAATGTATGCTAACCAGACTAAAAATAAATACTTAAAAAAGAGAAAAGAGATAATCCAGCTAAAATGGTAAATAAAAGAATCTATAGAAAAGGGCTGAGCAACAACGTACATGGATAAAAAAGCGGCAAAAAGCGGTAATAAATACAGTTTACTTGAAGATCTAGACTCTTCTCTTAAAAACTGATTGGCATGTTTTTGACTAAATGGAGCTTTGAGTATTAAAACAAAGCTTGAGAAATAATTATACTTCAGAAAGGCTAAGTATGAAAAAAAGAATAAAAAAAGAATAAAAACCCACTCTTGCCTAGTAGTATTATAAACGTCTGCTATTAAATCCATCTATTCAATATAGCCGTCATTAATCCAAGCAATTAAAAGGTCTTTATCAATCTGGGAAAGCTCACCATTTGGAGGCATCTTATAAAATTCCTCATCGGAATTAAGCCTATCAATCATGGTGTTATCTAGATTATCTAAATAAGAACTAAGATTAGCGTATGATGTAAAATCCGCTATATAGGCATTTTGAGCTGTGGCATGGCATTGCACGCAGTTATTATCAACAATACTTTTTATGGAAGCGTAGGTGATTATAGTTTGAGGTTCAGGAGTTACTATTGGCTCAGGCATTTCTTCCTTTTTGCAAGAAGAAATTACAAGAAGTAACACAAAAAAGGTAAAAATCGTTTTTTTCATCTGATGGATTTTATTGCAATTTAGCCATTTATCATAAATTATTCAATAATTTTGTACTCACTTAATATAAAACACTATGTCAACAGATTTATTTCAAGCACCTGACTATTTTCAACTCGATGACTTACTGACTGAAGAGCACAAACTCGTTCGTGATGCAGCACGTGATTGGGTTAAAAGAGAGGTATCACCAATAATAGAAGAAAGTTGTCAAAAAGCTGAGTTTCCTAGTCATCTTATTTCAGGATTAGCAGAAATTGGTGCCTTTGGCCCATATATTCCTGTTGAATACGGAGGTGCTGGACTTGACCAAATTTCATACGGACTGATTATGCAAGAGCTGGAAAGAGGCGATAGTGGAATTCGTTCAACAGCATCTGTTCAATCCTCATTAGTAATGTATCCTATATACAAATACGGCAACGAGGAGCAACGTCAGAAATACTTGCCAAAATTAGCAAGTGGCGAAATGGTAGGTTGTTTTGGCTTAACCGAACCTGATTTTGGTTCCAATCCTGGAGGGATGGTAACTAATTTCAAAGACATGGGTGATCATTACTTGCTTAACGGAGCAAAGCTTTGGATATCCAATTCTCCTTTTGCAGACATTGCTATTGTTTGGGCTAAGAATGAAGATGGACGAATTAAAGGACTTATTGTTGAAAGAGGAATGGAAGGCTTTTCAACTCCAGAGACTCACAACAAGTGGAGCTTAAGAGCTTCAGCTACTGGTGAATTGGTATTTGACAATGTTAAAGTACCAAAGGAAAATCTATTGCCAAATAAAGATGGCTTAGGAGCACCACTAGGATGTTTAGATTCAGCACGATACGGTATCGCTTGGGGAACTATCGGTGCAGCAATGGATTGCTACGATACAGCGCTCAGATATTCTAAACAACGCATTCAGTTTGGCAAGCCTATTGCTGGCTTTCAGCTTCAACAAAAGAAGTTAGCTGAAATGATTACTGAAATTACAAAAGCACAGTTTATTACATGGAGATTGGGTGTTCTTCGTAATGAAGGTAGAGCAACGTCTGCTCAAATATCAATGTGTAAAAGAAATAATGTAGATATGGCACTAAAGATTGCTCGTGATGCTCGACAAATGTTGGGTGGTATGGGAATCACTGGCGAGTATCCTATTATGCGTCATATGATGAATTTAGAGTCTGTAGTTACTTATGAAGGTACGCACGACATTCATTTACTTATCACTGGCTTAGACATCACTGGTGAAAACGCTTTTGTATAAAAACTAATAATACACTAATAAAAAAGCTCGCAAATGCGAGCTTTTTTTATGACTAACTAAATCGTGTTTCTTTATGAACCACAAGCTATACAATCGTCTGGATTGTCAATTGAACACGCAATGGCTTCTTCAGAAGTATACTCTCCTTCTTTGTTAGCAACAACTGGTTCGAGTTGAGATTTAGCTTGTTTTTGTACAGTAAACTGTATCGCCTGAGTAGCCGCTTTGGTTCTTAAGTAATACATTCCTGTTTTGAGACCTTTCTCCCAAGCGTAGAAATGCATTGACGTAATCTTACCAATATTAGGCTGATCAATAAATAAGTTTAACGATTGAGACTGGTCAATGAAGTGTCCTCTATCTGCTGACATATCAATGATATCTCTCATCTTAATTTCCCAAACTGTTTTGTAAAGGGCTTTAATGTTATCAGGAATTGATTCAATGCCTTGAATAGAACCATTAGCCTTAATGATTTCGTTTTTCATATCGTCATTCCATAAGCCTAACTGTACTAAATCTAATAGTAAGTGTTTGTTTACTACAACAAACTCACCTGATAATACACGTCTTGTGTAAATGTTTGAGGTGTAAGGCTCAAAGCATTCGTTATTTCCTAAGATTTGAGAAGTAGATGCTGTTGGCATAGGTGCTAACAATAAGCTATTACGTACACCGTTTTCCTTTATCTGATTTCTCAGTTCACCCCAAGCCCATCTTCCGCTTAACTCTTCGTCTTTCTTGCCCCATAAGTTGTGCTGGAACAAACCTTGCGAGATTGGAGAACCCTCATAAGTTTGGTATGCTCCCTCTTCTTTGGCTGACTCCATTGATGATGTAAGAGCAGCAAAATAGATGGTTTCAAAAATTTCTTCATTCAACACTTTCGCTTCTGGAGAATCGAAAGGTAAACGCAGTTTGATGAATGCATCTGCTAAACCTTGTACGCCGAGCCCTACTGGTCTGTGACGCATGTTAGAGTTTTTAGCTTCTGCAACTGGGTAATAATTTCTATCAATTACTTTGTTTAAGTTTTTAGTAATTACACGAGTAATGTTATATAACTTTTCGTGGTCAAAAACATTTTTCTCTTCATCAATAAACATTGGTAATGCAATTGAGGCTAGGTTACAAACAGCAACCTCATCTGGAGCAGTGTACTCGATAATTTCGGTACAAAGGTTTGACGAACGGATAGTCCCTAAATTCTTTTGGTTAGACTTCTCGTTACAAGCGTCTTTGTATAGAATGTAAGGTGTGCCTGTCTCAACTTGAGACTCAACTACTTTTTCCCACAATTCTCTTGCTCTAATCGTCTTTCTACCCTTTCCTGCCTTCTCGTATTTTTTATATAATTTCTCGAAGTCTTTCCCGTAAGTATCTGCTAAACCTGGACACTCGTTTGGACACATTAAAGTCCAATCAGCATCGTCTTTAACTCTTTGCATGAATAAATCTGGAGCCCATAAAGCAAAGAATAAATCTCTTGCCCTCATTTCTTCCTTACCATGATTTTTTCTTAAATCTAAGAAATCAAAAATATCAGCATGCCAAGGTTCTAAGTAAATGGCAAATGAGCCTTTACGCTTACCACCACCTTGATCAACGTAACGTGCAGTATCGTTAAACACTCTTAGCATGGGAACAATTCCGTTAGACGTTCCGTTAGTTCCTCTAATATAGGAACCGGTGGCTCTTACATTGTGAATGCTTAAACCAATACCGCCCGCAGATTGAGAGATTTTTGCACACTGCTTAAGTGTATCATAAATACCATCAATACTATCGTCTTTCATAGTTAAGAGAAAGCAAGACGACATTTGAGGCTTAGGCGTACCTGCATTGAACAATGTAGGGGTAGCGTGGGTAAAGTATTTCTGCGACATCAACTCATAGGTCTCAATTGCAGACTGTATGTCTTCTTTATGAATACCAATAGCTACACGCATAAGCATGTGCTGTGGTCTTTCAGCAATTTTTCCGTTTAACCTCAAAAGGTATGAACGCTCTAGTGTTTTGAAGCCAAAGTAGTCGTAACAAAAGTCTCTATCGTAAATGATAGTAGAATCTAAAAGCTCTGCATTCTTCTTTATAATTTTGATAACATCATCAGCAATTAGCGGTGCTTTCTTGCCTGTCTTTGGATTAACGTAGTTGTATAAATCTACCATCGTTTCAGAAAACGACTTCTTAGTGTCCTTGTGTAGGTTTGAAACCGAGATTCTGGAAGCTAATAATGCATAATCAGGGTGACGCGTTGTCATTGAAGCAGAAACCTCAGCAGCTAAATTATCAAGCTCCGAAGTGGTTACTCCTTCATAAATCCCCTCTATTACTTTCATAGCAACAGCGGTTGGTTCTACCAAATCGCTAAAGCCATAGCATAATTTTTGTATTCGAGCCGTAATCTTATCAAACTTTATAGACTCTTTTCTTCCATCTCTTTTTACTACAAACATCCCTTTTGCTTTTTACTTGTTAAGTAACTTATTTTAAAAATCGTCGTCAAACGAAAAATTATCTTTTGAATCAGATGAATCACCTAAAACTCCTGCTTTTTGGTAATCTCCTACTCTTTTTTCAAAGAAATTAGTTTTCCCTTCTAAGGAAATCATTTCCATGAAATCAAATGGGTTTTCAGAATTATAAACCTTCTCGCAACCTAATTCCACTAGCAGACGGTCAGTTACAAACTCTAAATACTTGGTCATTAAATCCGAATTCATACCAATTAATTTTACTGGTAAAGATTCAATTATAAATTCTCTTTCAATGTTTAATGCATCTACTATTATCTCTTTTATTCTTTCTTTGGGAACCTTATTAATCAGGTGGTTATTATGCAAATGACATGCAAAGTCACAGTGCAAACCTTCATCTCTACTTATAAGCTCGTTTGAGAATGTTAGACCTGGCATTAAACCTCTTTTCTTAAGCCAGAAAATAGAACAAAAGGAACCTGAGAAGAAGATCCCTTCAACAGCTGCAAAGGCAACGAGTCTTTCGGCAAAAGAATCGCTTTCAATCCATTTGATTGCCCACTCTGCTTTTTTCTTAATAGCATCAAAATGTTCTATTGCTGTAAAAAGCTGATTTCTTTCTTTCTTGTCTTTAATGTAAGTGTCGATTAATAAAGAATAGGTTTCAGAATGGATATTCTCCATCATAATTTGAAAACCGTAAAAGAACTTTGCCTCAGTGTACTGAACTTCATTCACAAAGTTCTCGGCTAAGTTCTCATTTACAATCCCATCACTGGCTGCAAAAAACGCCAAAATATGCTTGATAAAATAACGTTCATCATCATTCAATTTTGATTCCCAGTCAACCAAGTCTTGATGCAAATCAATCTCCTCAGCTGTCCAAAAACTAGCTTCCTGTTTCTTATACCATTTCCAAATATCATCGTGTTCTATTGGAAATAAAACGTAGCGGTTAGCGTTATCTTGCAGTATGGGTTCAATAGCTGTTGCCATTCTTCATTTTAAAATTTAGCGAAAGGTTTTCCTAGAGAAAATTTTGATTTCTCCTCCTTTCAGGTTAGCTTTACATTTTACGGGATTTACTCCTAAAACAAAACCAATTCAACGTTGTAAATTCAAACAGTGCGTTTGATATATGAATTAGCTCACAACAAATGTTTCAAAAAAAAAAGACGAAAGCAATTCAATTTTATTCACAATAAATTCAAGTTGTTAACAGTCCTCTATTTTTTTTATTTCAAAAAAAATATGCTTAATCGAGCAAGTCAAAAGTTTTCAAAAAGTCAAGATTTTTTTCAAAAAAAAATGGATGTCATTTTGCAAATTGAAAAGTTGAAAACTGAAAAACCATTTGCAATTGGTTAGCGTTTTTTTAAAAGTTTATCAGCTTCACATAACTCTTTAAACCATTTTTCTCCATACTGTCGGATAAGCGGTTCTTTGAGAAAACGAAAGACTGGAAGCTGTAATTTTTCACCACACTCACAGGCGGGTTTACATATATCTATGGCTTCATAATTGACTGCATCAAAGTCTTTATATTTCTCTATTCTTATCGGGAACAGATGACAGGAAATGGGTTTTTTAAAGTCGATTTTTCCGTCATTATACGTCTGCTCGATACTACACTTTGCTATTCCATCAACATCAAATGAAACAAATGCACATTCGTTATTATTTATTAAGGGAGTTGTGTTATCACCATCTGAATCGACAACATAAAAGCCTTGTTCTTCAATGGCATCAATCCCTTCTTGACGCATGTATGGTTTTACCTCATCAAAAATTTCAGACAACACTGAAAGCTCATCGTCATTCAACGGGGCTCCAGCATCTCCATCCACGCAGCACGCTCCTTTACATGCTGATAAGTCGCAAGCAAATTGTCTGTCAAATACGTCTAATGAAATAATCTTGTCTTCAATCTGAACCATCATTACAAAGATAACGAAAGAGGATGTATAAATGTAATGAATATGTGTATTTTTGCGACATGGCAAATTATGAAGAGGTATTTAAAAAAGTCGTTGCTCATGCTAAAGAATATGGGTTCATTTTTCAATCCAGCGAACTGTATGACGGACTAGCGGCAGTGTATGATTATGGTCCAAATGGATCTGAGCTCAAAAACAATATTCGTAACTATTGGTGGAAATCAATGGTTAATATGAATGAAAATATTGTGGGCTTAGACTCTGCAATTTTTATGCACCCAACAACTTGGAAGGCGTCAGGTCATGTTGACGCTTTTAATGACCCTTTGATTGATAATAAAGATTCTAAAAAAAGATACAGAGCCGATGTTCTTATAGAAGACTATGTGGCTAAAATTGAAGGTAAAATAGATAAAGAAGTCAAAAAAGCTGTTAAGCGTTTTGGCGATAGTTTTGATAAAGAACAGTTTGTCAGCACTAACCCAAGAGTATTGGGCTATAAGTCAAAATGCATGAGCATTATGCAACGCTTTAGCGAAGCTATGACTGCCAACAAATTGGATGATGTCAAGGCTCTTATTGAAGAGTTAGGAATCGTTTGCCCAGTATCTGGCACAACAAATTGGACGGATGTGCGTCAGTTCAATTTGATGTTTAAAACACAAATGGGTTCGACTGCTGACGGTGCTTCAGATTTATATTTGAGGCCTGAAACAGCTCAAGGTATTTTCGTTAACTTTTTAAATGTGCAGAAAACGGCACGTATGAAAATTCCTTTTGGTATAGCACAAACTGGAAAGGCATTTAGAAACGAAATTGTAGCTCGTCAGTTTATCTTCCGTATGCGAGAGTTTGAGCAAATGGAAATGCAATTTTTTGTGCGTCCAGGAGAAGAAATGAAATGGTATGAACACTGGAAAGATTCTCGTATGAAATGGCATTTGAGTCTTGGAATCGATAAAGAAGCTGTTCCGTTTTCACGATCACGACAACCTGGCTCACTATGCTAATGCTGCTTGCGATATTGAATTTAAGTTTCCTTTTGGATTCAAAGAATTAGAGGGGATACATTCGCGTACCGACTTCGACTTAAAAAGCCATCAGGAACATTCGGGACGAAAAGTGCAATACTTCGACCCTGAGATTAATGAAAGCTATGTCCCTTATGTGGTTGAGACCTCCATTGGGCTTGACCGTATGTTTTTAACTATTCTTTCTAACTCTTACAAAGAGGAAGAAGTGAACGGCGAAAACAGATTAGTTTTATCAATCCCTGCATTATTGGCCCCTGTGAAAGCAGCGGTTTTACCCCTAACTAAAAAGGATGGACTGCCAGAAAAGGCTCGTGAAATTTTGAGACTTCTTCAGTGCGACTTCCTATGTCAATACGAAGAAAAAGACTCTATTGGAAAACGTTATAGACGTCAAGATGCTATAGGCACACCTTATTGTATTACAGTAGATCACCAAACGTTGGAAGATAATACTGTTACTATTAGAGACAGAGATACTATGTCTCAAGAACGGGTTGCAATTGACAGCTTACATTCGCTTGTCTCGCGAAAAGTAGATTTTAGAAATTACCTGTAAATCTTTTAATATAAGTAAAACATAAAGCCCCAAGAAGGGGCTTTATGTTTTATTTCTTAATGCTTTACAAAGGCTCTACTTATAAAATGACCTATATTATTACTTAACTTGAGGATATAATTGCCTTTGGATAAACCGTTTGTTTTTAGTTGCAGTTGATTAAGTCCTGATTCAATAGTATAATTTTCTTGCCATACTACTTGCCCTGATACATTTAAAATTTCACAGTATAAATTGCCCTGCTTGTCATAAGCAAAAACAATACTCCACCACCAGCACTTAAATATCCTGGATAGGTGCTTTGCATAGCAGAGGCTGGATTAAATTGAGAGGCTTCCCAGGTATTTATCTGTTGAGCGGAATATTTTAAAGCCTAAAGGTGATCCACTATCCATATACCCTACTACTAACTTATTAGAGTCAAGAGGGTTCATTATAATGTGTGCCTCCCCTTCTTGTCCGTTGGGATTAGACGGATTTATTGCTTCATCATAGCCTTGAGCTATGACTGATACACTAAAGAGTGTTGCAATTAATAAGAATAATTTTTCGATATTTTTTTTCATTTCTTTAGGTTATTTTTCGTTTTTAAAAAGGATAGACTTGTATTCTGGCGTTAATTTTTCTTCTAGCACATGACGTATCAATTTTGCTTGTGTGCTGTCTTGACTTTGATTTTCAACAGAATCAAAATTTTGTGCCTTGTCCTCATTAACAATCGACTGGCTTATTGTGCAAGAGAATAAAAATATAAATGGTAAAATGAGTAGAATAAATTTATTACACATGGCTTTGTTAAGTTTTTTATTATGCAGACACCTTTAAGGATGTGTCTAAGACAAAGATAAATAAAACTTTAGTTAAATATGCTTACTTCCCATTAAAACTACTCATGGTCTGAGCTAAACCAATGGTACCAAAAGCTAATATCATTTTTGTAGCTTGTTCTATTCGCTCTTGCAAATCATTTTCTTCATCAGAAAGCCAATCGGATAAAACATATTGGGCTTGTTGTCCCTTCAAAAATTGACTGCCTACTCCAAAGCGAAGTCTGGCGTATTTACTGTGTCCTAAATAGTAGTTTATATCTTTCAAACCATTGTGTCCGCCGTCAGAGCCTTTGCCTCTGAGTCGTAAGGTTCCAAAAGGTAAAGCAATGTCATCTGTAACAACAAGAATATTTTCAGCACTAATTTTGAGGGATTGCATCCAGTAGTTGACTGCTTTTCCGCTCAGATTCATGAAAGTCGTGGGTTTGATAAGGTGAAAGGTTCTGGCTTTATGTTTAACAGAAGAATAATAGGCATGTTTTTCCTCTTTAAACGAAGTATTGGACAGCTCGTTAAGAGTGTCCAATACTTTAAATCCTATATTATGCCGAGTATTTTCATACTTAGCACCAGGGTTTCCTAATCCAACAATGAGGTATTTCATTGCTTAAATATAGAAATATTATTCTGCAGCTGGTGCATCAGTAGCTGGTGCATCTCCACCTTCAGCTGTTTCACCTTCTGCTCCTTCTTCATCTTCGTCTTCGTCTTCAACGGCACCACGTGCTGTTTTCACACCTACGATTACAGATTTGTCTCCAGCAAGGAAGGTATATTTCTCATCTCTGATATCTCCAATGTATAGGAACTGACCTATTTTTAGGTGCTCAATATCCACATTGATAGCGTCTGGTAAATTAGCAGGAACTGCACGCGTTTTAATCGCTCTTTTTCTTACTAATAAGTTACCTCCGTTTCTTACACCAATTGGCACACCGTTAAAGTTAACAGGAATACTTACCGTAACTTCTTTATCATCGAAGACTTGTAAAAAGTCAATATGAATAATTCTATCCGTTACTGGGTGAAATTGAATGTCTTGGAGAATAGCTTGAGTCTGCTCTCCATTAATATCTAGTTTTACTAAATATACGTCTGGAGTATTAACAAGCTTGTTTAGGTCATTCTCTGTAGCAGAGAAGTACACTTGCTTTTCTCCCCCGTAAAGCACGCATGGAACTTTACCCTGATTTCTTAGTGCTCTATTAGCGATTTTATTCGTTTCTCTAGATTCAGCACTTAATGCAAATGTTTTCATTTAAAATAAATAATGATTGATTAATAATTAACTAATAAAATTTGAGCTTATGGATATTTTTTCAAACACGCGACTAATGGTGTCAGCAAATAAATCCCCTATCTCAATTACTTTTACTTTTTCACTTTTATGTTCTTTTCTCAATGTATCGGTAACGATGAGTTCCGTGAGTTGAGATTGTTCTATTCGTTCATAGGCATTGCCTGAAAGGATGGCATGAGTACAACAAGCTCTTACACTGCTCGCTCCATTTTCCATCATTAAGTTTGCTGCCTTAGTAAGTGTCCCTGCAGTATCTACCATGTCATCTACGAGGACAATATCTTTTCCTTGCACATCTCCAATAAGCATCATTTTGCTTACTTCGTTTGCCTTATCTCTGTGCTTATAACATACCACTACTTCACTATCCAAATATTTAGCATATGTATTGGCTCGTTTTGTGCCGCCCATATCTGGTGATGCTACACATAGGTTGTCAAGTTTTAAACTCTTTATGTAAGGAATAAACAAAGTAGAAGCAAACATATGGTCAACAGGCACTTCAAAAAACCCCTGGATTTGGTCGGCATGTAAATCCATAGTCATAATTCTATCCACACCTGCAGCAGTCAATAAATTGGCAGCCAATTTAGCTCCTATTGGAACTCTAGGCTTCCCTTTTTTATCCTGACGAGCATAGCCAAAATAAGGTATTACCGCTGTAATCTTGTAAGCCGAAGCTCGTTTTGCTGCATCTATCATTAGCAACAATTCCATAAGATTATCCGATGGTGGTGGAGTAGATTGGACTATAAATACATTGCATCCTCTGACCGTTTCATCAAATGACGGCTCAAACTCTCCATCACTGAAATATACTATAGACGTATTACCCAAAGGTTGACCGAATTTTTCGGCTATAGTTTCGGCTAAGTCTTTACTAGCAGAAGCGGCAAATATTTTAACTTTTGATGACATCTGTATTTAATGGAGGGCAAAGATAAAAAAATTGCTCAATCGTTGAAGTATTTATTCCTATCATTTGTCGTTGACAAACAAAAGAGTAAATTTGCTGCCACTAATTTTTAGGCCCGAGTGGCGGAATTGGTAGACGCGCTGGATTCAAAATCCAGTGATAGCAATATCGTGCCGGTTCGACCCCGGCCTCGGGTACAAAAACCTCCTCAATTTATGAGGGGGTTTTTTTGTACTTTTACACTTCTTATTTTTCATACGGATGAAACAAAAAAAATACGACAACGCTTACCTTAAAATGGCTCAAGAATGGGCAAAACTTTCACATTGTCAACGCAAACAAGTTGGAGCACTTATAGTGAAAGACAGAATGATTATTTCTGATGGATATAACGGCTGCCCTTCTGGCTTCGAAAATAATTGTGAAGATGAAGAAGGTAATACCAAATGGTACGTCTTACATGCTGAGGCTAATGCAATAATGAAAGTAGCTAGGTCAACTAACGACTGTAAAGACGCTACCTTGTACCTTACATTATCTCCTTGTAAAGAATGTAGTAAACTCATTCATCAAGCAGGAATAAAGCGTCTAGTTTATTTAGATGAATACAAAGACACTACTGGGCTTGATTTCTTGAGAAAAGCAGATATTGACATTCTACACTACACGGATGCTGAATAAAAATTCGAACTTTAGTCCCCTTGTTTTTGCCTTAATTCTTGTTGTTGGAATATGGTTAGGAAAATCTCTAAGTTTTGGCGATTTCAGTAAGAGTGAAGTCAACAAATTTAATTTAGTACTTGAGCAGC
Source organism: Flavobacteriales bacterium (assembly GCA_965277895.1). Classification (GTDB taxonomy): domain Bacteria; phylum Bacteroidota; class Bacteroidia; order Flavobacteriales; family UBA7312. Next base: position 197,308 of record CBDIDR010000001.1, read on the forward strand.
TAGAGGAAGCTTATGTTGATAGTATCAACAAAGATGAACTCATAGAAAAGGCCGTTGCTAATTTACTCAAAGAACTTGACCCTCACTCCTATTACATTAAAGCAAAAGATTTATCTGCTATTAATGAACCTATGGAAGGTAGTTTTGATGGTATTGGTGTTGAATTTAATTTGTTGGACGATACCATACTTGTTGTAGCACCTATTTCTGGCGGACCATCTCAAAGGGTTGGCATTCAGTCTGGAGATAAAATAGTATCCGTTGACGGTGAAGTTATTGCTGGAACTGGTTTAGAAAACGAAGATGTATTTAGACTTCTTCGTGGGAAAAGCGGAACCAAAGTTACTGTTGGAGTGCTTCGTAGAGGAGAGGATAATCTTATTGATTTCGTAATTACTAGAGATAAAATTCCTATTTATAGTGTGGATGTTTCCTACATGATTGATGAGGAAACGGCATACATCAAAATAAATCGCTTTTCTGCCAACACCTATGAGGAGTTTGTAGGTGCTTCAGAAAAACTGCTCAATTTGGGAATGAAAAAACTTATCCTTGACCTCAGAAATAACCCTGGCGGATACCTCGGTGCTGCTATAAATATAGCTAATGAATTTTTAGAAGAGGATTTACTAATTGTTTATACTCAAGATAGACTTAGCAAACGCCAAGAGTATTACTCTAATGCTAGAGGATTACTACTCGATATTGATGCTGTAGTTATCATCGATGAGGGGTCTGCCTCGGCAAGTGAAATTGTAGCAGGGGCTCTTCAAGATAATGATAAAGGAACTATCGTTGGTCGCCGTTCCTTTGGTAAAGGCTTAGTTCAAGAACAATTTGAACATCCAGATGGGTCGGCTTACAGAATTACTACACAACGCTACTACACCCCAACAGGCCGTTGTATTCAACGACCGTATGCCAAAGGAGAAGATGACGATTATGAAGATGATTTTATTGCTCGAATGAATAATGGTGAACTGCTTTCAAAAGATAGTATTGAGTTTAACGATAGTCTAAAGTTTGTAACCAAAGGCGGAAAGATTGTTTATGGTGGGGGTGGAATTATGCCAGATGTCTTTGTGCCCTTAGATACAAGCTCATACCACCCCTCTATTTCGTCTGCTAACAGAAAAGACCTCATTAGACAGTACGCCTTTGATTATACTGGCAAACATAGAGATGAGTTAGAAACCCAATCTCTTCAGGATTTCATTCAGTTTTTCGAAGTGAATTCAGATGATTTAAAAGCACTATCTGACTATTGTAAAACCTCTGATGTAGATATGCCTGTCAATGAATTTTCTGCATACGATACCAAAATCATAACATCGCAATTGAAAGCCCATATTGCTAGAAATATTTGGAACGATGATGGGTTTTTCCCCATCATTCACGAAATAGATTATACATTTCAGCAAGCCAAATTGCAGTAATTTCTTAATTTTGTAAACACTTATTAATCAAATATTAAAATTATGTCATTCGAACTACCTCAATTGTCCTATGCTTACGACGCATTGGAACCTCATATAGATGCCAGAACAATGGAAATTCATCACAGCAAACACCACGCTGGATATACTGCAAAACTAAATGCTGCTATTGAAGGTAGCGACTTAGCTCATAAATCCATTGAAGATATTTTAGGCGGTGAGCTTACTGCTGCTGTTCGTAACAACGGTGGCGGATATTATAACCACTGTTTATTTTGGACTGTAATGAGTCCTAATGGTGGTGGCGAGCCTAGTGGCGACTTAGCTAACGCTATTAACGAAGCCTTTGGTTCATTTGAAGATTTTAAAACAAGCTTTTCTAATGCTGCTGCCACTCAATTTGGCTCAGGCTGGGCTTGGTTGTGTGTGAAAGACGGAAAGTTGTCCGTATGTTCGACGGCTAACCAAGACAACCCACTGATGAAAAGTGGTTGTGGTGGAACACCAATCTTAGGACTAGATGTTTGGGAACATGCTTATTACCTCAACTATCAAAACAGAAGACCTGATTACATTAATGCCTTTTTTAATGTGGTAAACTGGGAAGAAGTTGACAGGCGATTTAAAGCTTGCTAAAAATTTAAAAGCCCTCAATTGAGGGCTTTTTTATTAGATGCTTTTATAGTAAGTAATAATTCTAGTATTGAACTACTCTACAGTAACTGACTTCGCTAAGTTTCTTGGTTGATCGACATTACACCCTCTCATAACGGCAATGTGGTAAGACAATAACTGTAATGGGATATTTGCTAAAATTGGCACTAGTGGCTCTGCAACTTCTGGAACTTCAATAACATAATCGGCTATTTCTTTTACCGTTACATCTCCCTGACTTACAATAGCGATAACAACACCGTTTCGAGCTTTAACCTCCTGAATATTACTTACTACCTTTTCATAGTGCCCCTTTTTGGTGGCAATAACTACAATCGGCATATCTTCATCAATAAGTGCAATAGGACCGTGCTTCATTTCTGCCGCCGGATACCCTTCAGCATGTATGTAGGATATCTCTTTCAGTTTAAGAGCTCCTTCTAAAGCTACTGGGAAATTATACCCTCTACCTAGATATAAGAAGTTAGAGGCATTAACGAATTTCTTAGATAAATCTTCGATGTATTCATTCATAGAAATCATGCTCTCTACCTTTTTAGGTATAGATTCCAATTCAATTAATAACTGCCTGTAGTAGTTCTTTGAAATCGTGGCTTTTTTCTTTGCTAGAAGTAAAGAAATTAAGGTTAATACCGTTACTTGAGCAGTAAATGCTTTTGTAGAAGCTACTCCTATTTCTGGTCCAGCATGGGTATATGCTCCAGAATGACTAAGTCTTGCAATAGACGAGCCCACCACATTACAAATGGCTAATACCGTAGCCCCACGTTCTTTGGCTAAACGCATAGCTGCTAGAGTGTCTGCCGTTTCACCAGATTGCGAAATCGCTAGTACCACATCTTTTTCTGAAAGAATAGGGTTTCTATATCTGAACTCTGAAGCGTATTCAACCTCAACATTGATTCGTGCTAAGTCTTCCAAAAGGTACTCTCCTATTAGCCCTGCATGCCAAGAGGTTCCGCAAGCCACAATAATAATTCGATTGGCATTGACTATTTTGTCAGAATACGCATCAATACCACTCATCTTTATCATACCTTCCTTACTAAGTAACCTTCCTCTGATACTATCGGCAATGGATTTAGGTTGCTCAAAAATTTCTTTGAGCATGAAGTGGTCATATCCACCTTTTTCTATAGCTTCAAGATTCAATTCAAGTTCTTGAATAAAAGGTGTTTTTTCTATATTTTCTATGGTCTTTAACTCAACACCATTAGATAACGAAAGTTTAGCTATTTCTCCCTCTTCAAGGTAAATAACTTCTTTAGTATATTCTACAATTGGAGTGGCATCAGAGGCAATAAAGTATTCATTTTCACCTATTCCAACAACCAATGGGCTACCCATTCTTGCTACAATAACTTCTTCAGGATTATCTTCAGAAACTACTGAAATAGCGTATGCACCAATAACTTCGTTAAGTGCTAATCTCACAGCTTCAAATAAGGTAAAGTTTCCTTTATTTTTAATGTCCTCTATAAGATGAATTAAAACCTCGGTATCTGTGTCACTATAAAAGGTATGTCCTCTTTGAACTAGGGCTTCCTTTATGGTATCGTAGTTTTCAATAATCCCATTATGAATTATTGCTAGTTTCTTATTTTGAGAATAATGCGGGTGAGCATTAACGTCATTAGGTACACCATGTGTTGCCCAACGAGTATGTCCTATTCCAATACTGCTTGTTATATCTTTTCCCTCACAGTAAGATTCTAAATCAGCAACCTTACCTTGTTTTTTATAAGTCATTAGGCCTGAATCATTAATAAGTGCTATTCCTGCACTATCATATCCTCTGTACTCTAGTCTTTGCAATCCTTTTATAAGTATCGGATACGCCTGTCTATAACCTAAATAACCAACTATTCCACACATTTAAAACTCTGTATAAATTACTTTAATATCAACTTCTTGACTGATTTCTGTACGGTTGGCATTTACTGCTTCTCCGGCTGAAACAAGCACTAATGTGCTATCAGTATATGTTCCATTTATCAAATCAAGCATGTATTTTGAAATGTTGAATACGTATTGATTATCCTCCAACACTCCACCAAAATGGGCTTGTCCTTCTAAAATGTCAGCAAGGAAATACGTTGTCCCTGTTGAGTCCATTCGCACCAATGATAATGAAGGGTGTGATGGATTTAAATCTGTATTATTTTCAGCAGAAAAAGAAATGAGAGCTTGATTAATCACTTTGTTTTCTAATTCTTGCCTCAGTGAACTCAAATTGTTGAATGTAAGGTGCAATTCTGTTCCCCCCATAGACTGAACACCGTATAAATTATCCAAATCGATGTTTTCCTCAATCTCAAAATGATTTATACGTGCAGCACTTGAACCTATCAATAAATCATAGGATAAAGTATCATTGTAGTATATAGTTAATTTAGATCCTGCATCCTTCAAGTTAAAGTAAAGTATTGAGGATGAAACATTATCGGAAGGAGATATTTTAAGCCCTTTGAAAAACGATAAAAAGGCTGGGTTATCGACTAAGTTATCCGTGCCAGCATCTAAAATCATTTGACCAATTTGGTCTACATTTATTTTTAAAACGGTTTGTCCAACGGTATCGCCATCAGCAATAACACTAGTATTTGGCCGAGGAAAGAACGAATATTCTAGAGGTGTACTAAACGGACTTGAGGTCAAAACTTCATTAGAATAATAGCTAGAGTCATAGTGTATAGCTTCATCCAACTGTTCAATTTTAATTCCCATTTCTATTGTAGTATCTCCGTAATATGAAGAATATACCAAACTAAGAATCGCAGAATCAAGCACAGGACTTGAACCAAAATCAACTGCATTCTGACTTAATAATAATTGTGTTGAGAATGAGGTACTTACATCCTTAAAGTTAGACGATTCATAATTCCCTAGTAGCGCTACTAATGGTTCGTCTGTACGGACAGAGTCTGCCGATTTTGTAGCTAAACTAAAAGGATTGGAGTCGTCAAGTGAGGAAATACTGATCTTGTCACTTTCTGGCTGCACTTCTAAACCAATTACTTGAGGGTCTGTACAAGACACAACAATAATTGAGGAAAGGAAGAATAAAAAAAGATATTTCATGAAAAACGGTTCGTTCATTAAGAGTATACGTCAACCTCTTCCAACAATTCATCGTACAAATTATTGTAGGGTTCTATGCAGGCCTCGTTATCGTGATGAGACAGCACATATTTTCCAGAATCAACTATGAATTTGTTTAAATCTTCGTCAACACCCTCACTACCCATAATGATAGCATCAGCATATTGAACACCTAATTTGTGCAAAGCACTAACAGATGCAGAAGAAATTAACTTAACGTCTTCTTCTTCCACTCCAGTTAATAGGGCCTTACGAGCCATATCATCATTAATTTCATAATCGGATTCTTGCTCATAAACGGAATAAACCACTTTTGTATTGTCAAAGATAGGGTCATCAGCAAAAGCTTTTTTGAGATACATTGGCACTAAAGCAGACATCCAACCGTGACAATGCACAACGTCTGGAGCCCAGCCCAGCTTTCTTACAGTTTCTAAAACCCCTCTGCAAAAGAAGATAGTACGCTCATCATGAAAATCAAATTCTTCTCCGTCAATTTCTTGCATAAAAGTCTTCTTCGGGAAATAATCTTCATTTTCTATGAAATACACCTGCATTCTTACTGGCTGTAAAGACGCAACCTTAATGATTAAAGGGTAATCTAAATTATCAAGAATCATATTCATTCCTGAAAGGCGAATCACCTCATGTAGTTGATTTCTACGCTCATTAATGCAACCATATTTTGGCATGAAAATTCGAATATCCTTACCCTTTTCCATAATTCCTTGAGGAAGGGCTCTACACTTAGAAGATAACTCTGTTTCTGATAAATAAGGTGTGATTTCTTGAGAAACAAATAGTACTCTTTTCTTTTCCATAAATCGTTTGAATTTTTACTATTGAAATAAAAGCAAAACTTGTGTATGCAAATTTACAAATTTTATAGCCATAAATCAAGTAAAACGTTACTTTTATACTCTGAAAACACCGTTTGATGCAAGTACATAAAGACGTTAAAAGTTTAAAAGAAAATATTTCCGCTCTAAAAGAGAAAAATTTAACGATTGGCTTTGTACCTACAATGGGGGCTTTACATGAAGGGCATTTATCCTTAATAAAGTGTGCTAAAGAGAAATCTGATATTGTTGTGGTTAGTATTTTTGTTAACCCTACCCAATTCAACAACTCAGAGGATTTAGAAAATTACCCCATCACTCTAAAAGATGACATAAAATTATTAGAAGACGAACAGTGTGACATTCTATTTTGCCCTGAAACATCAGAAATGTATCCTGAAGGAAACATCACAAAAAAATACCCTCTTAATGGCTTAGACAAGGGACTGGAAGGTGAAAAAAGACCTGGACATTTTGATGGGGTTTGTACCATAGTCCATCATTTGTTTGATGTTGTAAAGCCAAACAAAGCATTCTTTGGGGAAAAAGATTTTCAACAATTAGCAATTATCAAACACCTTGTAAAGATATTAGCTCTTGAAATTGATATTGTTGACTGCCCAACTGTAAGAGATGCTGATGGCTTGGCTAAAAGCTCCAGAAACAAATTATTATCTGCTTCTGAACGAAAAAAAGCTTCTTTAATTTATGAAAGTTTAAAGAAGGCTAAAAGCCTCTTTGCTGAAAAAGAAATAGTTGATATTAAGTGTATGGTGGAGAATGAAATCGATAGATGTAAAGAAATGACTTTAGACTATGTTGAAATCGTTAATCCTGAAAACCTAAAACCCCTCGAAAAGAGCAATACACTTGAGAAAGCACACATACTCATTGCTGCATATTTAGGAAATGTGCGTTTAATAGATAATTTGCCATTAAATGATTAATTTCGCCCCATGCAAATTGAAGTAGTAAAATCAAAAATTCATCAAGTAACCGTTACAGGCGCCGACCTCAATTATATTGGTAGTATCACTATTGATGAAAGCCTAATGGAAGCCTCTAATATTATTGCTGGAGAAAAAGTCCAAATTGTCAATATTAATAATGGTGAACGTTTAGAGACTTATGTGATTAAAGGCGAACGTGACAAAGGCGAAATATGCCTTAATGGTCCAGCGGCAAGAAAAGTGCAAAAAGGGGATACAATTATCATTATTTCATATGCAATTCTAGACTTTGAAGAGGCAAAGTCGTTTAGTCCAACGCTCATATTCCCAAACCCTGATAATACTTTATAGTAACTACCTATGAAATCTTTAAAATGGTTAAAATATGTAGTGTTTATTCTATTAAGTGTTGGCTTAATGTATCTAGCGTTTAAAAACCAAAACCCCAAAACATTATTGGCTCAACTGAAAGACGTAGAGTATAGTTGGGTTTGGCTATCGGTATGCTTCGGAGCACTGGCTATTATTAGCCGAGCATACAGATGGGTTATTCTACTCGATAATCTTGGTTTTTCGGCAAGTAAACTAAACAGTATATATGCCGTTTCTATAGGTTACTTTACTAACATTGCTATCCCAAGAGCTGGTGAAATCACACGATGCACTAGCCTTAATCAGACCGAAGACATCCCGGTAGATAAACTGTTTGGGACTATCATTTTAGAAAGAGCCATTGATTTTATCATTTTAATCTCTCTAGTTGTATTAACCTTATTACTAAAGTTTTCCCTTTTAACGGAACTAGTATCAACAGTCTTTGAAGGCACTACAATAAACCCTTTGCCAACATTAGTTGCCATCGCCATCATAGCTGTGATTTGTGTAGTGGTTTACCGTGTCTTTAAACAAAAAATTAATTCCTCTCCTTTCATATTAAAGGTAAAATCATTTTTATCAGGCGTTGGAGAGGGTTTTAAAAGTATAAATGGTCTAAAAAATAAAACTGGTTTTTGGATACACACCTTCATCATATGGTTGATGTATTTACTAATGACTTACGTTTGTTTTTTCTCCATATCAGCAACATCTATGCTAGACTTAGCAGACGGATTATATACTATGGTTATTGGTGGCTTCGGAATGGTTGCTCCAGTTCAAGGTGGTATTGGTGCTTACCACTATATAGTCAAAACAGGACTGGTATTGTTGGATATTTCTGAAGACTCTGCTTTACTTTTTGCCACCGTTGTTCATACTGCTCAAACATTAATGACCCTAGCATTTGGAGGAATATCTATTTTAATGGTATTTTTATCCAATAAGAAAGCAAAAGCGTGAGTCTAATACCTTCATTATCTCCTAAAATATATACTGCCGATACTATCGCTGAGCAAGTGAATAATTGGCATAAATCTGAGACTATTGTGTTTACCAATGGCTGCTTTGATATTTTACATTTAGGTCACATCGATTATCTGAACCGCTCTGCTCAGTTAGGTGGTAAATTAGTTGTTGGACTAAATACAGATGCTTCTGTAAGGAAAATTAAAGGCGAAAATAGACCTATACAAGACGAAAACAGCCGACTAAGTATTTTAGCTGCTCTAGAGTGTGTAGATGCAGTAGTGTTATTTGATGAGGAAACGCCTTTGGAACTCATCAAAGTAGTAAAGCCCGATGTTCTTGTAAAAGGAGCTGATTATGAAATTGAGCAAATCGTTGGGGCGAAAGAAGTTAAAGAATATGGTGGCAAAGTAAAAACCATTGCATTTTTGGAAGGATATTCTACATCGAACATTGTAAAACGACTCAAAAATGGCAAAGACTAAAACCACTTTCTTTTGTCAAAATTGCGGTGCTCAAAGTCCTCAGTGGATGGGGAAATGTAAATCGTGTAATGAGTGGAATACCATCATAGAAGAGGTTGTAAGCAAACCCAAAAAGAGTGGATGGGAAAGTGAAGCCCCAAGCCGTTCCAACAAAGCACAGCCCATTAGTGAAATTTCTTTACAAGCAAGAGCTCGAATTGACACCTCTGACAATGAATTAAATCGCGTTTTAGGTGGCGGCATCGTAGCGGGCTCTATCATTTTACTTGGTGGAGAACCTGGAATTGGTAAATCCACTCTCCTTTTGCAAGTCGCTCTGAGAATAAAAAACGAGAAATTACTCTACGTTACTGGAGAGGAAAGTGACCAACAAATACGCATGAGAGCAGACAGACTAAATCAATTAGACTCATCATGTCAGATTCTTACAGAGACCAATACACAAAATATTTTTCAACAAATTCAAGAGGTTCAACCAAGCATATTAGTTGTCGATTCTATACAAACCCTACAAACAAATACTATCGATTCCTCTCCTGGAAGTATTTCACAAATTAGAGAATGTACTTCTGAACTCATGAGCTTTGCAAAGTCTAGCGGTGTTCCCGTATTACTTATTGGTCACATTAATAAAGATGGAAATATTGCAGGACCTAAAATCCTAGAACATATGGTAGATGTGGTCTTACAGTTTGAAGGAGACCGGAACCATGTATACAGAATATTGAGAGCCAATAAAAACCGTTACGGCTCAACTTCTGAACTCGGCATTTACGAAATGCAAAGCGATGGACTAAGAGAGGTGGCTAACCCATCTGAAATATTGCTATCTCAAAAAGATGAAGATATGAGTGGTATTGCTGTAAGTGCAACACTCGAAGGCATGCGTCCTTTAATGATTGAAACACAAGCACTGGTAAGTTCTGCCGTTTATGGCACTCCACAACGTTCTGCCACAGGCTTTGACCTAAGGCGTCTATCTATGTTATTGGCTGTATTGGAAAAACGATGTGGATTTAGGCTCGGTGCTAAAGATGTCTTCCTAAACATTACTGGTGGAATAAAAGTCGATGACCCAGCTATTGATTTGGGTGTAGTCTGTGCCATTCTATCCTCAAATGTAGATATGGCAATTAATGACAAAGACTGTTTTGCAGCCGAAGTGGGTTTATCAGGAGAAATACGACCTGTTAATCGATGCGAACAACGTATTCAAGAGGCGGAAAAACTAGGCTTTGAACGCATCTACATTTCAAAATACAATAAGATTAATGCTAAGAATTACAAGATAGAAATTGTAATGGTCGGAAAGATTGAAGAAGTCTTTAAGAAGTTATTCGCTTCCTAATTTTCTAACAATTCATACAAGTCATAAAGTTTTGGCGATAGAATAATTTCTATTCTCCTGTTTGCTCTTCTGCCCTCATTTGTAGCGTTTGACATAATAGGGAAAAACTCACCTCGTCCTGCAGCCGTTAGTCGGGTAGGAGATATTGAACTAGAAGATGTCAAAATATCAACAATAGCTGTAGCTCGTACCACACTCAAATCCCAATTGTTTTTGATTTGACCACGACCCCCAAAAGGAATACTATCGGTATGCCCCTCAATCATCACATTTATATCTTGCTGTGATTCCAATGATTTCGACAACTTAGCTAAAGCCTCACGTCCTCGACTATCCACCTGCCAACTTCCTGAAGCAAATAGTAATTTTTCTTCTAAGGATATATAAACTTTTCCGTTTTTCTGAGTAATAGTCAAGCCATCGCCTTCAAAACCTAAAAGTGCTGTTGAAATCCTTTCTTTTAATGCTGTAAGTACTGAGTCTTTACGATTAATGATGGATTGTAATTCTATTACCTTTCGCTCTCTTTCTTCAAGCTCATTTTGAGTAGCAATGAGTTCATTTTGTTTCACGGTTAGGCTTTGCTCTAAAGTCAACAACTCATCCTCTTTTTTAATTAATTCTTGACGCGTTTGTTGAAGTTCTTTAAGTAGCTCTTTAGTTTCATTTGCTTTTGCCGTCATCATTTGGCTATTCTTAGCCGTTAAAAGGTCGTATGCTTCATTCAAATCATCGAGCTGTTGTTGTAGCTGAAGAGAAGATTTAGACCTTTCTAATGAATCACTAATCAACTCATCAACCTCTTTAGTAAGTTGGTCTACTTTAGCGCTCAATTCAGTGTTTTCAGTAGAAAGAAGGTTGTTTTCCTTTTTTATTTGCTGATTTTGGATAAGTGTCTCTTGACGTTGAGTCTTAATTTCCTCAACAACTTTAGGGGAAACACAACCATAAAATAAGGATAGAATGACTATGTATGGAGCTATTTTTTGATTCATAACGTAAAAAACAAGATTAATCTATTCAAATATACATTAGCAAAAGCCGCTTTAGCCGCTTGCTAAAAAAGTTTATCAACACATTGAATTTGATTAATTATTTAATCTCTACTACAACAGGACAATGGTCAGAGTGTTTAGCTTGAGGTAAAATATACCCTCTAGATAGCTTATCCCTTAAAGAATCTGAGGCTAAAAGATAATCTATTCGCCAACCTAAATTTTTAGCTCTAGCATTAGCTCTATAACTCCACCAAGAGTAATGGTGTGGCTCTGTGTTAAAATATCTGAACGAATCTATATACCCTAATTCTAAAAAGGAGCTAAACCACTGTCTTTCTTCTTGTAAAAAACCAGAAGTATTTTTATTTCGTTGCGGATTGTGTATGTCAATTGCTTCATGACAAATATTATAATCTCCTGCAATAATTAAGTTGGGTATGCTTTCTTTTAAGTCAGAAATATAACGGTAGAAATCATCAAGGAATTTGAATTTAAAGTCTTGCCTTAAGTCTCCACTACTACCAGAAGGCATATAAACACTTATTACTGAAACATGGTCAAAATCAATACGCAATACCCTACCTTCATTGTCATAGTCTGGATGATTCATTCCGTAAATAACCGAATTTGGCTCTTTCTTAGATAGAATAGCCGTTCCACTATAGCCAGGTTTTTGAGCAGAAAACCAATAACACTTATAGCCTAAGTCCGTAAATACAGTAGTATCAAATTGTTCTTCACGAGCTTTTATCTCTTGAAGGCATAAAACGTCAGGCTGAGTCGTTTCAATCCATTGGTCTAAGCCTTTTTTTAAAGCGGCTCTTATACCATTTATGTTGTATGAAATTATTTTCATTAGACTATCTGAATTTTCTCTCTGCAACACCAATCACTTGACCATCAACGATAAATTCAAAAGAAAATAAACCAGATTGTAAGACATTACCACGCGTCCAAAGCTGACACTCACTAATCTTCTTGTTTGAATAATCAAAACTATACTCAACGGTATATTGAATGATACTGTCTGTAGTGATATTCAATTCTTGGATTTTGTTAGCTACATTTAAAACTCTATTGCTAGGGTCAATAATTCTAACATACATGTTTTTTAAGCCTGGATCTGTTACTTTATTTTCAATAATGTCATAACAAATACTGAAGTTTTGAATTTTTGAGGCTCTTGTAGTTACGACTTCTCTACCACTAGAGCGATAATACACTCCTTCTACCTCTATATTCTCAATACGTAACATTGAAGCGGTATATACTCTTTCGGATAATAATTGATTGTTTTTCTCAAGAGTTCTATTTCGTGTAGATATCAGCCTATTTACTTTACGAACACTATCGTTTTCATTTTGCAAGGACTGATTTAAAGTGTATAAGGAATCTATCGCCGAAACGTATTTCATGCTTATCTCCTTAAGGCGGCGGATTTTTTGACGGGCTTGTTGTAGTTGACCTTTTGTTCGTAGTAATTTTTTGATGTCGTTAGCATAAGCCATAATGGCTGAATCCTTTTCCAATAACTGACTGCTTAAGTCGCTGTATTCATCTTTAAGGATTTCATGCTCATCGATTAAATCATCAAGATTATCTCTCAATGTATTTTTTTCTTGTTCGTATTGAATAACTGTTTCTATTTGCTCTTGATGTTTGTTTTCTCTTATTAATAAAACAACGACTAGTAAAACTAGTAGTGCGAGTAAAGAAAATATTATTCTTTTTGATTTCTTATCCTTAATTAATTTGCTGTTTTCCGGCTGATTCATTGGACATAAATTTAACAAATTTCTTTTTATAAAGAGACTCTAATTCTTCTAGCATCATGGATTGAATTTCTTCAACCTCATTAGCTAGGTTTCCTTTTGTTTTGTCTTTGAGCATTTCAATCATATCCATTAACTGACGTACTTTCTGAGCATCAGTCTCCGTGGCATTATTTTGGTCAACACTCTCAAGTTCAGAAAAGGCATTCTGATGCAATATATACAGTAACTGACTAAACAGCTTATCGTTTTTGTCCATTCAATATTTTTTTACAAATTTACAGCAATATATTGATATCCTTAAAACTCTTTGCCATAATGAAACTTGAATTATTTCGGGACTGCTTAGAACTTCTTTTTCCAAAGTCGTCTCCTTCCTGCAAAAACATTTCTTTAAAAAATGAACCTCTGGTTTGTCTAAAATGTCACGGAGATATGCTAAAACAAAAGCAGAGCTCAATTATTAATCATAATGGTAAAGATTATAACGTCCATAGCAGCTATAAATTTCATAGAAAAGGAAAGGTTCAAAAACTAATACATGAGTTTAAGTATAACAACCAAAAAGAGATTGGTGAGTTTTTTGCAGAAAGAATGTCTACACAATTACATCAGATAGAAAACGCTAGATATATCATCCCTGTACCTATCCATTGGAAAAAGAAAAAATAAGAGGGTATAATCAATCCTATGTTATGGCAAAGAAAATAGCAGAATTAAATAATATGAAGGTCTTGGATAATGTCCTTTGTAGAGTTGATAAAAATAAGTCGCAAACTAAAAAGAGCAGATACAATCGTTTTAGTCAAATTGAAGATGCTTTTAAAGTAAATAAAGGCTTTAATCTTGAAAATGAACATCTTATTCTAATCGATGACATTGTAACAACAGGTGCTACTATAAGTGCCTGTATTCAACAATTAGAACCCTTTAAAAACATCAAGCTAAGTATTCTCTGCATTGCTAACCAAAAAAAAGCCCCGAGCGTTTGCTCGGGGCTTTTAATCAATCTATTTATTTAAGAATTACTGAAGAACAATCTTTTTGTTAATTCCACCAGTTGAAGTCGTAATTTCTAAGAAATATACGCCTTTTGGCTGAGTGTTCATGTCAATCACTTTCGTGTACTGACCAACAAACTCGATTAACTCTTCGTTGTAAATCTCTTCACCAATCATATTAACAACTTTCACGCTCATTGTTTGTGCTTCCTCAGAAGTAAACGTTACGTTAAAGATGTCTCTTGATGGGTTTGGATATACATCTAATCCAGATACTAAGTCCGCAGCTACTCTCTCACCACCTAGTGTATAAGTCACAGGTTGCGAGAAAATGGTTGCCCAAGATGTACCGTTTGTACCACAAGCTCCTCTTATTCTCCAAGAAATCTCGTCTCCTGGGTTTTGGTTGAACTTGGTTTGAGAAGTAGCCGTTCCTGGAATATCATTCCATTCGTAAACTGCTCCCGTTGTTACATTAGTCATCTCGAGGAAGTAATGGTCTGGTGCACCACTCTCTGGTGTGTCCCAAGACATAATTACTGCCGTATTAGCTCCGTTGGAACTTGTTGTTAAGTTCATTGGCATAGCTTATCACAAGGCTGCTTCAGTACTGAAGGCTGAGAAGTCACCCCATCCCGAATGATACATTGGGTCTGAGTTGCCATCTTCGTCTACGTTTCCTGTACACCATGCTTTAGTGTGCCATTCGTAATCTGTACTCGCTGTAAAGTTTCCTTTCAAGCCATTGATGTTTCCATCGTTTCCACCGATTACGTAACGGTAACTGTTAGTGCCTAACTCACGCATCTTTCCTTTTGACTGCCATACGCCCCACTCTCCAGATGGTGCATCGGCAAAGAAAGTTACCCAATTAGCTTCAGCAGATACTGAAAGGTTATCTAAGTTAGGACAAGCTGGTAGAGTAGTGTACTCAAAGTTAGCTGACCAATCCGACTGACAGTTAATTGTCAAGTCTTCATTTAGTACTCTAGCTCTCATTGACCACTCATAAGTAGTACCTGGCTCCATAAAGTAACGGGTTCTACTTGTACCGTTCCAAGAGTTAGTGTTCACAGGACCAGCAGAAATTACTGTCCAGCCATCGGCTCCACTTCCTAATACTCTGTAACGAATCATATAGTGTGATGGTGCAGCATCTGTTGCTGACCAGTTGAATGTTACTCTATTGTGAATAATGTTATCAACTGATAGTCCAGAAGGAACAACATCACATGGGTTAACACCTGCAGGCTCACCAATAGTGAACGCTTCTTCTGCAACACACGATGAAGTAATGTCAGTTACCTGAACGATGTAGTCTCCTGCAGATAATGCGAATGGGTTTTGTGGAACACCATCAGCATCAAATACAGCAACATCGTAGTTCGATGAACCACCTAATCCAGTTGCTTGTACATTACCATCAGACCCGCCATTAACAGAAGCGTCTGTAGTACCTATCAATTGTACGTAGAATTCATTACAGAAAGTACAACTACCGTCATCTTCAGTAGCATTAGGGTCATAGTTGTCCCCA
This sequence comes from Flavobacteriales bacterium, assembly GCA_965277895.1. GTDB lineage: Bacteria > Bacteroidota > Bacteroidia > Flavobacteriales > UBA7312. The sequence goes on from CBDIDR010000001.1 coordinate 212,795, forward strand.
TTAGCATCTGTACAACCAGCAACCTCGAATTCATCACAAACTCCGTCGCCGTCAGTATCTACTAAGCAAAGACCATCACAGTCATAACCTGCATCTGCATAAGTACATGAAGCATCATCATCTGTTGCATCTGCGCTAAAGTTACATGCAGTCTCATCAGTACATCCTGATACTTCGTCAGCATCACATACGCCATCGCCATCAGCATCTTCTAAACAAACGCCGTCACAGTCGAGGCCTTCTCCAGCAAATACACATGAGTTGTCATCAGTATTAGCATCAGCATTAAAGTTACATGCTAATTCGTCAGTACAACCTTCAACAACAGCTATACAAGAACCATCGTCAACATTTGCTATATCATTATAGTTTAATGCTAATGAATCCGTACATCCAAGAACAATATCACAGTATGCAACACCGTCCATCTCACCAACTGAAATGTCAGTAAACGTTCCAGCTTGTGCCTCTACAATTAAGTCACCTAAAGTGAATGAAATTTCGTAGTCAGTAGCTCCGCCACCAACAGTAACTTCATAACATCCTGCAGGTACACATAAGAATTCAGATGCAAAGTCAGTGTATTCAGTAACACCACCAGAAGTGATGGTATTAAGACCATCAGTCATAGTGAATGTTGCTCCATTCCAGCTGTCACCGAACGCATCGTATGACATTAACTCAATTGAGTTATCTGTACATGGGATACAAGAATCATCGTCATCAGTAGCTGAAGCGTCGTAGTTAGAAGCTGTTGGGTCAGTACATCCAGAAATTTCATCTGCATCACAAACGCCATCTAAATCAGCATCTTCTAAACAAACACCGCCACAGTCATAACCCTCTTCTGCATAAGTACAACCGTAGTCAACTTCTGCATTAGGATCATAGTTACATGCTGTTGAATCCATACATCCTGATAATGCACATGCACCACCGAACTGTTGAACATCTGCTTCATTAAGGTCATTGTCGTAATCGCCGAATTGTACAGAAGCATAAACTGCTGTACTATCAGAAATAGACCATCCTGCCTCTGCAGTAAAGTATTCGTCATTACTATTGTAAGTAACTGTGTTACATTGTGCTAAATCAACACAAGCAGTCACAGAACCTACTCCAGTTAGAAGTACTTGGTCGTTTACAGAGATAGATGCAATTGTTCCATCAATATCTGCATCTTCAAGAGTTACAGTAACTACATTGAATAGACAGTTGCCATCACAGTCAACGAAGTCGTTGTCTGGGTAAGTACATGAACCATCGTCAGAAGTAGCTAATGAGTCATAGTTACATGCTGCAACATCAGTACATCCAAATGTACCAGTAGTGAAGCTTAAAGATAGGTCATAATCATAACAACCCCATGTTGCTAAACCGTCTACAACAACATAGTAAGTGGTTGAGTCATTTGATTCGAATGTCATTGATTCACCAGTACTAGCTGAACCACCAGTTTGGTTAAATTCAAGTAAGGTAGTTGTCGAATCTAATGGGTTACCATCAAATAATGCCATTGAAGTAAAGGTAGTTGGACCAGTTAAAACAAAACTTGCATTAACAGTTCCATTAGCACCATCGAAATAGAATGCCATATCCTCGCCACTCATAAAGTCAGTTCCTAATGGGCTATAAGCAGTATTAGTACCGTCATAATCATTTTCGTGTAAACACGTAGATGAAGATGTTGTGTAATCTAATTCTACCCACATCGCAACAGGATATTCACAAGATCCATTTTCAAAATCAACCGTTTCGTCATAGTTAATAGCAGCTGGGTCAGTACATCCAAATGTACCACAAGCATCACCAAATGAACCAGGATTATCAATTGTAGTATTGTAATCAGAAGAGTACACTACGTTGCTATCTGCATCAGAAATACTATATGTACATTCGTTAGCCCAAACTCCACCTGAAACAAAGTATATCTCATGACAAATATCAGCAAGACATGTTGTGAAAGTGGCTTCATTACCAGTACTAAAAGTGAATACCTGACCATCTATATAAAGTTCATGCTGACCTCCAATTGATCCCCAACCATCACCATATGAATCGAATAACGTAATAGTATATGTTTCGCCTTCGTAGCAGTCACCATTACAGTCAACTGTTGCAGTAGGGTAAAAACAAGAACCATCACTGTAGTCAGCTTCTGGGTCATAGTTACATGCAGTTGAATCAACACATCCACCTACTAGATCTTGAGCAACACAGTATACATCGAATACCATATCATCATTTCTAGTTACAGATCCGTCAGAATCGAATACTACAGTAATACCGTTTCCTAAACCTGTTGCATAATTGAAGGCTAAGTCACCGTCAAATACAGCAATCTGGTTTTCAACAGAAATAGCAGCATCACCAATACCGTCGTAAACGTACCAGTAATCCCAGTTTGATTCTGTTTCACCAGCTGTAAACACAACTGTTACAGGTGTTTCACCATCAGAAGCATAAGTAAATACTTCGAACATGTTGTTCTCATAAGGCCCAGCGATAGAGTCTGTAATGATGTTATCAAATCCACAACCAGAGGCTAGGAAGTTGTTATCACAATCAAACCCTTCTGTTGGGAAGATACATGAGCCATCATCAACATCAGCTGTATCAGCATAGTTACATGCTAGTTCATCAGTACAACCAAATACGAAGTCATATATACATGATCCATCATCCATATTTGCAATAGAGTCATAATTTAATGCTAATGTATCCATACATCCATAAAGGAAATCAGCACAGTATACATTAAACACCATATTACCATAAGTCTCATCGCCATTTACAGAACCGTCAGTATCCCAAACAACTGTGATACCATTACCGTTTCCTTGTGCGTATAATCCTTCTAACACGTCATTGAATTCTGCTATTAGGTTGTCTGCATTTATAGCGTCATCACCTATACCGTCATAAATTCTCCAGTCATCACAGCAGCCTTCTGTATCACCACTAGTAAATAGAATACTAACAGGTGTTACGCCGTCTGATGGATAAGTGAATACTTCTAACATATTATTATCGTATGGCACAGAAATAGAATCTGTGATCACATTATCAGTACCACAAGCAGATCCAGTAAAGTTACCATCACAGTCAAAGCCATCAGCTGGATAGATACAAGATAAGTCATTGTAATCAGCAGAATCATTGTAATTACACGCGAACTCATCTGTACATCCACCTACACCAATTAACGAAGTAATTGAGATGTCAAATTCAAAACAGTCTTCAAAGTTATCAGAGTCTACAATCACGAAATATGTATTACCAGCTTCGGTATCGAATATGATATCGAATTCCATATCCTCAGTTCCTGAGTAAGTCTCACTATCGACTAGTGTTCCTCCATCTAATGGGTTACCGTTGTAGATTACTAGGTGACCATCATTAAACGTAAGGTCAGAGTATCCGTATACAGATGCCAACACTTGATTGCCATCACCTGCGAAAGCAAAGGCCATATCTTCTCCATCAGTATTCCAAGTAAATCCTGGGTAATCAGATACATCAGTAGCGTTGTAGTCGTCGTCATCTAGACACAAGTTAAATGAACCTGTAAAATCTAATTCAACATCTATATAATCTGCTAATTCAACACCGTCGCAGTCAAATCCAACTTCAGGATATTCACAAGCATCAGCTGGTTCGTATGTAGCTAATTCATCATAGTTACAAGCGAATTCGTCCATACATCCCCATAGCGAAGAGTCTGGAAGTTCGAATAATGTAGCTGTAATTGTTCCAACTGAGTCAGTATTCCAAGTATCAACAGCCTGGAAGTAAATGCATTCGCCTGCAGCTAATACAACTTCTTCAAGGTTAGGACTAAATGAAAATACTTCAGCAGAATCACAATCCGCAACTACGTAAACCATATCAGCGTTAAGCTCTTCAAATGTTACAACAGCTCCGTTTCCAGAAGCATCAGAACATAAGAAAGACCAAGGTGCTGTTTCTACATCTTCTTCAACAGATGCTACTGCACCTTCAGTTGCTGAAGTACATAAGAATTCACATGATCCATTTTCGAATGTTGCATCTGGATTGTAGTTATCGTATGCTTCATCCGTACAACCACCAATATTAGGATCCTCACATTCTCCACCGCCTATAGAAACAACACTATAATCAATCGATCCACCGTCTACATCCAAGAAGTAGTAGTCTGCAGTAAGGTCATCTAAAATTTGTAACTGAGAACCATCAGTCCATCCCTGGCTAGATGACGCACCCATTGAAATAGTATAGCACCCTGCAGGAACACACATTAACTCTGTTTTACCTTCCCATGCGCCGAGTTCGCCACTTACTACAGAGAATACAGTATCAGTTTCGTTATAAACAAACACTTCATCTGTAGTAATGTTTTCTTGGTTAAAGCTAAAGGTTACATCAACCTCGCCATCTGGACATGTAATACATGAACCGTCGTCAACTGAAGCGTCAGCGTCATAGTTAGAAGCTGCTGGGTCGGTACAACCGAATGTTGCACAACTTGCATCACCTATACTAAAGTAAGTAGATAGTTCCTGTGGCACTCCATAACCGTCATTTAGTTCTGACTCAGTATTAATACCCGAGTTAGGCCCCATTACAGTGGATGGAACTAATATTTCACCAAATTGGTTAGTTACAGTAAACGTACCGTTACCATTCCATCCGTCACCATATGAATCATAAGTAACTAATTTGTAACAAGCTGCAGGTAAACAACCTGTAGTTTTCACATAAACTTCATTGTTAGAATATGTTTGAGTACTAGAAATGATAAACTCTTCCGTTTCGTCATTATATAACTCCCAAGAAATTTCCTGAGACCATGAAGAACCAGTTGCGATAGTAATAGTAATTATATCGTCAGGTAGAGTTGCTTCAGGAAGTTCTGAAACTTCTTCACCATCTACACAGAATACACAAGAGCCGTCGTCAACTACATTGGCTGCATCATAGTTGTTAGCTAATGGATTCGTACATCCTACTGGGCAACCCATGTTATTTAACTGGAATTCTCCTTCTGGATATGTTGTCCATACGTTAGTTGTTGATTCACCATTAACATCTAATATAGTATACACGTCGTCTCCAATTGTTAAAGAACCTTGGTTCCATCCGTCACCATATGAATCTTCAAGTGTAACCGTATAAGTCTCTGGTAATACAACGCAGTCGTTGAATCCAACAGTTCCTGAAGACATCTCTGCAACTACATTACCATCACAGTCAGCAATAGTAAATGAGTTCTCACTAGCATAACTTCCAGGAGTATAAACTACAGCAACACCTTCTAAGCAGTTACCGTCACAGTCAAATCCTTCTGCAGCATAAGTACAAGAACCATTGTCTTGTTCTGCAGCTTCGTCATAGTTACATGCAGCAACATCCGTACAACCTTGTACTAATGCATACTCACATAATGTGTTGTCAGAAATATCTGCATCAGCATTATAGTTTTCTGCTGTTGAATCTGTACAAGCTGTTACACAACCAGAACCAAATAATGAAACTTCAGGACTACTATTTCCTGAAACAATAATATTTCCAGCAGCATCAGCAACATTCCAAGAACATTCAGTTTCCCAAGCGCCGCCATCTACAAATGCAATCTCATTACATAAAGTTGAATCTAAACATAAAGTGTATGACACCTCGTTTAGACCTGAATTCGATGAAGTTCCGTTTGAGAAGTCTTGTCCGTAAGAAACACCATTAACTACAACAGTATGAATTCCAGAAGAAGCGTACCATCCGTCACCGTAAGAATCAAATAATGTTAAGGTGTAATTGGTCGCAACATCTAAGCAGTTGCCATCACAATCAAAGCCTTCCGCAGCATAAGTACAAGAACCATTGTCTTGTTCTGCAGCTTCATCATAGTTACATGCAGTAGCATCCGTACAACCTTGTGCTAATGCATACTCACATAATGTGTTGTCAGAAATATCTGCATCAGCATTATAGTTTTCTGCAGTAGAGTCTGTACAAGCTGTAACACATACTCCCATATTTTCAGGAGTTGAACCAAATGAACCTTCTTGACCCATAAATGACCAAGATGTTTCAGAATCCCATGATCCAGATGTCCAAGTTATAATATAACAGTCAGCCGTAGGTACACAAACGCTAGAGTTTAAACCATTAACACCATCATTAATACAAGCATAATCTACTCCGTTGATAGTAAGAGCTGCACCGTTCCATCCGTCACCATAGGAATCTGACATTACTAGAAGATCGCCTTCTAAGCAGTTGCCATCACAGTCAAAGCCTTCTTCTGCATAAGTACAAGAACCATTGTCTTCCTCTGCAGTTTCGTCATAGTTACATGCAGTAGCATCCGTACAACCTTGTACTAATGCATATTCACATAGTGTATTGTCAGAAATATCTGCATCAGCATTATAGTTCTCTGCTGTAGAGTCTGTACAAGCTGTTACACATACCCCCATATTTTCAGGAGTATTTCCATCTTCAACTTCTTGACCCATAAATGACCAAGATGTTTCACCTACATATGAGCCATTTGTCCAAGACATAATGTAACAGTCAGCTGTAGGCACACAAACAATAGAACTAGAACCATCATCAATAGTGTAATCTACACCGTTGATAGTTAAAATGTTTCCATTCCATCCGTCACCATAAGTGTCTGACATTACAAGAAGTTCGCCTTCTAAACAGCCACCATCACAGTCAAAGCCTTCTGCAGCATAAGTACAAGAACCATTGTCTTGCTCTGCAGTTTCGTCATAGTTACATGCAGCAGCATCCGTACAACCTTGTACTAATGCATACTCACATAATGTGTTGTCAGAAATATGAGCTGTAGCATCGTAATTCTCTGCGGACTCATCAGTACAGCCTGTAATACAACCTGCTTCACCAATTGAAATAAAGTCAGTGCCTGTTTCGCCAAAAGCACCAGGGGTAACTAATTCGCCTCCGTCAAGAGAATATGCAAACGCATAAAAACCTCCTGAACCAGAAATACCACTAATTTCATAACAACCATCTACTAAACACTCAGAAAGATCATCTGTTTCAGTTGAAGCAACTGACTCTCCAGTGGAAGCGTTAGTAAATGTCCATGACCCACCCCATTGTATTAAAGAGTAGGTAGAGCCACCTGTTGAAATTTCTTGAACATTGATCGAAGTGAATGTGCCATCGAGGCAGTTACCATCACAATCAAAGCCTTCTTCTGCATAAGTACAAGAACCATTGTCTTCCTCTGCAGTTTCGTCATAGTTACATGCAGTAGCATCCGTACAACCTTGTACTAATGCATATTCACATAATGTGTTGTCAGAAATATCTGCATCAGCATTATAGTTCTCTGCTGTAGAGTCTGTACAAGCTGTTACACATACTCCCATATTTTCAGGAGTTGAACCAAATGAACCTTCTTGACCCATAAATGACCAAGATGTTTCAGAATCCCATGATCCAGATGTCCAAGTTATAATATAACAGTCAGCTGTAGGCACACAAACAATAGAACTAGAACCATCATCAATAGTGTAACCTACACCGTTGATAGTAAGAGCTGCACCGTTCCATCCGTCACCATAGGAATCTGACATTACTAGAAGATCGCCTTCTAAACAGCCACCATCACAGTCAAAGCCTTCTGCAGCATATGTACAAGAACCATTGTCTTGCTCTGCAGTTTCGTCATAGTTACATGCAGCAGCATCCGTACAACCTTGTACTAATGCATACTCACATAATGTGTTGTCAGAAATATCTGCATCAGCATTATAGTTCTCTGCTGTAGAGTCTGTACAAGCTGTTACACAAGTACCAAATAGTCCATCTTCGTCTGCACCAGAAGCAAGAACTCCAGATTCATCAGAAACAGACCATGAGTTTTCATAAGACCAAAAGTCAGTAGCCGCATATGTAACAGTCTGGCAAACAGATAAATCTACACAAGCAACAAATGATTCTGAAGAACCAGAAGTCAACTCGTAAGTAGACCCGTCTACAACAACAGAACCACCACCATCACCATAAGAGTCTGAAAGTGTAATAGTTATGTTTGTTCCAGTAATACAGATGCCATCACAGTCAAAGCCTTCTGCAGCATATGTACAAGAAAGATCATCTTCTGTTGCTTCTGCATTATAATTACATGCTGCTACATCTGTACATCCAGGTACTGGTTCTGGACAAGCTTCACATGAACCATAAGTATCATTTGAGTTCTCTCCAGCAGGTAGTAGTCGGTTTGCGTAACCGGCTGCTTCATCCCATATTGGAGCACATGTTGCACCGTTAACCATATCGTCAACTAAATCTTCCTGACCAGCCCAATAGTCTACCATGAATTTGTATTCAATAGTATCACCAGGAGTTAGTCCATTCATTGTAATAGAATAAATACCATCACCATCAGGATCAGTCATTACTATATCAGCTGTCCAGTTCCATAATGGACCTGTTAAGTGTACAGAGTTGAAAGCAACATCTGCACAGTTCATGTCAACATTGAAAGTGGATTCAACTCCACAACCTGTATATTGAGATGCAGTATATTCATTAATACCAGGCTGGAATACTTGTAAAAAGTTCATTATTGGAATGGTACATCCATTACCAAGACTAACTCCCCATCCACTATAGTTATCAGCAGGGCCTGTTACAGCTACTAGATATTCGAATTGACCAATAGATGGATCAAATTCAGCAGAACCAGTATAAATACCATCGCCGTCGTCGTCAGAGAGCTCAACGCCCCAGCCATTCCAACCGTTCCATGAACCGTTAATAACAACATTATCGTAATCTGCATTTGGATAATCAACATAGTTCATGTCAATTTCAAAGTTTACAGTAACAAAAGTTGCCGGAGCAGGACAAGTACCGTCATTATCACAGGTTCCAAAACAGTGTAATAAAGTAGTATCACCATTAATTTCTGGTAATATTCTATCCCACCAGTTTCCTGGATCAGCACATGGTAAATCAGTTAGATTTTCCTTGGTATTCCAGTCTTCAGCCCATCCTGGACTATTAAAGAAAGCATAATTTCCACTTGTTCCAGCGGCTAGTTCAACATCAACTGTCCATATACCATCACCGTCAGAGTCAGACATTTGGTAAGCTTGAGCATTACCCAAAACACCACCACCAACATACATACCGTTAGCACCAACAGTAATGTTGGCTGTGTTAACAGAGAATGTTACAGTATTACAGTCTTCACATACAACAGGAGCACAACCAACAGTTGGAACTTCTGAATATGTATCAACATCTGCTTCAAAAATTACTAAGAAGTTAGTGCCTTCACATCCGTTACCCCATTGTGGGCCCCAGCCAGACCAGCCGTCTGCAGCGCTTGTTACAGATACTACATATTCAAATTGTACAACAGCTGGATCTATTGAACCAGAACCAGTCCAAACACCATCGCCATCAGCGTCAGAGAGCTCAACTCCCCAGCCTGCCCAGCCATTCCATGAGCCATTAATAACTACAATTCCTGTTGAATCGTATTCAACACCATTCATATCAACTGTAAAGTCTACAGTATTAAGAGTAGGTTCAACAACATCACAACCAACAGTTGGAGCTTGAGCGTATGTATCAACGCCTTCTTCAAAAATTACTAAGAAGTTATTTCCTTCACATCCGTTACCAAATTGTTGCCCCCAGCCAGAATATCCGTCAGCAGGACCAGTAATGGCTACTACGTATTCAAATTGTACAACAGCTGGATCTATTTCACCAGTTCCTGTCCATACACCATCACCGTCAGCATCTGTAAGCGCTACGCCCCAGCCTGCCCAGCCATTCCATGAGCCATTAATAACTACATTATCGTAGTCCATTGCATTGTAGTCAACGCCATTCATGTCAACTGTAAAGTCAACATAGTTAGGATACGTACACAAATCGTTTGAAACGTTTGCGTCAGCATTATAGTTTAAAGCTAATGTATCTGTACATCCTTCAACAATAGCAACACATGCACCCTGTCCGTTTCCACCGCCAGAACCGTTTCCACCACCAGCACCTTGTACTAGAGTAAATCCTTCTAAGCAGTTTCCGTCACAGTCTGCATTATTATTTGCATACTCACATAATGAGACGTCTGAAACGTCAGCATCAGCATTGTAGTTACATGCAGCTTCATCCATACAAGCAGTTACACAAGTACCAAATAGTCCATCATAGTCTGCACCAACAGCAAGAACTCCAGATTCATCAGAAACAGACCATGAGTTTTCATAAGACCAAGAGTCAGTAGCCGCATATGTAACAGTCTGGCAAACAGATAAATCTACACATGCAACAAATGATTCTGAAGAACCAGAAGTCAACTCGTAAGTAGACCCGTCTACAACAACAGAACCACCACCATCACCATAAGAGTCTGAAAGTGTAATAGTTATGTTTGTTCCGGTAATACAGATGCCATCACAGTCAAAGCCTTCTGCAGCATAAGTACAAGAACCATTGTCTTGCTCTGCAGTTTCGTCATAGTTACATGCAGTAGCATCCGTACAACCTTGTACTAATGCATATTCACATAATGTGTTGTCAGAAATATCTGCATCAGCATTATAGTTCTCTGCTGTAGAGTCTGTACAAGCTGTTACACATACTCCCATATTTTCAGGAGTTGAACCAAATGAACCTTCTTGACCCATAAATGACCAAGATGTTTCATTATCATATGATCCAGATGTCCAAGTTATAATATAGCAGTCAGCTGCAGGTACACAAACATTAGAGCCTGTACCAGAAGTAGAGTAATCTACTCCATTGATAGTTAAAGCTGCACCGTTCCATCCGTCACCCCATGAATCTGACATTACTAAAAGATCGCCTTCTAAGCAGTTGCCATCACAGTCAAAGCCTTCTGCAGCATAAGTACAAGAACCATTGTCTTGCTCTGCAGTTTCGTCATAGTTACATGCAGCAGCATCCGTACAACCTTGTACTAATGCATACTCACATAATGTGTTGTCAGAAATATCTGCATCAGCATTATAGTTCTCTGCTGTAGAGTCTGTACAAGCTGTTACACAAGTACCAAATAGTCCATCTTCGTCTGCACCAGAAGCAAGAACTCCAGATTCATCAGAAACAGACCATGAGTTTTCAGAAGACCAAAAGTCAGTAGCAACATAAGCAACAGTCTGACAAACAGATAAATCTACACAGGCAGAAAATGATTCTTCTGCTCCACTCGCTAATGCGTAAGTAACCCCGTCTACAACAACAGAACCACCACCATCACCATAAGAGTCAAAAAGCGTAATAGTAATGTCAGTACATGAAGATACCACATCCATAGTGTGAGAACCTAAATTAGTCCAATCTTCAAATAATTCTAGTACAATCCATTCGCAGTCGTCTGCATTTGTTCCTGCAGATGACGTCCAATCAGAATTACCTGAGGTTACACTAGACTTTCTAACTAGAGTGTGGTCTTTTGTTCCATTAGAAACACCACAAACATCCCAGCCACTACCAGGGTCTACGTCCCAGTCACCTATCCGGTCAATAACTTCATAAGAATCTTCAGTTCCTAAAACTAAAGCATATCCATCATCGCCATTACTAAGATAAGTATGAAATTCATCCGCTTCTGCTAAAATAATAGCATCGGCTGATCCGTGTGAAATGATATACACATCACCAGGTGCAACTGATGCGCCAGCATCGAATTCATTCCAATATTCATACTCACCCGGAACATCAATTGAGTTAGAAGCACTAGGATAAGCATATTGGGTTAAATCTACAGTATCGGTACCGGCATTGTAGATTTCTAAATACTTATTGCTTGCGCTTCCTTCAGTATATTCTGAAAAGAATACCTGAGCATTCAAATTGCCATACGAGAACGCAGACAAAATAAAAGCTAACAAGAAACAACAATAAGTACGAAAATTTTGAGTAATTTTTAAACTCATAATACTTGTTTTTGGTTAATAATAAGTTAATTTCTAAAACTTAGTAGAAGTTACTAACAGAAGAATATGTAACACAACTGACTGATTGTCAAGGTGTTATAAGTGGTTAGCCTCTTCTCTAGAGAATTAGAGCTTATAAAGATATAATACTTTTTTAGATATTCAAATTTTGAGCCAAAAAAAATAAAGTCAGAAAAGACATATAAAAAGTATATTTGCGACTATGAAAAACATGTATTTTTTATTCCTCATTTTTTGTTTTTCCTGTGCCAATATTGTGCCTCTAACTGGTGGCGATAAAGATGTAAGCCCTCCTGAACTCCGCTCTGTTTACCCCGAAAATAAAAGCACCTTGTTCAAAGAAAACATTATTACAATGGTATTTGACGAAGCTATTCAGATAAATCAAGCTGAAAAATTGTTTTTTTCCCCATATATAGAAAATGATGTTAGCATAGAGGCTAAAGGTGATGAACTATTAATCTCAGTCGATGACGAATTTAAAGAAAATACTACCTACACTATCATTCTCAATAATATCGTAAAAGATATTACTGAAGGTAATGTGCTTAGCAATTTAGAATATACTTTTTCCACTGGGGCTGTAATTGACACATTATATATACAGGGCACTGTTTTAGATGCTTTAACTAAAAAAGCTGTTGAGAAAGTAAGCGTAGGTTTATATTATACCGAATCTGGTTCGGATAGTTTGCTTTACAAACAAAAGCCTGATTATTTAGCTATAAGCGATAAGGACGGTTTTTTTAAATTTTCTAACCTTGCTGACAACTCATTCACTTTGCTGGCTTTGGAAGATGCGGATAATAATCTGAAATTTAGCTTACCACAAGAAAAGGTAGGTTTCATTGACGATCCAATACAAGCAAGTTCTAAAAACACCACAGTCTTAGTTTTTGATGAAACAGCCTTAAGCGATTCCTTAACAAATATGCCTGCAGTTGATAATGATAGTTATGGCCGTTTACTCATCGACTCTTTACCTAACAGCTCTTTAATTGTTGAGATTCTACATAAGGAGTCTGTGATTTATAGAACAACTGAACCATCATTATCCTTAAGTATAGATTCATTAAGTGCCGGCACTTATTCTTTACGGATAATTTATGATGAGAATAATAATGGCAAATGGGATTCTGGAAGTTTAGCACAAAAACGACAAGCTGAAGAAGTAGAGTATTTTCCTAAGGACATTAACATTAGAGCCGACTGGGATGTTATTGTGGAGTGGGAGTCTAGTGAATTGTAAACGCATCAGCGTCTTTCAAAAAAGGAAGTTTGCTGCGAACAGATTGCAAATCGTCTTTACTTATCACCACTGTTTTAACGTCTTCATTTTCTCCCCCTATATATATAATGTGTCCATTAGCATCAATTAAAGCACTTTGTCCATTATAGTTTATGCCGTTAATGTCTTCCCCTACTCTATTTACTCCAACTACATAAGATTGGTTTTCTATAGCTCTAGCTACTAAAAGCTTATTCCAATGCTCGATTCGCTTTACTGGCCAATTGGCGACATATATCAACACATCGTAATCATCATTATTTCTACTATATACCGGAAAACGTAAATCGTAACATATTAAAGGGCAAATATTCCACCCCTTATACTCAAGGGTTATACGCTTGTCGCCTTTGGTGATAAAATCAGATTCATTCATCATACCAAACAAGTGTCTTTTATCATAATGTTGGAGTGAGCCATCTGGAAAAGCACAAATGAGTCGGTTGTATATCGAGCCGTTTTCTTCGATAAGAATAGAGCCAATTACTAGTGCTTCTTTTTCTTTAGAGTGTTCGAGCATCCATTGAATGCTTTCACCACTCATAATTTCTGTTTTTGCATTTAGGCAAAAGGCTGTTGTAAAGAGTTCTGGTAAAACAATGACATCTGTCTTGCCTACGTTTTGAAGTAATTGATTGAAATGTAAACGATTGGCTTCAGGCTGCTCCCACTGAAGATAACTTTGTACTAATGTTATGTTAAGTTCAGTCATCTACCCATTTAGCAAGTTACTTTTTTGATTTAATGGATGCGGACATATATTCTCTGTTCATACGTGCAATATTCTCAAGAGATATTTCCTTTGGACATTCAACCTCACAGGCTCCTGTATTGGTGCAGTTACCAAATCCTTCTAAATCCATTTGGTCCACCATATTTAGCACACGTTCTTCTCTTTCTACTTGGCCTTGAGGTAATAAGGCTAGCTGAGAAACTTTGGCAGAAACGAATAACATTGCCGATGAGTTTTTACAAGTAGCTACACAAGCTCCACAGCCTATACAAGTAGCTGCACTAAAGGCGTCGTCAGCATCTTCTTTAGGGATTGGAATAGCGTTAGCGTCAAGGGTATTTCCAGAAGTATTTACAGAAACGTATCCTCCTGCCTGAATAACTCTGTCAAATGCAGAACGGTCAACAACTAAGTCTTTTATTACTGGAAAGGCTTTAGCTCTCCATGGTTCTATATAGATGGTTTCGCCATCTTTAAACTCACGCATATGCAATTGGCAAGTGGTTACTGCACGAGCAGGTCCATGAGCTTCGCCATTAATATACATTGAACAGCTTCCACAGATACCTTCTCGACAATCGTGATCAAAAGCGATGGGATCTTCTCCTTTGTCAATGATGTTGCCGTTTACTACATCTATCATTTCTAAGAAAGACATATCAGGACTGATATCCGTAACTTTGTATTCGACTATTTTGCCTTTTGCGTTAGCGTTTTTTTGTCGCCAAACTCTTAACGTTAAATTCATATCGAATTATTTATAACTTCTTTGTTTAACCTCTATATTCTCAAATACTAGCTCTTCTTTATGAAGGGTTGATTCTGAGGGTTTTTCATTGTATTCCCAAGATGAAACAAATGTGAAATCTTTATCATTTCTTAATGCTTCACCTTCTTCTGTTTGAGACTCTTCTCTAAAGTGACCTCCGCAAGACTCAGAACGCTCTAGAGCATCTTTACACATCAACTCACCAAGTTCTAAAAAGTCAGCCACTCGTCCTGCTTTTTCTAGTTCTTGATTAAATTCATCTGCAGAACCTGGAACTTTTACATCCTTCCAAAACTCTTCTCTTAATGCAGCTACCTCATCTATTGCTCTAAGCAAGTCTTCTTTATTTCTTGACATACCACAGTCATTCCATATAATTTTACCTAATTTTTTGTGGAAGTAGTCTACAGTCTTAGTCCCTTTATTGTTTACTAGCTTGTCTATTCGTTCTTTAGCTTGCTTTTCAGCTTCATCAAATTCAGGCAAGTCTGTCGGTATAGTACCTGTTCTAATATCGTCTGCCAGATAATCTCCAATAGTGTAAGGCAATACGAAGTAACCGTCAGCTAATCCCTGCATTAATGCCGAAGCTCCTAAACGGTTTGCACCATGGTCAGAAAAATTAGCCTCACCGCATGCATATAAGCCAGAAACGTTGGTCATTAAATTATAATCAACCCACAAACCACCCATTGTGTAGTGTACTGCCGGATAAATTTTCATTGGCGTTTCGTATGGATTGTCATCAGTAATTTTTTCATACATCTGAAATAGATTTCCATACTTTGCTTTTACAACTTCTTTGCCTAGTTTGGTAATCAGTTTACTGTCGCTCTCATCCAAGCCTTTGATATTTACTTGCTCTCTTCCGTAACGCTCTATAGCTGAAGCAAAATCTAAATATACCGCTTCGCCGGTTTCGTTAACGCCGTATCCAGCATCACATCTTTCTTTTGCTGCTCTACTGGCGACATCTCTTGGAACAAGATTTCCAAAAGCAGGATATCTTCTTTCTAAGTAATAATCTCTTTCGTCTTCAGACAGTTCTGTAGGCTTCTTTTTGCCTGATCGAATGGCTTCAACGTCTTCAATGTTTTTTGGCACCCAAATACGCCCATCGTTTCGTAAGGACTCTGACATCAAGGTAAGTTTAGACTGATACTCTCCTGAAACTGGAATACATGTAGGGTGAATCTGTGTAAAACATGGGTTTGAAAAATAGGCTCCTTTTTTATGGGCTTTCCATGCTGCAGTAACGTTACTTCCCATAGCATTTGTACTCAAGAAAAATACGTTTCCATAACCTCCAGAGGCTAACACTACGGCGTGAGCAGAATGACGCTCTATTTCACCTGTAATTAAATTTCTAGCAATGATTCCTCTTGCTTTGCCATCAACAATAACAACGTCGAGCATTTCGTGACGGTTGTACATGGCAATTTTGCCTTTGTTGATTTGGCGAGACATCGCCGAATAAGCTCCTAAAAGAAGCTGTTGTCCTGTTTGTCCTTTTGCATAGAATGTTCTTGAAACCTGAACACCACCAAAAGAACGGTTGTCTAATAAACCACCATACTCTCTAGCAAATGGGACGCCTTGAGCTACACATTGGTCAATAATATTCGTGCTTACCTCAGCTAATCGATATACATTAGCTTCTCTTGAACGGTAGTCTCCACCTTTAATTGTATCGTAGAATAAGCGATAAACAGAATCACCATCGTTTTGGTAATTTTTCGCTGCATTGATTCCTCCTTGTGCAGCAATGGAATGTGCACGTCTTGGTGAGTCTTGAAAACAAAATGACTTAACGTTGTAACCCATCTCCGCAAGAGAGGCAGCGGCAGATGCACCAGCTAATCCAGTTCCTACAACGATAACATCTATTGAACGTTTGTTGGCTGGGTTAACTAAGTTAATAGAGTTTTTATGATTAGTCCATTTATCTTTTAATGGACCTTTAGGGATTTTAGCGTCTAGTTTGCTCATATACTTTTTATTATCTGAAATAAAGGGATAAAGGTATTATTGCAAATGCCAATGGTATGATTATTCCAAAAGCAAAGCCAATATTTTTGACTAATTTTTTGTACTTAGGATGGTTAGCACCCAAGGTCTGGAAAGCACTAGAAAAGCCATGTGTTAAATGAAAGGCTATAGCAATCATACACACTACGTAAAGTAATACGTACCAAAACTGCTCAAAGGCTTCGGTGGTAATAGCGTACAAATCCTTTACTTCTTCGCCACCAATTGAAGTCATTGGAACACTACCAAAATGCATTTCATACCAAAAACTTCTCATGTGAATTATTAAAAATAATAATAGAATAGTTCCTAACAAACCCATGTTTCTAGATGCCCAATTTGAGTTTGCACTTGGCTTGTTATATGCGTAGGAAACTGGTCTCGCCTTCTTATTTTGAATAGTCAAAAGTATCCCGTCAACGGCATGAAAGAGAATGCCAAAGTAGGTTAAATAGGATAATATTTTAACAATTGGATTAGTCGTCATGAAGCGAGCATATAGATTAAAAGAGTCCGAGGCTGCCTCAGCGGGTAATAATAATTGCAAATTTCCTAGTAAATGACCGACCAAAAACAGGCATAAAAAGAGCCCTGTAATGGCCATCCAGTACTTTTTTACTAGAGAGGATTTAATCAAAACTGAGTTACTCATTGATAAACGATTTAGGAAAGTACAAATTTAACACCCAAAACATTCAAAAACAACTAATAAACCATTTAATATATAGAGTTTAGAATCATTCAAAATACTATATCTTTGAAAAAAATATTTACGCAATGAAATATAAAGCCATTTCTAAAGAATTATTTGAGGCTAACAGGAAGAGTTTTTGCTCCTCAATGACTGAAAATTCGATTGCTGTTTTTTGCTCGAATGACCAAATGCCAACCAACTCTGACGGCACAATGCCATTCAAACAAAATAGTGATTTGTTCTGGCTAAGTGGTGTGGATCAAGAAGAAAGTAAACTCGTGCTATTTCCAAATTGTTCAAATCCAAATCACCGAGAAATCTTATTTTTAAAAGAAACTAGTGAGCTTATTGCCATTTGGGAAGGGGCTAAATTAACCAAAGAACAAGCGTTTGCCACTTCTGGTGTAAAAACAGTCTATTGGAACAATGAATTTGAAAAAGTCTTTCAAAGCCTAATGTCTGAAGCGGAAGCCGTATTTTATAATTCAAACGAACACTCTAGAGCTACCTCTGAAGTAGAAACTCAAACAGACAGGTTCAACAACTGGTGCCGACATAAGTATAGTGATAAAAACTATGTCAAATCAGCTCCTATTCTACACGAGCTTCGTTCTATAAAACATCCCATTGAAATAGAACTTTTGCAGCACGCTTGTAACATTACCGAAAAAGGCTTTCGTAGGGTATTGAACTTTGTTAAACCTGGCGTTATGGAATATGAAATTGAAGCAGAATATATGCACGAATTTCTTATAAATCGCTCCAAAGGTTTTGCCTATGAGCCTATTATTGCTTCTGGAAGAAACGCTTGCGTTTTACACTACATAGACAATAACAAAGAATGTAAAGACGGCGACATTATACTCATGGATGTTGGTGCTGAATACGCAAACTATGCTTCAGATATGACCAGATGTATTCCTGTCAGTGGTCGTTTTTCCAAACGTCAAAAAGAAGTATATAATGCTGTTTTAAAGGTCATGAGAGAGGCGACTAATATGCTAACCCCCGGCACAATGCTTGGAGATTATCATAAAGAGGTTGGCAAAGTAATGCAGTCAGAATTATTAGGCTTAGGACTTTTAGACCAGAATGATATAGATAAACAAGACTCTAAAAACCCTGCTTACAGAAAGTACTTTATGCACGGAACAAGTCATTATTTAGGCTTAGATGTTCATGATGTAGGGCATTGGGATGCTCCAATTAAAGAAGGTATGGTGTTTACTTGCGAGCCAGGAATCTATATCTTAGAAGAAAATCTTGGAATTCGTATAGAAAATGATCTGGTCATAACTAAAGATAAGCCTTTTGACTTAATGGCTAATATTCCTATAGAAGCTGATGAGATTGAAAGCCTTATGAATTAGTTTGGAATAAACACTTTTGCTGTTTGTTTTTCGCCGTCTTCAAAATGATATAAATCTACTAATATCGATTATAGCTGTCGAAGAAGCTGATGAAATTGATATTATTAACTATAACAGGTAGCTAAAAGAAAATAAAATATGCTACCTTATTGAGTTCCACCCTTGAGCTATTAAGGGCTGGTGATTGTCGTCTTTAGACACAAATACAGTTCCACTACTTTGGTCCGTGATGTGTCCAATTACTGTTAAGTCTGGGTCATTCTTAATTTTTTCATAATGCTCTTGACTTATAGTAAACAACAACTCGTAATCCTCACCACCACTTAATGCACAGGTAGCTGCATTAAGATTAAGCTCTTCAGCGGTAGAAATAGCAGAAAAATCTATTGGTAATTTGTCTTCATAAATAGCGCATCCTGTGGAAGAGTTTTTACACAAATGCAAAAGTTCAGATGACAAGCCATCAGAAATATCAATCATGGATGTGGGAACAATAGCTTGACTTTTTAAAAGCTCAATAACATCTTTTCTAGCCTCAGGCTTGAGCTGTCTTTGGAGAACATAATCTTTATTTTCCAAGTCTGGCTGCATACTTGGGTTTGCCTCAAAAACCTGTTTTTCTCTATTCAAAATCTGTAAGCCTAGATAAGCAGAACCTAAGTCGCCAGAAACCACAATCAAATCATGCTCTTTAGCGCCACTTCTGTACACTACATTATCTTTTGACACTTCACCAATAGCAGTTATACTAATACATAATCCAGAAGTAGACGAAGTTGTGTCACCTCCAACAAGGTCAACGTTATAATTTTTACATGCCAAGTGAATTCCCTCATACAACTCTTCAACAGCCTCAAGAGGAAATCTATTTGATAATGCGATACTCACCGTAATTTGCTTAGCATCACCGTTCATAGCGTAAATGTCCGATAGATTTACAACAACCGATTTGTAGCCTAAGTGCTTCAACGGAGTGTAGCTTAAGTCAAAATGAACCCCTTCAACAAGCATATCTGTAGTAACCAAAGTGAATGAATTACCACTATCGATTACAGCACAATCATCACCAATCCCTTTGACAGTGGAGTCGTTTTGAATACTAACACTCTTGGTTAAATGTTCAATTAAACCGAATTCTCCAAGCTCAGAAATAGGTGTTCTTTTAGGGGTCTTATCTTCTAATAAACTCATTCTACAAATGTAAGACGAAAATTAACATGAACGATACCGAAGAATAATATGATTTAAAGCATATAATTTTGTAATTTTGCAGTCTAATTTGGACACATTTTAAATAAGATGATTCAAGTAACACAAGAAGCAAAAACAAAATTAGTATCCTTGATGAAAGAAGAAGGGCACGATGAGTCCTCGTCTTTTGTCAGAGTAGGTGTCAATAGTGGCGGATGCTCAGGTTTATCCTATGATCTAGGTTTTGATGATAAGGAAAATGAAGACGATAAATCTTTTGAAGACAATGGTGTAAAAATCGTTGTTAACAAAAAGAGCTATCTGTACCTCATTGGTACCGTCTTAGAGTATTCAGGAGGTTTGAATGGCAAAGGCTTTGTTTTTAACAACCCTAATGCCTCTAGGACCTGTGGTTGTGGAGAAAGTTTTTCAGTTTAATTTATTACATTAAATATCTTGTCAGAAGAAGAGAAAATATTAGAAGAGGTTACTGGTGCAGACTATAAATATGGGTTCACAACAGATATTGAAAGTGATACTATTCCCAAAGGTCTAAACGAGGGGGTTATTAGGCTAATTTCTAGTAAAAAAGAAGAGCCAGAATGGTTG
This sequence comes from Flavobacteriales bacterium, assembly GCA_965277895.1. Lineage (GTDB taxonomy): Bacteria > Bacteroidota > Bacteroidia > Flavobacteriales > UBA7312. The sequence goes on from CBDIDR010000001.1 coordinate 233,437, forward strand.
CTTAATTACAGGCTTAAAGCGTTTGAAACGTGGAAGAAAATGGAAGAGCCAGATTGGGCAAACATCAAATACAATAAGCCCAATTATCAAGATATCATTTACTACGCCGCACCTAAACAAAAGAAGAAATTGAATAGCCTTGACGAGCTAGACCCTGAGATGAAAAAGACCTTTGACAAGCTCGGAATTTCGATTGACGAACAAAAGAAATTAGCCGGTGTAGCTGTCGACTTCGTTATGGATAGCGTATCAGTTGCGACAAGTTTCAAGGATAAACTAGGTGAGCTAGGCATTATATTTTGCTCCATCAGTGAGGCTGTAAAAGAACACCCTGAACTAGTTAAAAAATACATCGGAACAGTTGTCCCTACATCCGATAATTTCTTCTCAGCACTAAACTCTGCTGTATTTACCGACGGCTCATTCTGCTACATTCCAAAAGGCGTTAAATGCCCTATGGAACTCTCAACATATTTCAGAATAAACCAAGCAGGAACAGGACAATTCGAAAGAACTTTGCTTATCGCCGATGAAGGAAGCTACGTAAGTTATTTGGAAGGCTGTACAGCGCCAATGAGAGATGAAAACCAACTTCACGCCGCGGTAGTAGAACTCATAGCAATGGATGATGCTGAAATAAAATACTCAACGGTACAAAATTGGTATCCTGGTGATGCAAATGGCGTTGGAGGTGTATTCAATTTTGTAACCAAAAGAGGTATCTGCCACAATAGATCTAAAATTTCATGGACTCAGGTAGAAACAGGTTCTGCAGTAACATGGAAATATCCCTCCTGTATTCTAAAAGGCGATAATTCTATTGGTGAATTTTACTCCGTTGCAGTAACTAACAACTACCAACAAGCAGATACAGGAACAAAGATGATTCATCTTGGAAAAAACTCCAAGAGTACTATTATATCAAAAGGAATTTGTGCAGGTAAAAGCGAAGGAAGCTATAGAGGTCTCGTAAAAATTCAAAAGAGTGCAGAAAACGCTAGGAACTTCTCTCAATGCGACTCTTTACTCATGGGTGACAAATGCGGCTCACATACCTTCCCTTACATTGAAGTGAAAAATAAATCTGCCAAAATTGAACACGAGGCAACCACCTCAAAAATTGGAGAAGACCAAATTTTCTATTGCAACCAAAGAGGAATTGGAACTGAAGAAGCCATTGCACTGATTGTAAACGGATACTGTAAAGATGTTCTTAATCAACTGCCAATGGAGTTTGCCGTAGAAGCACAAAAACTATTAGCCATAAGCTTAGAAGGAAGCGTTGGATAAACAACTATATATGTTAAAAATAAACAACTTGAAAGCCTCAATAGAAGGCAACAAAATACTAACCGGAATTAACCTTGACGTAAAGCCAGGTGAAGTACATGCTATCATGGGGCCAAATGGTTCAGGAAAAAGCACCCTATCATCTGTTATTGCTGGACGAGAAGAATACGAAGTTGAAGATGGAGCTATTGACTTTGATGGTGAAAGTATCATGGATTTATCACCAGAAGAAAGGGCTCACAAAGGTATTTTTCTTTCCTTTCAATATCCTATTGAAATTCCTGGAGTATCCGTTTCGAACTTCCTAAAAACATCGCTTAACGAAAGTAGAAAAGCACAAGGACTAGAGCCTATGCCTGCTGGCGATTTGCTTAAAATGATGCGTGAAAAAATGGAGCTTCTTGAAATTAAGAAAGGTTTCCTAAGCCGTTCCTTAAATCAAGGGTTTTCGGGTGGTGAAAAGAAAAGAAATGAAATCTTTCAGATGGCAATGCTTGAGCCTAAACTCGCTATACTAGATGAAACCGACTCTGGCTTAGATATTGATGCTTTACGTATCGTTGCCAATGGTGTAAACAAACTTAAATCTAAGGATAATGCAACCGTTGTAATTACACATTACCAGCGTTTGTTGGACTACATCGTTCCAGACTTTGTACATGTACTCTACAATGGTCGTATTGTAAAATCAGGCACTAAAGAGTTAGCACTTGAACTAGAAGAAAAAGGATACGATTGGATTATAAAAGAAGCTGAGCAACTGTGAATTTAAAAGATAAACTCATACAAGCATTTCAGGAAACTGAAAGCACCCTTTCCTTTCAAAAAGAAAGAAAAGACAGCATGCGTAGACTTGAAGAATTTGGTTTTCCAACCGTGAAGGATGAAGAATGGAAATACACCAATTTGTTGCCAATCATCAAAAACGAATACGCTCTTTCAGCTAGAGAAAGTATTATCTCTAAAGACTTGCTCGATGAATATATTTTAACAGAGACCGAGACCAATGTTATTGCATTTATAAATGGTCAGTTTAGTCAAGAACTTTCCAATATAGACACTGATAAAATTACACTTTGCCCACTATCCGTTGCAGAGAAGACACACTCAACAGTCGTTCAAAACTATTGGGGTAAGGCTCTACCTGAACATCCGGACAGCCTGGTATCTTTAAACACTGCACTGTCAAAAGAAGGTGTTTTTGTGCATGTTCCAAAGAATAATGTGGCAGAAAGACCAATACAAATCGTTTACTTCACAACAAACATTTCTAGCGACTTATTTTTACAAACACGTAACCTTGTTGTTGTGGAAGAAAATGCTCAAGTACAAATTACCGAAAGACACCAAAATATAGATCAAAATGAAGTTTTTACAAATTCGGTAACAGAAATCTTTGCACATGATAATTCACTCATCGATTTCTACAAAATACAAAACGACAAACGCAACTGCTCTCTCATTGATAACACTTGGGTAAAGCAAGGCAAAAACTGTACCTGTACAGTTGACACCTTTAGTTTTGGCGGTAAATTCATTCGAAACAACCTCAGCTTTTTACTAGAGGGTCAACATTCTGAAAGCAATATGAGAGGTATTACACTAATTGGGGAGAACCAATTAGTTGACCACCATACACTAGTCGATCATGCCGTGGCAAACTGCCAAAGTAATGAAATGTATAAGGGAATATTTGACGACAATGCCAAAGGTGTGTTTAACGGGAAAGTTATGGTAAGACCTGATTCGCAAAAAACCAATGCCTTTCAGTCAAATAACAATTTGTTGCTAACCGATTCCGCATCAATTGATACAAAACCACAGCTCGAAATATATGCCGACGATGTAGCATGTAGCCACGGTTGTACAGTAGGTCAGCTCGACGATGACGCTCTGTTTTATCTGCGTTCGCGAGGTATTCCATTCAAAGAAGCACAAGCAATGCTAATGTATGCCTTTGCCAATGACGTACTGAGCAATGTGAAAATTCCTGAGCTTAAACAAAAGCTAAACCGAATTATTGCTGAAAAATTAGGGGTTCAAATTGATATTGAAGTCTAAATTATGCTAGATGTTTCTAAAATACGCCAACAGTTTCCAATACTTCACCAAGAAGTAAACGGATATCCTCTTGTGTATTTAGACAATGGAGCAACTACGCACAAACCCAAAGTGGTTATTGATGCCATTCAGCAGTATTACGAAAAACAAAACTCAAACATACACAGAGGTGTTCACTACCTCAGTCAGCTGGCAACAGATGAGTATGAAGCCTCAAGAGAAACGGTTAGAAAGCATTTTAATGCCGACCACCTTCACGAAATAATTTTCACAAAAGGAAATACGGAAGCCATTAATTTAGTAGCAAACGGCTTTCGAGCACTACTAGCTTCAACAGATGAGGTTTTGGTGTCAGCTATTGAGCACCACTCTAATATCGTTCCATGGCAAATGGCATGTGAAAGCTCTGGAGCAAGCCTCAAAGTAATTCCTATGAATGATAGAGGCGAACTGGATATGAAAGCTTACAAAAGCTTACTTTCAAACAATACAAAAGTTGTTGCTGTAAACCATATTTCTAACGCTTTAGGCACTATAAATCCCGTAAAAGAAATTATACAATTAGCACACCAAGTTGGTGCAGCAGTACTTGTTGACGGTGCTCAATCAGGGCCACATTCACACATTGATGTAAAAGATTTAGACGCTGATTTCTATTGTATTTCAGGACACAAAATATACGGCCCAACAGGAATAGGAGCCTTATACGGAAAAGAGGAATGGCTCAATAAATTGCCTCCTTATCAAGGTGGTGGCGAAATGATTGCCGCTGTAAGTTTTAAAGAAACGACCTACGCTACACTCCCTCATAAGTTTGAAGCCGGAACACCCAATATTGCTGGTGGGATAGCCCTAAAGACAGCTATTGATTGGCTCAACGACATTGGTCTTGACAATGTAATGGCTTATGAAAACGAACTGCTAGAATATGCCACTCAAGAATTAGCTAAAATTGAGGGTATGCGATTCATAGGTGAAGCCTCTAACAAAGCGGCCGTAATATCCTTTTTAGTAGGCGACATTCACCCCTACGATATGGGAATGATATTAGACAAATTAGGCATAGCTGTACGAACGGGACACCATTGTGCTCAACCTGTAATGGATGAGTTTTGTATCCCTGGTACTATTCGTGCATCATTTGCCGTTTACAACACAAAAGAAGAAGTTGACAGGCTGGTAGAAGGCGTTAAAAAAGCACAACAAATGCTTTCATAACTATGGCAAGTATTAAAGACATACAACAAGATATTATTGACGAGTTTGACATGTTCGACGAGTGGATGGAGAAGTACGAACACATCATTGATTTGGGCAAGTCTTTACCACTAATTGAAGAGGCTCATAAAACAGAAGACAACCTCATCAAAGGCTGTCAGTCTAGAGTATGGTTACACGCCAACAAACAGGAAGATAAAGTGGTGTATACTGCCGATAGCGATGCCATCATGACTAAAGGCATCATTGCCCTTTTGGTACGTACATTTTCAGGTCAAAAAGCTCAAGATATTGTGGAAGCAGACACTGATTTTATCAATCAAATTGGATTAAAAGAGCAGCTTTCACCGACCAGAGCCAACGGATTAGTGTCTATGGTCAAACAAATGAAACTGTACGCTTTAGCGTTTCAATCTCAAAACTAAGTACTATGAAAACAGAAGCAGAATTACAAGCCATTGGCGAAAAAGTAGTAGAAAGAATTTGTCAAATTTATGACCCAGAAATCCCTGTAAATATTTACGAATTGGGACTGATATATGATATCCAAGTCAGTGAGGAATGTGATGTTGAAATTGAAATGACATTAACTTCTCCCAACTGTCCTGTGGCAGAAACTTTACCAGTAGAAGTAGAAGAAAAAGTCAAAGTGTTGGAGGAAGTTCGAAATGTAAAAGTAAACATCACCTTTGATCCCCCTTGGGACAAAGACATGATGAGTGAAGAAGCGAAACTTGAACTAGGAATGCTGTAAATGACAGAAGAGATTGTCAATAGAGTTGCCAATAGTGGCTTGATTACCTTTGACCTTGAGGAGTACTACCCTAAGGGTCAGCGATACTGTATTGACCTTAAACATTGGCTATTTGAAGAGCTCATCCTCAAAGAAAAGGACTTTAGACAAGCGGTAAAAGATTACGATTGGTCACAGCATAAAGATGAGTTTGTATGCATAGACTGCACCGCTGACGCCATTGTTCCTATATGGGCGTATATGCTTATCACAAGTTCACTTAGCCCCTTTGCCAAAAAGATTGTTAGAGGCAATATGGAGCAGATGGAGTCCGCCCTATTTCAAGAAGTCATTGATGAATTAGATACCCAACCTTTTGTTGACCAAAGAGTCATCATCAAAGGCTGTAGCAATCTGCCTGTTCCAGAAAGTGCTTACATCGCCATTACTTCCAAACTTAACCCAATAGCAAAGAGCATTATGTACGGAGAAGCCTGTTCCTCTGTCCCTATTTACAAGAAGAAATGAATCCAAAAATCGTTGAAATAAAAGAAGGCATTTTGCCTTTAAGACAGCTATTATTGCAGCACCCAGTTTACCAGCAATTACGCCATTTAGACGACCTCAATATTTTGATGGAACAACACGTCTTTGCCGTTTGGGATTTTATGGCATTGCTAAAAGCTCTACAATTTGGATTAACCAGTACCAACGCCCCTTGGATGCCCATAGGCAATCCTAAAACTCGCCGACTCATAAACGAGATTGTACTTGAAGAAGAAAGCGATATGGACATAGAGGGCAATCCGTCTAGCCATTACGAAATGTACCTGCAATCAATGAAACAGTGCGGTGCGAATACCGAACAAGTTGAACGCTTTATTGCACGTTTACTTTCAGGCTATTCACATAAAGAATTGCTAAAATTCAATGTAGAACAACTCAAAGACTACACCCTTGAGTTTGTCAATACTACTTTTGAGATTATACACCGAGGTAAATTGCACGAGATAGCTGCCGCCTTTACTTTTGGTAGAGAAGACCTCATTCCAGACATGTTCCGTTCTATCGTCAATGATTTGGACAAGAACTTCCCAGGCAAACTAGATACTTTCCGCTACTACCTCGATCGCCACATTGAGCTAGACGAGGAAGTCCATACTCCTCTAGCCTTACAAATGATTGAAGAACTATGTGGTGATGATGATAGCAAGTGGCAAGAAGCTAAAGAAGTAGCTACCAATTGCCTAAAAGCACGAATAAAACTGTGGGATGGCATAGAGCAAAGCATTAAAAATAGACAAATGGAAAAGGCTGTAAAGGCTTAAAGGTTTTTCTACATTCCATTGTTCATTAGTTTATCATAAAATAGCATCCCTTCTTGTGCTTTTTTTCTTTCTTTGCACGAAACCCAATTATTCAAAAATCTATTACAACTATGTTAAAAAGATTCATTACCCTATCCCTGGCACTATGTTTCGGCTTTCTTACGGTAAAAGCTGATGAAGGAATGTGGCTGCCTTTATTGTTATCTGACAACGAAGCAGATATGCAAGCCGTTGGACTCAGACTTACTGCCAGCGACATTTACGATATAAACAACTCTTCATTGAAAGATGCAGTAGTTTCATTAGGTGGTTTTTGTACTGCCGAAATGATTTCTGACCAAGGGTTATTACTTACCAACCACCACTGTGGATTTGGTCAAATTCAGTCTCACTCCTCTGTTGGTAACGATTATTTAACAGATGGTTTTTGGGCAATGGATAAAAGCGAGGAATTAGAAAACGAAGGCTTATTCGTTTCTTTCCTTGTAAAAATGGAAGACGTAACCGAGCGTATGAATGCCGCTTTAGACTCTGTTTCTGATGAAGAAAGAGGAGGCGTTATTCGTAAGCTATCTGCCGAGATAGTAGCAGAAGCTACAGATAGCACACACTACAATGCACGTGTAAAATCATTTTTTGGTGGCAACGATTTCTACCTTATGGTTTACGAAACATTTAACGATGTAAGACTCGTAGGTGCACCACCATCATCGGTAGGTAAATACGGTGGCGATACAGACAACTGGATGTGGCCAAGACATACAGGCGACTTTGCACTATTTAGAGTGTACAGTGGTCCTGACGGAAAACCTGCTGAATACTCAGAAGACAACATCCCTTACAAGCCTAAGCACCACTTCCCAATTTCCTTGGATGGTGTTAAAGATGGTGACTTCTCAATGATTATGGGTTTCCCGGGTTCTACTGACAGATACCTCTCTTCATGGGGTGTAAAACAAGCTATTGAGCAGTACAACCCTACTGTTGTAAAGATTAGAGAGCGTAAATTAGGCGTAATGCGAACGCATATGGATGCTCGTGAAAAAACTCGTATCCAATACGCATCAAAATACGCTAGAACAGCCAACTACTGGAAATACTACATCGGACAAACAAAAGGACTAAAGCGAATGAACGTATACGAGCAAAAGCAAGCTCTTGAAGAGCAGTTTGATGCTTGGGTGGACGCTGATGAGGCAAGAACAGAAAAGTACGGTGAGGCTTTAGATTTATTGGCTGACGGTTACTACGATAACGAAAAGATTAACGAAGTAAGAATCTTCTTAAACGAAGCCGTTTTCCAAGGAGCTGAAGTATTTTACTTTATTTATCAAGTGCAAGACGCTATTAAGAACTTGCCTGAAGACCCTAAAGCTAGACGACTAGCGATAAATGATTTAAAAGATAAAGCACGTGAGCATTTCAAGGATTACAACAAAGATTTAGACCAAGATTTGTTTGCTGAATTATTAGAATTGTATAACGACAATGTACCTTACAGCAAGCAGCCAGATGCTTTCGAAAAGGTAAGAAACCACAACTACACCAAAGGTGACTGGCACAAATTTGCTGCCTATGTGTACAAGACTTCTCCATTTGTAAGTCAGACTAAATTCTTCGCTTTCCTAGAAAGACCATCGGTATACAAATTGGAAAAAGACTATGCTGTGCGTATGTTCAATTCTATTATGGACCACTATATGGAAAAAGTACGTAGCAAGCGAATGGATGTGCGTGAGAAATTAGCAAAAGGCGAAAGGCTATACATTGCTGGTTTGAGAGAGATGATGCCGAACAAGAAGTTCTACCCTAACGCTAACTCGACTATGCGATTGACCTACGGACAAGTGGGCGATTACACGCCTGGCGATGCTATGCACTACGACTACGTTACTACTTTCGACGGACTAATGGCTAAGAAAGACAACTCTGACGATGAGTTTATGGTGCCTGAGCGATTAGAAGAGCTTTACAACGCTAAAGACTACGGAAGGTATGCCGACAAGGACGGAAACCTTATCATTAACTTCATTAGCGGAAACGATATTACTGGTGGTAACTCTGGTAGCCCAGTGCTAAATGCTTACGGTGACCTTATTGGTACTGCCTTTGACGGCAACTGGGAAGCTATGAGTGGTGATATTGCTTTTGAGAACGACATTCAGCGTACCATCTCGGTAGATGCGCGTTACATCTTATTTATCATTGATAAATTTGCTGGAGCGGCTCACCTTATTGATGAGATGACTATTGCTCCAGAAAGACCTCGCCAATTAAGTCCAGAAGAGCAGGCTGCTAAAGATGCTGAAGACGCTATGAACGACCCACTAACGATAGTACAAAAACTAACGACTATCAACTATTTGGGCGAAGAAATTCCAGTATTAGATATGCATTCGTTTGGCTCTGCATTTGACACAGCCGTTGAGCAATTTGGAAGTAGCAACACAACTAAATTCTACTGGAGAGGAACAGTATATACTACTGAAAAGAGATAAACACACTCCTATAAAAGATAAAAGCCCTAGCATATTGCTGGGGCTTTTTTTGTGTCGGAAGTTTACCGTTTAAGTAATATAATTCATAACAAATTCAAATTGATTTTTACCTTTGTATTTCCTAAAACAATAAAATGAGGCTAATTACTATTGACGATTTTATTGACTTATACTCTAAAATTAAACAAAGAGGGTTAGACTATTTTTTTTCTAAGTTGACTTTTAGCAAATTATCGAGAACTAAAAGTGCGTTTAATCAAGAAGAAATTATTCATTCCAATTGGTGGATTATTCCTCTAGTCAGAAAACGTTGGAATAAATTAATTAGTGGAAATGAAAACACCATCTATGAAGAATTTCTAATTAAGGAGGCTCTTTCGAACGATAAAGAAATTAGGATGTTATCAATTGGAAGTGGTGTATGTAGTCATGAATTAGCACTAGCAGAATACCTACAGTTTAAAGAAATCACATGTGTTGATTTAGCTCAAAACAGATTAAATGAAGCTAAAAAAATTGCTGATAAAAAAGGATTGAAAAATATTCGATTTGAATGTATTGAAAGATATCGTATTTTTTCATCAGTCTCTCATCACTTTGTCGAAATCAACAGTGAGAAAGAAATTGTTTTAAATAACTTATTTGAGTTTGAAGATAATTACTTGAAATCTAATACTTCTGATTTCATCTTTGGCGTGTATCAAAAAAAGAAAATCTAATACGCCCTTTCGTTTCTACCTTCTACGTAATAGATAAATGATTTATTCACCACCCTGTTTCCACCGGCTGTGGGGTAATCGCCAGTAAAGTACCAATCCCCTTTATTATTGGGGCATGAGTCGTGTAAATCCTCAATGGTTTGGTATATAATGTTTACCTCAGCATTAATCTCTTTAGGGCGTAGCAACTGAGCAATTTTAGCTGAAATTTCATTGGCACTGAACGGCTTATAAATAGCCTGTACGTGATTTACTGAAGGCGTGTTAATGTCTTCTATATCTGCCAAACATTTTTGGTAAACCTCATCGATAATATGAGTTTGTCCGCTTTCCTTCAAAAGGGCAATAGCTGCTTGGAAAGCAATAAAGTCGCCCAGTTTTGCCATGTCAATACCATAGCAATCGGGGTATCGAATTTGTGGAGCAGAAGATACAATAACAATCTTCTTGGGGTTTAGCCTATCCAAAATACGGAGTATGCTTTGCTTGAGGGTAGTTCCCCTTACAATACTATCGTCAATCATCACCAAATTATCGGTGGGCTTAACGGTACCGTAAGTTACATCATACACGTGGGCAACCAAATCGTCTCTGCTATCATCTTGCGTAATGAAAGTACGTAGCTTGGCGTCTTTAATGGCAATCTTTTCGGCACGTATGTTTGGCGACATAATGGATTTTATAGCCTCTTCATTAGGGTTGTTTAATGCCAGAATGGCTTTGGTCTTTTCCTCGTTTAGGGCTTTATTCATGCCTTTCATCATACCGTAAAAAGACACTTCAGCCGTATTAGGAATGAAAGAAAATACCGTGTTTTTTAAATCGTAATCTATGGTGTCGAGTATGCTTGGGCATAGTTTAGTTCCCAACTTCATACGCTCCTTATAAATATCTTGGTCGTTGCCTCTAGAAAAGTAAATACGTTCGAAGGAACAAGCCTTTCGTTCCAATTCAGGAATAATAGACACCTCTTCAAAACTACCGTCTTTCTTAATAATTAGAGCGTGACCGGGCTTTAATTCTTTAATGCTATCGGCAGGCACATTGAAAGCAGTTTGTATCACAGGACGCTCGGAAGTGGCTACCACCACCTCGTCATCAGCATAATAAAAGGCTGGACGAATTCCAGCGGGGTCACGAAGCACAAAAGCATCTCCATGTCCAACAATACCGCTCATCACATAACCGCCGTCCCAATGTTTGGAGGAGTTGATAAGGACATCTTTCATGTCCATTTCATCGGCTATCACATTAGAAATTTCTCTTTTGTTATACTGCTCCCTTTGGTCGTAGTATATACGGTCATTTTCTACATCCAAGAAGTGTCCTATTCTCTCTAAAATAGTTACCGTATCGGCTTTTTCTTTTGGGTGCTGTCCCAATTCCACCAATTGATTGAACAGTTCGTCCACATTGGTCATATTGAAGTTTCCAGCCAAGACCAAGCTACGCGTTCGCCAATTGTTTTGCCTCAAAAATGGGTGGCAATGCTCAATGCTATTTCCACCATATGTACCGTAACGCAAATGCCCTAAAAGCACTTCGCCCGTAAAGGCTAAGTTTTCTTGCAGCCACTTAATGTCTTTAAATTTTTCGGGGTCATTTTGCTGTAAATCCACAAAACGCTGATTCACATAATCAAACAAATCTTGTATTGGCTTACTGGCATTGGAGCGATGACGACTAATGTATCGGCTACCCACAGGAACGTCTAATTTAATGGTTGCTAAACCAGCACCATCTTGTCCTCTGTTGTGTTGCTTTTCCATAAGCAAGCACATTTTATTTACTCCGTAAAGGGGGGATCCGTATTTTTCGGCATAAAACTGCAGGGGTTTGCGTAATCTTAAAAAGGCTATCCCGCATTCGTGTTTTATGGCGTCACTCATAACGTCGTGTTTATTTGAGTTAGCAAATGTAATTCATTTATTACAAAAAATCGGACTTTTTAATGCCCAACCAGTCCAACACATTTTTGTGCCAAATATCTTTTCTTTGCTGTTCCGTTAAAACATCAATTTCTACGGCATAATCCAAAACCCTACCAGGGTATGAAGTTCCTACACCTTCCATTTCTCCTAATGGATAAGGGTCATCTAAGCCCATCATAATTTGACTTGCTCCCACTCGCTTTTTAAGTAGCTCTAAAGTATGAGAGTCGTGAACCAAAGTGTCAAAATATAGGTTTTTGTGTCCCAAGGTTTTTCTAGGGTCTTCCAATTCTTCGAAGATATCCGGACGACCGTCAAAGCCTTGTATTCTTCTGCCATAATTGGCAATGCCTAACATTCCACCATGAGCAAAACTCGCACGCATATTGGGGTATTTATTTGGTAAATCTCTAAGGGTAAAAAGGTGAAGTGTGTCCGCACATTGAGCCATCATCCAAATTAAATGAAACCGCCAATATTGATTTTTTAAGGCAATCATTTTCTCCCCATCGTAAGGGTGAATTTGAACAGCCAATCCATATTTATTAGCTAATTCGTATATAGGGTCTACATCTGACTCTGCAGTAGAAAGCCATTCCCCATTCGCATTTAAAAAATGGGTAGGCAAACAAAGCACCTTTAAGCCTAATTCATTTACACAGCGGTCAATCTCTTTAAGTGCATGGTCCATGTATAAAGGTTGAACTACAAAACCACAAGTAAACTTGTCTGGATAGTCACTTTGTACAGAAGCATTAAAATCGTTTTGAAAATGGATAGCGTCAACACAGTCTTGTTTTTTCCAACCATTGCAGTACAACTGGGATAAACACAACATTACGCCGTGGTCAATTTTATATTGATCCATCCATTCTATTTTTTCTTTAAGAAAAAAGCTAGGGTCACTGATTGGTCTGGACCAATCTCCTTGTCGCATAAACTTTTTGTCATCATCAATCCAAAAAAGCTTCTTTTCCTTCAGGAATTTGGGAATCTGTGAAGGCTCAGGCAATATATGTCCATGTCCGTTTATTCGCATGCCGTAAAATTAAATATACCTTTCATCTGCTTCCATAACATGACCGCAATTATCACAGCTACGCAATTCTTCTGATGAATAAAACTCTTTAAATCGTCCTAAGAAATCCTTTTCAATATTTGTTAATGGAAAGCGGTATTCGTGAAGCTTATGGTTACATTTATCACAAAACCACATAAGACCGTCCGACATATTATCTTTTCGCACCATTTCAATAACCAAACCTACGGTGTTCTCACCTCGCATAGGGGAGTGAGGAACATTAGAGGGTAATAAAAACATTTCTCCTTCTTTAATGGGAATATCAACGGCTTTACCATCCTGTTGAACACGAACATTAATGTCGCCTTGAATCTGATAAAACAGCTCTTCGCTTTCATTGAAGTGGTAATCTTGTCTGGCGTTAGGTCCGCCTACAATCATGACTATAAAGTCCCCTGCTTCAACATAAAGATTTTTATTTCCGACTGGTGGCTTGAGCAAATCTCTATTCTCCTCAATCCATTGGTGTAAGTTAAACGGTTGCTTGAATGACATAAGTATTGAATTTGATTCGTCAAGCAATTTACACAAATTTGGCTATTTTTGGCTTTATGAATTTAGACTTATCTAATAAAAATGCTCTCGTTTGTGGTAGCACCCAAGGAATTGGCAAAGCCACAGCCTTAGCCCTAGCTAAGATGGGAGCTACTGTTTTTCTTATGTCAAGAAACGCTTCCACTCTTCAAGATGTTCTTAGTGAATTAGACACTTCAAAGGGGCAAAAACACGCCTTTTTCTGTGCTGACTTTTCAGATGTTGAAAGCGTAAAATCAGTAGCTAAAGACTTGGTAAACCATTCTATTCACATCCTCATCAATAATACTGGAGGACCTGCTGGAGGACCTATTTCTGAAGCTAAAACAGAAGACTTCGAAGCGGCATTTAGAATGCATTTAGTTTGCAATCAAATCCTAAGTCAAGCGGTATTGCCAAATATGAAGGCTGCCTCCTATGGAAGAATAGTCAATGTTATTTCAACTTCTGTAAAAGTTCCTATCAATGGTTTGGGTGTTTCCAATACCATTCGAGGTGCTGTTGCTAGTTGGGCAAAAACAATGGCAAACGAAGTCGGACAATTTGGTATTACGGTGAACAATGTATTACCAGGCTTTACCAATACCAACAGACTGAAAACATTAATCACAAAAAAAGCAAGTGCTCAAAGCACTACCGAAGAGGCTATAGCAAACGCTATGTTGGCATCCGTACCAGCCAATCGATTTGGTGAAGCGGATGAAGTGGCAAACGCCATCGCCTTTTTATGCTCGCCATCAGCTAGCTACATAAACGGCATTAATGTGCCAGTAGATGGTGGACGTACAGGAACGCTTTAAACTATAGACGCAATGAAAAAATTACTGAACTACATTAACGGAGAACTTCTTGAGCCTCATTCAAAAGAATATATAGAAAATGAAAGCCCTGTTGATGGTCAGGTATTTTCATTGGTGCCAGATAGCGACAAGCAAGATGTTGAAACAGCCGTAGAAGCCGCTAAAAAAGCCTTTCCATTTTGGAGTGGTCTAAGTAAAAAAGAACGTCACGACCACCTCATGCGATTGGCTGATGGCATACAGGCTCGTTTTGACGAAATGGTGGAAGCTGAAAGTAAAGACAACGGTAAACCCGAATGGCTCGCCAAACAAGTAGATATCCCAAGAGCTTCTGAAAACTTAAGGTTCTTCGCTACAGCTTCATTACACTTTGCCTCTCAAATGCATGACATGGATGGCAAAGCCATAAACTACACTTTACGTGAACCTATTGGCGTAGTCGGTTGTATATCGCCATGGAACCTACCCATTTACCTCTTCACGTGGAAGATTGCCCCAGCTCTTGCTGCTGGAAATACCGTAGTGGCAAAGCCTTCTGAAGTAACGCCTTATACGGCTTATCTCTTGTCAGAAGTATGTCAAGAAGTAGGCTTTCCAAAAGGAGTATTAAATATTGTTCATGGCTATGGACACAAGGTAGGTGCTGCTATTACTAGACACCCTGATACGCCAGTTATTTCCTTTACTGGTGGTACAGTAACGGGTGCTAAAATTGCGGAAACAGCAGCTCCTATGTTCAAGAAATTATCCCTAGAATTAGGTGGGAAAAACCCTAATATCATCTTCGCTGATGCCGATTTTGAAGATGCACTAGAAATGGCTTTAAAAGCTTCTTTCAGAAATCAAGGTCAAATTTGCCTTTGTGGCTCTCGACTATTTGTTGAAGAACCTATTTATGAAAAATTTAAAGCTGCTTTTGTAAAACGAACTCAAGAACTCAAGGTTGGAAACCCTAAGGCAGATAATGACTTAGGAGCAGTCGTTTCTAAAGACCATATGAATAGTATTTTAAGCAAAATAGAACTTGCCAAAGAAGAAGGCGGGAAAGTTTTATGTGGTGGAAATAGACTTATTCTAGAAGGTGAACTAAGTGAGGGCTACTACATAGAGCCAACTATTATTGAAGGCTTAAACCATATGTGTCGAACAAATCAAGAAGAGATTTTTGGTCCCGTGGTGAGTATTATGCCTTTTAAAAATGAGGAAGACGTCATTGAAATGGCAAACAGTACACGCTATGGCTTAGCGGCCAGTATCTTTACAAAAGACATCAGTAAAGGACACAGAGTAGCGGCAAAAATAGACTCAGGAATAATTTGGATAAACACCTGGATGATGCGTGATTTACGTATCCCCTTTGGCGGCATGAAAGATTCAGGCGTTGGTCGCGAAGGCGGATTCAAATCCTTAGAATTCTTTACAGAACCTAAAAACGTTTGCCTGAAAATATGATTCAAGTCATGGAATTTGGTTTCTATTCACTTTACCTTGGTAAGTGAATCTAAAACTAAATTTCTATGAAAAAGAGAACCCCCATTTCAAAAATTATGTCTAACGACATAATTACAATCAACAAAACCCAATCTATCCGTGAAGTCAGTGAAATCATCAGGGATAAAAACATCCGACACGTACCCGTTGTTTCTGGCGAGAAGATTATTGGAATGCTGAGTAAAGTCGATTTACAAAAAATTTCTTTTGTAAATACTGTTGATGGTGACGAACTCACCACTGCACTTTACGATGGACTAAACATTGAGCAAGTCATGACAAAAGACGTAAAAGTGGTTCAGAAAAACGATACCATTTACGATGTGGCTACCATCTTATCAAAAAATGAATTTCATTCTCTTCCAGTACTTGAGAACGAAAAATTAGTTGGTATTGTCACCAATACCGACCTAATCAAATATTTAGTGGATCAATACTAGACTTTCTATTTCAGAAAAGGATCTATATACTTAATATCGCGGTGTTTCAACAACACCGTGGTATTAGGTGTTTTTGTTTCAAACTTTAGGTGCATTTCGCCATCAAAATCTTTGACTTCCAGTACAGTCCCTACTTGTCTGAGGTTGTTTTTCAATAGTAATTCGACTTGGTTGCCTACTAATTCGTTCCAAAGATGCTTCCCGTATTTGTTCTTCTGATACAGGGCATCGAGTTCATCTTTCCAATACATAGTTTAAGTTTTACACTACAAAACTGCTACATTGTTGTTAATAGAATGTATGAAGAAGATTAAATAAAGGTTAACTCCTGCTAATTTATGATGAACTCATCGGCAAAAAGCCAAGTAGTGCCCCCTGCTCCTAAGTGCCACTCAGGACAAATACCATAATTTTTTGCCTTGACCTTCACATAACGTGCCTTTGCTGATAGGCTGGTTGAAAAGTCTTGATGAAAGGAACCGTATTCTTTATCTGAAAAAGTGTTTTTTATGGTCGCAACAGACGTAAAATTAATACCATCATTTGAAATTAGAAACTCCACTTCTGGCGGATAGAATATCCATGATTTTATATCCTGCAAACAGCCTAAGGCTAAACGGTTAATTGTACTGATTTTTCCTAAATCTACAGTCGCTTCTAAATCTTCACGGTAGCCCTGCCAGTCGCCTGTTCGATAGCTCCCTGTACCTCTCAAATAATCAATTAGGGTTTTGTCACCCGATCCAGAATACTGATTGGCATACTTGCTTTGAATCGTAATGCTTCGGCTACCATCAATCTTAAAAAATGACGCAGAAATATCTTTACTTATTCCATTAGCTGAATAGGCGATTGCATTAACTGTGGTATTATCAAACAAGCTAACGGGCTCTGTATAAATCCTTGATTGCTGAGTAGGGATGCTTCCGTCTAGTGTATAATGAATTGCCGCTTCTTGTGCGCTGCCTATTTTAACTTTTATGCTGTCTGTAAACGTTTGACTTTCTGCTTCAAAATAAGGTGTGGCTGTTAATTGCGGTTTACTTATTGTGGAAGGTGGAGGGTTTTTTGAACCCCAATCGCTAGGCTTATCACCCATTATAAACACTAATTCTCCTCCGTTAATGATATCAGCATGACGTATAAAAGGTCTGTTCAGTAACTTTCCATTTAATACTGCTGACTGTATGTATTTATTGGATTCACTTAATTTTTCAGCTCGTGTTATAAAGGTTTTACCGTTCTCTATTTTAATGTGTGATTGTGAAAACATAGGTGTGCCTATGGTATAGTAATCCAATCCTGGCGTAACACTATAAAATCCTAAAGCACTCAAAACGTACCATGATGACATCTGGCCACAATCTTCATTTCCAGAAAGACCATCAGTATGAATACTGTATTGTTCTTCCATAATTTGTCGGACACGCTCTTGTGTTTTATGAGGCTTTCCTACATAATTGTACAGGTATGCCATGTGGTGGCTAGGCTCGTTACCGTGAGCATATTGTCCAATAAGCCCTGTAATATCTACTTGATATCGTCCAGTAGTTTTGCTGTTTGTTGAGAACAAACTATCTAGATGACGTTCCAAAACATTTTCCCCGCCCATTAGCTCAATCAGTCCATTAATATCTTGAGGAACAAATGTAGAATACTGCCATGCGTTGGCTTCGGTATAATTAAAATTGACTTCTTCTGGAAGGAAGGGTCCAAACCAATTGTGTCGTACTTTAGCTCTGAAAAAGCCCGTTGAGGGGTCAAATAGGTTTTTATAATATTGAGCTCTCAAGTAGAATTCATCAGCTAATTTTTCTTTATTTAAGGAGTCTGCCATCATTGCAATACACCAATCGTCATAAGCATATTCTAAGGTTTTAGAAACAGATTCAGGCTCGTCACTTGCCGAAATAAAGCCTTTGTTTTTGTAAAATTCAAGTCCATCGCCATCCAAATTTGCACTGTGTAGCATGGCTTCAAATGCCGCATAGACATCATAATCTCTCAAGCCCTTGGCATAAGCATCCGCAATAACTGGAATAGCATGATAACCAATCATACAATTGGTATAATTTGCCGCTAGCTCCCATATGGGTAATTTTCCACCCTCATTAAATTGCCTTAAAAAGGTTCTGATAAATTCATTGGTTTTCTTTTGTTCGATGATTGTAAATAAAGGATGGGTTGCTCTAAAAGTATCCCACAAAGAGAAAATGGTATAATGATTATCGGAAGTATCTCGGTGAATCTTCATGTCCATTCCTCTATATCGTCCATCAACATCTATGTATAGATTTGGGTTAAGCATGGAGTGATAAAGGGCGGTGTAAAAGATTGTTTTGTCGTCCTCTTTTCTGTCAAATACTTGAATTTTTGAAAGTGCTTGTTCCCATTTACTTTGAGATTGAGTTTTTGTTTTTTCAAAATCCCAATGGTCTATTTCGGACTCCAAATTTTTCTGAGCACCTAGCATATCAACAGCAGAAATACCCACTTTTACATGCAAGGGCTTATCAAGTTTTCCAAAGTCTAAACCTACAACTAAACTGTCAGCTCTAAAGGTGTTACTGAGAATGGGCGATGAAAATTTAGCGTAAAAAAATAGCCTTTGGTCATTTGCCCATTCTGTTGAATGGCGATAGCCCTTAATAGTAAGACTATCTACTATTTCTAAATATACATCCGTTAACTTATCTCTATGATCTAAATCTAAGACTACATGAGCGTTCTCATCTTTTGGAAATGTATAGCGATGAAAACCAGCTCTTGGACTGGTCGTAAGCTCAACATCGATGCCATAATCTTCTAAAAATACTTGATAGTAGGCTGGTTCTGCTTTTTCCCTTTCATGAGAAAATAATGAGCCGTAACCTTCTTTGCCATCTGCTCCATTTACTAATCGCAATTTGCCAGTGGTAGGCATCAGCAAAACATCGGCATAATCGGAAATTCCTGTACCACTCAAATGGGTGTGCGAAAAGCCATAGATAATACTATCGGTATAGTGGTAGCCTCCACAACCGTCCCAGCCTGTAAGCCTTGAGTCAGGACTTAATTGTACCATTCCAAAAGGAGTTGCTGCTCCTGGGTATGTATGCCCATGACCGCCAGTTCCTATAAAAGGGTCAACGTAATCTATGAGTCGCTTGTCTGTTGTTTGACAAGACAATACGAGTATCGATAATAACCAAATGTATTTTTTCATTTTTAACTTATTTCTTTCCATGCTAGTGCACTAGCTCCTAATATTGCTGCATCTACCCCTTCCAATGCTGAAGGGAGAAGTTCTATTTTTTCTTTATAAATAGCCAACAAATGTTCTTCCATATATTTCTTGGTGGGCTTGAATAATAACTCTCCTGCCTGGGCTAAACCTCCGAATAAATATATTTTTCTTGGACTTGTAATTGCCACCGCATTTGCTAGTGCTAAGCCTAATTTTCTAGCAGTGAAATCAAAGGCTTCTAAAGCCCATTTCGTTCCCTTTTTGGCTTCTTCAAATACTTGTGCTGAAGTATAGTTTTTGGCTGTCATTTCAAAGGCTGTTCTGCTAATTGCTGATGCTGAGGCATATGTTTCTAAACAGCCTTTTCTTCCACATCCGCATTGACGTCCGTTCTCCTCAACAATGACGTGCCCTAATTCTCCAGCAAAGGCATCGTGTCCGTATATTAATTGGCCATTTGACACAAAACCACTACCTAATCCCGTTCCTAAAGTTACCATAATGAAATTATTGACTCCTTTAGCACTTCCGTACACCATTTCTCCTATTGCAGTTGCATTGGCGTCATTTGTTACAAGTACCGGCATATCAAAATACTCATGGAAATAGTCTTTTAAAGGCACATAGTCTGGCCAATTAAGGTTTGGGGCAAACTCAACCGTTCCATTGTAATAGTTGCCGTTGGGAGCTCCTATACCAACTGCCAAAGCTTCATTTTCCATAAGGTTAATTAGTAGGTGATTGCATACGACTTTTACCAAGTCTTTTGGATTATCAAAATCTTTAGTCTTAACACTGCCTTTATATAAAAAGTCGCCATTAGATTCTACCCAACCAAAGACTGTATTCGTACCGCCAATATCAACTCCTGCACATACTTTTTTCATTATTCTTTTTTAGTAGGGTTAAATTATAAATAGGAAGGTGAATCTATTAATTGATTGCTCCCATTCTGATGCAATGCATAATTAAAATGGGGATGAACGGCATATGCTCCATGTTCTCCCTTTTTATTAATGGCTAAGTAGCCAATTTGCATATCCTTATAGTTTTGATTTTTAACAATCCTAGCGATAGCTTCTTCACAGGCTTCTTGGGGTGAAGCTCCTTGACGCATAAGCTCTACGACTAGAAATGAACCTAGTGTTTTCATAACGGCTTCGCCCATTCCTGTGGCACAGCAGCCGCCAACTTCATTGTCCACAAACATACCTGCTCCGATAATTGGGGAATCACCTACACGTCCGTGCATTTTCCATGAAAGACCTGAGGTTGTACATGCTCCAGAAATATCTCCGTTTTTATCAAGTGCCAATAGACCTATGGTGTCGTGATTTTCAACATTTATAATGGGTTTGTATTGGGCTTCTTTCTTCCACTCTTCCCAACGCTGACGGGACTTTTCTGTGAGTAAGTCTTCCTTTGGAAATCCTTGTTTTATAGCAAAGTCTAAAGCTCCTTTTCCTGAAAGCATCACGTGGGGCGTTTCGTCCATAACCTTTCTTGCAACAGAGATGGGATGTTTTATGTGTTCTAAAAATGATACTGCTCCACAGTTTCCATTGTGGTCCATTATACAAGCATCTAGAGTGACATGGCCGTCCCTATCAGGCAATCCGCCATAACCAACACTGGTAGATTCTGGGTCTGCTTCAGGAACTTTTACGCCTTCTTCTACGGCATCTATGGCTTTTCCTCCATTTTTAAGGCGTTGCATAGCGGCCTCATTGGCAGCCAATCCATGATTCCAAGTTGAAATAACCATAGGAAAGCCTTCTTCGGAATTAGTGTTAATCTTTTTCTTTGAATCAAGGGGTAATAGTTTAGGCAATAGTAGGGCTCCTACAGCTCCTAGCAAAGTGCCTTTTAAGAAGTGACGTCTATCTTTCATTGTGGGAAAGTTTAATAATCCCTAACAAATTTAAGACTCTTTTTTAAAGTCTAAAATTCTCCACTATCGCCACCTTGCTTAATGTCGTCATTACGGATGTTCGTTCTGTTTTTAATGGCATCAAACCTCAACTCACCAAAGGTATATTTGAAGCTGATTCCAATAGAACGAAAGACCGTATTTCTATTGCTATACAGGTAAAAGTCATCTCCCTGAAGTTCTGTTTCAAAGGATTTGTATTTTTTGAATGGCTCAATAAACCTCAAACCAACAGAGCCTTTTTTATTACTAAACTCTTTCTTGAAGCCGAATGAAAACATTGAAAATCCTGGAATATATCCCTGAGCTGTTTGATTAGGCTGACGGAAAAAACCAAAGGTCTCGGCTTTGTAGCCTTTTCCAATGTCATAATTTCCTCCCATATTCCAATTGAACAGTATTCGCCCCAAATCATCTGAGGTAGTCTGATAGGTGTAAAGGTTAAAGCCTGCTCGTAAATTGGCAGCTCCTAAAGTAATAGAGCCGTAATAATTGACCCCTATTGACAGATTTTCTCCCAAGTTTTGGTATGAGGTAATGGCTGTATCGCCATTTAAACGAACATTGGATTCTATTAAGTCATAAGTTTGTTTGGCAAAAAGGTAATAACTGCCTTTATATTTTCGTGCAAAGCTGTTGTAGCCCACCTCTACTTGGTGTGTTAATTCAGGCTTCAAATAAGGATTTCCTTCATCTTGTGAAAATACATCAGTGTAGGAGGTGTTTGGATTTATATACCTCATTCCAGGTCTTGAAATACGTTTACTATAACTGGCTTTTATGGACTTCATCATATCTATCTTCCTTGACAAAATAAAGCTAGGCAATAGAGTAGTGTATTCATTTTCAAACTGCCCTTTGCTGTTCATCAGCCAAGAGTCATTTATTTTAGAATTCCACTGCCCTGTTATTAGTGTGTTCTCGGCTCTTAATCCTATAACTGCCCCCCATTTTTTGGTGAGCTCCCACTTAGTAGACAGATAGAGCGAGGCTACATTTTGAGTGTAGTCAAACTGCTCCAAAGGTTGTAGATAGGATGTTCCTTGTAAAGTGGAGTAATCGTTAACCAAATTTCTGTTAATATACTTTGCTCCCACTTCAATAGTGTGCTTATCTTTTAGTGGGTGGGTATAGTCTAACTGATAAGTGTATGATAGTGGACTTCCATCGTTTTTATTTATGATGCTATCTGTTGGGCTTCTATCAATATAATCTTGATATACCAAATTATCTTGGTCAGAAACGTCCCCACCTAACTGAAAAGCTAATCTCAATTCACGGTCTTCGTGGTCACTAAATTTTTTAACATAATCGGTTGTCCACTCATAACCTAACATGAGGTTTTTTGAATCGGTATAGCGGCTCGTATCACTTATCTGATAGGCTAAATTGTCCAAAAACTCATTTTCCAAGATAGAGGTGTAAAGACTATCGTTTGCCCATTCAGTATTTGTTTGTCTATTCCCTCTAAACTGTACGCTCGTTACTAAGCTGTTGTAAGGGTTTATGTCGTAATACATTTCCGATGTTCCGCCGAAACCAATCCATTGACCGATCGTTTGAGAGTTTTTAGTCAGCGTAGTCGTATCAGCATAATTAAATCTATGATAGGTTTGTTCGCCTCCAAGTGGCCATCCGTAACGAATTCGTGCTCGAGTAGAAAATCCAAATTTCCCCTTTCCGTAATTTATGTCAAGCGACTGTTTGTTGACACGTGTTCCAACAGATCCATTAATGGTGCTTTTAAATCCAGATATTTGTTTTTGTTGAGTAATAATGTTGATGATTCCGGCTCCGCCTTCGCCATCGTACTTAGCGGTTGGACTGGTAATTACCTCAACGCTTTTGACTTGTTCTGCAGGTATCATTTGTAGGGCGTCTGCTGCTGAACCTGAGAAAAACGTGGACTCTTTACCATTGACCAAAAACTTGATGTTTGAAGAGCCTCTTAGGTTAACATTACCTTCTAAATCTACTGATAAAAGAGGTGTTTTACGCAATACATCGGTTGCATCATCTAAGCCTTCGTTAAGGTCGTTTTCAGCGTTGTAAACAATCTTCTCCATCTTACTTTCATAGACTGGTCTATCTTCATTAATGGATACTTCTTTGAGGTTTACTGCACCAGGCTCAACTTTAACTTTCTTGAGATAGATAAAGGTTTTATTTTTATTTAAGGATACTTCTACACGCTTCTCCTCATAGCCTATATAGTTAACTAAAAAATAGTAATCGGCTAATCCTAGTTTATTAAATTGGAATGCCCCTTTTTCGTCTGTAATTGTACCCTCCATAAGGATATCATTTTTACGAAATAGTCGGACGTTAGCAAAGGGCAGTTCATCGCCTGACTTGGCATCGACAAGTTTACCGCTAATTTGACCGTTGTGAAGTGCGGCATTTTTACCTCCAAAGCTACCCATATCTGGACGTTGGGCAAATCCCAAAGAGGCTATAAATAAAAGTAAGATTGTTAGGTTAGTTCGCATGGTACAAAAATAACCTTTTTGTACACAAGTTTAATAGGCTCAAATTATTTTGAGCCTATTAAACATTGAACTAACTAATTAGTGATCGTGCTCTTCGCAGTGGATGTCTGAACCTGGGTAGCTCCCTGCCGGTACAGTGTCGTTTCCAACAACAACTGACTCATCAAGAGTATAGCCATTACTTTCTACGTCAGCTAAGTCTCCTTCACAGAATTCACCGATTTCTACCTCTACTTCTTGACCTTGAGCATTTTCCCATGCAATATGACACTCATGACATTCGTCATGGTCTGTACAAGCAAAGAAAAAACCTAAAGCCATAATAATTGCTACTTTTTTCATTTTTGTAATTTTTAAAGTGTTGAACATAATTTAATAAAATATGACCTTCCTTCATGTGGAATTTCATAACTCTTTAGCCTTGACAAATGAGAAATGTAGCTCTTGTTTGTTACATTTTTCACGCCAATGGTTAATTCAAAATTTGGAAGCTTATCAATTGAAATATTCATCCCTAAATTAAATAAACCGTAGGCTTTGCTAGGCGTTTCATTTTCGGCTACCTTATCTTGAGCAGCCGTATATACATATTCAAAAAAGGTGTTGTGTAATTGAACCTTCTTTTGTGTTTTGTCAAAATAATAACGGACTAATGTCTGTGATTTATGAGCAGGCATTAATGCTAAAAAAGAATTGCCTTCTTTTCCTTCCATTATGGTTAAGCTTTCTTCAAAATGTAGATGATGAGCAAAATGTGGGTGATAATGTACATTCATTTCTATTCCTTTAATTGATACATTATCCACTTGTTCGTACTTATACACTGGGGTATTATCTATGATGCTGTCCTTAGGATTTAGTGCAATAAAATCATTAATTAGATGAAAATATGGATTGATAATTAATCCCAAATGTTCACCTGTCCACTCATAACCAATATCGAATTGATGTCCTTTCTCAGCAATCAAATTTTTATCTCCTATTTCATAACGTTTTGTGCCGTGATGTACACCGTCAGCTAATAACTCCGAAAAGTGTGGCGTTCTGAAAGCTGAGGAGTAACTTACTCTAAGATGTTGTTTTTGTCCTTTTTTGGATAGCCCGAGTGTAGCACTAAATGCGTCAAATTCCTTAGAAAATGTGTTGTCTTGTAACTCAATCTCTCTTTTATCAAAACGCAACCCTAATTGAGAAGTAAATGAATTTTTAGAGTATTCTAATAGTGAATAGGCTCCTAAATCCGTTGTGCTTCCGTCAGGAATGAGTTGAGTTCTTGCCTCTTTATTGGTGTTTTCTTGTTGACCTAATTGTGTTCCAAATGTCCAGTTCAGGATGTTGCTAATGGGCATAGCGTAACTTCCACTTAATTGGGTTGAGCCTAATGTAATATCAAGCTCTGGAACAGTCCATGCTTCAAACTCTTCAAGTCTATTTATCGATTGAGATAAATTGATATTCAGAGTATTGTCAGCAATGAAAAAGGTGTTTTCAAGATTTAATGAGTGTTGTGTGTTAAATTGTGTTGGACGCGTTGGGTATCTATTTTGTGAAGAAGAGCTCAGCTGCTCAAGTGTCGGCTCTGCATCATGAGAATGTGCTGGAATACCGAGTATGCTATAATTGTATTGATATCGTAAATTAACTATCCAATTATCTGTGTTGTATCCTAAAGAAGTCTTGAAAGCTTGATTTGAATAACGAGAATTGAATAAATATAAACCGTTAGGTAGTTGATAGTCCGCTGCGGAACCGTATTCTATTAAAGTGTTTGTTTTGAAGGCTTTTCTTGTCCATTTAACCCCAAGCTGGTTATTGATTCTCATATTTGACGACTCAAATGTTGAAATTAATTTTGAACGCGGCTTACCTTCACTTATATAGTTTTCATCAGAAAAATACAATGCTCCTCCAAGAGCATCTGCTCCAAAAATAATAGATGCAGGACCTTTAACTAATTCAACTTTACCGATGCCTAAATCTGTAAAGCCAATGCCGTGGTCTCCACCCCACTGCTGATTTTCTAATCGAACGCCATTTAGCAAGGTTACCACACGCATACCTGATAACCCTCTGACTACTATTTTTTTTATGCCCGCACCAGTGGAGCTTTGTTCAACGCCACTTAATCTTGAAAGACCGTCCACTAAATCAAAGGAACTTTCATTAAGCTGACTCATTTTTCCTGAAAGTAAGTTGATGGTCTGGTTAGACGATAATTTGTGATTTATAGATGATACTACTACCTCATCAACCTCTATATACAGTTTATTTAACTGAATATTGAATTCATTTTCTGAAGAATACTTTACAGCCTTACTCTCATAGGATTCTTTACTAAAAAAGATAAGTGTATTTTTGGGGATGTCAAGGTTTAGTGAAAACTGCCCTTTGCTATCTGTTTGGGCTAAAACCATAGTAGACGAAACTAATACATCTACTCCTGCTAAAGGCTGATTTTCACTATCCTTAACGGTTCCGCTAATCTGAGAAAAGCAGTAAATTGGAAAAAAAAGAAAGAGAATTTGTTTAAACATGTTTTTCGCAACAATGTTGCAAAAGTAGTCATTTTTTAAGTAATTTTGATGTATGAGTAATAGAAATATTAGGCTAACTCCATTTCGACAAAAAGTGTTGGACTTATTTGATCCTTCAAAGTCAGCCTTAACGGTTAGAGATATTGAAAAAAAGTTGGATAAATTTGATAGAATTACACTTTACAGAACTCTAAAGCTATTTACCGAAAACGGCATTCTTCATGAAATTGTTCTCTCGAACGAAAAGAAGTATGCTGCTTGTCATGAGCAGTGTAGCGAGCACGGACACCAACACGATCATTTGCATTTTCATTGTTCAAGCTGCAAAAACACATTCTGTGTAAATACGACTGTTGTTCCCATTGAATTAGACGGCTTCAAAGTGCAAAGTGCTGAACTAAATGTCTTTGGTTTGTGCAAAGAGTGTAACTAGAAAAATAAAATCTGAATACTAAGATTCAAGGAACTCCAACTGATCTTGAAGTCGCTGTATAGACATACTGATAACTCGCTTGTTCAAAGCAGATAAGTTTTGGCTATAATACACATACTCCTCTGTCGTAAATAAGCCAACAACTGTACCGATAAGTTTGCTTTTAAAACTTTGATTTGTACTTAATGATTGATGAATATATTCCAATTGCTGCTGATTGTTAAGTTTGAAAAACACCCCTTTATATTGCTTAGCATAGTCTATAAATAAATGTAGCAACAAGTGGTTTTGGAATTTCAATATCGGGCGTAAGACCTTGTTTTGAAAAGCCTCAATATCTTTTGTATTTAGGCTATCTTTAATAGTATCTATATTAGGTCGAAGTGCTAAAAGGGTTTGATTTCTATCTTGCATTATTTTATCTTTTTATACATTGTAAAATGTGGCCCAATACCTTCTATCTCATACATAGGGCCAATCTTCATAAAGCCTAATGACTCATAAAACTCAATAGCCACTAGTCGAGCCTTGCACCATAATAAATCACAGCCTAAGTCTACAAGGTCAGTCATGGCCTTATGCATCAAATCTGATGCCAATCCAAGCCTTCTATAGTCTGGGTGCGTTGCCATTCCTCTCAATCTATACCCTCTAATTGAGCTAATATATTCCATTGGCTCTGGATAAAAAGTAGCTATACACAAAGCCGAACCGTCTTTGAGTGCCGCGTAGTGTAAAGTGGTAGTCTCTTTATCCCTATCGTAATCTGTAGATTCTATAGGCTGCCCTGGACGAAGGACAAGACTTCTTAAAGGTCTAATTAATTCTACATCAACTTGTTGAATGGTCATAAAGCGAATTTAAAAAATTACAGCAGATTTGCTTATTTTTGTACTCTATAATTTATTGACCTTTTTAAATAACAATCTATGGAAATTGTAATGATAAAAAAATTAGGTTGTGGACCTTGCAAGACGTTTGAACCTACTGTAAAAGCTGAAGCCGAAAAACGAAATTTAGGCTTTAGGCATATTATGCAAGAGGATATGCCGGAAGAAATTAGACCGCCGTATTTTCCATATTTCTACCTATATAATGAGGGAGAAGTTATTGAACATTGGGGCGGAACAAGTGACCGAAAACTTGAGAAAGTTTTAGATCGTCACCTCGAAAAATAAACCCTATTTATTGTAGAAAATATTCATCACTATAGCATGAGGCAAAGTGATGACCGAGATGATGATTATTGCTAAAAATGGAACAGAAATATTAATGATTCCATGATAAGACAATAGCACCAATACTGTCGTGAAGAATATACTCAACGAGGTATAAGGCAAAAGCAACTTCATGAAGTCCATAAGACTAAAGTCAGTACGTTCAGACTTAAAAAATTGGTATTCTTGGTTCATTACCATTATAGAATGTAGAATAACAAAATACAAGGTAAACCCTATTATAAACGGAAACAGATAAAAAGTCAGGTGAACTAATCCTATCAAGAAAACTTCTGATGAAAACCGTTTAAAAGAAATATAATTCGATAAAAATAAGTAGCCCAACGCCAAGACTGTTAACGCATTTGTAATAGCGTAGAACAAAAAGAAAATATCCTCATTATACACTACTGAAAAGCCTTGAGTATCTTGGAATAAAGCCGTGATATCCGCCAATTCATTGATGTTATAATACACTAAACTGGCAAGTAAGGCTAAACCCCAACTGAAGAACAGTACTGGACGCCATTTCAAGCTTAGCTTAATATCAACCAATTGCGACTCTCCAAAGTGAAAAGCCGATAAGAGTAAGAAAATAACAAAACTGACAACGGGCTGCCAAAACCAAAGCAAAACAAAAGCTAAAATAAGCCCTAAATAGATGGTATAAAATTTGAGCTGAGACATTTTTCGTTTTCTAAAAAACAATACATGGTCAATAGCTCCATGCGGAATACCAAATAGTAAAATAAAAAAGGATGCGCCAAGAAGTTGGTTGTTAAGTGGTATTTCAACAAAAGCCTGATAAATCAGAAACAATGCGTAAATACAAACTACAAATATGAATGTAAATCGATTCATAATCCTCTGTAAATATTAAAGGCAGACTAAATAATATCTAGTCTGCCTTTAAATTAACCAAAAACGATGATTGTTATTTTGATTCTGTTACGGCAATGTTATAAACTACCAAACCGAATCCGATTTTGTTAATAGCATCTGCAATGTTGTACCATAAGTCTACATCACTTGGACTCATAACACTGCTTAACCATCCGCCTTCCATACACATGTATCCAATTGGATAGATTGCCCATCCTACTAATACGAACCATGCTAGTGTACGAACACCTTTCTTGACTACTTCAGAATTACTCTTCTCAGCCAATTGTGCCACTTCACCAAACCATGCAGTGTATAAAATGTAAATGTAACCTATTGTAGATATCACACCCCATTTTACTGAATGTGCTGTATCGCCACCTTCTGGATTGAATGATTCACCGATATATCCGGCAACCAACATCCATACTGATGCAATAATTAGTTTCCACAATAAACTCTTTGTAGCCCCAGCAGCCCTAGTTAGTAGATAAAACTCTACGCACATTAGCGGCACTGTTAATGTCCAGTCTACATACCTAAAGAAGGTTGGATTATCTCCTGTTGCCATG
Source organism: Flavobacteriales bacterium (assembly GCA_965277895.1). Classification (GTDB taxonomy): domain Bacteria; phylum Bacteroidota; class Bacteroidia; order Flavobacteriales; family UBA7312. Next base: position 262,844 of record CBDIDR010000001.1, read on the forward strand.
TAATAATCACGCATGTAGAAGTAATGTACTGCTGCAATACCTGTGATTAAACCTGAAATTAAAAGAGATAATTTCCACTTATCGTCTACACTGCCTCTTTCAAAGAAAAAGAATACAGATGCGGCAAACATTGCCATGTATCCGATAAAAAACGTGAAGCCTACATAATCGTCTGGCCTCATTACTTGAATGTCTAATAGCATAACTTGTTAATTTAATTAGTTAGTGGTACAAACATATATAATTTTGTATAACTTTTTAATATTTTAACTAGACATTTTCATTTTTTATGTCATTTTTTTTCATCTTTTATCTAGTAAGCCCCTTGTTAAAAAAAATTACAGAAAATTGTTTTTTTTAGTGTTTTTGAGCTAATTTTATGCTCCAATTGACCCTAACAAGTGAAATTTAAGTACTTAAACACAAGCGAAAAGCTTCAATTTTATGCAATTGAAGAGGCTTCATTTGACGATGTTCCGTTGTATGGAGATAGCGTTCCAGCAGGCTTTCCCTCGCCGGCTGACGACTATTTGGATATGGATTTAAACCTACACGACTATCTCGTTCAACACCCTTCTGCCACGTTTTGTGTACGTGCTATTGGCGACTCAATGGTAGATGCGGGTATACAAAGCTCTGATGTTATGGTTATAGACAGAGCATTAACACCCAAGAATAACGACATTATATTAGCGGTGGTCAATGGAGAGTTTACCGTAAAAAGGATAAAAAAGAGCGAAGATGAGCTCTACCTTATGCCAGCAAACGAGAACTATAAGCCCATGAAAATTACCGAAGAAATGAACTTTCAAGTATGGGGAGTAGTAACCTTTATCATCCACAAGGCCAATGCTAGCACTAGCGGATTGTAATAACTTTTACGCTTCATGCGAACGCGTATTTCAACCCAAATTAGAAGGGAAACCCATCTTGGTGCTCTCTAATAACGACGGCTGTGTTATAGCACGAAGTAATGAAAGTAAAGCCTTAGGAATTAAAATGGGCGTGCCTGTTTTTCAGGTCAAACACCTGATAAGACAACACAACGTTCATGTGTTCTCATCCAACTTTACACTATACGGCGACTTATCCAAAAGAGTAATGTCCACCATGCGACAAGAGGTAAAGGCTATGGAAGTCTATTCCATCGACGAAGCTTTTATGGATTTTACTGGCGAAGGAGACCCTATTTCTAAGGGCATCGCCTTAAAGAAAAAAGTACGTCAACACACAGGTATTCCTATATCTATTGGTATTGCCCCCACTAAAACTCTGTGCAAAGTAGCCGGTCTTATCGCCAAGAAACACACCAAGTCTGGCGTTTTTGTGTTGGACAAACCCGAACTCATTAATAGAGCACTCAAGTGGCTAGCCGTAGAAGATCTTTGGGGCATAGGCAGAAGACATGCGCATATGCTCAAAAATATGGGTATAAAAACAGCTTATGACCTTTGCAGAGCCGAAGAAAGCTGGGTTAAACGTCGTCTATCGGTTGTTGGACTAAGGATGGTAAAGGAGCTAAAAGGCGTTCCTTGTTTTCCTCTAGAAGAACATGCCAGTAGAAAAAAGAACATTTGCACCTCACGTTCATTTGGCAAAAAGATAACACATATAGAAGATTTAAAAGAAAGCGTGAGTAATTACGCCTCTAACTGTGCCTACAAACTCCGTAAGCAAAAAAGCTGCACCACAAGGGTAAGCGTATTTATACACACCAATCCTTTCAGGCCAACGGACAAACAATATAAAGGCTTTACCTCATTTGTTTTAGACTCGCCTACCAACGACTCTATGGAAATCATCCGCTTTGCACTAAAAGGCTTGGAAAAAATATACCGCCCTGGCTATACCTATAAAAAAGCCGGGATTATTGTTGGCGATATTGTTCCTCAACAGCAACAACAACTCAGTTTGTTCAACAGTATAGACCGCCAAAAGCAACAATCTGTGATGTCCGCACTAGACAAAATTAACGACAGAATGGGCCGTGATAAGGTACGCCTAGCTGTGCAAGGTCAAGCGCGGCAGTGGAAAATGAAAAGAGAAAAACTCTCGCCCTCCTACTCTACACGCATAGACGAGGCTTTGACGGTGTACTTATAAAGTGACCCCCTAAAGCAACAGAAAGACTAGATTAAGCGTTAGACTTATTTAAATTGTACTTTTGCCCCACTAATTGACTAACACTTGGACATACACTTACATACTTCTGCCGATTCTGTTGATTCCAAGCAATGGAAAAGTGCAGGAAAAGAGCTTAACCCTTTTCTGTCCTTTTCGTTCAAACAAGCTCTGGAGAAAAACCATACCGAAAACATAAAGCACCTTTACTATCTAGTAGATGACAAAAACAATAAGGTCATCGGCTATGCTCAACAATTTAATTTAGGAGGTGGAAAAATTAGCTCATATCAAAAAAGAAATAAAGTAAACAAAGGCCTGGTCAGTTTTTTGCTAGGCTTATTGAGGCTGAATGTGGTAGTAATTGGAAATGGTCTAATCACCAATGTAAACAACATAAGTGCAGACAGTATAGAAAACAAAAACGAATTTGTAAAGGGTCTACTCAAGAAAATTCGACTTACATTATCTGTAAATAAATTTATTATCCCTGACCACTTCTTCACACACTTAGACATTGCAAATCCTGTAGATGAATTTCCAAAACTCATAAAAGTAGAGATTGAAGAAGACATGCAGTTGCCTCTGTTAAGCGAATGGAAAAGCTTTGAAGACTACACCAATAGTCTAAAGAAAAAATACCGTAGCCGACTACGTGGGGTAATGAAAAAAAGTGAAGACATTAACATTATTCAGTTAACAAAAGAAGACTTAATACAATACGAAGATGAGATCCAAATACTTTTTGAAAACGTAAAGAAAAACTCTTCTTTTGGCGCACTTACCTTTAACTCTAGGGTATTCAAAGACCTCATAACACTGGACTGCCCTAAGAGTAAGGTTTATGGTCTATTTTTAGATAAAAAACTTATTGGCTTTTCTTCCGAACTGATGGCGAACAACAATTTATACTCCTACTTCATCGGCTTGGATTACAAATACAATCAAGAATATAGGCTTTATGAACGCATCCTCAACGAAAGTATAAAGCACGGTATTGAAAATCGTTCTAATCGAGTCATTTTTGGTAGAACTGCCGCCGAATTTAAAAGCAATGTGGGTGCTGCTCCGATAAAATCATACATCTACATCTACCTACACAACCCTCTGCTAAGATGGGTGCTGAGACCTCTACTAAACGCCATTAAGCCAAAAAAATGGACTCAACGGCATCCGTTTAACGCTTAGTGCAGCACTCCGCCAACCTCAGGCTCTTTCACCAAAACGCGGTACGATACTCCCACTGTAAATTGGGTTTTGGCCACAATTAAATAGTTTTATGAACAAACTTTAGTCAAATGAAAATTACTTTACCCAACATAAATCTTTAGACTTTAGTTCTGCTTCGTTTCTTAGTAAACGATAAAGGTAATCAAAGGCTAGACTTAAACTGCTTCAAGAAGCGGACATCGTTTTCAAAAAACAATCTAAGATCGTTGACTTGGTATTTTAACATGGCTATTCGTTCGATGCCCATGCCAAAAGCAAAGCCGCTGTATTTTTGAGGGTCAATATTGCAATTTCTTAATACGTTAGGGTCAACCATGCCGCAGCCTAGTATTTCGAGGTAACCGGTATACTTACAGACGTTACAACCCTTGCCCGAACAAATGTTGCAGGATACATCTACCTCAGCACTTGGCTCTGTGAATGGGAAATAGGACGGTCTTAGTCTTATCTCTGTTTTATCACCAAACATTTCTTTAGCAAAGTATAGCAAGACTTGTTTTAGGTCTGCAAAGGATACGTTTTCATCAATGTATAAACCCTCAACTTGGTGAAATATACAGTGTGCACGAGCAGATATCGCCTCGTTTCTATACACTCTTCCTGGTGAGAGTGTGCGTATTGGCGGCTTATTATTTTCCATATACCTTACTTGCACCGATGAAGTATGTGTACGCAAAAGTGTATCTGGATTAGTCTGAATAAAGAAAGTGTCCTGCATATCCCTAGCAGGGTGTTCTTCGGGTAGGTTTAAAGCGGTAAAATTATGCCAATCGTCTTCAATTTCTGGTCCTTCGGACAGGGTAAAGCCTATACGGTTAAAAATTTCTACAATTTCATTTTTGACCAAAGACAAAGGGTGTCTGCTACCTATTGAGTCTTCTGTAACGGGCATTGTTAAATCAATCCCAGAAGATGCTTTTTTGGATTGAGTAAATGCACTTTTACCTTCCTCCAATTTATTTTGAATGGTTTGCTTAAGTTGATTTAAGGCTTGTCCAAAGTCCTTTTTTTGATCATTTGGAACGTTCTTAAAATCTGCAAACAAGTCGTTCATCAGGCCTTTTTTGCCTAAAAATTTAATTCTGAATTGTTCTAATTCTTCGGCGTCCTTTGCTACAAAAGAATTTACTTCTACTAAAAGCTGTTGAACTTTCTCTAACATACTACTTTATTATACTAACTTTCATTGCCGCTTTTTCAAGAGGTAAGTTGTTTTTATTTCTCTTAAGGTTAGAAATCTTGGTAATGACTTCTAAGCCTTTTATAACTTCACCAAACACAGTATATCCACCATCTAAATGCGGTGTTCCGCCAATAGATGAGTACGCTTTTTTCTGAATATCAGATAGCTTCACTCCCATTCGTTGTTCAATCATCGCCATTTTTTGTGCGCCATACACTTGTCCCTCTACTATGTAAAATTGTGAGCCTGAAGATTCTTTTTTTGGATTTACCGCATCGCCCATTCTGGCTGCTGCTAGAGCTCCTTTTTTATGTATTAAATTGGGGTTAAATTCTGCTGGCAAAGTATAACCCGGTCCACCGTTACCAATTTGCTGACTAGAGTTTGCCTCTTTTGATACGGGGTCTCCACCCTGAATCATAAAATTTGGAATCACTCTATGAAATAGCGTGCCATCATAAAAGCCTTTCTCAACTAACTTTATAAAATTATCACGATGGGTTGGTGTTTCATTGTACAGTTCAGCAATCATTTCACCATGTACAGTTTCAATCTTTACCTTTACTCTTTCTTGAGAGAATACAGAAAATGCTAAAACTAAGGTGAATAGAGTGGTTAAAATTGGTTTCATATAATTGTTATCTTTGAAAAAGCAAATTAACAAATAATCATTTACAAAATGAAGATAAGTAAAGTACTCATTCCGTTACTATTAGTGTTTACCTTTATTTCTTGCAGCGAAGACCCTATCACCAAAGGCGTCATCACTGTTTATGATATGGACGGCAATACGGTTTCTGGTGCTACTGTAGTGCTTTCTCAAGAAGAAATAACTGGTGTTACTCAAACGAATGTTGTTAGCACTTTAGTATCTGATTTTAACGGACAAACTGAACATATCTTGGAGCTAGAAGCGATAATGAATGTTACAGCCTTTACTTTATCCTCCTCAAATGATACTGTCCTACTAGGTCAGTCAGTTATTCGATTCGTTTATGGAAAGACCATTTATAAAGACATCGAGATTCTTCCTACTAACTAAGAAAAATATTCAATTACAGCTTCCTTAATGAGCTTATCCTGTTCCTTTGGGCTTAAGTTGGGGAGTTTTTCAGTCGACTTCCAATGTGGCCACCCCTCTTCGTCATGACCTTCAAATTCATAATAACCCCACTGACTTAACAAGGCACAGACAGCAATATGAATAACATCTAACTTTTGATTTTTATTGAGCTTTAAATGCCCTTTTCCCAATTCTTGAATGCCTATTAGAAATAAAATTCCTTGAAAATCTAAATCTTCATCGAAGCGTTTATTTAGTTTTTCAACTAAATTATTCCACTTTAATTTTATTCCGTCGTTCATCACGCAAAAATACTACTTTTGGGGTGTTATGAACTACTTGGATATAATTTTGGCAATACCCCTATTGTGGGGCTTATATAAAGGCGTATCAAAAGGTATTATTAAAGAACTGGCTTCTCTAGTTGCATTGATAGTTGGTATTTATGGTGCGATACATTTTGCGGATAGTATTCAGCCCTATTTAAAAAGCGAATTGTCTATTGAGTCGTCCTTTTTACCCATAGTATCCTTTGCCATTACGTTTATAGCCATCGTATTAGTTGTTCGTTTCGTTGGTTTTGTAGTCGATAAAATCATCAAAATGGTTGCTCTAGGTTTAGTGAGTAGGCTGCTTGGGGGTGTTTTTGGAGTGCTCAAAACAGCCTTCATAATTAGTGCCTTGTTGTTGGTCTTTAACACCTTTGACTATCACCTCAACTTAATTCCTTTAGAGCAAAAGAACTCTTCAGTGTTGTATAAGCCCATTTCGAATATGATTCCGTCAATTGCCCCCAACGTAAACGATGGTAATTCACTTATTGATGAAGCAGAAAAAATTTGGGAAGATGCTGAAGAAAAGATTAATCTTCAATAATCGCCGCTATTCCTGGTAATACTTTGCCCTCTAGATATTCGAGCATCGCTCCCCCTCCTGTTGACACATAACTTACCTTGTCTGCCAAGCTGTATTTATTGATAGCAGCTACAGAATCGCCACCCCCAACTAAGGTATAAGCTCCTTTTTGAGTTGCTTCTGCTAATGCTTCGGCAATCGCTTTCGTTCCGTGAGAAAAGTTCTCCATTTCGAACACGCCCATTGGACCGTTCCACAATACAGTTGACGAATTAAGAATAACTTCTGAAAACTTTGAGATCGTATCCTCTCCTACGTCTAAGCCCATATATCCAGAAGGTATATTTTCAACACTTGAATATGTTGTTTTGGCATCATTATCAAACTGGTCGGCATTTACTGAATCAGAAGGAAGGTATAGGCTAACGCCTTTTTCTTTTGCCTTTTGAATTATGTCAAGAGCAAGGTCTAATTTATCCTCTTCCACTAATGAGTTTCCAACACTACCGCCCATAGCTTTAATAAATGTGAAAGTCATTCCGCCGCCGATAATTAGGTTGTCAACCTCATCCATTAATCGCAAAATAATTGAAATTTTAGACGATACTTTTGCTCCACCTACAATGGCTGTAAATGGTTTTTTTGCTCCGCCAGTAATTTTGTTAATGTTTTCAATTTCATTAGACATTACATAGCCAAAACACTTATTTCCTACAAAAAACAGAGCTATGATAGCTGTTGAAGCATGAGCTCTATGAGCCGTTCCAAAAGCATCATTAACGTAAATATCTCCTAGCTTTGAAAGCTCCTGTGCAAAAGCAATATCGCCCGCCGTTTCTTCAGTGTTGAACCTAAGGTTTTCTATAAGTAATACCTCTCCGCTTTCTAGTGAATTTGTCATTTCAACAACCGCATCGCCTACACATTGGTCAATAAATTTCACCTCTTGCGATAATAGTTTGCTCAGGTGAGGAACCAAGTGTTTCATTGACAAGCTATCATCTGTCCCTTTTGGTCTTCCTCTATGAGACATAAGAATAACTTTACCGCCACCATTAAGAATCTTACTTATTGTCGGTAAGGTTGCACGCATCCTAGTGTCGTCAGTAACATTAAAATCAGCATCCATAGGGACATTAAAGTCTACTCTAATTAATACGCGTTTGTTTTGAAAAGAAAATGTGTCTAAGGTCATCATTATGAAAAAATTTAGGCAAATGTATATTTTCTAAAAGTAATCTAAAAGGATTTATTCATTACCTTTGAAATCAAGCGATATAGGACTATGCAATTCAAAGATATCCCTTCAAATAATCGAGTAAAAAGTCAACTACTACATGCCGTTGAAAACAATAGGCTTAGTCATGCACACCTTTTTACTGCTGAAGACGGTTCTTCTGGGTTGGCTATGGCACTAGCTTTTGCCCAATATTTGATGTGTGAAAACAAATCCCCTTCTGACTCTTGTGGGCTATGTCCTGCATGTCTGAAATCGGAAAAGTTAATTCACCCTGACCTGCATTGTGTTTTCCCTGTTATTACAGGAAAAGAAACAAGCCCCGTTAGCGACCATTTTATTGAAGAATGGAGAGGAGCTATCGCTTCCAATCCATTTATGTCAGAAGAGGAATGGTACCTCAATTTAGGCAACACCAACAAACAAGGGTTTATAAGCGTTAATGAGTCCAACGAACTCAGCAAAAAAACCGTTCTAAAACCCTATGAAAACTCATACAGGGTGATTATTATTTGGCATGCGGAGAAGATGCATAATCCAGCCGCTAACAAACTGTTAAAACTTCTTGAAGAGCCCCCTGAAAAAACCATATTTATACTATTGACATCTTCTTCGGAAAATCTGTTAGAAACCATAGTGTCTAGATTGCAAAACACAATTATTGAACCTTGCGATGAAAACAGCTTAACGAAATATCTCATTGAAAAAGAAGATGTAGGCGGAAAAAAAGCATCAGAAATCAGTCACTTGTCATCAGGAAATATAGGACAGGCTCTCAAATTGATTAAAGGAAGTGAGTTATTGGAACAAAACACAGAAGAGTTTCAAAATTGGATGCGAATGTGTTACAAGGCTCGTGTTATTGAACTAACGTCTTGGGTGGATATGATAAGCCGTTGGGGAAGAGAACAACAAAAAGGGTTTTTACAATACGCTTTACACATGGTCAGGGAAAGTTTAGTACGGAATTTTGCTGACTCATCTATTCAAAAAATAAGAGAGGAAGAAGAGCAATTTACCAAAAACTTTGCCCCTTTTATTCATCAAAATAATGCCATTGAAATTATAGAAGAAATCGAATTAGCACACAAACATATCTCTAGAAATGGCAGCTCAAAATTTATTTTTATGGATTTGACTTTAAAAATGGTTGTTCTTCTTCATGTTAAAAATATAACTTTGCAGGAAACTAACTAAAGTATGGGTTGTTCAGGATGTTCGACAAAAACGTGTGGCAGCAGCCTTCCCAGAGGCTGTAAAAATAATGGAAACTGTGGCTCAGGTGGCTGCAATCAACTATCTGTATTTAATTGGCTTTCTGATATTCAAACGTCTTCGGAAAAAGAACAATTTAAAGCTGTTGAAGTTCGATTCAAAGGCAGTCGGAAAGAATTTTTCCTCAATAAAGACAACTTGCATCTAGTGGTTGGCGACGTCATCGCCGTAGAAGGAAGCCCCGGTCATGACATAGGCGTTGTATCTATTGTTGGAGAATTAACAAAACTTCAGATGAAAAAGAAGTTAAAAACCTCTTCTACAGACGGCCTTAAAGTAATCTACAGAAAAGCCAGTGAAAAAGATGTAGACAAATGGCGAGAAGCAACAGCACTTGAAGAATCTACCATGTATGGAGCAAGAAAAATTGCCGAGTATTTAGGTCTAGAAATGAAGATTAGTGATGTAGAATATCAAGGAGATAAATCAAAAGCTACATTTTACTATACCGCTAAAGGGCGTGTCGACTTTAGAGAACTTATTAAAGGCCTTTCCTCTGAGTTTAGAATTCGAATAGAAATGAGACAGATTGGTGCTCGACAGGAATCTGCAAGATTGGGTGGTATCGGTGCTTGTGGTAGAGAACTATGTTGCTCGTCTTGGCTTACCGACTTTAGAACTGTAAGCACTTCTTCAGCAAGGTATCAGCAACTATCTATCAACCCTCAGAAATTAGCAGGTCAATGCGGAAAGCTTAAATGCTGCCTTAATTTTGAGCTAGATGGCTATATGGAGGGCATTAAAGAGTTTCCTAGTCCGCACACAAAAATCAAGACTAAAGCAGGTAGCTGCTCATTTGTCAAAATGGATATTTTTCAACGTAAAGTATGGTACGCTTACGATGACCCTTCAAAAGGACCAATTGTTGAGCTTCCCTTAGATTATGTAAACGAAATAATTGAAAAGAATAAAGATGGTAAAATCATCGACAAACTTGAACGATTCGATACTGCTATTGAAATTGATAAAAACGACTATGAAAATGTTGTTGGTCAAGATAGCATCAACCGTTTTGACAAGAAAAAGAAAAGCCGAAAAACAAAAAAGAAACGCTTCTATAAACGAAAAACAAACGCTAAATGATAAAGGGGCTTTACATACTTTTAATCGCTGCACTATTGGTCTCTTGCGATTCTAATAGGCTTTATGAAAAAAACATATCAATCGACAACGATATGTGGAGCTTGGAGCAAATGCCAAACTTTGAATTTGAGAATAAAGACACTATATCTGAAGTTAACTTAATTTTAAATATTCGTCATTCTAGCATTTATCCCTTTTCTAACCTTTGGGTATTTATACACGCCCTTTCACCATCTGGTGCACCTCAAGTCGATACTCTTGAAACCACTTTATCACAAAAAGACGGAAAGTGGATAGGCGATGGACTAGGAGGCATTTGGGATTTGCAAGTCCCCTTTAAAAAAGTTCGACTCACTGAGTCTGGTACTTATAGCTTTGAAATTGAGCAAGCTATGAGACATGGTAATCTGTCAAAAATTGAGCAACTTCCTGGTGTAATGGAGATTGGCTTAAGGATTGAAAACGTAGAATAATTATGAAAGTAACTTCCATAAAACAAAAGGTCTTTTCTCTTTGGTTAGTAATACTTAGTCCTGCTATATTATTATCGGTTGTATTATACCTAACCTCTACAGGCTTTTTTGGTGCTTTGCCTTCATTTGAAGAATTGGAAAACCCTAAGAATAATCTCGCCACTGAAATCATTTCTTCAGATGGCGTAACACTTGGAAAATATTTTTTTGAAAATAGAAGTAAGATTACCTACGATGAACTATCGCCTCAGTTAGTAAATGCACTTTTAGCAACAGAAGACATCCGTTTTAGAGGGCATTCAGGAATCGATATCCGTGCGCTTTTAAGAGCAGTTAAAGGGCAATTAACCGGAAGTAGTGCAGGTGGGGCAAGTACTATCACTCAGCAATTAGCCAAGATGCTTTTTACCAAAACTCCTGCATCAGGAATTGAAAGGGTAATGCAAAAATTTAAGGAGTGGATTATTGCTGTAAAACTAGAACGTCAATATACTAAAGATGAAATTCTAAGTATGTACCTCAATAGGTTTGACTTCATCAATAATGCCGTAGGAATAAAGTCCGCCGCTCAAATTTATTTCAACACAACACCTAAAGAACTTTCATTACAAGAATCTGCCATGTTAGTGGGAATGCTCAAAAACCCATCTTTATACAATCCGAACAGAAGACTAGAACTTACAGAAAGCAGAAGGAATGTTGTTCTTTCTCAAATGAGCAAATACGATTTTATCTCCAAGACAGAATACGATTCAATATCGAAGCTGCCAATTGTTTTAGACTTTAAGAAAGCAAGCCACAACGAAGGACTTGCCCCCTACTTAAGAGAACATTTGAGAGGGGTTTTGAAAAAATGGTGTGATAACAACGTAAAAGCAGACGGCTCAAATTATAACCTATATACTGATGGACTAAAGATTTATACCACTATAAACTCTAAGATGCAGCAGTATGCAGAAGAGGCGGTACACACGCATATATCCTCATTACAAGACGATTTTTTCAAACATTGGAAAGGCTATACTAATGCCCCATTCCCGAAAGACTTTGAAAGAGAGCAGATCGACAACATTTTGGAGTTGGGGATGAAACGTTCTGAGCGTTACAGAAAACTTAAAGAAAATAATACGTCACTAAGTGAGATAAGGAAAATATTTAGAAAAAAGGTTCCAATGACAGTCTTTTCATGGGAAGGCGAAATAGATACTATAATGAGTCCTATGGATTCTATTAGGTATTATAAGTATTTCATTCACTCGGGAATGATGAGTATGGATCCAAATACAGGTCATGTAAAAGCTTATGTGGGTGGCATTAACTACAAACACTTCAAATACGATCATGTAAAAGTTGGGAAACGACAAGTGGGCTCTACATTTAAGCCTTTTCTGTATGCTCTAGCTTTGCAAGAAGGTTATTCTCCTTGCTATGAAGTTCCAAACGTGCCAGTTGTTTTTGAAAAAGAGCAGTGGGGATTGCCAGATAAAGATTGGGTGCCTAGAAATTCCGACGATAAATACGAAGGTATAATAATGAACCTAAAATTTGGATTAGCAAATTCTGTAAATACGATTACAGCCTATATTATGAAGCAATTCGGCCCACATTCAGTGCTCGATTTAGCGAAGAAAATGGGTATCACAAGTAACTTATCGCCAGTACCTTCAATTTGTTTAGGAACATTTGACCTTTCTGTTTATGAAATGGTAGGGGCATATTCAACATTTGTAAATAAAGGCATATGGACAGAACCAATAATTGTTCAGAGAATTGAAGATAATAATGGAATTTTATTACAAGAGTTTAGTCCAAAAACCAATGAGGCTATGAGTGAAAAAACTGCCGACCTTATGGTTAGGATGTTGCAAGGTGTAGTTGATGGGGTATATAATCCGCGAGCAGACGTGACTATGGGTACTGGGGTTAGACTGAGAAGAAAATATGAGTTCCAAAACGAAATTGGCGGAAAAACTGGTACTACTCAGAACAATTCTGACGGATGGTTTATGGGAATTACACCAAATCTTGTTACTGGCGTGTGGTCAGGAAACGAAGATAGAAGTGTTCATTTTAGAACAACCTTCTATGGACAAGGGGCAAATATGGCTCTTCCTGTATGGGCTGAATATATGGATAGAGTATATAAAGACACTACTACATTGGGAATTTATCCTGATAAATTTGACATTCCACAATCCATAGATTTAATCTCAGATTGTGGCTCAAAAGACGCGGGAACTATAGAATACGAAGAAGAATTTTAATACTTAAAACATGATAAACAAAGAAGTTAAATCGATTGACGAAGCCATTGAGGGTGTTCAAAGCAATATGACTTTCATGCTTGGTGGTTTTGGCTTATGTGGAATCCCCGAGAACTGCATTGAGGCTCTCTCAAACTCAGGGATTAACGGACTTACTTGCATATCAAATAATGCAGGAGTCGACGATTTTGGATTGGGTCTACTCCTCCAAAAAAGACAAATCAAAAAAATGATTTCCTCCTATGTTGGTGAGAACGCTGAGTTTGAACGCCAAATGCTAAGTGGAGAACTTGAAGTGGACTTAATACCACAAGGCTCGCTTGCTGAACGATGCAGAGCAGGTGGTGCAGGAATTCCCGCATTCTTCACTCCAGCCGGATACGGAACCGAAGTAGCGGAAGGGAAAGAAGTGAGAGAATTTAATGGTCAGCCTCATATTCTTGAAAGTGCTCTTGAGGCAGACTTTGCCTTTGTAAAAGCATGGAAAGGGGATACTGCAGGAAACCTGATTTATAAGGGAACTGCAAGAAATTTCAACCCAATGATGGCTATGGCAGGTAAGATAACTGTAGCCGAAGTAGAACACCTTGTGCCGGCGGGCGAATTGGACCCTGCAAGTATTCATACGCCAGGTATATTCGTACAGCGAATAATACAAGGCGGGAATTATGAGAAAAGAATCGAACAACGAACCGTAAGAACTAAAGACTAATGGCACTAGATAAAATTGGTATTGCAAAACGAATTGCACAAGAATTAAAAGATGGCTACTATGTAAATCTAGGAATTGGCATTCCTACACTTGTTGCTAATTATATTCCAAAAGGAATTAATGTAGAATTTCAATCTGAAAACGGTGTATTAGGAATGGGACCCTTTCCATTTGATGGCGAAGAAGATGCTGACTTAATTAATGCGGGTAAACAAACGATAACAACGCTTGATGGTGCAGTGTTCTTTGACTCTGCTAATAGCTTTGCAATGATTAGAGGCAAACATGTACAGCTAACGGTTTTAGGAGCTATGGAAGTCTCTGAACAGGGTGATATAGCTAATTGGAAAATCCCTGGTAAGATGGTAAAAGGTATGGGTGGTGCAATGGACCTAGTAGCCTCAGCAGATAACATTATCGTTGCAATGATGCACACCAATAAGGCTGGTGAAAGTAAACTATTGAAATCATGCAGCTTGCCGTTGACGGGTGTAAAATGTGTAAAGAAAATTGTTACCAACTTAGCGGTTTTAGAAGTAACTAATGAAGGCTTTAAATTACTAGAGAGAGCGCCAGGTGTTAGCGTTGAAGAAATTCAAGATGCAACTCAGGGAGAGTTGATAGTCAAAGGAGATATTCCAGAAATGATATTATAAAAAAGATGCCGAGGCGTTAACCTCGGCATCCCACTTAACCTTAACAAGTTCATTTATGAAGCGTAAGCTATCATTACTTTAAGTTCTACAAAAGTACAACGAACTTAACCCCCAAAAAAGTATTTTTCGACGACTCATTAAATTATTGGATAGAGTAAGACTTTTAATTGATGAAATAAAATATAGCTAAAATTTTAACTACATTTTGGATGATTTTATACAATTATGTAATCTTAATTTTAGTGAAAAAATTGACAAAAAAAAGATGCCGAGGCGTTAACCTCGGCATCCCACTTAACCTTAACAAGTTCATTTATGAAGCGTAAGCTATCATTACTTTAAGACTGTAAATATACAACGAAGCTTAGCCCGAAAAAAGTGTTTTTCGACGACTCATTAAATTATTGGATAGACAGCTTATTTGGTTGGATGAACAAGAAAACCAACTTATGCTTTAGCGGCTTTTTTGATGTTTTCTTTTCGTCCTTCAGGAATGGCAGCAATCAATCGTTGCGTATATGCCGTTTTAGCTTCAGAATAAATCTGATCAGCATCGCCCATTTCTTCGATTTTACCGTTTTGCATCACGACCATTCTGTCACTCATGTATTTTACAACAGATAAATCGTGAGATATAAAAATGTAGGTTAATCCGAATTCCTTTTTTAAATCATTCAAGAGATTAAGCACTTGAGCTTGTACTGAAACGTCTAAAGCCGAAACAGACTCATCACAAATAATGAATTTAGGGTTAACAGCTAAGGCACGAGCGATACCTATTCGTTGACGTTGTCCTCCTGAAAATTCGTGAGGATATCTGTTAAAGTGTTCTGCCCCAAGACTTACTTTTTCTAATAGCTCTTCAACTCTTTTCTTTCTTTCCTCATCGTTATCCAGAATACCGTGTACTTGCATAGGTTCCATTATAGCGTTCCCTATTGTCATTCTAGGGTTTAAAGATGAGTAAGGGTCTTGGAATATTATTTGAACTTCCTTTCTGAACTCACGCAGCTCTTTCTCGTCAAAGGAAGCGATATCCCTTCCATTGTATAGCATTTGACCTTCAGTGGGCTCATTCAATCGAAGTATTGTCCTTCCTGTTGTAGTTTTACCACAACCCGACTCCCCAACTAACCCTAAGGTTTCACCTGGGTAGACGTCAAAACTAATATCATCAACTGCCTTTACATAGTCCGTAATTCCACCAAAGAATCCATTTCTGATAGGGAAGTACGTTTTGAGATTATTGATTTTAAGAATTGGTTCGTTTGAAAACAACTCTTTTTGTGCTTTATCTCTTTCGCTTTTAGAGATAACTAGGTTTTTGGTAAACTCTTCTACAGAAATATCATTGGCTATATTCTCACCTTTATCGTTGGTCTTCATGAAGTCTCCAACCGTTGGTAAGAATGTATATCGCTTATCTAAAGGCGGGCGACATGCCAACAACCCTTTTGTGTAAG
This sequence comes from Flavobacteriales bacterium, assembly GCA_965277895.1. GTDB lineage: Bacteria > Bacteroidota > Bacteroidia > Flavobacteriales > UBA7312. Next base: position 278,459 of record CBDIDR010000001.1, read on the forward strand.
GATGTTGAGGGTTATTGAAAATATCCCAGACACTTCCTTGCTCTACGATATCTCCTTTATACATTACTACAACCTTATCGGCCAACTCGGCAATAACACCCAGGTCATGAGTAATAAATAATATTCCCATATCGTGCTCTTTTTGCAGCTTCTGCATCAGTTCCAAAATGGTTTTCTGAACAGTTACGTCAAGAGCTGTTGTAGGTTCATCGGCTACTAAAACAGACGGCTGGCACGACATTGCCATTGCAATCATTACTCTTTGTTTTTGACCCCCTGAAATTTGGTGTGGGTAGGTGCTAAAGATTCGTTCTGGGTCTGGTAGCTGAACCTCTTCAAATAATTTTATGGTTAAGTCTTTTGCTTCAGACTTGCTTATATTTTGGTGAAGCATAATGGCCTCCATAACTTGGTCGCCACATGTAAATACTGGATTTAGTGAGGTCATCGGCTCTTGGAAAATCATAGCGATATCATTTCCTCTGTGGGCTCTCATTTCCTTCTCGGAAAGCTGAAGTAAATCAACTTTCTCCCCGTCTTTTTTGTGGAAAATGATTTCTCCATTGGCAATTTTTCCTGGAGGGCTTGGGATAAGTCGCATTGCAGATAGAGAGGTGACCGACTTACCAGAACCAGACTCTCCTACAATACCAATTGTTTCGCCTTTGTTTAGTGTAAAGCTGATATTATTAACTGCTGTAACTACTTTTCCTTCTGTGTGAAATTCCGTTACTAAGTTTTTAAATTCTAATAAGGTATTGCTCATGATAGTAATATTTATGGCCTCAATTTAGGCGTTATCCTTTAATTATGCAACTTCTATTTGCTCTTCTGTGAGAATAGGCTTACACATGTATTTAAGTAAAATTTGTGCCACCGTTAGGGTGTCTTTCTGACAATAGTTTTTAATGCGTTCAAGGTCTTTGTCTTGCCAGTACACTTTGGATACTTGACTGCCATCAATGTCATCTTTTGGCGTAGGAATACCAAACAATGCTGCTAATAGTTTGATAGAAGTGTAGTGTTTGTAGTCGCCAAATTTCCACATTTCCATGGTGTCAAGATGACGAACTTCCCAGGGCTTTTTGCCAGAAATCTCTAATATTTTGGGCAATTGTATGCCGTTGACTAGCATTCTTCGGCATAAGAAGGGGTAATCAAACTCTTTGCCATTATGTGCACATAAATAGTGTTTTGGCGTGGCGAATTTTTCGTCTAACAACAATTTTAAATCCTCTAGTATTGCTTTCTCATCGTCTCCATAAAAGGATTTTATTCTGAAAAAATGCTGCCCTTCCTTTTCATACAAATAGCCGACTGAAATGCATATGACTTTGGCAAACTCTGCCATTACCCCCGCTTTAAGACCGTAAAACTCTTCTGGACTTTGCTGGTCAGAACTTTGCCAACGTGTTTTTTCTGCCCACAAGCTTTGAAACTCCTTGGGCAGTTCCGAAAAATCAGCTGCTACAGGAACTGTTTCTACATCCAAAAAAAGTATTTTATGTATTGAGATGTTTTCTAGCATAATTAATTCAAAGATAAGAATATACAATCAGCTCAGGCAACAATCTTTAAGAAGAAAATACTATTGGAAACATCTGAAAGCAAAATATAAGATAGGCATATTGTAATAGCATACGGAGCGCCCTTTGTTTTTCCTTTTCTTTTGTTTTAAATCTCAGAATTAATAGAGCAACTAATATTGTTAATACAATAGCCATGCTAATTTCAAAAAGAGGCTTTATGTAAGGCGGATTTAGAAAGTGCACCGATAAATTAAGAACAAATATTGAAAATAAAAACAAACACACAAACTGATGGCTTTGACTAAGACTTACAAACAGATGCTCTCGCATTACAATTGCAAGACACATACTCAAAGATAAGATTGGTAAAACAATAAAGCTAAACCAGTCAAGTTCTATCGAAAAAAAAGTAAAAACAGAAAGTGTGATTAGGAATATTAATAGTTTTTTCATGCTGATTGGATTGTTAGGCTAAGCTACTCTTTTAAAAACTGGAAATCAAACTGATGTTTAAGGTAGCCTTTTAACTTCAATTTAACCTCTTCTATATCCACTTCCTTGCCCAATTCTTTTTTCATAGAAGTCACCGATTTGTCCACAATTCCACAAGGGATGATGTTTCCAAAATACGACAAATCGCAATTTACATTAAAGGCTAAGCCGTGCATCGTTACCCACCGACTTGAGCGAACACCAAGGGCACATATTTTTCTTGCCTTATCTGTCCCTACATCAAACCAGACGCCTGTTTCACCGTCGGAGCGTTCGCCTTTCAGACCGTAATCGGCTAAGGTATTAATAACAGCTTCTTCCAAAAACCTCAAGTATTTGTGAATGTCTGTAAAGAAGTTGTCTAAATCTAAAATGGGGTAACCCACAATCTGACCCGGCCCGTGATAAGTGATGTCTCCACCCCTATTGATTTTATAGAATGTCGCCCCTCTTGATTTGAGGTAATCTTCATTCACTAAGAGGTTTTTTTCATCTCCACTTTTTCCTAAAGTATAGACGTGAGGGTGTTCGCAAAACAGTAAATAGGAAGTTGTAGGGTCTTCGCTATTATTACGGCGATTTACCTTCTTAATGTCTATAATCTCATCAAAGCGTTTTTCTTGATAATCCCAAGCTTCTTTATAATCAATAAGCCCTAAATCCTGAAAAACAACCTTTGGCATACTTATACTTTAGCTAATGACCCTTTAAGGAAATTGATAACATCTATTTCAATAGCATCAACATTATTCATTTCAGATAAGTACCACGATACCCAATCGCCTAAGTGAATATGGTATAAAGAGTTTTCTATTCTTGAATCCCCTTTACTCCATACCTCAGAAATGTTGTCAGTGTATTTGGTTAATACCTCTTTGTTAATGTCTATTCTCACTTGATTTCTATCGTAATCACAAGTATTTCTAAAGTATACAACGCCTAGTTTATCTGTATTAACTCTCCAGCCCAACAATTCATTGTGATTCATTTCTGGAACGACATGATGCCAGCATAGCATTTTACTGTTTTCATTAATCTGCTGACGAAAACGAATACCAACACCTTCAAAACCAGCAGCAGTATAAATTACAGGAGTAGTTCCGAATAATTTGTCTGCTAAAACTTTTGCTTCTGTCTTAATAGCCTCTTCATGCTCATCTAGAAGTGCAATTCCTTTTTCAAACTCCAATTGGAATGAGTCGTTGATTAATCCATAGTGGTGAAGTAAAAAGAACAATTGAGTAAAGGAGTAACCAAACATCGCTCTTGGCGGTTGTCCGCCAGGAATTTGAATGAGGTTAAAGCCTTTGTTTTTAGCTAATTCTGCTAGTTTTCCACCTGAAGTTACACAAGCAATTTGTGCATTTCTCTTCTGACAAGCTTCTAAAGCATATAGTGTTTCTTCTGTATTTCCTGAATAAGAAGACGCAATAACTAGAGTGTTTTCGTCTACAAAGTTTGGGATACTGTAGTCTTTACTTGCACAAATCGGCACATTTATGTGTTCAGCTACAAGGTCAGCTACTATAGTTCCGCCAATACCTGAGCCGCCTAAACCACAGATAAGTACATTGTGAATTTCAGCAACCGACTCGTCTAACATGGAAGACCTGCCTATTTCTAAAGCTTCAGTTAAATGATTGGTAAAGTCGCTGATATAGTCGTTCATTTTCATAATCTATGGGATATCTTTATTAGGTTAAATCTTGAAGTTCCAAAAGTACGAAAATCAGCAGTTATTATTTAATATCTTTGCCGAAAATAAATTCTATGAATCGTACGCTGTCAGAACAAGAAGTTGTAAGACGAGAGTCTCTTCAGAAACTAATTGACTTGGGTATTAACCCATACCCTTCAGAACTCTTTGAAGTTAATGTCTCTGCTGAGGAAATAAAGAAAAACTATACGTCTGACAAGCTAGGGTATAAGAACATCCAAATTGCCGGAAGGTTAATGAGCCGAAGAGTAATGGGAAAGGCTGCTTTTGCTGAGCTACAAGATAGTACAGGTAGAATTCAACTTTACTTTAATAGAGACGAAATTTGTAGTGGTGAGGATAAAACCATGTACAATACGGTCTTTAAGAAGCTCTTGGATATTGGCGATTTTATAGGTGTTAATGGCTATGTGTTTACCACCAAAGTGGGTGAAATTTCCATTCATGTTGAGAGCTTTACAGTCTTAACGAAAACACTACGTCCACTGCCACTACCAAAAATGGATGCCGACGGAAATGTTCACGATGCCTTTACTGATCCAGAAAAAAGATACCGTCAGCGTTACGTTGATTTGGTAGTAAACCCGCAAGTCAAAGAAGCTTTTGTAAAGCGTACTCAGCTGACAAACTCAATGCGTTCTTACCTAAATGACAAAGGGTACTTAGAAGTAGAAACGCCTATTTTACAGCCTATTTACGGAGGTGCGGCGGCTCGTCCGTTCAAAACGCACCACAATACTTTGGATATGCCGCTTTATCTAAGAATTGCCAATGAACTTTACCTAAAGCGACTTATTGTAGGCGGTTTTGATGGTGTGTATGAGTTTTCAAAAGATTTTAGAAATGAGGGTATGAGCCGTTTCCACAACCCTGAATTCACTCAAGTTGAATTGTATGTTGCTTACAAAGACTACAATTGGATGATGGATTTGGTGGAAGAAATGGTAGAAAAGATTGCTCTGGACCTTCACGGAACAACACAAGTACAGGTTGGCGACAACACTATTAACTTCCAACGCCCTTGGAAACGCTACACCATGTACGAAGCCATAGAGCATTTTACAGGTATAGACATTTCCGAAATGGATGAGGAAACCATGGCAGAAACCGCTAAAAAACTAGGCGTAAGTGTCGACTCTTCTATGGGTAGAGGAAAACTGATTGATGAAATTTTTGGTGAAAAATGTGAAAGTCAACTTATTCAACCAACATTCATCACGGATTATCCTGTTGAAATGTCACCACTAGCCAAAAAACACAGAGACAAAGAAGGTTTGGTTGAACGCTTTGAAGCGATTTGCAACGGAAAAGAAATTTGCAATGCTTTCTCTGAATTAAACGACCCTATTGACCAAAGAGAACGCTTTGAAGAACAGCTACAACTCGCTAAAAGAGGCGATGAAGAAGCTATGGTTTTAGATGAAGACTTTCTGCGTTCAATTGAATACGGAATGCCTCCAACTGCTGGGTTAGGAATTGGAATTGATAGGCTTTCGATGATAATGACTAACAGTAATTCTATTCAAGATGTGTTGTTCTTCCCACAGATGAAACCAGAACAAAAAGCATCCGAAGAATAATGGCCAACTTCCAAAAAATAGCGGTAATTGGAGGGGGTAGCTGGGCGACTGCCATCGTAAAAATGCTCTCTGAAAATAGAGACGACATATTGTGGTGGATGAGGAACTCCGAGAATATCAAGCATATTAAAAAGTATGGTAATAATCCTAACTATATAAGTGCTGCGGAGCTTGACCCAAATAAGCTCACTATTAGTGACGACCTCAACGAAATTGTTGAACAAGCTGACTGCCTAATACTCGCTGTACCATCTGCCTTTCTACGAAGTGTCTTAAAGCAAATGGACTGCTCCTTAAAAGATAAGTTTGTAATCTCTGCTGTTAAAGGAATTATCGCTGAAAAAAACAGAATCATAGGCGAATACCTTCACAATAAGTTTGAAGTCCCTTATGAAAACATTGGCGTACTGACGGGTCCTTGTCATGCTGAAGAAGTTGCTTTAGAGCGTCTTTCCTACTTAACTATTGCCTGTGAAGACATAGAAAAAGCCGAGTGGTTTGCCGAGCAAATAAGTTGCAGATACATCAGGACTAATATTTCAGAAGACATCTTTGGGACTGAAATTGCTGCTGTACTTAAAAACGTCTTTGCTATCGCTTCTGGCATCTGCCATAGCTTGGGGTATGGGGATAATTTTCAGGCGGTTTTGGCGTCTAATTCCATACGAGAAATCAAACGTTTTGTAGATAATGTTCACCCCATAAAACGAGACATTAAAGAGTCGGCATATTTAGGGGATTTGTTAGTAACCATGTATTCTCAATTTAGTAGAAACCGAACTTTTGGGAATATGATTGGTAAAGGCTACTCCGTAAAATCTGCACAACTGGAAATGAATATGGTTGCTGAAGGCTATTATGCTGTTAAATGCATAAAAGAGATTAACGACGAGCATGATATTGATATGCCAATAACTAAAGCGGTATACAATATTCTTTACGAAAAAATATCGCCAGTCATTGAGATGCGTCTGCTCTCAGACAATCTGAATTAATTTATTTTCTTAATATCAATTTAGCCTTAGACTTTCCAACCAACTTGCTGAGTTCTTTCTCGGTGGCTTCCATCACACGCTTTACAGACCCAAAATGACTAATGAGCTTATCAACGGTTTTTGGTCCTATTCCTTGAATTCCGTCCAGCGATGTGCCTAAGCTATTTTTACTTCGTCTATTTCTGTGGTGATTGATTCCAAAGCGGTGAGCTTCATTTCTAAGCTGCTGGATGACTTTTAGACTTTCGGAACGTTTGTCTAAATAAATGGGGATGCTATCACCAGGGAAATATATTTCCTCCAAACGCTTGGCTATTCCAATGATGGCAATGGTGTGTTCTAAACCAAGTTTTTCCAAACTCTTTCTGGCAGAACTAAGCTGTCCTTTTCCACCATCAATTACTATAAGCTGCGGTAAATCTTGCTCTTCTTCTTTTAAGCGTTTATACCTTCTAAAAACCACCTCTTCCATAGAGGCAAAATCGTCTGGGCCTTCTACAGTTTTAATGTTAAAATGTCTGTACTCTTTTTTACTTGGCTTGGCATTTCTGAAAACCACACATGCCGCAACGGGGTTCGTTCCCTGTATGTTTGAATTGTCAAAACACTCTATATGGCGGGGCTTTTCCTTTAATCGCAAATCACTTTGCAATTGCTCTAACACTCTGCGGTTGTCTAGTCTGTGACGCAGCTCTTCATTTTTACGAATCCTGTCTTTTTGAAGGTTTTTGGCATTGCGGTAACACAACATGACTAATTTGTATTTGTCACCAATTTTAGGCACACTAACCTTTAAGTTTTCCCAAGAAGACTCAAGTGGAATGTTTAAAAACGCTTCTTTGGACGTGCTATGAAAACGCTGACGAATTTCGGTAATTGCCATAGTAAGAAGCTCCTCATCGCTTTCGTCTAATTTCTTTTTTATCTCCATAGCGTGTGCCTGTATAATTGCTCCGCTAGATACTTTAAAGAAATTGACATAGGCATAGTCTTTATCCGATGCAATACAAAAAACATCTACATCATTAATGGTTGGACTGACTATGGATGATTTGGATTGGTAATATTCCAATTGCTCTATCTTTTCTTTGACTAGCTGGGCTTTTTCATACTCCATTTTTTCTGAAAAGTTGAGCATCTCGTCTTTAAAGTGTTGTACAACAGTGCGAATGTTCCCTTTTAGTATTTGTCGAATTTGAGTGATGTCTTTCTCATAATCCGATGCCTTTTGTTTGCCTACACATGGTGCCAGGCAGTTGCCGATATGAAATTCCAAACACTCCTTGAATTTTTTGGCTTTGATGTTGTCTTGTGATAAATTGAATTTGCATGTTCGCAGAGGGTAAATCTGACGAATGAAACTCAACATGGTATTTACCAATTTAGGATTAGTATAAGGGCCAAAGTATTCCGAGCCATCCTTTATCAGTGTTCTAGTGTAAAACACTCTTGGAAAAGGCTCTTTTTTGATGCAAATCCAAGGGTAGGTTTTATCGTCTTTCAGAAGGATATTATAACGTGGCTGGTATTTTTTAATGAGGTTATTCTCGAGTAACAAGGCATCCATTTCCGTTTCTACCACCAGTATTTCAATGCGGTCAATTTTACGCACCATATAAGTGGTTTTAAAACTATCGTGTTCTCTGTTAAAATAAGACGATACCCTACGTTTTAAATTTTTGGCTTTGCCAATGTATAGCAATCCATCCTCCTTGTCGTAAAAACGGTATACTCCAGCCTCAGTAGTAAGGTTGAGCAAAACGGATTGTATTTCTGCTGAGGCTTTCACAAGCCCAAAAATACGGATTTATAAAGTGTGTAATACCCCCTTTGAAAAATCAAAAGGGGGTATAGTCATTTAGCTTCTATTCTATCAAAATAGAATCTACTGAAAAAATAGTCAGACTTGCCTCTCCATCTACATAACCATTGGCTAGAGAGTCTGAACTCAAATGAATTTTGGCGTAATTGCTGCCAGAGGTATTGAAGTCCATACTTAAAGATAACTCCCAATGCCATTTCATCAAGGCTTTTGAGGGGTGCCAAATTATCGATTCACCTGTTTCTGGCGGAGCAGTCAACTGCAAAAGTCCTGTACTGTCTAGTGAAAATTCGGCAGTATCACCAAGCCAACAATCAAAAGTGGTAAAGTCATCAGTAAATTGGGCGTAAAGGAATATTGGAGCTAGCCAAATAAGGAGTAGTTTTTTCATCTAAAAGAATGCTTCAAGTCTATCAAATATAGTTATTTTTGGTTCAAACTTCTCATTTATGAAAGTGGCTTTAGTAGGTGCAACAGGTATGGTCGGACAAGTGATGCTTCAACTATTGGAGGAGCGTTCATTTCCTTTGACTGATTTGCTGCTAGTTGCTTCAGAAAAATCTGTTGGTCAACGACGTACTTTCAGGGGTAAAGATTTGACCATTATTTCACTTGAAGAAGCGGTGTCTGAATCTCCTGATTTAGCATTGTTTTCAGCTGGTGGTTCTGTTTCCGAACAATGGGCACCAAAATTTGCTGATGTTGGTACTACGGTAATTGATAATTCGTCGTTTTGGAGAATGTCAGACCAACACCCCCTAGTAATTCCTGAAATTAACGGTAACACTATATCCAAAGAGCATAAAATTATTGCTAATCCCAATTGCTCAACCATTCAACTGCTAATGGCTTTAAAGCCTTTGCATGACGAATATCAAGTCAAACGTGTGGTCGTTTCTACCTATCAATCCATTACAGGAACTGGCGTAAAAGCCGTTAGGCAATTAGAAAACGAAAGGAAGGGAGAAAAGGGAGAAATGGCTTACCCTTATCCCATTCACGAAAACGCACTTCCGCACTGCGATGTTTTTGAAGGTAATGGCTACACTAAAGAAGAGATGAAACTATCTCGTGAGACTAAAAAAATCATGCAAGATAACAGTATAGAGGTAAGTGCTACGGCTGTGCGTGTGCCTGTTAAAGGCGGTCATTCTGAAAGTGTAAACATTGAGTTCCATGCTGATTTTGAACTCTCTAAAGTGAGGCAGTTGCTTCACGAAATGCCAGGCGTAAGCGTACAAGACAATACTGACGTAAACACCTACCCCATGCCTATATATGCGGAAGGAAAAGACGAGGTATTTGTTGGAAGGATTCGCCGAGACTTTTCACAAAAAAACACGCTTAATATGTGGGTGGTTGCCGACAACCTAAGAAAAGGAGCAGCTACTAATACCATTCAAATTGCAGAGTACCTCATAGAAAACGAGCTTATATGATAATTAGCCACAAGCATAAGTATGTTTTTGTGGGTCTGCCTTTGGCGGCTTCTACGGCTATTTCTAAAGAGCTTTGTGAAATGTATGATGGTACTCCAATATTGGCTAAGCACTCTTTATATCAAGACTTTCTAAAGGTCGCCACAGAAGAAGAGAAAAAATATAAGGTCATCGCTTGTTCAAGAAATCCATTAGATATCTCAGTGAGTTATTACACTAAAATGATGACCGACAGTAGTGGCAACTTCTCAAACGAATCCTTATTGAGAAAAAACGGGGGGCATCTAAAAATGAGGGATTTTAAGCTATCGAAATTGTTTAGGGATAATCAATTCGACTACAACACTTTTTTAGAAAAATACTATCAGTTTCCATTTGACAATTGGCTCTCTATTACCACACCTCACTGTGATTTTATTATTCGTTTTGAAGCCTTAATCAGCGATTTTGAAAAGGCATTATTACATTGTGGAATTAAGCCTAAACGCCCACTTCCATTAGTTAATAAAACGAAAAAGAAAAAAGCTTTTGAATCGTTTTACAACGAGAGCAATAAAGCAATTGGCTTATCTATATTTGGCCCTTTTATGTTGCACCACAACATCTCTTTTCCGGCTGCGTGGGGAGATTGTAAGGTGGGTTGGTTTGCCAAACTACAGTTTAAGGTTTTAAGTTATGTCAGAAAGTTTTACTGGATGAATAAAAGTTACCGCAACACAAATGCTCAGAAAGTATATAAAGAGCTGTTAGAAAAACACTAGAATTCTTATTTAAAAAAGGAGCGGTGGAATATCAACATATTGATAACTCCAACACTAATGGAAGCGTCCGCAATATTAAATACTGGTCTAAAGAAGATAAAATGATTGCCGCCAATAAGAGGAAGCCATTGAGGAAAGTGTCCGTTTATAAGTGGAAAATAAAACATATCAACCACCTTTCCCTGTAGAAAACCTGCATAGCCGCCTTCAAAGACTGTTGCTAACTGACCATAACTTTCAGAGAAGATTAAGCCAAAAAAAGCACTGTCAATCATGTTTCCAATTGCTCCGGCTAGTACTAAGGAGATACTTAAAATAACTCCTTTTTTAACATCGGTTGTTGCTATATTTTTTAAATATATGGCTATGGCTACAATAGCAACTAATCTGAAAATACTGAGCAGGTACTTGCCGAAAGAACCGCCAAACTCCATGCCAAATGCCATTCCTTTATTCTCGGTAAAGTGAATGATGAACCAATCAAAAAAATGAATTTCTTGACCTATCATCATATTAGTCTTTATCCAAATTTTGAGAAGTTGGTCAAGAATAAGAACAATAGCAATTAAGAGTATTGATTTTTTTAGCATTGTGTTTTACTGTGCACGCTTAGCTTCTATGCTTAATGTAGCGTGAGGAACTAGTTTTAGGCGTTCCTTTTGAATGAGCTTACCTGTTACTCTGCAAATGCCATACGTTTTGTTGTCAATTCGCTTTAGGGCATTATACAAATTGTGAATGAATTTCTCTTGACGTAAAGCCAATTGAGCATTCTCTTCTTTTGAAAGTGTTTCGGAGCCTTCTTCAAAGCCTTTGAATGTAGGTGAAGTATCGTCTGTTCCATTATTAGAGTCATTAGTATAGGCACTTTTAATAAGCTCTAAATCTTTCTCCGCCTTATCAATTTTATCTTGTATTATCTGTCGGAACTCTTTGAGTTCTGTGTCTGAATATCTTGTTTTCTCAGTAGACATATTCTATATTTTTTGTATTTCTATATTGGTATTTATCCCTTCTACCAGTTCAATCGTTGAGCCTTTTTGAGTCTCTTCGCTGTTAGTGATACGAAGCTCGTCGGCTAATGTTTCAGAGCAAATATAATTTAAATTCTCATTTATTGCTTTTGCCAATTTTTCGGATGCACTTAAGGAAATATTAATGCGGTCTGTAACCTCAAAACCTTCGTCTTTTCTAATGTTTTGAATACGGTTTATCAACTCACGAGCTAAACCTTCTTGAATGAGGTTGTCGTTTAAACTAATGTCAAGGGCAAGAGTGTTTCCGTTTAAAGAGCTTACTGCCCATCCAGGAATATCATCGGTAGTAATTTCAACATCTGCAAGTTCTAACTGAATGCTGTCATTTTCTAGCTGAAGCGTATAGTTTCCTTTTTCCTCAATGGAGCTGATATCCTCAGAGCTAAAGTGCGAGATGGCTTGTGAGATAGCTCTCATTTGCTGACCAAATTTTGGTCCTAAAGTTTTGAAGTTAGGTTTTATTTTCTTGACTAAAATACCAGAGCCTGAAGTCATGAACTCAAGCTCTTTTACATTAACTTCTGCTAACACTAAGTCTTTTACCGCCTCTACTTGGGCTTTTACTTTTTCGTTCAAGACTGGCACCATTATCTTTTGTAGGGGTTGTCTTACTCTCAGGTTTTCTTTTTTTCGTAATGAAAACGCCATAGAGGTAAGGTCTTGAGCTAAACGCATTTGCTCTTCCAAGTCGGTATTAATTAATGCCTCATCAGCCGTTGGCCATTGGGCAAGGTGTACCGATTCTAATGTAGATTTTTGACTAACGCCATTTAAGTCCACAAATAGTTTATCCATAAAAAAGGGAGCTATTGGAGACGCTAAAACAGCTATAGTTTCCAAACAGGTGTATAGCGTTTGGTAAGCCGATATTTTATCTTGTTCGTATTCGCCTTTCCAGAATCGTCTTCTGCACAAACGCACATACCAATTACTGAGGTTGTCGTTGACAAATAATTGAATGGCACGAGCCGCCTTTGTGGGTTCATAGTCTTCTAAAGACTCTCCGACTTCCTTGATTAGGGTGTTAAGTTCTGACAGTATCCACTGATCTATCTCTGGTCTTTCTTTGACGTCAATATCGGCTTCATTATAGGAAAACCCATCGATGTTAGCGTACAAAGCAAAGAAGGCATAGGTGTTGTAAAGTGTTCCGAAAAACTTACGCTTTACCTCAGCCAAGCCGTCCAAATCAAATTTTAAGTTATCCCAAGGCTGAGCGTTGCTAATCATATACCAACGTGTGGCATCCGCCCCATACTCTTCTAATGTTTCAAATGGATCGGCAGCATTGCCTAAACGTTTGGACATTTTATTGCCGTTTTTATCTAAAACTAATCCGTTGGACACCACGCTTTTGAAGGCTACACTGTCAAACAGAATAGTGGCAATAGCATGAAGGGTAAAGAACCAGCCTCTTGTTTGGTCAACACCCTCTGCAATGAAATCTGCAGGGTATGATTTTTCAAACAGCTCTTTATTCTCAAATGGGTAATGCAATTGTGCGTAAGGCATAGAGCCTGAGTCAAACCATACATCTATAAGGTCCGCTTCTCTTCGCATGGCTTTGCCGCTTGCTGAAAGTAAAATAATATCATCCACAAAAGGACGGTGCAAATCAAAGGTGGCGTAATTCTCTGCCGACATATCTCCTACTACAAAATTGGCAAGTGGGTTGGCTGACATTAAACCTGCGTCAACTGATTTTTGAATTTCTGCTTTCAGCTGCTCCATAGAGCCTATACAAATTTGCTCCTCACCGTCTTCGGAAGTCCATATTGGTAATGGAATACCCCAAAATCTAGATCGTGATAGGTTCCAGTCCACTAGGTTTTCTAGCCAGTTGCCAAATCGACCTTCTCCAGTAGATTTTGGCTTCCAGTTTATGTTTTTATTGAGCTCTACCATACGCTTCTTGGCAGCTGTCGTTTTAACAAACCAACTCTCCAAAGGATAGTATAATATGGGCTTATCTGTTCTCCAACAATGAGGGTAAGAGTGCTCGTATTTTTCTGCTTTAAAGCATTTATTTTCTTCTTTTAGCTTGATGACAAGCTGTATATCGGCTGATTTTTCAGGGGCTTCACCATCAGCGTAAAAGTCATTCTTGACATACATCCCTGCAAAGTCCGTAACAGCCTCCACAAAACGACCTTGAGTATCGACTAAGGTTAGTGAGCCAATACCGTTTTGCTTAGCAACAAGGTTATCGTCCGCTCCGAAACTTGGGGCTAGGTGGACAATTCCTGTTCCGTCTTCAGTGGTTACAAAATCACCTATTAATACCTTAAAGGCATCGCCTTCTTCTGGTTGGGCGTAGGGCAGTAATTGCTCGTAACGCAGTCCTTCAAGGTCTGTACCCTTTACTTCATTAATGATTTCAAAAGGAATGTTTTTGTCACCTTTGGAATAATCGGCTAATGCTAGCTCACTGTTCTTCTCTGGGAAATATTTGCCAAACAAGTTTTTGGCGACAATAACCGTAACAGCATCAAAGGTGTATGGATTAAAGGTGTTTACCACCACATACTCAATGTTTTTGCCAACTGCCAAGGCAGTGTTAGAGGGCAATGTCCAAGGGGTGGTTGTCCATGCTAGAAAGTGTAGCTCGCCATGAGACTTGTCGTATAAAAACTCTGAGGCATTGTCTCTTACAGTTTTAAACTGTGCTATGGCAGATAGGTCTTTTACATCTTTATAACAGCCTGGTTGATTAAGCTCATGAGAACTTAATCCCGTTCCTGCTTTTGGTGAAAATGGCTGTATTGTATGCCCTTTGTAGAGCATGTCTTTTTTATCCATTTGGCTAAGTAGCCACCAAACGCTTTCTATGTATTTGTTGTCGTAAGTAACGTATGGGTCGTTCATGTCTACCCAATAGCCCATTTTGTCCGTAAGGTCTTCCCAAACGTTCTTGAACTTCATGACATTCTCTCGACATTTTTTGTTGTAATCTTCAATAGAAATAGTCGTTCCTATATCTTCTTTGGTGATACCCAACTCTTTTTCTACTCCCAACTCTACTGGCAAACCGTGTGTATCCCATCCAGCTTTACGGTTTACTTTGAAGCCTTGAAGGGTTTTAAATCGACAAAATATATCCTTAATGGCTCTTCCCATAACGTGATGAATACCGGGCATACCATTAGCAGACGGTGGTCCTTCATAAAAGGTAAAAGATGGGTTGTCGTTTCTAGTAGTAACGCTTTTTTCAAATATGGAGTTCGCCTTCCACCTGGACAACACTTCTTTGTTGATACCTGATAAATCTAGCTGCTTATATTCTGGGTATTTTTTCATTCTTAAATAGTAGCAATAACTTTTAATTCTATGGCAATAGGTGTGGGCAAACAATTGATTTCAACCGTTGTTCTGCAAGGTTGATTGTCCGCAAAAAACTCTGCATATACCTTATTGTAGATTTTAAAGTCGTCTTTCATATTAGTCAAGAATACCGTCACATCAATGACTTTATCCCATGAAGAACCCGACTCCTCAACGATGGTTCGGACATTATTAAAAACCGAACGGCATTGTGTTTCTATATCATAAGACACAATATTTCCAGATTCGTCTAACTCTACACCAGGTATTTTTTTTGTCCCTCGTTCTCTAGGCCCAACCCCAGACAAAAACAAAAGATTACCGTGCTGACGAGCATGAGGGTACAACCCTACTGGCTCAGGGGCCTTTGTCGATTCAATTTTCTTACTACTCATATGCCTAAAATTAATTGTGCGAAAATACTCAATGATAAGCAGAATAGCAATCTAATAAAATTAGCTCAAAAATAAATACATTTGTAAGGCAATTCGGGGATGTAGCTCAGCTGGCTAGAGCGCTTGACTGGCAGTCAAGAGGTCGTGGGTTCGAGTCCCATCTTCTCCACCAAAAAAGCCCACTCGTTTGAGTGGGCTTTTTGATAGTAGTATTTCCAGAAATTTAGTATTTACTATCTAAAAACTCTTCTAATTCCTCGCCACTGAAGCTGATGATGAGGGAACAGTAAGTTTAATGAGTGATTATATATCACAAACCGAAAAAACGTTGTGGATGCTTAGTTCCTACCTTAAATAAGGTTGAATCGTCAATACGTAAAGTGTCCTTTAGAATAAACTATGGCTTGTCCGCCGAGGCTTACCCTGTCGTTATTGTCTATACAAATTAGCTCTCCTTTTCTTTCTGAAAGCTGATGTGCTTTGAGTTCTTTTTTAAACAGTCTAGATGACCAATAGGGCGTTAAAGTACAATGTGCTGAGCCAGTTACTGGGTCTTCTAAAATTGTTGCTTGAGGGGTGAAAAATCTAGACACAAAATCTACCGAATTTCCTTTGGCAGTAACAATAACTCCGCCACACCCTAAATTAATCTGGTCAAAAAGGTGTCTGTTTATGGTAATGTCTTTTATGTCTTCTTCGTGCTCATAAACCAACATGTAGTCTCTCGCTTTGTACACCTCTTTGGGCTGAATGTTTAGTGCCGTCTTTATTTCTTGAGGTAAAGGTGCTTTTACGGCTCTTCTAGACGGAAGATCTAAGTAATAAAAATTGTTTTTATACCTCGCCTTTAGTGTGCCACTAAGTGTAGTAAAGGTTATCTCGTCAGACGGGTAATTTAAACAGGCTTTTAAAGCATGTGCTGCTGCTAATGTAGCGTGGCCGCATAAATCAATTTCAAGGTCAGGCGTAAACCATCTAAGGTGAATATCCTTCTCGTTCTCTATAAAGAAAGCTGTTTCGGCAACAGCATTTTCTTTAGCTATTTTTAAAAGTGCGTCGTCTGGAAGCCACTCAAACAAGGGTACAACACAGGCTGGGTTTCCTCCAAAAGTTTTGTTGGTAAAAGCGTCAACTTGAAAAATCTGATACTTCATTGTGATGGAGTTGTAAAAACCCCACTCGGTAAAGTGGGGTTTTTTAAATCAAAACTTATGCGGTTCCTTTTTTACTGCCGTAGTATAGCAGCCCTAAAGCCACTAAATTCAGCACTATTACTGGCAGTGGAGCCGTTGGTTTTCCTGAAAATGCGTTAACTAAATCAGGTAGGGCAAAGAAGCCCATCACTACAAAGAATAAAAAGGATAGTCTTTTTAATGCCTCTAAATCTAAAATTGAAGTAGCCCCTACCATTAAAAAGAAAAATCCAAGACCCACACAGCCTAATACTAAGGCAAATGTGTCAAAAATAGTCATGGCGTCTTCTGATAGTGTTTCGTATCCAAAAGCATCGACAATAAGCATTGTTTTAACGTCTTCTGAAATCATCGCTCCAAATAAAGGCAAAAGTTGTAACAGCATTAACACTGCTGCAAGCCAAAAAATTGTTTTTAATTTCATCGTTTTTAGTTGTTAAGGTTTTTCAAATAAAGCAAAAAAAAATTTAACCTCTTTTATTGTGAAGTCAGCTGAACTATCTTTTTTATATTTTTGAACTTACGTTTAACGCTAACCCTATTACCAGATGTCAATGTTTGAGAATAAATTTGAAAAAGCACTTTGGAACTTGCGATTTGTAGTAATCCTTGCGGTGATACTATCAATAGTAGCTTCAATTACCTTGTTTGTCATAGGGAGTTGGGATATTCTGTACTCTGTAATTTATCAAAACCCATTGTTTAATGCAGAGGTAAACAATAATAATGACCTGTTATTCAAAATTATTTCGTCAATAGACTTGTTCTTAATCGGTATTGTATTGCTCATTTTTGGTTTTGGTGTATATGAGCTTTTCATCAGTGAGATTGATTTTGCTAAAGGTAAATTTTCTGAGTCCACATTAAAAATTAGTAGCCTCGACCAACTTAAAAACAAGATTATAAAGGTAATTATCATTGTTTTAATCGTTAAGTTTTTTGAGAAAATTCTGAAATTAACCCCAAACTTTACATCTCCTGAAGATGTCTTGTTTTTTGGTGTTTCTATCTTGTCAATTTGCTTAGGTTACTATTTGATAAACAGAAAATAAAGCCCGCTTTTTAGTCTATTGAGGTTTACGGATTGTTGTCACTTCCGTATCTTTGTACCTCTTTTAAACCTTGACAAAAAAATTAAATATCGTTTGGCTCAAAAGAGACCTAAGAACCTCCGACCATGAGCCATTTTTTCATGCTGAAAATCATGAGAACGATTATATTGCTATTTACATTTTTGAACCCAAACTCCTTTCTCATCCTGATAGTAGCCTGAGGCATCAGCAGTTTATTTATCACTCTATTTTGGATATGAATGCCTCGCTTCAGCCTTTTAATAGACATATACATGTTTTCTATGCTAATGCCGATGAGGTGTTTTCATATCTAACAAAAGCGTATTCTGTTGCAAAGATATTTTCATATCAAGAAAGCGGAATTAAAGTCAGTTGGGAAAGGGATAAGCGGGTGGCTGAAATTTTAAAAAACAATGGGGTTGAGTGGTGTGAGTTTGAAAATCAATCTGTGAAAAGAGGGGTAAATAATAGGGTAGGATGGGATAAAGACTGGTACTTATACGCTCATTCTGAACGCATACAAAACGCCTTCAGCAAAAGCCAACTATCAATTGAAAAGAGTCCTTTTGACTTTGATATAAAAAAACACCCCGATTTGGAACATTATCCCAAAAACTATCAGCCCGCAGGTCAGTCTTTTGCTGTAAAATACCTTGGCTCTTTTCTTGATGAAAGAGGCAAGAATTATTCTAAGCACATTTCAAGCCCTCAAAAAAGTAGAGTATCATGTAGCCGACTGTCTACCTATTTAGCGTGGGGAAATATTAGTGTTCGAGAGGTGTTTCAAAAAGTCAAAAATGCTCCAAACTACAAATCACATAAACGCTCTTTTGACGCGTGTTTGGCTCGATTAAAATGGCGTTCTCATTTTATTCAAAAGTTTGAAACAGACTGCAACTATGAATTACTCTGTATCAACAAGGGTTATGAAAAGATGGTGTACGATAACAACGACTCTTTTTTACAAAAATGGAAAGAAGGAAAAACAGGCTTTCCTCTTGTTGACGCAAGTATGCGATGTCTAATTAATAATGGCTGGATAAACTTCAGAATGAGGGCGATGTTAGTCTCTTTTCTATGCCACCACCTCAACCAAGATTGGCGAAGAGGAGTATATCACATTGCTCAATTATTTTTGGATTATGAGCCTGGTATTCATTTCACCCAATTTCAGATGCAAGCGGGAGTTACGGGTATTAATTCAATCCGCATATACAACCCTATAAAACAATCTATTGAAAAAGACCCTGAAGGAGGCTTTATAAAAAAATGGGTGCCTGAGCTCCGCGAATTAGACACTCCTTTTATACATCGTCCGTGGGAAATGACTCCAATAGATTTACTTTCAAAAGGAATAAAACTGGATTACCCTGCACCAATAGTAGAGCCAATAAAAGCCGTAAAAACAAGTAGGAGTCAACTTTGGAGTCTTCGCAAAGACCCTTTGGTAAAAGAAGAGTCTAAAAAATTACTCCGAATACACGTAAGGCCTTCTGTAAAAAAGAACCGTAAGTAGTAATTATTATAATGCTTATATTTACAACAACTAATAAGTTCTATTAGCATGAGAATTATATTCTTTCTATTACTTATTTCTAATGTGCTAAACGCCCAAGTTGTTATCAATGAATTTTCTGCCAACAAAGGGTCTTGGACCTTTGATGGTGAGTGGATTGAAAGCGACTGGATTGAACTCTATAATCCTTCAGCAAACACGATAGACCTGTCTACCTACTTTTTAAGTGATAACCAAAATGACTTAACAAAGTGGGCGTTGCCAGAGTTATTTATAGGTCCTTACGGAATGGTACTCTTTCATTGTTCTGGAAAAAACATTAGCATTTCTAGTGACGGAACGGATTATCACCACACAAACTTTAGGCTATCAGCTGGTGAGACCGTATTGCTTACAGATGGCGCGCTCATTCTCGACAGTAACCAAATAGACCTCGCTATTTATTTTGGAATTAGTGAAGGGCGATCAACTGATGGTGGCAATGACTGGTGCTTATTTAATGAGCCATCACCATACAGCAGTAACAATTTAAGCTATTGCTACGAAGGAATTACTCCATCCCCCTCGCTAACCCTAGAGTCTGGCTGGTATTCTGGCGATGAATCAGTAAGTTGCATAAATGATGCCGGGGCTATAACATTTTATACAACCAATGGTAGTGTTCCAACTACAAACGATTTAACGTTCAATCAGGCAATTAATATGAGTTCGAACACCATTGTCTCTGCACGTTCATTTTCGCTCAATAAATTACCTTCAAAAATAGTAGACAGAACATATATTTTTGAAGAAGACAACCATGGGTTAGCTGTTTTTTCAATACACACAAACCCTGAGCATCTATGGGATGAGTATACGGGTATTTATGTATCAGGACCAAACCCAGAGGTGGACTACCCTTATTACGGTAGTAATTTTTGGCAACCTTGGTCTAAGTTTTCTCGCCTGGAATATTTTGATGCCAATAAGGTTAAACAAGCGGAAGAATCGCTTGACTTAGAAATTCATGGCGGATGGTCTAGAGCCGAGCCTCAAAAGTCTTTTCGTTTAGACTTTAAATCAAAATATACTGGCAGGATTGAACATCCTATTATTAATACTAAAAGCCATATCGAAAGTTATAATAACGTTAACCTTAGAAACGGTGGACAACACACTTGGAGTGATAAGATTCAAGACGCCTTATTCTCAAATTTAGTTAGTGAAACTAATGTTCATAATATGGGTTACGAAGGGTGTATTGTATATTTAAATGGCGAATATTGGGGGGTATACGGTATTCGAGAAAAAATTGATGAACATTATGTATCGGATAATTTTGGCTATTCTTCCGACAGCTTAGACCTCCTAAACTCTTGGGGGGCATTAGCAGGAAGTATGGACCAGGCGTATAATGTGTATTTAGAGATAATGGAAACCGATGTTAATAGCCCTGACTTTTTTGCACTTATGGATAGTCGGTATAACTTAGATAATTACATGGATTATTTTATAATTCAGACATACATTCAAAATGTTGACTGGATGGGTATTTCGTGGGGGGCTAATAACATAAAGCTGTGGAGACCACAAAGTGATGAAGGAAAATGGAGCTATGTACTATATGATACTGACGGTTCTTTTGGTTACTTCTGGGGCAACCCTTGGGACAACTTTTTATACCTAGCCGCAAACCCTGGCTACCCAAACAATCACTCAGAAATTTTTAATAAGGCCCTACAAAACGAAACCTTCAAATGTGAATTTGCTAATCGTTATGCCGACTTGATGAACACTATTTTTCTGCCGGAAAACTTCTCCGAAAAAGCCAATGAAATAAAAAACAATTTAGTAGCGGCAATGCCCGACCACATTGAAAGATGGCAGGGTTATGGAAATGAATGGAATGGAACTATTAACTCTGTAGAGCAGTGGGAAAATGATATTGATGATATTGTTAATTACAACGAAGAACGCTTGGAGGGTGCTCGATACTTTGTAGACTATACATTAGACTTAGGGGGGTATTATGATGTTTCACTAAATGTGTTTCCTATAAATGGCGGCAAGGTGAAAATAAATACCATTACCCCTGAAGAATTACCTTGGAGCGGTGTTTACTTTAACGGCTGCTCTGTTACTCTAACGGCTTTTGCTGATAGCGGATTCTCTTTTTCTCATTGGAATAGTGGTTTGGATTATATCATTTCTGAAGAGCAATCAATAGAGGTTAACTTAGGTGAAGAAGAGTCATTTGTGGCGGTATTTGATAAATGTGACGATATTCTAGATGCCTATATAAGCGAAAACGACAGCTCTATTTTTGCGGAAGTGTCTTCAGCTACTGGCGATTATGAGCTGCAATGGTTTCTAAATGGCAATGCGCTATCAAGTGATAGCATCCTGTACTCTCCATCTAGTGGTTTATATCAATTAGTTGTAAACTCCGGAAACTGCTCAATGACTTCCGATGAGTTTTTTGTAGAGCCAACCGTAGGGATTGCGGATATTGTAGGCTTGAGCTCTATTATAGCATACCCTAATCCGTCCACTGGAGTTGTTAACATAATGTCTAATGCAAAAAGTGGGGGGCTGAAAACGATAACTCTTCTCAACCCTATTGGAGAAGAAATACTTAAAGTTGAAGCTGAAAAGCAGTTGAAATTATCTTTAGATTTTTCATCTCAGCCTAAAGGCGTATACCTATTGCGTATAGATGCTGAAAATGAAAGTATTATTGAAAAAGTAATTTTACACTAAGTTCCCCTTATTTTATATGTTTGTGGGCGTATCCTTAAAGCGTCATTTATGAATTTTTGAATTAAAAAATTTAATGACTAAGTCGAAAAAACATGAAAAAACAATTACCCTTAATTCTCACACTATTACTGTCGGACAGCATATTGGAGGAAATAGAGATCCAATATGGGAGGTTGCACTAGTGGGTGTTGGAATTACAGCTATATCTTTACCTATTTTCTCTAGTGCAAATAAAAAGGCTATTAAGGGGGTTAAAGCCTTTAATCATAAAGTAAAATATAAAAAAGCCCTCAATTGAGGGCTTTTTTGTTTACTTAAAACTCCAGTCGTATTGGTCGAGCTCTTTGACCGAATGGTGTAATAAATCAATGGCATTTCTGATATCTGTTTTATCCGCCATTTCTATAACTTGATGAATGTGTCGTGTTGGAATAGATACCGCTCCTGCAATAGAGCCTCCAGGAGTAAATCGCTGTATTCCAGCAGTGTCTGTTCCACCTCCAGTAAGTATTTCCAACTGATGAGGGATTTTGTGCCTGGTCGCAACCTCTTTCATATAACTCACCATTCTATAGTCACATATCGTTGAAGAGTCCATAACTTTAATTGCCGCTCCTTTACCAAGCTCAGTAATTTTTTCGTGTGGTGCCGCTCCAGGAACGTCATAAGCAATGGTGGTGTCTAAACCAAAACCAAAGTCTGGCTGCACCTCTTGAGTGGCTACATTTGCCCCTCTAATACCTACTTCTTCTTGAACAGTAAACACGCCGTAAATATCATATGGATTGTCTTTTATCTCCCTTAACATTTCAATTAAGATAAATACAGAAACTCTGTTATCAATCGACTTACAGTTTACGCAGTTACCCATTTCTATGAGTTGTCGCTCACGTGTAATTGGGTTTCCTACACCAATGTATTTCTCTACCTCTTCTTTAGGCATTCCCATATCAATAAAGTAATCGGTAGTCTTTGGCGATTTGTTTCTTTCTTCAGGAGTCATTACGTGTATGGGTTTGCTGCCCATTACACCTATTAAGTCTTTTTTTCCGTGAACAATTACCCTTTGAGCTGTTAGGGTTTTAGGGTCAAATCCACCTAGTGTATGAAAGCGTAAAAATCCATTGTCATCAATGTGTGTAACTATGAATCCAATCTCATCCATATGAGCACCTATCATAACTTTTTTATCCTGACTCCCTTTTTTAATAGCGGTAACATTACCCATATTATCAAGCTTTATCTCGTCTACTAAAGGGGTAACTTCTCGAAGTACTATTTCGCGAATTCGTTGTTCGTGACCAGGAGCTCCGGCTGCTTCGCATATTTCAGCGAGTAATTTTACGTTTATCGACATCTTTAAATTGTTTTTTATTTGAGGTAACTCAACCTCATCATGTTAGTCATTCCTTTTTCCTTGATAGGCATGCTAGCTACGTTTAGGACTAAATCGTCTTTCTTAAGTAATCCAATGCCTTTGAGTATTCGTTTTGTATCTGCAACGGTTTCGTCAGTTCCCGTTTCGTTATCATAATAAAAGCCCGTTACTCCCCAAACCAAACTTAGCGTATTCAGTATGGCGTGGTTGTTCGTGAAGGCGTAAATCTTACACGGTGGTCGGTGGCTTGAAATCTCAATCGCATTATAGCCTGAGTGCGTCATAGTGATTATCGCCTTAGCACTCACCTGCTCTGCTAGTTTACAGGAATGGTAGCAAATAGCATCTGAAATAAATCGCTCTCCGTGTGTTTCCTTTAATTCGTAAGAACGTGTAGATGAAAATTCTTGCTCTACATTTGTGATTATCTTACTCATAGTTTCAACAGCTTGTAGTGGGAAAGCCCCCACTGAGGTTTCACCGCTAAGCATAACCGCATCAGCTCCGTCCATTACAGAGTTTGCAACATCATTCACCTCAGCTCGTGTTGGTGTAACGCTTTCCGTCATACTCTCCAACATCTGGGTTGCAACAATTACTGGCTTAGCTTTTTCTAAACATTGTTTTGCAATCTTTTTCTGAATAACAGGCACTTTTTGCATTGGAATTTCTACGCCCAAATCCCCTCTAGCAATCATTACCGCATCAGTTACATCGATAATACTATTAAGATTCTTTATGGCTTGTGGTTTTTCAATTTTTGCAATTACCCTTGCATTATGGTTTTCCTTCTCAATGTATCGTTTTAGTTCAAGGATATCTTGAGCTGATCGTACAAAAGAAAGGCCAATCCATTCGATGGGCTGGGTTAAAATGAACTCAAGGTCTTTAAGGTCTTTTGGGGTAAGACAAGGCTGAGAAATAGCTGTGTTTGGAAGGTTAACCCCTTTGTTTGAGCTTAGTTCTCCTCCATGAATAACCTTAGTAACAACGGTATCTTTGTTGTTGGTATTAACAACCTCTATTTGCAGTTTTCCGTCGTTTATTAGAATTTTTTCCCCTGCTTTTACATCCTTAGGAAACTGCTGGTAATTGATATATGCTTTACTTCCGTCTCCTTCACATTCTTTTGTGGTAATCACAAACTCAGTGTCATCCTTAAGCATTGAGCCCTCAGCTATTTTACCAATTCTAATTTTAGGTCCTTGAAGGTCTGCTAAAATAGCGGTGTGAACGTTAAGCTCTTGATTAATTTCTTTTATTAAACGAATGGTTTCAAGATGCGTTTTATGATCGGCATGTGAAAAGTTTAGTCTGCACACATTCACTCCAGCCTTAATCATTTCTGTTAAGGTCTCTTTGCTTAAGCAAGCCGGACCCATTGTTGCTACTATTTTGGTGTTGTTGTTTATCATAGTTTAAAATACAAATTGTTCTTTTGTTTTTCTATCATTCTCCTCAAATACAGCTAATACAAAATCAGATTGACGAATTAAACGTGCATACTGTTGTACATCTTGTTCATCTACCTCTTTTTGTAATAATAGCCAATAATCCACCTGCTTTTTCTTGGGCACCAAAAAGCCGTCTTGCGATTTATTTGAAAACATCATTATTTCTTCTGAGTCTGACTGGTGTTGATATCTAGAAAACTCAGCGTTTGAATCATGGGAAATATAGGGTGAAGTTTTAAAAAAGTTTGTTCTTAAGGTATGGTTAAGCGTCCAAGCAAAGCGATAATCCTTGAGGTGACAACTAATCCCTAGTAAAGAAAAACTTACATCCAACTCTATCTTTAACAATTGTTTTCCCATAATAGCTGCTAAAATAACCCTTTATCTTGGATTTGATTTTATGAATGTATTAAATCTTTGTACGCTTTTGTTGAAGCCAACTCTTCTGCTCTTTTAATGGATGTTCCTATGGCTTGTCCTTTGTTTTCGTTTTCAACTAAAATCATTACTTCATAGGTTTTTTCATGGTCTTTACCATAAGAGCCAACTAATTTATACTCAATTTGTTTTTTATTTGCCTGCCCCCACTCTAGTATTTTGCCTTTGTAGCTGACTACTTTTTTAACTAATTCTTGCAAGCTAATGAACGGCTCTATTAGTCTTTGTTCAATGAATTTAGCGGTAAAGTCGTATCCTTTGTCAAGAAATATTGCTCCTATTAAGGCTTCAAGTGCATTGCCATAAATAGAACGGTTAGAACTTACTTGGTGTTTTAGTAATTTGTTTAGCCCTATTTCAAGAGCTAGTTTATTCAGTGTTTTTCTGCTGACTATTTTAGCTCGTGTTTGTGTTAAAAAACCTTCATCTTGTTCGGGAAAGGCGGTGTAAAGCATTTCTGCTATAACCGACCCAAAAATAGCATCGCCTAAGTATTCCAAGCGCTCATTGTGCTTTTGGCGTTTCTTTATAGACCTATGTGTAAGGGCTTCATTAAATAGACTAATGTCGTTCGGATAGTATCCGATGACATTAAATAGTTTCTTTTCGTATGTGGTTTTGGGTTTTAAATGGTTTTTGATGTAGTCAAGAAACTTCATCAAACTTTTTTAACCATTACACAGGCGTTGTGACCACCAAAGCCAAATGTATTTGAAATCGCCACATTTACCTCTCTTTCCTCTGCTTTATTGAAGGTGAGGTTTAAAGATGAGTCAACATCTGGGTCATTTGTTGAGTGGTTAATTGTTGGGGGAACAACGTTGTTTTTTACAGCTAAAATTGAGGCTATTGTTTCAACAGCTCCGGCAGCACCTAAAAGGTGTCCAGTCATTGATTTCGTTGAGCTAATGTTTAGATTTTGAGCGTGCTCGCCAAAGACCCCGTTTATGGCTTTTACCTCAGCAACGTCTCCGAGTGGTGTAGATGTTCCGTGAACGTTTATGTAGTCTACATCTTGTGGTTGCATGCCTGCATCCTCAATAGCTAATCGCATAACATTCATAGCACCTATCCCTTCAGGGTGAGGGGCAGTAATGTGGTGTGCGTCAGCGGTCATTGCACCGCCTACGACCTCAGCATAGATTTTAGCACCTCTCGCCTTAGCGTGTTCGTACTCCTCTAGAATTATAGCTCCTGCTCCTTCTCCTAAAACAAAACCATCTCTCTCTTTATCAAAGGGGCGAGAAGCTGTTTCTGGCGATTCGTTTCGTGTTGAAAGAGCGTGCATGGCGTTAAATCCGCCTACACCCGCTTCGTTAATTGATGCCTCAGAGCCTCCAGAAATAAACACATCTGCTTTTCCCCACTTTATGTAGTTGAAAGCGTCTATTAAAGCATGAGTAGAAGAAGCACAAGCTGACACCGTAGCGTAGTTTGGCCCTCTAAAACCGTACTTAATAGAAATGTGACCGGCAGCAATGTCGGCTATCATTTTTGGAATAAAAAACGGATTGAATCGTGGAACGCCTGAGCCTGTAGCAAAGTCGCCACACTCCTTCAAGAAGGTGTCTAGACCTCCTATTCCAGAGCCCCATATAACACCTGCCCTATCGAGGTTCATGTTTTCTAAATCGAAAGATGCGTCTTCCATAGCCTCAGATACAGCTACCATTGCATATATAGCATACATATCCAACTTACGCGCTTCCTTCCTGTCTAAAAAATCTGTTGGCACGAAGTCTTTCACTTCGCACGCAAAACGGGTTTTAAAGTGGGTTGCGTCAAATCGTGTGATTGGTCCGGCTCCACTAACACCTTTCAGTAAATTATTCCAATAATCTGAAACATTATTACCTATAGGCGTGAGAGCCCCTAATCCTGTAACTACGACTCGCCTTGACATGAGAAAAGAGTTTTATTAAGCCTTCTCGATAAACGAAATGGCGTCTCCAACAGTGACAATAGCCTCTGCTTGATCGTCTGGAATTTGAATATCGAATTCTTTTTCGAATTCCATTATTAATTCAACAGTGTCTAAAGAATCAGCACCTAAATCGTTAGTGAAGCTTGCTTCTGGCGAAACCTCTGCTTCGTCAACACCTAATTTATCTACTATAATTGCTTTTACTTTTGTTGCAGTATCAGACATGAAATGAAAGTTTTTTATTAAACAAGTTGCAAATAAATATACTTTTTAAATATAAAACAAGAGAAGACGTTTGTATTTATTGTTTATTTAAAATAATTGGTTTTAAAATAGTTCTATTTTTGACTTTTTAAGATGAGTAAAGTAAAACTAGCAATATTTATTTCGGGCAAAGGGTCAAACGCTTTGAATATTATCAAGTACTTCAAGGGGAATGATACTGTTGAAGTAGCCTTGGTCTTGAGTAATAAAAAGGACGCTCAAGGGCTTGAAAACGCTCAAAAATTGGGGGTTAACACTGTTGTTTTTAACAATGAAACGTTTAAAAAGAGTGGAGAAATTGACACTTATTTGAGGTCTTTGAGTATAGATTTTATTGTTTTAGCTGGTTTTTTGCGACAAATCCCCGCTGATTTGGTTGATTCCTTCAAAAACAAAATTATTAATATTCACCCTTCTCTATTACCAAAGTTTGGCGGTAAAGGCATGTTTGGTAAGCATGTTCACAAAGCTGTTTTAGATAGTAATGAAACAGAAAGTGGAATTAGTATTCACTATGTTTCTAATGAATACGATGAGGGTAAAATCCTTTTTCAAAAGTCAACTACTATTGAGGTGGGTGAAACTGTAAATAGCTTAACAGCTAAAATACAGGTTTTAGAACACGCCTATTTTCCTGTAATAATCGAAAAAACTATTCACCATGTATTTAATGCTTAATGAAGTCGCTACTGCCTTTATGGTTCTTTTTGCTGTAATCGATATACTTGGTTCCATTCCTATTATTTTGGATATAAAACGAAAAGCGGGTGA
Organism: Flavobacteriales bacterium; assembly: GCA_965277895.1. Lineage (GTDB taxonomy): Bacteria > Bacteroidota > Bacteroidia > Flavobacteriales > UBA7312. Next base: position 306,297 of record CBDIDR010000001.1, read on the forward strand.
AATCTCTGCTCTTAAAGCAAGTGTGGTTTCTTTGCTTATTATGCTTGGCTTTTTATTCTTAGGTGAACGATTGATAGGTTTTATTGGTATTGATGTTAATTCTTTCGCTGTTGCTGGGTCCGTAATTATATTTATAATGGCCTTGGAAATGGTATTAAATGTTAACCTCTTTAAGGATGATGGCTCTACTGCAAAAACAGCCTCCATTGTGCCTTTGGCCTTTCCCATAATTGCTGGGGCAGGCTCAATGACTACCATACTTTCTCTTCGGGCAGAATTTGAAGCGGTAAATATAGCTGTTGCTGTTTTCTTAAATATTATAGTGGTATTTGTTATTTTGACGCTTACTGGTAAAATTGAACGCCTATTTGGTGCGGGTGGGATTGCTGTCCTTAGAAAAGTATTTGGAATTGTGCTTTTAGCTATAGCCATCAAATTATTTAGTAGTAATATTAAAGTGCTGTTTAACTAATGAGTATTAAAATATATACCGATGGTTCGTCTAAAGGAAATCCTGGTCCTGGTGGCTACGGCATTGTTCTTCTTTCGGATGAGGGGCACCGAAAAGAGGTCGCTAAAGGCTTTAGAAAAACCACCAATAACAGAATGGAGCTATTAAGTGTTATTGTCGCTCTGGAAATGCTAAAGGCTAGACCTATGGATGTACTTGTTTTTTCAGACTCCAAATATGTGGTTGATGCGGTTGAAAAACAGTGGGTATTTGCTTGGGAAAAGAAGTTTTTTGATAAGAAAAAGAATGCCGATCTCTGGAAGCGGTTCTTAAAAATATACAACAAACACAACGTTAGGTTTATCTGGGTAAAAGGCCACAACAACAATGTGGAAAATGAACGTTGTGATAAGCTAGCGGTTGCTGCTGCTGAAGCTGAAAAACACCACGAAATTGATAGGGGTTATGAGAATTCTCAAAACCAAAACCCCTCTCTATTGTAAACCCATTGTTTTTGCAATTTTAAGCCTGTCTATTGTTGCTTTTGCTTTCTCTTTAAGCTCTTTATCTTTTTCTGTTTTAAGCTTTGTGTCAATGGCTTTTTTGAGGTCGTTGTATAAGTATGTTTTTACTCTTTTCATCCACGATTGAGCGTTTTCTAAAGCACTTTCTAGGGCAGGAACACCATCTAGTAAAACATTTAGGTCTTGTCTTTTCAAAAAGGATGAGTAATACATAGAGGCGTAATACCGATTATATCCGCTAGAGCCTAATAATTGGTTTTTGAGGTAATCCATTTTGTCAAGACCGCCGTATTCGGAATACAGGCTCGAAACAACTCTTGGTAAATCTTTTTCCAGGCTGGTAGCTTGCTCTAGTGCTTTTTCCGAATTTAATACAGACAATCCTCTTAAGCCAGCTCCTGCAACATAAAGTGACTTTTCATTAATTGCCGCTTCGAAAAGCTCCTCATATTCTGAGTTATTTTCAAGTTCTGACAAAAAGAGTATCGCTTGAGACCTTACTTCTGTATTCGTATTGTATTTGGCTTGTTGCTCTATAATACCCGAAAGGTCTTCTTTGTTTTTGAAGGATTCTGCCTCTTCGATTCCTGCAAGTTGAATGGGCCAATTGTTGTTGTTTAAAGCGTGTAATATGGCATTCTCCTTGCCTTTTTCACTAACATTTCGAAGAGCAAATACCATATCCATATATAGAGGGGCGTGCATTTGTTCTATCCACCAATCGTCAGGTTTTTCTTCAAATATTTCAGCTAGTAAAACGTGTTCTGAGTCAACAATAACATTTATCGGTTTGCTATTCACATCAAAAACAAATTCGTGCTTTGACTCCGTCATGGTTACGGCATGTCTTTTTGTTTGACCTTCTTCATAAACATCTATATTGAATGGTAGTTTATAAACCGGTGTCGTGCCCTGGTCTTGAATCTGCTCAATAATTACTGTTTGTTGTTTCTTTGCTTCATTGTATTTGTAGTCAACCGCTAAAATTGGGTGTCCAGAGGCTAAAAACCACTGATTAAAAAACCAGTTTAAATCTTCGCCAGAAACTTCTTCCATAGCCAGCCTCAACTGGTGAATTTCTACTGTATTAAAGGCGTTGTCTTTAAGGTATTTTTGCAACCCACTATAAAAAGCGTCATCGCCAAGATGGTAGCGTAACATGTGTAGTATTCTTCCGCCTTTGGCATAGGAGTGGTTGTCAAACATGTCTTCTTTGTCTTCATAATTAAAGCGAATCATGTCTTTTTGCTCGACCCTTGATTCGTTCAAATAATTCTGAAGGTCGTTTTCTAGATGCATATCTGCTCCTAGTCTGCCGAGCCACTTTTCTCTCCAAATGTACTCGCCATATGTTGCAAAAGATTCGTTCAAAGGAAGGTTTGCCCATGATTCGCAGGTAACCAAATCTCCAAACCAGTGATGAAATAGTTCGTGAGCAATAATATCGTCTTCGTGTCTATCCACAAGCTCTCTATCAGTCATCTGAACAAATTCGCCGTAAATAACTGCTGTTGTATTTTCCATCGCTCCAGAAACAAAATCTCTGACCACAACTTGAGCGTATTTTTCCCAAGGATAATCAACACCTAGTAGGTCTGAAAAATAGTCAATCATATCTGGTGTTCTACCAAAAATAGCCCTGGCGTTTTTATGGTAATCGTCTTCTAAATAGTAGGTGACATCTTTGTCTTCCCATTTATCATAGGTTATATTAAATTCTCCAACAGCCATCATTGCTAAGTATGGGGTGTGTCCTAGTTTTTGCTCCCAATAGTCTGTTCTAGTGCCGTCTTCGTTTTCAATGCTTTTTACTAATAAACCGTTTGATAGTGTTGTGAAGTTTTTCTTTACAGTAATGTCTATGTTTTGCGTTGTTCTTTCGTTAGGTGAGTCTATTGTTGGAAACCAACACGAACTGGCTTCCGTTTCTCCTTGTGTCCATATTTGCATGGGCTTATTTTTATCCTCTCCTAAGGGGTTAATGAAGTACAGGCCTTTAGCGTCTGTAATGGCATTACTTCCTTCAACAGCAAGTTCATTGGGTTTTGCGGTATATTTTATGATAACGGTATAGTCTTCTGTTCTATCATAAACCCTATCGAGCTGAATATCTAATAGAAGATTGTCGTAGTCATATAGCAACTCCTCTCCGTTCATACTTACAGAGTGGATGTCAAAGCCTTTAGCGTCAAGTATTAGTTCATCTGTTGAGTGAAAATAGGGTTTTAGGGTCAGTTCAGCTGTTCCTAATAAGTGTTGTTTTTCCCAATTAAAGCGAACTGATAAGTCTGTGTGAATAAGGTCGTTTAGTCGCGTTCTTGAGGCATTATATATTTCTTTTTCCTCTAGTTTTTCCGCATATTCTACTTTCGTTGTGCTTGTACTTACCAAGAGTGCTAGTGCAATTGCTATAAGAGTTTCCATAATATAATTTTGTGAGGGTGTAAAAGTAACAACATTTCTTTGTTAAATTTGTGGCGTGAAAGCAGTAATAAATAAAGACCTTGAATTTTCTCTAGAAGATGAGATTAATTGGGATTGCATCGAGGTAAAAGACGGTCAGTTTCATATTATTTACAAAAACAAATCCTACCTCGCTGATATTGTAAATTTGAATGTCTCTAAAAAAGAGGTCAGCCTACTTATTAATAATAGGTATTATGATGTTGTGCTAAAAGATAAATACGATGATTTACTAAATCAGTTGGGTTTAGATGCTGCTACTAACAAAAAAGATAATGAAGTAAAAGCTCCGATGCCAGGTCAAGTTTTAGACATCTTGGTAAAGGCTGGAGACACTATCAATGAGGGTGATGGGCTTATCGTACTAGAAGCCATGAAAATGGAGAACATCATCAAATCTACCAGAGATGGTGTAATACAAGAGGTACATGCTAAAAAAAGCAATAGTGTTGAAAAAAATGCAGTGCTAATTGTCTTCGAATAAGCCTTAAACGAGTTGTATATCGAACTGTACTAAGTCCACAAACTCCGAAATTCGGTTATTAACCTCATCTTTAGAAAGACCGTCCATTCGTTCTGTTCCAAACTTTTCTACACAAAAAGATGCCATTGCTGAACCTATTATTACCGCTCTTTTCATATTCTCAAAGGAATAGTCTTTAGTAGCACAAAGGTGTCCTACAAAGCCACCTGCGAAGGTATCACCTGCTCCTGTTGGGTCAAACACATCCTCTAATGGTAAGGCTGGAGCAAAGAAAACTTCTTCTGAATTAAATAAAAGTGCACCGTGTTCACCCTTTTTAATAATGAGAAACTTTGGCCCAAATGACAATATCTTTTTTGCTGCTTTAACTAATGAATACTCTCCTGACAATTGACGTGCCTCTTCATCATTTATAGTAAGTACATCAACGTTTTTAAGGGCAACCATAAGGTCATCAATAAAATTATCCATCCAAAAGTTCATAGTATCCAAGACTATAAGTTTTGGTCTTTCCTCCAGTTGGTCTAATACTTTTTGCTGAATGCTTGGCATTAGGTTTCCTAACATTAAGAGTTCACAGTTTTGGTATTCAGCAGGAACAACAGGATTAAATGTTTCTAATACATTAAGTTGTGTATCCATTGTGTCTCTAGTATTCATGTCATTATGATACCTTCCAGACCAAAAGAATGTTTTTTCATCTTTCTTAATTTGAAGCCCTTTTGTATCAACCTTATGGTTGTGTAACATATCTATAGCAGACTGCGGGAAGTCACCACCAACTACAGAAACTAAATTAATCTCATTGTGAAATTTTGAAGCGGACAACCCTATATAGGTGGCTGCACCTCCTATAATTTTATCTGTTTTACCAAATGGTGTTTCAATGGCATCAAAAGCAACTGTTCCTACAACTAATAAACTCATAACTTTTAAAAATTTTTATTTTTGCAAATGTATTGCATAATTATTAGCATTGTACTAATATTGCACACTGATTTTTTCCTCCTTAGCTCAGTTGGTTAGAGCATCTGACTGTTAATCAGAGGGTCCTTGGTTCGAGTCCAAGAGGGGGAGCAAAAGACAAAGCATCTACTTTCGTAGATGCTTTTTTGCTTTTAACTCTCTTTTTGGTCTTTTGTTTTACTCTTTCTAAAAAGTTTGTCTACACCAATCCAAATAAAAATAATTGGCCAATAGACTCTAATTAATTCTCCTAATGATACTTTAATTAAATTGAGATTGTTAGCTAAAAATAATAGTCCTAAAAGAATAAATAAAATTCCAATACTTTTTCCTTTTTCCATAGTTTTCTGTTTTATAAAACCATTTTTTTAAATAATCCTTGCTTTGGTTTCTTGTGCTTTTTCTTTAACTGTGTTTTTGTAAAAAAACTTTCTTTTTTATTTATCTTACTATCAGGTACACAACCAACAGAGGTATAATTATACTGACTTTTACAGGATAATATTATTACTATTAACAATAAATATTTGAAAGCTCTTTTCATGTAATACAAATTAAGCATATTAAATTCATACTTTCGTGAAATGCCAAAAAAAAAGAAAAGAAGGAAGGTAACTAAACAAAGCTTACAGTCACAAACCTTAAACATTCTTAGAAAACATCCTAAAAAATCATTCAACTACAAACAGCTTTCTAAACAAATAGGACTCGGAGATGAATCTTCTAAATTATTGGTACAAGTCGTACTTAACGAACTTGAAGAAAATGAAAAAATAATTTCTGTTAGTAGAGGAAAATATAAGCTAAAATCACAATCCTCCATAGTAGAAGGTATTGTTGATATTACGTCCTCAGGAAATGCATACGTAACGGTTGAAAACATAAACGATGATATTTTTATTCATGGAAAATACCTACCAAATGTAGTGAGTGGCGATAGTGTAGAAGTATCTGTATTTTCTTCCTATAAATCACGACGATTAGAAGGTGAAATAATAAATGTTGTAGAACGAAATACCAATCAGTTTGTAGGAAAATTAGAGATATCCAAAAACTTTGCATTTGTCAGTATAAAAAATCCTAAAATACATTTTGACATTTTTATAAACTCTAAAGAAATTAAAACACATGATCTTAAAAATGGTCAATTAGTAGTCTGTAATGTTGATGATTGGGGAGATAAACGAAATAATCCTAGTGGAACAATAAAAGAAGTACTTGGTTATCCTGGTGAACACCATGCTGAAATTTATTCTATACTGGCAGAACATAATATTGATAAAACCTTTGAAAAAAGTATAGAAGAAAAGGCTGAAAATATTCCTCAAACCATTACAAAAGAAGAAATAGAGAAAAGAAGAGATTTTAGAACTATTACTACTTTCACTATTGACCCTTTTGATGCAAAAGATTTTGATGATGCCTTATCCATTCAACAATTAGAAAATGGAAATTATGAAATTGGTATTCATATAGCCGATGTCAGTCATTATGTTTTAGAAAATGATAGTATTGATAAAGAAGCTCAGGAAAGAGCAACTTCCATTTATCTTGTAGATAGAGTTATTCCAATGCTTCCAGAAGTATTATCAAACAATCTGTGTTCTCTTAGACCTAATGAAGAAAAATTATGTTTTTCAGCTGTTTTCGAAATAAGTAGCGAAGGTAAAATTAAAAATGAGTGGTTTGGAAAAACTGTTATATTATCGGATAGAAGATTTACCTATGAAGAAGCTCAAGAACGTCTAGAAACAAAAGAAGGTGATTATTCTTCAGAACTTTTAACACTCAACAGTATAGCTAAAATATTTAGAGATGAGAGGAAAAGCAAGGGAGCTATTTCATTCCATAAATTAGAAACAAAATTTAAACTGGATGAGGATAAAAACCCCGTTTCTTTATTTATAAAAGAAAGTAAAGATGCTCATAAATTGATAGAAGAATTCATGTTACTAGCAAATCGAAAAGTAGCTGAATTTATTGGTAAAAAATCACTCCCATTTGTTTATAGAATACACGATACTCCTAATCCAGAAAAACTGGAGACACTTAGTTTTTTCCTAAAGAGTTTTGGGTATAAACTTCAAACCGAAAACAAAAACAGTATTGCACAATCCATGAATAAAATACTTATGGATGTAAAAGGAAAAGACGAAGCTAGTATGGTAGAAACTTTAACTATCAGAACTATGGCTAAAGCAGTTTATTCAACTGAAAATATTGGTCATTATGGCTTAGCTTTTAACCACTATACCCACTTCACTTCACCTATTAGGAGATATTCTGATGTGTTGGTTCATAGATTACTTTTTCAATATTTAAATAATACATCTAGAGTAAATAAAGAACGTATTGAAAAACTATGTAAACATTCTTCAGAAATGGAGATAATAGCTTCTAAGGCAGAACGTGATTCTATTAAGTACATGCAAGCTGTTTATATTTCAAAATTTGTAGGAGAAAAACTAGAAGGTATAATATCTGGCGTAACAGACTTTGGAATTTTTATTGAAGTAAGTAATACAACTTGTGAAGGTTTGATACGCTTAAAAGACATTCAAGGTGACTTTTATACTTACGATGAAAAAAATTACTGTATTCGTGGTAAACAAACTAACTCTGTACTTAGGATAGGAGATAAAGTAAATGTCAAAGTAAGAAATGTAAATATTGAGAAAAGAGAAATCAATCTTATATTATTATAATATATTTTATTAATTTAATTATGTATGATTATATATATAGTCTGTTAGTTTAGTTAATAATATTTCTGATAAATACTTTACTTTGTCTATTATTAATATTTTATAACAATAAGTTAACAAACTAAATTATTTAAGTTATTTATAATCAGATATTTATAGAGATATTAACAAGTAATATAGTATACTATTAACATTATTTATTTTATAAAAATAACAACTTATTAAGCTTAATTTTTGTTAAAAATGTTGGTATAATATTTTAATATATTTAATAAGAAATGATTGTATAAATAAGCTATTTATATAATTGAAAATAATAATTAAAAAATCAATTAAAACTTATCAAAGTTTTTAACTCGTATTAACAAAAAATAAATTTTGTTTGTTAATTAAATATCTGTTACAGAAATTAGTATTTAAATATTATAAACACATAACTTATTTATGGAAAAAAGAATTGGAATAGCATGTGATCATGCAGGATTTGAATACAAAGAAAAGCTAGTTAAATTACTAGAAAATAAGGGATATACAGTTACAGATTATGGTTGTTATAGTACTGAAAGTGTTGATTATCCTGATTATGCACACAGTCTAGCAAAATCAATAGAAAATTTAGAAAATTCAATAGGAATACAATTTTGTGGTAGTGGAAATGGTATAAATATGAGTGCTAATAAGCATCAAGGTATTCGTTCTGCATTATGTTGGGAAACAGAAATAGCAGAACTAGCTAGACTACATAATAATGCTAATGTGTGTACTATGCCAGCACGATTTATTTCTTTTGAAAAAGCGTTAGAAATAGTTAATGTATTTTTGTCAACCGAATTTGAAGGAGGAAGACACCAAAGAAGAGTAGAAAAAATAAGTTGTTAAACCAAAACCCATGAAAGCACTACTATTATTAATATTACCTATCACTCTATTAGCTCAAAACCCTGATTTGTCAGAAGATTCTTTAAAACTAAAATATGCCAATAGTATTACAGTAGAAGATTTAAAAGAATATTTATACGTTTTAGCTAGTGACTCTATGAAAGGAAGAGAAACTGGAACTTTAGGACAAAGAAATGCTGCAAACTTTATTGTTAATTTTTTTAAGGAAATAGGAATACCCCCTTATAAATACAACACTTATCTTCAAAAATTTAAAGTCAGAAATGTTAGACGCTATGGGAAATGGAAAAAGCAGTCTAATAAAAAATACATAAAAGGAGAAAATATAATTGGATACATAGAAGGAACAGACCTAAAAGATGAACTTTTAGTTATTACGGCCCACTATGATCATTTAGGTACGAAGGAAGATTCACTAATTTACAATGGAGCAGATGATAATGGTTCAGGAACAAGTTCTATAATGGAAATAGCGCAAGCCTTTATGTTAGCCAAAAAAGAAGGAAACGGACCAAGAAGAAGTGTATTAATAATGCCTGTTTCTGGAGAAGAAAAAGGATTATTAGGCTCTAAATACTATGCAGACAACCCTATTTATCCACTAGAAAATACCATTGCAAACCTAAATGTTGATATGATAGGAAGGATAGATGATTATCACGACAACCCTGATTACGTCTATTTAATAGGTTCAGACAGATTAAGTACAGAATTACATCAAATAAGCGAAGATGTAAACAAACAATACATTAATTTGGAGTTAGATTATAAGTTTAATGAAGAGGATGATCCTAACAGATATTATTACCGCTCAGACCATTATAATTTTGCTAAAAATAATATTCCCGTTATCTTTTATTTCAACGGTGTACACGCCGACTATCACAAAACATCAGACACGGTAGATAAAATACACTTTGGAAAAATACAGAAGATATCCAGATATATATTTCTCACAGCCTGGGAATTAGCCAATAGAAATGAGCGACCAAAACTTGACTAGTATTTTTGGATAAGAAAGCGTTCGTTATTAATAGAAACAATATAAAAACCTTGCGACAAACCATTAAGCGTTAGATTATTACTATTGTTTTCACTCAATATTTTTTTACCATCTATTGAAAAAACAATAATGTCTGAAGGTTTGTTTATACTCAAGCTTGTTCCATCAAAATTAAATGATGGAGCGGAATTAAAAGGTTCTATACTTGAAGTTTCACCCCAATAGACTAATCCTCCTTCTGTTCCAATCCAATACCCTTCATCTTCCTTTTCAATACATAATACATCATCGTTAATAAGCCCACTATTAGATGTATTATAAACAGTTGTGTTTTGAACACCGCTTTCATAATTTAAACTAAACATTCCAGCTTCATTAGTGCCAATATAATATAAACCTTCATCCTCAATAATGCAGTTTAAACTATTACTTGGCCAATCATCAAAATAACCTGTATTAAATACTATAAAGGAACCTGTATTCAAATGAGTAATCAAACCTCCATATGGAGCTGTAATCCATATATTTTCATTAGAAACCAATAAGTCCGTAGCGGTATTATCAATCAAACCATTACTACCATTATACCATGAAATACTGTTATTATAATAATAAGCTAAACCTCCGTTTATTGTTCCTATACATAATGAATCACCCTTCATAGCCAAACACCTTACATTAATGAACGTAGGCTCTAAAGAAGAAGAGTCTAAAACAAGACTAATGGTTTCATTCTCAAGCCTATAAAGTCCATCAATAGTACCTATATAACCGATGTTTTGACTATTAAATACAATATCGTTTATATGTCCAGGCAAGACGCTATCATCCTCATCAGGCGTAACAGTAAACCAATTCGCACCATCATAAATAGCAATACCGTTTAATGTGCCTACATATAAAGCACCATTATTATCTAATGTAAGTGAGCGAACTTGAGGGTTAGGCAAATATTCAGAATAGTCTACCCAAATGGAATTGTCATAAGCATATAAACCCCAACTTGTTCCAATCCATTTTACACCATCAACAATCAAGATATCATTGATTTTATTGTCAACAAGAATAGTATTTTCATTAGTATAACCTATCCAATTACCTTGTGCAAAAAGAGCCCCTAAGGGCCCTAATTGAAATAAGATTACCGATATGAGGGCTATTCTATTGTAAAACAATTTTTTCAAACGTTTTTTGATTATTAATTTCTAAACACACAGTGTATATACCTTTTGGTAGCGTTGACCAATTATATGTATTATCAATACGACTAGTAGAGCCAATAGTTTCACTATAAATAATTTGTCCAAGAGAATTAGTTAAAGACAAGGCAATTAAACTCTCTTTTTCCAAAGAAGCGGTTATATACACAAGACCTTCAGTAGGGTTTGGATATACAGCCATCTCAACAAGTATTTCATCTATTGAACTACAATCTTCGACCGTAATAGGTACAGCTATAGGGTCACAAGTTATGGTATCAGCACTAACTACCCAATCATATAGATAGTAGTAGTAAGTAGTATAGTCATCACCACCAGATTCATTAACACCACCGCCATAATAAACGGCTTTATTGATAGAAGCAGTACCATCTAAAACATAAGGATAAGATAAGTTACCGTTTGTACCAGTTCTTTTAAGCTGTGGGTTTTGACCACCGACATTATCTTCATTTACAGAGGCATCAGTTCCTATTAAATAATTATCACCTTGTGGAACTTCGAAGTTTAATATAATTGTTTGTGGTTCATCATCAGCAAAACCAACAAACTCAGTATGTTCAGCGATGACATCACCGTCGGAATTCATCAAAATAAACATTCTTTCAGCAGGCTCGTTGGTGTATACATTTACACTTACTAGAGTAAAATCATTTAATGCATCAAAAGATAAAAAACCAATAGCGTCTTCATTACCACTATATTGAGAGTTGCCTTCATGCTCCTCTGGACCTACTTTATTATCTATAAAGCTATTAGAAACGTAATAAGTTACACTCTCATCCAAATTTGGAGTAGAATATGAATTACCACTTCCAACAACATTCATATTTTCATCATACCAAGTCACAGTGTAATCAGACTCTACTGAAAGGTCAGCAGGGTTGTTTTTACAAACCGTTACTTCTTCAACCTCAGGTGCATCAATTCCACTTATAGTTATATTTCTAGTTGCAGGACATTCAGATTCAGGTGTATTTATTGTTACAGAATACGTGCCCAAGCTGTTTACGGTTATATTTTCGTCAGAGGAACCGTTAGACCATAAAACGGTAGCATTTTCTGGAGCGTCTATTGATAAACTAATTTCATCACCTTCACATACCACCCCGCCTGCTGAAGAAATAATACTTGGAATATTAGGTGCTTCAGTTTGCATAGTTAGGGTGATTGGAAACCACGTGTAGTTGTTGTCAAGCCTAGCTTCAACCATAACTTGAGGAACCTCCAATACCACGGCATACTCACCATTACACGTGCCAAGCGGAATATTCAGAAACATACCGTCAAGATAGGAACCATAAGTGTCATTATAACCAGAAGAAATACCTTGCTCAACTGGGCTACAACCATACGAACCACCACCTAAACCATAGTTAGGAAAATCATCTTGACTTAATAGGTTACCCTCATTATAAACGCTTTCATCATCTCTACAACCGGCATCTTCACTGCTACAATTACCCAAATCCATTACGCAGAACCCAACTTTTGCACCATCACCAACAGTTTCCCACTCTAGCGGGTTTTCCATATTATTAGGATCAGGAATTCTTAGGGTCATAATTGTCCATTCATCAAAGTGCATATGACCGTGTGTAGGATGGTACTCCATTGTTCCCACCATTTCCTCATAAAAACTCATAGAACCATCAGAGTTCTTGTGATATATTCTTTGCCAAGAAATGTGTTTAGGGTTAGTGCCGTCAGGACACACATCTGTAGATATTTGCCAATCAGGATCATAAACCGTAAAAGTATCTGCTACACCATCTTCATAACATACCATATGGCGGTATCCGTATTGGTCAGCACCTCTTAATGTTAGAGGTCCTACCCCAATGTTTGGGGTTCTAGCAGAGATACGTATTCTTCCCATTTCCTGAACTTCAGGAGTAATTTCGAACCAGTTTTCTGGATAGTTTATTTCACCATCTTGCAGACCATCACCAGGCGCATACTCTTGTGAGCCATTAATGCCCGTCTGCCAACAGACCGTAATATCTGGTAAAAGGTCACAATCGATTTGATCGGAATCAGCACACTCGCAGTCAATAGAATTGTCAACTGTACATTGTGCGTTAGTGATTCCGTAGGAAAATAAACCAAGGATAAAAAATATACCGAACTTGTTCATAAATAAGGGTTGTTTTGGGTTGAGTGAGTACAAAAATACCAAAATTCTAACAATACAACAACCTTGTATGTATACGAATCTCATATGTTAATTGTTCTGTGCTCCTTGAGCAATCCACATAAGTATGGTTTCAACCTCGAAAGGGGTGAGGTCTGAATTAGGGGGCATAGCGTATTCAACATTATCGTCTATAGCAAGCCTGTATAGGTAACTTTCTTCAGGCTGAACAGTGTTGATGTATGGAACACCACCATCGTTCTTACTTACACCACTAATAAGCTCATCATACGCTAAATCAGCTGGGACAAGTCGTATTTGACCACCGTCGTCATTATGGCACGGCATGCACCTACCTTCGCCATTGTTGTAAAAAATAGGCTCATAAATATCATTTTTGAAGCTAACCATTGGGGCTTCCGCATTGATGTCCAAAAGCTGATAATAATCTCTGTACTCTCTTAGGTATTCACCGTTAAGTATGGAGGTTTCCAATATCATTAGCGAGTCTTCTTTTTGTACAACTCTTTGTTTTAAGGTGTCAGTTCCATATAAATACAAGCTATCAACATCAAAAGAAAACAGCCCGCTAGTAGAACCAAGAGTTGCACTTCCCTTATCTCCCTCTAAAAAGGTGAGGTTAAAACTGTTAGTTTCGTAGGTTAATGTAAGTGTATCAGGAGACGAAATGCCGTAGGTTGTAACCTGTCGATTCAGTTCAACATCACCTTGATATAAGGTATAAACAAGAGAATCTTTTTTCCAATACTCAACAGGGTAAACAACAGGGCCCACCTCAATAATTCTATCTTTAGTACAAGACAGAAAGAAGAGTGTTAAAACCAATAGAAATAAGCTATACTTTCTCATAATTATAGTTTCTAAAACCACCAAACACGTCTGATATTAAAACCTAAAACAAACTCATTAGGAGCGTTTAAAAAATCATACGTTTCTTGTGTGTAAATGTTCGCTTCTCTTAGATAATAGCTATTGCTCATAAATACCTGAAAAACATGCCCTGCTGTACCAAGCTCAAATCCTAAAGAAAACGGATTGTTCAAGCCTGTTTCGGAGCGGTTGTTTAATTTGTGTGCGTACTCGAACAAAATAGCACTACCAAATGAGTATTGATACCTCCCACTAAACGGTAACACACATGTAAAATGGTTTTCATCAACACCTAAAACCAAGTTTTTATAAATGAATGTTGGGCTAAGCTGAAGAGATACTCTATCACTAAACTTTCTTGATAATATAAGCTCTGTTGTATATGTAATTCGGTGCGAAAACTTGTTTTCATAGGGTGTAATACTATCGCCAAAAAAAGCGTTTGGACCATAGTTTTTATCCTCTTCAGTGTTTATACCTGTATTGTTAAATAAGGCAACACTAAGAGGTGTTGAGTTGTCGACAGTTTGCCTCAAAAGAACGTATTTACCCTCTACGTCAATAGTTTTTCCAATTTTTGTTCTACCAACCGCCACGTATGATTTATCGTTTAATTTGTAGGAAAGCGAAAAGCGGATATTTGCGGGGTTATCAAAACCTAAAAAGTCTTTGTAAATCCTATCATCAAGACCAATTTTACCAAATCGGTGCATGATAGTAAAGTCAAAACCCTCAGGAATTATAGTGGTTTGGGCGTTTATAAGTTGCTTGTTTTTAAAAGCATTAACATATTCTTTTTCCTGAGCAGTTAAGCTTAGAAAAGAAATCATCAAACCTAATAGTGTGAGATGTCTCATTTATCTGCTTTTAAAGTTCGAATATAATTGATGAGTTGCCAACGCATTTCCTCATTTAAAGAGTGTTTGTAGGGCACCATCATACCTTTTCCGTTTGATAGTTTCCAGAATAATTCTCCGTCCGATTGCATTTGTACGTCTTTATCCGCAAAGCTTTTTGGCTTTGGATTTAATCCTGCACCCGCAGGACCATCACCTAAGCCGTTTTTACCATGACACGTCCAGCATAATTTTGAGTATAACCTTTGTCCCTTTTGTGCGGCAATTTGGTTGCCCTCATAAGGGTTAACTATTTTCTTAGACTCCTCTGGTGCGGTCCAATTTTCTTGGGCATAGCTAGAGCTAGCAACTAAAAATAGAATAAGAATAGCAAAGACTCTCATAATGTAAGGTTAAAGTACAAAGATACGACCTAAATGCTATAAATCGAATTTTATTCCCTGTGCAAGAGGAAGCTCATCCGAATAGTTTATTGTATTCGTTTGTCGACGCATGTATATTTTCCAAGCATCGGAACCAGACTCTCTTCCACCACCAGTTTCTTTTTCACCTCCAAAAGCACCACCAATTTCAGCGCCCGATGTACCAATATTTACATTGGCAATACCACAGTCCGAACCAGCATACGACAAGAATTTTTCAGCGTCTTTAATGGTTGAGGTCATTATAGATGACGACAAGCCTTGAGGAACGTCGTTTTGTATTTCAATTGCGTTTTCAACATCACCCTTGTACTTGATGAGGTATAGTATTGGGGCAAAGGTTTCGTGTTGAACTATTTCAAAACTGTTTTTAGCCTCTACTATAGCCGGCTTAACGTAACACCCACTTTCGTAGTCGCCGCCTTTTAAAACGCCTCCTTCAACCAAGATTTTACCACCCTCTTTAATAGCGTGTTCTAGTGCAGACAAATACATGTTTACTGCATCTTTATCGATTAGTGGCCCAACGTGATTGTTTTCGTCTAATGGGTTACCAATTTTGATTTGTTCGTAAGCACCTACAACAGCATCTTTTACCTTATCGTAAACAGATTCGTGTATGATTAAACGACGCGTAGATGTACACCTTTGACCACAGGTTCCAACAGCACCAAATACAGCACCAGGAACAACGATTTTTAGGTCAGCAGTAGGAGTAATTATTATAGCGTTGTTTCCGCCAAGCTCTAATAGTGATTTTCCAAATCGCTCAGCCACTCGAGCGCCTACAATTTTACCCATTCTTGATGAGCCCGTTGCAGAAATAAGCGGCATACGCTTGTCAGATGTCATCATTTCACCAACTTTATAATCTCCTGTTACAATACAAGAAATTCCCTCAGGTAAATCATTGTCTTTTAAAACTTCAGCAATTAAATTTTGACAAGCCACAGAGCAAAGGGGTGTTTTTTCTGAACCCTTCCACACACAAACATCGCCACATATCCAAGCTAAAGCAGTGTTCCAACACCATACAGCCACTGGAAAGTTAAAAGCAGAAATAATACCAACAACACCTAGCGGGTGGTATTGTTCATACATCCTATGATTTGGACGTTCAGAATGCATTGTAAGACCATGAAGCTGCCTTGAAAGACCAACAGCAAAGTCGCAGATGTCAATCATTTCTTGAACCTCGCCCAAGCCTTCTTGGTAAGATTTTCCCATTTCGAAAGAAACCAACTTTCCTAAGGCTTCTTTGTGCTCTCTTAATTTATCGCCAAACTGACGAACAATTTCACCTCTTTTAGGAGCAGGAATGGTTCTCCAATGTTTGAAGGCAGATGTGGCAGAAGCCATTACTTTTTCATAATCGCTTTCGGTTGTACACTTTATCTTTCCAATAAGCTCACCTGTTACGGGTGAAAACGACTCTATAACGCTGCCGCTAGAAAAACAGTCATTTCCAGTTGAGCTTCCCTCGTTTATTTCATTTAATCCCAGCTCTTTTAAAGCCTTGGTTATTCCAAAAGTATCGTTCATAAAATTGTTTGTCAATTAGTTAGTTATGATAAAAGTTTAAAAATATCGTTTCCATTAGCGTAGATTACAAGCCCCAACAGCAATATAATTCCCACGGTTTGTGCGTATTCCATTACCTTTTCGTTTGGCTGACGCCCCGTTAACACTTCATAAAGAAGGAAAACAACATGACCACCATCTAATGCCGGTATTGGAAGTAAATTAAGCACAGCCAACATAATAGACAAGAAGGCTGTTAGGCTCCAAAAACGTTGCCAATCCCATACAGAAGGGAAAATATTTCCTATTGAAATAAAGCCGCCAACGGATTCTGGAGATTGTTTTATTAATTTAAATTGCTTTAGATAATTAGTGATTTCAACACCGGTTTTTGTTAGAGCTGCAGGTATTACGCTAATGGCGTTATATTGTTCTTTTTCAAGTTCATAAAGAGCAGAAAAAGGCCTTAGCTGAACCCCCATCACGCCTTCTGCTAAAAACACATCAAACGAAATTTCTTCACCATCTCTATCTACTAATACGGTTGCTGTATCACCCTTTAATGTTGGCGTGTATTGCATAACATCGCCCGCATAGCTCATATCTTTATTGTTAATTTTAGGATTTTGTCACCCACCTCAGCACCAGCCGATTCCATTACTGATGTTTCTGAAAAACCATCAATGATGAAAGGAATATTTGGTGTAAATAGCTTTGTTTTTGCCAACACTTGACTTTTTACATCTTCGGTAAAAGGAACATCTACCATAATACCACCCCTTTTAACAGTTACCAGTTTAGCGTCATCTAATATTAGACGCTCAATAATCTCAGGATGAAGGGCTCCGTTTTCACCAGCAAATCGCTCTACCACATTGTTGTCAATGGAGTAAATAATGTCTCCCTCTTGAAAACCAGCAGCTAATGCCAAGGAGTCGCAATGAATACCATAGGTTGCCTTTTCACTTGGCAGATACTTTTCTCCCCAAATAACCAAGCTAAAGGAGTATATAACAAAAGCCAAAATGACATTTACAGTAACACCGCCAAGCATAATGATAAGTCGTTGCCAAGCAGGTTTTGAGCGAAATTCCCAAGGTTGAGGCTCTTTCTTCATTTGATCAGTATCCATAGACTCATCAATCATTCCAGATATTTTCACATAACCCCCAAGAGGAAGCCAACCGACACCATATTCAGTATCGCCCACTTTCTTTTTGAACAATGAAAACCATGGGTCAAAGAAAAGGTAAAACTTTTCTACTCGTGTTTTAAATAGTTTTGCGGGGATATAGTGACCCAACTCATGTAAAACAACAAGGATCGATAAACTTAAAAGAAGTTGACCTGCTTTTACTAGTATTTCCATTTATTTGATTAATTCATTAGCTAACATTCGACTTTGCTCATTTGTCGACACAAAATCATCGTACGTAGGAGCGGCCACAAAAGTACTCTTTTCCATACAATTCTCAATGACATCTGACATTTCTAAAAACCCAATTTTATCTTTTAAGAAGGCGCCAACAACAACTTCGTTGGCAGCGTTTAAAACACAAGCCATATTTCCGCCTTTTGACATGGCTTTATAGGCTAAAGAGAGGTTTCTAAAGGTTTCAACATCAGGCTTTTCAAAAGTTAAACTGGGGTAGTCCATGAAATCGAAACGAGGGAAGTTTGATTTTATTCTTTGCGGGTAGCCAAGAGCATATTGAATAGGCAGCTTCATGTCTGGCAAGCCCATTTGTGCCTTCATAGAGCCGTCTTCAAATTGTACAATTGAGTGAATAATAGATTGTGGGTGAACAATAACATCAATTTGTTCTTCCTTTAAGCCAAACAGCCATTTTGCTTCAATGACTTCAAGCCCTTTATTCATTAAACTGGCAGAGTCAATGGTTATTTTTGCTCCCATTTCCCAGTTCGGATGCTTTAAGGCTTGTTGCTTACTTACACTAATGAGTTTATCTTTTTTCCATCCCCTAAAAGGACCGCCTGATGCGGTGAGGTATATTTTTTCAATAGGGTTATGAAACTCACCCACTAAACATTGAAAAATAGCAGAATGCTCAGAGTCCACCGGATAAATATTTACTCCATTTTCTTTGGCAAGAGCTGTTATTAAAGAGCCCGCAACAACTAAAGTTTCTTTGTTGGCTAAAGCAATATTCTTTTTAGCTTTTATAGCGCTTATGGTTGGTTTCAAGCCAGAATAACCCACTAATGCTGTAAGAACAACATCAATAGTGTCCATTTCAACAACTTGAGATAAGGATTCTACACCGGCATAAACCTTTATGTCTGATGAGCCTAAAGCATCCTTAACCTCATCATATTTATTTTCATTGGCAATTACTACCGCATTTGGCTTGTATTTTAAAGCCTGTTGGACGAGTAGCTCACTGTTGGAATTAGCAGTAAGAACTTCAACCTCAAACAAATCTTGGTTAGCCTCGATTACATCTAGTGCTTGAGTTCCAATCGAGCCGGTAGAGCCTAAGATTGCAACATGTTTTTTTGTTTTATCCATTTTTAAAAGTGGTTAAGCCGTCTGCAAGTTTACGATTATTTGACAAACGAGGGGGCTTGTTTTGACCACCCAATTTACCAATAGACTTCATATAGTTGTAAAATCCACCATCACTTACTTTGTTTATGAGTAAAGGCCTCAAGACATTACCGCGTATTAAGTCGTCATAGTAGCTGTTTTGTGAGCACATAAAACCATCAAGAGTTTTACGGAAACCCTCCATGTCTTTAGGCTCCGACTTAAACTCTATAAACCACTCATGATAAGGCAAGCCTTCTGCGGGATTTACTTGAGGGGCAACATGAAATTCATTTATTATTGTTTCTGGGAATAACTCTAATGTTTGCTGAACAGCTTTTTCAACTTCTTTACCAATAACATGTTCGCCAAAAGCTGAGGTGAAGTGTTTGATGCGTCCACTAACGACAATTCTATATGGTTTTAGTGACACAAACCGTATTGTATCACCAATATTATATCCCCAAAGTCCAGCGTTAGTATTTAAGATGACAACATAATCTTTTTCAAGCTCAACATCTTTAAGAGTTATTCGTTTTCTATTGTCTTCAAAAAATTGACTTGCCTCGATAAATTCAAAAAAGATTCCGTGGTTAACACATAAAAGCAAACCCTCTTCTTTTTGACTATCTTGATAAGCGATAAACCCTTCAGAGGATGGGTATGTTTCAACACTCGGCAACTGTTTATCAACCAGCTCTAAGAATTTACTTTTGTAGGGTTCGAAATTAACGCCACCAAACACAAATAAAGAAAACTTAGGAAAGACTTCAGAAATAGTCTTTCCGGTTTTTTTGTGAATCCTTTCGAAATACATTTGAACCCAGGGTGGAATACCACTAATCAAACTCATAGGCTGTTCAATAGTCTCATCTACAATGGCATCTATTTTTTTCTCCCAATCGTCAATACAGTTGGTTTTAAAGGAAGGAAGGTTGTTGAGCTTCAAATACCAAGGCATGTGATGTGCTACAATTCCAGACAACCTTCCAGTTGGAATACCTTTGATATAATCTAAGTGCGGACTGCCCTGAATAAATATCGTTTTACCCTCTAAAAAGGAGGTGTCTTTAGTCTCGCTTATGTAGCTCAATAAAGCCTCTCTTGCCCCCTTTAAGTGATAAGGCATAGAAGACTTAGAAATAGGAATATATTTTGTCCCAGAGGTTGTCCCAGAGGTTTTTGTAAAATACAAGGGCCTACCTCTCCACAACACGTCTTTTTCTCCCTCAAGTACCCTGTTTATATATGGTTTTAGCGCCTCGTAATCTCTTATTGGCACATTATTTTTAAAGTCTTCATAAGAGGTTATTTTTTTAAAAGAATGGTCGTTACCAAATCGAGTGTTTTTAGCGGAACTTAATAGCTCCCCAAGGATTTTTTCTTGATGATTTATGGGGTTTTCAACCCATTTCTTATTCCTTTTACGAACCCAATTTGCATAAGGAAGACTTAAAAAAGAAAGTAAACTCATAAAATTAAAAAAGGATGTAGTTTTCAGGGTTTACCGCCTGATTGTTGTGCCAAAGTTCAAAGTGAAGATGAGGACCGCTTGACCATTTACCCGAGTTTCCAATGATGGCTATTGACTCACCAACCTCAACACTTTCCCCTTGTTGTTTTAATAATGCTGAATTGTGTTTGTAAATAGAAATGAAATTATTAGCGTGCTGAATAGCAATGACGTTTCCGGTCTCAGAAGTCCAAGATGAAAAAACAACCATTCCGCTTAAAGTGCTTTTTATTAACTCATTTTCTTTAGAAACCACGTCAACTCCGTAGTGCTCTTCATCTGCGTTAAAAGATTGTGTTACTAAGCCGTCAACAGGTTTAAAAAACAAAAGCTTTTCTATTGATGAATTTTCCGAATTTTCTGAGCTAAAAAAGTTAAACCGGTCCTCAGACTCAATACGTTCTCTCAACATAGAGTCTTCATACACACGCTCTACCGCACCATCGTTCTGAACACTTGTTTTTTCTGGAAGGTAGAAATCAGTTGTGTCAACAGGCACACCCTCAATTATATTTCTAATATTTTGCAAGTAACGCTCCCTACTATCTAGTTTTATTTTCAAGGAATCTGAAAGCTGATTAAGATTTACCATTTGACGCCTAATATTAGTACTGGTATATCCGGGAATATACTCTCGTAAGGGACTAAATGCGATAATCAGGGTTGTGCCACCAATTAGCAAGGTTAAAGAAACACATGTCAATAGAAAAACATTTAACCTAGACATATTAAATGCTAAACGCTCCTCAAAAGTTTCACTGTTTAAAACAACGAAACGATATTTAAAACGCCACCTTTTCCAAAACGATTGTTTTTTATTTCCGTCTGACATAATCGCTGCAAATATCCTAAAAATTTAACTTACACCACTTAAATACTATTATTCAGAAAATTAAAATAATTTTGTCGATTGAAAGTTATTGCAATAATGTATAACAAAGGTGTTAATTCTGGTCGTTTAGGTGTATTGGTGTTTTTACTTGTTCTTTTGGGCTCGTGCAAAACCACTAAAAACACCTTTCTCAATAGAAGTTTTCATAATACTACCACTAGATACAACTGGTATTTTAACGCTAATGAAAGTTATAAATCCGGGGTTAAAAAATTGCAAGACCAAAACAAAGACGACTTCAATCAGCTGCTAAGCGTATACCCATTGGGCACCAAAAAAGAAGCTCAAAGTATATCTCCACAGATGGATAAGGCATTAAAAAAGTGTGCCACAGCCATTAATAAGCACTCAATGTTAATCAAAGGAAAAGAACACAATCGATGGATTGACAATTCCTATCTGCTTATCGGAAAATCCTATTTCTATAAGCAAGAATATATAAAAGCGGTTGAAGCCTTTCGCTTAGTGAGTCGTCAATTTATTGGCGATATAACCTCTTACGAAGCCTTTATTTGGTTGATTAACACCTATGTTGAAATGAATGATTTCAGCTCGGCAGATTTGGTTATTGAAAATGTTTTAATGGATGAGACTTTCCCCCATGACCTTAACCAACAACTATCATTAGCTTTAGCCAATTACCATATTGCTATTGAAGACTATGACCTTGCTATTGAAGAGTTGAATGCTGCTGTTTCTTTAACAAAAAAGAAAAGAGAAAAGTCAAGATATTTATACATTTTAGCTCAATTGTACTCTATGCAAGACAATTTTGCTTTGGCAACCGACTATTTTACCAAAGTTATTCGCACTAGCCCCGACTATGAAATGGTCTTTAACGCAAAAATAAATAGAGCGCGTTCCTTCGACACGTCCACAGGAGGTTCGGATGTCATTATTGCTGAGCTTCAAAAAATGCTTAAGGATGACAAAAACAAAGAGTTTTTAGATGTTATTTATTTTGGGTTGGCAGAGCTTAGCAATCGACAAAACAAAATCAACGAAGCCATTCCACTTTACGAGCTGTCAGTTTCTACAAGCGTGAAAAATGATGCTCAAAAAGCCCTTTCTAGTGTAATCTTAGCAGATATTTATTATGACAAACAAAGCTACCGTCCTGCCCAAGCGTATTACGATACCGCTGTAGCTTTTATGAATTCACAAAACCAAAGGTTCAAAAACGCACAACAAAAACAACTTACACTGACCGAGCTTATTTCAAATCTTGATATCATAGAAAATCAAGATAGTCTGCAGCGTATCGCCCTTATGCCTGAAAAAGAGAGAACAGCCTTTATTGATGATTTAATTAGAAAAATCGAAGAGGAGGAGCGTCTACAGAAAGAGATGGAAAACCAAAGACGCTCTGAAAATAATTTTTTCACAGATCGTACACAATCTCAAAATAAGTTTAACCTTAATCAAAACAGAGGCGGCGGATGGTATTTTGACAATCCAAATACATTAAGTTTTGGCTTTTCTGAATTCAAAAGAAAATGGGGAAAAAGAAAGTTAGAAGACAATTGGAGGCGCTCAAACAAGAAAACTCTTAGCGTAGAAGAGGCTCTAGCAGACACTATAGACGCAGATGTTTTTGACCCCAAAAACAGAGATTCATACATGAAAAACCTTCCACTTACCATAGACGCTATAAAAGCTTCAAACAATATGATTGTTGAGGCGTATTTTGACGCTGGAGTTATTTACAAAGAACAGCTTGAAGATGTCCCTCAAGCCATTAAAACCTTTGAAAGACTAAACGATAGATTTCCTTTTAGTGAAAACAGGGTGATGGTATTGTATTTTTTACACCGTTTACATGATGAAAAAGGCAATATTGATTTTGCTGACGACTATAAAGACAAGCTTATTAAAGAATTTCCAAATAGCGATTACGCAAAGCTAGTCATGGACCCTTCGTATATGGAAGAATTATCGGAAGCAAACTCTAGCCTTCAGTCTCAATATGAACAAGCGTTTACACTATACAACCGCTCAAAATATAAAGAGTGTGCAGCAATTTGTAAACGAGTAAACACTAAGAACCCAAACAACCTACTCTATCCAAATTTTGATTTTTTGAACACTCAAGCAAATGCTTATAAGTCTAATAAAAACACCTACATGGCGAATTTGGAACAAATCATCCAAAAGTATCCAAAACACAGTGTTGCAGAGTCTGCAAAACAAATTTTATCTTTACTCAAAATGGAAGCTGATTCAGAAGAAGCCTCATCTTTTGGGGGAGACAGCCCATATGTTGTAAAGCCAGATGCGGCCCACTACTTCATTTTGCTTTTCAACGACTACGACCTTGAGTTAAGTATTGCTAAATCTACACTTTCGGACTACCACTCAGAGTATTACAGACTAGCCCGATTAAACATCAGCAGTTTATTGTTTAAAGAACACACACATCTTATAACAATTAGAGAGTTTAGTAATCAGGCTAAAGCAATGGAATATTATCAAGCCTTTCAAAGCGGAGATGTTCGCGGGGTCTTTGGGAGTGATTATACCGCATTTGTTATAGCAGGACCTAATTTCCCCTATTTCTTCAAGAATAAAGATGTAGAGGGGTATAATAAAATGTTCAAGGAAAATTATAAAAATTAATCCAGATTAGTTTTTATATATTTGTTGGACCAAAAACAAATTCAAATGTTTTCAAATAATAAAGACAAAACCATGGCAAAACAATTAGACAACACAGGAGTAGTTAACTTAATCGGAGTTGGAACAACTATTGACGGAGAAGTAACATCTTCTGGCGACATTAGAGTTGACGGTAGATTATCAGGCTCAATTAACACTAAAGGAAAGGTGGTTATAGGTTCAACAGGTATTGTAGAGGGCAATGTTAACGCATCAAATGCGGACATTTCTGGTGAGCTAAAAGGAGCTATCTCTGTTGCCGAATTGTTATCTCTTAAATCAACAGCTAAATTGGATGGTGATATTGTGACTAACAAATTAGCCATAGAGCCAGGAGCAGCCTTCACGGGTTCTTGTAGCATGGGTGCAGTTATAAAAGATATTAGCCATGCCGGAAAACAAGAAAAACAAGAGAAAACAGCCTAACCGACTACTTACTCTTACAATGGTTGCAACCCAAATGGGTGTCACCATTTTTTTAGGAGCCTCACTCGGCAAATATTTAGACGAAAGGTATTCTACACCAAAGCCGTGGTTTACCATATCTCTAACCTTATTTTCTTTATTGATTTCATTATATTCAGTACTCAAGCAGGTCAACAGATTAAACGATGACAAGCATTAAGTTTATTCTCAACTTTAGTTGGAGGTTGGTGTTGGCGCTTGCTGTTACATTTACACTACAAGTTCTTTTATACCACCAATTGGGTTTTGATTTATATTTTGAAGCACTTCTGTTTTCAAACATCTTCAATTTTTTCATGGCTTTGCTAGCTGTCATTTTGATATACAAGCTACGCTATACTCACACTCAAAGTTTAGGCTATATATTTTTGCTTTCTACCCTATTTAAGTTTCTAGGGTTTTACTTATTCCTTTCGCCGATATTGAATGAATTTTATTCAGAAGCTAATCGCGTCAGCGGTTTTATGTTGTTTTTCACCTCATATGTAACGGCTTTAATAGTCGAAATTCGATGTTTAATAAAGCTTTTAAATGAGCTTTAAACCTGAGAAATCACCCCTCAAAAAAAAGACGAAAATTATTTCCCAATTTTATTTTTAGAATAAACATTAATATTTAGTTTTGCAGCGAACTCTTTAACAGCAATTTGTTGCCCGCAATGAGAAGAAAATTAAGTTTATTAGCCTTACTGGTTGCACTATTAATTGGAAGTGTAGCGTCTGCTCACGACAACCACTCTCATGAAGCAGGTCACTCTGAGGCTCACTCCAAAAAAGACACCCCTGAAAAAGTTAAAAGCTTTATTAAGCACCACTTAAAAGACGCCCATTATTTTGAGCTCTTTCACGGAGCTAAAATGCCCTTACCAATTATCATTTGGGATGAAGGGTTTAAGGTGTTTTCATCTGGTGACTTTAAGAAGGTAGAAGTTAAAGAAGTTCGTGCTGCCGATTCAACAATTACCTTTCAAAAACTTGGAATCAACGATACTGTTGCTAAAGACGCCAAAGACTACCTGTATGAATCCCAAACCTCAGGATATTCTATTTTTCACGGCAAAATTATAGCGGCTAAGCATGCCGACATTCAACTCAAGCTTAACAAAGAAGGCAAGAAAAAGTTAGTCAGTCATTCAGCATTACTTGATTTTTCTATCACAAAAACAGTCTTAATGACCTTTATAATTTGTGTGTTGCTATTCTTGGCATTTAGAGGCCTGTCAAGCTCATACAGAAAGGGACCAATCCCAAGTGGTTTTGGTAGATTACTAGAGCCTTTGGTTTTATTCATTAGAGACGACATTGCTATTCCTAACATTGGAGAAAAGCACTACAAAAAATACATGAGTTATTTACTAACTGTATTCTTCTTTATATGGTTTGTTAACCTAGCGGGAATGACTCCTCTAGGAATCAACATAACAGGTAATATAGCCATAACGCTTTCATTAGCACTGATTACCTATCTGATTACACAATTTACAGCCAATAAAAACTATTGGGGACACATCTTTTGGATGCCAGGCGTTCCTGTTCCCATGAAGTTTGTTCTTATGCCAATAGAGCTTTTAGGAACTATTATTAAGCCTTTCTCACTTATGATTCGTTTGTATGCTAATATTACAGCGGGTCACGTGGTGTTGATGTCACTTATTGGCCTAGTATTTTTTGCTTCCAATCTATTTTCATTTGGAGCATTTTTTGGACTAACATTATTCTTAGGAGTAATTGAATTGCTTGTAGCGTTTCTGCAGGCTTATATATTTACGATGCTAACTGCTTTATATTTTGGAGCGGCAGTAGAAGAGCATCACGACGAACATTAATGTATTAACTAATTATTAACTTTAAATCTTTTTATTATGACTATTCCAAATATTGTAGGCGCAGGATTAATTGTAATCGGAGCAGGTTTAGGTATTGGTAAAATCGGTGGCTCTGCCATGGATGCTATTGCTAGACAACCTGAAGCGACTTCAAAAATCCAAACAGCGATGATTATTGCTGCTGCACTTATTGAAGGTATTGGATTTGCTGCATTATTTGCTGCATAATTCATATAAACAAATCAAAACTGTAAGGGTTGCTTACAGTTTTGATTTTTAGCATTTTAAAAAGAAAAATAAAGATATAATATGGACTTATTTAACGACTTTTCATTAGGCTTGTTTGTTTGGCAGACCGTTTTGTTTTTAGCCTTATTGTTTTTGCTAAGAAAATATGCTTGGAAGCCAATTCTTACTGCAGTAGAAGAGAGAGAAGAAGGCATCAAAAGTGCTTTGGATGCGGCTGACAATGCCAAGAAAGAAATGGAAGCTCTTAATGCTGACAACGAAAAAATTCTACGTGAAGCAAAAGCAGAAAGAGACTCTATTTTAAAAGAAGCAAGAGAATTAAAAGACGGCATTATTGCTGAGGCTAAAACACAAGCGTCTGAGGAGGCTGATAAGGTTATGGCGTCTGCAAGAGAGCAAATTAACAATGAGAAAATGGCAGCTATTACAGAGCTAAAAAATCAAGTAGCCTCATTATCTGTTGATATTGCAGAAAAAATATTGAAGTCTGAATTAAAAGACGACAACAAGCAAAAAGAAATGGTTAACAGTGCTTTAGAAGAAGCCAGTATAGACTAAGATGAAAAATACTAGAGCAACATACAGATATGCCAAGTCGCTATTAGAATTAGCTAAAGAGCAAGGTACGTTAGAGGTATGCAAAACAGATATGGAAACCGTTGTTTCTATTTGTAAAGACTCTAGAGAATTGATGCTTTTATTGAAAAGCCCAGTTGTAAAAACAGATAAAAAACAAGCCATTTTTTCTGAAATTTTTGGCTCTTGCTCTGATTTAACAATGAGCTTTATTCAGTTGATTACACAAAAGAAAAGAGAAGCACTCTTATTTGACATAGCAGAACGCTTTCTGTTGGTTTACAAAGAAAGCTTAGGTATTGGAACCGCAGTTCTTACAACAGCTACATTCATTGATGAGGATACACGACAAAACGTTCTTGACTTTATTAAAAAACAAGGCATCAATCAAGTGGATTTAACTGAAAAAATAGATGAAAGCCTTATAGGAGGAGCAGTTCTTCGACTTGGCGACAAACAACTTGACGCAAGTATAGCGCGTCAGATTAAAGACCTAAAACAATCGTTTAATAAAAACCTTTACATAAAGGACTTCTAAATTAATAAACATGGCAGAAGTAAAACCAGCTGAGGTATCAGCAATTTTAAGACAACAACTATCAGGGTTCAAATCGGAATCGGATTTACAAGAAGTGGGTACAGTATTGCAAGTAGGTGATGGTATCGCTCGTATTTATGGACTTACCAACGTACAGTCTGGTGAGCTTATAGAATTTGAAAGCGGACTGCAAGGCATCGTTCTTAACCTTGAAGAAGACAATATTGGTGCTGTACTATTAGGACCTTCAAAAGGGATTAAAGAAGGAGATGTTGTTAAAAGAACAAATCGTATTGCCTCTATTAATGTAGGAGAAGGTATGTTGGGTAGAGTGGTTGACACACTAGGAAATCCAATAGATGGTAAAGGACCTATTCAGGGCGAAACCTTTGAAATGCCAATCGAAAGAAAAGCACCAGGTGTAATTTACCGTCAGCCAGTAAACGAGCCATTACAAACAGGTATTAAGGCAATTGACGCTATGATTCCTGTAGGAAGAGGGCAAAGAGAGCTTATCATTGGTGACCGTCAAACAGGTAAAACAGCTGTGGCAATTGACACTATCATCAATCAGAAAGAATTTTACGATAAAGGGGAGCCAGTATTTTGTATTTACGTTGCTGTAGGTCAAAAAGGATCAACAGTAGCCTCTATTGCTAAGACATTAGAAGATGCAGGAGCATTAGCCTACACGGTTATTGTAGCATCAAACGCTTCAGATCCAGCACCTATGCAGTTCTACGCACCATTGGCGGGAGCAGCTATTGGCGAATACTTTAGAGATACTGGTAGACCAGCACTTATCGTATTTGATGATTTATCAAAACAAGCGGTGGCTTACCGTGAGGTATCCTTATTATTAAGAAGACCTCCAGGTCGTGAGGCATACCCAGGAGATGTATTCTACCTTCACTCAAGACTTCTTGAAAGAGCAGCAAAAGTGATTAACGACGATGCCATTGCATCTCAGATGAACGATTTACCGGATTCTTTGAAAGGAAAAGTAAAAGGTGGTGGCTCACTAACAGCATTGCCAATTATTGAAACACAAGCGGGTGACGTATCGGCTTATATTCCAACGAATGTAATTTCTATTACTGACGGACAGATTTTCCTTGATGGTGACTTGTTCAACTCAGGTGTACGTCCAGCGATTAACGTAGGTATTTCGGTATCTCGTGTAGGAGGTTCAGCACAGATTAAATCAATGAAAAAGATTTCTGGTACATTAAAGCTTGACCAAGCACAGTACCGTGAGCTTGAGGCTTTTGCTAAGTTTGGTTCTGACCTTGATGCAGCCACTACAGCTGTAATTGATAAAGGACAGCGTAATGTTGAAATTCTTAAACAAGGTCAGTACTCTCCTCTTAGAGTAGAAGAGCAAGCAGCTATTATTTTCTGTGGAACAAACGGACTATTAATGGATGTTCCAACCAATAAGGTTAAAGAATTTGAACAAGAGTTTATCGCTTACTTACACACTAAACACCAAGATACTCTTGATGCTTTAGCAGCCGGTAAACTAAACGATGATATTACAGATACATTACGTTCTGTATGTGCAGACTTATCTAAAAAATACGCAGCATAAAGGATGGCTAACTTAAAAGAAATACGGGCAAGAATCACTTCGGTAGGTTCTACTATGCAAATTACTAGTGCCATGAAAATGGTATCGGCAGCTAAACTCAAAAGAGCACAAGATGCCATTACTCAAATGCGTCCGTATGCCAATAAGTTGCGTGAATTATTAGTAAATCTGAGTTCTACATTAGAGTCTTCAGATGGCGGGGCCTATTCTGATGCCAGACCAGTAAAAAAGCAATTAGTAGTTGCCATTACCTCTAACAGAGGGCTATGCGGTGCGTTCAACAATAACGTTATTAAGCAAGCCAAAGTACTAGCTGCTGAATGTGATAATACAGCGTTTCTTACCATCGGTAAAAAAGCCTCTGAACATTTTACTAAAAATGGTTTTGATGTCGTTTCCACTCACGATGACTTATACACCGACCTATCTTTTGCCAATACTTCGGCAATAGCTCAGGACTTAATGGACCACTTTACTGAGGGGCGATACGATGAAGTTGTAGTGGTATACAACCAGTTTAAAAACGCGGCTTCTCAGATTTTAATGTCTGAACCGTTTTTGCCGGTAGAAACACCATCGGATGATTCAGCAACAATTGGTGATTATATCTTTGAGCCAGAAAAAGAAGAAATAGTAGCTGACCTTATTCCTAAATCATTAAAGATTCAATTATTTAAGGCGGTATTAGACTCTCACGCTTCAGAACATGGTGCTAGAATGACTGCCATGCACAAAGCGACAGATAATGCAGGAGAGCTCAAAAGAGAGCTTACTCTGACCTATAATAAAGCTAGACAAGCAGCCATTACTGGTGAAATTCTAGAAATTGTAGGTGGTGCTGAGGCTCTGAATTCTTAAAAAGGATTAAAACTAGATATTTAAAAAGACCGATTAATTCGGTCTTTTTTCATTTAGAGCGTTTTTATAGTCTCTAACAGAAAAAACTATCTTTGTCCAAACAACAAATACAAAGATGTCTTACCAACTTATTTTATCAGAACACTCTAACGGTTTAGCAACAATAACCATAAACCGACCTCAACAACTTAACGCCTTAAACAAGGAAACGATAGAGGAGTTAAATGACGCTATTTTAAAAGCCGATAGAGACAGCAGTGTGAGGTGTATCCTCATTACGGGCTCAGGAACAAAAGCGTTTGTAGCGGGTGCAGATATCAAAGAATTTGCTCATTTCAATGCTGAAGAAGGCACACACTTAGCTACAGATGGACAATATTTACTATTCGATTTGTTGGATAATTTATCTACCCCAAGTATTGCAGCCATCAATGGATTTGCACTAGGTGGAGGCTTAGAATTGGCTATGTCGTGTCATATTCGTGTAGCATCTACCAATGCCAAGATGGGTCTGCCAGAAGTATCATTAGGAGTTATTCCTGGCTATGGCGGTACTCAGCGTTTGCGTGAACTTGTAGGCAAAGGAAAGGCTTTAGAAATGATTACCTCTGCAGCTATGCTTAATGCCGAAGAGGCTAAAGAATGGGGCCTAGTTAATCATGTTTGTGAACAAGAAGAACTAATGGCTCTTTGTGAAAAGATAGCCGGTCGAATTATTAAAAATTCCCCCATTGCCATCTCTAAAGCAATAAAATCCGTTAATGCCGGTTGTAATACAGACGGTTATGAAGCAGAAAAACAAGCCTTTGGCGAATGTTTTGCTACCGATGATTTTAAGGAAGGAACAAGTGCTTTTATGGAGAAAAGAAAACCAAATTTCACAGGAAAATAAACAGTGAACCCTCTCAAAAAACTACTAGGACAAACCGCCATTTATGGGCTGAGTAGTATTGTTGGGCGTTTACTCAACTACCTATTAGTACCGCTTTATACGCGGTATTTCACAACCTCAGAATATGGAGATGTTACCCTTTTATATGCTTTCGTTGCCTTTCTGTTAATTGTACTTACATATGGAATGGAAACCGCCTTTTTTAGGTTTTCTCAGCGTCAACCCAATAAAAGCACAGTTTACAGTACCTCCCTCATATCTTTACTGATAAGTTCTTGCTTATTTCTTGTGCTAACCTTATTTAACGCTCAAGCGATTGCTGATGCACTATCCTTTTCAGCTCACCCTGAATATGTACAGTACTTTGCACTTATTCTTGCTCTGGACGCCTTAAGTGCCATTAGCTTTGCTAAGTTAAGAGAACAAAACCGAGCTGTTCGATTTGCTAGCATTAGGCTGTTCAACATCTTTGTAAATATTGGTCTAAACCTCTTTTTCATTGTGTATTGTCCTCTTGTACTTTCCAACAACCTTCAAGGAATAGAATTAATACAAAGCATATATTCAGAAGACATAGGAATTGGCTATATATTTATAGCAAACTTAGTAGCGAGTGCTTTAACACTATTGCTTTTTGTTCCAGAAATGCTAAAATCCACTTGGCGATTTGATGCTGAATTGTGGCGAAAAATGATGCTATATGCCCTACCACTTATGGTTGCGGGTCTAGCGGGTATTACCAATGAAACAATTGACCGTATTCTCTTAAAATACCTTTTGCCAGCAGACATTTCAGCCTCAGAAATAGGCTTGTACAGTGCTTTTTATAAACTATCCATCATAATGACGCTTTTTGTACAAACGTTTCGATTTGCAGCAGAGCCGTTCTTTTTCGCCCAAGAAAAGGAGAAAAATGCTAAAGCTGTTTATGCCCTAGTCATGAAATATTTTACAATAGTGACTGCCTTTATATTCTTATCGGTGACAATATACTATGACCTTGTTAAACAATTTATAGGCTCAGACTTTCACGATGAAAGAGGGGCAATAATTGTTCCAATTCTTTTATTGGCAAACCTCTTTTTAGGACTGTATTATAATTTATCCGTTTGGTACAAGCTCACTGAAAAGACTCTCTTTGGAGCTTACATGTCTCTTTTCGGAGCAGGAATTACCATTTTATTAAATCTACTTTTGATACCAAAACTAGGGTTCGTAGGCTCAGCATGGGCAACCTTGTGTTGTTACTTTCTGATGGTATTATGCTCGTATTTCTTGGGAAAAAAGCACTACCCTATCCCTTACCCACTGGGCCGAATAGGGCTTTATTTTACCCTCATGTTGGCATTATATTTTGTAAGTATAAATTGGTCCTTAGGTATGCTCAATAATACCCTTTATCTTCTTATATTTATAGCGGTTGCTTTTGTGTTAGAGCGACCAAAAAAATCAAGGCTTAATATCTAATAATACTATGCAAGTAAACGTTATAAACCGCTCAAAACACCCATTGCCGCAATATGAAACAATAGCGTCTGCTGGCATGGATGTTCGTGCCAATATCGATGAGCCATTAGAGCTTGCACCCTTACAACGTCAGTTGGTAAAAACAGGATTATTTGTCGAAATACCCATCGGTTACGAAATACAAGTTCGCCCACGAAGTGGCTTAGCGTACAAAAAGGGGATAACAGTTTTAAATAGTCCAGGAACTATCGATGCAGACTACAGGGGTGAAATTGGCGTTCTATTAGTGAATCTGTCTTCAGAAACATTTGTGGTCAACGACGGAGAACGTATAGCCCAGCTCGTAATAGCTGCGCATGAACAAGCTGAATGGCAAGAGGTTGACGAATTAGAAGAATCAAACCGAGGTCAAGGAGGCTTTGGAAGTACTGGAACAAAATAAGCATATGAGAATAGCCATAATTATTTGTCTTTCATTTTTGTTTGTTGAAGCAAAAGCACAAGAACATCCTTTTTATTCAGTTGATGACCCTATCATTAAAAAAGCACTTAGTGCAGTAGACCCAGTAGAATACCAAAACTTCTATTTTAAAGGCCTCAAGTATAAAATTTTGGGAAATGATGAGAAGGCTTTAGAAGCCTTCAAAAATTGCATACGATTAGATGGCTCTGAGCCAACACCAATGTACGAATCGGCACTTATTTATTTTGAATCGGGTAAGCTTGATCAGGCCTTGTTTTTTATAGAAAGCGCCTGTGAAATAGAAAAGGATAACAAATGGTTTCAACAGCTACTAGCAACGACTTATCTTGAAATAGGGAAATACAGCAAAGCTATAATAGCCTTTAAAGAGTTATTAGAAATAGAGCCAGGAAATGAGGATTGGCACTTTGAATTAGCCTCAGCCTATCTGATGAACAACCAAGGAAGAAACGCTATAAAAGTATACGATGACCTTGAAAAATACATAGGTCCATATAGCATGCTATACCAACAGAAAAAACGCATTTACACTGAAATTGGCGATAAATCTGCCGCCATATATGAAATCGAAAAATGGGTAAAGGCTGAGCCAGGAAATATTGAAGCCCTAAACGAATTGGCAGAACTTTACCTTCTTAACGGTAAACAAGATAAGGCCATTTCCACACTCGAAAAGGTGCTTGAAGTGAATAAAAATGATGCCAGAGCCTTTATTATTTTATCTGAACTATACCGTAATAATAAAGAGGTAGACAAATCCTATGAATATACCATAAAAGCCTTCGCTTCACAAGACTTAAGTATTGACACCAAGATGCGAACCCTTCTAAACTATTATGATTTTACGGATGAAGATACCAGCCTTTTATCCAAAACATACGAGCTGATAGAAACTCTGAAGCTAGCACACCCAAACAACGCCAAACCCTTTACAATTGCAGGGGACTTTTATTACAGAGACGGTAAAATTGACGAAGCTCAAACTAATTTTAGATCTGCTGTTGAACTTGATGCCAGTCGCTACCCCATCTGGCAACAACTTATGATAATTGCTTTTGACAAAAAAGAATACGAGGAAGTCATTCAGCTAGGGGAAGCCTCTCAAGAGTTGTTTCCTAGCCAGCCCACGAGTTATTATTTTTCCGGCTTAGCTTATCTGCAGCAAAAGAAATATTCTTCTGCAATAGACCAGCTCAACACCGGTAAGTTAATGGTTATTGCAAACGACAATTTACTGGCTCAATTTTATGCCTCTTTAGGCGATGCTTACCACGCTATTGAGAATTATAAGGACTCTGATAAATCTTATGATAAATCGTTGGAGCTATCTCCAGATAACACCTATGTTCTAAATAACTTTAGCTACTACTTATCACTTCGAAACACTAAGCTTGAACAAGCAGAAGAAATGATGAGTGTTTGTGTAAAATTACAACCTAATCAATCCTCATATGAGGATACGTATGCATGGGTTTTTTATCAGAAAAAAGATTATAAAAACGCTTTAATATGGTTAGAAAAATCCATCAAAAATGGCGGAAGCTCTAGCGCTACAATTGTTGAACATTATGGCGATGTGCTGTATCAACTAGGTAGAAATGACGAAGCTCTTGAGCAGTGGATTAAGGCCAAAGAACTAGGATCTGACTCAGAGTGGATTGAGAAAAAAATTGCAGACAAAACCCTTTATGAATAAACTAAGCCTTTTCATAGTTATATTGTTTTTGTCCTCTTGCGTTGGCATAAAATGGACGACCAATACAAGTTCACAATCAGCCTCAGCAGTTTTAAAGAAAGCGGAAGTCAACACAAAAGACATGCGATGGCTTACTACAAGCATCAAAGGAAAAGCCGATTTCGATAATAGAAGCCTTTCTATAACTGCACAGTTACGCATGAGAAAAGATAGCGTCATTTGGATGTCTATGTCTGCCTTAATGGGGATTGAGGCGGCACGTGTTCACATTACCCCTGACAGTGTAAAACTGATTAATCGTTTGAATGCCACTTATTTTGTCGGTGGCATTGAATCTCTATCAGAAGAATACAATTTGCCATTTTCCTTTTATGAGCTACAAGACGTTTTACTTGCTGCAATTCGTCAAAAAGAAAACACCACATACACCCTTGATGTAAGCCCAGATGCCTACACCCTATTTTCCTCAAGTGGTCAAAGCATTATAAAGCTAAACACTATCTATTTACCTATGGAGGTTTTTCATAGTCGCTCCGATAGTCAGTTTGTGAAAATTAATTATCAGAACTTCCTCCAAACAGATTCTATTTGGCTTCCCAAAACAGTCAATATTGATGTGCAATCTTCTGAAAAGACAGCAGAAGTAACACTCAACTATTCTAAAACGACTGTAAATCGCCCACAAAAAGTAAAATTCTCTATACCTTCGTCATATGTGCCGATGTAGATCATATCTTCTGACTGTTGTATTTACTTTAGGGTTTTGCCTACTTGCCAACTCCCAGTCTAAAGAGGTTTTACAATCCAAAAAAGCTCAAATACAAAAGGAGATTCAATTGACTAATAAGCTGATTAAAAAGGCAAAAAAGGAAAAGAATCAATCTATAAATATTTTATCTACTCTAAATAAGCAGATAGAGTCTAGGGGGGAAATTGTTAAAACGCTAGACCTAGAAATAAAGATGACAATTGTTCAAATAGAGAATCTTAAGGCTGAAATAAAAGACACTAAACAGTCAATTCAAAACCAACAGAACCTTCTCGACACCCTCAAGAAGGAATATGCTTTAATGATCAGACACGCTTACCACAATAGAAATTCTTATGACCGCCTTGCGTTCATTTTTTCGGCTCAAAGTTATAATCAAGCTTTTAAACGAATTAGGTACTTGCAAGAATACAGCCAGTTTAGGCAAAAACAGGTAAAAGAAATAAAAGAAGTAGAGCGGCAATTATCAGAAGAGCTTTTAAGCCTAAAACGTCAGAAAGTCTTGCTTACTGTGGCTAAAAACGAAAGGAACGCTATGCTTGGCGAATCTCAAATAGAAATTAATCTTCTTACCCAAGAAAAGCAATCTCAAAACACCTTTTTGTCTAGTCTTAGGAAAAGGGAAAAGAAGCTAAAGAAAGACCTTTCCAAACAGCAACAGCTTGCCAAAACACTAGACGATAAGATTAAAAAAATTATTGCGGAAGAAATACGCAAAGCCAAAGAAAAGGCTAATGTTGGCGGAGGTGTTACCCTGTCATTAACCCCAGAAGAGCAGCAATTAGCGGATAATTTCAGCTCTAATAAAGGTAAGTTGCCCTGGCCTGTTGAACGCGGCGTTATCATTGAGCGATTTGGTATACAGCCCCACCCTGTTCTACGAGGAATTGAAACCCTTAACAATGGTGTAAAAATCACCACTGAAGAAGGGTCTTTCGTAAGAGCTATTTTTGAAGGGAAGGTTTCACGAATTATTGATATTCCTGGCTCAGGCAAAGCGGTTATTATTAGTCATGGAGATTACTTTACCGTATATTCCAACCTAATAGAAGTCTTTGTAAAGCGAGGTCAAACAGTGGGATTGAAAGAAGATATTGCTCGAGTTTTCACTAAATCTTCAAACAAAGAATCCATTACCGAGCTTCAAATATGGAAGGGCAGCGAAAAGCTTGACCCATCCTCTTGGCTTTATAAAGCGTACTAGTAAAAAAATCTGTACTTTTGCTAGCATCAAATACCTTATAAATTATGACATCATCTACATTACTTGTAATAGGTTGGCCTCAAATCGTCCTCATAGTTGTTATTGTTCTAATCCTTTTTGGAGGAAAAAAACTTCCTGAATTAATGAAAGGCTTAGGAAAAGGCATGAAGGAATTTAAGGACGCTACTAAGGAACTAAACGAAGACAATAAAGAGGAAAAGTAAAAACACTCTTTAAGACAATATGAATACTTACCGCTCTTTAGACGCTATTCAGCAGGATATACATTCGGGAAAAACAACTTGTCTTTCCCTCACACAATCTTATCTAGACCGCATTTCTGAACACAAAAACCTCAACGCTTTTCTTGAAGTTTATGAAGAAGAAGCCTTAGAAAATGCTCAACGCATAGACCAAAAGGTTAAGGACGGTAAGGCGGGTAAACTAGCCGGTATGGTAATCGGTATAAAAGATAATATTTGCTACAAAGACCATAAAGTTTCAGCCTCTTCAAAGATACTTGACAATTTTGAAAGCTTATTCAGTGCAACTGTTGTTGAGCGATTAATAGACGAAGACGCTATTATAATCGGGAGGCTAAATTGCGATGAGTTCGCAATGGGAAGTACGAATGAGAATTCAGCTTATGGGTCTGTTTTAAATCCCTTAAACACTGAACATGTGCCTGGAGGATCATCGGGCGGTTCTGCTGCTGCAGTTGCTGCAGACCTTTGTTTGGCTACACTAGGAAGTGATACTGGTGGCTCAATCAGACAACCAGCTAGTTTCTGTGGTGTTGTTGGCTTTAAACCCACCTATGGACGAGTTAGCCGATGGGGGCTTATAGCTTATGCTTCTTCTTTTGACCAAATAGGACCTCTTACTCACAATGTAAAGGACGCCGCACTAATTATGGCGGTAATTTCTGGTGAAGATGAATATGATAGTACCTGCTCTAGTAAGGAGGTGCCTAATTTTGACTTAGAACCAATCAAAAAAACAAAAGTTGGGTATTTAAAAAGCACTATTGAAAGTTCTGCACTTGACCCTGAAATCAAGCAACACATTTTAAATACGATTAATACTCTGAAAGAAGAAGGGCATGAGGTTGTAGAAATTGACTTTCCTTACCTTGATTATGTTGTACCTACCTATTATGTTTTAACTACGGCTGAAGCATCTTCAAATCTTTCTAGATATGATGGAATACATTTCGGCTATAGAAGTAATGAGGCAAATGACATACCATCTGCTTACCAAAAATCTAGATCAGAGGGTTTCGGCAAAGAAGTACAACGACGAATTATGTTGGGAACCTTTGTTTTAAGTGCTGGTTACTACGACGCGTATTATACTAAAGCACAAAAAGTAAGGCGATTATTATCTGAAAAAACACAATCCATTTTTGATAGCTGTGATTTTATACTATCACCAACCTCACCAAATACAGCACTCAAAATAGGACAAACCTATGATGACCCAACGCAACTTTATTTAGAAGATATATTTACTGTTCATGCTAATATCGTAGGCATTCCAGCGGTCTCTCTACCAACAGGAACGCACAGTAACGGTATGCCGTTTGGCATACAGCTAATGGCTCCTGCTTTTAAAGATGCTGAGCTAATGGCCTTTGCTAATCAGATAATGAACAAATAAGCGTTAATAATTATACTGTTTACACCCATTAACACAGTGTATTTATTTTGAATTTTGTAGCTATGAAAAGAATAAACACCTCTTTTTTAATTGTTTTAGCACTTATATTGTCAGTTTCTATTACAATGTCAAACCCTTCAGACACCCTGAATTTTATTGTCGATAATCCCACGCACTCTAAAATGGATTCTTTGTGGATGAACGAGCAATTATCATCACAGCAAATAGAAACGGACACGAATATTTTGAACAAATGGTCGTATGATTCGGATAGTATCCCTAGCTTTCAGGACAGTATAATTGCTGAGCGTTTGGCTCTATTAGATGAGCATACTCCATTTCGTTTGGACTATAATAAAGCCGTTCAGCGTCAAATAAACATCTATGCCAACACTTACAGAAGGCACGTTTCAAAAATGTTGGGCAAGTCAAATTATTATTTTCCTCTATTTGAATCTGTTTTAGACCAATTTGACCTACCACTTGAGTTCAAGTACTTAGCCATAGTAGAGTCTGCTCTAAAGCCTCATGCACGTTCACGCTCTGCAGCCACTGGCTTGTGGCAATTCATGTATGCAACGGGTAAAATTTATGACCTCAAAGTTACCTCATATATCGATGAACGGAGCGACCCTTTGCAATCTACTATAGCTGCTTGCGAGTATTTTACATTTTTATACAAGATGTTTAACGATTGGGAGTTAGTATTAGCTGCTTATAATGGTGGTCCTGGCTACGTTTCAAGAGCAATGCGAAAACATGGCGTAAATGATTATTGGTCTCTACGCCCTTATTTAAGAAAGGAAACACAGAATTATGTGCCAAAATTCATTGCTGTTAATTACATCATGAATTATGCTTCACACCACAACATTTATCCTACGCCTTACACCTTTACTCAGGCAGGAACAGACACTATAAGTATTAGTCAATCTGTTACTTTTGATGCTCTTTCAGAATTACTGGATGTAGATGTTGAGATACTTAAAGAGCTAAACCCTATCTACAAAACAAATTTGTTGCCAGTTTCTAAAGGAACGACAGCCTCCCTAAAACTTCCCGTTAAGAAAATGGCCCTGTTTATAAATAACATGGACAGTATATACGCTTATACCGAACGCTCTCAAGAGCGCTATGTCAGTGTTGATGAACCCATAGTACATCGAGTTAAAAACGGTGAGTATTTAGGAAAAATTGCTAGCGACTACAACACCACTGTTGGTCGTATTAAGAACTGGAATAAGCTTTCATCTAACAATTTAAAAATAGGTCAAAAGCTGATTATTTACATTAACCCCGACGCGGCACCAAAGGCTTCTAACTCTACTAGGGTTAATAGCAAAGGCGAAACGCTTTATACTGTACAAGTCGGTGATACTTTGTGGGATATAGCGCGTAAATATTCTGGTGTTTCAGTAGCTCAAATTGAACGGATGAACAATATAAGTTATCGCGATATTAAGCCCGGAATTACTCTAAAGATTCCTAACACTGGATAGATGAACCGTCTTTTTTTATTTATTTTTCTTTTCTTTTTAGCTTGTCAAAACACAACTGTTTTACCTTCTTATAGTGGGGCAATAAATGAGGTTGTAGTAGTTGCTGAAGACAACATTTGGGAGAGTAGTGTAGTTGACACTCTTCGCCGCACTCTTTCTGCAGGGGTTGAGGGCTTAGCCTGGAAAGAATCTACCTTTGACGTCATACAGATACCTAAAGCTGCTTTTAGTCGGTTTTTTGAAACACACAGGAATATTATCATTATTCAAAAAGGAGATCAATCAAAAATTGCATTTGAACCCAAGCCATTTTCACAAGATCAATGGCTATGCATTATAGAATATAAGACTAAAAAGGAGCTTTCCCAATTGCTTAATCAGTATGCGCCAGTAATAACTTACAGAATACAACAAAAGGAGAAAAGCAGATTTTTATCCTCTTCTATTGGCCTATCATTTTCTGAGGCGATTAATGACAAATTCAACATCTCTTTACGCCTGCCAAATACCTTTTCACTGGCATTAGATACTACTGATTTCATTTGGTATGAGTATAATCCGAAAGATTTAGAATTAATAAAGGGAGTTTTTGTGTATAGCCTTCCTTTAACTGAAACGCTAAACGCAGAAAGCGTTTTAAGTGTGCGTGACAGCGTATTAAAACAGTTTGTCCCAGGGCAGTCTAAAGAGAGTTATATGTCGACAGAGCGTCTTTATCCGCCTTTTATTAGCACCTTTGAAAGTAATGGTACTACTTCTTTTACAATAAAAGGACTTTGGAAGATGGAAAACGCCTTTATGGGCGGCCCGTTTATCTCATATGTTTTTCAAGACACGCTTAGAAACGAGTTTGTTGTTACAGAAGGGTTTTTATTCAACCCTGGAGAAGATAAACGAAATATGCTTCAAGAATTGTCGTGGTTAATTTCAGAGGCTAAAATCCTGCCGAAAGCGACAAAATGATATTTCTCCCAGGAGCACTAATACCGCTTGAGTAGGTTTTATAATGTACATCTAATATGTTTTCAACATTTAGCTGTGCCGTTATCTTATCATTTAAAGGAACACTATAATTTAGATTTAATGTCCACCATGAGGGTGTGCCATCAACGGTTGCCTCTTCAGGATTATCACTTCCGTTAGGGCTATAATCTTCTGCCCTTTTCCAAGCATTGTAATGGACTGCTAAACTCGTTTTACTTTTTGTTGTTGGTGAGTATAGGTCTATTTGGCTTTTGCCATAGAATGGCGGTATATGATCTAGCAAAACCCCTTCGGTATCGTCTTTTCCGAAGGTGTACGAACAAGAATGTGTTGTTGACCACTTATCATTAATTTTTAGATAAGCTTGTAGATTATATCCAAACAAATATGCTTCTTGAGAGTTAGTATTAGCGTAGAGTGGGAGCAGTTCACCATCGTAGACAAGGCTATCTTGACCGTTTAAAGAAAATTGTTTTTTGACAATTGCGTCCCTTAATTGTGTGTAGTAATATGTTCCGCTTAGATAGCTATCGCCAAAACGCTTACTCAATCCAATCTCATAATTATTTGAGAATTCTGGTGATAAATCTTCATTAGGAACTATAAGTTTTCCTGATTTTGCAAATACTTTGGTAACATCATCTACATTAGGGCTTCTAAATCCTGTTGCGAATGACAGCCTACCCTCCCATCCTTTTTTCATACCAATAAATAGTCCCGCACTGGTCGTTAAAGCACTATTTTCAAGCGAAATTTCTTCAAACGGAAAATTATAGTTTTTAATCTCTATGAATTTAGCCTCTAAAGAAGACATATTATACCTCAAGCCGCCACTAAAAAAGGAGCGCTTGCCAAAAGGGTGTTTATATTGGGAATATACAGCTAGCGAACTTAGTTCACTACCGCCGTCAGCGTATCTTGTACTTGCACCTTCAGAGGCTGTAGATTCAACAATGTTGTGTTGAAGGTCAAGACCATAGTTTAAACTTTTATAACCCCATTTCTTTATAAAGTCTGAGGTGTTTGCAAAGACAGACACTTTCTCGAAGCGTTGAATTAGGCTAGCGTTCGGTTTTTTACTGTTTCGACTTTCATGTATTTGTTGAAAGGATACGGTGTTGTTAAAGCTGTCGTATAAAAGTGTTTTTTTCTGATATTCAGAGCCTAAGCCCACTAAAAGGCGTTTTTGAGGGCCATAATACCACTCTTCATATTTTGGAAGTCCGTCTTTAATATCATTGAGTTGATCAAAGCGATTGATATTTGTGCTTGTCGAGAGTTGAAGATTCATTTTAAAACTCAAATACTGATTGGCATCAAATCGGATTTTTTGTATAAAATCAGCTTGGTCATAGGCTGTTTTTAGCTGTTCTTTTCCGTCTACAATATGCTCTTCAGCGCCCCAGTCGTCATATCCATGAAGTCGATTACCACCCATTTTAAGGTTGCCAAACCTGTTGACGCTAATAGCCTGAAAGAAGCCCCATTTTTTACTTCCCCACTTTTGATCAAAGTACAGATTAACGCCCTTATTTACACTGCTGTAACGCTGCAAAACGTTTCCTTTCCACCCTTCACCAACACTAGCGCTTTTTGTGTGATAATGAATAACTCCTCCCAAGGCATCACTACCATACTTGACCGATGAGGGCCCAAAAATTATATCTACTCTATCCAAGGTCAGAGGACTTATACTAATGCTATTTTGCAAGTGTCCAGACCTATAAATGGCATTGTTAAGGCGAATTCCATCGACCACAAGAAGAACTCTATTTGCTTCAAAACCTCTGATTATGGGACTGCCTCCGCCAGACTGACTCATTTGTACCATTACTGCTCCTGTTTTTTGGAGCAAATCTGCTGAAGTGCTTGGGGCACTATAGGTTATTTTTTTACTGTCTATTTTCTCTATTTGTGAA
Source organism: Flavobacteriales bacterium (assembly GCA_965277895.1). GTDB lineage: Bacteria > Bacteroidota > Bacteroidia > Flavobacteriales > UBA7312. The sequence continues at coordinate 349,121 of CBDIDR010000001.1, forward strand.
GGGCTGAATACGCGCTCGTCTTCTGTTTTATCTTCAACGAAAATGATTTCTGGTAAGCTTTTGAATAACAGAGTGTCTTGGCTAAAGCTGAACGATGGTAGTAGGCTAAACCCAAGAAGTAAATAGATGTATTTTCTCATGTATTTAATACTTTTTCTAAAACGTCTTTTGATTTTATGGTGTTAAAACCATCAATATGTAGCCTGTAATATTCTAGTAAAACACTCAATATTTCTCTTTTATTTTTCACTTTGTCATGATTAAACGCTAAGAATACATCTTTCGTATTTTCGGTAAAATGCTTGTGTTGACTGTTGTCGTTTGTAAATTGACCATTTAGTAAATCAAAGTATTTAAGCTCATTATTGTCAATGTTGGGCGAGATCCCTAAGTATTGACTCAATGTTACCAGAAAACGTATGTGAAATTGACTATCAAAGTCCTTATTATCCAAAGCTATTAGTTCGGCCTCTAAAAAATTAAATAAGTCTTTGTTATTTACTTCTTCTTTTAGGCATTTGCTTAGGATTTCAGCAATGAATAAGGCAATTGAACTTTTATATATATCGAACGGAATACTGGAATAAACGGCTGACATTTTGACTTCTTTTATTCTGTGAAGGTCTTTTCCGTTTTTGTTGTAAACGTTGAGGTCTAGCTGGTTCAGAACTTGATAGTAGCCGCTGTTTCCTTTCTTCTTTCTGACACCGTTTATCATATAGGATTGTGTCCCAAATTCTGAGGTGTAAATTTTACAGATTATACTGCTTTCAGCATACTTAATCTTACTCAACACTATTCCTTTTGTCTGCTGATGCATCTACTTTATAAATAAAATCTTAGCAACATTAGTTTCTGTTCCAATTGGATTCGTTGTAAAAACAAGATAAACCCCGGTGCTTGGGCGTTCTCCAAATTGATTTTTACCATCCCATACCGCTTGCCCTCCCAGTGCTGTAAATGAAGAGATTAAATTTCCATTAATATCAGTAATTTTTACATTAGCGTTTTCCACTACATTTTTAATAGCAATAGGGCCATAATAATTTTCTCTTACTGGATTTGGATATACGAGTACATTTTGGTGTGGGTTTTCAGCTTCCGTTGCCCCTCCTCCATAGGATATAAGCCCTCTGTCTGTAGCGATAAATACCTCGCCTGTTTCGTGATTGATTGAAATGTCGTTTATATTATTTGAAAATATGGGGCTATTATTGGTGTTAAAGTAGTGTATTTGTTCGCTTCCGTCGGCAGAATATACAAATACTCCTGAGCTTTGTGTTCCAAACCACTTTCTGTTGGCGCCATCAATGGCTATTGCTTTTACGGTTTCATTGGCTATTATAGGCTCTATATAGCCGTCATTTTCTACTAAAACTAATTGTGCGTCATTGTTTAAATCAAATATGTTTTCTGGACTATAGAAAACAGCTACTCCTTTATCTGTTCCTACCCATATTTCTCCATCTCTATCTTTTGCCAAAGAATAGACGTAGTTTGATGGTAAGCCTCCGCTTCCGGCTGTTGCGGTTAGTCTTTTGTCTTGATCATCGGTCGATATTTCTGGAGTATCATTGTCGTTATACACTATGATGCCACCACCCTTTCCAATATAAAACCATTTCTGCCCATTATCGTCTATGATAAGGTCGCCGAGATGACTGTTTATGGTGCTATAGCTTTTTATCTTTAGCGACTGCCATTCTTCGTCTGTATTCATAAATGCCAAAGACTTTTCTGTCAAGGAATTACTTATCCATAATAAGCCGTTTTTGTCAAAAGCCATACCTTTTACTCTAAGCCAGCCATAGTTTCCTGAATTGGGGTTGTTTTCTAGTGTTTCAAGCCCTCCGTTTGTAGTTATGTGGTTATATTCTTTATGAAGGGCGTAATTGCCTAATTCCGCGTCAAATTTTAGCTGAAGAACGCCTGTATTCCATGTGCCTACAAATAGGTCTCCGTTTGATGATTCTAATAGCGTTGTGACATCTCTAGCCCCACTTAAGCCTGTATATGGTACATCTTTCCATTCGTAACCGTCTGACCAATAGAATCCCTCGTATGTATTATTGTTGTTCCAAATTATTGATGTTCCACCTGGCGACAAAAACAGCTTTTCTCCTGAACTGCTTACGGAGTAAGCCAGCTTTGTTTCAGGACCCTCTGGGGTAAATATTTGAAAACCCCCTTGTTCGTTTAATGAGACTAAGGATTTTGCTTTTTCAGCAATCCAATATTTCCCATTATCATTTATTACATCTGAAATAAAGTATAAAACAGAATTTTCCGCTATGGTGCTTAGCTGATTAGATGCATTTAAGATGCTAAGCTTACTTCTTGATCCTACATAGAGTGTTTCTTTATCGGATTCAATAAACTTTAAATTGGGGGTGTGATTTACAACTCTTATACTGTCTTCAAACACAAAAATACTATCTGACTCACTCTTTGTAAGGTAAATTTTACCATACGCCATTTCCAAATCATTAATCCCCTCTTCTGAAACAACTAAAGACCAGCTATTATAATCTGATAGGTTGCTTCCTGTGTTTGCTTGATGTATACCTAATGATGTTGCGGCATATATATCTTCACCTAAAAATATAATATCTCTTACGGCTAAGGTTGCGGCAGCATTTAGGTAAAAGGTGTTCAGAATCTCTTTTTTGATTGGATCAAGTTCTATAATACCAAAGGTGCAAGATAGGTATGCCTTTTGATTATTATAGGTGATGTTATTTATTCGCTTTTCACCAATTATGTTTTCTCTTTCTATGTCTGTTAAACTGTAAATATTATCCCCAGAAATGATGTCTATTATTGCGCTTTCATAAGCGACAACAATTAGGTTTAATTCCTCGTTTTTTTCCATACAGCTTATACCCGCATCAGAAAGCCCCGTTATTTTATTAAGACGGTTTATTGTGTTCTCTTCTATGTCTAAATAAAACATGCTGTTTTCCGTAGCAGTATATATTTTATCGTTCATTTTACATACAGAAATGGCGTTGTTGTATGGCAAATAATCCTTCCACTCGCCCACTCCTATGTTTTGTGCGGAAGAACAGAAAAACGCTGTACAAAAGACTATAAACGATATGAAATATTTCATGAATGCAAATTACTAAACTTCTAACTATTGTACTCCTAAATTATTGTTTGATTCAAAAGTAGCTATATCTTTGCTTTTAATGGCTCCGTAGTTCAACTGGATAGAATATCAGATTTCGGCTCTGACGGTTGGGGGTTCGAATCCCTCCGGAGTCACTTTTTAGCCCACAAAACCACAACTAATTGATAATCAGAGTTTTACGATTATTTTTATTTGATCTGTTTTAAGCGTGTTTTACTGTTTTTTAGTGTTTGAGGTTCACAGAGCCTTACTTTGTTCTTAAATCGGCTTAAACAGGCTCTTTTGGCGTCAATATGTACACTAGACTTGAATATTCACCATTTATTGTTAGTGCTTTGAGGTTAGACCACAGTCCTGTTGATATCGCATTTATGTATTTATTTTTTCCGGTTTTAATTTTTTCACTCAACATTGATATGTAAAACGAGTCAAACCACATTGGTCTAATTTTCTCAATTTCAAAACCGTATTTATTTGCAATGGATTTTATGCTGCTTTTTTGAAAGTGATATAAGTGCCTTGGCGCGTCGTATGCTGCCCAGTGCGACTTATACCTTTTTATTTCATTTGCGTTTGAGTTAGGTACAGCAATTATTAGTTTTCCGTCTTTTTTTAACACTTTATTTATCGTTGAAAATAAACCATCTAGGTCTGCGAAATGTTCTAATACATACCACATCATTACTCTGTCAAAAGCATTTACTTTATGCTCAACTTCATTTATGCTTTCTTTTAACTCTATATTGTTTGATGCTCTTGCATTTTCTCTTGCTTTAGCGTTCGGCTCTACTCCAACGGTATCCCAGCCCCTCTCTTTACATTTGTTTAGTAGAAATCCGGCGCCAGAACCAATTTCTAATACGCATTTTTTTTCTTTGCCTAGTATGGTTACTTTTTTATTGGTGTTTAGTCGTTTAATTATGTGATACCACATATTGACTAACCCTTTATTTGTTTCGCTATGTGATATGTAATCTTCAAATTCATAATACTTTCCTAGCCCTTTTTCTAATGGTCTAGGATTAGTTGCTATTAATCCGCAGGTGGTGCATTTTGTAAGGGTGAATGTTTCTTGACTCATCATGTGGTCATCACACTTTGTGTAAGTGGTCATATCTGTTTTTTGACAGACAGGACATGCTGTAAGTTTTTTCATGTTAAATATGTTTCACGTGGAACATTGTTGTTCCACGCAGGTTTTTAATTAGGCTTAAGGTGTTGCTTTAAGGTGGTTTTATCTTCCCATAAATACTAATAATACGTTAATGTCTGAAGGCGATACACCGCTTATTCTAGATGCTTGTCCTATTGTTTCAGGCTTTACTTGATTTAGCTTTTCACGAGACTCAGCAGAAATAGCGTGTAGTTTACCGTAGTCAAACTTATCAGGAATACGGATTCCTTCTAGCTTATTTGTTTTCATAACAGTTTCACGTTCGCGTTCTATGTAGCCGTTGTACTTAATTTGTATTTCGGCTTGTTCTAATACATCTTGTTTTATTTCTTTTGTTTTTTCTTCAACGCTTTTTAATTTTAATAAGTCGTCAAGTTTAATTTGAGGCCTGCTTAAAATTTTACCAAGCTTTGTTTTTTGCTTTATTAGGCTACTATTGTTGTTTTCAAGTATAGGGTTCATTTCTTCTGGGCTTACACTCTCTTTTTGAAAAAACGACAAGGCACCTTCAATATTGTCTTGTTTTTTGTCAAGCTGTGACATTCTCAAATCGCTGACCAATCCTATGTCTCTTCCAATTTTCGTCAATCTCAGGTCGGCATTATCTTGCCTTAGAAGTATTCTGTATTCTGCTCTTGAGGTAAACATTCTGTATGGCTCATCTGTACCTTTCGTTACTAGGTCATCAATTAGCACCCCAATGTATGCTTCCGAACGCTTTAATATTATTGGCTCTAGCTCTTCAGTTTTCCTACTTGCATTTATCCCTGCCATTAAGCCTTGACAAGCGGCCTCCTCATAGCCAGTTGTACCATTAATCTGTCCAGCAAAATACAAGTTCCTAACAAGTTTTGTTTCTAGACTTCTTTGTAATTGAGTAGGCGGAAAGTAGTCGTATTCAATGGCGTAACCTGGCCTAAATATTTTGGCGGTTTCAAAGCCTTCAATTTGCTGAATGGCTTCATGTTGTACGTTTTCGGGCAGGGATGTTGAAAATCCATTTACATACACTTCTACGGTGTCCCATCCTTCTGGCTCAACAAAAATCTGATGCCTATCTCTTTCTGCAAATCGTTCAATTTTGTCCTCTATCGATGGGCAATACCTTGGCCCTAAGCCTTGTATTCGTCCAGTAAACATTGGCGATTTTTCAAAGCCTGTTTTCAGAATTTCGTGTACGTTTGGATTGGTATATGTGATGTGGCAACTCCTTTGATTTGTGAGCTGTGGCGTATCCATAAATGAGAATTTTGATGGGTTTATGTCTCCTGCTTGTTCTTCCATTTTTGAATAATCCAAAGACCTACCATCAACTCTTGGCGGTGTACCTGTTTTCATTCTGCCACTTTCAAAGCCTAGTTGAGTTAAGCATTCGGTTAGTCCAACGGCTGCTCTCTCTCCTGTTCTTCCGCCACCAAATTGCTTCTCTCCTATGTGAATAGTGCCATTTAAAAACGTTCCATTTGTGAGGATAACGGTTTTAGCTTTAATGTCTATTCCCATAGCGGTTTTTACACCAGTTACTTCGCCTTTGTCTATTGATAGGTCAGTAACCATGTCTTGCCAAAAATCTACATTGGGAATGCTCTCGAGTGTTAATCGCCACTCTTCAGCAAATCGCATTCTGTCGCTTTGTGCTCTAGGGCTCCACATAGCGGGACCTTTAGAACGGTTAAGCATTCTAAACTGTATCATGGTCTTATCGGTGATTATACCAGAATATCCTCCCAAAGCATCGATTTCTCTTACAATCTGACCTTTAGCAACACCACCCATTGCTGGATTACATGACATTTGAGCAATGGTTTGCATATTCATAGTTACTAGCAGTACCGATGAGCCCAAATTTGCTGCTGCTGCTGCTGCTTCACAGCCCGAGTGACCGCCTCCAACAACAATTACATCATATTCTTTTTTAAACATATAAGTGTTTGATATACAGTTATTTATGTTTTTTTGTTGAGGTAAAAATCTTCTTTTTCCCTCATTAATTTTTTCTCCTTGTCTGACTTGTCTTTGTAGCCGATTAGGTGCAGGACACCATGAATCATAACTCGTCTAAGTTCAGTATCAAAAGGAACTGCAAATTTACGAGCATTTTCTTTTAGTCGTTCAATACTTATAAAAATATCCCCACTTACACTGTTTTCTTCAGAGTAGTCAAAGGTGATAATGTCAGTATATGTATCGTGATTTAAGTAGGTTTGGTTTTTTTCTAAAAGGTAGTCATCGTCACAAAAAATGTAGTTTATCTCCCCTAGTTTTTTTTGCTCATTAGCAATAGCCTCTTTAATATACGAATCCAAATGAGATATAGATTCGGCTTTAAAATCACATTCTGAGTGAAAGAAAATATTACTGTCCACTTTCATTGAAATAATCTTTGACTTTTTGTTTGTAAAAAGGGGTGAAAGAAGGCGGAATAGTTCTAAGTAATTCTTGTTGCTTTTCTTTCTCCTTTTGGTATTCTTCAAATGGGTTTACCAATCGTTTGGATAAGTTATTCATCCATTCTGTTGACTCTCTTGTCTCCTCCTCATCTCTTTCTCTTTCAGCCTTTTCTGCTTCTAGCAAACGACTCATTATTGTTTCTTGACGTTTGATGCTTTCCAAAGTTATATTATCGTTGATAATGTCAACTTCATTTTCCTCCATTTGTTTGATGAGCTGATCTAGATTATTTTTACCATTCTTATCATTGCCCAGTTCATCTCTTAATTCATTCATTCGGTTTCGAATCATTTCTTGCTGAGCAGCTAGTTTTGCTAACCCTTTATTTGTTTTACCATTTTTACCGTCTTTGGATTGAAGCATTTGTTTCATCTGCTCTTTCACTTGCTTTTGCATCTGCTTCATTTCCTTCATGCCTTCGCCACCAGTGGAGTTTGGTTTATTGCACATTTTACTACTAGGCTTACTTTCCATATTAGCCATCTCTTTTTGCATTTGCTCAAGCGTTTCAGAGAGAATAAGTGCTAAGTTATTGGCAGAGGTCATAGCGAATTGTTGTCTTTCACTAGCCTTTGCTGAACGTCTTTCGGCCATCTCCTCTAAAGCTTTTTCTGTACTCAATTCAATAGTATTGATTTCTTTATTTACTATGGATTCAATTTGAGGCTGCCTCTTGCTTAGTGCAAATAAGCTATCTTCTATGATTTGTGCATCTGCTTGAAGCTTTTTTTGTAGTTGCAAATAGTCTAAATATAGCGGGCTGTTGATGTTGATTTGAGGAATGGTTTTAAGGATATCTTCTTGGTCAACAGACAGAACAATCAGGTTTTCAAGAATCTGCCTTAGGGTTTGCATATCTTCGGCCACTTGTTCTTGCTGTGCAGATTGCATGGCGGATTGCAAGGACTGACTCATTTCTTCCATTTTCTGGGCAGCACTTTTCTGACTTTTGCCCGCTTGTTTTTTCATGTTTTTTTCAAGCTGCTCTACACTTTTCTGCATGCCATTCTTTATTTCTTCTTCTGCAGATTTTGTGTTTGGGATTTCTTGTTTGTACTCCAGCTTTTCGTTCATTTCTTTAGTCTTTTCTAAATCTTTTTGAATGTCCTCAAATTCTTTTTGGATATTTTCCTGCTCTTTTTTTAGGGCCTCTTTATCGTCTTTTTTATCTGAAAGTTCTTTTTGTTTTTCGGAGAGCTCCTTTAAGGCATCAATGTTTTTTTCCAGCTTTTGTTCAACCTCCATTTGCTTAAAAAGCTCTAAAGTCCTGTCTAATTCTTTTTCGATGTCTTCGTCACTTTTTTGCATTTCCTCAAGTGCTTTTTGGAGGTCTTCTTTTTTTATGTCTTCCATCATGTCCTTAAGCTCATCCATCATATTTTCCATCTCTTCATCAATGAGACTTTCGAATAGACGTTGAATTTCTTCTTGCTTTTTAAGAAGTTCGTCTTTTGGACTTTTATATTCTTTTTCTTGAAGGCTATTTTTCTTTTGTTGCTTTTGGATTTTATCTATTTTGTTTTTTAATTCATCTTGTTTTTCAAGTAAAGCTTTGGTTTTTTGCTTGTCCTCCCAGCTAAGCTCTTTGTTTTTTAGCAATTGCTTTTGAAGTTCTTCCAGTTCTTTTTGAATTTCTTCAGCCAATTTTTTTGATTCATTGATGTCATCTTTTAGCAGATTATTTTTACTGTCAGTTTGTTGTTCTAATTCTTTAATGCTCGCCGCTTGGAAAGTAGCTACAGTTGATTTTGTGGATTTACTTCCGTTAATACCGTCATTATCCCATACTTCAAAATAATAGCTCATGCCCTGACCATAATCTAGCCCTAAGTCAGAAAAGTTGTATTTAACAAAAAACCGTTCTTCGCTATTTGATGGGTTTAAAGGAACATCCTCTTGCTTCCATTTACTGCTATCCCCTTCTATTATTTGATAATTAAATGTTAGTTTTTGTATGCCATAGTCGTCTTGAACAATACCATCAAAATAGTGCAGCATTTTATTGATGCTATCTAAAGTTGTTTCGATGGAGATGCTTGGGTATTCATCTGAAATAACGGCAATTTGATAGGCGATGCTGTCTCCTTTTATAAAGTCGTTTTTGGTGAACAGACTGTATGATTTGTTTTCTGTGAACCTTTTTTGAAAGCTAAATGTATTTTCGGATGTTCGTTCACAGGCTTTGCTTTCCTCGAACTGAACATAGACCTCTTCTGAGTTTTCGGTGAAAAAAAGCCACTTGACTTTTGTTCCTTCGGGGATAGTGAGGTTACCAGTATTAGCTAGAGTTTCGTTTTTCTTTTTTATGTATTTAGGAAAGACGAGCTCGGCGGTGAAACGCACCACAAATGGTCTTGGCACTACAGTAAGCGTTTTTGAGGGTGACGAAAAACCATTTGACGAAAAACTAAAACCAGTAGTGTTTTGAGGGGTTTTAAATAAGTAAGAAAAGCCACCTTTTGCTTCTTTCTTCATCTCAAAAACATTCCCATCAACCATTATTTGGCTTGTTTTAGGAATTTCAGAGCCTTCGTAATGCATATAAAGTTGAAAATCATCACCCTTTATTACTTGTAGTGAAGGGTTGTCGATAATAAAATCAAAAGGAGCAAGAGGTAAATATTCAGTATTGTATGAAATGATTCTTGAAGAGCTTTCTAAAACTATTTTTTTGTTTCCTGAAAGGAACAAAACAATCAATATCGCTACTGGAGCTATGGCATATTTTAGATATATTTTGTTGGCTCTTAAATCAATGGCTTTTGTGAATGGAATTGGTTTAAGTTGATTTATTTTTTGTTGTACACTAGCTTCAATAAGAGAATTATCAACTTCGGACAACTCTTGAAGCTGAAGTAAATTCACGAGCTTATCTTCCACGCTAGAGAAGTGTTCGCCAATTATTTTAGCGGCTTCTATATAATTTAGAGATTGCCCAATTCTGTAAAGACCTATTAAAGGCGTCGCGACCCACTTCCAAAAAATGAATACATTGAAAACACTAAACGCCCAGAACAAAATAGTTCTAACCGTAGTGTTGAACTGACCGAAGTGCTCACCAACTGAGAACAGAATGAAGAAGGCTAAAAAAACGGAGAAGAAATATATTACACCTTTAAGAAGAAGGTTTTTATAATACTTACTAATAAACTCCTCAAGTTTTTCAAACAATTCGCTACGACCACTCATACTACAAAGGTAAGATATTTAGCACCATCACAAAACAGTCAATATAGAAGAAAACGTATCTTTGTTGGCTTAATTAAATGACGGTGATGGATAAAGTAAGAGTAAGATTTGCCCCAAGTCCGACGGGACCATTACATATGGGGGGTGTTAGAACAGCCCTCTACAACTACCTTTTTGCAAAAAAACACAATGGAGATTTCTTGTTGAGACTAGAGGACACTGACCAAACACGCCTTGTTCCTGGAGCGGAACAATACATTTTAGACGCCTTGTCGTGGTGCAAGATAAACATAGACGAAGGCTTGGGCCATGGTGGTGATTTAGGGCCTTACAAACAGTCTGACAGAAAACCAATGTACAGGCAATACGCCGATATTTTATTAGAGCAAGGTCATGCTTATTACGCTTTTGACACCGCAGAAGAACTTGACGACATGCGTCAGCGTATGAAAAATGCTGGTGTGCCGTCTCCACAGTATAATTCGGTAGTTAGAGATAGCATGCAAAACTCAATCTCTCTTTCAGCAGATGAGGTGAAACAAAGGTTAGATAGGGGCGATTCATATGTCATTCGTATTAAAATGCCTAGAAATGAAGAGGTAAAAATAAACGATACTATACGCGGCTGGGTAGTTGTAAACACAAACAATCTTGACGACAAAGTTCTGTTTAAGTCGGATGGAATGCCAACCTATCATTTAGCAAATGTTGTAGATGACCATTTGATGAAAATAACCCATGTTATTAGAGGAGAAGAGTGGTTGCCATCGGCGCCTCTGCACGTTTTATTATATCGATTTTTTGACTGGGAATGTCCAGCTTTTGCCCACCTTCCTTTGATTTTAAAGCCTGATGGCAATGGAAAGCTTAGCAAAAGAGACGGAGACAGATTAGGCTTCCCTGTTTTCCCAACAGAATGGACTAATCCAGAGACCAATGAAGTATCCTCAGGGTATAGGGAAGAAGGCTATTTTCCTGAAGCCTTCACAAATATGTTAGCTTTTTTAGGTTGGAATCCTGGAACTGCTCAAGAAATATTTTCAATGGATGAGCTTGTTGAATCTTTTTCCTTGCAAAGGGTTGGAAAAGCGGGAGCAAAATTTGATTTTGACAAGACTAAATGGTTTAATCAACAGTATTTAAGGAGTAAAAAAGGTGACGAATTGGCTCAATTAATACACTCTAAAATCACTGAATCGAAAGCTGTAGATAGCGTGTTTTTAGCAAAAGTTTGTGAGTTAATGAAAGAACGAGCGACTTTCGTTGAAGATATATGGGAGAGCAGTCAATTCTTTTTTGACCCTCCTACTGAGTACGATGAAAAAACACATCGAAAAAAATGGAAGGAACACACTCCTGACATACTCAAAAAAGTAACTGAGTTGTTCGGTCGGATATCCGACTTTTCTGCTGAAAACGTTGAAAAAGAGTTCAAATCTCTTCTTGAAGAAAATGAGTGGGGCTTAGGAATGGTGTTGCCTACTTTTAGACTCGCTGTAACTGGAAAGGGTATGGGGCCTTCAATGTTTGAGATTTCAGAGTTGTTAGGTAAAGACGAAGTTGTTGAACGAATTGAAACAGCCATTCAAAAATTGTCTTAGTTATGGGGATAATTTCAGTAAACGGGATAAAAGTGTATGCATATCACGGCTGTTTGGACGAGGAACGAAAAATAGGCTCAGACTATGAGGTTAATGTTACTGTTGAAGCAGACCTAGAAGCCTCCTCCATTTCGGACAAACTTGCTGATACTGTAGATTATGTTTCTATAAACAGAATTGTAAAGAACGAAATGTCTATTCCAAGCAATTTGCTTGAACATGTTGTAAAACGAATCATAGATTCCATAGTATTAAACCATAAAACGGTTGATACTGTTGAGGTTTCGGTGGCTAAGATTAATCCGCCGATTAATGGTGACGTAGCGAATGTTTTGGTCAAAGAGAAATTCTTTAATGTGTAAATTATAAAAAAAACATTAGATTTGCTACCCAATTTTGGTTTCGTGGCCGAGTGGCTAGGCAGTGGTCTGCAACACCATCTACAGCGGTTCGAATCCGCTCGAAACCTCATTTAAAACCGTAAGACACTTACGGTTTTTTTTTGCTTAATTGTTAACAAAGTAGGAATTAATAGTTAATTTTGTAGACTGACTTAACTTCAACTAACCGCCTTTTATGAACAAGTTCCTTGTATTTTTTGCTTGCGCGCTTTTTGGTCATACCCTTGTATTTTCTCAGGGAGCTAGCTATTACCCCGATGAATTAGTCTCACGATTTTATTTTGGCACACTCCCTTTTGGGGCAGATGATATTATGAGCCCTCCAGTAGGCAATTATAGCAATCCTTGTGCGGTGTATAGCAATTACATGATTGGAAATGCTACCATTGGAGATGGTAATACCGCAGGATTCGTGTACACGATGAGCGTCTCTAGAGATTCTACATATCAATTTGAAATTGAAGGCGGTTCATGTGATTCGGTTGAAGTTTCTGGTACTAGAGCCGCCAGAGTTTACATAGATTTTAATGGAAATAACGATTTTTCAGATGCTGGTGAACTTGTATTTACTTCTGCCCAATCAAGCTCAATGTACCCTATATTTAGCGGTTCAGTAACTATCCCTAGTGATGCCGCCGAAGGCGAAATAATAATGAGAGTAGTATATGCCAGAGTTGATGGTGTTGATGGGGCGGGTGCTCTGTGGGATTTCGATTTTATAGACTGGTCAACATGGGGCTACTTTCACGGTGAAACAGAAGATTATTCACTTGTAATATCTGCCTATATTGATTCAGTTGAAGCAATAAACACAACGTGTAGTAACACTAATGATGGTCAAATAATTATTACCCCCGCATCTTTGGCCAGTCCAGATATTGAGTACTCCATTAATGGCTTAGCCGGACCATGGACAACCGATGTTTTATATCAAAACTTAACACCAGGTAATTATTCAGTATTTGCAAGAGATCCAGCATTAGCACCTAGCTATGCTTACGAGCAATTTGATGTAACCATCAACCCTGCTTCAGCAATAACAATTGATGCCCAAATAACGTCCGATTACAACGGTGAAGTTATAAGTTGTTCGGGTGTTTCAGATGGAGAAGCGAGTTTAGTCGCTATTGGAGGAGAAGGAGAATCATTTTCTTATGAATATTTTAGTGATACAAATCCACTATCAACCCCTTCATCAAATACTGTATTAGGTCTAAGTGCTGATACCTACTCCTTTTATGCAATCGACAATCTAGGGTGCTTTTCCGATACTGTTCAGCTAGCTCTTTCAGATCCTTCTCCTATAGTTATAGATAATGTAGAAATTACAACTGAAATAAGCTGTACAGACGTTTGTGATGCTGTTTTAACCATAATTAATACAGGAGGAACTGCCCCTTACAATTATGAGGTTGACGGAGTAGATTATGGCAATTCTAACATTGCTAATAATATTTGTGCTGGATCACCCTCAATATCAGTAACAGACGCAAACGATTGTAGTTTGTCCCTCAACACACTGGTCATAAATCCAACACCAGTAGATTTAACTTTAACATCCTTACTTGATTATTCTGGTTATGATGTCAGTTGTACAGACTCTACTAACGGAGCAGTTAGTTTTATCGCTTCTGGTGGTACACCATCTTATGATTTCAGTATAGATGGCGGTTTGACCTTCCCATATTCAGCCGCAGAAGGGGATAGTGTTTATGGCTTGCCTGCAGGTAATTATACGCTTATTGCTAGAGACACCAATTTATGTTTGTCTTCTGCAGAGGTAATTAACCTCCAGTCCCCACAACCGTTATTTCAAGACCCTGTAATTGTGAGCTCTCCAATTAGCTGTAATGGTTTCTCGGACGGCGAAATTACCATACAAGCTGTAGGTGGTGCAGGAGGCTACACATATTCTTTAGATAATGGTGTAACAGCTCAAGGGTCACCAGTTTTTACAAACTTATCGGCATCCACAATTAATGTTTATATAGAGGATGTCAACGGTTGTTCATCTCAAGATAATTTTACCCTAAATGAGCCTGACGCACTATCCTTAAATTCGGTGACAGTAGTTTCAGATTATAATGGTTCGCAATTAAGCTGCCCATTATCATCAGATGCTACCATTGAGATACAAGCAAATGGCGGAACAGGCGCATACAGTTATTCACTGCCTCCAAATCCAGTGTTGATTAACCTTCCGGCTAACAATCAGGTATCGGGCTTTTCAGCGGGAACACAATCTTTTTCACTGTTTGATGTCAACGGCTGTAGCTCTAACACCTTAAATTTTGAGGTTATACCTCCAGCAGAGCTTATTGTTGCCTCAATTACTATTGATTCAGTGAGTTGTTTTGGTTTGGCTGATGGTGAAGTAACTATTGAGGGAGCAGGTGGATCAGGCAATTATTCTTATTTTGTAGATGCCGTCTACCAATCTAACAATCAAGTACCGCTTACTGTTTCAGGACTTGCCGAAAATAATTATGGAGTTAGCATAACGGATGCAAACGGATGTATTTCTGATATTACAAACGTATTTGTCCCTCAGCCCGCTACAATAGTATCTAACTTAAGTATTGTTAATCTTGGGTGTTCTGGAGACGTTAACGGTTCGGCATTAGCCAATCCTTCTGGAGGAAGCCCAAATTATACGTTTTTGTGGTCCAATGGCTCTACTCAAAACACCGCTACTCAGCTTCTTGCTGGGAATTATTCAGTAATTATTACAGATGCAAACGGCTGTCAACTCAATGAAGATTTTGAGGTTACACAACCAACTATTACTCTTAATGTTACTCCATTAGATTGTAACATTCCTAACTCAGGAGAAATACAAGCCGTATTAAATAATGCTAATCCGACCTCTAATTTTACAGTGCTTTGGAACGATGCCAACGCTCAAACAACCTTAACGGCAGTATCTTTAGCTCCTGGCGATTATACAGTTACGATGACAGATCAGTTCGGGTGTGAAATAAGTGCATCTGAAAGTCTTGTGCAACCTGACTCAATTACGGCTTTTGTGGAATACACCAACATTTGTGAAGAGAGTCCTATTGCTTCAGCATTGGTATTAACTTCCGGAGGACAAGTGCCTTACTCTTACCTTTGGACAAACAATGAAACAACCGAATTAATTCAAATTACTGACCCTGGTTCCTATTCAGTGCTTGTAACAGACTTTAACGGATGTGAAAGAGAAGAGTCTTTTACTATTGACCCAATTATTCCTATTCAAATAGACCTTTTGGTGCAAGAACCGTCTTGTGCGGACAATAACGACGCCAGTGTAGAGGCTTTAGTTTCTGGAGGGTATCTTCCTTATTCCTTTGAGTGGGATAATTTCTCCGAAAATTCAGTAAATGATAATATTCAATCAGGCTCTTATTTGCTAACGGTTACAGATGCAAATGGCTGTATCTCAGCAACAGAGGCTATTGTGCCAGAAGGGGAGGGTATATGTATAAATGCCTATTCTGCATTTTCACCAAATGGTGACCAAAACAACGATTATTGGCACATAGACAATATTGAGCTGTACCCAGACGGATTAGTTGAAGTATTCAACAGGTGGGGCGATAGAGTTTACTCTACCAAATCCTATATAAATGCCTGGGATGGTGCTTGGCAAGGAATGTATAATAACGAGCCTTTACCTTCTGCTACATATTACTATGTGATTACCCTAAACAATGGCGAAGAGCCTACAGTGGGAACAGTAACAATTGTTCGATAAAAACTAGATATGAGACTACTACTAATTTTATTAATGATATCTACTACTGCTGTTCAATCACAGCAGTTGCCGATGTTTAGTCAATATATCTCTAATGATTTTATTCTTAACCCAGCAGTTGCGGGGTCTAAGCCGTATTTTCCCATCAAAATTAGCTCGAGGACTCAATGGTCTTCTTTGGGCTCTATAGCCCCTCAAACAAACATATTAAGTTATCACATGCCGGTAGCTTTCGATGAAATTGGTGTAGGCGCAATTATCATGCAAGACCAGACAGGTCCATACAGCCATTTATCAGTAAACCTTGCGTTTGCCTATCATTTACAACTAGATGATGATAATGACACTCGATTGTCATTAGGTTTAAGCGGTCAGCTGAGCCAACATAGCTTAAAAATGGATGAGCTTGAATTTAACAACCCAGATCCGGAGTTCCAAGGCGGAAAGTATTCTAAGATAGTGCCAGATGCTAATGTAGGGGCGTATTTGTATTCAGAAAATTACTTTTTATCTGTTGCCGCTCATCAATTGTTTGAATCTACTTTTAAGGAAGCAATATCTCCAATTTTTGGAGATAACGATAAGGTTAGACATTACTATGCCAATGCAGGATATGTCTTTAATGTGTATTCTGATTTACAGATAGAACCTTCTCTATTAGTTAAAGGCACGGAAGTCGGTCCTGTACAAGTTGATTTTAACACACGTTTTTTATTCAATAACTCATATTGGGCGGGCTTATCACTTAGAAGCTCACAAGCCTTAGTTGTCATAGCTGGAGTAAGAGCAGGCTCAATGAATATTTCCTATTCCTATGATTATGGAATTAGTTCAATAAGTTCTGTTGCTTCGGGGTCTCATGAAATCTGCCTAGGCTTTAATATAAATGACAAGCGAAAAAGACGCCATTCCTACTACTGGTAAAAACAACTTTATTAATTACCTTTGAGACCTATTTAAACTTCAATGAAAAAGGTCGACTTCTTAATTATTGGTCAGGGTCTTGCTGGCACGCTTTTAGCACACGACCTACTAGAGAAAGAATATTCTGTTACAATTATTGATAAAAACCTTAGAGCTTCTTCTAGCCGAGTTGCTGCAGGTATAATCAATCCAGTAGGGATGAAACGCTGCATTCCTTCATTCAATGCCCATAATTTTTTACCTAAAGCGATTGAACGTTATCAGGAATTAGAGAAAAAGCTTCATACGACCTTTTTACATCTTAAGCCTATCCTAAGGTTGTTTTCGAATGACGAGGTCAAACACCAATGGCAAGTAAAATACAGCAATACAGAGATGCAGGAGTATATTCAAGGCTTTAAGCAGGCCAATCATTCTTCATATTTGAAAGATGATTTTGGCTCTGCTAGTATAAGCCCCTCAGGACACCTTGATACTAATGTGTTTTTGGATTCCTCTCGAGCATACTTTAAAACAGTTTGTAATCTGCTAGAGGAGGAGTTTGATTTTTCTGCTTTTATGCCTGAAAATAACACCTATAAAGATATTGAAGCTAAAACCATTATTTTCTGTGAAGGCTTTAGGGTAATGCACAACCCTTTATTCAGTAAACTGCCGCTTACACCTACAAAGGGAGAGGTTTTGACTATACGCATACCAGAAGTTGACCATTTTGATAGTATAATAAGTAAGGGTGTGTATATTCTTTCTTTAGGAAATCACCTTTATACGGTAGGAGCGACCTATAACCACACAGATTTCACAGATGAGCTTACTAGTGAAGGGCAAGATTTCTTAAGGGCTAAGGTGCAAGAGATATTAGAAGTAGATTTTGAGGTAGTTACTAGTGAAGCGGGAGTTCGTCCAACGGTAAAAGACCGTAGGTTTTTGATAGGGTTGCACCCAAAATACGACAGAATTGGTGTATTTAATGGTCTTGGCACTAGAGGAGTACTCCAAGGGCCATTATTATCATATGATTTTAGTGTCTTTTTGACACAACCAAAAGAAGATGTTCAAAACGCTGAAAATCAAAGAGTTATAAGGTTTTTGTCTTAATACACAGGTACCATATACCCTCTATTATCAACACTAGCGTGTTAAGAAGAACAAATTGATTTTTTTTGGTGGTTATAGAATAAATTTGCATCTTGCGACCGTTATTAACCAATTTTAACTAAATTTATTATGAAAAAGAATTTGCATTTTGTTCTAGCTTTAACGTTAGGACTAGCAACAACAGTTTCTGCACAAGATTGGTCTGTTGACTCTAGAACAAGAGTTAATTCGACTGATGATGCTACGAGTACGGAGCAAAGAGTAAGAGCTGCTGTTGAATTCGGAGGAGAGGCAGTAAGCGTTTACGCTGAAATTAACTCTTCTGCTACTTTAGGTGCAGTTGCAAGTGAAACATTTACAAATTCATTACGTCAGGCTTACGCTACGACTAATCTAATGGATTTTGCTTCATTTACTGCTGGTCGTATGGCATTAAACTTTGGAAGTGGTCGTATTTTAGGAGACAACAACTGGGTACAAGGAAATGGTAACACATGGGACGGTTTCTTATTCGGAATCAACAACGATTTCGCTGATGTACACGTTGGATATGCTGCTACTGACATGACAGGTGCTTATGACGCTACTACTATGTACGCTAACATCGGTAAAGATATGGGAGCTATGGGCTTCAATCTTTTATATGTTAACACTACTGAAGATTTATCAGGTTCAGAAAACACTTCAATGGGTCTAGATGCAACTTATGCAATGGACAACGGTGCTGAATTATCTTTAGGTTATTACACAAATGACAACAACGGTACAGAAATGGACCTTACTTCATTAGGTGTATCTTACGGTGTTAATGATGACTTAACTGTTCACGCTGGATACGATATGTACGGTGAGAATGGTTTCTACATGGCATCAGGTAGTTTCGGTGACTTCTACGGTTCTGGTATGGAATATTCTACTATGACTTATGAAGGTACTGACGTGACTTTCGGTGGTTCTTATGCAATGGGTGACTTCATGATTGGAGCTACTATGCACACAATTACTTCTGAAGATGAGACTATCGATTATTCTGTAATGGATCTTTCATTAGGATACTCTTTATCTGACAATTCAGGTTTATCTGTAAACTACGCTACATCTGATAGAGATGCTGCTAACGAGTTCACAAAAACTTGGATTTCTCTAAACGTTGGATTCTAATAAACTAGAATATAATATTTGGAAGGGCGGTGTTTTTCACCGCCCTTTTTTTTTAGTTTTGTTTTATGAAGAAAGTTGAACATATAGGAATAGCAGTAAAAGACCTTTCTAATGCCAATGCCTTATTTGAGAAGCTATTCAATCAATCACATTACAAGGTTGAAGAAGTGGAATCGGAAGGCGTATCTACATCCTTTTTTAAAGTCGGAGACACCAAGATAGAACTGCTTCAAGCTCTTCAAGCAGATAGCCCCATTGCTAAGTTTATAGAAAAACGAGGAGAGGGCATTCACCACATAGCTTTTGAGGTTGATGATATTCAATCGGAAATGGAACGTTTACAAGCCGAAGGCTTTGAGCTTATTCATACAGAAGCCAAAGACGGTGCGGACAACAAGAAAATATGCTTTCTACATCCAAAAAGCACTAATGGAGTACTTATTGAGCTTTGTCAAGAAAAAAGGCCGTAATCGGCTTATTTGAGCTCCACAGAACTGTTTTTATACCCACTTTGTCAGCTGACTCTACATGTTGGATAGAATCCTCTATAAATAGGGTTTCTTCAGCCTTAATGCCAGCATCTTTTAGTAGCCATTCAAAAGTTTCAACATCTGGCTTTCGCCTTCCTATTTCATGAGACAAATAGGTTTTTTCGAAAAACTCATCTAATGCGGTGTATCCAAAGAGGTCTTGCAATTCACTATTAATCTTCTCTATATGAATGGTATTAGTATTGGATAGGAGGTAGAGCTTGTATTTATCTGAGAGATACTCCAGTAGGTTTAAATTTTCTTTAGTAAACCCTATGAGTAAAGCGTTCCATGCATCTACGATATCTTCTTCGCTAGAATGAGGAAGAATTTCAAGCATTTTAGAAATAAATTCTTTTGAACTAATTTTTCCTGTTTCAAGATTATCGAAAAGCTTATTTTGCCGTTGTTGACTATAATGCGTGTTGAAATCGTTAACACCTAGTTTTTCGAAAGCTACTTTGGTAAGATTATAATCGATGTGATAGAGAACACCGCCCAAATCAAATAATATGTTTTTAATGTCTTTCATTCTTTGTAAAGGGTTGCAAGATACTCAACAAAAGCGTAATATTGCAGTCTAAATTTTGGGCCTATAGCTCAGTTGGTTAGAGTAGCGGACTCATAATCCGTTGGTCCCTGGTTCGAGCCCAGGTGGGCCCACCAAAGCGGAATTCATCTCATTTTGAGATAGTTTTCCGCTTTTTTTAGTGCATGAGGCGCACCTCACCAAATTTCACTTGATTAACCTTTGTGCCATCGTATCTAGCTTTCCAAGAGTAAATACCAATTGGTGAAAGTTGGTTTTTGTAAGTGCCGTCCCAACCTTTATTGATATCATTGGAATAAAATATGTTTTCTCCCCATCTGTTAAAAACCCAAAACTCAAAGTTTACGTGACAACTTAAGATTGGCATGAACACTTCGTTTAAATCGTCTTTATCCGGTGTGAACGCATTTGGAGCAAAAAATGGAATGCTTATTTCAGGTGTAATCTGTTTGTTGAAGGTCTTTTCACAACCAAGGCTGTTGACAGTAGTCAAGGCAATTGTGTAATCGCTTACTTCTGAATAGGTATAAGAGTTAACCGTATCTTCATTAATGGTAATTCCGTCACCAAAATCCCAACTTAAGGAATCGTAATCAGAACGATTTTTACCTTATTGCATGGGGTATTAGCACTACTTCCGATCATTGTTCTTATTAGAATGTCATCTAATTTGAAGTCGCTAAAATAGATCTAGGTTTTTTTGTTTGAAAATATGTAAATTGCATAGTATGAGTGATTTACTTATGCCTTATACACAAGTTCTGGGTTTGCGTAAAGCAAAGCACCTATTAAGAAGAGCTACTTTTAACTATTCTAAATCTAATATTGATGCTATTGCAGCAATGTCAGCTTCTGATGCACTCTCCTTTTTATCCTCTGATGAGGAGTATATAATTTCAGAGCCTTTTGATTGGCAAAATGATGGGTATTGGACAAGCTCTAGCGAATTGCCAAATAGTTTTTCAACACAAGATAAAAAGCGAGCATATGTAGGTGCTTGGTGGTGGTACAATGCAATCAATCAGTTCAGCATAAAGCATAAATTATCATATTTTCTCTTTACATCATTTACAGTTTCTAATAATAGCGATGCGGGGGCATCGACTTATTTTTTTGATTATCTAAGATTATTAGATTTTCATGCATTAGGTAATTTCAAAGCGCTTGCAAAAAAGATTACGCTAGATAACGCCATGCTTGAATACCTCAACAATACAGATAACCACGCCAACAATCCAAATGAAAATTATGCGCGTGAATTTCTCGAACTATTTACCATTTTGAAAGGGCCTCAAATTGGTGATGACAATTACACTAATTATACAGAACAAGATGTTCAACAGGCGGCTAAAGTTTTTACAGGTTTTAGGAAAAAAAATGACAGATCAATAATTGATGAAGAAACCAATTTACCAATAGGATATAATGACATAAGTAAACACGACACTACTAATAAGCTTTTCAGTGACGCTTTCAACAATACCGAAATTATAGGTCAGGATACGGAGGAAGGTATGAATCAAGAATTAGATGACTTTGTTGATATGGTTTTTAATCAGGCGGAAACAGCAAGAGCATATTGTAGAAAACTGTATCGATTTTTCGTCAAAAGCGAATGGGGCGATGAGGTAGAATCAGAAATTATAGAGCCGCTATCACAACAACTCATTGCAGACAACTACACTATTTTACCAACGGTAAAAACTCTTTTATCTAGCAAGCACTTTTTTGACCAAGCAGACGATATAGATAATGATGAGATTGTTGGCGCTATAATTAAAAGTCCATTGCAACTGGTAAATGAAGTTTTCACATTTTTTCAAATCTCTATTCCTGACCCAAACACGTCTGCAGAAGAATATTGGGGTAAATTTTTTAGAAAATTTTTACACAATTCCTTTTTTGGGTCTTCAGGTATGAACTTCTTTAATCCTGAAACGGTAGCTGGTTTTCCAGCTCACTATCAAGAGCCTGATTATGATAGGCATTGGTTTACTTCAAGTACAATCATAGCACGCTATAAATTAATTGAAAGCTTAATTACCGGTAAAAATAAAATATTTCCAAACGCAAATATTTTTACACAGATAGATGCTGTGGCATTTGTTTCTGAACATATTCAAAACCCTAGTAATATTAATGATTTAGTAACAGAGCTGTCAAATTATCTGTTTCCAGAATCTATTGAGCAGGAAAGGATTCAATACTTTGTTGACATAGTGCTAGAAGATTACGAAGAGTATTATTGGACGGGAGCGTGGAATATGTATGTCAATGATGGCGATGACGTTATTGTTAGAACGCGACTTAATTCACTAATAGCATCAATGGTTAACTCAGCTGAATTTCAGCTTATGTAGCGTTAAAGACTAAATTAATGAAGAGAAGAGATTTTATTAAACTATCAGCAACTGCATCAGCCATAGGCTTGTTGCCATTCGAAATGAAAGCTATGCTTAAGCAGTTGTCGTTGGATGAATGTGATTTTTCTCATAGAAAATTAGTGCTTATAAATCTAAAAGGCGGAAATGATGGCTTGAATACTATCATTCCAATTAACCAATACGACACCTACAGCTCGTTGAGGCCCAATATTAAAGTAGCTAACTCTGGCTTAAACAGCTACATCACTTTAGACAGCACCTTAGCTGAAAATCAGCAAGTTGGTTTAAACCCTGCACTAACAAGTTTTAAATCTATGTACGATAATGGATGGCTAAAACTTATCCAATCAGTAGGATACCCTTCCCACAATAGAAGCCATTTTACTTCAAAAGATATTATGTCTACTGGAAACGATGGAAATAGTTGGTTGAATGGCACCGAGTCAGGATGGGTTGGACGATTTATGGAGCTTAATTACGTCGATGAACTCAACGCTTCATATCCTCTTGCTGTTCAGATTGGATCAAAAAGTATAGCCTTAGATTTTATTGGCAATCATAATCATGGAATGGCTTTAAATATCACAGGTCAAGACCCCTCAGGGTTTTATTCAGTTTTGTCTGGATTATCTGGCCAACCGCCTCAATCCTTTCCAAATTCGCATTATGGAACGGAGTTAGAATATGTTGTTGGCGTTGACAATCTTTCTAATCAATACTCACAATCCATTTCTGATGCCTTTAATAGCGGAACAAACTCCATAAGCTACCCTGATACTAATCTGGCGGATCAATTGAAAACAGTGGCTAAATTGATTAGCGGTGGCTTGAACTCAAAAGTATATCTAGTTAAAATTTCAGGCTTTGATACACATAACAATCAGGTGCAAGATTCAGGAAGTCCAATCGGAGAACATCATGAACTTTTAACTGAGCTTTCAACAGCTGTTGAAACGTTTTTTAATGACTTAGATGCTCAAGGCATTGCTGATGATGTCGTTGGCGTAACCTATTCTGAATTTGGAAGAAAAGCAGCTGAAAATGGTAATTTGGGAACAGACCACGGTCAAGTGTCACCTATGTTTGTTTTTGGGAAGCCTATTCAAGCAGGTGTTTCAGGAATTAACCCAGATTTGACTGAAGCTAATAGTGACAATAACTATCAAATTGAAACCGTACAGTATGATTATAGGCAGACCTTTGCAACTCTTTTTCAAGATTTTATGGGTGCAGATTTCAATATAATTAACAGTGCCTTTTATAACCATACTTCTGAAGAGTCTATTGTAGAATCTAAAATAAACGGTTTAATAAAAGATTCTTTTTTAGTTCCTGAAGATTGCTATGAGAATGTCTCGACTACTACGAATTTTGAAGAAGCACATTTTGAAGTTTTTCCCAACCCATTTAAATCATCGATAAACATTAGCTCCAATTTTAGTTTAACTCATTTTTCAAGCTTTGAGGTTTATACCATTAGTGGTCAATTCCTTTTAAGCGGTAGGGTTGTAGTAGCGAATAGTAACAAATTAAGTATAAACCTTTCTAGTCTAAGTAGCGGCATTTACATACTGAAAATCAATTCAACCAATACGTCGAAAAAATTTAAAGTTGTTAAATCTTGAGAAGCTCTTGAAGTTCTATCAAAAACTCATTCAATAATTATCTTTTTCTCAACTAAACCACCCTCATAGAGGTAAAAGAGGGGTGTGTTTTTCAATTCACTAGTTTCCCTGCCGAAGACATCAACGATTTTAATTAGCTTTTTTGAATAGGTGTTTGAAAAGCTTTCCACAGTAGAGACACAGCTTAAATCATTGATATAATTCCATATGCCTATATTAAGATTAGTCTCAACAAGCTCAGTTGATGTTGCATTCCCCATTCTAATCCACACCATATTTTCAGAAGGTACAACATTTATTATCTGGCCGTTTTTGCCGAGTGCTGCGATTACATCATTTGGGGCGTTTGGGAAAAGGCTGCCGTCAAAGACAAATTGAGTTCCTGGCAACATAAAACTTGACTTTCCATTAAGCCACCACAAGTAGCCATACGATTCGTTTAAAGCTTGCGAGCTATTGACCATCTGACTAAAGTAGTTTTCGTCAGACAGAATTTGAGTTCCATCCCATTCGCCATTATTTTGAATTAATAAACCAAAACGAGCCATACTCCTTGTTGTACTTGAAAAAACATTGTCGTAGCCAACATAGCTGAAAATACCATCCATGCCAATAGGGTTCAGCAGCCTTTGATTTGCATATATATTTATGCCTTGTCCAGTGGCATTTTCTAATACCGGTCTTAACAGAGTATAAGGAGCATTGTGGTATGCCCATCTTGTTTCAGGCTCAGCCAAGTAGATAAGACAGCTGTCATCAGTACAGAAAGGATTTGAAACGCCATCGTCAAGGCCACTTGTCATAGTAAGCTGATTCCAAATGGTTATTTTTTCTTCTTCTTCAGGCGAGGAATAAGTCCAGCCGCTTCCTAGATAATCAGATGTTGTGTCGTTAATATTCAAAAAACCCTCCTCTTGAGCAATACCCAAGAGAAACGAGCTCAGCGTTTTACCTGCCGATGCCCAATACCAATACGAGCTGTCTGTATGTTCGTCAAAATACTGTTCTAAAACAATTTTACCGTCCTTCAGAAGAATAAAAGACTTGCTGTTAGCCTCATCCAAAAAGCCATATAAACTATCAATTTTATCTGGACACCAGTCAAAGTTTGACGGTGAAAGGGTATCCCATTCTGAAGAGTTATTTGGCGGAAAATACGATTGTGCACTTACTGATGCAGCAAACAGAAAAAGCATAAAAACCATGATAGTTCTCATCACTCAACAAATTAAGGGTTAATGTATTGATTCAGAAATCCTAGCCCGAGCTTACTCTTTTTTTGATTTAAATTCAAAAACAGAAAAAGTGCTTGTACCAGAAGTATCCTCAGTAAATACGCTTGTATCCCAAGTTTTAGTTGCCCACTCGTCACATTCACCGTCTCCAAAATCAATAGAGGCTACCCAATTGTCATTTTCATCATGGAACTCAATTAATCCTGAAACAGGCGTTAAAACGGTTTTATCCCACTCTTCAAAATAGCACTCTTCTTTGACAATTGAATCCGATATAGTTTCAACATATCCATCTTCTTGTAGTTCCGACCTTAGCTCTAAGGCATCGTTACTCACTACTTCAACATCTTGAATATCGGTTTTCTCGCATGCCGTAAACAGCAATCCGACACATAATAAAATTGATAAAACGTATTTTGACATTTGTAAAGGTTTTAGAGTATCAAAGTTACTAAATTTTCAAAATATAAGTCAGAGTATTAGCTCTACAAGGGTCATACAGCCTTTTTTAATAGTATTTGGTTAATGCGTTTTTTATCCCGCTAAATTGAGCGGGATATTTTTTGTAGCTTTACCCTAACCTAACCCCATTCTCATAATGAAGCTCTATTTTGCCCTAATTTTAGTTGTTCCAGCACTTGTTTTTGGACAAGAGAACTTTAGTTTTTCACATGACGGCATTATCAGACAATACATTTATTATTCACCTGATAAACTGGAAGATAATGCCCCTCTAGTTTTTGTTGGGCATGGCTATAGCGGTACCGCACAAGGAATGATGAACTCTTGCACAATGAATGAGCTTGCCGATAATTATGGCTTTGCAGTTTGTTATCCAGAAGGAACAGTCGATGGTTCAGGTAATAATTTTTGGAATGTTGGCTATGATTTTCACCAAAACGAGTCGGTTGATGATGTAGGCTTTATACTTTCCCTTGCGACATATTTGCAAGAAACGTACAACTTAAGCGTTGAAAATACCTTTGGAACAGGCATGTCCAATGGCGGAGAACTATGCTACCTATTAGCCTGTCAATCAAACGGAAAGATTAAAGCTGTAGCTCCCGTAGCTGGAGGAATTTGGTACAATTTTTTGAATGACAATGGCTGTAATCCAAAAGTACCAATGCCACTTTTTATTAAGCACGGAACGAATGATTATGTAACTCTTTATGAAGGGGATGTAACAGACGATTATTGGGGGGCTTATTTGTCAGTAGATTCAATTGTCAGCATTTTTTTAAATCAACACAACTTCACGGATTTGGTCATTGATACGATGCCAAACCTGAACAATAATCAGAGAATAACAATACGGTCAAAATACAGCTCACCCTTGAATTATAAGCAGTTATGGCTGTATAAATACGAAAACGGAGGACATAACTGGGGAGCGGATGACTATAGTGTTGAAGAAGAAATATGGGAATTCTTTAGTCTAATGATGAGCACACCCTCAACAATCCATTCATATACAAAAGATAGAAAACCCATTAGAAGGTTTGATTTTTTAGGGCGAGATATTCAACAAAAAAACAACCCCCTATTTATTGAGTTTTATGATGACGGAACCGTAGAAAAAAGACTAATTATTGACTAGCATTTTTCAAATAAGTTGTTGCAGGAAAGCCAACGAATGACTTTTTGTGATAAGTGTCTTCTTTTTTTTTATTTTTGGAATGAACCCTAACAAGTTAAGATATGCGTCTAGTTTTATCTGTTTTACTCCTTTCAACATTTATTTTTTTTGCTAAATGCGGGGAGGTTAGGGCCGTCAATAAAGCAGAGTCGGGCATTTCTAACAATGCCATTTCAGCCCATTTTGAAGAAATAAATATAGTAGAGCAAAGCAGTTTTTCAAGCACAAGTGCTAGTGTTGTAGATTCTCTTGAGGTTAATATTTTACAAGATGATGTTTGTGACGCAAATGGAATTATGGAGATTATTACACCAACTAATATGTCTCCTCCTTATAACTTAGAGGTAATTTACCCCAATAATTCAGTATTCACATTTGCCTATAACGATGCTGGTTTTACACTTTCAAATCTTAATGGCGGTTTGTACGAAATAACAGTATTTTCAGGAAATGACACTTCCTTTGCTTCTGTTGATTTACCACAAATAGAATTAAACACTAATTTTTACAGCCCATCTTTTTCTACTGGAGGATACAATATAAGCTGTTATGGCGATTGCGACGCCTCCTTATTTATTAATATTATTAATCCTTCTGAGACGTATACTGTAGACTGGTATATGGACTCTGTTTCTGGAGCGCCTTTTTATAGCAGTTCAGAGGTTAGCTCTAGTCAAGATAATTTGTGTGCTGGCGAATATGCCATTTTATTCACTTCTTCTTCTGGTTGTGAGTCAGTAAGAGAATTTACAATTCGCGAGCCAGATAGTTTGTATACAGAAGGAGTCAGCGGTGAAGAAGTCTGCGAACCAGATCCAAACGGCTACATAGAAGTAGATGTTTTTGGTGGCGTTGGGGAGGCTATAAACAATGCCACAGGACAAGTCATAAATTTTATTGATTACACTTACAGTTGGACAGGGCCCAATGGATATACCTCTTCACAAGAAGATATTAGCTCTTTAGAGGCGGGAAATTATACCCTTGAAGTAGAAGATAACAATGGCTGTACGTACACGAGTAGTTTCAATGTTGTTGATGTTTTTCAAGGCCTAGAATTAGCCGAGCTAAATAGTGAAGGAATCACTTGTAACGGTGGCTCTGATGGCAGCTTGGAAGTAGCAGCAACAGGAGGTTTGGCCCCCTATGAATACAGAATAGACGGAGGAGCGTGGCAGTCATCAGGAGTATTCACAGGACTATCTTCAGGAACTTATGCGGTTGAAGTTAAGGATGGCAATAACTGTATAGTACTCTTGGATGTAGATATAGAAGATGCCGAAGTCCTTACTTCAGAAACTACAATAGAAAGTTGTGAAGCTTACACATGGAACGGCACGACTTATACGGAAAGTGGCACGCACACTTATACGACTACTAACGCAAATGGCTGCGATAGTACAGCTACTTTAAATTTAACAATTGTTGAAAATAGTACTGGCACAGACACACAAGTACATTGTGAAGAATACACCTGGATTGATGGAGTAACATATACTGAGAGTAACACAACGGCTACATATACTTTTCTTATTACAGAAGGCTGTGACAGTGTAGTGACCTTAGACCTCACCATAGATATTTGTGGTTGTACAGATGCTTTAGCCTGTAATTATGACTCCTCTGCAACGAGCGATGATGGTTCTTGCGAATACGAAGACCCATTAGATTTAGGTTCAGATGTTTTTGTTTGTGAGGGGAGTTATATTTTAGACGCCGGCTCAGGCTATGACACCTACCTTTGGTCAACAGGTGAAACTACACAAACCATAACAGTAAATCAGACGGGGGAGTATACCGTTTCTACACCTTGCTCTAATACAGATGCTGTTTTTGTAACGCTTAACTATTGTGACTCTTTGGTCGTTAATGTTATTCAAGACGATTTATGTAACAGTAATGGTATATTAGAAATTATCCCACCTTCTTCTCTAACACCACCATACGCCATAGATATTATTTACCCAAACGGCTCTATTTTTAATGATAATTTCTCAACTGAAGTTCTCACTCTTAATGGTTTAGGCGGAGGTTTTTACGAAATAACAGTTTCATCAAATAACGATACGGCATCATCTTCGGTTGAGCTTTTAGAAAACACTTTAAACACTAACTTCTTTAGCCCTGCTAGTAGTGGTTATAATGTTAGCTGTTATGGCGATTGCGATGCCTCTTTATCGGTCAATATATTCAATTCGTCAGAGACATATACTATTGATTGGTACACCGATTCTGTTTTCGGGGTTCCGTTTTTCAGCACCACAGACTTTAACAGTACTCAAGATAATTTATGTGCTGGCGAATACACCATCTTGTTCACCTCTTCTACAGGCTGTGAGTCTACGAGAAACTTCACTGTCAGACAGCCAGACAGTTTATATACAGAAGGAGTCGTTGGAGAAGAAGTCTGCGGACAAGACCCTAACGGCTTTATAAATTTAGATGTCTTTGGTGGTGTAGGTGACGTGATAAATAACTCGACAGGTCAAGTTATATCTTTTGTAGATTATACTTACAGTTGGACGGGCCCTAACGGCTTTACTTCAACACAAGAAGATATCAGTTCTTTAGAAGCAGGTGATTATACTCTAGAGATAGAAGACAATAACGGCTGTACACATACAAATACGTTCACAGTTATAGATGTTGTACAGGGCTTAGAGCTATCATTATTAAATAATATTGGTGTAACATGTTATGGCGGTTCTGACGGCAGTGTGGAAGTAGTAGCGACAGGAGGTCAAGCCCCTTACGACTACAGAATAGATGGAGGAGCGTGGCAATCATCAGGAGAATTTACTGGACTAGCTTCTTTTGCAGGAACATACATTATTGAAGTAAGAGACGACAATGACTGTGTAGTATCTTTGGGAGTAGATGTGGAAGATGCTGAAGTTCTTATTTCAGAAACAACGATTGAAAGTTGTGACACCTATACTTGGAATGGCACAACTTATACAGCAAGTGGCACATACACTTACCTTACACAAAACGCCAATGGTTGTGACAGCACTGCGACATTAAACCTAACCATAAACCAAACAACATTTGGTACAGACACACAAGTGCATTGCGAAGAATATACTTGGATAGACGGCATTACTTACACAGCAACTAATACGACAGCAAGCTTTACTTTGACAAGTTCAACAGGCTGTGATAGTATAGTAACCTTAGACCTCACTATTTTAGAAGCTACAGAATCTACAACATCAGAAGTATCTTGTGATACCTATACGTGGAACGGCACGACTTATTCGGAAAGCGGAGCATACACCTATACAACTACAAACGCCAATGGCTGCGATAGTACAGCGACCTTGAATTTAACAATCAACGAAACAACATTTGGCACGGATGTTCAATCAAATTGCGAAGAATATACTTGGATAGATGGTGTAACATATACCGAGAGTAACAACACAGCTACCTACATATTAACCAATTCATTAGGTTGTGACAGTATCGTAACTTTAGACCTCACTATTTTAGAGACTACAGAATCTACAACAACGATTGAAAGCTGCGACACCTATACGTGGAACGGCACAACTTATACAGCAAGTGGCACATACACTTACCTTACACAAAACGCCAATGGTTGTGACAGCACTGCGACATTAAACCTAACAATAAACCAAACAACATTTGGTACAGACACACAAGTACATTGCGAAGAATATACTTGGATAGACGGCATTACTTACACAGCAACTAATACGACAGCAAGCTTTACTTTGACAAGTTCAACAGGCTGTGATAGCATAGTAACCTTAGAACTCACTATTTTAGAAGCTACAGAATCTACAACATCAGAAGTATCTTGTGATACCTATACGTGGAACGGCACGACTTATACAACAAGTGGTACATACACTTACACGACTACAAACGCCAATGGCTGCGATAGTACAGCGACCTTGAATTTAACAATCAACGAAACAACATTTGGTACAGATGTTCAATCAAATTGCGAAGAATATACTTGGATAGATGGTGTAACATATACCGAGAGTAACAACACAGCTACCTACACATTAACCAATTCATTAGGTTTGACAGTATCGTAACTTTAGACCTCACTATTTTAGAGACTACAGAATCTACAACAACGATTGAAAGCTGCGACACCTATACGTGGAACGGCACAACTTATACAGCAAGTGGCACATACACTTACCTTACACAAAACGCCAAGATAGCGCTGCGACCTTGAACCTAACAATAAACGAAACAACACTTTGGCACAGATGTTTCAAATTGCGAAGAATATACTTGGATAGACGGCATTAACTATACCGATAGTAACTAAACACAGCTACCTACTATTACAATTCAAGAGGCTGTGACAGCATCGTAACTTTAGACTCACTATTTTAGAAGCTACAGAATCTACAACATCAGAAGTATCTTGTGATACCTATACGTGGAACGGCACGACTTATTCGGAAAGCGGAGCATACACCTATACAACTACAAACGCCAATGGCTGCGATAGTACAGCGACCTTGAATTTAACAATCAACGAAACAACATTTGGCACGGATGTTCAATCAAATTGCGAAGAATATACTTGGATAGATGGTGTAACATATACCGAGAGTAACAACACAGCTACCTACATATTAACCAATTCATTAGGTTGTGACAGTATCGTAACTTTAGACCTCACTATTTTAGAGACTACAGAATCTACAACAACGATTGAAAGCTGCGACACCTATACGTGGAACGGCACAACTTATACAGCAAGTGGCACATACACTTACCTTACACAAAACGCCAATGGTTGTGACAGCACTGCGACATTAAACCTAACAATAAACCAAACAACTTTTGGTACAGACACACAAGTACATTGCGAAGAATATACTTGGATAGACGGCATTACTTACACAGCAACTAATACGACAGCAAGCTTTACTTTGACAAGTTCAACAGGCTGTGATAGCATAGTAACCTTAGAACTCACTATTTTAGAAGCTACAGAATCTACAACATCAGAAGTATCTTGTGATACCTATACGTGGAACGGCACGACTTATTCGGACAAGTGGAGCATACACCTATACAACTACAAACGCCAATGGCTGCGATAGTACAGCGACCTTGAATTTAACAATCAACGAAACAACATTTGGCACGGATGTTCAATCAAATTGCGAAGAATATACTTGGATAGATGGTGTAACATATACCGAGAGTAACAACACAGCTACCTACATATTAACCAATTCATTAGGTTGTGACAGTATCGTAACTTTAGACCTCACTATTTTAGAGACTACAGAATCTACAACAACGATTGAAAGCTGCGACACCTATACGTGGAACGGCACAACTTATACAGCAAGTGGCACATACACTTACCTTACACAAAACGCCAATGGTTGTGATAGCACTGCGACATTAAACCTAACAATAAACCAAACAACATTTGGTACAGACACACAAGTACATTGCGAAGAATATACTTGGATAGACGGCATTACTTACACAGCAACTAATACGACAGCAAGCTTTACTTTGACAAGTTCAACAGGCTGTGATAGCATAGTAACCTTAGAACTCACTATTTTAGAAGCTACAGAATCTACAACATCAGAAGTATCTTGTGATACCTATACGTGGAACGGCACGACTTATACGGAAAGTGGTACATACACCTATACACGACTACAAACGCCAATGGCTGCGATAGTACAGCGACCTTGAATTTAACAATCAACGAAACAACATTTGGTACAGATGTTCAATCAAATTGCGAAGAATATACTTGGATAGATGGGGTAACATATACCGAGAGTAACAACACAGCTACCTACACATTAACCAATTCATTAGGTTGTGACAGTATCGTAACTTTAGACCTCACTATTTTAGAGACTACAGAATCTACAACAACGATTGAAAGCTGCGACACCTATACGTGGAACGGCACGACTTATACAGCAAGTGGCACATACACTTACCTTACACAAAACGCCAATGGTTGTGATAGCACTGCGACATTAAACCTAACAATAAACCAAACAACTTTTGGCACAGACACACAAGTACATTGCGAAGAATATACTTGGATAGACGGCATTACTTACACAGCAACTAATACGACAGCAAGCTTTACTTTGACAAGTTCAACAGGCTGTGATAGCATAGTAACCTTAGAACTCACTATTTTAGAAGCTACAGAATCTACAACATCAGAAGTATCTTGTGATACCTATACGTGGAACGGCACGACTTATACAACAAGTGGTACATACACTTACACGACTACAAACGCCAATGGCTGCGATAGTACAGCGACCTTGAATTTAACAATCAACGAAACAACATTTGGTACAGATGTTCAATCAAATTGCGAAGAATATACTTGGATAGATGGGGTAACATATACCGAGAGTAACAACACAGCTACCTACACATTAACCAATTCATTAGGTTGTGACAGTATCGTAACTTTAGACCTCACTATTTTAGAGACTACAGAATCTACAACAACGATTGAAAGCTGCGACACCTATACGTGGAACGGCACGACTTATACGGCAAGTGGCACATACACTTACCTTACACAAAACGCCAATGGTTGTGATAGCACTGCGACATTAAACCTAACAATAAACCAAACAACTTTTGGTACAGACACACAAGTACATTGCGAAGAATATACTTGGATAGACGGTGTAACATATACCGAGAGTAACAACACAGCTGCCTACACATTAACCAATTCACTAGCTTGTGACAGTATAGTGACCTTAGACCTTACCATAGATATTTGTGGCTGTACAGATGTTGTGGCCTGTAATTATGACCCATCTGCAACGAGCGATGATGGTTCTTGTGAATATGAAGACCCCATAGACTTAGGCTCAGACGTCTTTGTTTGTGAGGGCAGTTATGTTTTAGACGCCGGCTCAGATTATGACACTTACCTTTGGTCAACTGGAGATACAACTCAAACTATAACCGTAAATCAGACGGGCGAATATTTTGTTTCTACACCTTGTACAAGTGCAGACACTATTTTTGTAACGCTCAACTACTGTGATTCTTTAGTAGTTAGCGTTATTCAAGACGATTTATGTAACAGTAATGGTATAATAGAAGTTATTCCGCCATCCTCTTTAACGTCACCATATGCTATAGATATTACCTTTCCAAATGGTTCAATTTTTAACGATATCTTTTCTTCAGAGGTTTATATCCTCAATGGTTTAGGCGGCGGGTTTTACGAAATAACAGTTTCCTCAAATAACGATACTGCATCGTCAAGTATTGAAATTCTTGAGAATATTCTAATTACTAACTTCTTTAGCCCTGCTAGTGGCGGATATAATGTCAGCTGTTATAGCGATTGCGACGCCTCTTTGTCGGTCAACATTATTAACCCTAATGAAGCATATACTGTGGATTGGTATGTCGATTCTGTTTTTGGAGCTCCGTTTTATAGCACTTCTGACTTTAACAGCTCACAAGACAATTTATGTGCAGGCGAATATGCTATATTGTTTACTTCCTCCACGGGCTGTGAGTCGTTGAGAAATGTTACTTTAAGAGAGCCAGACAGTTTATACACAGAAGGGGTCGTTGGAGAAGAAGTCTGTGGACAAGACCCTAATGGCTTTATAGAGATAAATGTCTTTGGCGGTGTTGGTGATGTCATTAATAACTCAACGGGAGAAGTAATATCGTTTGTAGATTATACTTACAGTTGGACAGGACCAAATGGCTTTACTTCAACACAAGAAGATATCAGTTCTTTAGAAGCAGGTGATTACACTCTAACAGTAGAAGATAATAACGGTTGTACGCATACGAACAGCTTCACAGTTTTAGATGTTGTACAAGGCTTAGAATTAACCGAGATAAATAGTGAAGGGATTACTTGTAATGGCGATTCTAATGGTAGTTTGGAAGTTGCAGCAATAGGAGGTCAATTCCCATATGAGTACAGAATAGACGGCGGAGCGTGGCAATCATCAGGAGAATTTACTGGACTATCAACAGGGGCATATACTCTAGAGGTTAGAGACGATAACAACTGTATAGTGCCTTTGGTTGTAGAGATAGAAGATGCTGAAATCCTTAGTTCAGAAACGACAATAGAAAGCTGCGACACCTATACTTGGAATAGCACAACTTATACGGCAAGTGGCACATACACTTACCTTACACAAAACGCCAATGGTTGTGACAGCACTGCGACATTAAACCTAACAATAAACGAAACAACTTTTGGCACAGACACACAAGTACATTGCGAAGAATATACTTGGATAGATGGCATTACTTACACAGCAACTAATACGACAGCAACCTTTACTTTGACTAGCTCAACAGCTTGTGACAGTATAGTAACCTTAGACCTCACCATAGATATTTGTGGCTGTACAGATGTTGTGGCTTGTAATTATGACCCATCTGCAACGAGCGATGATGGTTCTTGTGAATATGAAGACCCCATAGACTTAGGCTCAGACGTCTTTGTTTGTGAGGGCAGTTATGTTTTAGACGCCGGCTCAGATTATGACACTTACCTTTGGTCAACTGGAGATACAACTCAAACTATAACCGTAAATCAGACGGGCGAATATTTTGTTTCTACACCTTGTACAAGTGCAGACACTATTTTTGTAACGCTCAACTACTGTGATTCTTTAGTAGTTAGCGTTATTCAAGACGATTTATGTAACAGTAATGGTATAATAGAAGTTATTCCACCATCTTCTTTAACACCGCCATATGCTTTAGATGTTACTTACCCCAATGGCTCAATTCTTAATGATAGCTTCTCTTCAGAGACGTTTACTCTTGATGGCTTAAGCGGAGGATTTTATGAAATAACAGTTTCCTCAAACAATGACACCTCATTTGCAAGTATTGAAATATTCCAAAATATACTTGTTACTACATTCTTCAGTTCATTTAATGAAAATAGCGGATACGATGTCAGCTGTTATGGCGAATGTGACGCTTCTTTGTCGGTTAACATTATTAACCCTAATGAAGCATATACTGTGGATTGGTATGTCGATTCTGTTTTTGGGACTCCGTTTTATAGCACTTCTGACTTTAACAGCTCACAAGACAATTTATGTGCAGGCGAATATGCTATATTGTTTACTTCCTCCACGGGCTGTGAGTCGTTGAGAAATGTTACTTTAAGAGAGCCAGACAGTTTATACACAGAAGGGGTCGTTGGAGAAGAAGTCTGTGGACAAGACCCTAATGGCTTTATAGAGGTAGATGTCTTTGGTGGCGTTGGCGATGTCATTAATAACTCAACGGGAGAAGTAATATCGTTTGTAGATTATACTTACAGTTGGACAGGACCAAATGGATACACCTCATCAGAAGAAGATATTGATTCTTTAGAGGCGGGGAATTATACTCTAACAGTAGAAGATAATAACGGCTGTACGCATACGAACAGCTTCACAGTTTTAGACACAATTCAAGGCTTAGAAATAGTATTAGTGAATAGTGATGGAATCACATGCAATGGCGATTCTAATGGCAGTGTGGAAGTAGCAGCAATAGGAGGTCAATTCCCATATGAGTACAGAATAGACGGCGGAGCGTGGCAATCGTCAACTGTATTCACTGGATTATCATCAGGGACATATACTTTTGAAGTTATAGACAACAATAATTGTATAGTATTTTTGAATGCAGATGTAGAGGATGCTGAAATCCTTACTTCAGAGGCCACGGTTGAAAGCTGTATTACATACGAATGGAACGGTACTGTTTATACTTCAAGCGGCACATATATCTATACTACACAAAACGCAAATGGCTGCGATAGTACGGCAACACTAAATTTAACCATAAGCCAAAGCGTTACAGGAACGGATACTCAAGTTCATTGTGATGATTATACTTGGATAGATGGCATTACCTACACGGAGAGTAATAATACAGCAATGTTCACTTTAGAAACTACCTTTGGCTGCGACTCAATTATTACACTTGATTTAACAATATTACCAAATGCATCCTCTGATACTGTAATTACATCATGCGATAGTTATGTCTGGAATCAGACAACATTTACACAGAGTGGAAATTACTCTTTCATTACGACAGGTTCTAACGGCTGTGATAGTATTGCCAATTTAGAACTGACCATTAACCAAAGCAATAGCATAGTAGACGTACAAGAACATTGTTATGAATATACTTGGATTGATGGCATTACTTACACGGAAAGCAATAATACTGCGACCTACACTTACACAAATGTGTCTGGCTGCGATTCTACTATTACACTAGATTTAACCATTCACCAAAGCACGAGCTCAACTGATGATATTGTAAGTTGTAACAGTTACTTCTGGAATGGTATTACTTAT
Source organism: Flavobacteriales bacterium (assembly GCA_965277895.1). GTDB lineage: Bacteria > Bacteroidota > Bacteroidia > Flavobacteriales > UBA7312. The sequence goes on from CBDIDR010000001.1 coordinate 386,319, forward strand.
ACAGAAAGCGGAACATATTCTTTAAATACTACCAATGTAAATGGTTGTGATTCCACTGCCATATTGAATTTAGAAATTATTGAAGCCCTATCCTCATCAGTTACAACGGTTTCAGCTTGTAATCAATATACTTGGAATGGGACAACTTATTTTGAAAGCGGTATGCATATGCTTGTAATACCTGGCATAACGGGTTGCGATAGTATTTCCACTCTATTATTAACGATAAACACACCAACATCGTCGGAAGAAAACGTGGTGGCGTGTGATAGTTACGAATGGAATGGACAACTTTACACTGAAAGTGGCGTTTATGAATTTGCGACAGTAGATCAAAATGGCTGCGATTCTTTGGCTGTGTTGAATCTGGACATATGTGACCTTGATGAATTATCAATTAACGGACCAGATGATGTTCAAGTTGAAAGTATTACAAGCTATTCAGTACAATCAAACCCATCTTCAACATATCAGTGGTCTGTTTCAAGTTTGGGCACCATCGTTTCTGGTCAAGGCACAAATACAATAAGTGTTGAATGGTCTAATATAGAAGGCCTTACCAGTATATGTGTTACGGAAACTAATAACTGTTCAAATATTACTTGTATCGGCGATACCTTATGCTTAGACGTAGAAGTCGTTAAGCCCTCAAGTGTTAATGAGTATGATACAAACTTTATTAATGTTTATCCGAACCCTCTAACCAATCAATCCAAGATAGAGTTTTATAACCCTAATTCAGAAGAGGTTAATGTTAGCATAATAGACTCAAGAGGTAGAGTAGTTAGAACCTATGCTAAAATTAAATCTGACAACCTAATCATTAAAAAAGAGGAGTTGTCAAACGGATTATATTACATTGAGCTGAAGGGCAGTTCAACCCTATCAAGAACAACGATTCTAATAAATTAAAAAGGAAGATTAAATTTATTACTCCAAAAGAAGTAATTCACCAGTAGTATATTGGTTGGCGTATTTTAAAACGTAATAGTATATACCCACTTGACATTTTCTGTTTTTGTAAGTGCCATCCCATTTTAATTCTTCATTAGAAAAGAATATTAAGCTACCTAGCTTATCATAAATACTTAGTTCAATAGGCTTTCTAGAAAAAATAGATGATATTTCGTAAACATCATTAATACCATCATCGTTTGGCGTAAATGCGTCAGGAAAGTAAAAACAATCATTATACACATAAGGAATGTTTAACTCTAATAAGCTAGAGCTACAATTAGCACTATCAGTCACAGTTAGACGGTACGTTTTTGGAGGCAAGCTATCAATTAAAGCCTCCGTTCTTCCATCCTCCCAATTGTAGTTAAAAGGCGGATAGCCATTAGCAACAAATATTTCTATACTAGCATCAAAGTTCTCAAAACAAGAAGGTTCGCTTGAGGTGTAGCTTAACTCAGGAATACTTGGCGGAATAACTTCAACTAGTCCGTAATACAAGCAGTTGTTGGCATCAGAAAAGGTGTACGAATAATCTCCAATTCCAAGTTTAGGGTTGAAAATAGTATCGCCTGAGTTCCAATAAATACTATATGGCGTAACACCACCAAAACCTATAGCTGAAAGGTTAGAAAGCTCAGAATCTTCACAAATTATTGTTGCAGATTGAATTACACCCAATTCATCAGGCTCTTTTATCGATACAACAGTATCGAACCTACAGCCTTGATTACTTTCGATTACAAAATTATAAACCCCGGCAACTAAATTATTTGCGGAAGCAGGTGATATTAGGTTAAACGTATCTAATGAAAAATCAATAGCGTATGAAATTTGACCACTATTATTTCCAAAGCAATCCACATCTTTAGTGCTAAGAGTAAAAACAGGATTTTCTATAGATATAGTTTCAGAGAATGTACAATTATTCGAGTCGGCAACACTTAGAAAATAATCACCGACCACTAAATTATTAATGAGTTCTACACCGTCACTATTTACAGTGCTGAATAAACTAGCACCAGCATTATCAGTCAATGCCATTGTGAAGGGAGAAACCCCACCTAAAATAGTTGTGGTTATAGAGCCGTCATTTTCATTTTCACAACCAAGGTGAAGAACGGTATTGGACGAACTAATTCGGTCAGGAGCTATAAGATTAATGGTGGTGTCGGCCTGACAAAAGTTACCGTCAAAAACAATAATTTCTTGAACACCAGCAGCTAGGTTTTCATACAGTGTTTGAGTGCTAATAATACCATTCCAATTTACTAGCATGCCCCCTGTTCCGCCGCTAGAAAACACTTCAACAAAACCGTCAGTGGAATTATGACAGCTTAAGTTGTAATTAGAAATGGAACTTGTATTTACACTATCAATAACTACTTTAGACGGGTTTTTCACAAACAGACTGTCCACAGCAAATTCACAGCCATTATTGTCTGTTACAAGAAGATCGTAATAGCCTGGATTTAGAAGAGAAATAGAATCTCCGTTGAACACATTTGAATTAGTAGACCATTCAAAAAAGTAATTAGGTTGTCCGCCGTAGGCAGTTGCATTTAGGATACCGTCATTAGCATTAAAACAGCTTAAATCAATGACGTTAGTTGTAGCATAAAGTGCAGTGGGCGAACCAATCACAACAGGGTTGTTATTATAACATTGTGCTTGACCACTTGAGTTATCAATTACACACACATCATACGCTCCATTAGGTAAATCAGAAAAAATGGGGCTTGAGGAATAAGAAGCTCCACCATCAATTGAGTAGGCAAAATTTGAGCCAGGAATATTAACTGTTGAAATATCAATACTTCCAATTGAATCTCCAAAGCAAGGGTTTTCTGAAACATTAACACCAGTTATCATTCCAGAAATGATTAACGAATAGTCTTCAGTTTCTCCCCATCCATATGTGCCACACGAATAGTCATTGGCATTATCTGTAGTTGACCAAAGCGTAACCACCCTCATCAAAATAGTATCTTCTACAGCATCAGCCGGAACGTTTAGTGTTAAATTAAATAATGCTTGATTAGCTTCCGCAGTTGAGGTAGCGTTTATGTGAATAGCCTCTTCGTTAGGCTCAAACGTTTGGTTAGCATTCCAATCTATATAAACGTTACAAATTTTTGGAGCGCTAATGCCTGAGCAATTATCTAAACCTATTGTCAAATTATAATTAGTGTTCAATGAAAGCTCGGTATATAAATTAGTGTAATCCGAATAATTAGCACAACCAGAGGAAGCGTTATTAAGACTTCCAATAGACACTAAAGAAGTAGAGCAAAAAGAGGCTGAGGTTGAGCTCGAAGAACAATATTGCCCATATGCAAGATGAATATTCATCACTAAAAATAAGCAACAAACAAACAGTTTACAATAGGTTTTTTTGAACAGAATCAATGTATTAGGGTTAAGTTTAATAATCAAAAATCCAAACGAACTTACATCTGCTAATTTATGTTAAATATCATAAAGTAGAAAAGATAGCACACTCTTTACAGAAAAATTTAAATGTAAAGTTAATAAAAACTAGCTACAAAAGTCGTTTTTTGATGTTGCACACGACTAAAAAATCACTAAATTTATTTCGAAAATCTAACCAATAACAAATCTTTTATGAAACGTTTTTTACTGTTGCTGATTTCTCTAGTGTCAGCAAATTATTCCTTTGCTCAAATTCCCATTGCTGTTCAAGGTTTTGAAAGTGGAGACAATTGGTCTTACACTGCATCGCCTGAGTTTTATAATTTCGGAAACGGGGATGTCTTTGGTATTATCGAAGGAGAATATCAAGGCATGTCGGCTACAACCGGCAGTAATTTTCTTGCTCTTCACGATTTAGCCAACCCAAATGTTGTTGAAGGAGAAACATCTAGTTACTATCATTACATGACATTTTCTACATTGATGATACCTCAGCCTTCTCCAGAAGATTTGAAGCTTTCGTTTAAGTACATATCTCATGAATTTGACGGATCTGATTATATGGCGTATGAGCTCCAATTTGATGATAGCGACAACTGGTATAGTGCTTGGGATAACTCTGTAGATACGACCTATGAGTTTTCTGAATACCTACAAAAAGATACTGATGGTGAATGGATTCTTCACACTGTAGATATTCCTGATACCGTATCTTACATCAGATTTAGAATTGGAGGCTATCAGAACGGTGGTGGCGACTGGGCAGGAATAGATGACATATTCCTTTACTTTGACAGTGAAGGTGATTTTATTCCGCCAAACGTTACAGATGCATCCATTATTACAGACCAGCAAATTATACTTACATTCGATGAGGTAGTACAATCTGCGACGGCTCTTGTTGAGGGTTATGACATACAATCTTCCTCATTAAACAGTGAGGGGACTCAATTAACAATAAACCTAGCATCAAGCTTAGTTGATGGCGACTTTTTTACCATTTCAACGGAAGCAACCGATATTGCGGGTAACCCTAACACTATTACAACCGAAAACTTAGTTCATAATGATTTTGTTGGTGACCTTGTAATTACTGAGATAAACTATAATGATCCAGGACCATATGACAATTTAGATTTTATAGAAATTTATAATAATGGTGACGAAGCCTATCCTCTTGGCGGTTTAGCATTTAATGCTGGCGTTAACATTAACTTTACTGAATATACATTAGAAGCAGGCGAATACATTATCGTTGCTCAACCAGCATACTTTCTAAATGATGCATGTGGTTCACTTACCTATGGTTGCGGCTTTCAATCTTACTTTGGTTTTGCACCAGACTTTGAAATTGCTTCAGGATATCTTGGAACGGGAACTCTAACATGTGTGAATACAGTTGGAGAAACAGTTATTACAGTTGATTTTGACGATTCAGGCGATTGGCCTACAGGCGTATTCAATGGCTATTCGATTGTATTATGTGACCCATCTTCTGATATGAATGACCCCCTTAATTGGGAGTTATCATCCTCTATACAATACGCCGTTAACCCTGAAGAATCAGTCTTGTCCGCTATGGGCTTAAGCGGCTATACGCAGTATAACGCTGACCCAGGGGCACCATGTCCGTTAGGAGATGTCTTACCTCCAGTAGTAATCAATATTTACGCTCAAGACGCACAAACAGTTGTGGTAGTTTATGATGAAGCCATTTCTGTTGACGGAACATATGATGGTATAGAAGTGTCTTCTTCAATTATTTCTGGAGATACAGTAACCCTAACACTATCAACACCTTTAGTTTTGGGTTCTGCATACCCAGTTACAATTTCAGGAACCACAGATGCCGCCGGAAATGCTATGCAAGGCTATGGAGTTGATTTATTTTATAATACGGTCTCTAATTTATTTTTCTCAGAGTATGCAGAAGGAAGCGGAAGTAATAAATACTTAGAAATATATAACGCTAGTGATGCCACTGTCGACCTATCCTTTTATGCTTTAGCCAACACTAGTAATGCACCAAGCGATACAGGAGTTTATGAATTTTGGAGTCAATTTCCAGACAGTTCTTTTGTAGCACCAGGAGAAATATTTATAGTTGCTGATGGGGGCGCGGATTCACTAATAGCCTCACAAACCGATTGGGTAAAACCTTATTTAAGTAATGGAGATGACGGATACGCTTTAGTATTCGGAAGCGGGCCATCAAGTCCAGTTGACCCAGAAACAGGAGGCTATATAATCGTAGATTTTATTGGTGATTGGAACGGTGACCCAGGCTCTGGATGGGAAGTAGCTGGAGAACCTAGCGCAACAAAAGACCATACATTAGTTCGAAAATGCTCAGTAGAAGGAGGAAACGATGACTGGCTTGCTTCAGCAGGCACATCAGCTGAAGATTCAGAATGGCTAGTTTTAGAAATTAATGATTGGTCTAACTTAGGTCAGCACGAAACACCTTGTCCAGACAATATTTTTGGATGTACAGATGAAGCAGCATCAAACTTCAATTCAACAGCAACAGACGATGACGGTTCATGTATTTATTTAGGATGTACAGATGAGACAGCAACAAATTATGACCCAATTGCTCAGACCGATGATGGTAGCTGTGTATACCCGCTTGAGCCAGCAGTTAATTTGTTCTTCTCAGAATATGCAGAAGGAAGTAGCAACAATAAATATTTAGAAATATACAATCCAACTTCTGATACGGTTTCTTTACAAAACTATGCCTTTCCATCAGTTGGTAATGCACCTGACGTGCCTGGCGAATATGAATATTGGAATGATTTCCCCCAAAATGCAGTAATTCTTCCTAATGACGTATATGTGATTGCACATCCAAGTGCTGACGCAAGTATTTTAGCTTTTGCGGATACAACTCACCAATACCTAAGTAATGGAGATGATGGTTACGCCTTAGTTTATGGTTACGAACCGTCAACAGCTACAGACCCAGAAACAGCGGGCTATGTTATTTTAGATTTTATTGGAGACTGGAACGGTGACCCAGGCTCTGGCTGGGATGTAGCTGGAGAATCTGATGCTACAAAAGACCATACATTGGTTCGAAAATGCTCGGTAGAAGAAGGAAACGATGACTGGCTTGCTTCAGCAGGCACATCGGCTGAAGATTCAGAATGGCTAGTGTATGATCAAGACACATGGGCTTATCTAGGCTCTCATACTAGCCCTTGTGATGCTAGTACAATATTTGGATGTACAGACACAAATGCTGATAATTATAACGCTGATGCAACAGATGATGACGGCTCGTGTACTTATCCATTAGTAGACGTTACAGTAAGTGTAGACATGAATATAGAAGGATTTGAATCCGGATCTACATGGGACGGTTTAGATGGAACAACTATGGCTATTAGATTAGACGGGGGTAGTTGGATAGCAATGTCTGATGCTGACGCTGATGGAGTTTGGGAATATACATTCTCAGGCGTTTATGCTTTTATAGAACATACATATAATTTCAATGACGGATGGTACGAGTCTGGAGACAGCCTAGGAGATTGTGCTGGAGGAACTTTCGGAAACGACAGAACATTCACTGCTACTGAAAATTTAGTTGTTCCAACAGTATGTTGGGAGTCGTGCACACCTTGTCTTCAAGTATTAGGGTGTACAGACGTATTAGCATCTAATTACAATCCTGATGCTGTAGAAGATGATGGCTCGTGTGAATACGATTGTATTGACCCTAACCTCATTGATCCTAATGTATTTTGCATAGAAATTTTCGACCCAGTATGTGGTTGCGATGAAGTCACTTATACAAACTCTTGCTTTGCGGAAGCAAGCGGTGTATTGTCATGGACTTCAGGAGAATGTAACTCTACTATTACTGGATGTACAGATGAACTTGCATCTAATTACAACCCTAACGCTGTAGAAGATGACGGCTCGTGTGAATACGACTGTATTGACCCGAACTTAATTGATCCATTCGCATTTTGCCCGTTCATTTTCGATCCAGTATGTGGTTGCGATGAGGTAACATATTCAAACTCTTGCTTTGCTGAGGCAAGTGGGGTTTTATCTTGGACACAAGGAGAATGCGGTTCAATTGTTTTAGGCTGTACTGACCCAACGGCTTCGAACTACAACCCTGACGCTACACAAGATGATGATTCGTGTATTTACCCACCAGCACCAATGCAATATCTTTTCTTCTCAGAATATGCAGAAGGAAGCAGCAACAATAAATACTTGGAAATATATAACCCAAGCTCTGAAACAGTTGATTTATCCGATTATGCTTTCCCTAGCACATCAAACGCACCTGATGTTCCTGGTGAGTATGAGTATTGGAATACCTTTGATGAAGGTGCTCAAATAGCACCTAACGGACTATATATTATAGCTCACCCATCTTCGGATCCATACATATTAGATTTTGCAGATATGACTCATTCTTACTTGAGTAATGGTAACGACGGTTATGCCCTAGCCTACGGAACAGCAGACGACTATATCTTAATTGATATGATTGGCGATTTCAATGCTGACCCAGGTAGTGGTTGGGATGTAGCTGGAGTAACCAACGGAACTAAAGACCATACATTAGTAAGAAAATGTTCAGTTGTTGAAGGTAATTCAGATTGGACCTCATCAGCAGGAACAACTGCTGACGATTCTGAATGGATTGTACTTGAGCAAAACGATTGGACAAATTTAGGAGCACATTCTACACCTTGTTCCGATGCAGTCTTTGGGTGTATAGATGAGGCCGCTTGTAATTTTGATGCAAATGCCACAGAGAACGATGGCTCATGCACACATCCTGAAGAAGGCTACGATTGTGAGGGCAACTGCCTGTATGGTGACCTTGACGGTGACGATATTTGTGACTGTGAAGAAATGGTTACACTTATTGTAGATTGTGGATGTGAATTTACTGCACCTTATACTTACACGGTATACTTTACGAATGTTGATGAAGAAAACTGTACAATTGAAGAAGATTGCTATTGTGAATGTATAAATGATGCTGATGAGGATGGCATATGTGATGAAAATGAAATATTAGGTTGTACCGATGTCACCGCAGTTAATTATGATGAGAGCTCAACAGATGATGATGGTAGTTGTTGCTACATTGATGTCGATGAAGATGGTATTTGCGATGCCGATGAAATTCAAGGCTGTACAGATCCAAATGCGGATAACTATGACCCTAATGCAGGTCTTGATGACGGTAGCTGTACATTCTGTGGCGATTTCACAGCATTAATTTTAGCTACGTCAGACGCCACTACCATTGGAGGCACTAACGGAAGCGTACAAGCAACTGGACAAGGCGGTTCATCGAACTATGACGTAAATGTATATGATATGGATGGAGCCCCACAAAACCCATTTGCATTATCTGCAGGAGACTATACCGTTGCAGTAACAGACATTACCTCTAGCTGTATTTCAGAGATAGACTTCACTATTGGAGAACCTGCAGGAGCAGACCCATGTGATGTTGTTCCAACAGGCTTAACAGTGGATAATATTATTCACAATAGAATAACATTCAATTGGTCATCAACAGATGCTGCACCATCACACTATATGATTCGTTACAGAGTAGTAGGCACAACAGACTGGACAGTAATCTCTGCCGGACCAATAAACACTACTGCCTTTAACGGTACAAGTAGAACACGTTACTTTATGGAGCCTGGTACTACTTACGAGTGGTCTATGAGAGCGAGAGTACTAAACGAAGACTTGACAATCAACTGTCAGTCGGATTGGTCAGCTAACTCAGAGTACACCACTTTACCAGCTTGTCCTAACTTAGATAACCTTTCAGTATCTACAGAAGCAAATTGGGTAACTTTCTTTGCCGATGCACCATCTGGAGAGTGGGGCGTATGGCAGTCAAAAGGAAAGATGCGTGAGTTAGGTGCTAACAACTTCCGCTATGTCAATGGTGATTCTGAAGGAAACATCAATGGCTTGAAAGGAAACTTTACAGCGAGTACAGATTACGAATGGCACACTAAAGCATGGTGTACAGGAAACGTAGACGAAGATGGCAACTCAGACCCAATGTATCATTCGGGATGGGGTGACTTCTCAGCCTTCAGTACTGAAGCAGCCTGTGATAAGATGCCAATGAACTTAACAACAAGTTCCAACGGAGCTAATACGGCAGTAATTATGTCTTGGGACACACCAGAGAGTGGCGCACCAGACCATTACTTCCTCGAGATGACTAATGTAACAACGGGAGCAGTTTACGAATGGAATGATATACCAGGAACGGCTACTTCTCAAACCAAGTTCAACCAAAACCCAGGAGACGAGATTTCTTGGAGAATAAGAGGAGCTTGTGGTACAAACGGTACATCATGGGCAACCATTTTCTCACAGCCTGTAACATACACATTAGGTGGTGAAAGAGTAGCTGCTGAAGTAGTATCTGGACTAGATGTATATCCAAATCCGTCAAGAGATATCTTTAACATTAGCTTTAGCACTAAGACATCACAGACGGTGAATGTACAAGTGGTTAACCTATTGGGAGAAGTGGTTTACACTGAAGAATTGGTAGACTTTGAAGGATATCACCAGACGCTTGTAGACATGAATGGCAAACCAAAAGGGGTGTATTTCTTAGAAATTACCACACTAAACGGAAGTATCAATCAAAAGATAGTGCTTCAGTAAGATTTAGATTTGACTTTTTATAAGCCCAAGCACCCCGCTTGGGCTTTTATTTTAACGATATTTGGTTATCTTTGTGTAAACTTTACAATAAGTTCATTTTAGTGTTCAAAAAAACAGCCTTACTTTTTAGTATTCTACTCTTTTCCTCAACTGCTTATACCCAAGCTTTTGTAGAAAGTAAACCTGACGTATTTAAAAAATTAAATATTTCAGGCTCTTATAGATTTTTCCTTCAACACAGGCAATTTGTTAATCCATATATCACCGGAGTAAATGGTTTAGATACCAACCGGCTTGTCAAAAGAGCCATATTAGTTGGTGATGCCACACAACTTCCTGAGCTTACCTTAAACATAAATGCTAACCCTAGTAAAAATGTATCTTTTGGTACAGATTTAACATTTTGGAATCAACAAACGGGACAGTTTGATTATTTCAGAGGGATGAATTTAGGGGTAAACTTATACGGATCTTTCAAGACCCCTATTGGAAACTATAATATCAAGACAGGTGGTATTCATTGGTTAAGGCTTAGTCGATTTACAATGAAAGCTGCGGAAGGCTTTAATAGATACACCCTTTTTGATAGAAACCCTTGGGACCCTCAGTATGCTAAATTTAGTCAGCGTTATTCGGATTACTACGATAGGGGTAGTGTACAGCAAGATGTACGCTGGGGTAACAAAGCATTTCAAGGGTTTGCCTTAGATGGAGGAGAATTACCTTATGGATTAAACTTTACATTTTTATATGGTAAGGCAGAATCAAGTGGTTCACAATTTAACGCTGTAGACAATAACACCTATGACCAATCCCCACAATTCTTAAACACACAATTTTATTCTTCACTTCTACCTTCCTATATTCTAGGTGGTCGATTAACAAAATTATTAGAAAAAGGAGACATAAGTTTTAATACCATAAGTGGTTATTCGTATTTAGACTCAACAGGAACCGATATGAATAACTATGAGTTACACTCTTTAGATTATTTATATAAATCTAAAAACTTTGTTTTTGTTGGAGAGTTAGGCTTATCAAAATTCAATGATTTAGATTATGATATTGCCTTAGCTACTAAATTTAAAACCACAAAGGAGCTTACCTATTTACCACTCGATGTTGAATACTTTTATATAGGAAAGAATGTATACAACAATAATTCTGAAATATTAAATTCTTCCATTGAAGACTCACAACCTACTGACCCAGCACAAGGAGGAGTATTATCACAAAATGGAAGTGCAATGATGGGTGTAGGAAGTTTAGCAAATAACCGAACAGGACTTTCCATAAATACTGAGTTTAAAGTCAAAAAATTGAAAGTTAATTTTGGTCAAACGGTTTCTAAAGAACTCGAACGCATTACATCAAAACTAACTTATGGCAGAAAGGTAAATTCACTAACCTTCTCAGAATTTTACCGATGGGAATACCCATCATCAGTTGGTCCGTATAGTCGAATAAGCAAAATATTTAGAGGGGTTTATGAAACCGTTGAGTTAGATAATGTGCGTCAGGGGCAAATCATTGAGGACAAGTATTTCAACAGCGTAGAGCTGCAAGCTAAGTACGAATATCGATTTAAAAAATACAATTCCTATTGCTTCTATTTAGCCTCATTTAACTCTGCACAATCAAAGTTTTCTCCTTTTGTAGTGTTAAATGAAGACGCTTATATAAGGCATTATGTTCATGAGTTTGAAAATTATTTATCCATGAACTCAAGGACTATCTTAACGACTTATTTAGGAGTTGAAAGAGTTATTGGAAATTACCAAACAGACATTAATGACCAAACATTTATGCCAAGATTTCAAACGACTTTAGGTATAGGTCTTGGTATTGATTACAGTTTATCAAGAAACACAGCACTGTATTTGCGTCATCGTTATTTTTCTTTTGAAGACAGAAACTTTGTCTTGGATAATAACAATGGCCATGAAACAACGCTAGAAATAAAAGTTACTTTTTAAAACATAAAATATGAGATTAATCGGTATATGTTTTTGTGTTCTCATCGCCATTAATTTGGAGGCACAAGAGAGATTAAAAAAAATGGAGTTTTATGGAGTCGCCAAAACAAATGTTTTGCATCAATCATATGATGTTGAAGGCGATACCACTAATATTTCCAAAGCAAATTATGGACATTCATTAATTGATTTGGGAATTTTATTGAGACCAACAGCTACCACTGAAGTAGCTACAGAACTTCGAATTAGAAATGAACTGGGTGGATTTTGGGGAAGCTCTGTTACCTATGGTATAAGACGACTAACACTAAAAGGAGTGGTTAATGATGCCATTCGTTACAAAATAGGAGATCTTGATTTAGAAATGACACCTTATACTCTTTATAATAACGGTTATCAAGATGTAGTCAATGAAGCTACTGTTTTTCAAATGGCACGTGATGTTGTTGATTATGAATACTATTTTACTGGCAACGCTTGGCGACAACAAGGTATTCAATCCGATTTCGGATTTGACCTTAACAACAACACATTCAACTCTTTGGACGTAAATATTTTTACCGTCAGAAACAGAACGCCAGATTACAATTCGTCATCCCCTGAACGTTTATTTACAGGAGGGCAGTTAGCATTAAACACCACTTATGGACAATTAAAGATGCATTCAGCTAACCTTCATGATTTACAGAATACAGTTAACGATATTAGCTTATACTACAATTCGGTAAATTCTCTTTCAGCAAGCGTTCAGCTACCAGAGTTACCAAAATTTACCTTGGATTATGAAGGTGGTATTTCAAAAGCGAATTACGATGATTTAGTTGCTGGTACTCAAATAACTATTAATGATTACTACTGGAATTTTGGTTTAAGTTATAAATCAAGCGACAAACTTAAATTTAGAGTTAACGCTATAAATACAGGACCACAATTCCGATCCCCATCTGCTCAAACAGTTCGTTTAGGGTATTCGTCTGGCAGCAATATATTCCCAACAATAGGAAACGATTTGGCAATTAGAAAAATGGGGCTGTTGGATTACCTATACAATGATGTTATGTACAACAGAACATTTGATGATAGATTAGATACATACAACCCTGCTTTTAGTAATGTTATGCCTTATGGATTGGCAACGCCTAACCGAAAAGGATTTAGCCTTAGCCTAGATGAATATAAAATTGAAGATAAGCTAGAACTGTCTTCTGATGTTCATCTTGTTTCAGAGATAGTAGGTTCAGGAACAACTAATCTAAAATCCTTTTTCAAGGCTACAGCAAAAGCCAACTACCACTACAAGAAATGGTCAGTAAACGCAGGTCTAACGCACGAAAGCACCTCAAGAGACGGGGAATCTTTTGAAGCGATTGACCTAAGCACCATGTTAATTGATTTTGGTCTAGACTTTGATATTTCAGAAAATATAGCATTACTATTTGGCTCAAAATACCATACTGCAAATGGGAATGAGTTAGTAGCTGTTTACGATAATTATAACAACCCTTTACTATTTGAACCGGTGAGCTTCAACGAGAATAAGCAAATGTTGAATGCATTAGGGCTTATGGTTCAGTTTAGCGAACGCTCTACCCTTACGGCATCTGCGAGTACTTTTTCTCAAGTTGATGAGCGTGACTATAAACTCAATCAATTTCAAATACTGTACAGATTAAATTTTTAAGATATGAGAAACATAATTTACATATTCATAGCCGTTGTTTTTCTTTCATGCGGCAGAGAAAAGCCTGACTTTTTAGGCGGTAGCCTAAACGATCAATTTGGCGAACTATTAGTTTTAGATTCATTAAGATCTAGCACCACGGACTTTAATTTTTCAACCGTCTCACCACGATTTTTTGAGGCACAATGGTCAAAAAACCTGAACTGGCAATTGGATGTTGTTGGCGTTCAAAGTGGTGCAACAAAGAGCTTTTCTGGCTTTTCTAGTAAAATAGATATTGATAATACATCATGGAACGGAAATGCTAATGATTTCCCTTCATTCCTTACCGAAAGCTGTGTGGCAACACTCATTTTAGCGGATAATATGGATACCATAACAATGTCAATACCAGTAACTATCTCTGAGTTAAAACCTCTACAAGACAATTTGATGTTAGTAGCGGATTTTGAGGAAGGGATGCCCGTAAACACTATTAAATTTGTTCAGCAAGGCGAGTCAATGACATTTGATATTACGTCTGGACAAGCCGCTAACGGAACAAGCTACTATGCCATGGGTGGCATAGTCAATTGGGATTACTACTTAGGAAGTATAAAAGTTCCTGTTGAAACGGAAGATTACACCAATGTATCTCCATTATTATTGTATTTTAATATGGCAGTAATAGGCGGTGCTCTTGGTGAAGTGCCAGCAAATCAGTTCATGAAAATATACTTGAGAGAGGATGATGGAGAAAGGTATTCTTATGAAATAAACCCAGTGAACTGGGATACGTGGAGGTTAGTTTCTATTCCTTATTCGGAATTTGTATTGGAATCAGATGCTGCTAATAACACTAAAGATCCAGGTACAATAAACCAAATAGAAATAATGAGTTTGTCATGCCCATCAGGACCCGGAACCATTGTAGGGGGAGGAACAGCATGTCCTGAAAATATGGGATTACAAGTTAAAACAGATATTGATTTTATAGCATTTTCAACGAATGAAAGTTATCAACCTTAATATTTTATTTGCACTATTATTCTTGACGGCTTGCGTAGAGTTTAAGCCCATTGCCGTCTATGATATAGAGCCAGAAGTGGACAACTCTCAGCAAGAAAAAGTCTTTTTTGATGAGTCTTTAGGCTTATTATGGCTAGAACTCAAAACCTGTGCCGAATTTAAAATAGTTAAAGAAGACAACAGTAATGTTATTCTGTTAGATTGGAATAAACAAGGGTGTGATTGGGTAGGATTTGGTAACAGTTGGTCAAGCTTTATCGCCGATGATATCAGCGAAAACCTTGATAGTTCAGCCATATCGTTTAGAGTAAAAGCCGTAGAAACAGAGCAAAAGTCAATTCCTTTTGTGATTGGACTTGAAGATTACGGTGGAGGAAATAGTTATGTATTTTCAGATTTTAAATCCTTTGCAAATAGGCTAAGTATTACCAAAGACGAATGGACGACTATTAATATTCCACTTTCTAATTATGACTTTAGTTATAATGGAGTAGACCCAACCAACATCAAGCAAATGATTATACAGCTTGAGGGAGCAGGAAAGGTATATTTGGATGACATTAAGCTTATTCCGTTTACACCACAACAATACAATCAAATGCTTGCGGATGTTGAGGCGATGAAGCCAAAAGGAAATCCAAATCAAAATATTTATCCATCAAACTTTCAAGAGTTAGCATGGAATATTGGGATAAACGATTGCAATGAATTAGCCGAGATAGACAACCAAATACATTGGAAATGGAACGCCTGTGATTTTTTCAATAGATGGGGCTTTAACTGGAATAATTGGCATGCATTTAATCTTAGAGGAATAGAAGATAAGACCGCATTACAACTTAAACTGTCTGCTGACTATTCTCCGTTTTCTGTTTTGTTAGAAGATTATACGGGCAAATCGTCAGAGGTTGAAGCCAAAAACTATAACCCACAAATAATAGGAGATTCTGTTTCAGTATTAAATATTCCTCTAGCAGATTTCGATTTGTCAAAAAAAGAATTTGTATTGGATAGAATGAAACAGTTTCAACTTATAGGAGGAGCTGAAGGAGGCGAAATGGTGATTTATGAAATGAAGTTAGTAAAACGATGAGGTATTTAATTTATATAATTTTCCCGCTTATATTTTGGTCGTGTGAGCAAACAGTTTACGACAATCCAGACTATCAATTGGTATTTTCAGAGGAATTTAGAGGCGAGACGATAGATGAGTCTGTCTGGAATTTTGAAATTGGCACAGGCTGTCAGTATGGTGTAAACCTAGACGGTTGGGGTAATTTTGAAAACCAATATTATCTTTCAGAAAACGCTTCCATCGTTGATAACGAATACTTGCAAATAGAAGCCAAGGAAGACACCGTTTATTTTACGCATTGTAATGGCAGCTTTCAGTCAAGGGAATATACTTCGGCAAGGCTGAACACAAAAAATAAATTCGACTTTATATACGGTAAGATAGAAGCCTCAATTAAAACCGATTTGCGACAAGGCATTTGGCACGCTTTTTGGATGTTGCCCTCTTTTCCGACGGTATCATGGCCTTACTCTGGTGAGTTGGATATACTCGAGCTATCGTATAGAGATCAAAATGTGTTTTATGCAGGGACCCTTCACCACTCAGGAGCACCCATTGGAGCATCTTATGATTACTCGAACAACACCTCCTATTTTGATGACTTTCATTTGTATACATTAGAGTGGGACAGAGCATCAATAAAGTGGTATGTCGATGATGTATTAGTAAACACTATTACACGCTCAAGCAATGCAACTCTCGATAATAATTGGCCTTTCGATAAGGAATTTCATTTGATTTTGAATTCTGCTGTTGGCGGAACGCTAGGCGGTACTCCTGACTTTGGCGGTCAGCCTCAGTACATGATGGTCGATTATGTAAAAGTGTATCAAAAAATTATGGACTAATGAGGTATCTATTCATATTACTATTATTACATACGGTGGCATTTGCACAAGTGGTGCCAGTAGAAATTGTGAAAAAGGATAATGGCTATCAACTTCTTAGAGGAGGAGAGCCATATTATGTTAAAGGCGTTGGCGGATTGGAATATTTAGAGAAAGCCAAAGAATACGGTGCAAACTCATTCAGAACATGGTCAACTGAAAACGCCAAAGAACACCTTGACAAAGCTCAAGAATTAGGCATGACGGTTTGCTTAGGCTTCTGGGCACAACACGAAAGACATGGCTTTGATTGGAGTAATGAAGTAGGCGTAAAACTACAACTCGAAGCATTCGCTAAAGTCGTTGACGAAGTTAAAGACCATCCAGCATTGTTAATGTGGGCAGTAGGTAATGAAGTGGATTTATTCTACTCCAATTTTGATGTTTGGAAACACATCAATGACATTGCTTTAATGATTAAAGAAAAAGACCCTCACCATCCTGTTACAACTGTTACAGCAGGTTTAGATGTGGCTGAGGTTAAGCTAATTCAGAAATATGCCCCTAGTCTAGATTTATTGGGCATTAACACCTATGGCGGATTAGACGGTGCTATTGAGTCCTTACCCTATTACGGATGGGATAAACCCTACATGATAACGGAGTGGGGACCAAATGGACACTGGGAATCGCCAAAAACAGATTGGGGAATACCTATTGAGCAGACCAGTACTGAAAAGGCAAAATCGTATAAAGAACGTTACGAGATGATTTTTGAAGATGCCGAAAACTGTCTTGGCTCATATGTCTTTTTGTGGGGCTTTAAGCAAGAAACTACATCCTCTTGGTACGGTTTATTTTTGCAAGACGGCACACAAACGAGCGTAATGGATGTACTCATCGAAAAGTGGAGCGGAAAAACACCAAACAACAGAGCTCCAGACTTGAATTCCTTTACTATAAATTCTAAAAATGCTTACGAAAGCGTAAAAGTAGAGAAGAAGAGCCCAATGCTGGTAAGCATAGATGCCTTTGACCCCAATGACGATAAGCTCACTTACCACATTGAAGTTGTTCCAGAAAGTACAGACACAAAAGCTGGTGGTGATTATGAAGAAGCACCATCTGCTGTTTTTGAAAAGGTTTTTACTGATAATAACTTCAAAATAAAAGCCCCTTCAAAAAGCGGAAAATACCGTTTGTTTGTTGTTATTAAAGATGGTGAAAAAGGAGCTACTGCCAATATTCCTTTCTTAGTAAAGTAAATCAAGCAAGGTATTATTAAACACATCCACTCCAGATTGATTTAGGTGATGAGAGTCGTAGAAATGCACACTATCACTAAGTGTAATCAACTCATTAAAATTATAGTAGACTGAATAAGTCGACATCAAGGCATCAAACTTTTCGTTGCTTTCATACATCTTGTATTCCGCTAATGTAACTGGTGCTTGAACCAAGACTAATTCTATTCCACGTTCTTTAATTACCTCTACAATCTTTTCAAAAGCGGCCAGTTGAGGTTGTCTAATTTCATAAGGAGTACTTGCCGATTTTCTAAACTCTTGTTGTTGTCGTTCAACGAAACCACCAGAAATATAGGTGTCTTTTCCTATTGTTTTTTCTTCAGAAAAGTTAGCATCTAGACTTAGTAATTGTCTGTAAGCAGAATAAAGGAGAGTATTAAATACTTTCATATGCTGAGCTTCTAGCCCCATTTTTACTGTTCGCCAATTCATATTATCATTTGAAATAATATCCAAAGTCGATTCAATGCCATCTGAGCTAAAGGCCTGTGGACTAACTTCAAAAACAATTTTTTCACAATCAATACTGTCAAGGTATTTCTCCAAAACATAAAGGCTTTGAATTGGAGACTGACTGCTTGAACCTAAATTAAAACTACTAATACCATTTTTTGTGAAAAACCGAATATCAAAACCCCTATAGGCGTGAGATGAGCCAATAAATAACACATCTACCTTCGGAAATTTAGGAATTTCATTAATTCTAGAATATAAATGCCCGCCTTGTTTTTTGAAAACAATGTTGGTATTAAGGTGTGCTGTTAGACCAAAAAATAAGGCAATGGGTAGCGTTGCAAAAACAGAAAACAGAACGATATGTTTAAGAAAATGCTTCATCAGAATTGAAAATAGATAAAAGGATTTTGCTCTGTTGGCGTAAAGACTATGATTGCAGCTATAACAATAGCGTAAAAACACCAACGTAGAAAACGGTTTAGTAGGCGTTCAATATTTTCTATTGCATATTCACTTTCACGCCCAAACCATTCAATCAGCACAAAAATGAGTAATAGAATTAGCGTAGTTGAAATGCTAACTTTTGAAATGAGTACAGGCATTGTAAAGAGACTCCAATCAAACATATATTGAAAATACTCTGTGGCATGACTCATACTTTCTGCTCTGAAAAACACCCACGCTATAACAGTCAGTAGAAAGGTCGATGTCATTTTTATAAGCTCCCTCATACTTGGAAAGAGTTTACCTTGAGCCACCGTATCTAAATGTGTTCGATTCTTTTTGGAAAGAAGCAATGGTAAAAAGAATAACGCATTTAAAGCTCCCCAAATAATAAATGTCCAGTTTGCTCCGTGCCAAAATCCGCTCACTATAAACACGATGAATACATTTCTGATTTGCTTACCCTTAGACGTTTTACTTCCGCCCAAAGGGATATACACATAGTCTCTAAACCAAGTGCTAAGAGAGATATGCCATCTCCTCCAGAACTCGGCGATATCTCTTGAGAAATACGGAAAACTAAAGTTCTTCATAAGATTGAAACCAAATAATCTTGCCGTTCCAATAGCAATATCAGAGTAGCCTGAAAAATCACCATAAATCTGAAATGCAAAAAACACAGCTCCTAAAACTAGGATGCTAGCCGAATGGTCAGTAGGCGAGCTAAATATAGTATTAGCTATTTCAGCACAGTTGTCCGCAATTATCATTTTCTTAAATAAACCCCAAAGAATCTGACGCATACCATCTACTGCGGAAGTATAGTCAAATTGTTTTTTCTTAATGAATTGAGGGAGAAGGTTAGGCGCTCGCTCAATAGGTCCTGCTACAAGCTGAGGGAAGAAAGAGACAAAAGCCGAGAAGGCTAAGACATTTGTAGTTGGCTCTATTTTTTTACGGTATACATCTATGGTGTAACTCAAGGTTTGAAAGGTATAAAAGCTAATGCCAACAGGAAGAATAATACTAATGGTACTTCCTTCAAAAGATGTTCCAAATAGTGTGAAGGCGGCAGTAAATTGCTCTATGAAAAAGTTGTAATACTTAAAGAATCCAAGTAGCCCAATGTTAACACCAACACTAATCCACAATAGCAGTTTTCTTATAGAGACAGAATGACTTTCATTTTTTAGACCAAGACCAACGCAATAGTCAACGATTGTACTGAGTATAATTAAGCTTAAAAACCGCCAATCCCAACAGCTATAGAAATAGTAGCTGGAAAGTAATAGCACCCCATTTTGTAATTTTAAATTCTTGTTACATAGCCAGTATAAACAAAAGACTATGGGTAAGAAAAAAGCAAATTCTAAAGAATTAAACAGCATGTTTCTTTGGCAATTGACACAAACATACAGAAAGGAATGTTAATTCCCGATTATTGAAATAGGATTTTGTGATAAATACCGCCAGACTTTGTAGAGACTTCTAAAAAGTAAACACCTTTAGATATACCATTAATATCAACCGTTTTGGTATACTCTCCACTATATTCGGTCAATTCTTCACTAAAGACTTCTTCGCCAATTACACTTAGTAGTCTGACGCTCAAGACTTGGGTTTTTTCTGATGAAAAATAGATGTTAAATGTTCCGTTTGTAGGATTTGGATATACATCTAGTCCAGATACTACTTCAGCAGCTACTCTTTCACCACCTAATGTGTATGTTACAGGCTGTGAGAAAATGGTTGCCCATGATGTACCGTTTGTACCACAAGCTCCTCTTATTCTCCAAGAAATCTCGTCTCCTGGGTTTTGGTTGAACTTGGTTTGAGAAGTAGCCGTTCCTGGTATATCATTCCATTCGTAAACTGCTCCCGTTGTTACATTAGTCATCTCGAGGAAGTAATGGTCTGGTGCGCCACTCTCTGGTGTGTCCCAAGACATAATTACTGCCGTATTAGCTCCGTTGGAACTTGTTGTTAAGTTCATTGGCATCTTATCACAGGCTGCTTCAGTACTGAAGGCTGAGAAGTCACCCCATCCCGAATGATACATTGGGTCTGAGTTGCCATCTTCGTCTACGTTTCCTGTACACCATGCTTTAGTGTGCCATTCGTAATCTGTACTCGCTGTAAAGTTTCCTTTCAAGCCATTGATGTTTCCTTCAGAATCACCATTGACATAGCGGAAGTTGTTAGCACCTAACTCACGCATCTTTCCTTTTGACTGCCATACGCCCCACTCTCCAGATGGTGCATCGGCAAAGAAAGTTACCCAATTTGCTTCTGTAGATACTGAAAGGTTATCTAAGTTAGGACAAGCTGGTAAAGTGGTGTACTCTGAGTTAGCTGACCAATCCGACTGACAGTTGATTGTCAAGTCTTCGTTTAGTACTCTCGCTCTCATAGACCACTCGTAAGTAGTACCAGGCTCCATAAAGTAACGTGTTCTACTTGTACCGTTAAAGGCAGTAGTGTTTATTGGTCCGGCAGAGATTACTGTCCAGTCTGTTGTGCCTACTACTCTGTAACGAATCATATAGTGTGATGGTGCAGCATCTGTTGATGACCAGTTGAATGTTACTCTATTGTGAATAATGTTATCAACTGATAGTCCAGAAGGAACAACATCGCAAGGGTCTTGAGAATATAGACAAGAACCATCATCTGTAG
The DNA here is from genome assembly GCA_965277895.1 of Flavobacteriales bacterium. Taxonomy (GTDB): domain Bacteria; phylum Bacteroidota; class Bacteroidia; order Flavobacteriales; family UBA7312. The sequence goes on from CBDIDR010000001.1 coordinate 407,843, forward strand.
TGGCATCGGAATTATAATTAGTTGCCTCTGAATCCGTACACCCACTAATTTCTTGATAGCAGCTTTCACAACTTGCAAAACAAACTACAGGCAAATCAATCACATCGCCGCATTGTAGGTTTAAACCATAATTACCATATTCATCATTTGGATTATAATCACAGTCTGAGCCAAAAGGGATGCTTCCGCTTTGTCCCCATCCTGACCAATTATCACTAGAACCAGTATAGGAGTATAAGTATTCAAATTCACCTACCTCAAATTCAGCAGTTCCTTCCCAAATATTATCTTGATTATCATCTTGGAGTGTTACGCCCCAGCCAGACCATCCATTCCATGAGCCATTTACCACAACATTACTAAAGCCATCTGCAAGTGGACCATCTGTATCAACTCTGAAGGTAACCTGTGGGGGTATACACTCAGATATACAACTGCCATCATCGTATTCCGCCTCAGGATTATAGTTTACTGATGACGGATCGGTACATCCGCCCATACAATCGTCACACTGTCCATATACATCGTTTAAGGTAATGTCATCACCATTGAGATAAATTAGCCTGTTGGCATAGGTTGAATTGTCTGTTATAGCTACACATGAACCGTTTCCACTGTTAACATCATCTATAAGATTTTCTTGCCCTGCCCAATCGTCAATAGAGTATTTGTATTCTAATTGCCCATCATTATCTTCAAAAGTATAGCTTGCAGACCAAATGCCATCGCCGTCTTCATCACTCATCGGGTTACATGAGCCGCACCAGTTATTAAATGGTCCAGAGATGTAAACTGTTTCTGGATTTTCCCCCGAGCAGTTCATATTTACATTGAAATTAATCTGCTCAATACAGCTTCCATCATCAAATGTTGCATTGGGATTGTAATTGGAAGCGTTGGGGTTGGTACATCCTCCTCCTAAGCAATCACCACACTGACCATAAACATCATTAACTGTAAAATCGTTTCCATTCAGGTAAATTACCCTATTGGCATAAGTGCTGTAATCTGTATTTCCTACACATGAGCCGTTGCCACTCGTCACATCATCAATAAGGTTTTCTTGCCCTGCCCAGTTGTCAATGGAGTATTTATATTCTAATTGACCATCATTATTTTCAAACGAATAGCTAGCAGTCCATATGCCATCTCCATTCTCATCACTCATAGGGTGGCATTGTCCACACCAATTATTAAATGGTCCTGAAATATAAACCGTCTCTGGGTTTTCGCTTGAGCAATTTAAATCTACATTGAAGGTAACTACTTCAACACAACTTCCATCATCAAATGTCGCATCTGGATTATAATTGGATGAGTTTGGGTTTGTGCACCCCATGATATCGTTGGTTTGGTAGACTCTTACATAATCAACTTCTATGTCAGAAGGAAAAACAGTGTTGTCGTTTGGTCCACTGTTAGTTACGGCTAAATTCAGAATAATGTACCAATTGTCTTGATTATACGGCCATTCGAATCCACCTGAAAATGAAGCTGGGGTTATGAAGTGTTTCAAATCTCCATCGACATACCAACCGATATAATTTTCATACCAAATTATAGAGTAGGTGTGAAAATCATCAGCATACGAGCCGTTAATTGTGGTGTTCCATGATTGGTATATGCTTGACCCTTGACAGCCATCTCCTGCGTGTGCAGCTCCTGTTGTTTGATTGGTTGGTCCATCGTTGCCCCACTGCTCCATGATGTCAATCTCTCCATTTTCGGGCCAGCAGCCGCCATTAGGCAATAACCAAAAGGCGGGCCAAAAGCCAGTCCCGTCAATGGTTTTCATTCGAGCTTCTACTTTTCCGTATCGGAAGTCAAATTTGTCTCTAGTAATAATTCTTGAAGATGAGTAAAAATAGGGAACATTCCATTGCCCAAGGATACCTTGAGGTTCTTCTCGAGCTTCAATGGTTAGATGTCCATTTTCTACACTTGTATTTTCTTCTTGATAATACTGCAGCTCACCATTTCCCCAGCCCCAGTCGCCTGTGCCGATTTCGTGAGTCCAGTATTCTGAGTTGATACTGTTTCCGCTAAATTCATCACTCCATATTAGCTCCCATTCTTGTGCATTTAGAATACACGGAATAATCGCTAATATGTAAATGATAAATCGCTTCATATATTTTTAATACGTTAAGCCGTATCCAAGTTTGAATAGCGGGTCGTAGTCTTCATCGCCAAAATTAACAGGGACATTGTCCATGTCTTTTGGCCATGAGAACGATAGTTTTCCGCTTGGTGCTACATCGCCAAACAACACATCTGATACACCGTCTCCTTCAGTTCCAGGCAACCATGCTACCATAAAGGCATCTGCTGCCTCAATTTCTTCGGTTACAATTAGTGGTCTACCAGTAATTAGTACAACAGTATAAGGAATATTCAAGGCTTCAACATTGGCAATAGTTTGCTTGTCTTCTTTTGAGAGGTATAATGTGTCTGAGTCACCTTCCATTTCTGTGTAAGGGTTTTCACCTATGACTACTACTGCAGCATCAAAGCTGCCGTCTGTTTTGCCGTCAGCACTTAAAGTTGCTGATGCTTGTTCTGAGATTCCCTCCCAAATAGTAGTTCCTTCGGTAATATCGCCTAGAGCACCTTGCCACTCGATTGTCCAGCCTCCACATTGCTTACCTATATCGTCAGCACCTGAGCCACAAACTAAATAATTCTTGTCTTTGGCTAATGGAAGCATATTGTCATTTTTCAATAGTACTTGTGATTTTTGAACGGCTTCTCTCGCAATAGCACGGTGTTCTTCACCTCCTGCTTTCTCTAATAAAGAACGGTCAGCCATTGGGTTTTCCATAAGGCCTGAACGAAACTTAATTCTTAGGATTCTTCTTACAGCGTCATCAATTCTTTCTTCTGTGATAAGTCCTTCGTCGAATGATTCTTTGAACAGGCTAATGAACGTTTTGTAATGTTCGCCACCCCATATTACTGCACCTGGAACCATAATCATATCAACTCCCGCATTTACAGAATTGATAATATCAGATTTATAATCGCCTGGTATTTCATCAATTCCTTGCCAATCAGAAATAACGAATCCGTCAAAGCCTAATTCTCCTTTCAATAAATCGTTAAATAGGTAACCGTTTGCATGACACTTCAATCCGTTAATACTGTTAAAAGATGCCATAACTGTTCCAACTCCAGCTTCTATAGCTGCGATGTAAGGCGGCAAGTATTTAGCACGAATTAAAGAGTCTGAAATTAGAGCATTACCACGGTCTATTTTATCTGGTTGATTATCCATACCAGTTCCCCATTCGGTAGCTCCATCACCAATGAAGTGCTTGGCACAAGCGACTACTGATATGTTTGAACTTCCTAATGTTTTGGTTTGATAACCTTCTATAGAGGCTACTCCCATATTGGTAACGATTTCTACGTCTTCAGAATAACCTTCGTAGTGCCTTCCCCAACGCTCATCTTCAGCAATAGCGATACATGGGCTAAAATTCCAATTAATTCCTGTAGCAGCAACTTCTACAGCCGTAGCTTCAGAAACTTTTCTACATACTTCATAGTCGTTAGCACAACCTAAACCAACATTGTGAGGGAATATGGTTGCTCCATGCACATTGTTGTGACCATGAACAGCGTCAATACCGTATATTAAAGGAATTCCTAGTCTAGAAGAAAGGGCTACTCTTTGGTATTCATCGTACAAGTCGGTCCATGCTTCGAAATGATTAGTGTCGGGGTGAGAGCCTCCTCCACTTAATAACGACCCAATTCCATAATAAGCAATATCTTGAATGGTATCTAAAAACTGCTGATCTATCTGAGTCATCTGACCAATTTTTTCTTCAACGGTCATTAAGGCTATTATAGAATCAATCTTGCTTTCTATTTGAGCACTATTATCACTTGCGAGGTCGTGTTTACCATTTATTGTGCATGAGCTAAAGGCGAATAAAAGACCTACTATAAAACTGTATCTAATCATTATTTTAAATTTAAAATTTTACCAACTTTTTGTGCGAAAAACGCGAGGTATACAAAACATGCTACTGCAATCCAGTAAGAGCTGTGTATTCCTATAATGTCTGCTAATTTTCCTTGCAATGGAGGAATTATAGCTCCACCTAAAACCATCATTACCAAGAATGAAGAGCCTTGTGAAGTATATTTTCCAAGTCCATGTATACTTAATGCGAAAATGGATGGCCACATAATTGAGCAGAATAGTCCACCACTTAAAAAGGCAAATAAGGCTAATTGACCTGAGCTGAATAGTCCAACAAGAACAGATACAATTCCTAAGAAGCCAAATATTTTTAGTGTTAGTGCAGGTTTCTCTTTTCCTAAGAAGAACCCACCAATCTGAATGGCAACACATAGTGCAAACCAGTACAATACTGAAATGTCAAAGCCTGAAATAGAATTAACAAATAATACAACTCCAAAGGCTGCGTAAGGCACTAAAATATATAACCATGTTTTTAGTTTTCCAACCGGATTAAATACAGCAATAGCTCCAGCCCAACGTCCAATCATTAATCCTCCCCAATACATAGAGATTAATGGCGCTATTTCAGAGTCACTCATGGATGGCAAACCTATTGGGTTTAATCCGTTTCCTAAATTAACCTTTAATAACTCACCTAGGTTAGACTGAATGGTTACCTCTACACCAACATAGGTGAAAATGGCTAACATACCTAAAACCAATTGTGGGTATTGCATAGCTCCCCAATTGTCTTTGTCTTTTGCCGCGAGTTTGTTAGAAACAAGTAAGGTTCCAACTACTGCAATAAGGCTAAAAATGGTGAGGTTTAAAATAACTTCATTGTTTGGCTCACCTTTATATTGGTCAAAAATAAAGTAGAAGCATCCGACTAATAAAACCGTCATAACCAATAGGGCGGTCATGGCTTTTGGAGCTTTTAAAAATTCTGAATCGTCTTTACCTTGAGGTAATTTTTTTGAGAAATAGAATAATGCTGCAGCTGCTAAAAATAAGCCGCCGACTGCTAGGTACAACATTTGCACAGTTGATAGAGTAATACCTCCATTAGCAATCAAATCGTTAAGTTCTGCGCCAGATTTTGGCGTAGAGCCAAATAAGATTAATGCAACAACAATAGGTCCAATGGTTGTTCCTAAAGAATTTACACCGCCAGCCAAGTTTAGTCTGTGGGCTCCTTTTTCAGGGTCACCTAAGGAAATGGCAAAGGGGTTTGCGGCAGATTGTTGTAGCGAAAAGCCTAAACCAACAATAAATAATGCAACAAGAACATAGTAAAATACTTGAGAGTCACCTGGTTGAGCACCTTGCATTGCAGGGAACATAACCACTGCACCTAAACAGCTGAGGAGTAAACCATATACGATACTATTTTTGTAGCCCCATTTATTCATAATGTCTTTTCCGGAGGAATTGGATAAAATGAACATAATTAAAGCTCCAAAATAATATGCTCCATAAAATGCAAAATCAACTAATTGAGATTGAAATTGGTCAATTTGAAAATAGGTTTTACAGAATGGAATAAATACTCCGTTTGAGGCAGCAATAAATCCCCAAAAGAAAAATACTGTTACAAGAGTTGAAAGTGCTTGACTGTAATTTTTGTTTTCCGACATGATTATTTGTTTAAGTGTTTAATAGTTGTATTTAGACCATTGTTATCAGAAATATTAACTAGTAACAAGCCTTTTGGCATTAATTCAAAACTGTTGTTGCGGCATACTTCATCAAGAATTAATCTTCCTGATAGGTCGTATACCTTAATGTGTTTTGAAGCGGTCTTTTCCGAAAAGTAAATAAAATTATCTACAATTGTAATTTTATCAGTGCTGATGTTTTCTTCTACTGAAGTCGTTTGAGTTAATGCAATATCGTCATAGTAGAAGGTGTAACCTGCTTCTAATTCGCCTGGAGCAAATATTAATATTGCTTGTGTAAATTCTGTTGCACTTACATCTGAGTAATCAAAAACGAGCTCAGACCATGCGTCGTTTCCACTTGTTTCTACTTCAGCAGTATAACTGTTGTTACCGTCTTGTAAAGTTAACTGTACATTTTTCATGAATGTAGACTTTACATTCATGCTTATAGAATTGTAGTCACCAAAGTTGAGTGGTGGGTCAAAAGTGAAAATATTAATAACGTTTCCATTTTCATCACCAGAACCATAGCTTTCGTAAAAGCCACATTTTTCTGAAGTATTAACTCCACTTTGTTGAGGGTTTGTAACGAAGTCAATTCCGCCATGCGTAAAGCTATATTCTAATTCTCTATGGCATTCAAAATCTTCGATAACTTCATTTTCATCAACATCCATACAGCCAAAGTCTGGGCCATACAGGTTGTCAAAATAAACCGTCACGTCGTTGCCTTCCATATCATTGTTAACTAAAACAACCATTTGGTCAATGTCATCTTCGCTAATATTTAAATCAGGAAAGTCTAAAAAATCAAATACAATAGTGTGCCATGCGTTAGCTACAGATGAGGTTGCAGTAAATCTACTGTGCACACCGTCTAAACTGTCTGGGTCTATCAGGGCGATTTCTCTATTTTCAAAACTCAACAAAAAGGTTGTATTTTCTTCTGGTGTCCATACGTCAAGAGTAAAAAAGTTACTTCCATCTGTAAAGTCATTTAGATTGGTAAATCCGCCAGCAGGAATCGTCACAAAGTAATCGAAGCTTTCAACAGCGTTTCTCATGTATGAGCCACATCTAGGGCTTTGGTTTATTCCTGTCATATCAGGGTTTGCGGTTCCCCAATACATACCACCCATTAGAGCAGGGGCTTCATTTGGGTTATCAGAAATAAACTCACCACTTTTCTCAACATAGTTTAAATGTCTTTCGTCTTCAAAGTTCTCAATAAGCACTTGTCCGAAGATAAATGATGGCATGATTAGCATTAAAAATAAAAATTTGTTCATGTTAATTATCGAATTAGGTTAAATGATTTGTTTTTCTTGTGCACTCTTCCAAACACATCTGTTGCAAAAAGGGTGACAATATAGGTGTCTTCTTGTAAATCCTTCCCTTTATATTTTCCGTCCCAGCCTTGTGTTTTGTCTGTTGTGCTAAATAATCTCTCTCCAAAGCTATTGTATATTTTTACTTCAAACTCAGCCTCGTTAAGAATGGAAATGCGAAAGATATCGTTTTTTAAATCGCCATTCGGAGAGAAGCTATTAGGTATATATAATATAAGGTTGTCAATGGCTCTTATCTGTCGTGAGGTGGTATCACTACAGCCAAAGTCATTAGTAACCTCTAAGCTAATAGTGTAGCTGTCCTCAAAGGCATATATAGGCGAAGGGCTTTCTAAAATGGAGAAGGTTTGGTTACCAAAGTTCCAGCTCCATTCTGTTTCTCCATCAGAATTATTTTGAATGTTGATAGGAGTGTTCAATTTTAAAATACTATCAACAGTAAAGTCAGCGATTGGTTGTGGCAGTAGCTCAACAATAAATGAATCTACAATTATACAGTTGGCATCGTCAGAGACTTCAACAAAATGCTGACCAGCAGAAAGTGCATCAGGATTTTCGCCAAACCAATTGGTAGTATACGGAGGTACGCCACCACTAATATCTACACTTGCAGAGCCTGTATTTTGAATGAGGCATGAGGGTGAAGGGTTTAGGTTAAATTGTAATAAGGCATCCGGCTCATACACATCGAATGTAGTGGACTTTTCACAATCATTATCATCTTCTAAGGTGATGCTATATTCTCCTTCAAACAAATCAGAGATATCCAAGTTAACAGATGTGAATCCATTAGGTCCTGTCCATGAGAAGTTGCTATAAGGTGGCGTTCCACCTATTACGTTCAAGCTAATAGAACCACTGTTGTCGCCTTTACATTTAACAAACTCTATATCCAAGGCATTGATATTAATATCATTTGGCTCAATAATATTGTAAGTTTCTTGTTTGATGCAATTGTTGTTGTCCGTAACAGAAACAGTATAAGTGCCTGCAAATAGTGAGTATATATTAGGTTGAGTGCTTGTAAAGCCGTTAGGCCCTGTCCAGTTAAAGCCAATGTATGGCAAAGTTCCGCCAGAAACACTTACCTGAATTTTTCCTTCGTCACCACCAAAACATTCGGCATCGTCAATGTCTAAGGTGTTTACAACCATATCCGATGGTGAGCTAATTGTAAAGCCTAATGTGTTAGAGACACAACCCAAATCGTCCTCGGCATATACCGTATAACTTCCAGTAGTTAATGTATTTGTGAAGTCTAAATTACTTACTTGGTTGTTTAAGGCATCAAGCACTATGGCAGTAGTATTTCCTGTTCCACCACTATGAGTAACGGAAAGCTCACCGTCTGCAGAATAGGTGCACTCTGCATCTACGGTGTCATTAATTGTGATTAACACTTCATCGCCTTCAGTAATTTCAATTGGGTATATTTTATAACAGTTTTCAAAATCTGTAAGCGTCAAAGAATAATTCCCAGCTTCCAAATTATTTATAGTATTTGAAGTAGACGTAAAGCCGTTAGGTCCAGTCCAAGAATAATCAAAAGGAGCTAGTCCGCCTGTCGGTGTAATACTAATTTCGCCTGTAGAAAATTGGTAGCAATCCACATTTACTAATGTTGTGGTGTCCATATCAACAGAATTGATTTGCTCAACCAAAATCTGATCGCTTACCTCACAATTATTGGCATCAGTAATGAAGTAGTCATAAAAACCGTCAGAAATATTGATTAAATCTTCGGAGTTGTAAATAATGCCGTTTTGGTCCTCCCAGAAGGTGGTAAACCCACCGACACCTCCAGAAGGGCTTATTTCTATGGATCCAGTATTGACAGTGTTACAAACGACTCCAGTAATATTATCTATTGTAACTAGTATTTCAGCTTCTTCAGTAATAACAATATTTACTGTATCTGCACAGCTATTGCCATCAATAGCAATAACTTCATAATTATTGGCAAAAAGGTTGCTAAATATATTATTGTTTTGTGTTGTGCCACCATTTATAGAATAGTTAACCTGTCCTACCGCATCTATATAGTTAATGCCTAATTGACCATTTGCTTCTCCAAAACATAAATTATCTATGTGCTGAGACAAATCTTCCTCAAGCTCTGGATTTAAGACAGTTACTGAAAACGTTTCCGTAAATGTGCTGCCAGTAAAATCGTTTGTTAGCGTTAGAGTATAAGAAGTATTTGCCGTTGCCACTTCATCTAATACGCCAGTATTACTCACCACATTACCTAAGTTATCGGTCCACTCAAATGAGAAATTGTTAATGCAGCTTAAATCGATTTCTAAATTTTCACCATAACACATGGTAGTATCACTTAAAATAGTGTCGCGGTCAAAGTATTGAATACATACGCCTTGTTCATTTTGAGCCCCACCAGTAGAAGCGGTGAAGCCCCAATATACCAAGTTGTTGCCACTAAAAATAGTATTGGTAATATCAATATTTTGATTTAACACTGTAAAGCAACCTTCTACATCATTGCAATAAATAACCTCTAAATCTTGAGTATTAGCATCCCAGTTTAATGTAATTTGATGGGAGCTGTAAGTAGCACAATCTTCGACATCAGTAAAAGCAGGAGAAAAAGAGTTAGTAAATAAATCTTCAGCAGATTCGTGATTGCATGAACCATTAGACATTAATCCCACATGATCATAAAACGGAAAAAAACCGCCACCAGGGTCATTGGTTTCAGGAAAGTCTATAGGGTTGTCTCTATAGGTGTCAAACTGAACGGCTAGAGAGGGAACTATTCCATTATAACCGAGATTACCGCCATTTCCAGTAGGGAATAGACCTGTGCCAACCTCTTGAAGAACAAATGCCATTCCATCTCCGCCATCGGAACTTGCGGTATTACATCCGAAAGTAGGCTCAATGATTAATTCAAAAGACTCGCTTAAATCTAAAGCATTTTCATGCCAAAAAGCACCCATCATGTAGCTATCATCTGGGGTTAGAGTAATGCACTGACATAAATTTTCATTATTCTGAAAGGCATCTTCAAGCGTCACATATTGGCTAAATGACTGCTGAAAAGAGACTAATAATATTAAAATGGATATAATATTTTTCACAAATGTAAAATCAAGGTTATTGCAAATTTAACAAAGTTTGTGTACTTTTAACACTTAATTTAAAGTAAAATCTAATTTCTTAACTATCACAGGTTTAAATTTGACCTTTATTAAACTATTTTTATGAAGCAATTTAATACAATTAAAGGCTGGGCAATTACTATGCTCGCTTTGTTTTTTAGCACCTCTATTAATGCTGATACGCACACAATTAACTCTGGAAGTTACTATTATTCGCCATCTTCGCTAACCATTAGCCTTGGCGATACCGTTAATTGGTACAACGACGGAGGCTTTCATAATGTTAACGCTGATATTAATGCTATTACAGGTGAATCTTATAATAATCCTGAGTCTTTTGTTTCAGCAGCAACAGGTGTAGTTGGCGAACTAATTTACTCCCATGTATTTACTATTCCTGGAGAGTATAACTACGATTGCTCCATTGGTAGCCACGCTGCAAACGGTATGGTTGGAACAATAAATGTTGAAATGACAAATGACATTAGTACTCCTCCTTTTAATGCCGTTAACATCACCTTTAGAGTTAATATGCAGGATCAGGATGTAAATCCATCAGGAGTATACATGGCAGGAGGTTCTGCTTCTGCAATATCAGGCGGAGGCCCTCCGGGAATTATAATGAATGATGACGACGGCGATGGCTTTTGGGAAGTAACGATTCCACTACAAGCAAATGGAAATTTCACTTGGAAATTTAGAAATGGGTTTTTAGACTATTGGGATGGAGCACCTGCTGGTTATTGGGAGCCAAATTTTAACGGCTTAGGCTGTGGCTTTGGACAATGGGGAGATCGTATTCTTACTGTTCCTACAGAAGACACAACCTTTGATTTTTGTTTTGCTAGCTGTGATGAGCAATGTCCTTTGCCCGACGTTGACGTCTTGTTTTCTGTAAATGTAGCTGACTTTCCAGATCCAGTAGATTCAGTACAAATACAAGGTACATTTATTGGATGGACCCCAGGAAATGTTCTAAACTTAGAAAATACAGATGGCACTATTTGGACCATAAACATTACTTTACCTGCTAACTCAGATCACGAGTTTAGATATATAGTTAACGATCAAATTGAAGTATTACCCGGAGTAGGATCTTGTGTGTCAGCAGATCCAACGGGCGAATTTGATCCAACACGTATAATTACTACAGACTCAACAACACTTGAATTACCTTTAGTATGTTATGCCAGCTGCTTAGACTGTGGCGAAGGAGTTGAGGGATGTACTGATCCATTAGCAATTAATTATGATTCGGAAGCAACCGTTGATATGGATGGCTGCTTATATAATGTTGACTTCGCTGTTGACATGACGGGTTATAATGACGTTTCAATTGAGACAATTAATGTAAACGGAACATTTAACGAATGGTGTGGCACATGTAATGAATTATATGACGATGACGGAGATAATATTTATACAGCTACGATTCCTTTACCAGCTGGACCAATAGAGTATCTATATACTGTTAATGGGTGGGAAGCACAAGAAGTGTTTGGAGAAGGTGACGATTGTGTTTTGGTTATACCTGACGGTGATATTACATATTACAACCGAGCTGATACAATACAAGCAGCGACAACAAATACAATGCCTGTACATTGTTTTAGCACATGTAATGAGTGTATTACTGAAGATGTTGAAGTAGTATTCTCTGTTGATATGTCAAATGAAGATGTTTCAGAAAATGGTGTTTTTCTTACAGGTAGTTTTGACGCGCCAAATAACTTTACCTTAATACCAATGACAGATGTTGGAAATGGTATTTACGAAGTATCTGTTGTAATGACTTCTACTATTGAATACATCTACAGATTTGCCAATGGAGGATTTGCTAATTCAGAAGATGTGTCTTCATTAGAATGTAATGCTGTTAATGGCTACAGGGGTCTTACCGTTACTTCAGCAACAAACTTACCTACAGTTTGTTTTAACTCTTGTTCAGCATGTGATGGTACTACTTTCGGATGTACAGATGAAGCCGCCGAAAACTATGATCCTAACGCAGATGAAGATGATGGCAGTTGTACATATTGCTGTGATGTTGTGAGTGTTGACTTTACTGTTGATATGAATGGAGTAGACTACAACACCGATGACTATACAAATGTTGTAATTAACGGTTCTTGGAATGGCTGGAATGGCTGGGGTGTTGAGCTCTTTGATGAAGATGGCGACGGAATATGGACAGGTTCAGGTGAATTTGACCCAACTATTTTTCAGTTTGAATATGTAGTAGCTGTAACAGGCCCTGCTGATAACTGGTCTGGTTGGGGACAACAGTGGGGGAATGGGTGTGCAAACTCAAACTTTCTAGTACTTTTTGAAGAAGGTGTTGGAAGCTATTCCCAATCTATTGAAATAGGTTGTGAGCCAGTAGACCCAACAGTATTTACTGTTGATATGAACTGTGCAGATGTAGAGTTTGAAACCGTACACTTAACAGGGCCATTGTGGGGCTGGACAACAGATATTATTATGTCAGATGAAGATGGTGATGGCGTTTACAGTATCACTATGGAGAATCTAACAGGCGAAGTTGAGTATAAATATATGGTTGACTATTGGGCGTCTCAAGAAGACTTAGTGGACGATATGATAGACGGAGCTACATGTGCACCAATAACCGACTTTAATGAATATGCAAATCGTCTAACGCCAGCTGGTGTGACTACAGCCGACACTTACGGTTCATGTGATGATTGTGATGGAGCTGTAGGTTGTACAGATTCATTAGCAGTGAATTATAACCCAAATGCCACTGAAGACGATGGTTCATGTGATTATTGCTTCCAAGCGACAATTAATTTTAGCGTGAGAGCAGATGTAGCATTAGCTATGAGTAACGGAGACTTTGACAACGTTCTTATTAACGGTAACTGGGATGCATGGGTAGATGCAGATGGAAATGTGGGCTGGAACAGTTGGGGGGTAACTCTAACAGATGACGATAGCGATGGTATTTATACAGGCTCAATTAGCTTAGACCCAGGAGATTACCAATATGTTCATGCTTTAACAGGTCCATCTGATTCATGGTCAGGATGGGGGCAAGTTGGAAATGCACCAGATGAGTGTGCTTTAGGTATTGATCCAATTTCAGGAGATTCAGCACCAAACTATTTCTTTAGTGTTGAATGTGGAGAAACGTTAAACCTACCTATATTATGCTTTGGTGAATGCGATGATTGTACAGACGGCTTACTTGGCTGTACAGATGCTAATGCGGATAACTACGACCCTAATGCTACTGAAGATGATGGCAGTTGCACATACTGTGGAGACTTCACAGCTGTAATTTTTGCGACTACAGACGCTACTACTATTGGCGGCTCTAACGGTAACGTTCAAGCAAGTGGTCAAGGCGGTTCATCGAATTATGATGTAAACGTATTTGATGCAGACGGCATTCCTCAAAACCCATTTGCATTATCCGCAGGAGACTATACCGTTGCAGTAACAGACATTACCTCTAGCTGTATTTCAGAGATAGACTTCACTATTGGAGAACCTGCAGGAGCAGACCCATGTGATGTTGTTCCAACAGGCTTAACAGTGGATAATATTATTCACAATAGAATAACATTCAATTGGTCATCAACAGATGCTGCACCATCACACTATATGATTCGTTACAGAGTAGTAGGCACAACAGACTGGACAGTAATCTCTGCCGGACCAATAAACACTACAGCCTTTAACGGTACAAGTAGAACACGTTACTTTATGGAGCCTGGTACTACTTACGAGTGGTCTATGAGAGCGAGAGTACTAAACGAAGACTTGACAATCAACTGTCAGTCGGATTGGTCAGCTAACTCAGAGTACACCACTTTACCAGCTTGTCCTAACTTAGATAACCTTTCAGTATCTACAGAAGCAAATTGGGTAACTTTCTTTGCCGATGCACCATCTGGAGAGTGGGGCGTATGGCAGTCAAAAGGAAAGATGCGTGAGTTAGGTGCTAACAACTTCCGCTATGTCAATGGTGATTCTGAAGGAAACATCAATGGCTTGAAAGGAAACTTTACAGCGAGTACAGATTACGAATGGCACACTAAAGCATGGTGTACAGGAAACGTAGACGAAGATGGCAACTCAGACCCAATGTATCATTCGGGATGGGGTGACTTCTCAGCCTTCAGTACTGAAGCAGCCTGTGATAAGATGCCAATGAACTTAACAACAAGTTCCAACGGAGCTAATACGGCAGTAATTATGTCTTGGGACACACCAGAGAGTGGCGCACCAGACCATTACTTCCTCGAGATGACTAATGTAACAACGGGAGCAGTTTACGAATGGAATGATATACCAGGAACGGCTACTTCTCAAACCAAGTTCAACCAAAACCCAGGAGACGAGATTTCTTGGAGAATAAGAGGAGCTTGTGGTACAAACGGTACATCATGGGCAACCATTTTCTCACAGCCTGTAACATACACATTAGGTGGTGAAAGAGTAGCTGCTGAAGTAGTATCTGGACTAGATGTATATCCAAATCCGTCAAGAGATATCTTTAACATTAGCTTTAGCACTAAGACATCACAGACGGTGAATGTACAAGTGGTTAACCTATTGGGAGAAGTGGTTTACACTGAAGAATTGGTAGACTTTGAAGGATATCACCAGACGCTTGTAGACATGAATGGCAAACCAAAAGGGGTGTATTTCTTAGAAATTACCACACTAAACGGAAGTATCAATCAAAAGATAGTGCTTCAATAAGATTTAGATTTAACTTTTTAAAAGCTCCGAGTTTTTGCTCGGAGCTTTTTTTATGAGTAAGTGTGTAGTATGATGTTAAATCATCATAACTCTATATAACTTATTAATTGTTATTTATTCAGTCTGTGAACCTTGCTAGGGTTAAACAAAAACCCTTCGACTCAAAGAGCAGAAGGGTTTTGTGAAAGCTGTACGGAAAGGACTCGAACCTATAAGTAGACGTTAGCACAAAAGTGTTTATCCGTTAATTCTACACCCTCGAGACAGGAGGGCATGTTTGCCAATTTCATCACCGTACAATAAATGATATTATACTATTTCCTCACCATGTTGTGAAAGATCAAGACCTCTTTCCTCTTGGTCTTGTCTGACACGCATTGGCAAAATAATGTCAACAATTTTATATAAAAGCAGAGAGCCAAAGAAAGCGAATAGAATAACAATTACACAAGCTATCAGGTGAAGTACAAATGTGTTTACTTCGCCATACACTAAGCCAACATCTTTGGCAAAAACTGCAGTTAGAATCATTCCACAAATTCCCCCAATACCATGACTGGCGAATACATCTAAAGTGTCATCAATTCTATTCGACTTTTTGATTTTTATCATAGCTAGATTACACACCAAAGCAGTGATAAAGCCAATTAAAATAGAATGTGGAATACTCACAAATCCTGCAGCAGGAGTAATTGCAACTAAACCAACAATAGCGCCTATGCAAGCTCCAACAGCCGATATTTTTTTATTTAAAAACCTATCGAAAAGTACCCAAGTTATCATGGAGCTTGCTGAGGCGATATTTGTGTTGGCAAATGCTACTACAGCATCATAGTTTGCCGCAAGTGCTGAGCCTGCGTTAAATCCGAACCACCCAAACCATAATAGCCCTGTTCCTAAAATAATAAAAGGGATATTAGCTGGGTCTGTGTTTTCTACTTTCCTTTTGCCAAGGTAAAGTGCGCCAGCAAGTGCTGCTAATCCTGCGGACATATGAACAACGGTTCCGCCGGCAAAATCTAAAACGTGTAAACCTTCATAACCTTTAATGCCAATAATATCTCCGAAGTTGGCGAAAATACCTTCAGGAGACCAAGTTGTATGAGCAATAGGGCTGTATATAAAGATGCAAAACAGAATCATAAATAATAGGTAGCTTCTAAATCGAATTCTTTCGGCAAAGCTACCTGTAATGATTGCAGGTGTTATTATGGCAAATTTTAACTGAAATAAAGCAAATAATAAATAAGGAATATTGCTGTTTTTAGAGTCTAAATTATCTAGACACAAATGCTGTAGAGGATTACCTATTATACCCCATCCATTTACAGAATCCCCAAATGCTAAGGAGAAACCAAACAATACCCATATTAATGAAATTATACCCAAAGCGATAAAGCTTTGAAGCATAGTTGAAATGACATTCTTTTTGTTGACCATTCCCCCATAGAAGAAGGCTAAGCCAGGCGTCATAAGAAGAACTAGAGCACTGGCAACAATCATCCAAGCAGTGTCGGCACTATTAATGTCGACTAACTGCGTGGGTGATGTTTGATGATTTGAAAAAAATAATAACACTAGCATAACTAGTGAAAGGATGATGAAAAATGTACGCCTATTATGAAAAAACATGATTTCGATAATTATTTCTCAGTATCCACTTTTAATTCAATGAGTAACAGATGTCTTTATTTTGACGATACTCATTAATCGTTCTTGGTTTGGTAGTCGGCTCAGACGTCAAATCATAATTATGAAAGAGATTAATCAACGAGTGATAAACGGGATCGTTTTTGTCGTATGTATAATCCTTTCGTCTATTATTGGTTAAGTATTTGACTTCGGTAATATGGTTTTTAGAATCTAAAAAGTATTCTGAAACCGAATCTAAATTATGAACTGTTATTTTTTTCATATCACACTTACTAACTAACTGTACAAATTTACATATATTTGCACCTATAATCATTAAATATAAACTATAAAATTCATAAAAAAGTCAAAATTGTTTTTTTATCCCATTTAAAAGGTCAAAAACGCTTTTTTGAGGTGTTTTTTAGGCATTTATATTTAAATTTAAAACCATAATACGATGTCAAAGTCAAATTTAATAGACAAATTAGATTTAGAAATACTCAAATTATTGTCTCGAAATTCAAAAATTTCATTTTCAGAAATTTCTAATATTCTAAAAGTTTCCAATACTACTATTCATGTAAGGATCAAGAGACTACAGAAACTAGGTATTATCAAAAATTTTACCATTACTATTGACTATGACAAGCTTGGATTTAACTATACCTGCTATATGGGAGTGTATTTGGATAAAGCTTCTAAATACGATCAGGCTCTAAAAGAGCTTTTGAAGATTGATAATATTACCGGTATGGATTTTACCACTGGTAAATCAAGTTTGTTTTGTAAAATTCGAGCAATTGACTCCAATGATGCTCGTCAAATCATTAGTAAAATTCACAAGATAGAGGGGATTAACAGAACAGAAACGTTTTTCTCTCTTGAGCAATTACTAAACCAAAAAGAAAGTTTACTATCTACAATTACATTTTAATCTTTGTATTGTAGTTTTAAGAACTAACTACGCTTGCAAAACATTTTTGTTAAAAAAAGGTTAAGTTTGCTAGAACAACTTTAGAACCTTAATTTAACTAATGAATAGTATTCGGACCCTTCTTTTATCTCTATTGTCTTTGAGCATTTCTTATGCTCAGGAGCTTTACCAAACGGATAATATCACTACTATATATATTTACTTTCCCATTCCTAATTGGAATGAAGTGATGATAGACAATTATTATTCGGAAACATACCTCATGGCAGATTCTGTAGTTATTAATGGTTCTATGAAAGATAGCGTTGGCGTTAAGTACAAAGGGAATAGTACTTTTTCTGAAAACAACGATAAAAACCCTCTAAATATATCATTAGATGAATTTAACGATAATCAAGACTACAGAGGTTTTCAAACACTCAAACTTTCTAGTGGAGATAAAGACCCTTCTTTTCTAAGAGAAGTATTGTCATATGAGATTGCTAGAAAATATATGCAAGCACCTCGATCTAATTTTGCTAGAGTTTCTATCAATGGAAATTATCACGGATTGTATAGTAGTTCAGAATCCGTTAATTCCGATTTTCAAAGAAGACATTTATATGCTGATAATGACAATAGCCGCTTTAAATGTAATCCAGTAAGCACATTTAATGGGGGCTCATCATTAGAGTATTTAGGAACTGATTCCGCCTCTTACTACGACTATTATGAATTGAAGTCAGACTTCGGATGGCAAGACATTATCGACTTGACTAACGTCATAAATAACAGCCCTCAAAACATTGAGCAATATCTTGACATCGACCGTGCAATTTGGATGTCTGCATTCAATAATGTCTTAGTCAATTTAGACAGCTATTTAGGGCCTTTTCGACAGAACTATTACCTTATCAAAGACGATAATAACCGAATGAATTCTATAGTTTGGGATTTAAATGAATCCTTTGGTGGTTTTGCAATGGTAAATCAAGGACCAGGCATGGGTGGACCAGTAGATCTTACTCAATTAGACCCTTTACTAAGAGAAGATGAAGAAGGCTGGCCCTTGTTGGATTTAATATATTCTAATCCAACATATAAGCGGATGTATATTGCCCATATGCGTACCATTATCAATGAAAATTTTGCCAATGGATGGTATGCCGAAAGAGGTTTAGAATTGCAGAATTTAATCAAGAGTAGTGTACAAACTGATCCAAACGCAATCTTTAGCTATACTGACTTCATCGCTAATCTAAACGACGATGTCACCGTTGCTGGAGGACCAGGGGGAGGTAATAAGTTTGGACTAAGTTCTTTAATGGAAAGCCGTGTTGAATACTTGGAGTCTCAGTCTGAGTTTACTGCTAGTCCTCCAACAATTAGTACTGTTAGCACTACACCTTCAGTAGTTAATATATACTCTGAAGCAAATATTAGTGTTCAGGTTGAAAATGCTGAATCAGTTGTATTTGGGTATAGATTTAGACCATACGAAGTATTTACCAAGCTCGAAATGTTTGACGATGGCAACCACAATGATGGACAAGCCAATGATGGAGTATATGGCGTTTCAATAGAGGTTGAAGCATTAGATGTTCAATATTATATTTATGCCGAAAACAATGATGCTGGAATATTCTCCCCAGAACGTGCGGAACATGAATTTCATTTCCTGCCAGTTGTGGGTGATTTAGTGATTAATGAATTTATGGCATCCAATACCTCGGCCGTTGAAGATGTATCTTCAGGAGTTTCAGAATATGACGATTGGGTAGAATTATACAACAGAGGAAATACAAGCATTAACCTCTTAGGATATCACTTATCCGATAATGAAAATGTATTGGATAAATGGACATTTCCAGATGTGAGTATTGCTCCAAACGAATACTTGATTGTATGGCTAGATAATGATCTTGATGCAACAAGTGGATTGCACACCAACTTTAGACTGTCTACTGATGGAGAAGAGTTGTTTTTGTCTACCTCAAATAACTTTATAATAGATGCCTTGTTCTATGGGGAGTTGCCGTCAGACCTAGGCTATGCGAGAGTACCAAACGGAAGCGGTGCGTTTGTTGTACAAGACCACACACACAATGCCAACAATGGGTCAGGAACCGCTATTTCTAACTACACACAAAATTCCGATGTGTTGGTATACCCTAACCCTTCCAATTATTTGCTTCATATTGTTGTTCCTTTTGCAAATCAGATTGAAGCCTATGATGTATTGGGTAAAAAGCAATACGTCAATAAAAACATAAGAAATGGCGTTGATATTGATGTTAGTAATTGGAAAAAAGGCGTTTATATTTTAAGAATAGATGACGAAGTCCGTAAAATTAGTGTACAATAAAATGAAAAAAATACTACTTATTCTAGCAGGAGTTAGTGTTTTGTTTTCGTGCCAAAAAGAGGCAGGAGAAGGCGGAACATCTTCCATTGCAGGAAAAATTATAACATACGACTTGAGGCATTTTGATGTTCCTGGTGGCAACCAAAGTGTAGACACCATCTCAAGTTATGCTACCGCAGATGAAGAAGTCTATATAGTATATGGCGACGAGGATAATCTTTACGATGATTCCTACAATACCTCTTGGGACGGCAGCTTTAGTTTTGAGAATTTAAGAAAAGGAAAGTATACCGTATTTGTATATTCAGAATGTGAAGCGGACACAAGTGGACTAGCGGCTTTAAGCCAGACAAACCCAACCTATGCTCAGGAATTAGCCTCCACTATTTGGCACCCCAACTGTATCAATGGAGATTTCCCGCATATTTTTGAAATAGAAATTACGGATAACAATTCCGTATATAATTTAGGAGATATATCCATTTATAATATTGCAGTCAATTAAAAACATATTAGACTCTTTTGAGCCCATATCTTTGGAGCAAATGGATTCGGTGCAGTTAATGAACAGAACAGACACCAAATTTGTTTTTGAATTGGAATTGTTAGGCAAAGTACTCAACGAAATTAGAGAACATTATTTCGTATTGGATATAAACAATAAGCGAATGAGTGCTTACCGTTCTTTGTATTACGATACCGATGATTTTGAGTTTTATTTTGAACATCACAATGGCAAAACAAATCGCAACAAAGTAAGGTATAGAGAATACATAGATTCGGGTCTTTGTTTCTTAGAAATAAAGCACAAAACCAATAAGGGGAAAACAATAAAAAAGCGAATAAAAGTCGATAAAATCCCTAATGAAATTGACACTAATGCCAATGCCTTTATCACTTCAGTTATTGGAGTGGAGAAAGAACTTGTTCCAAAACATTGGAATAAATTTAATCGCATTACTCTAGTCAACAAAAAGATGAAAGAACGCTTGACGATTGATGTAAACATTAATTTTGAAGGCGACAACAAAACATCTGAATTAGAGAACATGGTAATTGCAGAGGTAAAGCAAGAAAAGATTAATTACGCTTCAGCCTTTATGCGAATTATAAAAAAGAATATGGTAAGGCCTTTTAGAATTAGTAAATACTGTATGGCTACCGCCAGCCTTTACCCTTTATTAAAAAACAATAACTTTAAACCCAAGTTTTTAAAAATTAACAAACTTCAACATGATGCATAGTTTACTATTATTGATTTCAGACATAGAGCTTTTTGGAGCAGACCTTTTTGACCAAAAAGATTTTATTGAGCTACTTGCTCGTTCAATATTTAACTTTTTGATAGTGGGATATATTGTCCGCTATTTGTATTACCCAGCGACAAAGAATAAGGACTATTTATTTACATACTTACTGATTAGTGTAACGGTCTTCTTTCTTTGCTTCTTGTTAGAAAATGTAAAGTTAGAATTAGGCTTTGCACTTGGGCTATTTGCCATCTTTGGGATTATCAGATACCGTACAGATCCTATTCCTATTAAGGAAATGACCTATCTGTTTATCATCATAGGTATTTCCGTAATGAACGCACTAGTAAACAAAAAAATCAGCCATGCTGAGGTAGTATTTACCAATCTTATTTTCATTGCTTTAACCTATGGTCTTGAAAAAATTTGGCTGCTCAAACACGAATCTCGAAAGAATATAACTTTTGAAAAAATTGAGCTAATTGTACCTGAAAAGCGACAAGAGTTGTTGGAAGATTTAAAGTTAAGAACAGGCTTAAATATTACTCGTGTAGAAGTAAAGAGTATTGACTTTCTTAGGGATACCGCTCAGTTGAGAATCTTCTTTTTTGATGATGAACAAAAGTAGTTTAATACTTCTTTTATTTCCCCCTTTTCTCTTGTTAGCCCAAGAGCAAGATTTTCAATTATGGACTAAGGTTGGACTTTCCCATTCGCTAAATAAAACCGTTAAACTTTCCTTTGACCAAGGGTACAGGCTAAGAGAAAATGCGGCATTATCCGATGCTCTTTTTTCGAATCTATCCATACGGTATAAAATCAACAAACCTTGGTCAGCTGCTGTCGGTTACCGTTATATCAACGACTTTGATTATGCTATGCAAATGGAGGTTAAGCACCGCTTGTTTGCGGATTTAAACTACCGTAAAAAACACAAGCGTTGGGAGTTTAAAAACCGATTGAGGTACCAATTACAATCGGAAGTTTCTACTCTTAGAGATAAAGTTTCTGCTACTTACAATGTACGCAAAACACCCTTTGAGCCATTCTCTGCCTTTGAAGTATTTTACAGAGAGCAGTCGCTTAATAAGTGGCGTTATACCTTGGGAGCCTCTTACCCTCTTTCTAAAGATATAAACCTCTCATTATACTATAGGCTACAACAAGCAATAAACGGTAATAGCCCACAATTATATATCTTAGGAGTTGGATTTGATTACGATTTTTAAGATGAAAACCAAGCTCAACCTACAACATTTTATTTTTCCAGCTTTATTCATTCTATTACTTGCTTTAATAGAGTACTTAGAATTTTATTGGGAGGTCCGTTTTGTAAAGTATGGTGTTCTGCCTAGAACTTTTGAAGGCTTAAAAGGCATTTTACTTTCACCACTGATACATAGTGATTGGAAGCACCTGACCAACAATGCCATACCACTTTTTGTGCTGATTTCTACCCTAGCGTATTTTTACAGAAGTATTGCCAATGAAGTCTTTCTATGGTCCTGGCTTATGAGTGGTATTTGGTTGTGGGCTATTGGTCGACCAAGCTTTCACATTGGAGCAAGTGGGTTAGTTTATGCACTAGCCTCATTTTTGTTTTTTAGTGGCTTCATACGAAAACACACTCGCTTAATGGCTATTTCAATGTTTGTTGTTTTCTTATATGGGGGTATGATTTGGGGCATCTTTCCTATGCAGGATCATATATCTTGGGAAGGACATTTGTCAGGTGGATTTGCAGGCCTAATATTGGCGTACTGGTTTAAAGAAAATGGACCGCCAAAACAAATCTACCAATATGAAATTGACGAACTGTTAGAAGAAGACGAAGAAGAGCAACAGCAACAGTACCATTACGATTATAAGGAAAAAGAAAAGGACTGAGTAAACTCAGCCCAAATGGCATCTTGTTCTTCTTGGCTGTCAATTATTGCTAATATACCGCCGAGTTGGTATGCACAAGCTATGGCATCAGTCCAGCTTTTTGCATCTTTTACAATGGCGTAATTTTTATTGTTGTGTTGAAAGACGTAGAGTGCAGAAGTGTCTGTACACAATTCGGTTTGAGCAATTATAGAAAATGACAAAAGAAATAGGCTTAGCCCAAGTAATAATTTTTTCATGATTTGTAGTTTTAAGAGTTACTACAAATTTAAGAAAGTTTTGCTAAAAGTAAAGCACACTAATCCACTCAACCAAAAACCCTAGTAAAAACCCGACGTATACCTGACGGAAATTATGCGAATGTGTTTTAAGACGAGCAAAGCCAATAAGACCAGCAAAAATGAGCAGTAGCATAATTAAGTTGGAATGATCAAACTGAAAGCGATGAGAAATACCAATTATAGCACCGATAAGACCGCCGATACCCAGCATATGAATGCTTACCTTCCACCTCAAAGTAATGATTAATGACAGTCCAATAGCACTAATTGCACCCAACATTAACAATAAGAAGCTCTGAGGAATATATAATTTAGCAAGCAATTGAAAAGCCATGTAATACCAGACTAGCGTAAATACAAATGGCCATTTACGTTCTTCGGTTGTCTTCATATAAATACTGTCAATTACTCTCAATTGTTTGAGGATGATAGCGGTAAGTATGGGTAGTACAATAGTAAATAGTGAGAGAATTATAATCACTACATTTTTAGTGGAATCGCTTATCATCATATTGATGTAAGGATTGGTATACATCAGTAAACTAAAAGCATAGGAAGGCATAAATAATGGGTGTGCCAAAACAGAAATAAACTGGGCAAACTTCATCATAGCGTTCGTCTTAGCCGAGCAACTGGAAAATCGAGTTGCTCACGGTATTTAGCAACGGTTCTTCGGGCTATATGATAGCCTTTCTCGCCAAGTTTTTCTGAAAGCTCCTCGTCAGAATAAGGCTTCTTTTTGTCCTCACTTTCAACGATTTCTTTTAAATGACTTTTTACCACCTTATTTGATATGGTAGTGCCATCATCTTTACTGTAGGCGTCTGAGAAAAAATCCTTTAGTAAAAACGTTCCGTAGGGCGTTTCTATGTATTTACTGTTTGTTACTCTAGAAATGGTAGAAATGTCTAAATCAATTTTTTCTGCAATGTCCATTAATTTCATTGGTTTGAGTGTACGCTCATCACCAGTTTTGAAGTAGTCCATTTGTAGTTTAACGATGCAGTTCATAGTATTCAGCAGCGTTTGTTCGCGTTGAATGAGAGCATTTGCAAACCAATTAGCACCCTCGATTTTATCCTTTAAAAATGAAATAGCCTCTTTATCCCCTTTAGTATCTTCAAGGTTTTTCAGCATGTTTTTATAGTACTCACTACTCTTGAGTCGCTTTACTTTACTGTTGTTGAGGACTACCTTTAGTTCATCGTTTTGTATTTCCAAACTAAAGTCTGGAGTGATATAATTATTCCCTTCTACTTGATTTGAGAAGCTTGCACCAGGCTTAGGATTAAGAGCTTCAATTTCTTTATAAGCCCCCTTTAGTTCATCTTCGCTGAGTTTCAATTCCCGCATTAGCTTTTCGTAATTTTTATTGCTAAAAGCAGAATAGTGTTTAGAAAGAAGCTGAATGGCGTTTGTAATGGAGAGGCTAGGCTCTTTATTTTCTAACTGAATGAGTAAGCACTCTTGCAAGTCCCTAGCCCCTACACCAATAGGCTCTAAGGTTTGTATGTTTTTTAAAATGGGGATGAGGTCATATTCACTGACTTCCAAATTCATTTTGAACAGTAAATCATCGGTAATAGACAGTAGAGAACGGCTTAAAAATCCATTGTCATCCAAACAGCCCACTATAAATTCTGAGATAGAATATTCTAAATTATTGAGGTTAAGCATGGGAAGTTGCTCTAGTAAAAATTCTTGAAGACTTAATTCCCTTTGATGCGTAAACTCTCTGTTCGTTTCTTCTTTATTAGAGTTTCTAGAACTGTTTTTTTCCCAATTTTGTTCGCCACTTTCGGAGCTTTTATCTCCCTCTGATTGTTCTTCTAAAGCGGGGTTACTTTCTAATTCTTCTTCAATACGCTTTTCCAAAGACAGTAAAGGAATTTGCAACAAACCAAGAAATTGTATTTGTTGATGACTGAGTTTGAGCCCTATTTCCTGTTTTAGTCTTTGTTTTTGCATTAATTAAAATTCCGCATTTTGAGGATATCGTGGGAAAGGAATAACATCTCTAACATTTTTCATGCCAGTTACAAACATTATTAACCTCTCGAAACCTAAGCCAAACCCACTGTGTGGGCAAGTTCCAAACTGTCGTGTTTCAAGATACCACCACAATTCTTCTTGGTCAACATCCATTTCTTCCATTCTGCTTTTGAGAATATCCATACGCTCTTCTCTTTGAGAACCGCCAACAATTTCACCTATTCCAGGAAAAAGGATATCCATAGCACGAACGGTTTCACCATCTTCATTCATACGCATGTAAAAGGCTTTTATGTTCTTGGGGTAGTCAGTAAGAATGACTGGTTTTTTGAATTTTTTCTCTACCAAATAGCGTTCGTGTTCTGACTGAAGGTCAGCACCAAAGCCCTCGATGAGGTATTGAAATTTCTTTTTCTTGTTAGGCTTAGAGTTTCTCAAGATGTTAATAGCCTCTGTATAGGTTAGCCTTTCAAACTCATTTTCCGCAACGAAGTTGAGGCGTTCGATAAGACTCATTTCTGATTTTTGCTCTTTAGGCAGATTTTTTTCTTCATCAGTTAAACGTTTGTCAAGGAAAGCGATATCATCCTTGCAGTGCTCCAAAACGTACTTAATGCAATACTTTAGAAAATCTTCAGCCAAATCCATATTGTCGTTTAGGTCATTGAAAGCCACTTCAGGCTCAATCATCCAAAACTCAGATAGATGTCTGGAAGTATTGGAGTTTTCAGCTCTGAATGTAGGACCAAAAGTATAGACTTGCCCCAAAGCCAATGCTCCCAACTCAGCTTCTAGCTGCCCAGAAACGGTTAGGTTTGTTTTTTTACCAAAGAAGTCTTGCGTTTCATCCACATTACCGTCTTCATCTTTAGGTAAATTGTTCCAGTCTAAACTACTGACTTGAAACATTTCCCCAGCACCCTCAGCATCGGCACCTGTTATTATGGGCGTATGAAGATTAACAAAGCCTTTGTCATTGAAAAACTTATGAATGGCAAACGATAAAGCATGTCTTACTCTAAAGACTGCACTAAATGTATTTGTACGGAAACGCAAGTGAGCTTTTTCTCTAAGAAACTCCAGGCTATGCTTTTTAGGCTGAAGAGGGTAGATGTCAGCGTCAGCCTCACCAAGCACCTCAATTTCTTGAGCCGTAATTTCTACCTTTTGACCACTTCCTTGCGATTCGACCAAAGTACCCACAATACGCAGGCAAGCACCCGTTGTAATTTGTTTGATTAGCTCCTCGTCGAAAGATTCACTTTCAGCAACAGCTTGAATATTATTTATTGTAGAACCATCATTTATAGCAATAAAGGATACGTTTTTACTTCCTCGTTTAGTTCTCACCCAGCCTTTTACACAAACTGTTTCGTTAAGGCCTTCACCTTGCAATAGCGTCTTTACTTTGGTATGTTTCATCATATATATTCTTGCAACAAAGATATTAAATCCTGAAACTTTCAGAGCATTTTAATCAGACAATTAAACTTTGGAAACAAAAAAATATTAAAAACGTTTCCAAAGTTTATTTATGTGTATATTTGCACCCCGAAAATGGACGTTAAAGAAAACATAATACACCAATCGCTGATACTTTTTCTAAAAAAAGGAGTGAAGCAAGTTAATATGGATGAAGTAGCATCAAACTTGGGTATTTCCAAGAAGACACTATATATCCATTTTGACAATAAGCAAGATTTGGTACACCATTGCTTTCAGAGGCATAACCAGATGTTTGAAGAAATGATAAATAATTCTTTCTCAGAGTCTCACAATGCCATCGATGAACTTTTTGCTATTGATGAAAGTGTTTCTTTAATGATGAAAAAAACAAACCCTTATTTATTAGGCGAGCTCAAAAGGTATTACCCAAACACTTGGAATTTGCTCGAGGAGCTAAAGCAAAAAGTGTTGTTTAATATTATGAAGAACAACCTCACTAGCGGTATTCAGCAAGAATTATACAGAAGCGAATTGGACGTGGATATTATTACCAAGTTTGTGATTAGTAGAACAGATACACTAGTTAATGATGAAATTTTTCCGCTGACCGTATACAATTTTAAAGACTTATTAAAAGAAAACAGAATATATCACATTAGGGGAATAGCAACTCCAAAAGGAATCAAATATTTAGAAAAGAAAATCAATGAACTATAAGCTATTAATACTTGCATTTTTAGTTGCAATTACGACCAAGGCTCAGCAACGGCTTTCTGTAGAAGATGCTAAGCAGTTAGGTTTGACGAATAATACAGAGGTGAAAAACGCTCGATTAGACGTTAAGTTAGCAAAGAAAAAAGTGATGGAAACAGTGGCAATTGGCTTGCCAAAAATTAATGGAGAAGTCAATATGCAACAGTTTTTGGAAATACCAACGACGGTTGTTCCAGCTAATATGTTTGTGCCAACAGCTTCAGCCGATGAATTTACTGAGCTGCAATTTGGAACGGAATACAATTCTACTTCAACACTTTCAGCCTCACAGCTTGTCTTCGATGGCTCTTATATAGTGGGACTAAAAGCATCTTCTATTTATAAGAGTTTATCCATTCAATCTTTGGAGCTTACAGAACAACAAATTCAAGATAGCATTGCGGCAGCTTACTATAATGTTTTGGTAGCTGAAGAACGCAAAGCCTTTCTGAAACTGATTGCAGATATTCATCAAGATATTTTGGATGAGGTAAGCACTATGTACGAGCTAGGATTAGTAGAAGACCTTGACGTTGATAGGATGGCACTTACCTTATCAAATATGAAAATTCAATCGGAAAATATGGACCGCATGACTGATGTGGCATATTTATACCTAAAATTAATTTTAGGGTTACCACTCGATGAGGAAATTATTTTAACCGACAGTCTAAATAATTTATTGTCTGATAATCAGATTATTCAATTGAAAGAACCTTCGATTGAAAATAGAAAAGAATACCAATTAGCACAGACCCAAACGCAATTGATGAAGCTTGACTTAAGACGCTTTCAGTCCCAGTTATTACCATCCATAACGGCCTTTGCATCCTATAGCAAAAACGCATACAGAAATGAGTTTGACTTTTTTGACGAAGGCAAATGGTACCCCTCCAATGTTATTGGCATAAAGGCTAATATGACATTATTCGATGGTCTTGCCAGAGTTTCAAGAATTCAACAAGCTCAGATTAATTATGAAAAAGCTAGAAACAATCAGTCACAGACGTCAGAATCCTTGCAGTTGGCGTATGAAATGGCTTTGTCTAATTACATTACAGCCTTTAATTCACAAGAACAAACCGCTAACAATTTAGAGCTTAGCAAAAAGATTTACCACAAAACATTACTTAAGTATAAAGAAGGCTTAGTGAGTAGTTCAGAATTATCCCAAGCAGGCGCAGACTACAGTCAAGCACAAGCCAATAACGCACAATCGATTTACAATTTACTAATAGCAAAAACTAATTATAACCGATCAGTAGGAAACTAATGAAAACAACACACATTTTAATACTAGCATCCCTCATTGCCTTTGTTGGCTGTGGAGAAAAGGTCAGCGAACTTGACCAAAAGAAAGCCTCTCTAAAAACCTTGAAGGAACAATTAGGGGAGATAAAAACACAAATTCTGACACTAGAAAAAGAGATAGCGTTAGCCGACACTTTAGTTAAAGATGGAATAGCTGTAAATGTACAAGAGTTAAGCTCTCGTTCATTTGCACACTACATCAATCAGCCGGGAACAGTAACCTCAAGGGCAAACGTCGTTGTGAGCTCCGAAGTAGGGGCTACTGTGGTTCGAAGATTGGTAGAAGAAGGCAGTTGGGTTTCCAAAGACCAAGCCATCATTCAGCTAGATGCCAGTGTAATGATGAATCAAGTGGAAGACTTAAGACAGTCAGTCGAATTAGCCAAAACAACTTTCGAAAGACAAGACAACCTTTGGAAGCAAGGGATAGGCTCTGAAATTCAATTTTTACAAGCCAAAAATCAATACGCCTCATTAGGTAAAAAACTGGCTGCCTCAGAAGCACAATTAGACAAATACGAAATAGTTGCACCAGTTAGTGGTAGACTTGATGAAATCGTTATTAATGAGGGAGAATTTACCTCGCCAGGAAGACCAGCTTTTAGAGTAGTAAATTCCAAAAGATTACAAATAGAAGTTGATGTAGCCGAGCGATACTCTTCCATTTTGAAGAAAGGCGATATGGTAAAAATATCCTTCAACTCTTTAGGTATTGATATGGAAGCTCCAGTAAGTTTTGTCGGTCAGGTTATAAACCCAGAAAACAGAACGTTTAAGTTGAAAATTAATCTAAGAAATACGTCTGGTAACATTAAACCAAACGCGGTAGCATCTTTACAGATTAAAGATTTCAGTGCCGACAACACCATCGTATTACCATCTTCAGCGATAAAGAAAGATATGAGAGGCTCATTTGTATTTGTTGCCGAAGGTAATAAGGCTATCAAAACGTACATTGAAGTAGGTCTATCGCAAGGAGCAGAAACACACGTAACTGCAGGTTTAGAGTTTGGTCAGAAAGTCATTACAGTAGGTTTCGATGAGGTATCAAACGGAAGTATTATTGAAATAAAAAACTAGATAAATGAGTAATCGAAGTTTCAAAATCACGAATTTATCACTGAAGAATAAAACAACCGTTTTCATTCTAACAGCATTGCTAACACTCTTTGGTATATTTTCGTACAAATCCATGCCAAAATCTTTGTATCCTGATATTGTTATGCCAACAATTATGGTGCAAACGGTTTATCCAGGAAACTCACCTGCAGACATAGAAAACCTGATTACAAGACCTTTAGAGAAAGAAATCAAATCTGTAAAAGGCTTGAAAAAACTTACTTCATCATCTATTCAGGATAACTCCTCTGTCATTGTAGAATTTAATACAGATATTGAGCTCAAAGTAGCCCTGCAAGACGTTAAGGATGCTGTTGACAAAGCCAAAAGCGACCTTCCAAGAGATTTGGATATGGATCCAATGGTTATGGACATTGATTTCTCTGAATTCCCCATTTTGAACATTAACCTTTCTGGGGACTTTAGTTTGGACGAATTAAAAATCCATGCCGAGTACCTACAAGATGAGATAGAGTCTTTTACAGAAATATCTAAAGTTGAAATCACAGGGTTATTAGACAAAGAAATTCGTGTAGAGGCTGACCTATATCTTATGGAGAGTAGTCAAGTCAGTTTTTCGGATATAGAAAGTGCAATTGCCTATGAAAACACCTCAATTGCAGGCGGAAACGTACTCATTGGAAATACCAGAAGAATGGTAAGAACATCGGCTGAGTTTAAATCAGCCGAAGAGATTGGAAATATCATTGTAAAGCACGAAAAGGGAAATATAGTTTACCTAAAAGACATCGCCACAGTAACGGATGGCTATGAAGAAAGAGAAAGTTTTGCACGTTTGGACACCCAGCCAGTAGTATCCCTAAATGTTGTAAAGAAAAGTGGTGAAAACCTATTAGAAGCAACTAGTAAAATAATGTCGCTTTTAGCCACTGCAAAATCGACTAATCTACTTCCTCAAAACTTAACAATATCCATAACAAACGACCAGTCTGAACAAACTAGAGATCAATTAAGTAACTTGGAGAACAGCATCATTTTTGGAGTAATTTTGGTGGTGCTTGTTCTCTTGTTCTTTCTTGGTTTACGAAATGCACTATTCGTAGGAATGGCCATTCCTTTATCTATGTTTATCAGCTTTGTAGTCTTTGGAGGCATGGGCACTACTATGAATATGGTAGTTCTTTTTGCACTTATTTTAGCACTCGGTATGTTGGTGGACAATGCTATTGTAGTGATTGAAAACATTGATCGTATTTACAAGAAAGAAGGCTTGAGTAAGTTCGAAGCAGCAAAACAAGGGGTAGGCGAAATAGCCGTTCCTATTATTTCTTCAACACTAACAACACTTGCTGCCTTTTTCCCACTCTTATTTTGGGACGATTTAATGGGCGAATTTATGGGGTATATTCCAATGACATTAATCATTGTATTAGGCTCGTCATTATTTGTGGCATTAGTTATCAACCCTGTTTTTGCATCACGATTTATGCAAAAAGACAATCGAAAAGAAGTCAATAAACCAAAGCTTAAGAAGACCACTATTTATGCCGCCCTTATTTCAATAGTGTTTTACTTATTAGGAGCACCTATGTTAGGCTCACTAGCCTTGATATATGGCTTGTTGAATTTGCTAAACAGCTTATACCTCACCCCATGGTCATATTGGTTTCAAGATACTTTACTAGTCCGCTTGGAGGAAAGATACTCTAAAACATTAAATTGGGCATTGGACGGAAGACGTCCGTTGAAACTTTTGGCAGGAACGTTTGGACTATTGATTTTCTCCATAATGTTCTTTGCATTGATGAAGCCAAATGTGGAGTTTTTCCCTGTTAACGAGCCTAAGTACATCAACGTCTTTTTGGAAATGCCCGAGGCTACTGATGTAATAGCTACGGACTCCATAGCTCGAATTGTTGAGCAAGACATCATAGGTATTTTAAGCCCTTACGAGCATATAGTTTCTTCCGTATTAACTAACGTTGGTGCTGGAACATCCGACCCCAATGAAATGGGCGGAGGCTCTGGAAACACCCCTCACAAGGCACGTATAACGATTAACTTTGTAGAGTTCAAATACAGAGATGGTATCGCTACTGGCGATGTGATGAAAGAACTTTCGGCCTCTATTAAGGTATTGCCAGGCGTTGAAATTAGCGTGGACAAAAACAGAGATGGACCACCAATGGGTCGACCTATAAATATGGAAATTACTGGTGAGAATTTCGAAGACTTACTCTTTTTAGCCGAAGACATACAGCAAAAAATAGAGAAAGAAAAAATACCTGGAATAGAAGGATTAAAAGTTGACTTAGAGTTGAGTAAAGCCGAGATGCTTGTACAGATAGACAGAGATATGGCACGTCGATTAGGAGTATCTACCTCTCAAGTAGGCTCTACTATTCGAACAGCCTTATTTGGTAAAGAAGTCTCTAAATTCAAGGACGGTGAAGACGAGTATCCCATCACTCTAAAATTGGCTGATAAGTACCGCTATAATGTGTCTTCATTGATGAATCAGAGCATTACCTTTAGAAGTCAGTCCAATGGAAGGATTATGCAAATACCTATCTCATCGGTTGCGAATTATTCATACAATAACACCTTCGGATCAGTCAACAGAAAAGACATGAAAAGACAGGTAACCCTTTACTCAAATGTGATAGAAGGCTATAACGAAAACGCTATTAATGATCAATTAAAAAAGTTATTAGCCGATTATCCTATGCCAGAAAATTGCGATTTACAATTCACTGGCAAGCAGCAAGAACAAGCCCAAACACAAGACTTTTTATCAAAAGCATTACTGATTGCCGTGGCTTTAATCACGCTCATATTAGTATCCCAATTCAACTCTGTATTTAAGCCAGTTATCATTATTATGACAGTTCTATTTAGCACCATAGGTGTATTCTTGGGACTAGCGATTTTCAATATGGATTTCGTTATTATCATGACAGGTATCGGAATAGTTTCATTGGCAGGTATTGTAGTAAATAACGCTATTGTATTAATCGATTACATTGACCTCATTAAATCAAGAAAGAAAGAAGAACTTGGATTGGACGATTCGGAAGAACTAGACTACCAAAACTCAATAGACAGTATTCGTGAGGCAGGGCAAAAAAGGCTACGACCTGTATTGCTAACCGCAATTACTACGGTCTTGGGATTATTGCCCTTAGCTACAGGAATGAATATTAATTTCAGCACTTTGCTAACGGAGTTCAATCCGCAAATTTTCTTTGGAGGGGATAACGCTATTTTCTGGGGACCAATGGCATGGACAGTAATTTTTGGACTTACCTTCGCTACATTCCTAACATTAGTTATTGTGCCAGTAATGTATCTGTTAACCGATAAATTAAAGACTAAGATTGTATCTAAATTAGGGAGCTAGGTAATCTTTGTCTTAACAGATGTTAAATTGCTTATATTTGTACCAGCAAAAGTAATCAAGTTTGAGTTCATTAGATAACATCCAATTTCCTGAAGATTTAAAAAATCTTAAGAGTAACGATTTACCCCAAGTCTGTGATGACTTAAGGCAATTTATTGTTGATGTAGTCTCCACTAAAGGAGGTCATTTCGGTGCTAGTTTGGGTGTCGTTGAACTTACGGTTGCCTTACATTATGTTTTCAACACACCTTACGACCAGTTGGTATGGGATGTAGGCCATCAGGCTTATGGACACAAAATCCTTACAGGAAGAAAAGACCGTTTTCACACCAACAGAATTTATAAAGGAATTAGTGGTTTTCCAAAGCGTTCGGAAAGCGAATACGATACTTTTGGTGTAGGACATTCCTCTACCTCAATATCTGGAGCATTAGGGATGGCAGTAGCTTCTAACTACAAAAACGAAAAAGACAAACAACATATAGCCGTTATTGGTGACGGCTCCATGACGGCTGGTCTAGCCTTTGAAGGGCTTAACCATGCTGGAATAGAAAACTCCAACCTCTTGGTTATCCTCAATGACAATTGCATGTCCATTGACCCTAATGTTGGTGCCTTAAAGGAATACTTAACAGATATTGCCACTTCGCATACCTACAACAAGGTAAAAGACGATGTTTGGAATCTATTAGGGAAAGTCAGTAAGTTCGGACCAAATGCCCAAGCTATTGCAGCTAAGTTAGAAAATGCCATGAAGTCGGCACTATTGAAGCAAAGCAATTACTTTGAGTCATTAAACTTCAGGTATTTCGGACCTGTAGATGGGCACGACGTTGTGCATTTGAGTAAAATATTGAATGATTTAAAAGATATTCCTGGACCTAAAATTTTGCATTGCCTTACCAAAAAAGGCAAGGGCTATGAGCCGGCAGAAAAAGGAAGCCCTACTAAATGGCACGCACCAGGATTATTTGATAAAAATACGGGGGAGATAATAAAATCTACCTCTACTAGTCCTCAGCCACCAAAATACCAAGATGTGTTTGGAAAAACCATTATTGAATTGGCTAAGGAAAACGATAAAATAATGGGGATTACCCCAGCCATGCCTACAGGGTGTTCTTTAGGCATGATGATGAAAGAGATGCCAGACAGAGCCTTTGATGTAGGTATTGCTGAGCAACATGCTGTTACCTTTTCGGCAGGTTTAGCTACTCAAGGAATGGTACCTTTCTGTAATATTTACTCCTCCTTTATGCAACGTGCTTATGACCAAGTAGTACACGACGTTGCCATTCAAAATTTGAATGTAGTATTTTGCTTAGATAGAGGCGGTTTGGTAGGTGCTGATGGCCCTACTCATCATGGTGTTTACGACATGGCATACTTTAGGTGTATTCCTAATATGGTCGTTTCTGCTCCTATGAATGAGCAAGAATTGAGAAACCTCATGTACACCGCACAATTGCCTAATAAAGGCCCATTCTCTATACGTTACCCAAGAGGAAAAGGCGTTATGGTCGATTGGCAAACGCCTTTTGAAGAAATACCAGTAGGAAAAGGAAGAAAAGTCTCTGATGGTAATGAAATTGCTTTAGTGACAATTGGTCATGTGGGGAATTTTGCTCAAGAAGCCATTTCAGATTTAGATACGTATTCTGTAGCCCATTACGATATGCGATTTGTGAAGCCTTTGGACGAAGCCTTACTACACGAAGTCTTTAAGAAGCACGATAAAGTGATTACGGTAGAAGACGGCTGTATACAAGGCGGTTTTGGTAGTGCTATCATTGAGTTTATGGCGGATCATAACTATAAAGCACAAGTAAAGCGTTTGGGCATTCCTGACAAATACGTTGAGCATGGCACTCAGCCTGAGCTATGGCGTGAATGCGAATACGATAAGCAAGCCATCATCGAAAGCGTTCATCAGATGGTAGGCGTTAAAAAAGTAGCCACAACAGCATAAAAAAAGAGCCCCGAGAGGCTCTTTTTTATTAGTTGGGCATTAATAACCGATTGTAATTGAATAAAGTCTAATGAATCTAAACCTGTTGAATTGAACATTAGATTTTTGTTTTTATCAAAAACTATAAGGGTTGGGAAGCCAGTTTTTTCTACACAATCAGGACAAACTTCCTCAACGAAGGGTTCTTGTCTTTTGTGTGGGTTTCTTTTCCCATTTCCATATTTAAGCACATCTATCATAAAAATATCAGAGTTTAAAATTTTCTGATGTTCCTCTTGATAATAGTGATATAGACGAAAATCGTCAGACGTTATATATAGTGGAGTAACATTAGCGTTTGACTCAACCAAGTTAACAATACGCTCTCTATTTTCTTTAAAGCTAGGACACCAAAAATTAAAAAAGATAATGAAAAGTCTATCATCTTTATCCTTCAGAGTATTTTGTATTTCTTTTACATCCTGGCTATTTATGTAAAAAAGGGCTGTTTCATTATCTAAAGCTTTTGATAGTTCAAAAGGGCTGATATATTGAATGACCGCACTTTTCTGCTTATTTTTTAGCTTACTATATGGTGTATAACACGAGCTAAATAAAAAAGTGAATAAAATACATGATAGATATAATCCCTTTATAATAATTTATAGTGAAGTTGGAAAACGGGACTAATTGTACCCTTAAGTCCTTTATAAATGTGTTGGGCATTCACGGCTTGTCCTTACAGGAATTTTTCAGTCTAATGTCAGAAAGTAAGTCTACTTCAACTCAAAAGACTCCATAAATTTGGTGGTATAGTTACCGTTTATGAAATCTTCGTTTTTCATCAATTGTAAGTGGAAAGGAATAGTTGTCTTCACACCTTCAATAACGAATTCTTCCAATGCTCTTCTCATTTTTGAAATAGCCTCTTCTCTAGTTTGAGCCACTGTAATAAGTTTAGCAATCATAGAGTCGTAATTAGGAGGTATACTATAGTTAGCATACACATGAGTGTCAATACGTACACCGTGTCCGCCTGGTGCATGAAAGTTTGTAATCTTTCCTGGACTAGGTCTGAAGTCGTTGTAAGGGTCTTCAGCATTAATACGGCACTCAATGGCGTGTAGCTGAGGGTAGTAGTTTTTACCCGTTATGTTTATGCCAGCCGCCACTTTTATCTGTTCACAAATAAGGTCATAGTCCACTACTTCTTCAGTTATAGGGTGTTCCACCTGAATACGGGTATTCATTTCCATAAAGTAGAAGTTACGGTGCTTATCTACCAAAAACTCTACCGTTCCAGCACCTTCATATTTTACCGATTCGGCAGCTTGTACAGCCGCTTTACCCATAGCTTCTCTAAGCTCATCCGTCATGAAAGGAGATGGCGTTTCTTCTACTAGTTTTTGGTGTCTTCTTTGTATGGAGCAATCGCGTTCAGAAAGGTGACAGGCTTTACCTGTGCTATCGCCAATAATTTGTATTTCTATGTGGCGTGGGTCTTCAATGAATTTCTCCATATACATACCGTCGTTACCAAATGCAGCAGCAGACTCTTGTCTGGCAGAGTCCCAAGCGTTTTCTAATTCGCTGGATTTCCATACGAGTCGCATTCCTCTACCACCACCACCGGCAGTAGCTTTTAGCATTACTGGATAACCAATTTCTTTGGCGAGTTTCTTGCAGTGTGCAAAATCTTCAATCAGAC
This sequence comes from Flavobacteriales bacterium, assembly GCA_965277895.1. Classification (GTDB taxonomy): domain Bacteria; phylum Bacteroidota; class Bacteroidia; order Flavobacteriales; family UBA7312. Next base: position 444,645 of record CBDIDR010000001.1, read on the forward strand.
CATCCGAACCAGGAATAGTAGGTACGCCTGCTTTTTTCATGGTCTCTTTGGCAGCAGATTTATCGCCCATGCCTTCAATCATTTCTGGTGAAGCACCGATAAATTTGATGCCATTTTCTCCACAAATTTTGGAGAATTTAGCGTTTTCAGAAAGGAAACCATAGCCTGGATGAATAGCATCGGCATTGGTAATTTCTGCTGCGGCAATAATGTTTGGGATATTTAGGTAAGATTCGCTAGATGGACCTGGACCTACACATACGGCTTCGTCGGCGAATCTAACGTGCAAACTCTCAGCATCGGCAGTAGAATATACGGCTACTGTCTTTATGCCCATCTCTTTGCATGTGCGAATTACTCTTAGAGCAATTTCGCCTCTATTAGCTATTAATATCTTTTTAAACATGAATGTATTTTAAGAGGGGTCAACTAAAAATAAAGGCTGATCGTATTCTACTGGTGTAGAATCGTCTACTAATACCTTTACAATTTTACCGCTAACTTCGGATTCAATTTCGTTGAATAGCTTCATAGCTTCTACTACGCATAGCACATCGCCTGGCTTTATGGTGTCGCCGATATTCACAAAGGTGTCTTTGTCTGGAGAAGGCTTTCTGTAAAACGTACCAATCATTGGTGACTTTACAGTAATGTATTTGTCTTCCTCGCTACTTTTGTCTGCTGCTGGTGCTTTTGCCGCAGGAGCTTCAGCTGCTGGAGCCGGAGCTGGCGCAGCTGCTACTGGCATTACTGCCGGAGCACCTTGAGCTACAGGAATTTGTTGAATAATGGTTGTTTCGGGTACCGCCCCTTTCTTAGCTGGGGATTTGATAGAAATTTTTACGTTGTCAATTTCTAGGTTTACCTCAGTTGCTCCAGATTTAGCAACAAACTTTATTAGTTCTTGAATTTCTTTAATGTCCATAAGGCAATTTTAATATTTCAAATATATAATTTATTTACTATCGTACGCCCATTTCAAATAAATAGAGCCCCAAGTAAAGCCTCCACCGAAGGCAGCAAGGATGAGGTTATCTCCTTTATTTAACTGATTTTCCCATTCCCATAGACATAGCGGGATAGTTCCATTGGTTGTATTTCCATAACGCTGAATGTTCAGCATCACTTTATCTGTACCTACGCCCATTCTGTTGGCAGTAGCGTCTATGATTCGTTTGTTGGCCTGGTGAGGAACTAACCAAGCGATATCGTCACCAGTAAGATTGTTTCTATCCATAATTTCACCTGAAACATCAGCCATACCTTTAACGGCAAACTTAAATACTGTTTGTCCTTCTTGGTGAATGAAGTGCTCTTTATTTTTAATGGTTTCTTCAGATGCAGGGTGATAAGAACCGCCACCTGTCATTCTGAGGTAATGACGACCTTCACCATTGCTTTTCATAATGGAATCATGAACACCTAAATCATCTTCATTAGGTTCTAATAATACAGCACCCGCTCCATCGCCGAAGATGATACACGTTTGTCTATCAGTGTAATCTACGATAGAAGACATTTTATCAGCACCTACAACAATAATTTTCTTGTAAGCTCCTGTTTCTATGTATTTGGCAGCAGTAGCAACAGAAAATAGGAATCCTGAACAGGCAGCCATAAGGTCGTAGGCGAAAGCATTTTTTGCACCTACCTTATCAGCTATGATACAAGCAGTAGATGGAAACATCATGTCTGGCGTTGCAGTAGCACAAATGATACAGTCTATTTCTTCGGCAGAAATACCTTTTTTCTGAAGTAAACCTTCAATAGCACCAACGCCTAAATCAGATGAAGCCAATCCTTCGCCTTTTAATATTCGTCTTTCTTTAATACCTGTTCGTGTAGTTATCCATTCGTCATTGGTGTCTACCATCCCTTCTAGCTCCTTGTTCGTTAGAACATATTCTGGAACATATCCGTGAACGCCTGTTATAGCAGCTCTGAGTTTAGTCATTGTTGAAGTTATTTAAAATTTTTGTGGTTAAATCAGCTTCAACAACATCAGCAGTCAAAACGATCATATTCTTAATGGCGATTTTGTTAGATATTCCGTGACCAATAACAACGGTTTTGTTTAACCCTAGTATGGGCGTTCCACCATAATTTTCATAATTGAATCGGTTGAAATAGTCGTCTTTAATATTTCTCTTTTCAATTAGGTTGTAGATGGATTCTGCTTGCTTCAGTATAACGTTCCCTGAAAAACCGTCGCAAACAATGACGTCGCATTTGTCATCAAAGAGGTGTCTACTTTCTATGTTTCCACAGAAGTTGAAATCTCTTGAGTCGCTCATAAGCTCATGAGCGGCAATAGTTAGCATATTACCTTTTGTTTCTTCTTCTCCAATATTTAATAGGCCTACTCTAGGAGCAGAAACACCACATACGTGTTCGGCGAATAGTGAGCCTAATATTCCAAACTGATACAGTACATCAGCTTTGCAGTCGGCATTGGCACCAACATCTAAAATTACATTTACTCCGCCGTCTAGTTTAGGCAGTACGGAAGAGATACAGGGTCTTAAAATTCCTGGGATAGGCTTTACAGACATATAACCACCAACGAACATTGCACCGGTATTTCCAGCACTGGCAAAACCGTCAATTTTTCCTTTTTTGAGCAAGTGAAATCCAACAGCGATACTTGAGTTAGGTTTTTTAACAAGTGCTTTGGTAGGGTGTTCGCCCATCTCGATATTTTCTGGGGCATGAACAATTTCGAAGGTGTCTTCTGAGAGATTGTGTTTTTGTAGTTCGCTTTTAATGAGTGACTCGTCACCGATGAGTACTAGCTCAACCTTTTCGGCAAGTTGAGGTAATGCTAAAACACTACCTTCAATAGTAGCATTCGGAGCAAAATCTCCACCCATTATATCTATACCTATTCGAACTTTAGTCATAAAATAAAAGTAGATTTAAAAGCTTGTATTAAGTTCCTAAATCTACATATAATATATACTACACACAACAGTCTTAAATCATTGTGTGGTATAATTTACTTTTCCATTACTTCTTTACCTTTGTAGTAAAGTACACCATCAACCCAGTGGGCTCTGTGTCTCTGATGAGTTTCTCCAGTCGTTTGACATACGCTTAACTGTGGAGTTGTAGCCTTGTCGTGAGTTCTTCTTTTGTCTCTTCTAGTTTTAGAAATTTTACGTTTAGGATGTGCCATAATCTAAATCAATTTATTTGTGTTTTATATTCTTCAAACTTGCCCAACGGGGGTCAATTTCAACATCTTCTTTTTCTGTTTGTTCTTTAATTTCAAATTGCTTGATGTTTTCTAACATTTCTTGGTTGCACTCCTCTTCATCGGCGTGTGACCGTTTTGAGGGTAGCGATAAATGAATGAATTCGTAAATACTTTGAGCAAGTGATAAGGTATGCTCTCTTGTAGACAGAATTATAATTTCATCACTCTCAGTACTTTCCACTAAGTCAGAAAATTTTACAATAAGATTAAATTGTTCATCTAAGTCCTGAAGGTAGAGGTCTGCACAGGTGTCGCAAGGGAGTTCAACATTACCGCTAATGTCAAAATCTAAATCTAGCAATGTTGCTTTTTTATTTAGCTTGACGGCTACCTTTAGCGTTGCCTTTTTTACTTCAGAATTTTCGAACAATTCAAAGAACGAATCTACGATGTCAAAATCAAATTGGTGCGTCCCTAATTTTAGACCCGAAAAAGGAATATCAAAATCTTTTTCTCTTACCATGAATTCAATTTTTTCAAAGTAGCCTGCAAATGTAATAATATTTCATGAAATGAGCTTAAAAAAAGCTATTGTTTACTCCACCTTGCTTCTAGAGCGTTCTTTTTTAGGGCTTATTTTTAGTGGATTGCTGTTAAGCCTTTGCCATTCTTGACGCTTTTTAAAGACATCACAAGCGGTATAAACTGCTTGTCGGAATGAGGATTCTTGAGCTTGATTTTTGCCGGCTATATCAAATGCAGTACCATGGTCAGGTGAGGTGCGAACGATATCCAAACCGGCAGTGAAATTAACGCCATTTCCGAAGGATAAGGTCTTGAAAGGTACTAATCCTTGGTCGTGGTACATGGCTAGGACACCATCAAAGGCTTGGCGTTTGTTGGAGCCAAAAAAACCATCGGCAGGATAAGGTCCAAAGGCTAAAATTCCTTCATTCTCTGCTTTTTGAAGGGCTGGAATAATGGTCTTTTTTTCTTCATCACCTATTACGCCATTGTCTCCAGCATGTGGGTTTAGTCCAAGTACTGCAATTTTAGGCTTTCGAATGCCAAAATCTTGTTTAAGGCTTTGGTTTAGAGTGTTGAGTTTGTCCAGTATGGCGTCAGCACTAATGTGTTTAGATACTTTTTCTAAGGGAATATGACCAGTTACTACTCCAATTCTGAGTGTATCGGACAACATCAACATTAGTGATTTTCCGTTGTGTTCTTGCTCTAAAAACTCAGTATGTCCAGGGAATTTGAAGTCGTCAGACTGTATGTTGTCTTTGTTAATGGGAGCGGTTACAAGGGCATTTATCTGACCATTTTTCAAGGCCTTATTGGCAGACTGTAAAGACGTCAAAGCGTATTTGCCACCATCAGCATTGTTTTGTCCGAAGTTGAGTTTTACTTCTTCTTTCCAACAGTTCAAAACGTTGATTTTATTGCCTTTCGCCATCTCGATGGATTGAATTTTATTCAAAGATAAATCATCAAAATGGAGTGTTTTTTTGACTTGGTTCAGCAAATGAAAGTCGCCAAAAATAATAGGCGTACAAAAGTCTAGCATGCGTTTGTCCTTAAACGTTTTGAGGATGACTTCTGTTCCAATGCCGTTAATATCGCCAATGGAAATGCCTAATTTTAGTTTACTACTCATTCAGATTTTGTTTTTAAAAAATCAAACAATAAGCGTACACCAACTCCTGTTCCGCCTTTACCATGATAGGTGTAAGGAGCCAATAAAAATGCCGGTCCAGCAATGTCCAAATGGGTATATGGATAGTCGGTGAAATGCTCTAGAAACTTACCAGCTGTAATGGCACCTGCTTCAGCTCCGCCAAGGTTTTTAAGGTCGGCAATAGGTGATTTTAAATCTTCCTTGTAGTCGTCCCAAAAAGGCATTTCAGCAATTCTTTCATGTACATTTTTACCACTTTCTTTGAGTTCTTGCATAGTGCCTTCATCATTACCCATAGCTACTACGCCTCTTTTGCCTATGGCTCTTGCTGCTGCACCGGTTAAGGTGGCAAGGTCAATCACCAATTCTGGCTTGTAGTTTTTAGCAAAACTTAGTGCGTCGGCAAGAATTAAACGCCCTTCAGCATCTGTATTTAGCACCTCTACTGTTGTGCCGTCGTGCATAGTAATGACATCGCCAGGAGCATAGGCATTTCCAGACGGACGGTTATCAGTTGCTGGTACAAGACCAATGACGTGTAGGTTTAGTTTAGCTTTAGCAATAGCATACATAGTTCCTACTACGGCTGCTGAGCCACCCATATCGCACTTCATCATATCCATAGAGTTGGCTGTTGGTTTTAGGGACAAGCCACCTGTATCGTAAACAATCCCCTTTCCTACTAGTACAATTGGCTGACTATTGGAGTGCGTTTTGGGTTTCCACTCCATTATGCTAAAGGTTGGTGGGTCAATACTTCCTTTGTTTACAGATAACAAACCGCCCATTTTTAGGGCTTCAATTTTTTTCTTGTGAAGAACTTCAACTTTAAAGCCTGCTTCTTCGCCCATTTTCTCAATATCTTGGCTGTATTGCATAGCGGTGAGGTAAGAGAAAGGTTCATTTACTAAGTCTTTAGCAACATAAGTCCCTTCAATTACGGCATTGAGTTGATTGATTTCTTCATCACCATTTGCCGAATGCAGACTAATCTCTTTTAGGCTATTTTCTTTTTTGTCGGTGAAGTACTTTAGGAATTGGTAATTGCTCAAGGCAAGGCCCTCAGTAAAAGCCCAAGCGACTTTTGGCTGATTGCTTAAGTCCACCACTGTGATATGGGCTATTTTTTCTTGGCAAATGCTAGAATGCAAAGCTTTAGCTGCTAGTCTATTACCTTCTAATTTTTCATCAGTTTTTTGAACAAAAACAAACTGATTATAGCGGTTAATAGTTACGCTTTTATTGTCTTTGTCAAAGCTGTTTTGAATATAGTTTTTTTCTTCTTCAGAGAATGAAAAAGACGATAAGTCGTCTATAGATTGGCATAAAAGCACCGTAGATTGGCCATCGGGAATATGTTTTGCTAAAGAGATGAGTAAGTCCATAATTTATTGTCGTATTTTTGTACCCTCAAAATTAGACAATTTAGATGAATTCAGACCAATTATTAAAACGTGCCTTAGCCTTTGAATTTTTAACAGCAAAGGAAGGGCAGTTTCTATTTGAAAATGTGCCAACGGCAGAATTAATGTGGGTAGCTAATGAATTGCGTAAAATTCAAAAACCCGATGGTCTAGTGACGTGGCAGATTGACAGAAACGTCAATACCACCAACGCCTGTATTGCCAATTGCAAGTTTTGTAACTTCTTCCGTCCACCAGGGCATGATGAAGTGTATGTCACGACTATTGATCAATACAAACCAAAGATTGAAGAGACCATTCGCTACGGTGGCGACCAATTACTGCTTCAAGGTGGACACCACCCTGAATTGGGATTGGATTTTTATACTAATCTGTTCAAAGAATTAAAAGAATTATATCCTGAAATTAGGTTGCATGCTCTTGGACCACCAGAGGTGGCACACATCTGTAAGCTAGAAGGCAAGTCGCATTTAGAAGTTTTAGCGGCATTGAAAGAGGCTGGCATGGACAGTCTGCCGGGAGCTGGTGCAGAAATACTAAACGATAGGGTAAGGCGATTAATTTCCAGAGGTAAATGTACAGGTCAAGAGTGGCTAGACGTTATGCGTGCCTGCCATCAGCTGGATATTACCACTTCGGCGACTATGATGTTTGGACATATAGAAACCCTAGAGGAACGTTTTGAGCATTTGGTATGGATTCGTGAAGTACAAGCCGAAAAGCCCAAAGATGCTAATGGCTTTTTAGCCTTCATTCCTTGGCCCTTTATGGACGATGGCACTTTGCTAAAACGCATTAGAGGGATACAAAATAATGTGTCTGGTGACGAATATTTGCGTATGATTGCAATTAGTCGAATTATGTTGCCAAACATTAAAAACATACAAGCCTCTTGGTTAACCGTCGGAAAAGAAACCGCACAATTGTGTTTGGAAGGTGGTGCCAATGACTTTGGGTCTATCATGATAGAAGAAAATGTAGTATCGGCAGCGGGAGCTCCTCATCGTTTTACGTATAAAACCATTCAGGAATCTATTCGACAAGCAGGTTTTGAGCCACAACTAAGAAGACAAGATTATACCTTCAGAGAAATACCTGAGGGAATTGAAGAACAAGTCATTAATTACTAAAATGTTTACAGGAATTATTGAACATATGGGTGAAGTCGTTGCTTTGGAAAAAGAGCTAGACAACCTTCATATATCTATGCGAACACCCATAACTTCTGAACTAAAGATTGATCAGAGTGTTGCTCACAATGGTATTTGCCTGACGGTGGTAAATATTGAGGGAGATGTGTATACAGTAACTGCCATCAAAGAAACTCTTGACAAAACCAATTTGGGACAATTAGAAGTTGGGCATAAAGTAAATATTGAACGCTGTATGAAGTTGGGCGATAGACTAGATGGACATATTGTTCAAGGACACGTTGACCAAACTGCAAAATGTACCGATATAGGCATAGAAAACGGTTGGCATACCTTTACTTTTGACTATGAACCTTCGCAACACATTACCGTAGAAAAAGGATCTATTTGTGTTAATGGCGTGAGTCTTACGGTTGTCAATTCTAAGAAAAACAGTTTTTCTGTTGCCATAATACCCTATACGTTTGAGCATACTAATTTCAGAGATTTTGAAGTGGGTACTACGGTCAATTTAGAGTTTGACATTATTGGAAAATACATTACAAAAATGAATTCATGAAAAAATTCTTTCGATTAATAACCCTATTAGAAGGGCTCTCCTATATACTTTTACTTTTTATTGCTGTGCCTTTGAAGTATGGTGCTGGTGATGATTTTTTGGTCAAAATACTAGGTATGCCTCATGGTATTCTGTTTATGCTTTACTTGGCATTGGCTTTTTATTTGAAAGACAGCTACAAATGGAAATGGCAGCAGACGGCTATTGTGTTTTTAGCCTCTATAGTTCCTTTCGGCACTTTTTATGTGGACAGAAAATACCTAAAAGACAAGTAAACGCTCGGTGTAGCTGTGTCCTTGCAGTTGTATTTCTATAAAGTAAACTCCTGATTTTAGATGATGTAGTGTAATCGGGTTAGTCCATTTTTGACTAAAGCTCATAAGCTCTTTTCCCAAGCTATTTTTTATAGAAAGTCTTTCAAAATGATTGTCTTGTACCAATAAGTCAATGTTTAGCAAACCATTAGTGGGGTTTGGGTAAAGGCTAAATGGCAGACCAAAATAGTCGTTAAGTTGTTCCTTCATTATCGTAGGCCTGATGGCAGCAAAAGAATATAAGCCCTTCACCGCTTCTTGCCAATCGTTAATGTCGTTGGGTGCTGACCACCTCATACAATGCTCGTTCACTTCTGGAGCATATAAAGCCTTTGTTTCGTCGATGTGTTTCATAAGGTTTTGAGTGCTGAATGTAGACTCAAGCAGCTCATTAAAACGGTAGCGAAAGGACTGTTTAAAGTTCTCATTTTTGAAAAGGTGATGCATCAATTCGGTAGACCATTCTGGAAAATCTTGACGGACACCACGGGCAGAAATAAAATCGCCTAAAAGTTCATAATTCTCATAACTCATACATTCGTCGCAGTCAAAAAATAACCACCGCCATTTACCATCTTTTTGGGCTTTCCAAAATTTGATGTTGTTGTGTGGCCAATCCGTATTTGCCAAAAACAATTGGGTGCAATAGTAGTCAATGAGGTTATCGATATCTATCCAATTACTCACTTGTGCGTAATGCACTTCTTGACTCAAGTCGTTTGTTTGTAAATAATTTCTCAATGTCAAAAAGTCGGCATTGCTACCTTCTTCGACCTTAGCATCTGCAGATAATAAATCTATATTTTGTACACCTAAATAATCTTCAATAAAGTATTCGTCCATACGCTCGTTGAGGTGGTGAATGCCCCAATACGAACCGTTTACAAAGACAATCACCTCTTGAGAGGCGGGGTGTTCCAAGTTTAACTCTTTGACAATTTTTTGAGCCAATTCGTTTTTAAACAAGGTATTTTTCCAGTCGTTGGAACTGGCAGACCGTAGTATAATTCGCTTGAAAGAATCCTTCTCTTTATCTTCAAAAAAGGGGTGATTCAGTCGCTTTTTGCCATAACTATTACGAGCATAAAGCAATAGTGATTTTTGGGCTAGTGTTCGCCCTTTGTTGCCATTGGTGCGAAGTCCCAGTTCTTGTTGAACGAGCAACTTACCATTGCGGTCAAAATATTCAAAATGGACAGGGCGTTCCCATTGCCTCCCTCTTTGTGAGTAGTTGGTGTTTTGCCCCTTTACATAAATACCACTTTCGTTGTCGAATAAATTAGCGTCTTGAGTAACTAATGATACTATTGGGAAGCTATATCTTTCGGCAATATTCTCATCTACAAAATAGGTTTTGGTGTACACTTTACTAATTTGTTCTCCCTCTAGAAAAGCAGCAACTCTAATGGTATGTCCTTTGTAAATAGTTTCTTTGGGCGGATACCAATTATCTGCAGTTTGAACTTTTGAAATGCTGTTAGGTTTACTCTTCAAATCTCTTAGTGGCAAGGGATTGTTGTATTGAGGAGAATTTGCCGTTGGGATTTCACTATTGCTTGTGAAGTGAAGAGTTGCTTCAGGATTGGAGGCTAGAATTTCTAATTCAAAAGGCTTTTGCTGAAAGGCGTTGTGGTGTGAAAAATATAATATACTAAAGTCTTGTGCAATGGTTTCGTTTGTTGTATTTGGGCTAGGCGTATTTAATATCCCCATCTGTGCTGTTCCGTCTGGAAATCTGCCAAATGCCTGATTCTCAAGGAGGGGAACGGGAGGGAAAGAATCTACCAGTCCACTATCAATATGACTAAGGTAAAGAGCTTCTCCTTGGCTGCTAATTTTGAAGTTGGCGTGCAAGTCGCCGTGTTCATCGCTAGCAAAAATGACAATATGCGATTGACCCTTGAGGTAGCGATTAGGCATTTGCCATTTGTAGGTGTCGCTTAGGTCGTCAGACAAATAATAGTCTTTTAATAGGATATCAGTAGTGCTACTATTATAGAATTCTATCCAATCCGAATAGTTTTGAAAGTCATTCAGCAAACCACATTCGTTTTTGGAAACGATTTCGTTGAGTACAATTTGGCTTTTCAACGAAAGGGATATTCCAACAAAAACTAATAGAGCAAGGCAAAGACGCATTAGTGGAAGCTTATTCCAACCTTAAATGAAATGAGGTCGAGAGTTAGGGATTCGGTATTGTAGATTTGTCCGTCTGTGTTGAGGTGTTCTAAATCCACTTTTTGCATGATGTAACTTAGCCCGGCGGTAAGCCCCCATTTATCATTAATACGGTAGTAGTAGCCTATGCCTGGCGAGAAATATACTCTCCCAACATAGTTGTTGTAAATAGCGTTTTCAAAGTCACTGTTTCTAGCTTTGGCATAGCCAATGGAGGTTGTGAAATAGGGACTGTTACTTTGGCTTTTTTTATGTGCTCTGCATTGCAAGAATAGAGGCATAAACTCTTCGCTTTCTAATTGCAAATACGCTGCTCCAACACCAAGCTGTACATAGTCGCCAAAGGATTTAGTAACATTAATCTCAGCCAAACCACCAGACTTTAGAATGGGAAAGGTCTTGCTCAGCTGGATGCCTCTCAGCCCACCGATTTCTATTTGGGTGTTTAATTGGGCATTTTGGCTATACGCCAGATTAAAGCTCAAGAATACCAAGAGCAGAGTAATAATCTGTTTCATTGCTCAAAGGTAAGGAAGTATTTTTTTATTTGTGACGGCTATAAATTTTATCGCATTCTTACTGGCTCTCAGAATTAAAATTCCTTATTTTCGCCTACTATGAAACACATTCGAAATTTCTGTATCATTGCCCATATCGACCACGGTAAAAGTACGCTAGCCGATAGACTTTTAGAGTTTACTGGAACGGTAACTGAACGCGAAGCTCAGAACCAATTGCTTGATGATATGGACTTGGAGCGTGAACGAGGGATTACTATTAAGAGCCATGCTATACAGATGGAATATTCACTGAATGGCATCGACTATATCCTAAATCTCATTGACACTCCTGGTCACGTTGATTTTTCGTACGAAGTCTCACGTTCTATCGCGGCTTGTGAAGGAGCTTTGCTCATTGTAGATGCCGCTCAAGGCATACAAGCCCAAACCATTTCTAACTTATATTTAGCATTAGAAAACGACTTAGAAATTATACCCGTTCTCAATAAAATTGATTTGCCCTCAGCTGATCCAGAAGTGGTAAAAGACCAGATTATTGACCTTATCGGATGTAAAGACGAAGAAATTATTCCTGCTTCTGCCAAAACAGGCCTAGGCATTGACGATATTTTACACGCTATTGTTGAGCGTGTACCAGCTCCAGAAGGCGATATTAACGCCCCCCTTCAAGCTATGATTTTTGATTCGGTGTACAATTCTTTTAGAGGAATTGAGGCCTACTTCAAAATTATTAATGGAACAATTAACAAAGGCGATGAAGTACAATTTATGGCAACTGGCAAAAGCTATTTTGCCGATGAAATAGGAGCCTTGAAACTCAAGCAAAAGCCCATGAACTCCTTGTCGGCAGGAGAAGTGGGTTACCTCATCTCTGGAATTAAAGATGCTAGAGAAGTTAAGGTGGGAGATACCATTACACTAAAAAACAACCCTTCACAAGATGCCGTTCAAGGCTTTGAAGATGTAAAGCCCATGGTATTTGCGGGGATTTATCCAGTAGATACGGAAGACTATGAAGAATTGCGTAACTCTATGGAAAAGCTTCAGCTCAACGATGCCTCATTGACTTTTGAGCCTGAATCCTCCGCCGCATTAGGCTTTGGTTTCCGTTGTGGCTTTTTAGGAATGTTGCACATGGAAATAATCCAAGAACGTTTGGAAAGAGAATTTGATATGACGGTAATTACTACCGTACCCAATGTATCCTATTTTGCCTATACCACTGCCGGAGAGAAGATGTCCATTCACAACCCTTCGGATTTGCCAGACCCTTCTACTATGGATTATGTGGAAGAGCCGTTTATTAAAGCACAAATCATTACCAAATCAGACTACGTTGGGGCGGTAATGTCCTTATGTATAGAAAAACGAGGGATACTCACCAACCAAGTTTATTTGACAACCGATAGAGTTGAACTATCCTTCGAAATGCCATTGGGTGAAATTGTTTTTGATTTTTACGATAAACTAAAAAGTATTTCTAGAGGGTATGCCTCATTTGATTATTTCCCGCTTGAGTACAGGCGTTCTAATTTAGCTAAATTGGATATCCTTTTGAATGGCGACCAAGTGGATGCTTTATCTGCACTTATCCACCGCGATAATGCTTATACCTTAGGTAAAAAGATTTGCCTTAAACTTAGAGAACTTATTCCGCGTCAGCAGTTTGATATTGCTATACAATCGGCTATCGGCTCAAAAATTATCTCTAGAGAAACAGTAAAAGCAGTGCGAAAAGACGTTACTGCACGTTGTTACGGAGGTGATATTACCAGAAAAAGAAAGCTACTCGAAAAGCAGAAAAAAGGAAAGAAAAAAATGAGACAGATTGGTAGTGTGGAAGTGCCTCAATCTGCCTTTATGGCGGTTTTAAAGTTAGACGACTAATTTATATATTGCTTAAAATTATCCAAGAATTATGGGAAGAGCATTTGAATTCAGAAAAGCCCGAAAAATGAAACGTTGGTCTGCCATGGCAAAGACCTTTACACGAATCGGCAAAGACATCTCTATGGCCGTCAAAGAGGGAGGACCAAACCCAGAAACCAATTCACGACTGAGAGCGGTTATCCAAAATGCCAAGTCGGCAAACATGCCCAAAGACAATGTTGAACGAGCCATAAAAAAAGCCTCAGGTTCAGACTCTGCCAATTATGTAGAAATGAGTTTAGAAGGTTATGCACCACATGGCGTTGCCGTTTTTGTAGAATGTACTACCGATAATAATAATAGAACAGTTGCCAATGTGCGTTCCTACTTCAATAAATGTGATGGTAACTTAGGCACCAATGGCTCTTTGGAGTTTATTTTTGACCGTAAGGCTGTATTTACCTTTTCGGCTAGTCAGATAGAAATGGACTTGGAAGAGCTAGAAATGGAATTAATAGATGCTGGGCTCGAAGAATTAGAAAACCACGAAGGAACACTTACCGTAACCACAGACTTCACGGACTTTAGCAATATGCAAAAGCAATTGGAAAGTATGAACATTGAGCTAGAAAGTTCGGAATTACAACGCTTTCCAAACAACACCAAAGCTCTTGGACTAGAAGAAGCTAAGCTAGTGCTTAAGCTAATCGATAAACTGGAAGAGGATGAAGATGTACAAAATGTCTTTCACAATATGGAGATGGGAGAAGAACTAATGGCTCAACTTGACAACTAATGAAAGATAAACTCAAAATATTAGAAGATAAAAAGGCTGAAGCCCTTATTGGTGGTGGAGAAAAACGAATAGATGCTCAGCACGACAAAGGGAAACTCACTGCTAGAGAGCGTATTCATTTTTTGATGGATGAAGGTTCTTTCGAAGAATTAGGCATGTTAGTGACTCACCGTTCCACCAACTTCGGACTGGATAAGCAAAAGTTTTTAGGCGATGGTGTTGTCACAGGTTACGGCACTATTGATGGGCGACTAGTCTATGTATATGCCCAAGATTTTACCGTAATGGGTGGCTCATTGGCAGAAGCTCATGCCGAAAAGATTTGCAAAATAATGGATATGGCCATGAAAAACGGAGCCCCTATAATTGGTCTTAATGACAGTGGCGGTGCACGTATTCAAGAAGGGGTAGTCTCTTTGGGTGGTTATGCCGATATTTTTTATAGAAATACTCGAGCAAGTGGCGTAGTGCCACAGCTTTCAGCTATTATGGGACCTTGTGCTGGAGGAGCGGTGTATTCCCCTGCTCTCACCGACTTTATTATGATGGTAGAAAACACCTCATACATGTTTGTAACAGGACCTAATGTGGTAAAGACTGTAACGCACGAAGAAGTGACTGCCGAAGAGCTTGGAGGAGCAAGTACACATGCTTCGAAGTCAGGTGTAGCCCATTTTACCTATGCCAATGAGATAGAGCTTATTAATAACCTCAAACGTTTGCTGAGCTATATGCCGCAAAACTGTGAAGAGGAAGCTCCCGCTATGGATTACCAAAGTGGTGATGAGATTCGTACAGAACTAAACAGCATCATACCAGACAATGCCAGTCAGCCTTACGATATTCATGAAGTCATAAACGGCATTATCGACAGAGAATCTTTTCACGAAGTCCATAAAGAATATGCTGAAAATATTGTCTGTGGCTTTGCCCGATTAGCAGGTCGTTCCATAGGAATAGTGGCGAACCAACCTGCTTTTTTAGCTGGGGTATTAGACAATCACGCCTCAAACAAAGCGGCACGATTCGTGCGTTTTTGCGATAGCTTTAACATTCCACTTTTAGTATTAGAAGATGTTCCAGGCTTTTTGCCAGGTACTGACCAAGAATGGAATGGTATCATTAACAATGGAGCCAAGCTCTTGTACGCCTTCAGTGAAGCCACAGTTGCAAGAATAACTATCATCACGCGAAAAGCTTATGGCGGTGCGTATGATGTGATGAATTCTAAGCACATTGGAGCCGACCTCAATTACGCTTGGCCAACAGCAGAAATAGCTGTAATGGGTGCTAAAGGAGCGGCTGAAATTATCTTTAGAAAAGAAATTAAAGAAGCCAAGGATTCGGAAGCTAAATGGAAAGAAAAAGAAGCCGAATATGCAGACTTGTTTGCTCACCCTTACAATGCTGCGGCAAGAGGATATGTAGATGAGGTCATAGAACCATCATCATCCAGAGAAAAATTAATAAAGGCCTTTAAAATGTTAGAAAACAAGGTCGATGTGTTGCCCAAGAAGAAACACGGAAATATACCCCTATAGAATGAATGTATTAGTATTAGGTTCAGGCGGTCGAGAACATGCCCTAAGTTGGAAAATTTCACAAAGTAGTTTGTGTGAAAAACTGTTCATAGCACCTGGAAATGCCGGAACCAGTTCAGTTGGGCAAAATGTGGACATTAGCGTAAACGACTTTCCGGCAATTAAAACATTTGTTCTAGAAAATAATATTAACATGGTCGTAGTAGGCCCTGAAGACCCTTTAGTAAATGGAATTTATGACTTCTTCCAAAACGATAGTGCGTTAAGTGATATTTGCCTTATTGGCCCATCCAAAGAAGGAGCAAAATTAGAAGGGAGTAAAGACTACTCCAAACAGTTTATGATGCGTCATAACATTCCTACTGCGGCCTATGGTAGCTTTACAGCAGAGACTTTAAAGGAAGGCTGTGATTTCCTTGAAACCCTAAATCCGCCATACGTCCTAAAAGCAGACGGCCTGGCAGCAGGAAAAGGCGTTTTAATACTTGATAATTTAGAAACAGCTAAAGCCGAACTGAAGGCGATGCTTACCGAAGCCAAATTTGGTAAAGCCAGTTCTACAGTAGTTATTGAAGAGTTTTTGGACGGTATTGAATTATCAGTATTCGTACTTACGGACGGAAAAAATTATAAAGTCTTACCATCCGCTAAAGATTACAAGCGTATTGGCGAAGGCGATAAAGGATTAAATACCGGCGGAATGGGAGCCATTTCACCAGTGCCATTTGCCGATAGTATTTTCATGGAAAAAGTAGAAAATACCATTATCAAACCTACTGTTTTTGGACTACAAGAAGAAAACATCGATTACAAAGGCTTTATATTTATAGGATTGATGAATGTAGGTGGTGAGCCTTTCGTTATTGAATATAATGTGCGAATGGGCGACCCTGAAACGGAAGTAGTTATCCCTAGAATAAAATCGGATTTACTGAACCTTTTCAGAGGCATTGCTAAGGGCACTTTTGGGGAACAAGATTTTTATGTGGACGAGGATGTGGCTACTACGGTAATGTTGGTTTCTGGTGGTTATCCAGAGAGCTATGAAAAAGGCAAAGAAATAGTTGGATTAGAGGAGGTTGAAAATAGCTTAGTATTTCATGCAGGGACTAAAGAGGACAATCAAAAAGTGGTGACTAATGGTGGGCGTGTTATGGCACTAACATCCTTTGGAAGAACGATGGAGGAGGCTTTAGAAAAGTCATTCGATAACGCCAAAAAGATACACTTTGACGGTAAATATTTCCGTAGGGATATTGGCTTTGATTTAAAAGAGGAAAAAGTCTAGGTTTCTCCGTTTCTTTTGAAGGCTACCAATTTGCCAGTCCAGTAAACAAACAATACAGAAATGACAATAATTGCTAATACGTTAGGCACATTTCCAAGAGTTGGCATAATAGTCCAGATGCTTGAAAATAAATCGCCGATACTGTTCCAAAAAGTTGACCACATAGTTGATAAAATATTATTTCTGCAAAATTAGAACAATCATTTAAAAATGCTAGTAAAAACACTGAAAACAAATAAGCCCTCAGCATTTATTTCGTTCTTCGCTGTGTCGTTTTGTTTGTTCATATTTGATTTGATTGCGTCACTTCCCGTTCAGCTAGAATCCAATCACCCTATTTTCTCATCTCTGCTAACATTTTTTAGTGCAAACGCATGGCTAAGCTATACGGTGGTTTTTATTTTAGGTCTGCTAATTGCAATGGGTTGGAATAATCTTTTGACCGACAGAGGGGTGTTCAAAAACATTACCATTCTACCAGCATTTATTCTGGTTATATTGAGTTCGGCATTTGAAATATCTGCCATATGGATCAGTTATTTTTTAATGCTCTTTGTTCTGAACAAGCTTATGTCTATTTATCAGAAAAGTAAGCCCTATGCCGCTTTGTTTGATAGCGGCTTCCTAATTGGCTTATCGGCTACTATTTACCCCGTTTCTGTACTGTTCTTTCTACTGATAATGGTAGCAGTATTTATCTATTCGACCATGAATTGGAGGCATTTTCTAATTCCACTTTTAGGTTTGCTTACCCCCTTTTTATTTGTCTTTACTTACGGTTATTATTTTGATGTCCTTACAGACTTAAGCCAGTATTATTTTACTTTCTTTTCATTTGCATTACCCCTGTTTAAGTGGACTATTGGCTTAGTGATTTGGAGCAGTGTTTTAGGCATACTATTTCTGTTATCTTTTAAAGAAATGGTGGATTGGCTGGCAATGAAAAACTTACGTTCGCGTAAAGCATTTTACTTGTTTTTCGCTTACAGTGCATGCGTATTTATTAGTCTGTTTTTTACTGCTTTTGATTGGAACCATTTGCTATTATTTGGCTTGCCCATGTCGGTATTGATTGCCAATTACTTTATGTTCTTGCATAAAAAATGGTGGTATGAAGGAGCATTTATAGTGTTGATATTATCAACGATATATTTGCATATAGAGCCATTATTTTAGCTCTTAAATGTTTACATTTGAAGTCTAATTTTAAATTATTAGTAAGATGAAATTTGGTGTAGTTGTTTTCCCAGGCTCTAATTGTGATAAAGACATGATTTATGTTCTAGAAACCCTTTACGAACAAGAAGTTGTAAGCCTTTGGCACAAAGACACCGATCTTCAAAATTGCGATTTTATCGTACTGCCAGGCGGATTTTCATATGGAGATTATTTGCGTTCAGGAGCTATTGCACGTTTCTCGCCCATTATGGAAAAAATTATAGAGTTTGCTAATAATGGCGGTTATGTTATGGGTGTATGTAATGGCTTTCAAATTTTATGCGAATCTGGACTTTTACCAGGAGCACTATTACACAATAACAGTCATAAATTCATTTGTAAAAACGTCTATTTGTCTACACAGAATAAGAATACTTGCGTAACAGTTAGTACTGAAGACAAGGCACTTTGTGTGCCTATCGCTCACGGTGAGGGACGTTATTTTGCAGATGCTGACACCCTAAAACAACTCAATGACAATGGTCAGGTGTTGTTTAGATATTGTGATGAAAACGGTAATATTACGCCTGAAAGCAACCCAAATGGTGCGGTAGAAAATATCGCTGGAGTTAGCAATGCTGCAGGCAATGTATTTGGAATGATGCCTCACCCAGAACGTGCTGCTGATAAGGAATTAGCTAATACGGATGGCGGTTACATTTTTGAAAGCATCATCAAAACACTTCTTGTAGCCTAGATTACTTTTTATAAAAATTCATTTCATCGATATAGTCGTTTATCTTCTGCGGTAAGAAGTAACTGACCTCTTTTTTCTCCCGAATACTTTTTCTAATAAATTCAGCTGAAATATCCATCAGTGGAGCTTTTGTCAATTGCACCTTTTCATGTGTTTCCATGTCACAAGGCTTACATCGTGGTCTTGGGTAGACATAGATATTATGGTTCTCTAAAATGGATTCATGATTCTTCCATTTATGAAAATGAACAAGGTTATCTTGACCCATAATTAGTGCAAATTCATCATTGGGATGTGCTTCTCTTAAATAGGTAAGAGTATCGACAGTGTAGGACGGAATAGGCAAATTAAATTCAATATTAGAAGCCTGCATTCTAGGGTCGTCTTCAACGGCAATGCGGACGATGGTCAGTCGGTGTTGCTGGTCAAGTAAAGTTTCTTTTGTTTTAAACGGATTTTGTGGCGATACCACAAACCATATTTTTTCAAGGGCAGTATGTTCTAGCATGTATTGTGCGATAGCCATATGCCCTATATGGATGGGGTTAAATGAACCAAAAAATAAACCTACTTTCATCCTATAAATTCTCTAACTAGATTTAATGATTTATGGCAAGAGTCTTCTAAATTGTCATTAATAACAGTGACATCAAATTCATTTTGATACTCCATTTCCGAAGCTGCTTTAGACACTCTTTTGTTGAGGCTTTCTTCGTTTTCTGTCCCTCTACTTCTCAAACGTTCTTCTAAGGTCTCAATAGATGGAGGAGCTACGAAAATCGCCAATCCATTTTCTTTGAAATGAGACTTTAAAGCCAAAGCACCTTTCACATCGACATCAAAAATAATCACTTTACCTTCAGCCCAAAGCCGTTCTACCTCTTCAATTAAAGTGCCATAAAACATATTGGAATAAACCTCTTCCCACTCCAAAAAGCGGCTCTGATTGATGCGGCTTTTGAATTCGTCAACAGACAAAAAGTAATAGTCTTTGCCATCCTTTTCATTTTCTCTAGGGCTTCTGCTACATGCCGAAATAGAAAAAGAAAGCTCAGATATTTGTTCTAGCAAATACTTGACAATGGTAGTTTTGCCTGCACCTGATGGTGCTGAAAAGATGATTGCTTTTTTATAAGACATTGAGAATTTGTTCTTTTATCTTTTCTAATTCGTCTTTCATTTTAACAACCTCTTGCTGCATAGTCGCATCATTGGATTTTGAGCCTATGGTATTGATTTCTCTACCAATTTCTTGACAAATAAACCCAAGTTTTTTACCTTGAGAATTGGCACTTTGCATAACCTCTATGAAATAGTTGAGGTGTAAATTTAGGCGAGTGATTTCTTCGGTAATATCTAGCTTTTCTATGTAATAGATGAGCTCTTGTTCAAATCTGTTTTCATCAGCAGACACCTTTAGTTCGTCTATCTTTTCGCGGATGCTCCCTTTTATTTTTTCTATTCTGCTTTTTTCGTAAGCTGCTATTTCATTAAGAGATGTTCGAATATTTTCAATTCGTAATTCGAAGTCTTCCGCCAAAATACGTCCTTCATCTGCCCTGTAGTTTGTGATGGCATCAATGGCCTGTGAGAGTAAAGATTCTATCTGTGTCCATTCCGACTCGTCTATTTCTTCTTTTTTGCTTTTCAGTACATCAGGTAAACGCATGATGCTACTCATAATATCGTCGGTATTGTCTAGCTCTTTGGCGATGCCTTTTAAGTCTGAATAATAGGCTTTGACAACCTCACTATTGATGGTGGCAGATAGTTCGGAATGTGTTTGTTCAACAAATAAGGCAACGTCAATTTTACCTCTATTTAGTGACTGCCCAACTGTCTTGCGAATACTCAGTTCCTTTTCCCTGTAAGCGGAGGGCATACGGACGCTCATATCAATCTGCTTGCTATTTAGCGATTTAATTTCAATAGTCAGTTTTTTATTCTGCGTATTGATTTCGGCTTTTCCAAAGCCTGTCATGGATAGAATCATATTCTGCTTATTTGATGACAAAGGTAATAAATTGCTATTCTTGAAGTGCTTTTGGCTTATGACTTACTAAATAAACTCCCAAACAGATTAGAACTGCCGATAAAATTTTAATGAAATCGAGCTCATCGCTGCTAGCAATTACAGCCACTATGCTTGCTAGAACTGGCTGAAGATAAATATAGGTGCTTACGGTAGAGGGATTGAGGGTTTTTAAGCCATAAATATTAAATAAGTACGCCAAAAAGGTGGTGCAAATGACCACAAAACCCACCTCCCACATGATTATTGTTGGAATAGTACTCCATTCTATAGATTGAAATTCTGACCATCCAAATGGGCTAACGAACAGTAATCCAAACAAAAACACCCAACTTATTACAGTAATAGGCTTGTATTTCTTCATCAAGGACTTTACTAATACAAGGTAGATGGCATAAGAGGTAGCGTTTATAAAGACTAAAGCATTTCCGTAAAAATGCTCTTGACTGAGGGTGATATTTCCGCCATTAGTAATAAGCGTTAATGCACCAATTGCTCCTACTCCAATGCCTAGCCATTTGCGTTTACTAAGGGTTTCGGTGGACATAAATCCTGCAAAAATCAATACTAGTATGGGATTGACCACCATTATTACTGCGGCATTGATAGGGGTAGTTAAATTTAGTCCTTCGAAAAATAACATTTGATTGATGGCAACGCCAAAAAGTGCACAAAGGGCTAAAAGAGGGATGTCCTTTTTAGCGACTTTCTCATAAAAAAAGAATTTGTAACATAACCAAAATAGCACCACTGCACCACTTACTCTAATGAATATAAAGCCGAGTGGCTCTATGTAGGTTGGCATCACATCTTTAGCTACAGTATAATTAATGCCGTAGATAAGATTAGCTCCAAATAAAGCCAAGTGAGCTAATAGATTTTTATTCATTAAGGCTCTTTTTTAATGCTTCAACAGTCTTCTTACTGTTACCAACAAAAATAGAATCGTTAACGATAAATACGGGACGCTTCAAAAAGGTGTCTTCTTCTAAAATTAAACGTTTATAGTCACTTTCAGAAAGGGATTTGTCTTTTAGCCCCATGCTTTTGTACTTTATGGCTCGTCTGCTAAACAAAGATTCATAGGAGCCTGATAAATTTGCCATTTCATCAATTTGATGTTCGGTAATTTTTTCTTCTCTAATATTTTGGCTGTCTCCTTGCCAATTTATTTCATCTAGTATTCGCTGACACGTACTGCATTGAGCTAGGTGGTATGCTTTTTTCATGGGTTAAAAATACAAAACAAAATTAGATGCTTGAAAGCGTAAGATTTTAGTTTTTGGTATTTGATTTGGAAGTGAGTACGTTTTAAATTGCATAGACTTTTATTAACGTAAACCTATCCTCTTCATGAAAAAATTATCCATAATCAAGCAGATGCTTAAAGCATGGTAAAATAGTAAATCAATATATAGTCGATGGGTTAGGTAAAAAACATGCTTTCACAGATTTACATACTTTACCTGAAGGAGTATATTTTGAAATTCAACAATTTGAGGACGGTTCAATACTAACTAAAAAGTTATTCAATAAGCACTAATAAAGTAGATAAAGCTCTTCTTTTTTTATTGGCATATAAAAGATAACTTTGCTGTATTAATGTTTATCAATGAAGTTTAATACCAAAGTTATCCATGCAGGCTTAGAGCCTGACGCAACTACTGGAGCAATAATGACTCCAATATATCAAACATCAACTTATGTTCAGGCAAGTCCTGGTGATCATAAAGGGTTTGAATATTCAAGAACTGGAAACCCTACGCGAGCCGCTTTAGAAAGTAATTTAGCCGCTTTAGAAAACGCCAAATACGGCTTGTGTTTTAGTAGCGGCTTGGCAGCTATTGATGCCGTTATTAAGCTACTAAAGCCTGGTGATGAGGTCGTTTCTACTAACGATTTATACGGTGGGACTTATCGTATTTTCACTAAAGTTTTTGAGAATTATGGCATTAAATTTCAGTTCATCGGCATGGAAAATGCCGATAAAATTGCCGATTACATAACCGATAAAACCAAATTGATTTGGGTTGAAACACCTACCAACCCTATGCTCAATATTATTGATATTGAAGCAGTTGCACAGGTCGCCAAAAACCACAATATAATCTTAGGGGTAGACAACACCTTTGCCTCGCCCTATTTGCAAAACCCTATTGATTTAGGAGCAGATATTGTTATGCATTCCGTTACTAAATATTTAGGCGGACACTCCGATGTAGTTATGGGAGCATTGATGCTCAACGATGATGCACTCGCTGAGAAATTATATTTTTTACAAAACAGTTGTGGTGCTGTTCCTGGACCTATGGACTCTTTCCTAGTATTAAGAGGAATTAAAACCCTTCACCTAAGAATTCAACGCCATTGTGAGAATGGAAAAGCCATTGCGGAATTTTTACAATCACACCCCAAGGTGGATAAGGTGTATTGGCCAGGCTTTGAAAGCCATCCCAATCATGATATTGCTAAAAAGCAAATGAAAGATTTTGGAGGGATGCTATCCTTTTCATTAGTCGGGAACCGAATAGAAGATGCTTTTAAAGTGGTTTCCTCAACCCATTATTTTACTCTTGCGGAATCTCTTGGTGGGGTAGAGTCATTATGCGGACACCCTGCAAGTATGACGCATGCTGCCATCCCAAAAGAAGAACGTGAAAAGACAGGGGTAGTAGATTCACTTATTCGTTTAAGTGTAGGAGTTGAGGATATTGACGATTTAATTACTGATTTAGATAACGCATTGAACACATTATAATGAACGTATATTATATTACAGGAGCAAGCAGTGGAATAGGCGAGGCGATAGCAGAGCTTCTTTTAGAAGACAGTAATAATATGGTTGTTGGAATTGCCCGCTCAAGGACTATTCAACACGATAGGTATAAGCATCATTTCATTGACTTATCGACAAATTGGTTCGAAACAATTTTTAAGAAACCTACCTTTAAAGCTGAAAAAATTATTTTAATCAATAATGCTGGATCAATAGGCCCCATTAAGCCCTTGCATGAGCATAGTGAAGATGAAATAAAAGACAACTACTTTTTAAATATTGTTGCTCCAACGATTTTATGCAAACAATTCATCACATCATTCTCAGATTCTAAATCAAAGTGTATTGTATTGAACATTAGTTCAGGTGCTGGCAAACATCCTATTCATTCTTGGAGTACCTATTGTTCCTCAAAGTCTGCTTTAGATATGTTATCCCTGACGGCGGATCTAGAATCGCCAAATGTTAAATTCTATTCCATTGCTCCTGGAATTGTCGATACCCCTATGCAAGACGAGATTAGAAATGCCGACGAAAAGCATTTCCCTGAGCTCAATCGTTTTATTAGCTACAAAAACGATGGTGAGCTGAGTTCTCCTCTAGAAGTTGCCCAGAAATACGTCGATTTCTTAAACAATAGCACAAAATTCAAAGAAGTACTGTATTCGGTAAGAGACCTATAAACTGTTATTTCAACCCTTTTTTCAGTAATAAACCGCCTGATTTCATTGTAATCAGTTGTTATTCAGTGATTTATAAAGTGTGTTTATAATAAACAAGTCTATGTTGATAACGAAAACATCATGCTTTCATTAATTCGCATTAATTAAAATTTAAAACACTGATATTCAGGTGTTTAAATAAAAAAAGACCTTGAAAAAAGGTGTTTTTTTGATTGTAACACTCTTTGCTTTTGAATTGAAGAAAAAATTTGAATGTTGTAGACCAACCCCATATGTTTGTTTCATTATTAACCAATTTATTATTTAACAATGGATAAAGTATTTAAATACTTCGGTGATTTTTTTACAGGTTTAACAGCTTTAGTTTTAACTCTTTTAGGATTAGGTGTTGCTGTTGAAATCCTATTCGGTTCAGGAGCAATGTTTGGTGTTACTGTTATTGAGAATGTAACTAATGTACTTGGCTCTTTAGCTGGTTCTGGCTTTGCTGGATTTTTAGCGATTTTGATATTATTCTCTTTAATCAAGAAATAATTCAACTTTAGATAGTTAAAAAAAGCTCGTCTAATGGCGGGCTTTTTTTAAATTTAATATTATCTTGAATCAAAATTCGTAAATATGAAAGATTTACTAGAAAAAATACAGTCATTAGCTTCAGAACTCACATCCTTTGCTGTTGTTATTTTATGCTTAGGTATCACGGTTCAACTTATTGTTGGCGAGCCACTATTTGGGTGGAATGTTGTCGGTAATATTGCTAAAGCTATTGGTTCTATGGGTCAAAGTAGTTTCATCGGCGTAGCCGCTCTGCTCGTACTCTATTCTATCTACAAAAACAAGAAGTCTTAGTGAGCTTCTAACCAATTTTCTCCCATTCCTACTTCTACTTCTAATGGAACACTTATGGATAGTGCAGTTTCCATTCTTTCTTTAATGAGAATCTTTAAGTTCTCTAGTTCAGATTTGTGAATATCAAACACCAGTTCATCGTGAACTTGCAATAGCATTTTTGATTTGTAATTGCCTTCTTTTAGCATATCATTAACACGTATCATTGCTAGTTTGATAATATCTGCTGCTGAACCTTGAATAGGTGCATTAATGGCATTTCGTTCGGCATAGCCTCTGACCACTGCATTTCTTGAATTTATATCATTGAGTTTTCTTTTTCGCCCCATTATGGTTTCTACATAGCTGTTTTCTCGAGCTTTTTCTATACTCAAATCCATATATTCCTTTACTTTAGGGTACTGTGTAAAGTAGCTGTCTATAATATCCTTTGCCTCACCTCGCTTAATTCCTAGACGTTGTGATAACCCAAAGGCTGATATACCATAAATGATACCGAAATTGACCATTTTGGCATGCGAACGCTGTTCTCTACTAACATCTTCCAAAGCGATTTGATATACTTTTGCGGCAGTGGCGGTATGAATGTCTTCTCCATTTTGAAAGGCTGACAACATCCCTTCATCTTGTGAAAGATGTGCCATCAATCGCAATTCTATCTGAGAATAATCGGCAGCGACCAAAATATAGTCGTCGTTTCTTGGCACAAATGTTTTTCTTACCTCTCTTCCTTTTTCGCTACGAATTGGAATATTTTGAAGGTTAGGGTTAACAGAACTTAATCGTCCAGTAGCAGCCACCGCTTGTTGGTAGGTAGTATGTATTCTGTGGGAGTCTTTATCGGCTAATTCGGGTAAGGCATCTACATAGGTAGATTTCAGTTTTTGCAATTGCCTAAACTCAAGTATTTCATCTATGATTTCGTGTTTACCTTTTAGCTTTAGTAAAGTGTCCTCAGAGGTTGAATATTGTCCTGTTTTAGTCTTTTTAGGTTTATCCACTAACTTCATGTGTTCAAATAAAATCTGACCCAATTGTTTGGGTGAAGCAAGATTGAATGGTGCCCCCGCTAGTTTTTGAACATTATCATTAAGTTCAACGAGTCTATCTTCTAATTCTTTAGAGAACTCAGCTAGGGCAATGGTGTCAATTTTAATCCCTTCTAGTTCCATTTTGGAAAGAACAGGTATTAATGGATGTTCGATATCGTTTAAAATCTTTAGACTTTCACTGCCTTCAAGTTCTTTTTGGAAAATATTTTTGAGTTGAAAGGTAATATCAGCATCTTCACAAGCATAGGGGTATACTTTTTCTAGTGGTGCTTGACGCATACTTAATTGGTTCTTCCCTTTTTTACCAATCAGCGTTTCTATGCTTATGGGAGAATAGTTCAAATAGTTTTGAGCCAATATGTCCATATTATGCCTTTGGTCAGGCTCTAAAAGGTAGTGGGCAAGCATGGTATCAAAATAAGGAAGGCTGAGGTGTATACCGTATTTTGCCATTACCTTATAATCATACTTTAAGTTTTGAGCTACTTTTTCTATTTCAGGATGCTCGAAAAAGGCTTTAAACTCTTGTGCAATTTCATTTTCCTTTCCTTCGGGAACATGGATATAATAGGCTTTATTCTTCTCAAAACAAAAGGATATGCCAATCAGGTCGGCAGAGAGAGGGTTCAAGCCAGTAGTTTCTGTATCAAAGCAAACGGATTTTTGTTGCAACAACTGTTCTAATAATTGTTCTCTTTCTTCAACAGAATTCACCAATATATAATCTGCTTTAATATCTTCAAGTGTCTGAAAAGAGGGTGTAGGAGGCGCATCATCAATTGCCATAGCGAACAAATCCATTTGAGCAGAAGGGGCTTTTTCCGATGTATTACTTGCAGACTCTTTGGGGGTTTCTTGACTCTCAGCGTCATCACTTTGTTTTAATAAACGCTTTGCTAAGTTTCTGAACTCTAACTCTTCAAATAATGCTTGTACTTTTTCGGCATCAAATTTTTTGACCTCGAGAGCTTTTTCATCGATATCTACAGGAGCGTCAAGTAAAATAGTAGCAAGTTTTTTGGATAATATTCCTTGCTCTTTATTGGCTTGAATTTTTTCTCCTAATTTTCCTTTGACTTCGTGGGCATTGTCCAAAAGGGTTTCCATATTGCCATATTCGGCAAGTAACTTTTTAGCTGTTTTTTCCCCTACTCCAGGCAGTCCTGGTATATTATCAACGGCATCGCCCATCATTCCTAAAAAATCAATGACCTGTGCGACTTCTTTAATTTCGAATTTATTAAGCACTTCTTGAACGCCCCAAGTTTCTGTTGGCTTCCATTTGTTGCCAGGTCTGTAGAGTAATATATTTTCTGAAACCAGTTGAGCAAAATCTTTATCAGGCGTCATCATATAGGTTACAAACCCTTCTTTTTCAGCCTTTTTGGCGAGTGTGCCAATGACATCATCCGCCTCGTAACCATCGGCAAATAGTTTAGAAATATTAAAAGCATCTAACAGTTGGTCGATATAGGGTAGAGCTACAGAAATACCCTCTGGCATGGCTTCTCTATTGGCTTTGTATTCTGAATATTCAATATGTCTGACGGTTGCTTTAGGCGTATCAAAAACCACCGCAATGTGTGTCGGATTCTCTTTTTTCAACACTTCTACCAAACTATTTACAAAGCCTAGAACGGCAGATGTTTCTACGCCTTTAGAATTTATTCGTGGGTTTTTGCTAAAGGCAAAATACGAACGGTAAATAAGTGCAAACGCATCTATTAAAAATAGCTTCTTAACTGGTTTCATTGAAATATTCCTTTTTCTGCAAGATACAAGATTATGTGTATTTTTGTAGATATGAAACGTCTAATCTTAGCAGTCTTTTTATCGTTTTATGTAATGGCCTGTGCGCAGGAACCTATGCTTTCTATGGAGGGGTGGTGGACTATGTCTGACGGTCAGCACTATTTTGAAGACAAAGAAATTATGCCTGTCAAATTTGTCGGCGAAGACCTTTGGGGTATGGAAGAGTACTACTCTGAGTTAGTGCCTGAAATGGGATTGCCAGTACAAAGCATTATTACCGCTCGGATGAATGGTGGCGTTCTAGAAATCTATACCCTCGAAATAGCTCCTGAGGGTTGTGAAGAATACTAGTGTTTTAAAGCTACTGGATTAATCTTAATCAGACCTACAAAATCCATTAATCTCATAATAGGATAGATGGGGTCAATCTCGTACCATTTTCTAGCAAAGTTTGCCATTCCACCTTCAGCGTGATGATTGTTGTGGTAGCCTTCGCCAAGCATAAAAATATCAAATGGCATAAGGTTTTTTGATGTATCATCTACCTCATAATTAGTATAACCGAACTTATGAGCAAACCAGTTAACAATTGTTCCATGTATTGGCCCCATAACTATGTGCATAGGAATGAATAGGTACATCCACCAAGCGGTAGCAAAAGTATAGTAAAACCAAATGTAGAATAATGACCAAAGTATTTTTACTAATAGCGAACCTGCCATTTTATCAAACCATTTCCAGTCAGGTAAATTTTTAGTAATAGCCTCTTTAACCTTTATAGCCCCACTTTGAATGCCAGCGAATTTATGGTAAGTTTTCACCATAAGAGTTACAAAATTGGAGCAGAATAATGGTGAGTGTGGATCCTCTTCTTTATCGGCATGTTCGTGGTGTAATCGATGTAAGATGCCATACACTTTAGGACTCATATACGAAGAGCCTTGTGCTACAAATGAAAAGACAAAAAAGAACTTTTCTACCCAATTAGGCATGGTAAACATTTGGTGGGCTGAATATCTATGGTGAAAGAAGGATTGTGCAAATAACGATAAGTACCAATGTGCAACAATGAAGATAAAAATTTCCATTTCAGAAGAGTGTTTATTTAAAGGTACAAAGGTCGGCAATATTTACCAATCATTGAAGTTGACTATAAATTTTTATTCATTATAAATAACGGAAGTAACCGTTTGACCGACAGCATTTAAGGTATTTTTATCGATATTATTCATGTCGTCGCCATGAGTGTGCCAATGCTTATTAAAGCCGCTTTTAGTATTCATATCGAATTCAATAATATCAATAGTGGGGATATTAGCAACTGTATTTAGATACAGATGGTCGTCAATAATTTGTGGAGTCATTTGGTAAGCAAAGTACTCGCCATGTCCTAAATTGTGAGCTGTTTTCCAAACCTTTTTTAGTATGCGTTGAGCGTAATTTCTAGAAAGTCCTTCGTGAGTAAAGCGTGCATCTTTTGCACCAACCATATCCAATAATATGCCGTATTGGGCGTAATAATTAGGCACATGTGGGTTTTCACTCCAATACTTTGAGCCTATACACCAGCTTGTTGCGGAATTGGGTGAGCTGCTATTAGGGTCGCCATAATCTTCAGCATCAAACAAGATAATATCGATGCCCATTCGGCTCTCTTTTTGTGATAATAAACGAGCAATTTCAATAAGTACGCCTACGCCACTGCCACCATCATTTGCACCTAAAATAGGTTCGTTTTGGCGGGCATCATCATGGTCGGCAACATGTCTGGTGTCCCAATGTGCACACAGTAAAATTCGATTATTTTTCTCAGGACTAAATGAGGCGATGACGTTTCTTAGTGTATGTGATTTACCATCATAGGTTGTAATTCTGCTATTTTGCTCTTGTACGTGTGGGGTGTAAGCAGATAGCTTTTGAACTAAATAATCGCCGCACTGCTCCCAGCCTTTGCTGCTCAAATAGCGTGGCCCAAAATCTACCTGTTCTTGTATGAAATGGTAGGCACTGTCTACATTAAAGACAGGCACTTCAACCAGTTTTTTAGTTTCTTTTTTAACAGATTGAGTTGATTTTTTTTCTTCCTGACAAGAAAACAAAACAGTTAAACATAAAGAAACAATAGCAAAATGACGCATAATTTAGAATAGCTTACTCTTTGATTTCCCACGAGCTACCCTCGCTTCCATCTCGGACTTCAATGTTTAGTTTTTTAAGTTCATCTCGAATCAAATCAGCTGTTGTCCAGTCTTTATTTGATTTGGCAGAACTTCTTATTTGTAAGATGATATCCATAATGTCATTGCTCAAATCATTATTGGATTCTTCTTCCTCTTTCAAGGCTAAAATGGTAGTAACGAAAGTGTCAAAAATATCGCTTAATACTTTAATATCTTCCTTAGTTAGCTCTTCCGTTCCAGCTTTTGCACAGTTAATAATTCGTACTGCCTCGAAAAGATGTGCTATAAGAATAGGTGTATTGAAGTCATCATTCATTGCTTGGTAGCAATCCTTTTGTAATGAAAGAACATCTACAGTTGACTTCGAGCTCTCTTTGAGTTGAGTGATGGTTTTCTTAGCGTTTAGCAACTTCGCTAAGCCTTTTTCAGCGGCTTGTAAAGCGTCATTTGAAAAGTCTAGCGGACTTCTGTAATGGGCTTGAAGTATGAAAAAACGCACTGTCATAGGTTTGTAAGCACGTTCCAATAAGTCGTGACTACCACTAAAAAATTCTTCTAGATTGATAAAGTTTCCTAGTGATTTACCCATCTTTTGCCCATTGATGGTAATCATGTTATTGTGCATCCAGAAGTTAGCAGGGTCGCATTTATTACAAGCATTAGATTGTGCTATTTCAGCTTCGTGATGTGGGAAAACTAAATCCATCCCACCGCCATGAATATCAAAGGTGTCACCTAAGTATTTACTGCTCATCGCTGAACATTCTAGATGCCAACCAGGGAAACCATCTCCCCAAGGTGATGGCCAACGCATGATGTGTTCAGTAGCTGCCTTTTTCCAAATGGCAAAGTCAACCGAGCTTTTCTTTTCGTCCTGACCATCAAGAGCACGGGTGTTTTCTAAGGTATCTTCTAAGTTTCTGCCTGATAATTTACCGTAGGGGAAGTCTTCATTATATTTATTTACATCCAAATAAACCGAGCCATTAACTTCATAGGCATAGCCGTTTTTCAAAATCTGCTTAACCATTTCTATTTGCTCAATAATATGTCCAGTTGCTCTTGGCTCAATGGATGGAGGTAAACAGTTCAGTGCATCTACAGCCTTATGGTATTTGATGGTGTAAAATTGCACCACTTCCATAGGCTCTAATTTTTCTAGACGTGCTTTTTTAGCAATTTTATCTTCGCCGTGGTCAGCATCATCTACAAGGTGACCAGCATCTGTAATGTTTCGTACATAACGAACCTTTAAGCCCTTATGTTGGAGGTATCTAAAAACGATATCAAATGTAATGGAGGGTCTTGCATGTCCTAAGTGAGGCTCGCCATAAACGGTAGGGCCACACACATACATCCCAACATGAGTAGGGTGTATGGGTTTAAAAACTTCTTTTTTTCGACTGAGTGTATTGTAAATTATTAAATCAGAAGACATTCTGTACTGTTATTGGTTCACAAGTGTTTTAATATTCGTTAACATATCGGAAGTTAACTCTTGCAAATTAAAGGAACTTTTCCAATTCCAATCGGTTTTTGCTTCAGAATCATCAATACTTTTTGGCCAACTATCCGCAATGGCTTGTCGGTAATCGCTTTCATAGCTCATTTTAAAGTCTGGAATATGATTTTGTATCTCGCTAGCTAGTTCTTTTGGACTGAAACTTAGTCCAGCAACATTATAAGATGAACGAATTTTCACCTTCTCTGCAGGAGCTTCCATAATTTCCATAGTAGCACGAATGGCATCGTTCATATGCATCATAGGTAAAGTAGTGTCTTCACTTAGGAAACTGGTATATTGTCCATTTTTTAGAGCTTCATGGAAAATATGAACAGCGTAGTCAGTAGTGCCGCCACCTGGAGCAGATTTCCAGCCGATTAATCCTGGATATCGAATACTTCGCACGTCCACGCCAAATTTTTCATGATAATATTCACACCAGCGTTCACCAGCTAATTTGCTAATACCATAAACGGTATTCGGCTCCATAATGGTGCGTTGTGGAGTTAGGATGCTTGGCGTACTTGGTCCAAATACAGCAATGGAACTTGGCCAATACACTTTTTTGATGTGTTTTTCTCGTGCTAAATCTAAGACATGTGACAGTGAACGCATATTTAAACTCCAGCCTAATTCAATGTTTTTCTCTGCAGTAGCTGATAATAAAGCCGCCAATAAATAGACTTGAGTAACCTTGTATTTCCTTACGATATCAAACAAGCTATTTTGATCCATAATGTCAAGTACTTCAAAAGGACCAGATGATAGCTCTTCATTTGCCATAGGGCGTATGTCTGTGGCAACAACATTGGCATCACCATAGATTTTTCGTAGAGTAATAACGAGTTCAGTGCCTATTTGACCGGAGGCTCCGATTATTAAAATAGTGTCTTTCATGCTCTTTCATAATAGCTCACAAATATAACTATTTAATAATCCATCTATGACCTAAATCAGTGTTCATTTAGCATTTCTTTGTTTACCTTTGGCGAAAGAAATTTAAAAAATGGATCCCAACGCATATAAGAAAGGTTTAAAAAATAAACTGAGTAAGGAGCAGGCTTTGGAAAAGTTAAACAACGAGACATTTTTCCGAAAAACAGTTTCCTTATATAGGTATGTTATTTTAGAAAACCCCGAAAAATTTAGAGACGATTTATTTGAAGATTGGATTGAAATTAATTGCTTTGGTCGTATTTATGTAGCTCGTGAAGGAATCAATGCTCAAATGAGTGTACCAGAGCATCATTGGGACGCCTTCATAAAGATACTAAATAAGTATGATGAGCTTAAAGACATTCCCTTAAAAATTGCTGTTGAAGACGATGGAAAATCGTTTTTTAAGCTTATGATTAAAGTTAGAGAACAGATTGTAGCAGATGGTCTTCCTGTAGATGAATACGATGTTACTAATGTAGGGAAACACCTCAATGCTAGAGAATGGAACGAGGCTTTGGAGCAAGGGGCTATCGTTGTAGATATGCGTAACCATTACGAAAGCGAGATTGGTCATTTTGAAAATGCTATTTGTCCTCAATCAGAAACGTTTAGAGACGAACTTCCTGAAGTAAAAGATATGCTTAAAGGAAAAGAGGACAAAAAAGTATTATTGTATTGTACTGGAGGGATTCGTTGCGAAAAAACATCTGCTTATTTAAAACATCATGGTTTTGAAGATGTCAATCAATTGCATGGTGGTATAATAGATTATGCCAGACAATTGAATGAAAATAAAGAATTGCCGAATAAGTTTAAAGGCAAAAACTTCGTTTTTGATGAGCGTTTGGCAGAACGTATTGGCAATGAAGTTATTAGTCAGTGCCATCAGTGTGGTACAGCATCTGATACTCATGTGAATTGCAAAAACATAAATTGTAATTTATTATTTATTCAATGTGATGATTGTCAAGAAAAGCATGAAAAATGCTGTTCTTCCGACTGTTTAGAAGTGTCTAAATTGCCATTGGAAGAACAAAAGAAACTCAGAAAAGGCGAGGAAAATAAAGAGCGATTTCATAGCCATCGAAAGGTTGATTTATCAAAGGCTTTTGATGATTAAATATTTTTTAACTTACTAACAAAAATTATAAGGTATGCCATTTTATCACAAATTGGGAAAAATCCCTCACAAAAGACACACGGTTTTTTCAAAACCAGATGGTGGAATGTATTATGAACAATTGTTCGGCACCGTTGGTTTTGACGGTATGTCTTCTTTACTGTACCACACTCATCGTCCAACAATGGTGAAGGACATTAAAGGAGCTAAAGACATTACTCCAAAAGTTGCAGTAGAAAAAAACCTCAAGTCAATCAGTTTAAAAGGCTTTTCTGTAAAGCCTACGGATGACTACTTAGATAGCAGAGTAGCGGTGTTAATCAATAATGATTGCCACATTTCATTAGCAGCACCAAAGCAATCTATGTCGGATTATTTTTACAAAAATGCCGATTGCGATGAAATGATTTTTGTCCATAAAGGAACAGGAACGCTTAGAACCATCGTAGGAAATTTGAAATTTGGACCTGGCGATTACCTTATGATTCCAAGAGGAATGATTTACGCCTTCACATTTGATAATGAAGACAACCGTTTGTTCATTGTAGAATCTACGAGTCCGATGTATACGCCAAAACGTTATAGAAATTGGTTTGGTCAGTTGTTAGAACATTCGCCGTTTTGTGAGCGTGATTTACGTCAGCCTGATGAATTAGAAACGCACGATGAGTTGGGCGATTTTACAATGATGATAAAGAAAGAAGGAATGTTGCACGAATATGTTTACGCTTCCCATCCTTTTGATGTTATTGGCTGGGATGGGTATAACTATCCTTACGCTTTTTCAATTCATGATTTTGAGCCTATTACTGGTCGAGTACATTTGCCACCTCCAATCCATCAAACCTTTGAGGCTGCAGGCTTTGTAGTATGTTCGTTCTGTCCTCGATTGTACGACTATCACCCAGAAGCAATACCAGCACCTTACAACCATTCCAA
This sequence comes from Flavobacteriales bacterium, assembly GCA_965277895.1. Lineage (GTDB taxonomy): Bacteria > Bacteroidota > Bacteroidia > Flavobacteriales > UBA7312. The sequence goes on from CBDIDR010000001.1 coordinate 478,904, forward strand.
TATAGATTCTGATGAGGTGTTATATTATGTAGATGGAGACTTTATGAGCAGAAATCATATTGAGCAAGGTCAAATTACACTTCACCCTGCAGGAATACCACATGGCCCTCACCCTGGAGCTGCCGAGCGAAGTATTGGTCAGAAAGAAACAGAGGAACTAGCCGTAATGGTGGATACCTTTAAGCCCTTAAAAGTAACTCAAGCAGCAATGGATTTAATCGATGGCGATTACCATAAATCTTGGTTGGATAAATAATCTTAAAACTTACTAACTATGTCAGCAGAAATTAAAAATTTAAAAAACCTTCAAAATACCGAATACGGTTTGAAGAAGTTATTTGATGAGGCAGAAGATTTTTTGCCCTTATTAGGAACGGACTATGTCGAATTATTTGTGGGTAATGCAAAGCAGTCGGCACACTATTACAAAACAGCATTTGGCTTTCAGTCGGAGGCTTATGCTGGTCTTGAAACTGGTGTAAAAGACCGAGTGTCATATGTGTTAAAGCAAGATAAAATTCGATTAGTATTGACTACACCCCTTAATGAGGGAGGTGTTATAAACGAGCATATCAATAAGCATGGTGATGGAGTAAAAGTAGTTGCTTTGTGGGTTGAGGATGCTACCAAAGCTTGGGAAGAAACTACTAAAAGAGGTGCTAAATCGTTTATGGAACCTACTGTAGAAGAAGATGATTTCGGTAAAGTAGTTCGTTCAGGAATATATACCTATGGTGAAACAGTTCATATTTTTGTAGAAAGAAATGCTTATGATGGGCCATTTTTACCAGGTTATAAAAAATGGGAAAGCCACTATAATCCAGCACCAACAGGCCTAAAATTTATTGACCACATGGTTGGCAATGTAGATTGGGATGAGATGAATACTTGGTGTGAGTTTTATGCTAAAGTCATGGGTTTTGCTCAAATCATTTCCTTCGATGATAATGATATTTCTACAGATTATACAGCCCTCATGTCTAAGGTTATGAGTAATGGTAATGGACGAATTAAGTTCCCTATCAATGAGCCTGCAGAGGGTAAGAAAAAATCTCAAATTGAAGAATATATAGATTTCTACAATGGGCCTGGTGTACAGCATATTGCTGTAGCTACAGATGATATTGTGTCTACCGTTTCAGCTATGCGAGATAGAGGGGTAGAATTCCTTTATGTTCCTGAAAACTACTACGATGATTTATTGGAAAGGGTAGGTAATATCGATGAAGATGTTGAGGTACTAAAAAAGCACGGTATCTTAATTGATAGAGACGATGAAGGATACCTTTTACAGCTTTTCACTAAGCCAGTGGTGGATAGACCAACTATGTTTTTCGAAATCATACAACGAAAGGGGGCACAGTCTTTTGGAAAAGGAAATTTCAAAGCATTGTTTGAAGCAATTGAAAGAGAACAAGGCAATAGAGGAACTCTATAAATTCTCACAACATTGAATTAAAAGCACCTTATTTTTGAGGTGCTTTTTTTATGCTCAATAATTAGATGTTATTTTAGCTTAATGTTCAACTCGTCGAGTTGTGCATTATCAATTATTGATGGAGCATCAATCATAACGTCACGTCCTGAGTTGTTTTTTGGGAAAGCGATAAAGTCTCGTATGCTTTCTTGCCCGCCAAACAATGAGCATAGACGGTCAAAACCAAACGCAATACCTCCATGAGGTGGTGCTCCGTATTCAAAGGCGTTCATTAAAAACCCAAACTGGTCTTTGGCTTCTTCTTCAGTAAAGCCCAAATGTTGGAACATTAATCGTTGCAATTCTTTGTCGTGAATACGAATAGAACCACCACCTAATTCTGTACCATTCATAACCAAGTCATAAGCGTTTGCTCTTACCGCCGCAGGATCACTTTCTAACTTATCAATATCGTGTGGTTTAGGTGATGTAAACGGGTGGTGCATAGCATGGTAGCGTTCTGTTTCTTCATCCCATTCCAAAAGAGGAAAATCTACAACCCATAGTGGTGCAAAATCATTGGGATTTCTAAGTCCTAATTTTTCAGCCACTTCCAAACGAAGCTCGTTCATTTGTTTACGTACCTTATTCGTGTCTCCAGATAAAAGGAACATCAAGTCGCCAGGCTTAGCGTCCATTTTTTCTGCCCATTTAGCTAAGTCTTCTTGACTGAAAAACTTATCAACTGATGATTTAAATGTGCCATCGGTATTATACTTACAATAAATAAGACCCTTTGCACCGATTTGAGGTCGCTTCACATAATCCGTCAGTGCGTCAAGTTGTTTTCTTGTCCATTCGGCACAACCCTCTGCACAAATGCCAACAACTAATTCAGCACTATCGAATACTACAAAATTATTCTGTTGAGTAACTTCATTCATAGTATTGAAAGTCATATCAAAACGAATGTCCGGCTTATCAGAGCCATACTTTTCCATGGCCTCGTCATAGGTCATTCTAGGGAATTTTTCTAATTCTACGCCCTTAATCTCTTTCAATAAATGACGCGTTAAACCTTCGAACATAGTTAAGATATCTTCTTGCTCTATGAAAGACATTTCGCAGTCAATTTGTGTAAATTCAGGTTGCCTGTCGGCTCTTAAGTCTTCGTCTCTAAAGCATTTTACTATCTGGTAATATTTGTCAATACCACCAACCATAAGTAATTGCTTAAAGGTTTGCGGCGACTGTGGTAGGGCATAAAACTGACCTTCGTTCATTCGTGAAGGGACAATAAAATCTCTTGCTCCTTCCGGAGTTGATTTAATGAGGTAGGGTGTTTCTACTTCGATAAATTCTTGAGCATCGAGGTATTTTCTGCTTTCCGTAGAAAGGCGATGCCTTAATACTAAGTTATCTCTTACTGGATTTCTTCTGATGTCCAAATAACGGTATTGCATACGCAAATCGTCACCACCATCTGTTTCATCTTCAATGGTAAATGGAGGTGTTTTGGCACTATTTAGCACATTCAATTCGTGCACTTCTATTTCTATTTTTCCAGTAGGTATATTATTATTTATACTAGATCGTTCTATCACTTTTCCAACAGCTTGTACTACAAATTCACGACCTAATTTTCTGGCTTTTAGACATAAGTCAGCATCGGTATCCATATTGAAAGCTAATTGAGTAATACCGTATCTATCTCTCAAATCGACAAAGGTCATCCCGCCTAAATCTCTTGTTTTTTGTACCCAGCCGCTGAGGGTTACTTCCTCTCCAATATTTGTGTGACGTAAGTTGCCACAGTGATGTGTTCGTAACATGATAGTTGACTTATTAATAGATTGTAAAATTACGACTTATTTAACTTCTATCAGATTTTTGAAATGTTTTATTAAAAACTCTACTTTTGCTAGATGTTACAAGACCATTCTGACGATTATTTTATGAAAAAGGCTTTAGAGGAAGCCAAAAAAGCAAGGGACTTAGATGAAGTTCCTGTTGGTGCTATTGTGGTATGCGACAATCAAATCATTGCTAGAGCTCACAATTTTACGGAACGTTTAAATGATGTGACTGCACATGCTGAAATGCAGGCCTTTACGGCTGCTGCTGACCATTTAGGGGGTAAATATTTGAATGAATGCACACTTTATGTAACTCTTGAACCTTGTGTGATGTGTGCAGGGGCGTCATATTGGACTCAGCTCAAAAAGGTTGTGTACGGAGCGAGAGATGAAAAAAGAGGCTTTCAGACTATGGCGGCTAATGTCTTGCATCCCAAAACTGAATTAGTGGGAGGTATTATGGCAGAAGAGTGTGGAGAAATAATTACAGATTTCTTTGCTAGTAAACGTCAACTGAAGTAATTTTGTACCACAAAAAAAATAAGATTATGTATCCAGAAGAAATTTGTACCCCTATGCGACTTGACCTTACTGAGGCGGGTTTTGAAGAAATGAAAACTGCTGAAGCTGTTTCAGCTGTTTTAGATGAAAAAGAAGGTACTGTTTTAGTTATGATAAATTCAGTATGTGGTTGTGCGGCAGGTAATGCTAGACCAGCTGTAAAGATGGCTGCTAAGCATACTAAAGTCCCAACAAAACTGACTACAGTATTTGCCGGACAAGATAAAGAGGCTGTAGCAAAAGTGAGAGATTATTGTTTGCCGTACCCTCCATCATCTCCATCAATTGCTTTATTTAAGGGTGGAGAGTTAGTTCACTTTATAGAAAGACATCATATTGAAGGCAGACCGGCTGAAATGATTGCTGAGAATTTAATGCAGGCTTTCGACGAAAACTGCTAAGATTTACTTTTTTAATACAGTAGGCACTTTGAAATAATCCGAATCTTTGGACGGAGCATTTTTGAGTGCCTTTTCTTTGGGCAAATGTTCACTAATTTCATCTTCCCTAAGTTTATTTGTTTCTTTATTTAGGTAGATAAGGGGTTCAATATTTTCGGTATCAACTTCGTTGAGCTTATCGACAAACGCTAATATCTTATTAAGGTCATCTTCCATTTTAGCTTTTGTGTCAGAATTAAATTCTAATTGGCTAAGTCTGGCAAGTTTATCAATGAGTGTTTGGTCTATTTTCATATCGAATTAGTTCTTGTTCTATGGTGTTAAACACTTTTTCTTTTAGTTCCTGAATGCTCATGCTTGAACAATTTTCAATGGGTTTGTGTATGGTTACCCTTGCCAACATAGGCTTTCCTTCAGTAAAACGTTCTGGAAATATGTTCTTATTGTCTGCAAAGGTAATAGGAATTACGCAAACATTTTGCTCTACGGCCAATCGAAATGGGCCATTTTTAAATTTAGCCAAACGCCTTTCGTCTTTAACGATTCCACCTTCTGGATAGATGACCATGTTTTGACCGTCCTTTATTTTTTGACCAGCTTCCTCAAATGCTTGATACGAATTCCTGAGGCTTGCTCGATTAACCAATACGTTAAATCGTTTGTAATAAAAACCAAATATAGGCAGTTTTACTAGTGATTCTTTTCCAATAAAAGCAATAGGTTTTTTGCTGATGAAAAACATCATTGGTATATCAAGTGTAGAGCCATGATTACTAAATAGAAGATATTGTTTTTTTGGATCTAGCTTATGTTCTTTTTTTATAATGGGTATAATGCCGCTAGCATACATCATAAGTTTGCTTATACGGTGCAGAAAGAAATACAATGCAGGGTAAAATTTAGGACTAAACGTCATAAAAATTGTAATAGGTAACAGTAGGAGAAAAGGGATGGCGAAGGTTAGCAAGAACCAAAATCGCCATAATAGACTAAGCGCTGATTGTAAAATTTTCATTTATCAAACAAAAATAGCTAATTCGTCGACTTTTCTAAAGCAATTGTTATTTTTACAGTTCAAAATTGACTTATGGCAAGAGTTTTAACAGGTATTCAAAGTACAGGTGTTCCGCATCTTGGAAATATTTTAGGAGCTATAGTTCCAGCTATTAAGCTCTCTCAAAATCCAGCTAATGAAAGCCTGTTGTTTATTGCGGATTTACACTCTCTAACTACTGTTAGAGATGCTGAAACCTTACGCCATAACACCTATGCTACAGCAGCCACTTGGTTAGCATTTGGCTTCGATACTTCTGCCAATCTTTTTTATAGACAATCGGACGTTACTGAAGTGTGTGAGTTAACGTGGTATTTGAATTGCTTTACACCATTTCCAATGCTGGCAAATGCCCACTCTTTTAAAGATAAGTCAAACCGCTTATCTGATGTTAATTCAGGCTTATTTACTTACCCTGTGCTTATGGCGGCTGACATTTTATTATACGATGCTGAAATAGTACCAGTAGGAAAAGATCAACAACAACACCTTGAAATGACACGCGATATAGCAGGATCTTTTAACCATGCTTATGGCGATACTCTAGTTTTACCTGATGCTCAAATTGATAAAAGGGTGATGACAATTCCCGGTACTGACGGACAAAAGATGAGTAAGTCGTATAACAACTTCATTGATATCTTTTTGCCTGAAAAGAAACTGAGAAAGCAAATAATGGGAATTGTTACTGATAGTACACCACTAGAAGAGCCTAAAGATTGGTCGACTTGCAATGTATTTAAGCTCTATCAGCTATTGGGTTCAGAATCACAGATTTCTGACTTAAAAGCTCAATATGAAGGCGGAAATTTTGGTTATGGACATGCTAAGCAAGCCTTATTCGAACTCATTTTAGAGCATTTTTCAAATGAAAGAGAACGCTTTGATTATCTGATGGAAAATACGGATGAAATAGAGGCAGAATTATTGAAAGGCGCTGAAAAAGCTAGAGTCATTGCCCAATCGGTACTCCAACGTGTTAGAAAAAAAGTAGGGTATTAAAAAACGGAACCTGTCAATATGGTTCCGTCCCTTAATGCGTGTTTAGACATTTTCTTTTTACTGAATTACAACTCTTTTATTTATTAAACCAGTGTTAGTTTTAATAGTTAATAGATAGATACCATCAGCATTTGAGCTAATATCAATAGATTTTTTAAACATATCCTCCTGATGGTTGAATTGTTCTGAATAGACCTCTTTGCCTAGATAGTTTGATATAGTAATATCAATTGTGTTATTTCTCGGCACCTCAAAACTAACATTAAAGATACCTCTAGAAGGGTTTGGCGAAAGTTCAACTTTGGTGAGCTCTTTGTCTTCTAGTCTTGCTCCACCTAATATGTAATATTCTGTATCAGAAAATGATGTTGCCCATGAAGTTCCGTTAGTTCCACATGCACCTCTTATTTTCCAAGCAAATACATCTCCTATATTTTGGTTGTATTTTGCTTTTGAGGTTGCAGTACCAGGGATATTATTCCACTGAAATTCCTGACCTGTTGTAGTATTGGTCAATTCAAGGAAATAATGGTCCGGTGCGCCACTTTCTGGTGTGTCCCATGACATAATAACGGCTGTATTAGCACCATTCGAACTTGTTGTTAGGTTTGTAGGCATTTTATCGCATGGGTCTTCAGTGCTGAAAGGTGAAAAGTCTCCCCATCCGGAATGATACATAGGGTCAGGAGCACCATTTTGATTAAGGTTACCAGTACACCATGCCTTTGTATGCCATTCATAATCCGTGCTAGCGGTAAAGTTCCCTTTCAAACCATTTATATCACCATTTGAGTTGCCATTAACATAACGGTATTCGTTTGTACCTATTTCTCGCATTTTCCCTTTGGATTGCCATACTCCCCAAGAAGCATCAGGTGCATCAGCAAAGAATGTAACCCAATTGGCTTCTGTTGATACCGATAAATTTTCAAGGTTAGCACAAGCTGGTAAAGTAGTGTATTGTGAGTTAGCAGACCAAGGCGACTGACAGTTAGTTGTTCCATCACTATTTAGTAATCGAGCTCTCATAGACCACTCATAGGTTGTGGAGGGCTCCATAAAGAATCGAGTTCTTGAAGTACCATTAAATGCGGCTGGTGTTTGTGGACCAGCAGTAATTACGGTCCATTGGGTAGTCCCCACAGGACGATATCGAATCATATAATGTGAAGGTGATACGCTAGGTGCTGACCAATTGAAGGAAATTCTGTTGTGAATAATATTATCAACGAATAATCCTGTTGGCGTAAAGTCACAAGCATCTTGATTAGAATAAATACAAGAGCCGTCATCACTCGTTGCTTCACTATTAAAGTTTAATGCAGTTGGGTCGGTACAACCGTCTATACTTTCTGCAGTTAAGAATAGAACTTCAGAAACGGAGCAGCCTTGTTCGTCAATAACATAAATAGAATTATTTCCATAACAAGAATTGAAATTGTAGTTTGATGACAGTTCCACATCGTTTACGTAAATACTAAAGTCGTATTCAGAGTTGTTTACAATTACACCTATTATTCCATCACAGGATGTTGAGTTTGTTGGGTAATCAATGATATAGTCTAGCTCTAAATAACACTCTATACATGAGCCATCATCTTCAGTGGCTAATGGGTCATAATTTGGGGAAGAATTGCTTGTACAGCCAAATACTTCTAGTTCATCACATATACCGTCAAAATCTGAATCGCTAATACAATTGAAATCGCAGTCGTAATATGTTATTGGATAGATACAGGAGTTATCTTGCTGATTGGCAAGTGAGTTGTAATTACAAGCCTCTTCATCCATACACCCCATAAGATAAGGCCCTACAAAAATGGTTACGGTTTGTGAGCATTGACCGTTAGGGTCTGATATTTCAAAAGTATTATTCCCACCACATAAGTAGCTAAAGCTTGAGGATGGAGAGCCGTTCCAACTGTAGTTATAGGACGAAAGGCTTTCCGTTACATCGACAATTACTAAACCATCGCAGTTTTCAGGGTCAGATGCCTCGTTGATAGTTAATATATATTCAAAGCTTAGCTCTGAAAAACTAGTCCAAGGGTCAATGTTATCGTTTTCTACGGTCCAATTAATTGAAGCATATTCAACATCATCTACTAGAATACAATTTAGTTCAGTATTATTTTGAGAGGACAAGACTAAATTAGTGTTATTGCCATTTTGAATATTTAGGTAGTCAACATTTGAGTTTTGAATAGTTAAGTACTCTAAGTTGGAATTAGAGCTTAAATTGATAGAGTCTATTGGTAGATTTTGAAGAACTACATAATTTAAAATTTCAAAGTCTTCAATACCCGTCAAATCAAAGATATCTAAATTTGAAATAAACAATTGGGTTATGTTCTGAGCGGTATAAGTGCTCATGTAATTATCCATAACATTATCAAAACCAAGTTCGATTAGATATTGTTCAAAAGCATCGTCTGGGATATAAGTTAAGCCATTAAAACAGCCTTGATTTACAAGCGTATATATAGTTTCATCATAATCAGTATTATCATAGTTGGGAGCTGTTTCATCAAAACAACTTGCTATAATATTTTCTTGCTCACAGTTTACACTAAAAAACTTGTCATCTGATAGATAGAAATTAGCTTGACTATTTGCCCATACGGTATCATGAGTTGTTACACAAAATAGGTTAGGGTTACCACCATTTAGCCACAATTCATTTAAGCTTACATTTTGACTAATATCTAATTCATTGAGATTATTGAACCTACAACTTAGGTAGTTTAGAAATGGACAATTTGTTAAGTCAAGCTCTTCAAGATTATTAAACTTGCAATATAGAGATGTTAACATGGAATTTTGAGAAACATCTAGAGTTGTTAAATTATTAAAATATACATTCAAATAGTTCAAGCTTGTATTTTGAGAAAGATCAATAGAACTTAGATTATTTTGTCCAACTTCTAAATATGAAAGTTGAGTATTCTGCGTGACATCTAATGAAGAAAGATTATTTTCATCTAAATATAATGTGTTAAGTGACAAGTTATTAGTTAAATCAATGGAGCTAATATTATTTATTCCAGCAGCAAACCAAGAAAGGTTTAAATTTTGACTGACATCAATAGCACTTAAATTATTACCCCAACATCCTAAATTTACAAGACCTAAGATTTGGGAGACGTCTATTTCAGAAATATTATTTTGGCTAAAATATAAAGACCCAAGGTTAATACAATTACTTAAATCTAACTCACTAATAGCATTGTTTTCGCAATTTAATACTCCAAGATTATTAACAATAGAACTGAATTCAATTTCAGTAATATTATTATTATAGCACTCTAAATAATTGAGGTTTATATTTTGCGAAACATCTAATTCTGTGAGATTATTATTGTTGCATGAAAAAGAAATTAGATTTGTATTTTGAGAGATATCTATTTGATTAAGGTTATTATTATCACAGAAAAAATAGCTTAGATTTGGCATTGATTGAATACCTGTAAAGTCATTAATATCAAAATCATTAAGATATAAATATTCAATATCAACGATATTGCCAGTTAATACAGAATCATCTAAAACATCATCATATCCAGCATCTATTAAGTACTGTTCGAAATTATCATTAGGCACATATGTTTTCGAAAAGTTATAATTGCAGTCACACTGATGAAAGCCTAAATTTGAAAATATATTATTGGGGAATAAAGTCCATTGTTCCGATGGATTAAAGGATGAAGGATTTATAGGATTACCAGATAATACATTTGACTGCCTAACCAATGTGCTGTTTTGTGTCCACAATTGACCGCCATTTGCATCTGTAAATCCAGCAGTAGCATCATCAGTCCAGCCATCACCAGGATATTCGCCAATTTTACCAAATACATCAATAATTACACCATTTTTTGATAAGGTTAAAGCATCATTTCCAGTAAAGTATAATGGAGATGGATAAGGTGGAGCTGTTTGATCAGCTAAATTATATAAGTCCATTGAAATAGTCCCAAAAGTATTCACACCATTTGTGTCAGAGTTTGTAATTATCCAAGTTTGACCCGGCAATAAATTACCATACAAGCTCATTATATCTGAAGCAAATGCCGATCCATTGGCATATCTTTCAATTGTATAGTTGCTCAAGTCAACAGTGTTTGAGGTGGGGTTATATATTTCTAGTGCTCTGTTATGGGAAGAGCCTTCAACATATTCAGAGAAAAATAGTTCCGAACAATTTGGTGCAGTAGAATTAGTGAAAAAAGCTTCATCAAATCCACCGAAGTTTTGCAATTCCTGTTCCTTTATTATTATAAAATTATTATTTTCAATTGACCAATTTCCATCAATTCCACCCCACTGTGAAGCATTTAAGCCATCTCCGTAATAATCATAGATTGTAAATTTCAAACATCCAGTAACAGGTAGAATAACATCCCATTCATAATTTTGATTATTTTCTAGTGGGTTTGTGTAGTCAACAGGGGTATTACTATCGAAAGTATTATAAGTAGTGCCCACATTTTCATTTCCCTCAGACCAAACAAGCAAGCCGTTTTCGTCGGTAATTTCCATATAAGTTTCAGCGGCATAATTATCTGTTAAAAGCTTAACAGTTACTTGTTGTGAAGTTTGAATATTATTAAATTCAATGGATTGAGTAAGAGAATTATCAGTATTATTGATGTCAACATTTGTGATATTTACATCAATTGTTTCATTATTAATTGTTATGTTTCCAAAATCAATTGTTGTAGTTTCATAAGTGTCCAATGTGCCAATATAGTCTACTGTCTCGATAATTTGACCACCAGAAGATAACTCAACCGTAAAATTATTTAGCAATTCTGTTCCCATGTTTTGAGCTAAAACAGAAAAGTCACCACTAGCACTTGCTTCGCAGCCAGAGGGCTGAATAGTAGATTCAAAGTCTAATAATGCAGCATTTGAACCTTCATATGCTTCTAAGCAGTTATCTAGGTTGCTGTAATGATTTGCAGCCGAAGCCTGACCTGATTCTGTAAGAATTCTATTAGGACAAATAGCGAATACTGTAGGGAAATATGCCAAATCATACAAGCCTGCTACAGAGGCATCGTCAGCAATTGGAAATGGTGTGCCAGTTACGAAGTCTCCATATGAAATGTAGTCCGCATTATCACTTGAGCCTTGAATGCCATACAATTGGTCAATTGTATTTGTGCTATAAGATTCAATCATAAACACATATACATCATCAGTTGTATTTGGGCTTACACCATTTCCCCCAGTAGGGCCATGGTTTACCCATAATTCATTTAAAGCGCCTCCCGAATGATAGTTCCAGTCTGGACCGCTCCAGGCAGCAAATAAATTAATAAATACTGTGTAGCCTTGATCTAATATATCGTACAGATTATGTTGATTTCCATCTAAATCTGTAACTGTGAAATTAGGAGCTATACTTCCGTCTGGCAACTGAGAGAAACCAAATAATGAACTAAATGTAAATAGTATTGCAAAAAGATATTTCATTTGAGGTAAAATGTAAAGATTAAAGTAATTACAAATATGATTAAAATTAATCTTTTAATCAGTACGTATTTAGTACATATCGAATGATTTAATATATTTTGTCGTTGTTAATTTTTTTATTTGATAGGTAATCCGTATTTTTTTCTGTATTTCCTATTTAAGGCTTTTTGTTTATTGTCTAAATCCACTGCTTTTCCTTGTATGTAAGCATAAACCACATCGTTACCCATCATATCTAATGCATCGCCTTTTGATACAAAGAAGGTGGCTTCTTTTCCTGCTAATAAGGTGCCTACTTTATCATCAATTCCCAACATCTTTGCAGTGTTGTGAGTGAGTGCGGCAACAGCCTGTTCGTATGGTAAGCCATGAGCTATAGCAGTCCCTGCCGAGAAAGGTAAGTTACGCTGTCCCATTGCTTCCATATCCCCTTGGTAGCAAAAACCAAAAGTTATACCTGCATCGTATAATACTTTAGCTTGTTTGTAAGGCATATCTACATCGCTATCTTCTGTGTATGGCAGTCGGTGTATACGGTCTAGTAGTAAGGATACATTATGTTCTTTTAAAAAGGCAGTCATTTTATGAGCTTGTTGAGCTCCGACAATTACAATGTTTTCGATGTCCATTTTTTCAGCCATTAGTACAGCGTCAGTAATTTCTCTTTGTCCATTGGCATGAATATATAGTCGTTTTTTGCCATTGAATAATTCTTTCATGGCACGCATTTGTATATCGTTGAGTCTATTGTTACTGTCAAAATAGCTTTTAGCTCTTTTAAAATAGTCTTCAAGTTCTTGGCATTCTGAGTCGTATTTTTTTGTTTTCTCAATATCGCCAGGTTCAGCCCACCAGCCTGTTTGCACAAAATAGCGTGGCCAGTTGAGGTGTATGCCATCGTCAACTTTTTGAGCGGCATCTTCCCAGTTCCAACCGTCTAATTTCATTACTGATGAAGTACCAGCAATACGTCCCCCTTTGGGTGCTACCTGTGCTAGCAAAACTCCATTACTTCTAATGGTTGGAGTGATTACACTTTCTGCATTGTATGCAATAAGGGAGCGGACGTGTGGTTTGAAAACGCCCGTTTCACGGTAGTCATTGGTAGCTCTTACAGCACTTATCTCAGTAATTCCGAGAGTTGTGTTTGTAGAGATAAATCCTGGGTAGACATGGTGGTCATAAATATGAATTATGGTATCAAAAGCCTGTGGATTAATACGTATGATTTTAGCATCGGCAACCATTTCTAATTTTCCGTCTTTCATTGATATGGCTGATACGTCAATGCTTTCTCCATTTCCTACATGTGCTTTACCACCTAAAAATAGTATGTGTTGTGCAAATGTTAAAAATGGTAATACTGTAAGAAGTGTGATGAGTGTTCTCATTATAAAAGTTTTTTTAGTGTGCATGGTCATGATTATGGTTTTCATCTAAGGTGTCACAATGGTAAAGTATGTGGTGCTCTTTCTTCACTTTCTGTGTAGGCTTACCAGCGGCTTTATCACTAAGCATACTTTGGATCAGTCTAGCACGTTCTGCTTTATTGCGTTTTCTCAGAGCTTCATCTTTCTCAACATCAAAGTAACAACGTCCGTCTACATAAGTTTGTTGTACTTTAGCATATACTGAAAGCGGATTGTCCGTCCACAATACAATATCAGCATCTTTTCCTGATTTTATACTGCCTACTCTATCGTCTAAGTGTAGAAGTTTAGCTGGGTTAAGAGTTACCATTTTCCAAGCTTCTTCTTCACTTACATTTCCATATTTTACAGCTTTTGCAGCTTCTTGATTAAGACGTCTTGCCATTTCGGCATCATCAGAGTTTATGGCTGTAACGACTCCCATATCCGAAAGTATAGATGCATTGTAAGGTATAGCGTCATTAACTTCAAATTTATATGCCCACCAGTCTGAGAAAGTGGACGCACCGGCACCATGGGTTTTCATTTTATCAGCCACTTTATAACCCTCCAAAATATGCGTGAATGTATTTAGCGTGAAACCCATTGAATCAGCTACGTGCATAAGCATATTTATTTCAGATTGCACATAAGAGTGACAGGTAATAAATCGTTCTTTGTTGAGTATTTCAACTAGCGTATTCATTTCTAAATCTTCTCTTGGAGCTTGTGTTTTTCTCTTTTCAGATAAGGAAAGGCTGTTATATTTTTCCCATTCTTGCTCGTAGGCTCTCGCCCTCAAAAAGTGATCGTAAAAGACTTGCTCAACACCCATTCGTGTTTGAGGGAAACGGATGCGTTCATAATCACCCCAATTTGATTGTTTTACATTTTCACCTAATGCGAACTTGATAAAGCCATCAGCCCCTTCAAACTTCATTTCTTCAGGTGAACTTCCCCAACGGAATTTGATGATACCTGATTGTCCGCCAATTGGATTTGCTGAGCCGTGTAAAAGTTGAGCGGTAGTAACACCTCCTGAAAGCTGACGGTAAATATTAATATCGTCTGAGTTAACAACGTTTGCAATGCTAACCTCAGCACTACTGGCTTGTGTGCCTTCATTTACTCCTCTACTGATGGCAATATGAGAGTGTTCGTCTATAATTCCAGAGGTGAGGTGAAGTCCTTTGGCATCAATTTCTTGAAACTTTTCGTTTTTGAAAAGCTCTTCGGAAATGATGTCTATACCGACTTTTAGAATTTTACCTTTTGAAATAGCTACATCAGCTTCTTGTATAGTTCCAACGTCTTCATTTGTCCAAACAGTAGCATTTCTGAAAATAATATTATCTTGACTAGGTTTGTCTTCCCAACCATATGCCATATTTGGGAACCAAACTTCTGCATTCTTAGTTATGTTATCCTCTTCTTCCTTTTTCTCTTCCTCATCTTTTTCAAATGCTTCAATCAATTGAGCTGACCATTGTCGACTATCGCCATTGGGGAGTATAATATCTCCTTTAAGGATGTCATTTGAAAACAAACTATTTACTCTGTAAACTCCGTCATCTAATTCGTATTGCAATGTTAGGTGCGGACCTTCTTGTTCTAATTTAGTTTTAAATTCAAGGGTGTCTCGTTTTAGTTGTCCATTTATTTTGTCTGCTGAACCATTGATGATAATTGTATCCTTTTCATTACTTAGAAAAGTCCCTCTCAAATCAATAGTTTGTTCTTTTTTGATAGAATACTCTTTACCTTGAATCCAGTTGCTTTGAATTTCTCCAGAGTCAAAAATAGGTGCAGAGCATACTAGGAAGTTTGCCATTTTACCAGCTTCTAATGTACCTAATTGACTACTCATTTCTAATAGTTCTGCTGGATTAGTCGTTAGTGCTGATAAGGCGTCTTGTTCAGACAAACCATGAGCAATAGCCTCTTTTATTTTACTTATAAAATCACTTCTTTTTTCTAAGTCACTTGAGGTGAAAGCGGTAAAAATGCCTTTTTCAAACAAGCGGGCTGGATTTGAAGGAGCAAGTTCCCAATGCTTCATCTTTTTAAGCGATACCATTTGTGCTGCTTGCGGATTACTTACATCATATGCATCGGGAAAATTCAGTGGGACAATCAGTGAAAAATTAGTTTCTGCGAGCTCATTAAGACGCTGGTATTCGTCGCCATTTCCGACTATGGTGTAGTCAATTTCAAATTCATCGGCAATTTTGTGAACTCTAAAAATATCGAGCTTGTCTCTTACTTCAAAAAATTGTGGAACATCTTGTAATTCATTCCAAGCTTCCAATGAGCGGTTGTATTCTTTGGTATTTCCTTGGTCATACCATTCGGCATCTAAATAGGTTTGGTGAATTAGTGCCAATGTTCCCATCAAAGAGCTGGGGTATTTTTGCCTAGAGGTTCCTTTACTTAATGAGTAGTGTGCACTGGCTTTACCTTTTAGAATACTAATGTTTTCACTTTCGTTAGCTAGGGTTACAACAACTCCGCTGCCTCTTGCTATACCGTTGTCTTGATGGCTTAAAACGACACCAAAACCTGACGAACGGTAGCTTTCAGCCTTATCATTATCAACGCCAAATATACTATTGGCATTTACCTCAGGGTGAATAGCTTCATTCCACCCCGCTCCACTTTTAGTATTGCTTTTATATTGTGGTGATGGCTTCCAACTTACTTTTTTAGGCTTCTCAATCCCATAAGAGGAATTTAGGTCAATAAAAGAGGGGTAAATATATTTACCTGTCATGTCGTGAATAATCGCTCCTTGTGGAAAGCTAGTATCAGAACTAGCACTTATGATTTTGTCATCTTTTATGATAAGTGTTCCGTTATCGATGGTTTCCTGTGGTGAAATGACTAGAGTCGCATTCGTAAAAACATGAGTTGCGTCAAAAGAATTGGCAACACCATTTATTGGAAAAGTATGCTGAGCAAAGGCATTTAGGCTTAAAAATACCGATGTAAGAATTAAAAAACAGGTTTTCATTGTTAGTGTCAAATTTAGGGAGTTAAATTACAAAATACTGACGGATTTAATTCCTTACATTTGCATAAAATATATTTACTATGTATACAGGACTTTTGCACTTACACTCTTATTTGCCTTTTGTGCTATTTATTATGATTTTTGTGGTGTTATTGAATTCTTTGAGGGGTTGGATAACAGGCACTTCTTTTGATAAATACTCTAATAAATTTGTATTAGTTTCTATGATTTTAATTCATCTTCAATGGACAGTTGGAGCTGTTTTATATTTTGTTAGTCCAAACGTCAAAAGCATGGGAGAAGCCATGGGAGATTCTCTTTCGCGTTTGTACGCTTTAGAACACCCTTTATTGATGACTGTTGCTTTGGTTTTAGTTACTATTGCTCGTTCCAAATCCAAGAAATCGAATGAGTCAAAACACCACAGAACTAATTTTATATTTTTTGCTCTAGCTTTAGCTTGTATTCTTCTTTGCTTACCTCCTAGTTGGTTATAAATGAGTAAAAAGTTAACTCACGAATTTAAAGAAGAAAAAGCTGTTTTGGTGGGTTTAATCACCAATGACCAAAACGCTGAACAGGCTAAAGAATACTTAGAAGAACTGGATTTTTTAGCTCATACAGCAGGAGCGGTAGCAGTCAAACATTTTACTCAAAAATTACCTTTTGCTAATCCTAAAACCTTCATTGGAAAAGGAAAACTTTTAGAGGTTAAAGCCTTTATGAAGGAACATGAAATTGCTCTTGTTATTTTTGATGATGAGCTAGGTCCTTCTCAATTGCGAAACTTAGAAAAAGAGTTGGAATGCAAAATTATGGATAGGAGTAATCTGATACTTGATATTTTTGCTTCTAGAGCTCGTACAGCCCATTCTCGCACACAAGTTGAGTTGGCTCAGTACCAATATCTTTTGCCACGTTTAACGCGTATGTGGACACACCTTGAAAGGCAAAAAGGGGGTATAGGAATGCGTGGCCCTGGTGAAACACAGATTGAAACCGATAGACGAATTATCCAACAAAAAATAGCATTACTCAAAACCAAATTAGTTCAAATAGATAAGCAAAAAGCTATTCAAAGAGGTAATCGTGGTGCATTAGTGCGTGTAGCTTTGGTAGGCTATACTAATGTTGGGAAATCGACCATTATGAATCGCTTATCCAAGTCGGATGTATTTGCTGAAAATAAGCTTTTTGCGACCTTAGATACTACCGTTCGTAAAGTAGTAATTGGTAATTTACCCTTTCTTTTATCTGATACTGTTGGTTTCATTAGAAAGCTGCCACATCAGTTAGTAGAGAGTTTTAAATCTACTCTTGACGAAGTTCGTGAGGCCGATATTCTTTTGCACGTGGTAGACATTTCTCATCCTAATTTTGAAGAGCAAATAGATATTGTAAACAAAACTTTGGATGAAATCAATGCTTCAGAAAAGCCAACGGTTATGGTATTCAATAAGGTTGATGCCTTTACGTATGAAAAAAAGGAGGAGGATGATTTAACTCCTTCTACTAAAGCTAATATTTCTCTTGATGAATGGAAAAAAACGTGGATGGCAAAGTCAGGAGATAGTGTATTTATATCGGCTCTTCAGAAAGAAAACTTTGATGGATTTAGAGATTTGCTATATGAAATGGCTAAAGAAATTCACGCTAAGCGATTTCCTTACAACAGTTTTTTGTACTAGATTTTCAGCTTCTTCGGTAATTTTCCCCATACTAAATTATAGGAATGTTCAATCCATTCACATACTTGACTTAAAGTAAGTTGGTCAATAATAACGGTGTTCCAATGTTTTTTATTCGAATGATAGCCAGGAATTACTTGCCAATATTCTTCTCTTAATTCTATTGCTTTTTCGGGGTCACACTTTAGGTTTATTCTTAAAGGGTCTTTTTCTAAAGAAAACAAAGCGAACATTTTATTGTGAACTTTGAAAACCAAAGTGCTTTCATCAAATGGAAAACTTTCACTGACAAATTTTTTGGATAAACAATACTCCCTAAGCTCTTCAATCATAATATTGAATATAAAGTTGGGCGGCTCGGACTAGCATCGTTGTCAAAAGGAGCAAAAGTGAGGTTAAGCAAGTAGTTACCGTCCTTTATTTCTGATGGCACATAAATAAGTTCGGTAATGCTACAGTCGAATCGTGTGTTTTTTGGAAAGTCCCAAAAAGCATGATGAGCAGCTAACACTCCTCCATCTTCTTCTTTGTCAACAGACGGCAAATCAATAAGTAAGTGTTTTATGCCTTTTTCTCTCAAAAAATTAGCAGCTTCTTCTTGTAGAAATGGGGGGTTTGTATTGGAGTAGTGTTTGTTGAGTTTGTCTGCCGAATTAGGTAATGTCCTGATGATTATTGCTTCACATTCTTCATCAAACTTTTCTTCGATAGACTCTTTTGTAATTATACTGTCTCCTTCCAAAACTATTGGTTCAACGCTTATTAATTGTGATAGAAAAAAGAACGTTTTAACATTATCGTTGATAGACTCCTTGTCTTTTGAAATATGCCCAACGCACTCTGTATGTGTACCATGTCCGTGAGGGTTAAAATAAATATTAAAAAAGTTGACGGAGCCGCCTCTTTTCACTTCTCCTACCCAGTCGCCCATTTCTACGGCTTCCATTTTAACTGGTGGCACATACCATGCGCTTGGGTTATCGGTTCCGTTTTTAAGAGGGATGGAAATATCAATGGGTTTTGATAAATCAACTTTGAATTCTTTGTTTTTGTGGGTAATGTGAGCAATCATGCTCTAAAAGTATTTAATTTCTTTGAAAATAAACCAAATTTTGTGTCTATTAAATAAAATCAATTCTTTAAGTCTTCATTTTTCGTCTAAAACGTCAAAAATTGATTAAAAATCATTAAAAACCGTCAAAAAACAACAAAAAATCATTGATTTTTGATTAAAAAAGAGTGGAAAATAGTGAATTATTTTTAGCTGATAGTTTTTCGTGAAAAATGCTTAAAAATGAATAAAAACGACTAAAAAAGGTCAAAAAATTGATAAAAATGATTGAAAATGCTGTTTTTTCGATTATTTAAGGAATTATTCTGTATAAAATAAGTCCGATGACAGCCAATCTGCTATTAATTTACCTTTTTTTGATAAAGTATATATCTCTTCATTTTTGATGATTTCGCCAGAAAAAAGCCATTTTTTTGTTGAAAAATGGAAAAAATCGACCAAAAATGGCGAAAAACGTGATTTTATATAATTGAAATTTGCTCCATTTTTTGTTCTCAAGGCAGTAAGTATATACTCATTGTAGCGTTGAACTTCAGATAATTCTTCAAACTCTAAAGGTAATTTTTGTTTTTGTAGACTTTTAATATACTTCACATTATTAGATACATTCCACAGTCTGCGATTACCATCAAAAGAATGTGCCGATGGCCCAAGCCCCAAGTAAATATCATCAGTCCAGTAACTACCATTGTGTTTTGCCTCAAATCCTTTTTTAGCAAAATTTGATATTTCGTACTGCTCTAATCCATTTTTAGGTATGAACTCCATTAACATCTCAAATTGTATTTTACTTTTTAGCTCATCTAATGGTGTTTGCTCTCCTGTTTTAATAGCATGATGCAGTGGTGTTTTTTCTTCGACCGTCAGTCCATAGGCTGATAGATGCGGAACATTAAAGTCAATGACGTGTTGCATATTCTCGGCCCACATGTCATTATTTAGGGTTGGAGTTCCATAAATTAAATCTATTGTAATGTTTTCCCAGCCTGCATCTTGCACATTTTTAATACTAGCCTTGGCTTGATCTACATTATGGGCTCTGTTCATGTATTCTAAATCCGGTTTATGAAAAGATTGGACACCAATGCTAAATCTATTTATTGGCGTTTTAGATATGTCTTTTATTTTTTCTAAAGTCAAATCATCGGGATTTGCTTCAATAGTAATTTCACTTACCTCAGAGAGGTCAAATTGATTACTTAAATGGTCAAACAATTTATTTAGTTCATCAGAAGAAAGGATGCTAGGTGTTCCGCCTCCAAAATAAATAGTCCGTATCTTTGTACCGTCCAAAAAAGGAGTTCTTATTTTCATTTCAGACACTAGAGCATCCAACAGCTCGTTCTTATTGTTTAAGGAAGTCGAAAAATGAAAATCGCAATAATGACATTGCTGCTTACAAAACGGAATATGAATATAGATACCACTCACCCCGCAAAAGTAAATAAGAAATTTGGCAATAGAGCAACGAAATCATTTTCTCTAATGCTGTATTTTTGCATTGCATTACCATTATTAATTTCGTGTCAAACTAAAACTAATTCAACAAAACCTATGGATCACAATTATTTTGAAAATCTAACACCAGAAGAAAGAAGAGTCATAGTTGATAAAGGCACGGAAGCTCCATTTACTGGTGAATACGATAATTTTTATGAAGCAGGCATTTTCGTTTGCCGTGCTTGTGGAAATCATTTATATGATTCTTCATCCAAGTTTGATGCGGGTTGTGGTTGGCCTGCTTTTGATAAAGTTAAGGAAGGTGCTATAAATAAATACTCTGATTTTCATTTAGGATATGAACGTACAGAAATTACTTGTGCAAAATGTGACGGTCATCTTGGTCATGTATTTGTTGGAGAGAAACTGACACCTGAAAACACACGTCATTGTGTCAACAGTATCAGCATCCGATTTATAGCTAATGACTCTCTCAAAAAGGCCACTTTTGCAGCAGGTTGTTTTTGGGGTGTAGAAGAATTGTATAGATCACTAAAAGGGGTTTATTCAACTGACGTTGGTTATATTGGCGGTGATACTAAAAACCCTACATACAAAGAAGTGTGTTATGAAAACACTAATCACGCTGAAGCGGTTGAAGTTCTTTACGACCCTAAGCAAGTGTCATTTGAGGAGTTAATTAATATTTTTTGGGAAAATCATAACCCAACGACTTTAAACAGACAAGGGCCTGATGTGGGAACCCAATACCGTTCTGCGGTATTTTATCACGATGATGAGCAAAAAGATATTGCCATTAAAACGATGAAAGCTTTGGATGATTCGGATAAGTTTAAAAATCCTGTAGTGACTCAAATTGTTCCTTCCGAAATATTTTATAGAGCCGAAGAGTACCATCAAGAGTATCTCTTCAAGCGTGGGAAAGGCAGTTGTAGCAATTAATTTCTGTGGAGGGATATACAAAAGACCGTTCCCTCTGGACTGGATGATTTCACAAATAGTTTTCCTAAGTGATATTCTTCTATTATTCGTTTAGACAGCGACAACCCTAAGCCCCATCCTCTTTTTTTAGTGGTAAAACCTGGCTCGAAAATACGTTTGAAATTATTTTTTGAAAGCCCTTTGCCATTGTCTTTGATTTCGATAGTTAAAAATTCTGCTTTTGATTGAATGGTAATTGTGATTTTACCTTTTCCATTCATGGCATCAGCCGCATTTTTGCAAATGTTTTCAATTACCCATTCAAACAGTGTAGCATTAATAGGGGCATTAGCGTCATTACATTGATTATCTAGAGTAATATTGACGTTTGATGAAAGTCTATTCTGCAAATAACTCACGGAGCTTGATAAAATATCGTAGATATTTTGATTATCTAAGTTTGGTTTTGATCCAACTTTAGAGAAGCGTTCAGTAATCGTTTCTAAGCGGACGACATCCTTATTTATTTCCTCACTTATTTCAGACATGCCCTCCTTGTTTTTTAATATTTCAACCCAAGCCATTAGCGAGGAAAGAGGAGTGCCTATTTGGTGAGCAGTTTCTTTTGCCATTCCTGCCCAGACTAAATTTTGTTCTGATTTTCGGGAACGGTTAAATGCTAAATATGCAATTAATATGAAAAAGAAGATGACTACCAGTTGAAGGAAAGGGTAAAAACGAAGCTGAGAAAGTATATATGAATCTTTGTAATAAAGGTACTGAGTCAGAATAACTTCCCCATTCATAGTTGCCTCTATTTTAATTGGTTCATGTTGTTCGCTCATTATCTCTAACTGCTTTTTGAGATACGCATCACGAAATTTCCTATCAGGTAGATTTCTATCACCTATTATTTCACCAACTTCATTAGTAAGAATAATAGGAATAGTAGTATTTTCTTGCATTATCCTACTTGCCAGGATATTATTTGTTGGGCCCATACCTGAGTTTACTAACTGATAGGTAGCTTCTGCCCAAAGCTCTATTTTCTTACGTTCTTCTTTATCTAGCTCACTAACTAAATTATTGGTATAGCTTAAAGAAACTAGAGCTATAATACTTGCAAAGATTACAAGAAGAATTTTCCAATTCTTTCTCTTACTATATATGTTTATTCCTCCCATTCAATGATACTGTCGTAGTCAGGCTGGTCTTCAATTTGCTGTTCCGATGGTTTGTCGCCAAACTCACTTTTTACAACATCTTTTAACTTTTTCTTTTCTTTTTTGAAGCCCTTGTCAAGTGATTCTCTCAGTTTTAGTGTATTGTACGAAATATCTGGGTTGTCAACAGAGCCTTTCATTTTTAGAAAGAGAGTCATACCTTTAATTCCATCATCTTCTACTACACCAAATTCTGAAACTTTCTTTTTGTGTTTTCTTTTGAATTTATTACCTAAAATTTCGTTCAACAAAATCTTAAATTCATAATCCATTTCATTGTCAAATGTATGACTTCCTGAGCCAGCCATATCTAATGCTGAGGAATAAATTTCCATAAATGGGATTTCAATTTTGTTGTTTTTTATCTCAATTTGGTTCTCTAAGTTAGAAAATTTTATTCGTTTTAGCTCATTTACACTGATGTAGTCGGACATTTCCATGAGAGGTTCAAACTCTAATAGTTCACCGTTATTTATATTAACATCTATAAAAGAATACAAGTGCTCGTCAATAGGATTAAAGTATTTATCCCACTCATTTCGCAAGTAAATCTCTGAGTCTATTTTACCTTTTAGGTGTTTATGCCTCATGGTGCTTTGCCCGAAATTATGAAACTCATAAAACAACTGTCGTACATTAATGTTGTCTAGCAAAGTTGTACTAATTAGTCTCATCTTCCCATCCCTTAATTGCTCAAATGTTAGGTTAGAAGTGATTTTCCCTGACATAGTTTCAAGCTCAATATTATTGACGTTTAGTTTTTTGTTTTTATACTTAATATCGCTGTGAAAATTCCGCATATGAAAACGGTCGTAGGTGAAATCATCTAAGTTGAATTTCACATTTGCGATAATGTCGTCTGGTAGTTGAACGACTTTTACTTCGCTTGAGTTAGTTTCCGAAGTAGTATCGCTCTGCATTAATTCGTCAAATATCATCCACTTAGAGTTAAATTCACCGGCAATTTTTAAGGGTGAATTTTTTAAGAATAGGTAAGAGAATACATTTTCAATAGCACCAATAAATTTGAACTTACTTTCTTTGGCGAGCGTACCTTCTAATTGTTCAATGTCTAAATGGTCATCAACAACTTTTAATTTTACATTTGAGTTAGAGAGTTTTGGACTCTGTTCGTCAATGGTAAGGCTTAAATTTTCAATAGATATGTCTGCGGACTTTTTAGCCATTGCAATATCGTAATCAATATTATTTTTTAGACCAACATTTCCGTAGTAGGACACTTCGTAAGTGGCATTTCCGTCAATTGATTTTAGGTCTGATTTGTAGCCCCATTTTTCAAGTTCAGATAGATTGAGCTGAGAAGAGATATCAGTTTTAATTTTAGGGTTTTCTAGCCCGTTTATGGTGGCATTTGCTAAAATAGGCTCATTGTTGGCGATGAGCTGAATATCCTTCAAATCTATCTGAGTGGTTTCATCTGTTCTTTTAGCCCCATTGGTGTAATTCCCATTTAATGATAATTGTTCCAAATCAAATGGAATAACATCACTTTTCACTGTTCCATTTTTCAGCGTAAAGTCAACATCAATTGCGGCTTCTTTTTGTTGGTCGGTTATAAATTTGAGTTTGAACGAGCTTTTTCCTGTAATATCGTAATCTTCAAGTGCAGACAAATAATCTTTAGGGAGAATATCTAATGTAGAAACGATGTCAAGTTCTTTAGCTATTATATTAACGTTTAAAGTTTCCTTGGTTTGTTTTACCTCTAAATTAAAAGGAATATCTCTAAGGCTTAAGTCAGTGGTAATATTTATGCCAAATGAGTCAATTGACATTTCAGTATTTAAATTGATATTTTCATTTGGGAGATGATTGATATTGTTTAGTGATAATCTTTTATTTAATAGTTGAGCATCAATATCAATAAATGTATTGTTGTCTTCAATATTTAATTTCAGTAGGGTTTCTTTATTTACGAACTCACTTGCCAAGCCATTGTCTACATATTTTATTTTAATGTTGTTAAGTGCAACATTTTCTAGTCCGAAGTCTATGCTTTCTGACGCAGCAGTATCACTTTTAGTATTCCATATTTCATAGTTTGGAAGTCCATCTTTATAATAAATTGATACATACCCATTGGCTAGTGAAATTTCTTGAATAATATAAATTTTGTTGTAAAGATCTAGAGCGTTGAATTTTACATTTACCTCATCTATTTTACAAAGTGTATCTTCATGAAAAGCATCCAATATCATGAGTTTGTCAAACTCAACACTTACGTAAGGGAAATTTTTGATGGCAGAAAATGAAATATCACCTGCCGAAATTTCAGATTTAAGCTGTTTGTTGATTTCTTCAATTACAATTTGTTCTAGATTATCTTGTTTCAGATAAATTAAAGTAGCAGATGCTCCGAAGACAAGAATGCCCAAGATTATAAGGGTCAGAATAATTCGCTTTACAATTCGCATAATTTTTTAACGGCTATATTTCAAAATTTAGTATTCGATTTATATCATCTTTAGCATAGATATTTCTTTTTCTGATAAAAACCTGTGGCGACCTCTAGCAATATCTTTTTTGGTTAGACCAGCAAAATAAACCCTGTCCAATTTAACAATTTTATAGCCAAGATTTTCAAAAACATTTTTTAGAGTACTATTTTTACCGATATGTATTTCTACTCCAACTTCTTTTTTTGGTGAGTTTTGAATGTATGAAATAGCCTCTATATCTACTTTATAACCGTCGACCATAACGCCGTCAACGATTTTCTGCATATCCAATGACTTTAGGTTTTTATCTAAAGTCACATGAAAGATTTTCTTTACACGTTTTCTCGGATTAGTTAGCTTTTTAGAAAGCTCACCATCGTTGGTAAAGAGGAGTAGCCCTGATGTTTGTTTGTCGAGTCTGCCAACAGGATAAATACGCTCTTTACATGCTTTGTCGATTAATTCAAACACATTTTTTTTCCTTGGATCATCGGTTAAGGTTAAAAAGTCTTTTGGCTTGTTGAGTAATAGGTATCGTTTCGTTTCCGAATTTATGGTTTCATTATTGAATTTTACGGAATCGGACTCTAAAACCCTAAAGCCCATTTCAATTATAATTTTACCATTCACTTCAACTAAGCCAGCTTTTATTAAATCATCTGCTTCACGTCTTGAGCTTATGCCCGAATGTGCAATAAATTGATTTAGTCGCATACCCGCTTTTGTACTCTTAACGGCTTTTTTTGTTATTCTCTTTTTGAAAGACTTATTGAAAGGTTTTGGTCTTGATTTTTTGAAATCATTAGTGCGAGAAGAGGACTCAGACGAACTGTACTTTCCTTTTGAAGTATTAGGCTTTCTTCCTTTGTTCGCTGACCTATCAATACTTTTATTTATTCGCTTTGCCATCTATCTCTTTTTTGCAAATGTACTAAATACACCTATTTAAAAGGCGTTTTGAATATGTTCTATCTTTTTATCTCTGGAATTGAGGATAATACCAATAATATCAAAGCGTATTTCATTAGTTAAATTGTTTTGTTCGAGGTATGCTTCGGCAGCATCTCTCATGAGTTCTTGCTTTTTATTACTTACAAATTCTGATGGGTTACCAAATCATGAACTGCGTCTGGTTTTAACTTCAATAAATACAACTTGCATGTTGTGTTCAGCAATGATATCTATTTCGGCTTTTGCCATCGCCAGTTGGAGTGCAATACGGTAATATTTTTTTGGCTTAAGTAGTTTTTAGCTAGTGTTTCTCCCTCTTTTCCTAGCTCATGCGCTTCATTCATAGTGAAGTTTTATTTTTTCGCCAACCTCCAAGCAAACATTTTCTCCCAGTTTTAGGGCTAAATTATTATCAATATGCCCAGCAGGAAAATTAAAGCAAACTGGAAAATCATACTCTGAAACGGCGTCCAAAATAATTTGTTCTGCTGTTTTTCCAAAAGGGATATTATTATCATTCATTTTTGTCATTCCACCAATAATTAAACCCTCTAAAAGGGCGAGTTTTCCGCTTCTTTTGAGGCTCATCATCATTCTGTCAATATGATACAGGTATTCATCCAAATCTTCAATAAAAAGAATTTTACCTTCTGTGTCTATGTCTGATGGCGTTCCAATCAAGCTATATAGAATAGAAAGATTTCCGCCTATAATTTGTCCATTTCCCACGCCATTTCTATTAAGCGGATGACTATTGCAATTTATATCGATATTTTCTCCAAAAAGTGCTTTTTTGAGACTTTCGACTGAGGCAGAGGTATTGGATTTAAAGCTTATTGGCATTGTGCTGTGTAAAGTCGGTATGCTCAAATTATGAAGGTGAGAATGAATAACTGTCACATCGCTAAAGCCTGCTATCCATTTTGGTTGATTAATAAAAATGGTAAAATCTAAATGGTCTATAATTCGCACACTTCCATAGCCACCTCTTGCACATAGTATGGCTTTAATTTCCGAGTTATTGAGCATTTGTTGTATATCCTCAATCCGTTCCTTATCGTTTCCAGCGTATTGGTGGTCACTATTGTAAATGTTTTGTCCTAAAACGGGAACTAAACCCCACTTCTCAATTAGTTCAACAGAATATTTTAGTTCTTCACTATTGATTTTTCTGGCAGTTGAAACAATACCTATTTTATCCCCTTTTTTAAGGTTTTGAATAGTCTTTTTAAGTCCTTCTTTAACCGTCATTAAAGTCTTTATTCTTTTAATATCTTTGCGAAGATATATTTTTAAATTTTTCATGACAAAAAAACGCTATACCGTTACTTCAGCATTGCCTTATGCCAATGGACCTTTACACATTGGACATATTGCTGGCGCATATCTTCCTGCCGATATTTACGTCAGGTACAGAAGATCTAAACAACAAGATGTAGTGTTTATTTGTGGCTCGGACGAACATGGTGCTGCCATTACACTTCGAGCTAAAAAAGAAGGGGTAGAGCCACAAGAAATTGTTGACAGATACCACAACTTAAATAAAAAGTCCTTTGCCGATTTCGGTATTGATTTTGATATTTATCATAGAACTTCTGACCCTTTACATCATAAAACTTCTCAAGACTTTTTTAGTGAACTAAACAGTAAAGGGGCATTTACTCAGAAGACCTCGGAACAATTTTACGACGAAGAACATTCGCAATTTTTGGCAGACCGATACATTATGGGTACGTGTCCAAAATGTGGATATGATTCAGCCTATGGCGACCAATGTGAAAAATGTGGTTCGGCTCTTAGTCCTTCGGAATTATTAAATCCAAAATCCACCCTGAGTGGTAATGAGCCTATTAAGAAAGAAACAAAACATTGGTATTTACCAATGCAAGACCATGCCGATTGGTTAAAAAATTGGATTGAAAACGGAGAGCTTGATGGAGAAAAACAGCATGATCCTAGTCAATGGCGTTCTCAAGTAATTGGTCAATGTAAATCTTGGATTGATGGCGGACTTCGAGAGAGAGCGATGACCAGAGATTTGGATTGGGGTGTAAAAGTGCCTATCGAAGGTGAGGACGGAAAGGTATTATATGTGTGGCTTGATGCACCAATTGGCTATATCTCAGCCACAAAACAATGGGCAAAAGACAATGGCAAAGAGTGGATAGATTACTGGAAAAATGATGCTGAATTGATTCACTTTATTGGAAAAGATAATATTGTTTTTCATGCTATTATCTTTCCAATATTACTAAAGGTGCATGGCGGTTTTGTATTACCTAAAAACGTTCCTGCTAATGAGTTTTTAAACCTTGAAGGACAGAAGCTATCAACCTCAAGGAATTGGGCGATTTGGCTACATGAGTATTTAAAGGATTTTGAGGGTCAGCAAGATGTTTTACGATATGCCTTGTGTTCTACAGCTCCTGAGTCAAAAGACACTGACTTTACATGGTTAGACTTTCAAACTAGAAATAATAGTGAGCTGGTGGGCATCTTTGGTAATTTCATCAACAGAGTAGTTGTATTAACCAATAAATATTGGGAAGGGAAAGTGCCTGAAAGGCATGAACTAGATAGCTATGACCAATTAGTTTTGGATGAGATGAACACATTCCCTAAAAAAATTGGGGGGCTCGTTGAGCAATACAAATTGAGAGAAGCTTTAACTGAGCTTATGAATTTAGCACGTTTAGGAAACAAATACTTAGCGGATACTGAACCTTGGAAATTGAAAAAAACAGATGAAAAACGAACAGAAACGATATTAAATATTGCTCTACAAATAGCTAATCATTTAATGGTTTTATCAGAACCCTTTTTGCCGTTTACATCTCATAAATTGCAGGAAATACTAAATGTTCAAAAGTCTTTTTGGGATGAAATTAAGCCTATTGACGCCGCTCAATGTATTGGTGAAGCAAGTTTGTTATTCTCAAAAATTGAGGATGAACAAATAGAACAGCAAATAGCTAAGTTAGGTAATTAATAATTTAAATTATGAAAAAAATATTTCTACTCAATCTTATTTTAGTTTCACACCTTCTTTTTGCACAATGTGATGGGAGGTATCAAGATGAAATATTTTCTGATGTTTCTAAAACAACAATCGAATATACTGATGTTTATGACTGGTCATCGTCTGACTCCGGTTTAGATGTGGATATTTATCAAGCTGAGGGCGATACCGCAACTAATCGACCATTGATTGTTTTTGCTCACGGAGGGGTTTATGTAGCGGGTAATAAAGATAATCCAGCTATGATTAGCTTATGTGAAGCCTTTGCTAAACGCGGCTATGTCACTGCTTCAATTCAGTATAGATTAACATCCTCTTTAAGTTTGATTTCGCCTAATGCTTCAGAAATATTGACTCAAACAGTTGTGAATTCTATATCAGATATGAAAGCTGCGGTTAGATTTTTCAGAAAAGATTTTTCAGAGAATGGAAATACCTATGGGATTAATCCAGACCAGATTTTTGTTGGTGGATATTCAGCAGGAGCAGTAACAGCAGTTCATTTGTCGGCGGTCGACAGTGATGATATTCCAGATGATCTTCAAGGGTTCTTTGATAATGCAGGAGGTATTGAAGGAAATAGTGGTAACGAAGGGTATTCTTCGGATGTTATTGGAGCAATAAGCCTGGCAGGAGCTATTCAGTCCTTGGCATTTTTTGATGCTGATGATGAGCCAATAGTTAGTTTACACGCAACGGATGACAATACTGTAAGTTATGAATGTGATAATGCATTAGGTAATGATGCTTTTCCAGTTTTATGTGGTTCAGGTGAAATACATTCAACACTCGAGACATTGGGTGTTCAAAATGATTTATATACCTTTAACTCTGGAGGACATGCTATTCCAATCACTGGTATTTCTGAAACCGCAGCACCATTTATAAGCGATTTTTTGTACAATATTATTTGTGAAACAGTTTCAGTTAATGATATTTCAGCTTCAACTAAAACAAATATTTACCCTAGCCCAGCAAGTAAAATGCTAAACATTGACAACCATATGGGGGGTGATAAAATATTGATTTTCGATAATTTTGGAAGAAAAGTAATGGAGTCAGAAATAAGAGGTCTTCATTTAGAAATACCTGTAAGCAGTTTAAACGATGGACTGTATCATTTGCAGATTTTCAATCAGTCGGGGCTGTTAAGCAATAATAGATTTGTAAAAACGAACTTCAATTAAGGGTTAAAAAAACGAGTATTGAAATGTATACAACATATGAGCATATTTCAATGTAAAAATGTTTCTTGAGCCTTAGAAAAATAAGAAAAAAACAACTGTTTTTAAGGTAATACACCCCCATTAAAAGAGGATGCTCTTTGTAAGAATTAGGTTTCATGTTAAAAGGGTATTGATATTCTAACAAGCTTAGTAAATTTATTGAACTTCGCTGAATTCAGTTCTAAGATTCAAATCAAACGAATGCCATCTTCAACAAAAATGTGTTTATTTCTTTTGTACTTATAAGAATTAATGTTCAAAAGATTGTTAATTTTTGTATCTTGCAATGCAAAATTTTAGATAATCTAAAACTTAAATATTTTGAAAATATCAGATAAGGCAAAGATTATAGTTTTTCTTCTTGCTAGTTTTTTCACGGCAATACAGTCAAATGCCCAATGTACTGTAAATGTAATTCAGGATGATGAATGTAATAATAATGGGATTTTAGAGATTATTCCCGACCCTGCTTTTTCATCTCCCTACAATCTAGAAGTAGACTTTCCAAACGGTACAGTTTTTACTACAGTTTTTACTGAAGACACTTTTTTGCTTACTGGCTTAGATGGTGCTAATGGCGGAATCTATGACGTAACAATTGTTTCTGGACTTGATTCTTGTAACGTGCAAGACACAATCTCTGAAACGATTTTTAACTCTAGTAATTTCAGTCCGTCAATAAGCTTTAATGGTTACAATGTAAGTTGTTATGGCAGTTGTGACGGAGAGATACAAGTAAACATTTTCCCATCACCAGAAACATATACAATTGAGTTCTATCAAGACTCAGTAGCTGGTGTACCTTTTTATTCAATTGCTAGTGATAACGCCAATCAAACAGGACTTTGTGCGGGAGAATATTTTATTTTATTCACATCCTCTACGGGATGTGAGATAGTTCGTCCACTTACATTAAGAGAGCCTGATAGTTTACATGTTGATGAAACTATAACCAATGTTCTTTGTAATTCTCAGTTTGATGGAGATATTCAGATTGATGTCAGTGGTGGTGTTGGATTAAAAATCAACAACAGTACGGGTAATGTAATAGATACTTTAGATTATTCATTTTCTTGGACTGGTCCTAATGGATTTACATCTACTGATGAAGATATTGCTTCCTTAGAAGGAGGGGATTATCTGCTACAAATTACTGACAATAACAACTGTTTTTACAATGAAGTGTACACTGTTTTAGATACTGTATTACCTATTCAGTTAACAGAAGTTAGTTCTGACTCAGTTGATTGTTATGGTGAAAGCACGGGGAGTCTAGAAGTTATAGCCTCAGGTGGAACTGGTAATTATGAGTATAGAATTGATTTATCAGCTTGGCAATCATCACCTGTATTTGATAATTTATCAGCAGGCACTTATTCTGTTGAGGCTAGAGATGTAAATGGATGTATTGCTTCTCTTTCAATTGAAATATTTGAATATTCACAACTTAGCATTGATATACTTACACTTGATACAATTTTCTGTAAAGACACTTTAGCTTTGTTAGAAATGGACGGTGTAGGCGGACTACTTCCTTATGAGTTTGATTTGAATGGGGTAATCCAAAATAATGGAGTTTATGACGGCCTTGTAGAAGGGGATTATAACTTAACACTCTCTGATGCAAATGCTTGTGAATTTGATACTGTCATTTCTGTAGAAGACATTCCATTTTTATCAGTATCAACCACTTTCTCACCATTATCTTGTTATAATTCTGCTGATGGTAATATTTCTGTTTCCGCTTCTGCTGGAACAGCCCCATACACTTTTACGGTTGACACATTAGTGCCATCGTTTACATCTTCTGATTCAAATTACTATTCAAATTTAACAGTAGGCTCCTATACTGTTTCAGTGACTGACGATAATAACTGTCCCTTCAGTTCTGTAATTCAAATTACAGAGCCTGCTCAGCTAATTCTTTCAATTCAATCGACTACAACACCATCTTGTTTTGGATTATCAGACGGTTCAATCTCATTAAATGCAAATGGTGGCCAAGGAAACCTAGTATATACATGGACTAAAGATGGTGCTGCTTTTGCAGGGGCTACTAATTCCCAATCTAATATTGGTGCTGGAGATTACTCAGTATTTGCAACAGATACTGCGGGTTGTACTTCTTCAACATTACCAATTAATATTTCTCAGCCTAGTCCACTTGTATTAAATACAGACTCATTTTCAAATCCAAATTGTTTTGAAGGTTCTGATGGATTTATTGCTGTAAGTGGTACTGGAGGTACATTGCCATACAGCTTCACTTGGTTAGGTTCGTCAACTAGTACCGATAGTTATATAAATAATTTGGAAGAAGGTCTTTACCAAGTAATAATATCAGACTTTAAAAACTGTTCTGACACTTTAGATTTTTCACTGACTCACCCTACTCAAATGTCGTTCAGTACAAATGTTATTAATGTTAATTGTTTTGGTGAATCAACGGGTCAAATTTCTGTTGATGTTTCAGGTGGCACATTACCTTATGCATCTATTACTCATGAGCCAGGGTCAGTTGGCGTTACAAGTTCAACAGCATTAAACAATCTTACCGTTAATCAACTGCCTAGTGGTACATATACTATCACCGCAATTGACGATAATTCTTGTTCATTTGTCGATTCTTTAGTTGTTCAACAGAATTCAGAAATAACAGCTACGTTTTCTAATATTATTCCAGAAACTTGTAGTAATGCCAATGGTGCAGCTACCGTAAACCCTTCTGGTGGTCAAGCTGGATATACTTTTGAATGGTTGTCTTCAGGTCAATTGACTTCAACAGCAACATCTTTACCATCCGGAAATACATTAGTAAAAATAACTGATCAATTAACGTGTGAGAAAACACTGAATGTATTTATTCCAAAAATTACTGATGTCGAAATTCAATCGGTAACCGTTACGGATAACTTATGTTTTGGTGGTAGTGATGGTGAATTAGAAATAAAAGCTATCGGTGATGCCTTACCATTTACATTTACACTTTCTGGTATTCCTGGAAGTTTCGTTTCCTCTGATACAATTACAATCATTGATAATCTAGCTGCTGGTACTTATACATTATCAGTAGTTGATACAACCTCTTGTGTTAATACATGGAGTCAACCAGTTATAATTGATGAAAATCCAGCAATTACTGTATCTGTGAATACGTCAACTTCAACATCTATGCTTTCATGTAATGGAGATGATAATGGTAAGATATTCTTAGATATTTCAGGTGGTAATCCTTTCCCAGGAAACTACTACTGGTTATTTGTAAATGACCCAGGCTTTTCTCAGCAAATTACGGTTGATTCAATTACTGGTCTTTCGGCTGGTGTGTACAACCTATCTGTGCAAGATGCAAATGGGTGTACCGCTCAAACCTCTTACGAAATATTTGAGCCAGCAGCTCTTTCAGTATCTCATATAGTGACTAGCACACTTTGTAATTCTTCCTCTGATGGCGAAGTATTAGTTATTGCCAATGGTGGAACCCCCGGTTATACTATCTCTTCACTTCCTTCTTCTGTGACAGTTACTGTTGTTTCAGCGGATACGTTCTTATTAACTGGACTTTCTGAAGGGATGTATTTTTACGATTTAGAAGATTCAAATGGGTGTGAATTATTAAATAATTCTTTTTATGTTGGTGAGCCTACTGAAGTAGAAATTACTGGAGTTTCATCTACTCAAGAAAGTTGTCTTGGTTGGGATGCTACCGCTAATGTTAATGTTACAGGCGGTGTAGGTTCTTACACAATCCTTTGGACATATGATGATGCATATCAGTTGCCACTACTATTACAAGACGGTAGTTTGAACCCAACATCGCAAAGTTCAAATCCACAAAATTTATCTGCAGGCTTAGTTTATGTTCATGTTTGGGATATAAATTCGTGCTACACTATGGATAGTGTATTGATTTCTCAAACAAACTCTCCAAGTTTGGTTCTCATAGGCACACTAAATAATTTATGCTATGGCGATACAGACGGTCAAATTTCATTGAATGCCACTGGTGGAACACCATTTTATGAGTTCTCGATTAATGGAGGCGTGAGTTGGCAAAATTTATCAACCTTCCAAGACTTAGCAGGAGGGATTTATAACGCTACTGTAAGAGATTCATTAGGATGTACCGACGAATTAGAAAATATTGAAATATTAACACCAGATCCAATCAGTGTTTCTGTCAGCTCTGAAGATGTTAGTTGTACATCAGCATCTGATGGTAGTGCTTCTGTAGTTACTGTTTCAGGAGGAACTGTCAGTTCAGGAGCATATGGCTTTAGTTGGCAGAATAGTCAAGGAATAAATTTATGGCCTGCAAACCTTTCAGCAGTAAACGCTACTGTTAGTGGTTTACTACCAGGTTCATACCAATTAGAGGTTGAAGACGACAATGGATGTACAACAGTTTATTCACCAGTCAATATAGGTGAGCCATCGCCTGTTACCCTTGACTTATCAATCTTATCTGATTATAATGGTGTTGATATCTCTTGCTTTGGATATTCTGATGCAGTTGTTTTAGCAAATGCAGGTGGCGGAACTGGACTATATACGTTTGAATGGTTTAATTCTACTAATCCAAACGATATTAGAACCTCTACATCTGCGTCGTTTGATACTTTGTCTCTTGTTCCACAAGATGTTTATTCGGTAACGGTTACTGATGATAGAGGATGTACAGCTGAGGATAATATCACAGTAAATCAACCAGAGCAAATTATTGTTGACTTTGAAAATGTTACCAATATACGATGTGAAGGTAATAATGATGGTCAAGCTACTGCAATATATACTGGCGGTCTTGGATTTGGTAACTATGCTGTGAGTTGGTTTGATAGTGATAATAATGTTATTTCATTAATAGCACAAGCATCTAATTTAAGTGCTGGAGATTATAGTGCTACCTATACTGATAACAATGGTTGTGTAGGAACTGGATTAATAAGTATAGATTATTCAGAACTATTTTCAATTAATAATACTGATGACACTACCTCTGTTAGCTGTTTAGGTGACATTGATGGGACATTTAATTTTAATGTTTCTGGTGGCTGGTTACCTTACTCTTACGATTGGAATGACCCTTTGAATCAGCAATTAGCAACAGCAGTTGGTTTAGCACCTGGTCAATGGTATACAAACATAATTACTGACGCTAATAACTGTGTTCTTGTTGATTCCGTTTATGTTACATCACCAATCGATGTTGTTGAAATTTCTACTTATTCTGTAACCGATAATGAATGTTATGAAGATAACTCGGGAGCCATTACAGTAGAAGTAGTTGGTGGAACTCCAGCCTATCAGTTCGAATGGTCAGGAGCTAATGGTACTGTTGGAAACAACCAAAATATCAACGGCTTATCTAACGGGACTTATAATCTTGTAATTACTGATTTATACGGATGTGTTCATACTTCATCTTACACGGTTGATGGACCAGATAGTCCACTACTTATAAACTCTGTTGTTACAACTAATGTTAGTTGTAATGGACTTGAGGATGGTACTGCAAGCTTAACTAATCAGATTTCTGGAGGTACTCCTCCTTACGTTAACATAGATTGGGATGGAGAAAACCCATCAATATTAGCAGCAGGAAATTATACTGTTGAAGTTACAGATGATAATGGCTGTACAAAGGCCTCATCTTTTACAATATATGAGCCAGATGCTTATTCTGTTTCATTAGACGTAATAAATGAAAATTGCGCGGGACAAAACGGAAGCATTTTAGTTCAAACAACTGGTGCTACTCCATCTAATACTGGTGACTACGATTACGATATTACTCCTATTTCTGGAATTTCACCTGACTTTGATTATCAATCTTCAAGTGCTTCACAAGCAAATATTGTTGTTGATTTCCCTTCAGTAAATGATGTTGCGGACACACTGTTTCAATTAACTATTACTGATGAGAATGGGTGTGAATACACGCAAGAAATTGAAATTCATCCAGCAAGAGTATTCAATTATAATGAAGTATTGAATGTGTGTTATGGCGATAGCATTTCACTTGATGGAAGCTTATTTGCTGAATATGATTCATATAGCTGGTCTGTTTCACCGAATCAAGAGTTGTTTGTAAACGGCTCAGAACTAGATTTAATCGTCAACAATTCATCTACAATTACTGTTGAGGTAGAAGATTTATCATCTTCATGTTCATTTACTGATGAGCTAAACGTTCAAGTATTAAACCCTGTAATAGTAGCAAATGATGATATTGGTATCACAAGAGGTGAGTCTTTGACTCTCACAATTACAGAGGGTGAACCTCCTTACTTGTGGAGTACTGATGAAACATCAAGTAGTATTGACGTCAGTCCGTTAATTACTACTAACTATGTAGCTTATGCTTTAGATACTGTTACTGGCTGTATAGGAAACGATACAATACGTGTTTTTGTTGGGATGAATGAAGGCTTTTCTCCAAATGCTGATGGATACAATGATACATGGGAAATCAGTTATTTAAATCAATATGAATCTGTTAAGGTTCAAATTTTCAACAGATGGGGAGCATCAATTTGGGAAAGTAGTTCTCCTAATATTTTAAACTGGGATGGTAAATACAATGGTAACGACTTACCAATTGGTACTTACTATTATATAATTAGTTTTGAAGACGATATCAATAAGGAACCATTAACCGGTCCTGTAACCATTGTAAGGTAATAAAAATGAAAAAATTCATATTATATTTCGTTTTATTGATAATTGGTAATGAAGCATTTGCTCAACAATTACCTCAATTTAGCAGCTATCAATTAAGCCCCTATCTATACAACCCTGCCTATGCTGGTGTTGACGGAACTACTCAGCTTAATGCAGTAATTCGTAATCAATGGGCGGGAGTTAGAGAAGCTCCACAAACTGACGTTATCAACGGTTATGGTTTGTTACGTAACGAAAAAATGGCAGTTGGTGCTACTGCTTTCAAAGATGTAGCAGGTGCTGATAGCAGAAGAGGAATAAATGTAAGCTATGCCTACCATCTAAGATTAAAAGATGACATGAGCCTTTCATTAGGTTTGTCAGCAGGCTTTTTACAATACAAACTAGACCATACCATTGTTAACCCTTATGATGATGGTGACCCTGTATTTAATAACTCTATATTATCTTCAGTAGTCCCTACGGCTACTTTTGGGGCATATCTTTATGCAGATGACTTCTACGCTAGTTTATCTTTACCACAGCTTCTAACCTCTACATTTGATATAGATAGTGACTATTCAGATAATAGTTTAGTAAGTGATGGACTTACAAATCATATCTATATTGGTGGTGGATATATTAAAGAACTGAACAGTACTTTTACGCTAGAGCCTTCAGTATTGTTTATGCTTGCGCCTCCAGCACCATTATCATTAGAGATTATGTCTAAAGTAATTTATAAAGATATGCTTTGGACGGCTCTTTCTTACAGGCTGAATGATGCAGTAGCTTTATATATAGGCGTAGATTTAAATGAAAAGTTTTACCTAGCTTATGCACATGACTTTGTTACTTCTGACATTTCAACAGTTTCTTCAGGTACGAATGAATTTAAATTAGGCTTCAGATTTAATCAGCCTAAATAGAAAAAGTCCCCTAAATTAATAAAGGACTTTTGGATTGTCTAACAATAAAGCTAACCAAAAACAAATGTTACGACACCACAAATCTATGTATATTGCTGAGTTCTAACTTTTTACAGATTTATTCTTTTTAACATTGAGATGTTAGTTACCTTCACTAAATGGTCGTAAATAAACACTTTTTTATAGTCTTTAAATCATGATTCTACTAGGTTATTTAATGGCTTTAATAGTCGGTATATTTCTTGGATTGTTTGGAGGGGGTGGTTCTATCCTAACTGTACCCATATTAGTGTATATAATGGGTGTAAATCCAATTAGTGCAACAGCTTATTCCTTATTTGTTGTGGGTGTAGCGGCTTTATTCGGCACTCAGAGATACATTTCAAAGAAACAAATCAATATTAAGATAGGACTCTTATTTGCAATACCATCCTTCATTGGAGTGTTTGCAAGTCGTAAATGGATATTGACTGCACTGCCCGATGTAATACATTTTTCTGAACTATTTCCATTAACTAAAGATACATTCATATTAATCTTATTTGCGGTGATAATGTTACTGGCGTCATTATCAATGATATTTTCTTGGAAACCCAAAACCTCTCAAGCGAGTAATAATTATATAATGATAATCCTAGATGGCTTTATCGTGGGGATTATAACTGGATTGGTTGGTGCAGGTGGAGGATTTCTGATAGTTCCAGCCCTTCTTCTATTAACTAATATAAATATGAAAGAAGCTGTGGGTACGTCTTTAATGATTATCTCAATAAAATCCTTATTTGGTTTTCTAGGTGAACTATCAAACCCTATAGACTGGAACTTAATGCTCTTATTTACGTTCTTATCTATTATCGGAATTTATATTGGAATATTTGTATCAAAACATTTAAATAGTCAGGTATTAAAAAAATCATTTGGTATTTTTGTCTTACTTATGGCTATTGTAATTCTTATAAAAGAAACCATAGTTAATCAACTTCCTATTAATTAAAAATAAAGAGTTATGAAACTAGAACAACTGTACACTAAATGCCTTTCAGAAGCAGCTTATTATATAGAGTCTGAGGGTGAAATTGCCATTATTGATCCATTAAGAGATATTGATGTTTATATTGATATGGCTCGAAAAGCAGGAGGGACAATTAAATATATTTTTGAAACACATTTTCACGCTGATTTTGTTTCTGGTCATTTAGATTTAGCTAGAAGAACAGGAGCAAAAATTATTTATGGACCAAATGCAGACGCTAAGTTTGATTTTCACAAAGCTGAAGATGGCGAAGTATTTCCATTAGGTAAGGTAAGCCTTACCTTATTACATACACCTGGACATACTATGGAATCATCATGTTATTTATTAAAAGATGAAAACGGCAAAAATCATAGTGTCTTTACAGGTGACACCTTATTTGTAGGAGATGTTGGTAGGCCAGATTTAGCAGTTAAGTCAGGTGAAATTACTAAAGAGGACTTAGCAGGAAATTTATACGATTCTTTACACACAAAATTATTGCCCTTAGAAGATGAGGTTCTTGTCTTTCCAGCTCATGGTGCGGGTTCTGCTTGCGGAAAAAATATCGGTACGGAAACCTCCTCAACTATTGGTGAACAAAAACAAACTAATTATGCCCTCCAAAAAATCAGTAGAGAGCAATTTATTGAAGAAGTTACCGACGGTCTTTTAGCCCCTCCATCTTACTTCTTTACCGATGTTATGATGAACAAAAACGGTTATGAAGACATCGATGATGTTATTGAGCGAAACTTAAACCCAATGTCATATTCAGAGGTTATTGAAGCTCAGTCTAAAGGAGTATGTCTTTTGGATACAAGGCAACCTTCCGACTTTGCAAAGGGATTTATCAAAGGCTCTATTAATATTGGATTAAAAGGACAGTACGCCCCTTGGGTAGGAGCTTTAATTGATCCAGAGTCTACTTTGATTTTGATAACTGATAAAGACTCAGAAAAAGAGTCTGTAACACGATTAGCCAGAGTAGGCTATGAGAAGGTTCATGGCTTTTTAGATGGTGGAGTAGATGCCGTTGAAGACACTTTATGTAAAATTGAAAATAAAAGTGCAGCTGATGTTACTCAATTAATAGACGAAGATAAGTCGACTATATTGGATGTTAGGAAGCCTGGTGAATTACAAAATGGTTTTGTTGCTGGCTCTACTCATATTAGACTTCAAGAGTTGCCACAAAAAATGTCTTCATTAAATAAAGAAGAACCACTTGTAGTCTATTGTGCCGGAGGCTATCGATCTATGATTGCCTGCTCATTGTTGGCGGCTAATGGATTCAATTCATTAATAAATACTGATGGAGGATATGCTAAATTATCAAAAGAGAAGTTACTGCCCGTTTCATACGGCAGTTCTTGTTCTCGTGAAATATAAAAACAGATGGATAGAAAAGTTACGTTGATTGATGTGAGGACACCGCTTGAGTATAACTCTGGCAATGTTAAGGGCTCTATAAATATACCAATGAATGAGGTTCCTCAGCGATTGGATGAAATTCGAGAATTAGAACCTATGATTGTATTCTGTAAGTCTGGCGTTCGCTCCCAAAAGGTTTTGGAGTTCTTAAAAGACAATGGAATAGTTGAGGTAGAAAATGGAGGAGGATGGATGGAAGTTAATGCTTCTGTCAATGAGTAATAGCTTTAAACTCATAACCTTGTTTACTAAAATGCTCTAACATTTTAGGCAAGCAATACTTTACATTTTTAATGGCTTTGTCATTTTCGTGAAACACAATGATAGAGCCATTTTTTGTTTTCTCCTTGACAATTTTAAAGCACTTTTCAGCTGAGGTGTTTTTGTGAAAATCCCAGCTTAATACGTCCCACATAACTATTTTAAAAGCTTTTTTTAAGTGTCGTATTTGTGAAGGTTTAATTCTTCCAAATGGAGGTCTAAACAGCTTGCTGTTCATAATACTGTGACATTTTTCAATATCTGAAAAGTACTTGCTATTTTTAGTCGCCCATCCGTTTAGATGCGAATAGGTATGATTTCCGACCGAATGATTTCCCTGTAAAATATCCTTGTATAATGATGGGTGTGAATCTACCTCTTTGCCGAGAAGAAAAAAAGTAGCCTTTGCATTATACTTGTCTAGTTCTTGCAGAATGAAAGGCGTAAGTTCTGGGTTAGGGCCATCATCGAAGGTAATATAAATCACCTTTTCTTTGGAAGGTAAATTCCAAATTAATGAAGGGAACAACATTTGAAGAATTCCCCTCATCAACTTGATTTAATAAGATTTTTAGCAATAAAATTCAATTCTATTGATATTGATTGTATAGCTCAACAATTTTCTCTTGCGATTCGTTGTCTTTGTATTTAGTAGTGATGCTATACAAGTTAGAAACTATCTGGTTAGCAAGCTGATATTCTCTTTGCAGTTTGCTCAGAATTTTATCATCAACTTTATTATAGTACTCTAACTCATTAAAGTATGAATCTGTAAGTATGGAAACAATCTCTTTGGCTTTTTCTACTTTGCCAATTTTATAATATACCTCTGCCATTGGGAGGTTAAAATAATTGAATGGAATAGCCTCATTAGGCATAACCTCTAAACACCTGTCGATAACATTTTCGGCTCTTTCGAAGTCCCCTTCACGGATTAAGGCTTCAGCCAGTCTAACAAAGTTGTTTCTGAAGTTCATTGTCATTCTCATATTGGTCTCATCTAAATAAACATTAGGGTCTTGCATGTTCCCCCAATTGAATTTATTGATTAGGTTATCATACATTATATCTGTAGCGACTTCACCAGTTTGTCCGTCAGCAGATTTAGCTAAATATGGAACAAATCTGTAAGCTAAGCCTTCCAATTGGAAGTACTTCTCTAAGCCCATGAAATTACCTGAGCCAACGGTAATAGCAAAGTATATAGGTCTATCCCAGTTGAAATTAGCAAGAATATCAAGCACCATCATTTCATTTTTGTTGATGCTATTTCCTTTGAGTTCCCATTTAACCTCATCTACTATTCTGTTAGAATCTTCAGCCGCGACGATTCCTTTTCGAATAATGTCTGCTTTGTTGATTGGGATTTTCAATTTATTAGTAGGGCAGTAATCGGCCTTCTGTCCATTTCGCGTAAAGCCTTTTGTTTTATCGTTGTCACTTGCAATAAAGTTTACAACATCTTTTACATCGACATAACCTTTGCCGTTATCTCTAATTATGACATAATCTCTAGTGCCTTGCTTATACTTGTCCCATTCCATAGAACTAGGAATAGGGGCTGCGTCATAGGCAGCACGTTTCATTTGGTCTATATACCAGTCTGTATTAAATAGACTCAAGTTTACCACTCTAATATCTGTTCTAATACCTTCAACCTCTTGAGCATACCAAAGCGGGAAGGTGTCATTATCCCCATTAGTGAAGATTATAGCATTAGGAGCACAAGAGTTTAAATAATTAGCAGCAACATCTCTTGCCGTATAACGGTCTGAACGATCATGGTCATCCCAGTTTTCTTTAGCCATAAGAGTAGGTACTAATAGCAAACACAAGGCTGTAGCAACAACAGAGCTATTAAGTGAGGATAGCTTTTTGGAAAGAAAATCAATGACTGCTAGAACACCTAAGCCAACCCAAATAGAATAAGCATAAAATGAGCCAACATAAGCATAGTCTCTTTCCCTAGGTTGATATGGGTATTGATTAAGATAGACAACAATAGCTAGTCCTGTAAATAAAAACAGCAATAGAACTACAAAGGCATCTTTATTGTTTTTACTGAACTGATAGAGCATTCCAATAACACCAAGCAAAAATGGAAGCATAAAATAGATGTTCCTTCCCTTGTTGTTAGCCATATTTTCCGGGATAATATCCTGAGGCCCTAAACCTCTTAAATTATTATCTATGAAAGGAATACCACTAAGCCAATTTCCTTTGTTTATTTCCCCATGGCCTTGGATGTCATTTTGTCGACCAGAGAAATTCCACATAAAATATCGCCAGTACATATGTCCAATTTGATAATTGAAGAAGTACTTTAGATTTTGTGAAAACGTTGGAGGTCGTTTAGCATTCTTTTGTCCGCTCCATTGCTGATAAGCTTTAGCATGAGACGCTTGAGAAGAACTCCACATCCTTGGGAAAAAGCTTGAAAATTTAGGGTCATAAACTGGTTTTGAATTTTTTCGGTCATTTGTTATGACATACTCACCTTTGTCTTCATCTTTAGTATAAACAGGATTACCATCTTTTAAGTCGATGATTTTTGCATTGTAATACTGTCCATTAAGTATGGGCCAATCGCCGTATTGCTCTCTGTTGAGGTAAGCTAGTAAACTTACTGCATCTTCAGGGTTATTTTCATCAATGGGAGTGTCTGCATTAGATCTAATTACTAATATAAAAAACGTTGAGTAGCCAATCAGAATAGCAGCAAAGCTAACCAATGAAATGCCCATTATATCCTTGTTGTTCTTTTTGGCATAAATTAGTCCAAATACAATTCCTGAGATGATGAGGATAAAATAAATAATTGTACCAGTGTTAAAAGGCAATCCGACAGTGTTAATGAAAAATAATTCAAACTTTCCAGCCAGACTTACAATACCAGGAATTATAACCCCTTGTAATCCGCCAGTAACTATTACAGCTAAAAGAAACACCTTTAGTAAAGCAAATTTATTTACCTCATGTTTTTTGAAAAAGTATATAAAAATTACAGCTGGTATAGCCAATAAATTAAGTAAGTGAACACCAATTGAAAGACCTATTAAGTAGGCAATAAAAATAATCCATCTGGATGCGTATTTATCATCTGCTTCACTTTCCCATTTTAGAATTGCCCAAAATGTTATAGCAGTGAAAAAGGATGACATGGCATAAACTTCACCTTCAGTAGCTGAAAACCAGAAAGAATCTGAAAAAGTATATGTTAATGCACCTACTAAAGCACTTCCGAATATGGCGATTTTATTAGCTAGTGTTGCTGTTTCCTGTTGTTTAACAATTTTTTTGGCAAAAGCACTGATAGACCAGAATAAAAACAAAATGGTAAGAGCACTACAAAGAGCGGACATGATATTTATCATGAAAGCAATGTTTGCAGTGTCACTTGCAAAAAGACTGAAAAACCTACCAATGAGCTGGAAAAATGGTGCGCCAGGAGGGTGACCTACTTCAAGTTTGTATGCAGTACTAATATATTCTCCGCAATCCCAAAAACTAACGGTGGGTTCTATTGTGGCATAATATGTTATAAAAGCTATTGTAAAAGTTAACCATCCAAATAGATTATTTAGCTTAGAGTAAGTCATAGTATTGAAAGAAGTTTTGATTCGTAGGCGAATTTAAT
Source organism: Flavobacteriales bacterium (assembly GCA_965277895.1). GTDB lineage: Bacteria > Bacteroidota > Bacteroidia > Flavobacteriales > UBA7312. The sequence continues at coordinate 523,045 of CBDIDR010000001.1, forward strand.
AAAATAATTAATCATTATCTTTAGATTTTAGAATAGAAAATAAAATATTTGATTCTTTGCAAAAGAACTATAAATTGTTATTTTTGCTGCCCTTTTATTGCCCGATGGTGTAACTGGCAACACGTCTGGTTTTGGTCCAGAAGAGTCTAGGTTCGAGCCCTAGTCGGGTAACTATATTTTCTACAAATTTACAATGCATAATAAAAAATTGTATATTTGTTTTACTATAAAATCTTAACAACCAATTTAACAAGTTACTAATATGAAAGGTATTCTACAAAAAAATACTAAGTCCAATCTAGTCTTAGCATTATTATTTTCTTTTTTTACGCTGTCTTTAAGTGCTCAGGATTTTTCTCCTGAAGTATCATTTAATATTGACAATCCTGTAATGGGTCAAGCGTCAACATTCTCTTTTGAAATATCACAATCTGAAGGTGAGACTGACATTTCAAATAGCACAATAACAACTAATGGAGGCTCATTTGATATAGCTTCATTATCTGTTGGAGATGTTGTTGGAAGTGGTTCTGGATTTATTGGTGGTGGTTCAAGCAGTGGAGAATTCAGCTTAGTAGTTTTTGATGTCTTTGAAAATAGTGCTGATCTTGATGTGGTTGATTCCAATTCAGAGGTAATTGGCATGATGAACATTTCTAACTCATCAAATAATGGTGTTTCAATTTATTCTTCAAATACTTATGATGATGGTAATAATGAAACTGCAGGTAATCTACAGCAAGTTGAATTAACGGGAATATTCACTAACCCAATGAGCTCTTCAGTATTAATAAGTTCTTCTATATTCTCTGAGTTAGAACCTAACGGGCCATCTGCTGATTATTCTACTGAATATGATTTGTTAGGCGATTTTAGTCCTGCAGTATCAGTTAGCTTAAGCAGTCAAGAACCTTCAACTTTTACTAACCTATCATTTAGTGTTAGTCAAGATGCCGGTGAAGAAGATATGGCAACCGTTACTTACGTATTTGATGGTGGTTCATTTGCATTGTCTTCTATGTCTGTAGGAGACGTTGTTGGTAGTGGTACAGGTTCATATGGTGGCGGCTTCGCTACTGGAAATTACTCAATTGTTGTTGATCAGCTAACAGTTGTAACTGCAGTATTCAATGCAGTTGATGATAGTGAAAATGATATTGCAACTTTTTCTGTTGTTAATTATGCTGATGGTGGAGCTGAAATTTCTTCTACTTCTCCAGGTGATAATAATACAACAACAGCAGGAAACAGCAACGATTTTACACTAGAAGGTATCTTCATTACACCAGACTCTGACATGTTAACGATGACAGCTGATTTGGTATCTGAGATGCAGTCTTCTCAAACAAATACATTTGAAGTAGAATTGGAAGAAGTAGTTGATTTTAGCCCTGTAATTGAAGTTTCATTTGCTAACAACGATTGTAATGAGGCTACTGATATGACATTCACAATTTCACAAGATGCAGATGAAATTGATATGGCATCTTCTATACTAACAATGACTGGTGGTTCTTTTGATTTTTCATCTTCAGAAGTTGGTGACTTAGTAGGGACTGGAACTGGTTTTTATGGTGGAGATATTGCCTTTAACTTAAGTCTATTCGTTAATGAAATAACTGCTACTGGAGCAGTAATTTTAGCAGTTAACGATGATGACGAATCACAAACATCCTTTTTCACGCTTACAAACTTAGCTGAAGGTGTTCAAATTTCTTCTACCTCCCCAGGTGATAACAATACAGAAACAGCTGGAAACAGCACTACTGTAACGCTTTCTAATGTATTTACAAATCCAGATGAAGGCGATTATGAATTTTATGGTTCTTTCACTTCTGAATTAAATAACTCTTCTGAATTTGATGGTGCATATGGTGTTGTTTGTCCATGTGAGGATGTTGAAGTATCAGAAGAATTCACACTATGTGCAGGTGAAACTCTAACTATTGGAGAAAACACTTATGATGAAGCAGGTGAGTATGTTAATGTATATGCCCTAGCATCAGGTTGTGATAGTATAGTAACAACTACATTATCTTTCTTTGTGGTGGCTACACCAACAATTTCTGGTGAAACAAATGCAACTGAAAATCAAAGTTACGATTACACTGTTGACGCACAAGATGAGTCTACTTTACAGTGGGGTGTTGTAAACGGAGAAATCAACTCTGGTCAAGGTACTGCTACAGCAAACATTACTTGGGGTGATGGTCCTTCAACAGGAACTGTATGGTTATTGTTAACAGACGAAAACGGATGTAAGGCAGATACTGCTTTCTTAGAAGTTACTATCTCTGAGACAGTAGGAATTACAGAAAAAACTTTATTAGGAGTAAATGTTTACCCTAACCCATTTAAAGAGTCCACAACTGTAGAGTTCAACAATCCTAACAACGATACTTACCGCATCAGTCTTATGGATGCTAGAGGACGTACTGTAATGAATACATCAACGCAGTCAAGTCAACTCATTATTAAGAAAGAAAATCTACAAGAAGGAATCTATTTCCTTGAGATAGACGGAAAAAATAAATCACGACAAATAGTAGTGATTCAGTAAGAATTTAAAGCCCCAATTTTGGGGCTTTTTTTTGTCCTATTTGGTAGCTGGAGAATGTGACTATTACTTTTAGAATTAGACTTATCTCTTACTTCAAGGAATAATAAAATAATCATCTTTTGCATTTTCTTTAAAAAGCATTACATTTGCACTAGAAATTATTTGATATACGAGGGGGCATGCAGCCCCTTCTTTTATTAGTTATGCTAAGTAAAGAGAAAGTACAAGAATTAATTGACGACTTCATTTCTGAAAATGATGCTGTGTTTTTAGTGTCATTTAAAATGAGTCCATCAAATCAAATAGAAGTTCTAATTGATTCTACCGATGGAATTAGCGTCAAAAATTGTATTGAACTTAGTAGACACATTGAAGGTAATTTTGACAGAGAAGAAGTAGACTTCTCACTGTTAGTATCAAGTGCTGGACTGAGTGAGCCATTTAAAGTATTTAAACAATACAAAAAGAATATTGGTAAAAACGTAAATGTCTTTCTCAAAGAAGGGAAGAAATTATTCGGTAAAATGATTGACGCTGAAGAAGGAAAAGGCATCACACTTGAAACCACACGAAAAGAAAAAGTAGGAAAGAAAAAAACAAATATTACTGAACAACATTCTTTTAGTTTTGATCAGATTGACAAGACTAAGATTGTTATCTCATTTTAAATAATTAAATAAAGATGAATGCAACTAATCTAATTGAGTCATTTTCAGAGTTTAAAGAGTTTAAGAACATCGATCGTGAGACTATGATGAACGTTCTTGAAGATGTTTTTAGAGGTGTTATGATTAAACAATATGGCACTGATGAAAACATTGATGTTATTATAAATATCGATAAAGGCGATTTAGAAATCTGGAGAAACAGAGAAATTGTAGCCGATGCTGATATAGAAGACTCAAATCTTCAAATAGCATACTCGGACGCTATTAAAATTGAGCCTGATTTTGAGATTGGAGAAGAAGTTTCAGAACAAGTTTTCTTAGAAGACTTTGGGAGAAGACAAGTGCTATCATTAAGACAAACACTAACATCAAGAATCTTAGACCTTGAGAAAAAAGAAGTTTTTGATAGGTATGAAGATAGGATTGGTGAAATTATAAACGGTGAAGTTTATCAGGTTTGGAGAAACGAAATCTTAATTTTAGACGGTGAAGAGAATGAATTAATTCTACCAAAGTCTGAAGCCATTCCAAGTGATTTTTTCAAGAAAGGCGATACAGTAAGAGCCGTAGTTAAGAGTGTTGAGATGAGAAATCACAATCCATTAATTATTCTTTCAAGAACTGCTCCAGAATTTTTAGCACGTCTTTTTGAGCAAGAAGTGCCAGAAGTTTTTGATGGATTAATTACTATCAAGAAAATTGTACGTGTTCCGGGTGAAAGAGCAAAAGTAGCCGTGGAATCTTATGATGAAAGAATTGATCCAGTAGGAGCATGTGTAGGAATGAAAGGTGCACGTATTCATGGAATTGTAAGAGAGCTTCGAAATGAAAATATTGACGTTATCAACTATACAGATAATATTCAGTTATTTATTACTAGAGCACTAAATCCGGCTAAAGTATCATCAATTCAATTGGATGAAGATACAAGTAAGGCAGATGTATATTTGCACCCAGATCAAGTATCTCTAGCAATTGGAAAAGGTGGATTTAACATTAGATTGGCGAGTATGCTTACAGCTTACGAAATAGATGTTTACAGAAACATCGATGAAGCCGATGATGATGTTGAATTAACAGAATTTACAGACGAAATAGAAGGATGGATAATTGATGAATTAAAATCGATTGGATGCGATACAGCAAGAGATGTCATTAAGTTAGATAAAGCAGATCTTGTTAAGCGTACAGATTTAGAAGAAGAGACTGTTAATGAAATACTAAGTATTTTAAAAGCAGAGCTCGAATAACTTTAAATTAAATTATGTCAGGAGTGTCACAAAGACTATCAAAAGTTGCTAAGGAATTTAATGTAGGTGTAGATACTATTTTAGATTTCTTAGAAAGTAAGGGAATAGATAATTTGAATAGAAATTCAAAGATATCTCCTGAAACATATGAAATGCTCGTTGATGAGTATCAACCAGATAAAAAGGTCAAAGCTGAAGCAAAAGAATTAAAGAAAGCAGAAGATGATCTAAAGCCAAAAGTTAAGAAGGAAATTGAAACGGTTAAAGTTGAAGCACCTAAAATGGAGGGACTCAAAATTGTTTCAAAAGTAGACATTGCCCCCTCTAAAACGGTTGAGTCTGAAGTTAAGAAGAAAGAGGTCGAGCCTGAAAAAGTTGAAGCACCTGTAGTAGAAAAATCAGATGTTGAACCTCCAAAAACCGATGATCCAAAAGTTGCCGAGGAGGTAAAAACTGAACCAAAAGATTCAGTCCCTGAAGATAAAAAAGAAGCGGAGACTTCTGAAGAAAAGAAAACAGATCAATCTTCAATTATACGTGGAAGAGCAAAGAAATTAGATGGGCCAACTTTAGTGTCGTCTGAAAAAATTGATTTAACAAAGTTTCAAAAACCTAAGAAGAAAACACCAGTTGCATCATCTTCGGCAAACGTTGAAACGAAGAAAAAAAGAAAACGAGTTTCAACTTCCTCAGGAAATCGTGACAAACGCCCTAACAGAGGGAAACAAAATACTACCCCAAGAGTTGAGCTTACCCCAGAACAAATACAAAAACAAGTAAGAGAAAACCTTGCTAAACTTCAAAGTGGAGGAAAGAATAAAGGAGCTAAACTCAGAAGAGAAAAAAGACAGGCTCGAAAAGAACAGGAAGAAATTAATCTGATTAAATCAGAGGAAGAAAGCAAAACAATTCAAGTAACAGAATTTGTTACTACGGCCGAATTTGCTCAGTTAATGAGTGTGGAGCCAACTCAAATCATATCAGCATGTTTCTCATTAGGAATGATGGTTACTCAAAACCAAAGACTCGATGCCGAAACACTTTCGATTGTAGCTGAAGAATTTGGATTTACTGTCGAATTTGTTGGAGCTGAAGTGCAAGAATCCATACAGCAAGAAGAAGATACTGAAGAAAATTTAGTGTCAAGAGCACCAATAGTTACAGTAATGGGTCACGTTGATCATGGTAAAACATCTTTGCTAGACTACATTAGAGATGCCAATGTTATTAGCGGTGAAGCTGGTGGTATAACGCAGCACGTTGGAGCATATGAGGTAAATCTTAAAGGAAAGAAAATAACATTTTTAGATACTCCAGGTCACGAGGCCTTTACTGCGATGAGAGCCCGTGGAGCACAAGTAACGGATGTAGTAATTATAGTTGTAGCAGCTGATGATAAAGTCATGCCACAAACAAAAGAGGCAATTAGTCACGCACAAGCAGCTGGTGTACCTATGGTATTCGCTTTGAATAAGATTGATAGAGAAACCGCAAACCCAGATAAAATCAAAGAACAACTAGCTAATGAAAACGTCTTGTTGGAAGATTGGGGAGGTAAGTTTCAGTCGCAAGAAATATCTGCCAAAACAGGTCTTGGAATACCTGAACTTTTAGAAAAAGTGTTGCTAGAAGCTGAACTACTAGACTTAAAGGCAAATCCAGATAAAAATGCTATTGGTACTGTTATCGAAGCCTCATTAGATAAGGGTAAAGGATATCTTACAACTATTTTAGTTGAATCTGGAACTTTGAAAGTAGGTGATTATGTGTTAGCAGGTTGTTTTTCTGGTAAAGTAAAAGCCTTACTTGACGAAAGAGAAATTAAAATGGAGAATGCGGGGCCATCCACTCCAGCAGTTCTGTTAGGATTAAATGGAGCAGCACAAGCAGGTGATAAATTCAACGTGATGGATGATGAACGTGAAGCTAAGAATATTGCCGCAAAAAGAATGCAGCTTCAAAGAGAGCAAGGTGTAAGAACACAAAAACACATCACGCTTGATGAAATAGGCAGACGATTAGCCTTAGGAGACTTTAAAGAGTTAAATATAATTATAAAAGGTGATGTTGACGGTTCTATTGAAGCACTTTCAGACTCATTACAAAAACTATCAACCGATCAAATTGCTGTTAATATAATACACAAGTCTGTAGGTCAAATTTCAGAATCAGACGTTATGCTTGCGGCAGCCTCTGACGCAGTAATCATTGGTTTCCAAGTTCGTCCATCTGTAAATGCTAGAAAACTTGCAGAAAAAGAAGAAATTGATATTAGACTGTATTCAGTAATCTATAATGCCATTGAAGAGCTTGAAAAAGCAATGGAAGGTATGTTGTCGCCAGACATTGAAGAGAAGGTAGTCTGTAACATCGAGATTAGAGAAACATTTAAGATATCTAAAATTGGTACAATTGCAGGTTGTTATGTTCTTGACGGTAAAATAAACAGGAACACCAAGATTCGATTAATACGAGATGGTATTGTAGTTTATTCAGGTGAATTAGCAACTTTAAAACGTTTCAAAGACGATGTTAAGGAGGTATCAGCAGGCTACGAATGCGGATTAAGCATCAACAACTATAATGATATAAAAGTTGGCGATATCGTAGAAGGTTTTGAAGAAGTTGAAGTTAAGAAAACTCTTAATTAGTCTGCAGCCCTTCGTTTAATTCGAAATTCACAATAGATGGAACAATATATGTTCCTCTATATTTTCTACTAATTTCTTTCTGAACTTTGTAAGCTTCAATTCTAGTAATAAAATCCCCTACTTGAATTTTATAGTAAGGAGACTTAAACTTTAGGTATGTTTTAAGATGAGGAAAATCTTTTGAAAATCTAGCCCTCACTTTTTGTGACTCCTCTCGACTTTGACTTTGGTTGTGATGAATTTGCACTCTAAATCCATCAACACCCTTTTTTAAGCTATTGATTTGAATTTGTTTTGATACCAAACTATCAATTCTACTATTGTTTTCGTCATCGATTAAAGTGTTTTGTGACACAACCGAAGTGCTAATTAAGCAAATACATAAAAAATACAAGGCTTTCATATGACAAAGATAACTTATTTATTAGTGTAAGTATGTGAATTTGAGATTGATATAATATTTAAACGAAGCTTTATTTAGAATGAGTATAAATTGCTGTAAAAATATCAAGTAGAACACACTAAAAATTTAGGAATGTTCTACATTTGTGGGCGTTAAAAGTGGCTCAATTCTTTACTGAATATTATTTTATAAATATGGCTAAATTTATTAGATTAGATAAGCATCATTTCCTCTCGATTTTTTCATTAACATTCCTGTTCACATTTTTATCTTTTACCTCATCTTCACAGAACATTGAAGAAGGCGAAAAGCTATATAAGGCAAATTGTACAGCTTGTCATCAAATTGACAACAAACTGATTGGCCCAGCTTTACGCGGAGTGAGTGATAAGTATTCTGAAGAATGGTTGATAAAGTGGATTAAAAATTCTGCTGAGTTAATCGCCTCAGGTGATGCTGATGCGATAGCCATTTACGAAGAATACAACAAGTCTCCAATGACGGCTTTTCCTTATTTTTCCGATGAAGATGTCGTAAATATCTTAGCATACATTGAAGAAGCTCCTGCAAAACAAACAGTAGCTGTAGCTTCTGCATCAGACGGCGGCGTTGTTGTTGATGAAAGCAAAACAACTGACTATATCATATTAACTATTTCTATAGTCCTATTGTTAGTTGTAGCAGGGTTATGGAAAATTAAAAACACTTTAAAGGATGCATCTGGTGAAGAAAGTCAAGATTTCTTTGCCTCAACAGTTTCATTACTAAACTCATATTTAGAAAGAAAACCTCTTGTTGTTTTGACAGTGTTAGTATTAGCTGTCTTTGGATTAAATTCAGCTTGGAACCTAATGACCGGAGTTGGTGTAACTCAAGGCTATAAGCCGGAACAACCAATTGCATTCTCTCACAAGTTACATGCAGGAATGAATGGTGTTGACTGTAACTACTGTCACCACTCAGCTAGACATGGAAAATCTGCGGCAATACCATCAGCTAACGTTTGTATGAACTGCCATACATATATTAGTGAAGGACCATCAGGAAAGGAAGAAATTCAAAAAATCTATGACGCTGTTGGCTTTGACCCTGAAAAAGGAAGATACATTGAGGATTATGAGCAAAAGCCAATTAAGTGGGTAAGGATTCATAATCTGCCAGATTTAGCATACTTCAATCACTCTCAGCATGTTGTTGCTGGAGGCATAGAATGTCAAGAATGTCATGGCCCTATTGAGGAAATGGAAGTTGTTGAGCAGCATTCAGAATTGACTATGGGTTGGTGTATTGATTGTCACAGACAAACAGAAGTAAACGTCGCTGATAACGACTACTACGAGGAGATGCATGCTAAATTTAAGGAAAACCACCCAGGTGAGGCGTTTAATGTTGAGGCGATTGGTGGTCTCGAATGTGGTAAGTGTCACTACTAAATCAAAAATTAATTAGTTTAAGATATGACTAAGCAAAAAAAATACTGGAAGGGGTTAGCAGAATTAGCTAATGATCCAGCTATTGAAAATTTAAAACACAACGAGTTTGCTGAAAAGATTCCTGTAGATGACTTTCTTGGCGATAGCGAAACACTTTCTAATTCAAGCACATCGCGTAGAGACTTTTTGAAGTTTTTAGGTTTTAGTACTGCTGCTGCTACATTGGCAGCATGTGAAACTCCTGTTATAAAATCTATCCCTTACGTTGTTAAGCCTGAAGAAATTACGCCAGGCGTTGCCAATTGGTATGCCTCAACGTTTTATGATGGAAATGACTTTGCAAACGTCTTAGTAAAAACAAGAGAAGGACGTCCAATCTTCATTAAATCCAATGACCTAACTTCTGCTACCCCTAATGCAAGAGTTATTTCATCTGTATTATCATTATACGATTCAAACAGACTAAAAGGGCCAATGCACAATGGTAAAGAAGTTTCTTGGTCTGACGCTGATAGCGATATCATTAAGAGACTTTCTGAAGTTGAAGGAGATGTAGTAGTTTTAACGAATACTATCATTAGTCCAACAACACAGTCAGTGATTGACAAATTCTGTTCAAAGCACAATGCAACTCACGTACAATACGATGCAATTTCATATCAAGGTATGCTAAACGCTAATCTTGAATCCTTTGGTCAGAGAGTAATTCCAACCTATAAATTGGATAAGGCAGATGTTCTGGTTTCATTTGGAGCTGACTTTTTAGGAAGTTGGTTGAACGTTGGGTTTGAAAAGCAATACGCTTCAAATAGAAATCCAAAGTCAGGGAAAATGTCTCGTCATTTCCAGATAGAAACGAATATGTCTTTATCAGGCTCTAATGCCGACGTTAGGATTCCCGTAAAACCTTCCGAAAAATTAAGCTTACTAGAAAATCTTTTTGATGCATTGAAAGGAAATTCTTCTGCCGATGCTAGAATAAAGGACATGGTAAGTGAACTGTCAGCAGCTAAAGGAAGATCTTTAGTAATTTGTGACAGTAATGATAAAGCTGTACAGATAATGGTGAACGCCATTAATGACCTGCTTTCCAACTATGGAGCAACTATAGATTTATCAAATCCATCTTATTTAAATGCTGGGGACGATAATGCAGTAGCTCAGCTTGTTGAGGATATGAATGCTGGAAAGGTTGGTGCTTTAATCATGAGTGGTGTTAATCCATCTTACACATTATCTAATGCAGAGGACTTTAACTCTGGGTTAGATAAGGTATCACTTACCATTTCTACAGCTTTAAGTATGGACGAAACATCAACTAATGTTGAGTATGTATGTCCAGATCGCCATTATTTAGAAAGCTGGGGAGATGCACAAGCATTCCACGGACAGATATCATTCACACAACCTACTATCCAGCCATTATTTGATAGTCGTCAATTCCAGGACTCAGCGTTATTGTGGTCTGGAGTAGACTCAGACTATTACGCTTTTGCAAAGAAGTATTGGAGAGGAAAAACATCATGGTCAAAATCAATTCATGATGGAGTAGCAAGTATATCAAATGAGCCATTAAGATTAACTTCTTTTTCAGCAAATGTAACATCAATCACTAAAAATTCTGAGGGATTAGAGCTAGCATTATATCAGTCTAATTCTATGGGTGATGGTTCACAAGCAAACAACCCTTGGCTACAAGAATTACCTGATCCAATTTCAAGAGCATGTTGGGATAATTACATTACAATTTCAGCGACTACAGCTCGTGAAAATGGATTGTCAAATTGGAATGGTTCCGACGGATCATTAGATGGTGATGTAGTAAAACTTACAGTTGGTGATAAGGTATTAGAGAAAGTTCCAGTTTTAATTCAGCCAGGACAAGCAATAGGCACTATTGGTTTAGCCTTAGGCTATGGACGAACTGCCTCTGGAAAAGTTGGAAATGGTGTAGGAGTAAATGCTTACACTTTAGTTTCTAACAACGACTATACTGCTTCAGGAGTACAAATGGAGAAAGTAGAAGGAGAGCATGGTTTTGCTTCTGTACAGTTGCACCATACTATGATGGGTAGAAGTCTTATTAAAGAAACTACTCTAGAAGAATATAACGCAGACCCTAAATCGGGTAATCCTGATATTTTGTTTGAAACACATAAAGGCAAGTTATTTGCTGATGAAGTTACTTTATGGAAAGAACACGACCATGAAACAGGTCATTTCTGGAATTTATCTATAGACTTGACATCTTGTATAGGTTGTAATGCATGTGTAGTAGCTTGTCATTCGGAGAACAACGTACCTGTTGTTGGAAAAGAAGAGGTAAGAAAAAGTAGAGATATGCACTGGTTACGTATCGACAGATACTTCTCTAGTGATATGACAGAAGAAATCGCTGAAGAGCAAGACTTAGGAGCGGTATCTAAATACAAAGCAATGGAAGTTCCTTCTGAAAATCCAGATGTTGCTTATCAACCAGTTATGTGTCAGCACTGTAATCATGCTCCATGTGAAACTGTTTGCCCTGTTGCGGCAACTTCACATAGTGCAGAAGGACAGAATCATATGGCTTACAATAGATGTGTAGGTACACGTTATTGCGCAAACAACTGTCCTTATAAAGTTCGTCGTTTCAACTGGTTCAACTATGCTGAAAACGATGCCTTTGACTACAATATGAATGATGACTTGGGTAAAATGGTATTGAACCCAGATGTTACTGTCAGAATTAGAGGGGTCATGGAAAAATGTAGTATGTGTATTCAAATGATTCAAAAAACAAAACTTGATGCTAAACGCGATGGCAGAAAGGTTTTAGATAAAGATGCACAAACCGCTTGCTCAACAGCATGTCCAACAAACGCACTCGTATTTGGTGATGTTAACGACGAATCAAGTGAAGTAAGAACCCTAAAATCTGATGAAAGACAGTATTATTTACTTGAGGAGATTAATACTGCTCCTTCTGTATTTTATCAGACAAAAATTAGAAATAGAAAAGCTTAATTAATAAATTATGCAAAAAGAAAGCCCTATAAGAGAGCCACTAATTTTAGGTAATAAAAGTTACCATGATATTACTGTTGACGTCGCTAAGCCAGTATTAGCCAAAGCCAACAAAATGTGGTGGATTGTATTTGGAATCTCATTAGTCTTATTTGTTTGGTGGATATTATCTGTTGGATACACAATAGGTACAGGAATTGGCGTTTGGGGATTGAACAAAACCGTTGGATGGGCATGGGATATTACTAACTTCGTTTGGTGGGTAGGTATCGGTCACGCTGGAACGCTAATTTCAGCCGTACTATTACTATTCAGACAGAAGTGGAGATTATCAATCAACCGTTCTGCAGAGGCGATGACTATTTTTGCCGTTGTTCAGGCAGCAATGTTCCCATTAATTCACATGGGAAGACCATGGTTAGGCTATTTTGTATTTCCTATCCCAAATACTTTTGGGTCATTGTGGGTAAACTTTAACTCACCATTACTTTGGGACGTTTTTGCGATTTCTACTTATTTCTCCGTTTCTTTTGTATTCTGGTATGTAGGTTTAATTCCTGACTTTGCTATGATTAGAGACAAGGTTAATGAAAAGTATTGGCCACTGCGTAAAAAGGTATATAGTATACTATCGTTCGGATGGAGCGGTAGAGCTAAAGATTGGCAACGATTTGAAGAGGTATCATTGGTATTAGCAGGTTTAGCTACTCCGCTTGTATTCTCGGTGCACTCTATTGTATCTTTTGACTTCGCAACCTCTGTTATACCTGGATGGCACACCACTATATTTCCTCCATACTTTGTTGCTGGAGCGGTATTTTCTGGTTTTGCCATGGTACAAACTCTCTTATTAGTGATGAGAAAAGTTGTAGGTTTAGAAGCTTACATTACTATTAAGCATGTAGAGTACATGAATATAGTTATTATGTTGACTGGTAATTTGGTAGGTATTGCATACTTAACTGAGCTTTTCATGGCATGGTATTCAGGAGTTGAATTTGAGCAATATGCTTTCTTGAACAGAGCAACAGGACCTTACTGGTGGGCATATTGGAGTATGATGACGTGTAATGTTATCTCACCTCAGTTAATGTGGTTTAAAAAATTAAGAACCAACATCGTGTTTACATTCATATTAGCATTGTTCGTAAACATAGGCATGTGGTTTGAGCGATTTGTAATTATTGTAACATCTCTCCACCGTGATTATTTACCATCAAGTTGGAGTATGTTCTCACCAACCTTTGTTGACATAGGTATTTTTGTGGGGTCTATCGGTTTCTTCTTTGTACTATTCCTATTGTATTCAAGAACATTCCCAGTAATTGCACAAGCGGAATTAAAAACGATTGTAAAATCTTCTAGCGAACAATATAAAAAGTAAAGACATGAGTAAAAAAGTCATTTACGGAATATTTGATGATGAAGAAGTACTTCTTGATAGTATCAAAGAGGTGCGTTCTAAGGATATTTCCATTAAAGAAGTTTATACACCATTTCCTGTCCATGGACTTGACCATGCTTTAGGTTTGGAAAGAACTCGATTGGCAATAGCGGCTTTCATCTATGGAGCTATTGGTTGTACTCTAGCAATATGGATGACTTATTACATTATGATTTTAGACTGGCCTCAAAATATTGGTGGTAAGCCAAGTTTTGCATACTACTTGAACATGCCAGCATTTGTTCCAATCATTTTTGAGATGACAGTATTATTTGCTGCTCACCTGATGGTAATTACTTATTTATTTAAATCTAAGCTGTTCCCAGGTCAAGAGTCATCTAGTCCTGACCCACGTACAACAGATGATAAATTCCTTATGGAAATAGAATCTGATGATGATAAGAAAATCAGTGATTTATTAAAAAAGACTGGTGCAACAGAAATTAACGTTAAAGACATTGCATAAATGAAAACAGTATCTACTAAAATCCTTCTAATAGCGGTACCTTTTTTAGCGATATCGTTGTTATTTTCGTCTTGCTCTAATAATGAGGATGGAAGACCTGGTTATGAATTTATGCCAGATATGTACCGTTCGCCTTCTTTAGAAATATATTCGTCTAATACCTTTTTCAAAGACAGCCTCAATGCACGTCAGCCCGTAGATGGGACTATGCCAAGAGGGTTTGTAGCTTTTGATTATGAGAACACACTTGAAGATTATTTATTAGCAGGTAACGAATTGAAAAATCCGTTTGAAAACTCTGAAGAAAATCTTGAGAAAGGCAAGAAATTATATCAAATGTTTTGTACGCACTGCCATGGAAAAAATGGTGACGGTAAAGGAAGCATTACACATCCAGTATACGGAGCTATCCCCAGTTATGCTGATGATGTGATGATTAGAAGAACTGGAGGAAATATGAATACTCTAGCGGATGGTAACATTTACCATGCCATATATTATGGATTAAATGCTATGGGCCCTCATAACACACAGTTGAACGATACTGAAAGATGGTTAATAACCATGTATGTTAAAGAATTACAAAAAGGAAACTAAAATTATAAAGATTAAAACAACTGTTATATGTACACAGTAACTAAAAATACCAGATTAATCTCTTACGCTTTAATGCTAGTGGGTTTGTTAGCCACTATCTTTGGTTTTGTTAACGATGCTCATAGAGCTTGGCCGAGTTTAATGGTTAATAATTACTTTTTCTTAGGCATTTCTGCATTTGCCATATTTTTTATTGCCTTGCAGTATGCTTCTGAGGCAGCATGGGCAACACCATTTAAACGTGTAGCAGAAGGAATTACTTCCTATTTTATTGTTGGTGGTATCATTATGTTATTTATAATAATTGCAGGCAAGATGCACTGGAATCACATTTGGCACTGGATGGCAGATGGTATAATGGATCCAAATGACGAGCATTATGATGCTATTATTGCTGGTAAAGAAGGTTACCTTAACTTTCCTTTTTTCTTCCTAAGAGCTGTAGCCTATATCCTAGGATGGTGGTACGCTGCTAAACGACTAATTGCATTATCCAGAAGAGAAGATACTGAAGGAGGACTAAAAAGCTATAAAGCAAGTATTACAACATCGGTAATTTTTATTGTTTTCTTTGGCTACACCTCTTCCATGATGGCTTGGGACTGGATAATGTCGATTGATACACACTGGTTCAGCACACTATTTGGTTGGTTTGTTTTCTCTTCAATGGGAGTAACAGGTTTTACTATGATTGCAATGGTAGCTATATACTTAAAACGAAAAGGCTATTTAGAGCAGGTTAATGAAAACCATATTCACGATTTAGGAAAATGGATTTTTGCATTTAGTATACTATGGACATACATGTGGTTTTCTCAATTCATGCTGATTTGGTACTCAAATATTCCAGAAGAGGTAACGTATTACATGGCACGTTGGGACAACTACAATGCTTTATTTTGGATAACATCTGTTATTAACTTCATATTCCCATTATTAATATTAATGAGCCGAGACAGTAAAAGAAACTTTGGCTATATAATGACTGTTGGTGTTATAGTCTTAATCGGACATTGGTGTAATGTGTTTTTGATGATTGAACCTGGTGTGATGAAAGACCATTGGCATATTGGCTTCACTGAAATAGGCATGTTTGCTGGCTTTTTAGGGCTCTTCCTATTCATTGTGAACAAAGCCCTAACTAAGGCACCATTATTTGTAAAGAATCACCCTTTTGCTGATGAGAGTATTCATCATCACGTATAGATATATATTATTAGATAACAAAAAAACAAATAAGCGAAAATGACTACTTTTTTAAGCTTTTTAATCATAACCCTAACAGTAATTGGACTAGTACAAGTTGTTCGAATAATCGAATTAGCTACAAAGTTAAAAGGTCCTCAAGACAAGATAATTACTGACCAAGATAACCGCTACAATGCACTTGCGATGCTGATAGTAGGCTTAGGATTTACGGCCTTCGTAGCCTATTCTTTCAAGCTATGGGGACACTTGATTTTACCTGACCCTGTAAGTGTACACGGTGAAGGGATAAAACTATTGTGGGATACCACTATGGCTCTAATTCTTGTTACCTTTTTTATCACACAGACGTTATTGTTTGTATTTACCTATAAATACAGAGGTAGAGAAGGTAATACAGCTCTTTTCCAAACCCACAATAATAAATTAGAGTTACTATGGACATCCGTTCCGGCTTTTGTTCTAACAGGTTTAATACTATTTGGATTAAGCACTTGGAATAAAACTATGGTCCCTGATACTACTAACGCTAAAATTGTAGAGGTATATGCTCAACAATTTAACTGGACAGCTCGATATGCTGGAGATGATAATCAGTTAGGTAGAGCTCATTATACTTTGATTGGTGGTGTTAACACTTTGGGTGTAGATATTAATGATTCAACCTCATTTGATGATAAGGTTGTTAGAGAAATTCACCTTCCTGTTGACCAGCAAGTGCTGATGAAGTTTAGGTCTCAAGATGTAATTCATTCCGCATATCTTCCGCATTTTAATGTGCAGATGAACTGTGTACCAGGTATGAATACTCAATTTGCGTTCACACCAACAAAGACGACCAAAGAGATGAGGGAAGACCCTGAAATGATTGAGCGTATGAAATTCATCAACGAAGCAAGAGCAAAACGAGGTGAATCACCAGTTGAATTCGATTATGTTCTACTTTGTAACAAAATCTGTGGTTCTGCCCACTACAATATGCAGATTAAAGTAATTGTTGAAACCCAAGAAGAATACGATGCTTGGCTTAAGGAACAAGAGACTTTCAAAACTCTAGTAAGTGCAAACTAAAAATATAGATTAAGAATATATTATGTCAGATAATCACGAACACCACCACGAAGAAACATTCATTTCCAAGTACGTTTTTAGTACTGACCATAAGATGATTGCTAAGCAATTTCTTATTACGGCGATGGTAATGGGTGTCATTGCGATTTTAATGTCGGTATTTTTCAGAATGCAATTGGCATGGCCCGCTGAAGGCTACCCTATACTTGAAACATTTTTAGGTAAGTGGGCTCCTGATGGGGTAATGGATCCAAACATCTATTTAGCACTAGTAACCATTCACGGAACAATCATGGTGTTCTTTGTATTGACTGGTGGACTTAGTGGTACATTTTTTAACCTACTTATTCCACTGCAAATTGGAGCAAGAGATATGGCATCAGGATTCCTGAATATGTTATCATATTGGTTCTTCTTTGTATCTTCAGTTGTTATGGTCATATCCTTATTTGTGACCTCTGGACCTGCCGCTGCTGGTTGGACTATTTATCCGCCATTGAGTGCCTTGCCACAAGCTATGCCTGGTTCTGGATTAGGAATGACGCTTTGGTTGGTAAGTATGTCTTTATTTATTGTTTCAGCACTATTAGGCGGACTAAACTATATTGTTACAATACTTAACTTAAGAACTAAAGGAATGTCAATGACTAGACTACCTCTAACAATGTGGGCGTTTTTAGTGACGGCAATTTTAGGTGTATTATCTTTCCCAGTATTATTATCAGCAGCTTTATTGTTGATTTTCGATAGAGGGTTTGGTACAGCCTTTTACTTGTCAGACATTATGATTCAAGGTGAAATGCTGACACAAACGGGTGGTTCTCCGGTATTGTTCCAGCACTTATTCTGGTTTTTAGGACACCCTGAGGTATACATTGTATTGCTGCCTGCATTAGGTATTACGTCAGAGGTAGTATCCACCAGTTCTCGTAAGCCTATATTTGGTTATAGAGCGATGGTTGGCTCTATCTTAGCTATTGGTTTCCTATCCTTTATAGTATGGGGTCACCATATGTTTATGACGGGAATGAATCCATTTTTAGGTTCAGTATTTACATTTACAACTCTATTAATTGCTATTCCATCGGCAGTAAAAGTATTTAACTACCTTACTACTCTTTGGAAAGGAAACATACAATTTACTCCTGCAATGCTGTTCTCAATAGGTTTGGTTTCTACCTTTATTTCTGGTGGACTAACAGGACTTATTTTAGGAGATAGTGCATTAGATATTAACGTACACGACACCTACTTTGTAGTAGCTCATTTCCATATTGTAATGGGACTATCTGCTATCTTCGGGATGTTTGCTGGAGTCTATCATTGGTTCCCAAAAATGTACGGTAAGATGATGAATAAAAACTTAGGTTATGTTCACTTTTGGTTAACCTTTATTTCTGCCTATGGTGTATTCTACCCCATGCACTTTGTAGGATTGGCTGGTGTACCAAGACGATACTATTCTAACACTGCCTTCCCTATGTTTGACGGCCTAGTAGAAATTAATGAGCTGATAACGGTCTTTGCTATTTTAGGAGCTGTTGCTCAGGTATTTTTCTTCTTCAATTTCTTCTACAGTATTTATAGAGGAAAAGATGCTCCGCAAAACCCATGGCGTTCGAATACATTAGAGTGGACAACACCTACACATGATAGAATACACGGTAACTGGCCAGGTGAAATACCTAGCGTTCACCGTTGGGCATACGACTACAGTAAGCCAGGTGCTGATGAAGATTTTGTATCTCAAATAGTGCCACTCAAAGAGGGTGAAGAAGAACACTAAGGTTTACTTAATATTGATTTAGTAAAAGCCTCATCGAAAGATGGGGCTTTTTTGATTTTCACCCTAATTGTAACCATTAAATATTAAATCGCGTACAATTAAACACACATAACCTCCTTTATAAAACCTGTGTGCCTATGAAAATTAAAATTTGGACATTTATTTTTTTACTTCTTTTTGGTTTAGAAATTTAAGCCTTAAATTCCTTTAGCCACTCTGTTTATTTTGATGTCAATCAAAGTATTTTGAGTGCTGAGGAGTTTAAGAAGTTTGAAAGCTATATCCAAAACGTGTCCAAAGAAAACAAGGTCATTAAAATAGAGGTGTTGGGCTATTGTGACGATATTGAACATGAAAGCATAGAGCTTAACCTATCAAAAAAACGCTCTAACTATATAAAGAATAAGTTAAAAAAAGTATTTAGTAAGCAGCAACTAAAGCAAATTAATTGGTGTCATAAACTGGACTGGCAGTCTATGGACACCGAGCAGATAAATTCTCTTTTGGCAAAATACAGACGTATCGATATTGTTTTCAATGTAAAAGAGAATAAACATACCGCTTCACCTTCAGTGCAAAAAGGTGATAAATTTATTCTTAACGGCATTCTTTTTAAAGGTGGTGAGGATATCTTACTTGAAGAATCCATGCCTACCCTAAAAACCTTATACAATGAATTGATTAAGAACCCTAATTTGATAATTCAAATACAAGGGCATATCTATGATGCTGATTTTACCTTTACTGATGTATCAGCAAATGAAATGACTCTGTCCGCTCGCAGAGCCAAACGCATATTCGATTACTTACTCTTTAAGGGTGTTGATGATTCAAGGCTATCATATATTGGTTTTGAAGGTCAATATCCCTCTTGGTAAAGGACCTAAGTTCGATAGGCGAGTCGAGGTTGAAATAATAGCTATCTAAAGCTATTTCGTTTGCTTCTATTTTAGTTTATCTTTGTTCTGAATGAACGATAATTTAAATCCAGAAAGAGAATCCCTTTCTAAGGTAGATTTAGAACTTGACAAGGCATTACGTCCCAAGCAGTTTGATGATTTTAGTGGTCAACCCAAAGTGGTTGAAAACCTAAAAGTATTTGTTAGTGCTGCAAAAATGAGGGGCGAAGCACTTGACCACGTCTTGCTACATGGCCCTCCGGGATTAGGAAAAACCACCTTATCAAATATTATTGCCAATGAAATGGGTGTTGGAATTAAAATCAGTTCTGGACCTGTATTAGATAAACCAGGAGACCTCGCGGGTTTATTAACCAACCTTGAAGAAGGCGATATTTTATTCATAGATGAGATACACCGTTTGAGCCCTATTGTGGAAGAGTATTTATACTCCGCTATGGAAGACTTTAAGATTGATATTATGATTGAGTCAGGGCCAAATGCAAGAGCGGTTCAAATAGAACTTAATCCCTTTACATTAATTGGCGCTACAACACGCTCAGGCCTACTCACAGCACCTCTAAGAGCACGATTTGGCATCAACTCACGACTGGAGTATTATAAGATTGAAACGCTTTCAGATATCGTTAATCGTTCATCTAGTATTTTAGATATTTCCATTTCAAAATCGGCATCCGACGAAATTGCCGGACGTAGTAGAGGGACACCACGTATTGCCAACGCTTTGTTGCGTCGAGTAAGGGATTTTGCCCAAGTCAAAGGTGATGGAACCATTACCCTTGATATCACTCATATAGCTTTAGATGCTTTGAACGTAGATGCTCATGGCCTGGATGAAATGGATAACCGTATTCTATTGGCAATTATCGATAAGTTTAAAGGCGGACCAGTTGGCTTAACTACCATTGCCACAGCCGTTGGTGAACAAAGCGGTACTATTGAAGAGGTGTATGAACCCTTTTTAATTCAAGAAGGCTATCTCATGCGTACACCAAGAGGAAGACAAGCTACTGAAAAAGCCTATCAACATTTAGGTTTAAATCCATCTTCACAAATCGGTGGTCTCTTCGAATAAATCCTACAAAAAGATAATTTCTGATGAAGCACTTCGCTTAGGGTTTTCGCATTGTGGCTTTTCCAAAGCAGACTTTTTAGAAGAAGAAGCCCCTCGTTTAGAAAAATGGTTAAATGACAATCATCACGGTGAAATGTCTTATATGGTAAATCATTTTGATAAACGTCTAGATCCTAGGTTATTGGTTGATAATGCCAAAACTGTCGTTTCATTATTACTAAACTATTATACTGATGAACGTCAAAATTCAGATGCACCAAAACTATCTAAGTATGCTTATGGCGAAGATTATCATTTTGTAATAAAGGACAAACTCAAAAGTTTACTCGCCTTTATTCAAAACGAAATAGGAGAGGTTAATGGCCGAGTATTTGTGGATAGTGCACCTGTAATGGATAAAGCTTGGGCAGTAAAAGGAGGCTTAGGATGGATGGGTAAAAACACCAATATTATAAATAAGTCCAGAGGCTCCTTCTTCTTTATTGCAGAGTTGATAATTGATTTAGAGATTGAGCCAGATAAGCCAGTGCTAGATCATTGTGGCACATGTACCGCTTGCATAGATGCTTGTCCAACACAAGCCATTGTAGCACCTTATCAGATTGATGGAAGTAAGTGTATTTCCTATTTCACTATAGAGCTAAAGGATTCTATTCCCAATGATATGAAGGGTAAAATGGAAGATTGGATGTTTGGTTGTGATGTTTGCCAAGATGTGTGCCCTTGGAATAGATTTTCAATTCAGCACAATGAAGAACGCTTTAGTCCTCATCCAGATTTATTGAATATGACCAAAGACGATTGGAATGAAATGAATGAGCTTACCTTCAGCAAAATCTTTAAAAAATCAGCTGTAAAGCGAACAAAATTTTCAGGGTTGAAGCGAAATCTAGATTTTCTTAAATAGTACTTTCAAAAACCTCAATAATTATGCTTTTGTAGTTAGAAAATGTCGTTAGACACCAGATTTTCAATAATAGAAGTTCGTGCTTATTTAAAAGACCAGTAGATTTTCGTAATTCTTTCTTAAATAATTGCTTGTCAAAAGAAACTTTTTGGAGTATGGTTTGGCAGAACTTGAGCATAATAAATCGTTTTTTACAAAACGTAGAGGATACTCTATTTATTGCCCCACTGATAGGAATCTAATTCGAGACCACTTAGAGAAATTACTCTGTCGACTACTGTAGCGGCTAGTTCTTCAAATGTATTAGGGTTGCTATAAAAAGAAGGTGTAGCAGGACAAACTATACCGCCGGCTTCAGTAATAGTCTTCATATTATTGATATGAATAAGATTCAAAGGTGTATCACGTGCTACTAAAATCAGCTTTCTTCTTTCCTTTAAAATAACGTCAGCCGATCTAGTAGTTAGGTCATTAGAAATACCCTGAGCTATTCGCCCTAAAGTACCCATAGAACATGGGCAAATAATCATTGTTTCAAATCTGGCTGAACCCGATGCAAAGGGAGCGGTAAAATCTTGTGGAGAATAAAATGTGAAAGGCAAATCCTTATAGCCAGTGTTACCAAGTTCTGTCTTCCATACATACTTAGCATTATCAGACATGAGTACTCCAACTTCATCAATTTGATCAGAGAGTTGTTGCAGCCTATCAAACAACACTTTAGCATAGATAGCACCACTGGCACCACTTACTGAAACGACTATTTTTTGTTTCTTACTCATTCAGAGTACAAATATCGGAAAGAAAAACTTAATATGGAATTATATTTTCCTTTGTTTAGCCCATAAGTAGCTCCTCCTGGATGGTCTTGGATAGGTGTGAATGGCAATGAATTAGTGATTTCCCAAAACATAAAAAGTCTTGGTTTTAGCTTAATCCCTGCGGCTAATTTTGCTCCAATGTCGAATTTATTGTAATCACTTTTTGTGACATCTTTATAGCCATAAATATCATAGGTTTTACCATCTAGCAGTACGGAAAACAGCAAGCCGCCTTCATAAATAAATCCTTTTGATGATTTTTGTACACACCAAGATGTTTCAATGTATGATAAGTCAATTCGGAAATTACTGTTGAGGTCATTACTACCTTTATCAATGTAATACATAGCTAATTCTCCTCTAGTGGCTAAGTTTATGGGATGGTTTACAAAGGAACCCAATTTTACACCCACTTTATTGAAGCCTCCTAATTGGTCACCAGAAACTTGTGAAGTACTAATACCTCCTATGGCACCAGCCTTGAAATTCTGTGCCGATAGTATTCCAGCAGTAAGTAGTAAAATGAATATAAAGTGTAATCGAATCATCTAAAGCTTACGCCAATACCAGCTGAAGTTATAGGGTAGTCTGAAAACGTTTGGTTGGCATAGATTGTAAATATAGCAAATTGAAGCCTAACCCCTGCCGCTACTTGAAAAACTGATTGGGATTCAAATTCCATATCTAGAGGGACATTAAATTCGATGACATTAGTACTTCCAAGTTGAAAATTGGTGTTAGAACTGAATGAAGTTTTCACAGAGTTATAACCCATACTTCCATAGGCAGTAATGAGTGCGAATTTCTTAGACAATATAAGGTTATATGTAGCGGCATCAATATCTAAACTTACATCTTGCTTTACACTTTGACTTTCGACTTCAAAAGACGTTTTAAATCTACTTAACGCTCCTTGAAAGGATAGGTCGAAAGGCAGTTTGTTCACAATAGGTATCCATTGAAGGAGATCGTGCTTTACACCTGCTCCATATAATTTGATAGAACCTTCACCAATGAAACCGATATCATAGTCATAAGCAGGTATATATCTTACATTTACTTCAGTGCCTTTGAAAAAACCAATGCCAGCATTCAGGGTTGGAATAGGAATAGATGTTAAAGAGACATTTTGTTCAGGCATAGTAAATGTACTCGAAAAATTACTTCCTGTATAGTCAATCTCCGCACCCATTCCTTCACCAAGAATCGTGGGTGTAAAATTATCACTACTACTAAAATTAGCAATGTCATTTGGGTTGAATGATTTTTGCTCGTCTGAAAGGGTTATCATGTTTATTGTAAGGCTCACATCAAAACCAGCTAGTTTATGAGGTTTAGCAGTATTGTACCAACCGCTATTAAGTCCTGCTCCTATACTATTTGAGAAGGGGGAAAAATAGGCTGATAAGAACGCCTCTGCATCATCGCTATTAACGATGTTGTTTTGTTGAGCACTAGATGAAAGAAATACAAATGCAAAAATTAAGGTTAAGATGTTTTTCATAGTCTAATTTCTTTAATCAGTTAGATGAATCTTTTCGGCTTGCAATACTTCTTTATTGCTATCATTGTATACGTAAGCCACTACATTGCAGTTACTTCTTACCCAATTATTATCTAAACTATAATCAAATTCGAATGAGGAATATTCGCTAGTCAAAGTAATATCAGTACCCCAAGTGCCATTAACATTGGTTCTTAAGACGTGGTTATGCTCGTAATCTTCCACTAAATCTACACCGTCAATTTGGTAATCAATAATTTTATCTTCGGTAATACATACCACTAACTTTAAGTTCCCGCTTATATCACTCAAACTTTTAGCCCGTACTGTAATTTTGTTATTACTTTCTGAAAGTAATATTCCTACTGATGGCGTTTGATTTAGGATTTCAGTGACCATGCTTGCCCACTCTGTATAGTCTACGAGTACATTTTCAGGATATCCTTTTCTATTTACCATTCCGATAGGAAAACTCTCAGGGCCAAAAAAGGTAGCTAATTCGTCTCCAGCAGTTGTTCTAAAATCGGTAGTAAATACCCCAGATGGTGCGGCGAAAAAACCAGAGTGTACGCCAATACCTACAATTTTACCTTCAAATAAGTTTTCAATAGTATGTAACTCAGAAGATGCTAAGGGGCAGTTTGTACACTTGTAGCCAGTGAAGTCTTCAATGAGTACTTTTTGCACAATAGTAGTTGTATCGACTCCACCGCCGCCATTATTATCTCCTTGAAGAAAATCGGTTCTTTCAATTTTATCGCAAGAACTAAAAAATGCAATCAATACGATTAGATATGTAGTTGTAATTTTCATGTTTTAAAAGCTTGAGGTGATACTTAAAGTAAATCCGTTGGAAGATGGTACGTTTTTACAAACTCCTCCTACACAAAATACACCTTCACGTTTTTTACCATATCCTAATTCAAATCTATTCGTTCCTTTTGAGTAACCACAACTAATGTTGAGGTAATGAACAGCTTCATGCGACACGCCATCGTGGTCCGTGTAGCCGCCATTGTATTGGTCTATAAAGGCAAAAAACCAGTGTGGGGAAAAGGTATATTCTACTAGGCCCATTACCCAATCGCCTTGGTCATAGTCATATTCTTTGCTGTCATCAATAGATAAATATTGAAACTCTGTTCTTACTGTATGTTTTGGCTTTATTTTATAATTCACATCAATAATACCTATTCTTGCGTGAATATCTTTACCGTAGTTTTTACCTTGAATAACATCTTTGTTGTATATAATATTAAGGTAGTTTGCCATAACTTTTACCTTTTTGCTGATTTTCTTTTTGATGTCAAAATTGAAGTCTCTAAAATATAACTCCTCACCAATAACACTAAAGAACATAGGGGTATGGCTTTCTGTTTCAGTCAGTACAGATGAACCACCATTTAGACCATTTATTCTGGAATAGTTAAGGCCTAATTGCGTGCCGTATTTACCACCTAGTGGGCTTTTCTTTTTAAAGGTATAATTTACTTGTCCTTGAAAGCCTAATTCGCCTAATGGTTGTGTTGCAAAAGGGTAAAAGGCAGCCAAGGTATAGACGTGTTGCTTGCTTATTGCAGGAATGAAGTTTAAGGTCAGTTCTTTTCCAGTTCCCCCTCTTTTTGAGCGATAATCCATATTATCTACTCTATGTGCCTCAAGAATAATACCTAAACCTCTTTCAGAGTATGTTAAATTTGCCATTAATGCGTTGCCCGGAGCATAGTTGTTGTAGGTTACGCCACCAGCAGGGTCATTAAATTTGTAAGCGTACTCTGAATTGAAGGAAAACTTTCCTCTGTTAACAGTTGTTCTTAATGCATATGCAGCAACATTTTCTGGAAGGTTATAAACAGGGTTATTGTCTTCTTGAAAACGACTTACAAAGCTACCTCCAACAATGGCGTTTGTTTTGCTGTTTTCTAAAGAAAGAGCATCATTAACATTTAATTCACCATCAATTCCTCGAATGATACCAGGACCTTGTTCCCAAAATAAACGCTGTTTAGCCACAAAACCTTTAAGGGATAAACCTTTAGCTGGAGTATATTTTAAGCGAACCCCATCCATAGCGTTATCGATTCCTAAGCTTTTTTCTTCATAACTTCTGAAGATAAGTCCATTACCAAACTGCTCATAGAAATTACCAACGGTAATGTCTAATCCATACACATTGTACTGTGCAAATCGGTAGGGAATACCATTTCCATTGAATCTAGAGTCAAAGTCTTGAAGGGCATTTAGGTAGCTTTCGTAACGAATACCTGCAGTAAAGTTACCTTTATTGAACAGGATATTTGAATAACCATTCATTAGCATAAACTCATCTACTTTTGATGCGTTTATTGAAGGGTCTTCTGTATAGGTTTGTGCATTAAAGTTAAAATCCCCTTGAATAGTTCCAGGGGAATTTTCTTGACCGAATACTACAAACGGTAAAAGCACTATTAGGAGGAGATTTAATTTTTTCATTGTCTATTTTGAAAGTGCTTCTATTTGCTCATATAGTTCGTATTCATCACCATCTTTGTAGCCAGTGTGTTGCCAAACAATTTCTTTCTTAGAATTAAGTAAGAAAGTATGTGGTACACCTCCTACACCCATAGCTCTTTTGAAATCTCCGTTTGGATCACAGTAGACTTCGTATTCCCACATTTCTGAATTTACTTTAGGCTTAACTTTTGACATATTTCTTGCATCATCAATAGAAATAGCAATAATTTTTACGTCTGTTTCATCTTGCCAATCTTCGTACACTTCAGCAATGGTAGATAATTCTTTGATACAAGGTTTGCACCAAGTTGCCCAAAAACTGATAACAATAGGGTTGCCGTCATTATCAAATTCTGATGAGTTGATTATGGTGTTCTCTAAAGTTTTTAAATCAACTTTTGGTAGTGTTCTGTTTTGCGAAAAGGCTACAAAATTGATGCTGATTAGAGCGGAAATTAAAAGGAATTTTTTCATAGTATTTTATTTTTTAAGCATTAAAAAAAGGTCAGCAATTAGTTTTGGCTAATCTACTGACCTTTTTTGTTTTTAGCAAATTAACTCTTACTTGCTAACAGTAATTTTTATTGTATTGATTTCACCGTTTATTGATAGGTGAGCAAAGTAAATACCGTTAGTCATTTTATCAACGTTAATGCCTATAGTGTTATTGCCAGAATTTAGAGAATAGTTTTCTCTCATAATAGTTTTACCTAATACATCTACAATTTCAAGGGTAGTATTAGCATTTTCTAATAAGTCTACTGAAATGGTAGCATTAGAAGAAATTGGATTTGGATATAAGGATACTGAGATATTATTTCCTTCAATAATTGAAGTTGTTCCTTCTCCATCTGAGTCAGCACCAAAGTTTTCTTTTGTATTAAATCCAAAGTTTGGCTTACTCATGTTTTCAATAACTGCTGTATTTCCAGCATAAACTGCATATCCTGCCTCATCTAAACTTGATAAAGAAATACCATCACCAAAAGAATCGTCAATATTTAGTTCATAGCAGTCAACTCCAGCAGGTAATGCTACAGGATATTCAAAGGTTTGCATAGCGTCAGGGCCACCTGCTCCATATTGATCATCTGTTCCAGCCTCATAAGGTCCAAAACTTGCGAGAGTATTACCATTGCCGTCGTTTAATTCCCAAGTAATTTCACCAGGGTAATTATCTGTAACTATTACAACTTTCACTAAATTTTCGGAGGTAAATCCAGCCAGGCTAACAAATATCTTACCTTCATTTCCATCAGTATACAAATCAGTGGTTCCATTAGGCTGTGATACAACAACGTCAAAATTAAGTTCATTTTGTACATTGTCAATTTCAGTGAACTCAACTGTAGTAGTAGCTAAAGAGGCTAAATTACCTTGCCAGTTTACTGTTTCTATTGCTTCTGCATTTCCTTCTTCAAATAATTCAATTGTAGCTGATGTTAAATTATTAGTTCCATAGTTACACAATGTGATGCTTGGTGTTACACTTTCGCCTGCAATACACATGATGTTAGTGTTATCTTCTAAAGATGAGTTATCAGTTGCACCAACAGGAGAAACACCACAGTTTGCAGAAAATTGTGATAATACACTTGCTGTAGGTGATTGACCAAATTCATATATAGTTCCATCTGGACAAACACCATATATTGTAGGGTAATATGATATTTCTAATAAATTGCCTACGGAATTGTCATCAATTATTGGATAAGGAGTACCTTCAATCCAGTTTCCTTGAGTGCCGCTAGTAGTGCCTTCTAGGTCAGCTTGACCCGTGTTGGCGTCTCCTTCGACAAATAATACGCCGATTTCATTACTTCCTCCTGGACCGTATACATTGTATAAGTCTTTGAGAGTATGTGCTTCATGGAATGACCAACAAGGTCCACACCAAGTTGCAGATACGTCAATGATAACTGGCATGCCATTATTTAAGTAGTCAGAGTATAAAGAATGGGAATTTCCATTAATATCAACTGCTGTGAAATCTGGGGCAGTAGAGCCATCTGCTAATTGTGCAGTTGCGTTAAATGTAAATGACACTAAACACGCTAAGGCTAATAAATATGCTTTCATAAAATTGTATTGATTAAGGTTAGTTTGACACAAAATTAATAAAAAATGATAACTAAACAGTTAAAAAAGAGAGATTATACTTACAAAAAAAAGAGCAGCCAAATTTGACTGCTCTTTTAATTACTTTCTAAATTTATTATTCCTTATTTGATACTAAGGTCCATGCCCCTCTATTCATCGAAGTTGAACTTCCAGAAAATACATGTCGATTAATAGTTCCAGTTGGATAACCTGTAATTCCCGATTGACCTGCTAGTTGTGGGCCAAAGGCAGTATTTAAGTTTGGATATGACGTTGGAGCGTATCCACCAGTATGGACTCTGATTAAAACAACATCGCTTGGATTAGCTACTTTTATGTCGTTTGCTATCTTATGTCCATCGGGGCAGTAAGGACAATTTCTACCAGTATATTCCTCAAGTAAAACATTTTTGTTTTCAGCTTGGGTTGTATCAACTAGCAACTGTGCGAATGAAGAAATACTAACAGCAATTCCCATTATAATTAGAAGATGTTTTTTCATGATTTTTTCAATTTTTTAAAATTAGTTAAAAATAAGAGCTCCATTCGTTAGTGAATGGCAAATAAGGGATGCTAAATTACAGATAATCTTTCTTTTGAGGGCTACTTTACTTAAAAGTGTACATTCAAATCTTACTCTTTCAAAGTCATTTTTTAACTTTATTAGTTGAATGCCAATTATTTTTTTTCTTAGTATATTTGTACAAAACCAAATCATTATGAAAAAAGCAATACTTTTCTTTTTAGTTGTGTCAACTGTTCAAGTTTTTTCTCAAAGCATTACTGTTGAGCCACACGAATACAATGTGAATACTGGAAATTCTACTTCTTTATTTGGTGATTTAGGTATTGATATTACTGTAAAAAATATTTCATCTAACACTATTGATATAAAAGTTTCTAGGGAAGTTATTTCAGCAACTTCAGGCACTGAGAATTACTTTTGTTGGCAATCCTGTTATTTACCTTCAACTGACGTTTCGCCGCATACTCTCTCATTCTCTCCAGGACAAGAGTTACCATCAAACTTTCAAGTCCACTTCGATAATAAAGGGATTGCACCGGCTTCAGCAGTCATAAAATATTGTGCCTTTAATGCAGATAATGAATCTGATTCAGCTTGTGCAATTGTGAATTATAATGTCAATGTTGGTGGATTTGATAATATTGAGAGTAGTAGCTTTTCGGACTTTCACCCTAATCCAGCATCGTCTTATGCTAGTTTAAATTATACAATTCTACCCTCACAAGCTGCGGAAGTAGTAGTAACTGATATGCTTGGGACAGTTGTTGAGAATAAAATCATTCAAAATAATGAAGGTATTGTAAGATTAGATGTGAGTAATACTCCAAACGGTTTGTATTTCGCTAATATTTATGTTGATGGAAAATTGGATGCCATAAAACGATTATTAGTTAGAAAATAATAAAACCATCATATTAATAAAATGCCGGCTTCAAGCCGGTTTTTTTATATATTTTTACGCCATGTCTAATAAACGTAAAAAACAAGAAGCTCTAGATTATCATCAGTCTGGCAGACCAGGAAAAATTGAAGTTGTACCAACAAAGAAACACAGTTCACAACGGGATTTAGCTTTAGCCTATTCCCCTGGTGTTGCAGAGCCCTGTATTCGTATTAGTGAGGATAAAGACGATGTATACAAATACACCGCAAAAAGTAATTTGGTTGCGGTTATTACAAATGGCACAGCAGTTTTAGGTTTGGGAGATATTGGTCCTGAAGCATCTAAACCTGTGATGGAAGGTAAGGGTTTGTTATTCAAGATTTTTGCAGATATCGATGTATTCGATATTGAAGTTGATGCTTCGGATGTCGATAAATTTGTTGAGGTAGTAAAATCCATTGCTCCAACATTTGGAGGTATAAATTTGGAAGATATTAAAGCTCCTGAATGCTTTGAAATTGAAAAGCGTTTGAAAGAAGAATTGTCTATTCCAATTATGCACGACGACCAACACGGAACAGCAATTATTTCTGCAGCAGCTTTGATAAATGCTTTAGAGATTGCTGAAAAGGAAATAGGTTCTGTAAATATTATCATTAATGGTGCAGGAGCAGCAGCAATGTCATGTGCTAAACTGTACCTTTCCTTGGGAGCAAAAAAGGAAAATATAGTAATGCTAGATAGTAAAGGTGTTATTAGAAAAGACAGTGAAAATTTAACAGCAGAAAAACAGTTTTTCGCCACCGATAAAACTATTTACACTTTAGATGAAGCCATAAAAGATGCTGATGTTTTTCTTGGGCTTTCCTCTGGAAACATCCTGTCTCAGGAAATGGTAAAGTCTATGGCTAGGATGCCTATAGTATTTGCTTTGGCAAATCCTGATCCTGAAATTTCCTATAATGAGGCGGTATCATCTAGGGAAGATATCATTATGGCAACAGGGCGTTCCGACCATCCTAATCAGGTAAACAACGTATTGGGTTTCCCCTACATATTTAGAGGAGCTTTGGATGTGCGAGCTACTTGTATTAATGAAGAAATGAAGCTTGCTGCCGTAAAAAGTATAGCCGATTTGACTAAAGAATTAGTGCCTGATACCGTTAACCTTGCCTATGGTGAAAAAGTCATAACCTTTGGTCCAGAATATATAATTCCAAAGCCACTTGACAGCAGACTGATTTCTGTAGTAGCACCAGCAGTAGCAAAAGCTGCCATAGATTCTGGTGTAGCACGTAAAAAGATAACGGATTTTGAAAAATATGCTCAGCAACTTGAAAAACGCTTGGGCTTAGATAATAAACTAGTCAGACAAATTACTACTAAGGCTAAAAGAAATCCAAAGAAAATTGTATTTGCTGAAGCTGAAAACTATAAAATTTTAAAAGCAGCACAGCAAGTTAAAGATGAAGGAATTGCGATTCCTATTTTATTAGGAAGAACTCGAAAAATCGAACAACTGATTGAAGATAATGTACTTGAGCTCGAAGGGGTTGAAATTATTGACCCAAAGAGTGAAGAAGAGAGAAGTCGTCGTCATGAATTCGGTAAAGTATTATTCGAAAAACGTCAAAGAAAAGGACTTACCTTATTTGAGTCACAAAAGCTGATGCGTGAGCGAAATTACTTTGGTGCCATGATGGTTGACCAAGGTCTAGCCGATGCCTTTATTTCAGGAATCAACAGAAACTACCCTAATACCGTTCGTCCAGCACTCCAAATTATTGGGACAGAGGAAGGCGTTGAAAAGGTTGCTGGTATGTTCATTCTTAACACTAAAAAAGGAAGTTTGTTTTTAGCAGATACCACCGTAAACATTGATCCTACCGCTGAAGAGTTATCCAACATTGCTGAACTTACAGCCAAAGCAGTCAGACGATTTAACATAACGCCAAAAATTGCGTTATTGTCGTATTCCAATTACGGTTCATCACAAAGTGCAAATGTTTCTAAAATTATGGAAGCTAGAAACATAATTAAGAAAAACAATCCAAGCCTAATTGTTGATGGTGAAATACAAGCTGACTTTGCACTCAATAAAGAAAAAAGAGAACAAAACTTCCCTTTCACTGACTTGAAAGAAAATGCCAATACACTTATATTTCCTAACTTAGAGTCTGGTAATATAGCGTATAAACTTATGCAAGAATTTGATGATGTAGAAGCTATAGGACCTATTCTTATTGGAATGAAAAAACCAGTACATATTCTTCAGTTGGGATGCTCAGTTCGAGAAATAGTAAATATGGTAACCATAGCAGTAATAGACGCTCAAGTAAAAAGAAAATGATAACACATATTCAAGGAAAATTAATAGAAAAAAACCCCTCTTTTGTAGTAATCGATTGCAATGGAGTGGGGTATTTATTACGAATTTCATTACAAACATTTTCAAAATTATCAGATGATGAATTTTGTAAACTATTTACTCATCTTTCCATAAAAGAAGATGCACACACCCTCTATGGTTTTTTCGATAACAACGAAAGGGACTTGTTTAGGCAACTTATTTCTGTATCAGGTGTAGGTCCAAATACCGCTCAAATGATTCTATCTTCGTTGAACCCACATGAAATCCAGCAGGCTATTCTTTCTAATAATGTAACTACCCTACAAAGCGTGAAGGGTATTGGAGGCAAAACCGCACAGCGAATAATTTTGGATTTAAAAGACAAAGTTATCAAGTTAGATTTAGGAAATTCTTCCACTATTTCACACAATACTGTTAAGGATGAAGCGTTATCGGCATTAACAATGCTAGGGTTTAATAAAAATAGTATCGAAAAAGTAATCGATAAAGAACTGCAAGGAGCTTCTGATTTAGGAGTCGAAGAAGTTGTTAAAAGAGTACTTAAAAAAATGTAATATTTTTGGCGGCCTTATATTAAGAAATCAGATAGTGATTTATAGACATCTTATTTTTAAGCGAGCACTTTGGTGCTTTTTGTTGTTTTTGGCACTGAGTAATAGCCTTTTTGCTCAGAACGAAAGCGATAGTCTGATATTTGATTTCCCTGACTCAGAGCCTTGGGAGTCTCCACTAGATGAACAAAACAGCGGTTTTTATTTTTCAACCCCATCATTTTTACAGCCAACAATAGAATATGATCCTGAAAGTAAACTGTATAGCGTAGAGCATGAAAACAACGGTTTACGTTTAAGTAATTCTTCATATTTAACATTTGATGAGTATAATGACTATAATATTCAGAAGTCTATTTCTGAGTATTGGAAGGAAAAAACAGCCAGTCCAAAATTAAATGAAGGCAATCAAAACAAAGGCCCATTGAGCATTGATATAGGGGGTGAAATTTTTGACAAAATTTTTGGAAATAGCACGGTTGATATTAGACCTCAAGGTTCTGCCGAACTGATTTTTTCTGTAAAACATAACAAGACTCAAAATAATGCTCTGCCTTTAGATAGACAAAGCAATACGAGTTTTGATTTTAAGCAAAAAATACAAATGAATGTGATTGGTAAAATTGGCGATAAACTCCAGCTGAACACCAATTACAATACAGAAGCTATTTTCGATTTCGATAATAAGATTAAGCTCGAATACGAGGGTGAAGAGGATGAAATAATTAAGAAGATAGAAATTGGAAATGTTGGCTTACCACTTAATGGAACATTAATTTCTGGAAGCCAAAGTTTGCTAGGTTTAAAAACGCAATTGCAATTTGGTAGGGCGACAGTTACAACCATTATTTCACAGCAAAAAAGTAATTCAAAGGTCATTGATGTTGAGGGTGGAGCTCAAACAACAGAGTTTGATATTTATGCCGACCAGTATGAAGCTAATAAACACTTCTTCTTATCCCATTATTTTAGAGAACAGTATAATGAAGCGATGTCAAACTTACCTTTCATTAGTTCACCAATAAACATTACAAAAATTGAAGTTTGGGTAACCAATAAAACAGGTACAGTAGAGAATAACAGAAACTTACTAGCCTTTCTAGATTTAGGGGAATCGGCATCAGACATGTACAATACAACTCTCTTTTCTGACAACGCTGACCAGTCCTTTCCAGATAATGATAATAATACCCTTTATCAGCAAATGTTGTCTGAAGGAATTAATTTAAGAAATATTAATCAGGTAAATAGTATTTTCAATACCAGTAATTACCCTGACTTTCTAGGCTCTCAGGATTATGAGAAATTGGAAAGAGCTCGGTTGCTTTCACCTACAGAATACACCTTTCATCCCCAGTTAGGTTATATTTCCTTGAATAGCGTTATTGGACCGGATGAAGTCCTTGCAGTAGCCTATCAATACACTGTTGGAAATGAAATTTATCAAGTGGGTGAATTTAGCTCTAAC
Organism: Flavobacteriales bacterium; assembly: GCA_965277895.1. Taxonomy (GTDB): domain Bacteria; phylum Bacteroidota; class Bacteroidia; order Flavobacteriales; family UBA7312. Next base: position 557,205 of record CBDIDR010000001.1, read on the forward strand.
GGTCCATCCGCGCCAAGTTCTTTGTACGTCAAACTATTAAAAAACTTGAGCTTCTCACCTCTATTGCCAAACTGGGATTTGATGATGAAAAACATCTACTCCTTAGGTGCTTATAATATTAGTGCTAAAGAATTTTATTTAGATGTTGTATTTGAGAACACTAGAGATAACGGAACAATTACGAATTACATACCAGAAGAAGGCTTAGAAAGTAGACCGCTTATAAATCTATTGTCCTTAGACCAATTGGATGTACAGCAAGAAAGGCGAGCAGATGGTATTTTTGACTTTTTGCCGGGGACTACTATTTTGACTTCTAACGGAAAGATAATATTCCCAATTCTTGAACCTTTCGGAGATGATTTGAGGAGTAAGTTTGATAATAACGATATAGCAAATCAGTACGTGTATGACGAGCTGTATGACTCAACATTAACAATAGCTCAGCAATTTCCAGAGTATAATAAATTTAGATTGAAAGGTAGTTATCAGTCCGAGTCTGGTGCAGAAATATATTTGGGTGTATTCTCAATAGAACAAGGTTCGGTAGTCGTCACTGCTGGTGGGCTTCGCTTGGAAGAAGGGAAAGATTTTACTGTAAATTACTCCATGGGTAAAGTCAATATTATAAATGAAGGCATCTTACTTTCAGGAACGCCAATTCGAATAGCAGTTGAAAGCCAATCCTTAGGTCTTCAACAAAAAACGCTAGTAGGAACGCATGTTGATTATCGCATTTCGGATGATTTTATGTTAGGAGGGACAATATTAAACCTTACTGAAAAACCATATTCTAAAAAAGTAAATACTGGTGACGAGCCTATTTCCAATACTATTTGGGGATTAGACGGAACCTATAGAAGAGAGTCAAGCCTTCTAACAAAGATTGTTGACTTTTTACCAATTCTTGAAACAAAAGAGAAATCAACACTAACAGCACAAGGGGAATTTGCACACCTTATTCCAGGGCACCAAAGAGCAATTGGAGAGTCTGGAACTGCCTATATTGACGACTTTGAAGCGAGTAGTACAGGAATTGATATTAAAAACCCAGGGGCTTGGTTTTTGGCAAGTTTGCCAAACGACCCTAATATTTTCCCAGAATCAATGCTTGAAAATCAAGCACCACGTTTAGGAAATATAAATACGGGAGCTAATAGAGCATTGCTTTCTTGGTACAATATTGACCCTACATTCTATAGAAATTCAAGCACAACGCCATCACATATTGCCAATGATGACAACCAATTGTCTGACCATAATGTAAGAGAAGTTTTAGAAAAAGAGGTATTTCCAAATAAAGACCCACAATACGCTACGCAAGTTTCAAACTTACCTGTATTGAACCTTTATTTTGACCCAACCGAAAGAGGACCCTACAATTATGATACTGAAAATATAACCACTTCAGGGCTTTTACTCGACCCAGAACAACGCTGGGCGGGGATAATGAGAAAGTTAGAAACCACAGATTTTGAAACACAAAATATTGAGTTTGTAGAATTTTGGCTGATGGATCCATTCAATGAGGATTCTGATAATCAGAATGGCGGTACACTTATGCTTAATTTAGGTAATGTTTCTGAAGATGTGTTGAGAGATGGATTTAAAAGTTTTGAAAACGGCTTACCTTCATCAACAGAATTAGTAAACGTAGATGATACTAGCAGTGTATGGGGAAGAATGCCAACTACTTTTGCCTTAACCAATTCTTTCGATGTTGATGCTGAGTCCAGAGAATTCCAAGACGTTGGCCTCGACGGTCTGAGAGATGTAGATGAAAGAACATTTTTTGATACGGCATACATTCAGAAAATTGGAGATGTTTATGGAACAACTAGTCAAGCATACAGTTTAGCACTAGAAGACCCTTCGTCAGATAATTATAACTATTTTCTTGGTGATGATTTGGACGACGTAAGTGCATCCATTTTAAACAGGTATAAGTATTTTTCTGGAATTGACGGAAACTCTGCTATCCCTAACCCAACACCAACTATGTCGACTACAATACCAAATACGGAAGACATAAACTTTGATAATACTCTTAATGAATCGGAAAGCTATTACCACTACAATATTCCAATTTACCCGAACATGCAAGTCGGAGAAAGTTACATTACTGATATTCAAGAATCTGTTGCCAAAACGCCAAATGGAAATAGGGTTATAAAATGGTATCAGTTCAAAGTTCCTGTTCAACAAGCAGATAAAGTTGTAGGCTCGATAAGGGATTTTAAATCCATTCGATTCATTCGAATGCTGTTAAAAGATTTTGAAGAGCCTGTAGTCCTTCGTTTCGCCACTTTAGAATTAGTTCGTGGAGAGTGGAGACGTTACAATTTCGATCTTAAAACCGAAGGGGAATATGTGCCAAACGACAATGTGTCAAATACCTCTTTCGATGTATCAGTAGTAAATATTGAAGAGAATGGAGAGAAAGTTCCTATTCCGTATGTATTGCCACCAGGCATCGAACAAGAGGTCGATAATACAACAACTTATGTCAGAAGACAGAACGAACAATCATTAGTATTAAAGGTATGTGATTTAGAAGATGGAGATTCTAGAGCAGCCTATAAAACATTTAATAATGACTTCAGGACATATAAACGCCTTAAGATGTATGTTCATGCCGAAGCATCTGGAGAAAACGAATTGGACTTGGCGGATGATGATTTATCCTTATTCATTCGATTAGGTACTGATTTTAATGATAACTATTATGAGTATGAAATTCCTTTAAAAGTCACACCTTGGGGCGTTTCAAAACTCGATGATGAATTAATTTGGCCTACTGCAAACGAACTAAATATCGCATTTGAGGAACTACTCGATGAGAAGAAACTACGAAATAAAGCCGTAAGAGATGGCAATCATTCAAGTACGACAGATCCCTTTTCAAGAGCTGGCTCACGAATTACCGTTGTAGGAAATCCAAATCTAAGTAAGGTAAAAACTATAATGTTGGGTATTCGAAACCCTAAGAAAGGTCAGCCAAATTCTTCTAGTTTTGATGACGGTTCTACTAAATGCGGTGAAGTATGGTTGAATGAATTAAGATTAACCGATTTTGACGAAAGAGGTGGCTATGCTGCAAATGGTCGAATAAATGCTCGATTAGCTGACTTTGCAAATGTGAACCTTACAGGAAGTATGAGTACCATTGGCTTTGGAACTATCGACCAAAGTCTTACTGCACGACAAAAGTATGATGCATACCAATACGATTTTTCATCGTCCTTTGCACTAGGAAATTTCTTCGGTCAAAAAGCCAATATAAAAGTCCCAATGTATATCGGAGTGTCGGAGTCTATCCAAAACCCTCAGTACAACCCTCTTGACCCTGATATTACTTTAAAAGCCTCATTAGATGAGCTTGAAACAAAAGAGGAAAAAGATGTGCTTAAAGAAATTGCTCAAGACCTTACTAAGCGAAAGTCGATAAACTTCACCAACGTTAGAAAAAACAAATCAAATTCTACTTCGAAGAAAAGTAGGATTTACGACTTAGAAAATTTCTCGACTACTTATTCAAGAAACGAAACTTTTTCTAGAAACTCAAGCCTTAAAGAACGTACTACGGTAACTTCAAAAATGTCTTTGAATTATAGTTACTCTTCCAAGCCAAAGAATATTAAGCCTTTCCAAAAAGTAAAGCTATTTAAGAACAAATACTTTGCTTTAATTAGAGACTTCAACTTCTATACTTTACCAAAGTCGATAACTTTCCAAACGGATTTGGATAGGTATTACAATAAAACTCAGTTTAGAAACTTAAACAACCCAGATTTTATACTATCTCCATTTTACAATAAAGCATTTGTATGGAATAGAAATTACAGCGTTAAGTATGATTTAACACGTACTCTGAAAACGGAGTTTAAAGTAAGAAATACGGCTAGCATAGATGAGCCTCTTGGGGAATTAGTGAAGTCTGACCCATACTATTCTGTTAAAAGAGATTCAGTTTGGAATAACATCCTCAATTTTGGTCGACCTACCCTATACCATCATTCTATTAATGCCAGTTATAATGTGCCACTCTCCAAGTTTCCGTTAACGTCATGGATTAATATGAATACTAAATACACAGCAAACTATGATTGGTTATCGGCACCTTTAAGTATTCAAAGTTTAGGTAATACCATACAAAACAGTAATAATAAGCAGGTAAATACAACCTTCAACTTCACTCAGTTATACAATAAAGTACCATTCCTCAAAAAATTAAATAAGCCTAATCCGCGAAGAGCTTCAAGAACTTCTGCAAGAGTAGTGCAGTTACCAAATGAAGTTCAAGACACGGTAAAAACATCCATAAAGGATGTAATAAATACTTTGCTGAGAACAACAATGCTAGTGAGAAATGTCTCTATTTCATACAGACAAAATCAAGGAATTGTAATGCCAGGTTTCACAAAAAAACCTCATTTCTTTGGTCAAGATTGGGATGCTATGGCACCAGGAATACCATTTGCATTGGGTAGTCAGGATATAGATATTAGAGAGTTAAGTACTCAAGGAGGCTGGCTGACTAACCGAACAGATTTAAACCAATTCTTTAAACTCACCAACAGCGAAACAGTAAACTTAAGAGGTACACTTGAGCCAGCTAAAGGCTTCAGAATAGAGCTTACGGCAAATAGAACCAAAACAAATAATTCTCAAGAGATATTTAGGTATGATGATTTGGTGAACGACTATCAATCTTTCAATGCGATAGAAAATGGAAGTCATAGTATCTCATTTATTAGTTGGAATACTGCTTTTATTCGCGATGCTGAAAACCATTCAAATCAGACTTTCCAAGAATTTAGAAACAACAGAATTGCTATTGCCAATAGGCTAGCAAATGAAAACCCTTATGATAACTCAATTGTTGATAGTACTGGCTTTCCATTAGGTTATCAAAGCACCTCACAAGAAGTTTTGATTCCAGCATTTTTAGCGGCTTATGCTGGCAAAAATCCATCCACTGTCAGCCTAAATAAATTCCCGAATATACCAATGCCAAATTGGAGAATAAATTTTGATGGACTTAGAAATGTAAAATGGATTAAAAAACGCTTGAATAATATTATTCTTAGCCATTCATACCAATCAACTTACAGTGTTGGTAATTATGTTACAAGTTTAGACTATGAACAAGGATTTGAGGACTGGCCAAATGAAGTCAATGAAGCAACTTTAAACTACTATGATAAGTATGAAATTAATCAAGTAACGTTAAGAGAAAGTCTTAACCCTTTAATTAAAGTGGATATGACATTCAAAAATAGCTTGACGACTCGTTTTGAAATCAAAAAGGAACGAACACTTAACCTTGGTTTGAGTAATAATCAGCTAACGGAAAGAGCCTCTAACGAATTGATTATTGGTACGGGCTATAGAATTAAAGAATTAACATTCAATGTAAAAGCGGCAGGAAGAGCCAAAAAAATCAGCTCCGACCTAGATTTAAAGTTAGACTTTTCAATACGTTCAAACAAAGTAGTTATTAGAAAGCTTGAGGAGAATTTAGAGGAAATAACAGGAGGGAATAGTGTGTTGTCTATGAAATTTACCGCTGATTATGTGGTAAGTAGCCGATTTAATTTACGTCTATTCTTCGACAAAGTAATGACAAATCCATATGTATCAAATAGCTTTCCATCCGCCGTTACAAATGGAGGATTTAGTGTGAGATTTACCTTAGCACAATAGAAAAACAATACGACAAATTGTTGTATTTTTGCACCAATAAAATTTTAAAAACATGAATATTCCAGCTGAATTAAAGTATACTAAAGATCACGAATGGGTAAGAATTGAAGGTGATGAAGCGGTAGTAGGAATCACGGATTTTGCACAAAGCGAATTGGGTGATATCGTTTTCGTTGAAATTGAAACGGAAGGCGAAACTATTGACAAAGAAGAAGTTTTTGGAACAGTAGAAGCTGTAAAAACCGTATCGGACTTATTCATGCCGCTTTCTGGAGAAATATTGACCTTTAACCCTGATTTGGAAGATGCTCCAGAAACCGTAAATTCAGACCCTTATGGTGCAGGCTGGATGATTCGTATAAAGCTATCTGATACTTCAGAATTAGATGGTTTGTTATCTGCTGATGATTACAAGGATTTGATTCATTAATGCGTTACACTTTCGCTATATCATGGTTAGTGTTAATAGCGATACTACACGCACTTCCTGGTGACGATATCTCAAAATTTGATTTTTTGAATAGGCTACATATCGATAAGTTAGTTCATGCCACGCTTTTTATGATTGCTTTTATCTTATTAGCATATGCTGATAAAAGGCAATATAATTTAACCTCATTCCGTTATACGATAGTAGGCTTAGCCATGTACGGTCTTGCTTTAGAATATTCTCAAGGCTATTTTTTTGAAAATAGAAGCATGGATATCTTTGATTGGCTAGCTGATATTTGTGGAATTTTGATAGGCATTTTACTTTTTCGTAAAATTCCCTTTTCAACCTCAACCACTTCTTGTAAAAAAGTTTAAATTTGTTGAGTAACATTTATTGAATATGGACCCAAAGAAAAATCCTAAAGTCGATTTAGAGAAAAAAAGAGGCTTATTTATGCAAATAGGTTTGGCTTTATCTCTTTTGATAGTTCTTGGTGCTTTTGAATACAGAACTTATGAAAAAGTAGTGTCTTCTCTTGGTGACTTAATTTTAGAGGCTGATTTCGAAGAAGAAATCGAGAATACCTTTAGAGAAGAAAAACCACCTCCACCTCCACCTCCACCACCAGATGAAATCGTTATCGTTGAAAACGAAGAGGAAATTGAAGAAACGATTATTGAAGAAACGGAGTCAGATGAAGATTTAGAAGTTATTGAAGAAGAGGAAGAGACAACAGATGAGGTCTTTATGGTCGTTGAGGATATGCCTCGATTCGAAGGGTGTTCTGATGAAATATGTACTCAAACTAAAATAATGCAGTTCATCGCCAGAAAAACAAAGTATCCACCAATTGCTAAGGAAAACAATATTACTGGAAGGGTGTTTGTCAGTTTTGTAGTTGATAAAACAGGCTCGGTAACAAATGTTAAAATTCTTAGAGGTGTAGACAAATACCTAGATGCTGAGGCGGTTAGAGTTGTAAAAAGCCTTCCTAAGTTTAGGCCAGGAAAGCAAAGAGGAAAACCCGTAAAGGTGCAATACAACGTGCCAATCAGCTTTAGACTAAACTAAGTTTTAATTAATAATTTTAAGAGGCTTGTCATTTTTGGCAAGCCTTTTTTAGTGTCCATAAAAAAAGTATTTTTATAGACTTTACCAATTCAGAGCATTTATGACTGATTCTATTACTGGTTTTTTCGATTCTACCTATCTAAAAACATCCGAGCAACAACATATTTCGGAAGAAGAAAATATAGCTAATGTCACTTCTGTAATCAATGAAGCCATTGACTATAAATTCAAACTTGTAATGATACGTCAGTCGTACATTTCACTAGCTAGAAAGTTAATATCAGCTAAAGAAAGCAACGTTCTTATTGGAACCGTCATCGATTTTCCTTTAGGAGATTCGCCTTACCAACAAAAGCTCGATGAAATACAATCAGCTATTAATTTGGGAGTAGACGAAATAGATATAGTCATAAACTACAACAGTTTTATCAATTGCAATATTTCAGAAATTACCGATGAGGTTTTACTGTGCACGTCCTTATGTCTTAAAAATGGCAAAATAGCGAAGTGGATTATTGAGTCTGCTGCCCTAACAAACGATGAAATATCATCAATTTGTACCCTTATTAAGAATACTGTCATTGAAAATTTTGGCACTCAAAAAGCCAATGATGTTTTTGTAAAATCCTCAACAGGTTTTTTTAAAACTATTGACGGAAGTCCCAGTGGTGCGACAGCTGAAGGAATTGAAATTATGGTAAAATATTCATCTCCTTTACCAGTGAAGGCATCAGGAGGAATTCGCAATAGAGAAGATGCCAACCGTATGATTAATCTAGGAGTTAAACGACTTGGGACATCTTCGGCACTTAAAATTTTTAAAGGCCTAGAAAGCAATTCTGATTATTAGTAATTCAAGAAGTATTCATTGAATAAAATTAGAACATATCTAAAAAGTTTGTACGATGATGTCCATTTGATGGAGTTATTGAGAGGAGCTTCAAGTACTTTAATGATAAAATTATTTGGACTTGTTGTAGGCTATGGCTTTGCAATTTACATAACCAATAAGTACGGAGCGTTTGTGTTTGGGCAGTATGTAACGGCTTTATTGGTGGTAGAAATATTGAGTATTATTTCGAGGTTAGGAATCGACACTTCACTAGTTAGATTTATTTCAAAATATGCTAAGAACGGCTCGGTAAATTTGATTAATCAGTTATATTTCAAATCGGTTGCACTAGTCACTTTTTCCGCTATTTTCTTCACTTTACTCTTATTGTTTTTTTCTGTTGAAATAGCAGAATTTATGAACCTCAACAGAGATTATTTGTTAGTAGTTTCATTTTCCTTTATTCCTTTGGTGCTATTTTATATGAATGTTCAGGCGATACGTGGACTAAAAAAAATGTTGTCGTATTCATTTCTAAATAATGTAGCGATTACATTAGGTGTATTCATCCTATTGGTAATGTTTTCTATGTTTACCACATCGGAGATGCTACCTATTTATGCTTATGTTTCAAGTGTATTCATTCTTACATTATTATCCTATTTTTTATGGTTCAATCACAAAGCAAAAGTTAGTGTAGAGAATATCGTTAATGAGGAGCCATTGTCAACTAATGAATTACTTACCACTTCGTTTCCGCTATTGCTTGGGCAATCGATGATGATAATTATGGGAAAAGTGGATTTATTTATGTTGGCAAATATTAGTGGTTCAGTTCAAGTAGGGATATATAATATTGCCCTGAAATTATCAATGTTATCATACATGGGGCTTATGGCAGTGAATAGTATTGCTGCTCCGAAATTTTCTGAAATACATTCTACTGGAGATATAGAAGCACTAAAAAAGATAGTTCAACAATCCACTAAAACAATTTTTTGGGTGAGCATCCCTGTACTAACCATATTATTACTTTTCCCAGAATACATTTTGAGTGTTTTTGGCGATGAGTTTAAAGTAGCATCTTATACTTTGATCATATTGTCTATAGGTAAAATGTTTAGTGCAATTTCGGGTTCTGTAGGTACATTTTTACAAATGGTTGGCAAGCAAAAAGTATTTCAAAACATACTTATCTTAGCAGCAATCATTAATGTAGGTTTAAATTATTTGCTGATACCTATTTATTGTATTGGTGGAGCAGCCATAGCAAGTGCAGTTTCTGGAATATTTTGGAATGCGTTGATGATAATTTATATTAAAAAGAATTTCGGTTTTTATACCATATATATACCTTGGATTAAATGATAAAGTATCCTAATTTTTTTATTGTTGGAGCTCCAAAGTCAGGAACGACTTCGCTTTATCATTATTTGAAGCAGCACCCTGATATATCTATTCCAGAGAAAGAGCCCAGATATTTCATTAAAGATTCAATTCTTGGGGTATCAGAGGAAGATCCAATAAAACCCTATCTGCTACGCAGTTCTATTCTAGATGAAAACGAATATTTTGACCTATATAAAGACAAGACGGAAAAGATTTTGTGTGACTCCAGTACTCAGTATTTGTTTCATCATGACGAGGTTATCCCAAAGATTAAAGCCTTGGAGAATGAACCCAAAATATTAATCTTATTGAGAAACCCAATCGATAGAGCATATTCGAATTATCAGCACAATCTATCAACATTTGAGAATCTAAGTTTTGAAGAAGCTATTAATCAAGAGCAACAACGCTCGGACAAAAAATTTAATTCCTTTTGGTATTATCAAGGCTTAAGTTTGTATTCTAATCAGGTTAGAGCCTATCAAAAAGAATTTAAAGATGTTAAAGTCTTATTTTTTGAAAATTTCATAAAAGATATCAATGGAACACTGTCAGATATCTTTGACTTTTTAGAAATAGATTCCTCTTTTGAGCCATCTAACTTTATGGTGAACAAGAAGAGTACAGGTGTTCCAAAAAGAAAATGGGTGAATTCTCTGTTGCAATATTTTTCAGGACTTTCATTTCTAAAAAACAGTTTTTATAGACTTTTTGGAAAGGAGAAAACTAAACTCATCAGAGAGTTGGTTATGCGAAAAAACTTAACTAAAACAAAGAAGGGAATTGATGATAAGCTTAGACTACAATTAGAATCTTTTTTCTTGGATGACGTGAATAAATTAAAAGAGATATTAAATTTACAGAATGTCAATTGGCTGAATAATGGAAAGGATTCATAATTTTTTAAAAAAGATTTATGATAAAGTATTCACTCTACTTTATCGAAGCTCATTCAAAAAACTGGGTAGGAAGTCAATGCTGTGTATGCCTTTTAGTATTAATGGGGCTAAATATATGTCTATTGAATCTGAAGTTTACATAAAGCCCAACTCTTGGCTTCTTGCTGTTGAAGAAGATGGTTCACCGAATGAAAAGCTAAGTATAGGAGCTAAAACATATATTGGAAGAAATGTACATATTGTTGCTCTAAGAGGAGTTCATATCTCAAGTAATGTGTTGATAAGTGATAATGTTTATTTAGCTGACAACTATCACCATTTTAAAGATGGAAATAAGCCTTATAAAGAGCAAGGCATTGGATTTAAAAAGGAAGTACTAATAGGTGATGGAACATGGTTAGGAGAAAATGTATGCGTATTATCCTCACACATTGGAAAGCAGTGTATTATAGGAGCTAATTCTGTTGTTACAAAAGATATTCCTGATTATTCGATGGCGGTGGGGACTCCCGCAAAAGTGATTAAGAAATTTGATCAAACAACAAATACTTGGATTGAAGTATAGTAAATGGAAATTGACTTAAAAAAATATAACTTTAACTGGTTCCCTATGCTACTGCTCTTATTATCAGGAGGGACTTTAGGTTTTGTATTTTTTAGAAAGGAGTTACTTTTCGTAATCTTCTTTCTCTTCTTAATTCTATTTTTTATCCGTGGCTTATATAAAAATGAGCTTGCTAAGTTCTTTCAATTATTTGGTTTATTTACATCACTCCTATTAGTTAATTTTTATTTTGCTGATGTTGAGCAATCTATTCAAAAGTTATTTGCAAATCTTTTAGTATTTACATCTTCAATTTTTGCGGCTCTATACTACTCAAGAGAAGAGAATAAAAGTAAATTCATTTCACATGTACGGACTATATTGAAGTTTGTTTTGATTCATAGCCTAATCAACTTTTTTATTTATCCATATATTGAGCTTAACTTGACCGAAATTAGTACTGAAAGGTATGATTGCCTAACATATAATTACTTGTTTTATTATTTAGGAGAAACACACCTCATTAACTTTTCTACATTTGAAATTGCACGAAATCAGGGCATCTTTTGGGAGCCTGGGATATTGCAAATCTTTATGAACCTCTTGCTATTTATAGAAGCTTTCATTTTGAAAAAAAGAGGACTAGTTTTTTGGCTATCTATACTGTCAATTGTTAGCACATTTTCTACAACAGGCTTATTAGTGATGTTTATTCAGTTGATTTTATATTTCTTCAACACCTTTAAGCAAAATGTATATATATCCATTCTTGTTTTTGGTGTGATAGGCGTGATTTATGTTATTACTGCAGCAAATGTTCAGAATAAAATTTCTGGTGACGGACAAGTATCTTTTCAGGCAAGGTTATTTGATTTAGTACAGCCACTGTATATACTTGCGGATCATCCGCTAACTGGAGTAGGTTTAGATGACGAACAATATGTTAGTACTCGACAAAACACATCATATTCATTAAACCTTAATGCAGTTGATTTTACAAACAGAAAAAAAGGATCGACAAATTCGGTAAGCTTTTTTCTAGCCGCTGCAGGAATTCCTTTTTTCATTGTTGTGTTCTACATGCTTTATTCTCAGCAGTTCATTTTGGAAAAACGGTTATGGTTTTTTATATTTATAGTAATTTCTTTGATGTCAGAGCCGTTATTACTTAGGCCTTTTTTCTTAACCTTTGTGATGTCTGGAACGATACATTTTTTTGAAAAATTCAGATGGAAAGAATATTAATTACAGGAGGAGCGGGTTTTATTGGCTCTCGATTAAGCTTGTGCTTAGTTGAGCAAGGATATGAAGTAACTGTTTTGGACAATCTTTCGAAACAGATTCACTCTGATGCCCCTGAGCAGTCGTTTTTATATAATTCCATAAAAGATAAGGTTAGTTTTATTAATGGTGATGTGCGTAGCCTTTCCGATTGGCAAAAAGCGATTGATGGGAATGATGTTATTGTGCACTTAGCTGCTGAAACGGGGACAGGTCAGTCTATGTATCAAATAGACAAATATGTTGAGGTTAATTGCGGTGGAACAGCCAAAATGCTAGATGTATTAGCAAACTCTCAGCACAACGTAAGAAAAGTAATAGTTGCTTCATCAAGGGCTATTTATGGAGAAGGTAAATATCTATGCGAAAAACATGGAGAAGTCTTTCCAGAAAGAAGAAATCAAAGTAATTTAGATAGCGGAAAGTTTGAGTGTAAATGCAACCATTGTGGTGGTGAGTTGGAGCTGATGCCAACGGACGAAAATTCAAAAATTCATCCTGAATCAATTTATGGGATTACAAAAAGTAATCAAGAGCAAATGGTATTGATGAGTTGTGAAAGCTTGAACATATCTGCTGTGGCTCTTAGGTATCAGAATGTATACGGGCCAGGTCAATCACTGACAAATCCTTACACTGGCATACTATCCATTTTTTCAACTCGAATACTGAATAATAATTCAATTAATGTGTTCGAAGATGGTGAAGAAAGTAGAGATTTCGTCTATATTGATGATGTGATTGATGCTACTATACTGGCCATTCAAAAGGATATCAAAAATAATATAGCTCTTAATGTTGGTTCAGGAGTTTCAACAACTGTAAAGTATTTAGCGGACAGTCTAAAAAAGCTGTACGATTCTGATATTGAGATCAACATTTCAGGAGATTATAGAATAGGAGATATTCGTCACAATAAAGCGGATATTAAAAAAGTAAAAGAAGTATTAGGTTACAGCCCAAAAATGTCTTTTGAAGTTGGCCTTAGAAACTTTGTTGACTGGGTAAAGCGTCAAGAAATACAATCAGATAATTACGAGGAGTCTATTACTGAAATGAAGAAAAAAGGCTTAATGAAATGAAAATAGGAATTGTAACCGTTACGTATAACAGTGAACATGTCTTAGACGATTTTTTCAAATCAATTCAGCATCAAGATTATAAAAATTTCCTTCTTTTTTTTATTGATAATTCCTCTTCTGACAAATCGGTAGAACACATCAAATCATGGGACTTTCCCAATAAAGTGTTGCTTGAAAACGAGCAAAATTTAGGCATTGCAACTGGTAATAATCAAGGAATAAAATTGGCTGTTGAAAACGATTGTGATTTTGTTCTTTTACTGAATAATGACACTGTTTTTGAAGCAAGTTTGCTTTCCAAATTATTGAATACTCAGCTCAAGTATAACTCTAGTGTGGTAGTTCCTAAGATGAATTATTTTTCTCTACCAAACAAAATTTGGTATGCCGGTGGGTTCTATAATAGAAATAAGGCATTTCTAAATTATCACAGAGGTCAAGGAGAGCTGGATACCCAACAGTATAATGAAGATGACATTGTTGATTACGCTCCATCGTGCTGTGTGTTAATTCACAAAAAAGTCTTTGAAGATATTGGAAATATGGACGAAAAATATTTCGTTTATTTTGATGATGCTGACTTTTTTTACAGGCTAAAACTAGATAAAAGGCATAAGATAAGGTATATGCATGACGTGGAATTTTTTCATAAAATAGGTAGTCTAACAAAGTCCAGGAGTTCAAAGGGTTCTAATTATTACAGCGAATTTTTTATTAAGCAAAACTGTAAGAATCATGTGTATTTTTTGAAAAAAAATGAACCTCGTTTCTCATTTATATACCTTATTCAATTATGGTTTTATGTGACATTAAGGTTCTTTTTAAGTTCCAATTTTGAAAAGAAATGGAGCACGTTTATATTAATTCAATCCTCCTATTTTAAAGGTTTAAAAATGTAGCTATGAAGGTAAATACATTTATAGTTGGCGCACCAAAAGCAGGAACAACCTCACTCCATTATTATTTAGGTAATCATGCAAATGTAAGCATGAGTACAGTCAAAGAACCTAACTTTTTTTCATCAAAAGAAGTATCTTCTTTATACTATGATTCTAAGTCAATAGATAACACTAAAAATTATCACAGTCTATTTTCTGAAAACAAAAAGATTATGGGCGAGGCAAGTGTATCTTACTTATTTTATGAGGATGTGCCAAAACGCATTCATGATTATAATGAGGACGCAAAAGTAATTATCATGCTTAGAGACCCACTTGAAAGAGCATTATCTCATTACCTCATGGATTGTCGGCTAGGATTTTGTAATTTGAGTCTTGAGGATATTATTTCAAACAAGGAAAAATATTCGCAATTTTTTCAGCAATTTATAGAGTTAGGGCTATATAATAGTCAGCTTGAACGTTACCTATCTGTTTTTGGAAAAGACAGAGTAAAAATCATTTTCTATTCAGATTTTAAAATTAGAACTGCTCAAATAATGAATGAGGTTACAGACTTTTTAGACATTGAAAAGTTGGATATAGATTTCACTATTCAAAATCCTTTTTTGTCGCCCTCATCAAGCTTAGTATCGTTTCTATATAAATTCAATTGGATAAGGAAATCAGTTAAGTTTTTACTATCAAAAAAGAGTCTTGAGCTCGTGAAAAAAAGAGTCTTTCTAAAGAAGAATAAACCCATTTTTTCTAATGAATTAAAATCAAAAATTAGAGCCTTTTACCTGGCTGATATTGAGAAATTAGAATCCCTACTAGAAGTAGATTTAAGCAGATGGAAAAAAGAGTAGCCATAATAGACCCAGTAGGGATTAAAAGCGGCATGAATCATTATGATATTTATTTATGCCAAGCTTTTAACGATTTAAACGTTCAGACGTTTATATACTCTAACTTTGAGAGCCATTCAAAATCAATAGTTTCCAAAGTAGTTTTTGGAACTTTCTTTTCCTCTAAGCTTCATCAATTAATAGACTTTCTTAAAGGAATTATCTTGTCTTGCATAGATTGTAAACGAAAAGGTGTAAAGGAGGTTATCGTTCATGTATTTTCTACTCACAATATGGCATTCTTAACTTACTTTATGTGTAAGTTGTTTGGCTTCAAAATCATAACTATTTCTCATGATGTTTCATCTTTCACGAATCAAGATAATAAAATGTATCATCGATTGATTTACAACCATTGGTCGGAGTATATTGTTGTTCATAATGAGTATTCAAAGCAAAATATACTGCCCTTAATATCTCCAAAAATGCATTCGAAGATTTGCATAATAAAACACGGTGGTTTTATAGAACTACCTGACTCTAATATAACTAAGGCTAATGCTAGAAAGGAATTAAATTTAGATATTGAAACACCTTACATACTTTTCTTTGGTCGCTTGAAGTCTACCAAACGACTCGATATTTTGCTAAGAGCTATGGTAGGTATTAATTCTAGCATTCATTTGATAATTGCTGGTGATTCAGGGAAGGAAAGCTTTGATGAATATCAAAACCTCATCGATAAGCTTGGAATAAGTGAGCGTGTAATTTTAGATATAAATTATGTCTCTGATTCTAAGAGAGAATTGTATTTCAAGGCAGCAGATGCTATGGTTTTGCCCTATGAAATAATTTTTCAAAGTGGTGTGTTACTGATGGCTATGTCCTATGGTTTACCAGTAGTGGCATCTGACATACCGCCATTTAAAGAGGTCATAGACCACAACAAAAATGGCATGCTTTTTGAATCACTTAATGCTAAGGATTTAGCCCATATGATCAACACTCTTTTTGAGGATAACGTTTCAGTTCATGAGTTTTCAAAATCTGCAATTGAGACCATTAACACTACATTTTCGTGGGATGAAATAGCAGCTAACTATAAGCAGTTGCTGTCTTAATCTTTTAATTACCTTTGTTTTCGTATGAAAAGAATACTGTTTCAACTTATTTTTCTGTTACTAATTAAAGTGTCATTTGCTCAGTACAATGCTCCTTTAAGCCATACCTATAATGTTAATTTTGAAAAAGATTTGCATGCCATTGGAATTTCTGAACACACCTCTATTAAACCCTTCAAACTATCCGTAAATGATACGACCTATTATAATTCTATTTCGCCAATAGAAACAAAAAAAACGTATCTCCACAATTTTTTGAATGGCAATTTATTTTTTGTTAAATCAAAAAATTATGAATTTTACGTAAACCCTCTTTTACATTTAGAAGTAGGTGCTGATGATCAAAATAGATTCGTTAATACAAGAGGAATTGAGCTTAAAGGAAGAATCGGGAATAAGGTGCGTTTTAACTCTTCATTCTATGAAAATCAGATGAATGTACCTGATTATATTTATGATTATATGTTAGCTCACGACAGGGTGGTGCCTGGTCAGGGAATGGCAAAAATTAATGGAATAAATACGAATTCTGATTTAGACTTTTATTTTTCCCAAGCTTATGTAAACTATGATGCCAGTGATTATTTTAACTTAGAAATAGGGCATGGCAAACATTTTTTTGGTGACGGTTACCGATCCATGTTACTTTCTGACAATAGTTTTAATTATCCCTACTTTAAACTAACCACCAATATTTGGAAAATAAAGTACGTCAATCTGTTTTCAAGTTTGCTGCAGTTGGACTTGATTACTGATCGAAGGGATATCAGTCGAGAAAAATTTAACGCAACTCATTATTTAAGTGCAAATATTGGCAGTAGATTAACCTTGAGTTTATTTGAGTCGATTTTAATTGGAGAGGACAGCTTAGGCAATGTATTTAATATAAATTATTTAAACCCCATAATATTTTATAGACCCGTTGAGTATTCGGTTTCTTATTCTAGACAAGGTAATGCCATTATGGGTTTAGGTCTCAAATACAAACTTTCCGACTTGTCTCATCTGTATGGTCAATTAGTTTTAGATGAATTTACCTTATCAGAGTTAAGAGCAGGAAATGGCTATTGGGCTAATAAATTTGGTGGGCAAATTGGGTTCAAATGTTTTGACTTATTTGGCTATGAAAATCTAAGTTTTCAGACAGAGATAAACTCTGCAAGACCATTTACATTCAGTCATAAATACCCTATTTTATCGTATTCGCACTATTCACAACCTTTAGCACATCCTTTTGGAGCAAACTTTTTGGAGAATGTAAGTATATTGAGGTATAGACAGAAAAGATGGACGGCGGACTTAAAAGTTGTTGTCGCTAAACATGGCGGTCAAATTGATGGGGATTCAAGAAACTACGGAAGCGATATTCTTGTAAGCTATGACGAGAATAGAGAGGATTATGGAAACGAAGTAGCTCAGGGAAATACGACTGACCTTCGGTTTGTTGATTTTAGGGTGGGTTACCTGATAAACCCCATTACCTATTTGAAGTTGGAGGTAGGAGTCTCAAATAGAACTACTGAAGATTTAAGTACAAGTACTGAAAATCAATATATATTCTTTGGTCTGAAAACAGATTTGAGAAATATCTACTACGATTTTTAGACCATTTCTAAATAAGGAAATATTTATCCGTTTTACAGGGCATTGAAAATAGAAAAAGTGGTAAATTTACCCTTTGGAAAAAATCCTTCCAATTAATGCGTAAGTTACACTAAATCAACCACTTATAAAATGTCTTTAAGCGACATTCTTCAGCTTTCAAAAATCAGACTAACAACAAGTGTTGTTTTTTCCGCCATTGCAGGCTTTTTTATTGCAGGCGGAGCATTCAATTCGATTGATTTGCTTTATTTAGTTCTTGGTGGCTTTTTGGTTGTAGCCTCTTCTAACGGCTTCAATCAAATTATTGAAAAAGACTTAGATAAGCTCATGCAAAGAACTGCCGATCGTCCACTGCCTAAAAGTAGAATGAAAGTCAATCAGGCTTTTTTCTTGTCCATATTCATGGGGAGCTTTGGTGTATTGTTTTTGTTTATGATTAATCTGTATTGCGGATTTTTCGGTGCATTATCAGTACTTCTCTATGTGTTAGCATACACCCCTTTGAAAAGAACAACTTCATTTTCGGTTTTTGTAGGAGCATTTCCGGGGGCCATACCATTTATGTTGGGCTGGGTAGCAGTGACTAACAATTTTTCAATTGAAGCAGGTATACTTTTTGCCATACAGTTTATTTGGCAATTCCCTCACTTTTGGGCAATAGCTTGGGTCTGTGATGATGACTATACAAGAGCAGGATTCAAAATGTTGCCGGGAGGAAAAGATAAAAATACAGCATCAAAGACCTTGATATATACTTTATTCTTAATACCCTTATCTATACTGCCAGTGTTTAGTTTCACAGGAGCATTAGAGATGTCCATTGTGGCGATGCTTTTGGCTATTTTACTTGGCTTATGGTTTTTTACAAAATCCCTTATCCTTTTTAAAACCTTGAGAGATGAAGACGCAAAAAAACTCATGTTTGCCTCTTTCTTCTACCTTCCTATTTTACAATTAATCTACGTTATTGATAAACTATTATGACAACATTCGAAGAACAAAAAAAGAAATCGGCTAAGCCGTTATTATGGATTTCAATGATTAGTATGGCAATGATTTTTGCCGGTCTTACGAGTGCCTATGTGGTGCGAAAAGCGGAAGGCAATTGGTTAGATTTCGAATTTCCTGTATGGTTTTACTTAAGTACCGTATTTATTATTCTTTCCAGTTTCACCATTAATTGGGCAAAGAAGAGTATTAAAAATGATGAACTAGAAAAAGCCAAAAAAGGCTTTAATTACACCCTCATATTAGGTTTAGCTTTTGCCTTATCTCAGTATATAACTTGGAAGGTGTTGTATACCAACGGTGTGTATTTTACAGGTCCAGGAAGTAACGCTTCAGGCTCATTTTTATATGTCTTAACCCTTATGCATTTATTCCATTTAGGAGGTGGATTATTGGCATTAGCGTATACGACTTACAAAGCAAAAAAAGGAGCATATAGCAATAATAATTATCTAGGAGTTGAGCTTTGTGTTATTTTTTGGCACTTTCTTGACTTTTTATGGCTCTATTTATTCCTGTTTTTACTATATAATCATTAATATTGCAAAACTTTTCAAACCTAGAAAAAATGACAGACATTACGAAAAATAAAAAAGAAGCATGGTCTGGTGGAGAAAAACCATTTGTAGCGAGCTACGGCAAGCTAATGATGTGGTTCTTCCTAGTTTCTGATGCACTTACTTTCTCTGGATTTTTAGCAGCATATGGTTTTATGCGATTCAAATATTCGCATTTGTGGCCAGTTGCTGAAGATGTATTTACACACTTCCCATTCTTAAAAGGTGACCACCCTTTATTGTTCGTTGCACTTATGACCTTCATACTTATTATGAGTTCGGTAACAATGGTATTAGCGGTAAATGCAGGAAACAAAAACGATAAAAAAGGTGTAACACTTTGGATGTTACTAACCATAATTGGTGGATTTACCTTTTTAGGCTCACAAGCTTGGGAGTGGGGACACTTCATACATGGTGACAAAGGTGGAATAGAATTACCAAACCATGAGATCGTTCATGTGGTAGATGAAGATAAGCACTTTTACTCTATATACGATTTGGTAGGAGTAGATTCATATGCCGATGACGTAAATATTACTATCGATGACGTAAAAGAAGCTTTAGCTCAACGTCCAGATTTAGGAATACGATTGAGTGATAAATCAGTTGTAAGTGATGCGGCAGCACAAGCGTATTTGAACAATGCAGAAGTAGTATTAGGAGCAAACCTAATTCGCAACGAATATGGACATCAGTTATTTGCTAACTTTTTCTACTTCATAACTGGATTTCACGGCTTCCACGTTTTCAGTGGGGTAGTAATTTTAATTGTGATATTCATCAATGTAATCAAAGGAACATACGAAAGAAGAGGACATTACGAAATGATAGAAAAAGTAGGGCTGTATTGGCACTTTGTCGATTTAGTATGGGTATTCGTATTTACATTCTTCTATTTAGTTTAACAACAAAAAAATAATATTATGTCAGAGCAAACAGGAACATGGTGGATTTGGAGAGTATTTTGGATACTACTAATCGTTACCGCTGTTGAGGTTATTTTAGGAATTATTAAACCTGCAGTATTGATTGACAATTCGTTTTTAGGAACAACCCTATTGAACCTAATATTTATTGTATTAACCATCATTAAGGCAGCTTATATTGTAATGGAGTTCATGCACTTAGGACATGAAGTAAAGGGTTTAAAACTATCCATACTATTGCCAGCAGTTGTATTGATTCCATATTTAGTATTTATTCTACTCACAGAAGGTCATTACATCTTCGGAACCTTATAAAAGATGAAGAAGTATAAAGGCTTATTAGCAGCGCTAATTCTGATTCTGCCATCAGCTATTTATATTTTCTTTAGCTATGGCAATCATAACTTTGCACACCTACCATATGTTGGTGGTGAAGATGAATCCCAGCATCAGTACATTCCAGAATTCAGTTTTACCAATCAGTTCGGCGAAGCAGTAAGTCAAGAGGATTATCAAGGAAGTATCTACTTAGCTAATTTTGTTTTTACGACTTGCCCGACTATTTGTCCAGTGATGACATATAACATGCGTCGAATACAGCAAAAGATGGAAAACTATCCTAATTTTAAAATAATTTCGCATTCCGTATTTCCTGAATACGACACTCCAGAAGTATTACTCGAATACGCTCAGAAAATGGAAGCCGATTTATCCAATTGGAATTTTGTGACTGGTAACAGAGAGGACATTTACAGCATAGCTAAAAACTATTTTGTAAGTGCAATGGAAGACAGTACTGCAGAGGGTGGCTTTTTGCATTCAGAGTATTTTGTTCTTGTCGACAAAGAAGGCCGTATTAGAGCAAGAGAGGATGACAATGGAAATAATATCGGAGTATATGACGGCACAAGCGATTATGAAGTGGATTTACTCATAGACGATATTAAAGTATTAATGGCAGAATACAATTTAGCCAAGAAGGATAAAGATGAATCAAAACGATAAATTTTATATTCCGCTTATTGTAGCATTATCGGTTATTATTCCATTAGCCGTAGCAGGACTTATGTTTTTGCCAGATGATTTAAGACTCTCTTTTGGTGGAGCTGATTTGAGGTCTTTACCCTTTTTTCATGCGGTTTTAAATGCATCTACGGCGGTACTCCTATTTGTTGGTTTCGTCTGGATAAAAAATAAGAAGATAGCCCTTCATAGAATTTCTATGATGAGTGCCTTTATTCTATCGGCTATATTTTTAGTGTCTTACGTCATTTCAAAATTATCTAATTCGCCAGTGCCTTATGGTGGCGAGGGATGGTTGAGGCCTACTTACTTTTTTATTCTCATTTCACATATCCTATTATCTATTCCTGTATTGCCACTCGCTTTGCTAGCAATATACAGAGGAGTTACAGGTGAATTTCAGAAGCATTTAAAAATCGTAAAATGGACCTTTCCAATTTGGATGTATGTTGCCATTACGGGTGTGTTGGTATATCTTTTTATGATGCCGTATTATGCGTAAATTTGTACCTATGAAAAAAGCATTATTTTTTATAGTTTTAAACTTGTTTGCTTTTACAGACGCTTTTTCACAGTGTGCCATGTGCAAATCTGTAGTAGAAAGCAATATTGAGGGAGGCAGTAGTATTGGTGCAGGGATTAATGATGGTATCCTCTATTTGATGGTGATGCCATACATTGCTTTGGCTATTGTAGCTTTGGCATGGTCAAAGTACAATAAGCGTCAAAAAGCTTAGTTATTAGTTTTATCTAACTTTGTTGTTATGAAGAAAGTCATCTTTCTATTATTCTTTAGCACTCTTACATTACATTTATACTCTCAAAAATTATGGACTCTGGAAGAGTGTCTGCAATATGCTCAAGAAAATAACTTGACTATAAAACAAGCCTATTTAAATGCGGACTTTTCAAAGCAGAATTTATTTCAATCTAAAATGGGGCTCTTGCCATCTTTGAATGGAAACATCTCTGACAACACCAATTTCGGACGGAATATAGACCCTGTTACCAATGAGATTACGGTAGATAGAATACGAAACAATAACTTTGGTTTAAGCTCCTCCGTTACGCTATTTAATGGCTTTCAGAACCTTAATACTATTCGCAAGAGCAATTACGATTACTTAGCCTCAAGGTACGATGCTGAGAAAATGGCTAATGATATTTCAGTAAATATTGTAACAGCCTATTTGCAATTGCTATATAATGAAGACTTGATTTTGGTAAGTCAACAGAAAGTTGATGTTTCTGAGTTACAAGTGCAGCGAATTAGTAATATGGTAGAGGTGGGCAGTTTGCCAGCAGGCGATTTATTAAACACAGAAGCACAAAAGGCTCAAGAAGAGTTACAACTTATTAATGCTGAAAGCCAAAGAGACATAGCCTTATTGAATCTTAAGCAGTTATTGGACTTACCATCTACGGATGATTTTAGTATTGTAGACTTTAACGTAGAACCTTCCGAACAATTTACAGTATTGAGTACCGATGATATATACAATCAAGCCATTCAGAATTTGCCAAACGTTAAAAGTGCGGAGTCTAAACTGCAAAGTTCAGAACGTTCTTTAGCCATAGCACAAGGAGGGCGAAGTCCACGCTTAAGCATGACGGCAAGTTTAGGAACAGCTTATTCTTCAGCAAGTCGCAAGTTTATAGGCTATGATTCCTTAGCAACTTTGCCTTTACCAATTTATGAAGATTACTCTTTTGAAGACCAATTTAATGATAACGTAAGTCAGTCTATAGGATTGAATTTGAGTATACCAATATTTAATGGATGGCAAGCCAATAACCGTATCAGTCAGGCGAAGATAGGTGTTTTGCAGTCGCAATACGGATTACAGCAGTCCAAAAACGATTTGAGAAAGACCATAGAACAAGCTCAGAACGATGCCCTTTCTGCTCGCAAGAAATACCTTGCTTCAAAGAAAACGGTTGACTTTCAAAAGCAATCCTTCCAATATACGCAGGAGAAATACGATTTACAGCTCATTACATCATACGATTACAACAACGCAAAAAACACCTTGTTTAGAGCTGAAACAGACCTATTACAAGCAAAGTACGATTACATTTTTAAAACCAAAATGTTAGATTTTTACATGGGCAAACCCCTTACTTTTTAGATTATGAAAGCAGTATTATTTATTATTATAGGTGCCGTCTTATTTTACTTCGGAAGAAGAAAGAATACCAAATGGATGAAGGTTTCAGGACTAGTCATTGGAGGTATTTCCTTTTTCATTTTCATTGCCACTCAAATTGGTTGGATATCTTCTGAAGACCCTATTTCTGTAAAAACAGAATTGGTAGAGAAAAGAGACATCATAGAAACCGTTTCGGCAAGTGGTAAAATACAGCCTGAAACAGAAGTGAAAATTTCACCAGATGTTTCTGGTGAGATAGTAAGTCTGTATGTTATGGAAGGCGATAAAGTTGAAAAAGGCGATTTATTGTTGAAGATAAAGCCTGATACCTATCAGTCGATGTTGGAGAGAAGTCAAGCCTCATTAAATACCTCTAAATCAGCTTTAGAAAAAGCCATTGCTCAGCTTTCGGAAAGCGAGTCGAATTTTAGTAGAAACAAAATTTTATTCGAAAACGGAACTATCTCAAGGTCTGAATTTGAAAAAATAGAAGCGTCTTACAAAGTAGCTGTTCTAAGCGTAGAAGACGGAGAGTATATGGTATCAAGTGCCGAAGCCTCTTTGAGAGAAGCACAAGAAAATTTAAACAAAACCAACATTTACGCTCCTATTAGCGGCACTATTTCACGTTTGAATATAGAATTGGGTGAGCGTGTTGTAGGAACAGCACAGATGGCAGGAACAGAGCTTTTGCGTTTGGCAAATCTTAACCTTATGGAAGTAGCCGTTGAGGTGAATGAAAACGACATTAATAGCGTGAGCTTAAACGATACTGCTCTTATTGAAGTGGATGCCTATTTAGGCAATATCTATAAAGGCATAGTTTCTGAAATTGCCAATTCAGCCAATGTTATGGGTGTTAGTGCCGATCAGGTTACCAATTTTGAAGTAAAAGTTAGGATTTTGGATGAAGTCTCTTTCCGACCAGGAATGACCGCTACTGTTGACATACAAACCGAACGTGCTTATGCTGTATTGTCTTTACCCATACAGGCCGTAACCACCAGAAAAGATACCGCGAACATACAAGACAAAGTAGAATGCGTATTTGCCTTTGAAGAAAATAACGCTAATTTCATAAAGGTAGAAACGGGTATTCAGAACGATGAGTTTATTCAAATAATAAGTGGCTTAGAGGAAGGACAAGATATAATTATAGGTCCATACAGTGCTGTATCCCGACTTTTAGAAGACGATGCTTTTGTTGCTAAATCTAGTGGTACTTCTGTAGGTGCCGGCTCTTATTCTATTTCTATTACTTCTGAATGAGTTATATACTTAGCATAGAAACAGCTACTAAGAGTTGTTCCATAGCTTTGGCAAAAGACGGACAACTTATCGATTGCTTTGAGGAAGTATCTGAAAAGTATTCCCACTCCGAACAGCTTACGGTTTTCATTCAAGACATACTGGCAAAACACCACTTAAGCACCAAGGACTTAGAGGCTATTGCCATTAGTTCCGGTCCAGGCTCTTATACCGGTTTGCGTATAGGCGTATCTACTGCTAAAGGTTTATGTTATGCTTTGGATATTCCACTTATATCCATTTCTACTTTGGAAGCTATGGCACAGCTTATGGTAGAGGATTACCCTGACTTCATCCTTTGTCCAATGATAGATGCTAGACGTATGGAAGTCTATTGTGCGTTTTTTGGTAAGCAGCAAAGACCTGTTAGTGCTAAGGTTATAGATGCCGACAGTTTTGCCAAGGAATTAGAGCAAAGCAAGATTTTATTTTTTGGCGATGGAGCCGACAAATGCCAAGATACCTTAACACACCCCAACGCCCATTTTGAATTGGGTATTTACCCCTCTGCTCGTGGTATGCTAGAGTTGGCGTACACTAAATTTGCAAACAAGCAATTTGAAGATGTAGCCTATTACGAGCCTTTTTACCTTAAGGAATTTGTAGCGGGAGCAAAGAAGTAATGCATTCACTATCTTTGTAGTGTGTTAACCATCTACATAGACTCTTGGTGCCCCTTGTGTGTTCGTTTTGGTAGTTTGCTCAAAAACTTGGATGTTTTTGGTAATATCCAACAAAAGGATATTCGTACTTACGACGGCACACTCATTTCTAAAGAAAAAGGACTGCAACAATTGGCATCCCTTAGCCCTCAATCAACCGTCTATTACGGTTTCGATAGTGTATGGCAAATTGTTTTGCGTTTGCCCCTTTTGTGGCTTTTTGTCCCTTTATTTTTTCTTTTAAAAATCAGTCGATTGGGGCATTGGGGCTATAATGAACTGGCGGTAAAACGTCAAATTATTCCCTTGAACTGCAAAGAAGAAGAGTGTTCGCCTAAGTAGCTTTTTCTGCCTTTTTCATGGCTTTCTCTAGGGCTTTGTGGTCTTGGCTGCCAAAGAGTACTTTTCTACCATTTTCCAGTTCTAGCTGTAAGCCTTTGTCGCCACTAACGTTGTAGGCTTTACTTTCAAAACCAAAACGAATACCCCAACCGCCAAACTCCTTGAGGGGCGAATATGTACGGGCTTTGTAGCTTTTAATTTCTTCAAAAGCAATAAGGCGTTCCTTAAGATGAATGGGAAAAAACTGATAGTGCAAACCCTTATCACTTACCCTTAGTTTGAGTTTCATAAACCAAAATGCCACGGGCAAGCCCAAGCCTACAATTAATGAAAAACTAACAAGTCCACCATCGCTTAGGGGTTTGTCGCCAATGACATTACCCATCAGCACTTGCTCATAGATGCCATACAATGAAAAGGCAGGGAAAAATAAGATGACTAGCCAGAGTAACTTTTGTCTGAAATACTGTTCTTCTTTGAAATAGGTCATTGTATTAAATTTAATGCTTGTTTAATATCCGTTGTGGGTAACTGACAGCTTTTGTTCTGACAGACGTAAATGGTAGTTTGTCCCTTTACCATTTTGTTTTTTAGTAAAGGCAAATCACTTTCATTAGTACTGCCCAGTAATAAGCTGTTTGGCTGATAGTTTTGGTACAGTTCTAAAGCTGTAGAAGTGGCGTCTTTGCCTACAATAGCAACTTCATAAAATGGAGCGATAGTCTTTAGCATAAGATTTGCCCAATTGGAATAGCCCGAAGGGTAAGAGGGCAGTTGTGCTTTAATGTTATTCAGTTGCACCTTTGCCATATGTATATAGTCTTCATTACCTAAAAGCTGTCCCAATACGAAGAGGTTATTTGCCATAGTAGAAGAGGAGGCTGGTATCACATTATCGTTGATTTCCATTTTTCGTGCTACTAGAGGAGCGTCTTGGGATGAGGTGAAGTAAAACATACCGCTTTCGGCATCGTAAAAATGCCTTTTGCAGTAGCTCACTAAAGCTTCGGAATAGTCTAACCATTGTACATCGAAAGTAGCTTCATACAAACGCATAAAGGCTTCAATACTGAAGGCGTAATCTTCTAAAAAACCATTGATGGTAGACTGCCCATTTTTATAAGAATGCCACAAGCTACCGTCCTTTTGTAGCTGTTGATTGAGAATGAAATTGGCGTTTTTAATGGCTTTATTGAGGTAGTCTATATTACCAAAAGCCATATAAGCATCTGTATAGCCTTTGCACATTAGAGCATTCCAAGAGGTTAGAGATTTATCGTCCAAGCCTGGTCGCACACGCTTCTCTCTTTCTTGCAATAAGATAGCGTTCCAAGAGCTTACTTTTTCTTCCAAAGTGGATAAATCAATCTTCTCTTTTTGGCAAAATTCTTGGTCGGATTTGTCCCTTAGTAAAATGTAGTTGCCATATTCCCAAAAGCCTTTACTATTCACATTGTAATATTTAGAAAATAGGGTGTAATCTTCGCCAATAAGGGCTTTTAATTCCTCTTTTTTCCAAATGTAAAACTTGCCTTCTACACCTTCGCTATCGGCGTCTAGGGCAGAATAAAAAGCCCCACTTGTGTCGCTGAGTTCACGCTCAATAAAATCTAAGGTTTGCTCTACCGTTTGTTGGTAAAGTGGTTTGCCGTATGCCAAAAAGGCTTCGCTATACAAACTGACCAATTGGGCGTTGTCGTAAAGCATTTTTTCAAAGTGAGGAACTTTCCACAGTTTGTCCGTAGAGTACCGAGCAAAGCCTCCGCCTACTTGGTCATAGATGCCGCCGTAAGCCATTTTATCTAAAGTAAGTTGAACGTATTCGCTGAGTTTATCGTCCTTTTTTAAATGAGCATACCGCATTAAAAATTGATAGTTGTTGGGAATGGGAAATTTTGGTGCTCTGTTAGGTCCACCTTCTTTATTATCAAACTGACTGTCCCAAACCTTTAGCATGCTTTCCAACTCTTTCCACGAAAAAGAGGCTTCTTCAGAATTGTAAGTTACTAGCTCGGACAGCTGAATGCCTTTGGCTAATTTTTCGGCATACTCCAACATCTCTTGAGGTTTTTCTTCGTAGAAGTTAGCGACTTGTTGGATTTGTTCCATCCATTGTCCTTTGGGGAAATAGGTGCCGCCCCAAACGGGTCTGCCGTCTGGCAAGGCAATACAGTTGAGTGGCCATCCGCCTCTTTGTTGCATGAGCTGAACGGCATTCATATACACTTGGTCAATATCGGGGCGTTCTTCTCTATCTACCTTTATATTTATGAAACGGTCGTTCATGATTTGTGCCACTTCTTCGTCTTCAAAACTTTCGCCTTCCATAACATGACACCAATGGCAAGCCGAATAGCCAATGCTTATAATAAGTAACTTTCCTTCTGATTTTGCTTTGGCTAATATTTCCTCATTCCACGGATACCAGTTAACTGGATTATGGGCGTGTTGCAACAAATACGGACTTGTTTCGTCTACAAGAGCGTTGGTGTGTGCATGATTCTTCATCTGTGGGTTTTGTCCATTACAACTAATTATTAATGCTAAGGTAACAATTGCATTTGCAAGGATTTTCATCCCTTAAATTCCGCTTTGAAATTTGTGTAAAAATGTGGAATGGTTTCTATGCCTTTTAGATAATTGAAAATACCGTAATGTTCGTTTGGCGAATGTATGGCGTCACTATCTAAACCAAATCCCATAAGTATAGATTTTACACCGAGCTCTTGTTCAAATAAAGCTACGATAGGGATACTTCCTCCGCTTCTTACAGGTACAGGTTTTTTGCCATAGGTAGATTCCATTGCAGCACTTGCCGCCAAGTAAGCAGGGCTATCTGTTGGGGCAACGTATGGCTCACCTCCGTGGTGTGGACGCACTTCTACTGTAACGCTTTTTGGAGCAATACTCTTGAAGTGGTTTTCAAATAACTTGGTGATTTCTTCGTCGGTCTGATTAGGGACTAAACGCATGGATATTTTTGCAAAGGCTTTGGATGCAATTACTGTTTTGGCACCTTCACCAGTATAGCCTCCCCATATTCCATTAACGTCTAAGGTTGGGCGAATACCTGTTCGTTCCATAGTCGTAAAGCCTTCTTCACCATGAATATCGCTGAGGTCTAGGGCTTTTTTGTATTGGTCTAATGAGAATGGAGCACGTGCCATATCTTCTCGTTCTTGTGTAGATAATTCTAATACATTATCGTAGAATCCAGGTATAGAAATGTGATTGTTCTCATCCTTTAATGAGGCAATCATTTCACACAAAATATTAATAGGATTAGCTACAGCACCACCATACAAGCCAGAGTGTAAGTCTCTATTTGGACCTGTAACTTCTACTTCCACATAACTTAAACCCTTTAATCCAGTTGTTATAGAAGGGGTATCGTTGGCAATGATGCCAGTATCGGAAATGAGAATGGCATCGCACTTCAAACGTTCTTTATTTGCTTTTACGAAGTCGCCCAAATTGTCTGAGCCTACTTCTTCCTCGCCCTCAATCATGAACTTTACGTTACAGGCTAATGAATTGGTTTCCATCATCAGTTCAAAGGCTTTGACGTGCATATACATTTGCCCTTTATCGTCACAAGCTCCTCTAGCAAATATTGCCCCATCAGGGTGAATGTCTGTTTTTTTAATCACTGGCTCAAAAGGACCGCTTTCCCATAATTCAAGAGGGTCTGCCGGTTGTACGTCATAGTGTCCATACACTAAAACGGTGGGTAGGCTAGGGTCAATAATCTTTTCACCATATACGATAGGGTATCCTGGTGTTGGACAGATTTCCACATTGTCAGCTCCCGCTTTTAGGAGGTGGCTTTCAACCGCTTTGGCACAGGCGTGTACATCATCGGCATAAGCTGGGTCGGCACTGATGGACGGAATGCGTAATAAGTCCATAAGCTCGTTAATAAATCGGTCTTTGTGTTCTGAAATGTAGTTGTTGATATGTTCCATAATTATACTAATGTTTCTCCAGTCATTTCTTGGGGAATGGCTATTCCCATGAGGGTTAATATTGTTGGGGCAATGTCGCCCAATTTTCCTTTTTTAATGCTCGTGTGTTCGGTGTTGAGTAGAAAGCAAGGCACCGGATTTGTGGTGTGTGCTGTATTCGGACTTCCATCCTCGTTGACTGCAAAGTCGGCGTTACCGTGGTCGGCAATGATGATAAAGGCGTAATCGTTTTTTAGGCCTGCTTCTACGACTTCTTTAGTGCATTGGTCTACGGTTTCTACCGCTTTTATAATAGCATTATAATCGCCCGTATGCCCTACCATATCAGGGTTGGCGAAGTTTAAGCATACAAAATCTGCTGTGGCTTGTTCAAGCTCTGGAACTATTTTGGCAACGACTTCGTGGGCACTCATCTCTGGCTGCAAATCGTATGTTGCAACTTTAGGAGAGCTTGCCATAAGGCGTTTTTCACCTTCAAATTCAGCTTCTCTACCCCCTGAAAAGAAAAAGGTAACGTGAGGATATTTCTCGGTTTCTGCAATTCGTATTTGCTTTAATCCATTTTCGGCTACTACTTGCCCAAGAGTATTGTGTAGGTTATCTTTTTCAAAAATGACGTTTACGTCTTTAAAGTTTTTATCGTACATCGTCATGGTAGTATAATGCAAGTTTAGAGTTTGCATACCATGCTCTGGCATATCTTTTTGAGTAAGAGCTGTAGTAATTTCTCGGCATCTATCGGTACGGAAATTGAAACAGATTACAGCATCACCCTCTTTTATAGTAGCGATAGATTTGTCATTTTCTGTTAGGGTAATGGGCTTTATGAATTCGTCCGTTATACCATTATCGTAAGATGCTTGTATACTCTCACTAACCGTATTGAAGCATTGCCCTTCGCCCTTAACAAGTAGGTCGTAGGCTAGCTTTACGCGTTCCCATCTGTTGTCCCTGTCCATGGCATAGTAGCGACCACATATTGAGGCTATCTTTGCTCCATGAAGGTTATTTTCTAATGCCTCTAAAAATCCTTTTCCACTTTTTGGATCAGTATCTCTACCGTCTGTAAAAGCGTGAACATAGACTTCTTTAACACCTGCTTTTTTGGCTAATCTGCACAATTCAAATAGATGAGATGAGTGAGAATGTATTCCACCATCAGAGACTAAGCCCATCAAGTGTAAAGGTTTGTTATTATCTATTGCGTATTTTAAAGAGGCTTGAAGTTGTGGCATATCTTCTAAAGTGTTTTCAGCACATGCCTTATTAATTTTGGCTAAGTCTTGGTAAACAATTCTGCCTGCTCCTATGTTTAGGTGTCCAACTTCAGAATTACCCATTTGTCCTTCAGGCAAACCAACAGCTAAACCATCCGTTTGCAATTCGGTATTCGGATAAGAGTGGTATAAAGAGTCTATAAATGGAGTGTTGGCATGGTGAATAGCATCAGATTTAGTTCGGTCACCATGTCCCCATCCGTCCAAAATCATTAAAACCGTTTTCTTTCCTCGCATAGTGCTACAAAGATAATTTCTTTATTGGCAAATAGCTAAAACTATTTAAGCAATGCACTGACTATAATTAGGGGTAGTATAATTTGTCCAATTCAGTCATTTTTTGAATTGGAAGGGAATGATTTTTTTCAAATAGTTGATAATTAATAAGAGCATCGATAGAGTCTGTTTGTTGCTTTTCTTTGCTTTTATAAGCATTGATTTTCAGAGTGTCACCCTTTTCAAATTCTTGAGGATTTACGTTGAATCTTAAAACCGTATTGTGGGCGTAAATCCCATTGATTTTAAAATTGGTATGACGTTCTGGAGCAACTAATGTGAATGTATAATTAGTACCTGAACCTGTTTCTTTTCTTCCGCCTACCCAATGTTGATAAGATGAGGATACTAAAAACTCCTGAGGGGTACAGCTCAGAAGCATAATACATATTAATAAGTAGTTTTTCATACTTCAAAATTAACGTAATTATCAGAGGAAAAAAAATAATTCAAAAAAACCTTATTTAAAATTAGTCTAAATAAAAATAAACGTTATATATTTGCAGAAACAAATTTCAAACTAAATAACAATGAAAATAAAATTACAATTAATAACGGTGTTAACTCTTGGGTTTTCGATTTCATTATTTGCTCAAAATACTGCAGAAAATATTTTGGGTTCTGATGATAAGTTAATTATAGGAGGTTACGGTCAAATTGATGGAAACTTCAATTTAGATGACGATAATAAAATGAATTCAAATGGTAAACTTGATGTTCACCGTTTAGTTACATTTTTAGGCTATAAATTCAGTGACAAAGTAACTTTTGTTTCTGAAATTGAATATGAACATATTGTTGAGCTATATGTTGAGCAAGCTTTTTTAGACTATAAAATCAAAGATAATATGAGTTTACAAGCTGGTTTGATGTTAATTCCAATGGGTATTCAAAATTTATACCATGAGCCACCAACATTCAATGGTGTTGAGAGAACAAATGTAGACAAGTATATCGTGCCAACTACTTGGAGAGAGATTGGTGTAGGTTTAAGTGGACGTTTGGATGAGCAATCCTTGAATTATCAGTTGATGGTAGTAAATGGTCCTTTAGGCTATGACAATGGGGTAGCTAAATTTTCTGGAAGTAAAGGGATTAGAAGTGGTCGTCAGAAAGGTGCTGAGGCCATAGTTTCTGATTTTGACTTTGCTGGTAGAGTATCTTACTATGGAATGTTAGGATGGAACTTTGGAGCTTCTTTCTATCAAGGTAATTCTGAGACAACTGATTTTGAAGCTGATTCAACTCAAGTAGGAATGACGATGATGGGTATTGATGCTCGTTATAATAGTGGTGCATTTCAGGCTAGAGGTCAGTATACTTTTGCTGACTTAGAAAATACAGCTGAGTATAATGCTAAAACCTCTAGTGATGTAGGGTCTAAATTATTGGGGTATTATATTGAGGCAGGTTATAATCTTTTAGAAGGTAAGTCAGAAAATGAGTTAGTCGCATTTGCTCGATATGAGAACTACAATACTCATGAAGAGACAGATGGTTTTGATGCTAATCTTGCTTACGATAGAACAGATAAGACTTTTGGACTTACGTATAAACTAAATCAAGGAGCAGCCTTTAAAGCGGATTACCAACTAAAGAGTAATGAAGCTTCTCCAGAAGAAACAAAACACTTTAACCTTGGCGTTGCCGTATGGTTCTAATCTTTTAAAAATTGGTTAATAACAAAGTTTATAAAAAGACGGTAAAAGTGAATAGAGTATTTCCTGCCTTTTGGTTGGGAATACTCTTTTTCTGCTTTATACCAATTTCATCATATTGTCAATGGCAACCCTCTGCAAAAACATTAGCTAAGGCGGAGAGTACTCTTGAACAATATTTTGATATGGATTATAGTAAATCCGCTATTGATATTAGTTCTAACTACTATCAACTTATGTCCTCTGACAGCATAATAGGTTTTGCTTGTATTCAACAAGCACCAAGCAAACACGATATGTTTGATTTCATGGCTATATATTCATCCGAAATGGAGTTACTGAAACTCCGTATATTGACCTACAGAGAAAATTACGGAGGAGAAATTGCCAATAAACGTTGGTTAAAGCAGTTTCTTAGTCGAGAGGTGAATGATGTTCAAGCTATCTCTGGAGCAACAATTTCTGTTGAGTCTATGAAAATGGCCGTATATTCGCTGACTCAAAAAATGAGAAATTGGCAAAGTAGCCAACTTTAACAGAACATAATGGATTTAAAACTTCATCAATTACCAAAGCCTTTAAGATTGTCATTATCGGTTTTTCTATTGGCACTTGCTTTCGGTTATTTTTCAGGACTGGATATGCTGAAGCATACCACTGATTTTAAGGCAGAGGGGATACAAGAAAATGTATTGGGAAATGAATTTGATGAAGAGGCAGATGAGCTACATTTTAAAATGTCTGAGCGTGAACTTCACGGGATTATTCACAGTCATGTCATAACTCTTTCCATCTTATTTGTTATCCTTTCTGTAATGGTGTATTTCACTACTTTACCCTCTTTTTTGAAGACTATTTTGATGATTGAGCCTACACTTTCTTTGATAGTCACTTTTGGTGGTCTATGGATGATGTGGCATGGCATTACTTGGGTGAAATATCTTATAATGATTTCAGGGATATTAATGCACCTATCTATAGTGTGTATTGTTCTGGTATTATTAAAGGAGCTTTTGCTGACGAAAAACTAGCTAAGTTTTAGATACTTTAAAGGAACAATAAGCATCCCAAAACACGTCCCATCTTCTTTATTTAAATTTTTGTGATGAATTTTATGAGCTCGTCTTATGGCTTTAAGGTAGTTTGATTTGGTATTGCGAAACAGTTTAATTCTTTGATGAATAAATATTTCATGAATAATGAAATAGGCAAAGCCGTACAAGGTAATTCCAAATCCTATGTAGAAAAATAAAGGTGATCCAAATACGATTAATGTTGAGCCAGGTATAGCGAAAATTAAGAAGAAAGCATCGTTGTTTTCAAATATTCTAGTCTTATCTACCTGATGATGGTCTTTGTGTAAACTCCATAAAAAGCCATGCATAACGTATTTGTGTGTAGCCCAAGCTACAAATTCCATTACCCAAAACGTCACGAATATTACCAGAAGACCTGTTATCAAACTCATAGTACAAAATTAAGCAATTAGTGCATTTTTTTGAAGGTAATATTGGCTTTCTAATACTTTATTTAGACATATTTTAAACCAAGGTGTAAATTGTTCAGGCGTGTCTTCAATTTCTTTCAAGAGCTGCTCAGAATAAATGTATCTGTAGTCACAAACTTCTGATGGATTAAACATGGGCTTGTCGTCAGAAAATCCGATGAAAACATGGTCTAATTCATTTTCGATTAGTCCGTTTTCAAAACTTGCCTTGTACAAGAAACTAAATGAAAAATATAAATCACAAGAGATTCCCATTTCTTCTTTAAGACGACGCTCGGCAGCCTGCTTTGTGAATTCATTAGCTCTTGGATGACTACACGCACTATTGCTCCATAATCCAGGAGTATGGTATTTGTGCAATGCTCTTTTTTGGAGAAGCATTTCTCCGTTTGAATTGAAGATAAAGATAGATATAGCTCTATGCAAAAGCCCTTTTTGATGAGCTTCTAGCTTGTTCATTTTACCTATTGGATTGTCTTTGGTATCTACAAGAATGACTTGTTCTTCCATAATTATAACGCATTAAAAATTGGGTTAATAAATGATTTCAATTCAACATTTGATTCTAGTTGACTAGTAATAAATAAACTGTCAGATTCTAAATCTTCATTGTAATTGAGAAATTTAGGTGTGTTTATTTGCACACAATACCTGAGGAAACGTAGTTCAAGGTTATTAGGGTCTGAGCTAATGGCTTTCTCAAGCATTTCTTTCCCAGCATTGAATTCTGAATATTTAAATAGAGGGTTAAGAGCAAATTTGCTGATGAGCATTTTTGAAATAGCATGATATGAATATGCTAGAATATTTTCTTCTAAGATGCTCTCTTCAGTGAGTTTGAAAAGTTTTTGACATTCTACTTCGTTGTTTGAAGCTTCTATATAGAGCTTGCGTAGTTCATTGTAATCGAAGTCACTTGCTTGAACTAATTGAAGGTTAAATGTTAAAAGAAAAAGGAGTGCAATCCTCATATAAGGTTGAGTTGATTTTTGACCATTGATTGAACCATCAACGCAAGTTTATCTGTATTTGGAATACGTATGCGTTCTTCCATTACTCTTGAAGATGGCAAGGATTTAATTTTTCTGAAAAGATTGTAGTAATAAATGTAAGCTAAGTACACTCCACCTCTTGAGCTAAAAGGTAAATTTTTGATACCTTCTAAAGCATCATCAAAATCTTCTTCAATATCATTTTCAATTTTGATTTTATCTTCTTCGGAAAACTCGACCATATTTACTCCTGGAAAGTAAGTTCTTCCTAAGTATGAAAAGTCACTGTTGGCATCTCTTAAAAAGTTGACTTTTTGAAAAGCAGAACCTAGGCTCATAGCCGCAGGCTTTAAGCTTTCATATTGCTCTTGATTTCCATTTACGAATACTTTTAGACACATCAGTCCAACTACCTCGGCAGAGCCTAAGATGTACTTGTTGTATTTATCGGTATCATAGCTTTGCTCTTCATCAAGGTCCATTTCCATACTATCCAAAAATGTATTGATGAGGTTCCATTCAATTTGATAGTCATTTACTACTTTCTGAAAGCTGTTAAGAATAGGGTTAAGGCTAATTTTGGACTCAATTGCCTCAATAGTATCTTCTTTAAACTTATGAAATAGACGGTGCTTGTCGTAATCATGGAAAGTGTCAACTATTTCATCAGCAAAACGGACGAAGCCGTAAATACCATAAATAGGAGCGTGTAGTTTCTTGTCTAGTGCTTTAATGCCAAAGCTAAAGCTTGTGCTGTAAGCGATAGTTGTCATCTTGCTGCACTTAGCGGAAACGGAATCGAATAGATGCTTCATAATGTCATGAGATTAGATTCTACAATGTGTTTGGCAACCACTTGACCGGAAATAATTGATGGAGGAACTCCAGGGCCCGGAACAGTTAGCTGGCCTGTGTAGAACAGATTATTAATTTTCTTGTTAATGATTTTAGGTTTAAGATTTGCTGTTTGAAGTAATGTGTTGGCAAGTCCGTATGCATTGCCTTTGTAGGCGTTGTAGTCTTGTACAAAGTCGTTGACACAATAACTTCTCTTGTATTCTATGTGTTCTTTTATGCTTTGACCAGTGTATTTTTCAAGTCTTTTTAGCATTATTTCAAAATAGTGTTCTCTCATTTTGTCAGTATCCTCAAGTCCTGGAGCTATGGGCATCAAAAAGAAAATATTTTCTTTGCCTTCAGGGGCAACATGAGGGTCTGATTTTGAAGGGCAGCAGACATAAAATAGTGGTTTTTCAGGCCACTGTGGATCACTGTAAATTTCATCGGTATGTTGCTCAATATCTTCATCGAAGAAAAGATTGTGATGAATGAGTTTATCCAATTTTTTATCTACACCAACATAGAATAATAGGCTAGATGGCGAAAAAGTCCTCTTTTCCCAATAGGCATCATTATAGTTGCGGTATTTTGGTGGCAAGAGTTTGCTATCAACATGATTGTAGTCTGCAGAGCCTACTACAATATCGGTATCATAAATACCTTTGGTTGTTTGTATGGACTGAATATTTTTACCTTCTATATTTACCGATTCTACAGCTTCATCCGTTTGGAACTTTACGCCTTGCTCAAGACAAATCTCTTTGAAAGCGTCTATCACTTTACCGAAGCCACCCATTGGGTAGAAAGTACCTTTTTTGATTCCTGAATACGTCATTAGACTGTATAGTGCAGGGGTTTGGCTTGGTGCAGTACCAAGAAACAAAACAGGGAATTCTAGTAATGCTTTTAAATAGGGGTTTTTAAAATATTTTGCAACGTGTTTTCTGTAAGAGGTAAACACTTGTAACTTAAAAACATTAGTAAAAAGCTCTGGTTTGCAGATTTCCTTTAAGGATAGGCCAGGTTCATATACCAATTGGTTAATTCCAAAATCGTATTTGTATTCGGCTTCTCTCATGAAGGCCTCCAAATTTTTTGAAGAGCCTTCTTCATAACTTTCAAACAGATCGCGAATGGATGACCAGTCGGCTGATAACTTAAGCGTTTTTTGATTTTCAAATATGATTTGAAAGCCAGGGTCAAGTTGTATTAACTCAAAGTAGTCGCTTGCTTTTTTATCGAACTGATGAAAGAATTTATCAAACACATCTGCCATCCAGTACCAACTAGGACCCATATCAAAGGTGTAGCCTTGTGCTTGGAATTGACGAGCACGTCCACCAACTTCTTTATTTTTTTCGAAGACGGTAACGTCATGCCCTTCTTTTGCAAGAAAGGCGGCTGTGCTTAAGCCAGAAAACCCACTACCTATGACCGATACTTTTCCCATTTTAGGATTTTATGAATTCGTAAAATTCGTTACGAGTTTTATTAGATTCTATAAACTCTCCCGTTAGTTTTGAGGTTTTCATTGATGTACCTTGATGTCCAATACCTCTACATTGTACGCAGTTATGTGAAGCCTCAATCATAACGGCAACACCTTTATTACTTTCTACTATTTTATTGATAGCGTCATGAATACGAACCGTTAGGTTTTCTTGAATAGCACCTCTTCTAGCATAGTGCTCTACAATTCTGTTGAGCTTACTCAAACCAATAATTTCTTGATTAATTTGAGGAATATAAGCGATGTGAGCCTTACCCATAATAGTTTGATGGTGGTGTGAACACATTGAAATCACTGGAATGTTTCCTTCAAAGATTATTCCATCATATTCATAATTAGGAAAGGTTGTAATTTTTGGGAAAGCATTATATCTACCCGCCCACAAGTCGTTGACATAGGCTTTGGCTACACGATGAGGAGTTTCTTTAGAATTAGGGTCATTTTGCCAATCACAGCCTAGAGCCTCTAAAAATTCACCGAACTTTACAGCCGCTTTTTCTATCATCACCTCTTTCTCCGAATCATTGAGTGCTCCTCCGATGTTTATGCCATCGGCAAAGCCAATATTTCTCAACTCAGGATTGAGATCTATGATTTGGGCTGTTCCGTTATATTGTTTTGAATTATCCATAATATTCTACATAATTATTTTCTGTCTCATAGAGTTTCACACTATATAAGTGATTACCTGTGGACTTAATACCTTCCTCGAGCTGCTCATATATTTTCACAGCAATATTTTCAGCGGTAGTGATGCAGTCTTTCATAAAATCTACTTCAAGATTTAAATTTCTGTGGTCCATCTTATTGACTATCTTTTCTTTGATGAGGTCACTCAATATTTTTAAGTCAATAACATAACCAGTATCATCATCTACATGACCTTCAACCGTTACAAATAAGGTGTAATTGTGCCCATGCCAATTTTTATTTGAGCATTTTCCAAATACTTGCTCATTCTTTTCATCAGTCCAATTTGGATTGAATAAACGGTGAGCTGCATTGAAGCGTTCGCGGCGAATTACTCTTACTTTTTTCATTTTGTATAGATTTCAGAGGTTAAAATTATACAAAAAGTATTAAGTTTGCAAAAAAAAATGAAAGTATTACTTATTGGTTCATCAAGCGATATCGCTCAATACATGGTTAAAAATGCGTCAAATGAGTACGAATTTATTGAGTTAACTTCCAATCCAAGCGGGAGTCATCAGCACGAGATAAATGTACAAGATGAAAGCACTTTTCCTTCTATAGAAGGCGAAATAGATGGTTTAGTTTATTTTCCAGGCTCTATCAATCTTCGTCCGTTTTCGGGGCTTAAATTGAGCGATTTTCAAACAGATTATGAAATAAATGTATTAGGATTGATTAAAATTCTTAAACATTTTCACAAACAATTGGCTCAAAATTCGTCACTGGTATTTATAAGTACTGTGGCTGCACAACTTGGAATGCCTTATCATTCTTCAATTTCATTGTGTAAGTCAGCTATTGAGGGCTTATGTAGATCTTTAGCTGCGGAATGGTCGCCAAAGGTCAGAGTTAATTGTGTAGCACCTTCTGTTGTACAAACTAAACTTTCTACTAGATTATTCAGAACAGAATCTCAAGTAGAGCAAATGAACTCACGCCATCCTTTACAGAAAGTTGGTCAGCCCAAAAACATTGCCGATGCTATAGAATTTCTATTGTCTGATAAGTCATCTTGGATGACTGGGCAAGTTCTTCATGTTGATGGTGGTTTATCAACGATTAAGAAGTAAAGCATGTATAATTTCTTTTGGCGATTCAAGTACTATTTATTCGCGATTACCTTAATAGTATTTGGATTCTGTTTGTATCAATTGACTGATGCTAAAATTTATTTTGATTCAGAAAGAATCATAAATGAATTAGAAGCTGCTAATATTGATATTAATGTACTTGATGATAATAATTTAGTTTTCTTTGGGGTATCTTTTTCAGATAGTTTGAACTATCAGGAGATGCTTGAAGTGAAGGCTTTTCACAAAGAGTTGAAATCATCAAAATACGTCAAGAGAGTTTTTAGTATTATCAATGATAGGGAACTCATCAATACCGGCTTATTTCCCATTTCTAAACGAAAATTGAACTTAAAAAACGATTCTCTTTACACGCTTACCAAACAAAAAATTGTACAGAGCCAGAATAATTTTATATCTCAAGATGGCAGAAAATTACTCTTCCTTATTGAGAATGAAAGTGCAATGAGTAAATCGGATAATCAAGTATTTATCGATTCTCTTTATGCCACTACGCTAACCGATAAGATGGCGGAAGTATACATTAGTGGTCGCTCCCCAAGTGAATTGTATTTTTCCAAAAAGGTGATTCAGGAATTTATCATTCTTACAGTTATTAGTGGCTTTTTGTGTTTCTTATTCCTTTTGTTTATCACTCAAAATATCAAGTTAGTATCACTTACTGTATTTAGTGTAATTGCCAGTATAGTTATTACGCTAGGCATTTCTCAAACTATTTTTGGGGGTATTGAGCTTGTAATGATTATTACCCCTGCAATTTTGTTTATTGTATGCTTGTCTGACATTATGCACTTGACAAACAAACAGGAGAAAAAGGGGCATTCTGTTGAAATATTTTTTAAGAAGAGAATGAATACAGTTGGTAAGGCAGTTGCGCTTACGTCCATTACTACTGCCATGAGTTTCTTGACTTTTTTAGTAAACGATATCGTTCCTATTCTACGCTTTGGAATAATTACCTCCATAGGAGTTGTTACGACTTTATTTGTTGCTATGCTTATTTATGCGATAAGCGTAGATAAGAACTTTAACCAATCAAAACCTATTCCATTTTTCGAAATAAACACCAACCGATTTATTGCTTTTTTGAAAAATGGTCAGACTAGCAAAGTGTTTCATTTGTTTATGTTTTTGTTCATTGCCTTAGGGGTCTATGGAGTCAGTAATGTTAAAATTGATAACTATTTAACGGACGAAATCAATAAGAAATCTGAAGTTTATCAACAGACTGCTTTTTTTGATACTCACTTTGGTGGAATAAAGCCAATCACTGTTTTTTTAGATAAGGGTGGAGTTGAAGACGAGGGCGTTCTGCAAGATATTGAAGATGAGCTAAAGATATTGGGTTTCGTGGTGGATTTCACTAATACCAATTTTAATGGCTTGATGCTTGATAAAATGGGCTTTGCCATGGACGATTACAAAGACCAGTATTTCTTTATTTGCAGAACAGGCGATGAGGGCTCATTAGCAACCCTTGCAAAGTTGGAAAAGCTAGAAAATCGTTTCGAGCATATGGCGTTAGAATTCAATTATTCTGGTGCTGGATATTTATTCGATTTGTTGGGTAATGACTTGACCAAGCAATTAATCTACGGCTTGCTTTTAGCAATATTTTCAATCGGACTTTTATTTTTTCTGTTCAATAATTTTGATTTTAAATACTTCATAATAGCCATATTGCCAAACATATCTCCCATACTGGTTTGTGTCGGAGTACTGTACAGTTTTGGGTTTTATTTTAGCCTGTCGAATGCTTTCATATTTACCATTGTATTTGGTTTAATTATCGATGATTCTATACACGTTATAAGTGCTTATACAAATCACAGAAAGCGAAATTTGAGCAAAGCGGATGCACTTAATTTGGTGGTGAATAATACGGGTAGTGCTGTAATTAAAACCACATTGGTGGTAATGATATGCTTATTGCCTTTAATGTTTTCTGAATTTAAATCAGTATCACAGCTCTCGTTCATTACAATAATAAGTGCTATTGTAGCTGTATTTTTTGATTTGGTTTATTTACCGCTTATCATCAAAAGGCTCACAAAGTAATTTCTCTAAATTTCCTCAAGTACAGTCTTAAAAAATGACCATAAATTTTGGGGCAACTCATATCTTTTAAAAAAATCAAATTGGTCGTTTTCGTGATTTAAGATGATATCATCTGTAACAATTGAGGAGTGAAAAAACCAATATTGGTCGTTATCAAATTCACACTGTTTTATAAAATTAGGATTGTCTATTTTCAGTTGGGTTTCTTCAATAGTTTCTCTAACAACGGCTTTAAAAGGGTCTTCTTCTTTTTTCAGTTTTCCAATAATTGGTGTCCAAATACCTGGATAGAAGGGATTTGAATCCTTTCGCTTCAGCAACAGAATTTGCTCATCTTTAAATATGAAATGGACGCAATATTTCATTTTTGAATGTTTGGACAAAACCAGCTTTTTCTTTGGTCAGATGTGAGAGCACTTTCCACTTTATTCCCCTTGCTATCTGTCTTCTTTCCATAAACGTGCAGGCTAAAAGTGGATTCGTTAAAAGGATTTTTGAAATCCTTTAATTCAGCTCCACCAGTTGAGTAGCTTCGCTGCATAATATCTTGGGTGTTAAGGATGAGTTGCTTTATTTTTTTATCAGAAAGCTCTCCCCATTTTTTTTCAGGATGAAGTCTAGTGGCATACAGAGCTTCAGATTTTATATAATTCCCAACCCCTGGAAACAGAGACTGATTCATCAGTGCGGAACACACCGATTTTTTAGAATTTATTTTTGTTTTTAAATGTCTAAAGTGGTGTTCGAAATCGTATGAGTCATTCAGAAGATCGAATTCAATATTGTGTTTTTTATCAATTTCTTCTTGAGTAAGAATCCTCATTTTACCAAACTTTCTTACATCTCTGAAAAACAACTCTTTAGTGCCACTATAGACTCTAAAGTGACAGTGTTTGATATGTTGTTCACTCCATCCGCCAGTCATGCCCAAATGAAAGTTAAATGTCTGCTTATTTTGAAGGGGAATAAAAATGTTTTTACCGATGGTGTAGCTAGGTCGAAAGTCTTTAGCTAGATGCTTCTCAATGGTGTCGAATACACTAAAGTATTTTATTTCATAGTATTCTGTTAGAACTTCAAACTGAATGTTATTAGAACCTTTGAAAAATTCATTGTAGTAAGTAGATGCTATTTTTACCTCTGGACCTTCAGGCATTATTTAAGTACAACTAAGACTTCGTTTCTTCTGTTCAATACTTTGTAGGGTGAATCATATACAAGCAGCTCAAACTCATCTTTATACTCGATAGAATGCTTGTCAAGTGTGCTTATTAATTCGTTCTTTTTTCGTTGAACTTTGGTGTCGTTAGCATAGCCCGAAAACCGGATGGTAGCTACAATTCTTTCATCTATGGAAATGAGTTCAATGTCGTTGTTGTCAGGTGTCGGCAAATTTTCCATTTCATACCTGTCTGGCATTAGAAAAAGCATTTCATTTTTCTTTGAGGACATACGCATGTTTACTGGCGAAGTCATGCCAATTTGCTCTTGCCTGTCATTTCCACCAAAAATATAGTTCGCTAGCACTCTGAATTTAGAGTTGTCACTGTTATCTCTAGTGTAATAGCTAGCGTAATACGACTTTTCGTATTTTCTAATTTCAACAGAATCTACTGTTTTTATGACGATATAGTTAGTGTTGTAGCTCACGTTAAAAGCGTAAAGTGCATATAAAGATACTATTGCTGTAAGAAGAAAGCCAATTTTTTTCATTACTTAATCAAATTAGTAATACTATCATCCATTGGGTCAACACTACTTTTGTAGTAGGATAGTAGTTCGCCTTTTGGGCTAATTAAAAATTTATTGAAGTTCCACGATACAATATAGTCATCTATAGAATTCGTTCGCTTTGAGGTTAACCATTCATATAAATTATGCTGATTACTTCCTTTAACGTCAATTTTTTCGGTCATAGGAAAGTCAATATTATACTTGCTTTCGCAGAAGGTTTGTATTTCTTTTTCTGAGCCTGGCTCCTGCATTCCAAACTGATTGCAAGGGACTCCTAAAACTACAAGATTGTCGTATTTATCGTGAAGTTTCTGCATGGCAGAATACTGAGAAGTATACCCGCAATAGGAAGCCACATTTACTATAAGAATGTATTTGTCTTGAAATTCATTCATTTTTATTTCTTTTCCATCAATAGTATTGATAGAAATATCATATATGGATTGCGATGATGCTGTATTCATGATAAAAAGTGCTAAAAAAGTTGTTAGTATATGTTTCATTTTTTTAGAAAAAAATTGGGAGAGCATATGCCCTCCCAATTGAATTAAAATTAAATATGAATTACTTGTTTAAGTTCAGTCTTTTAACGGTTTTGCCGTTAGTGTAAATGTCAATTACAACCTCTCCTTTGGTATTTCTGTCTACTTTTTCTCCTAACAAGTTAAGAGAATACATATAGATATCTGTAGTATTAAACTCATTAATACTTGAAGGATCTGCTGGTATCAATACCATATCTATAACGTGTACCACACCATTATCAGCTTCTAAATTGGCCGCTGTTACTGTAGCCATATCAATCATGTATGTGCCGCCATCTACTGAAACAGTTAGCTCGGTTGTATTCAATGTTGTTAAAACATCGCCATC
This sequence comes from Flavobacteriales bacterium, assembly GCA_965277895.1. Classification (GTDB taxonomy): domain Bacteria; phylum Bacteroidota; class Bacteroidia; order Flavobacteriales; family UBA7312. Next base: position 601,347 of record CBDIDR010000001.1, read on the forward strand.
ATTGAGATCAGTAGATAATGCAGTAGCACCTACTACATGGTGTAATAAGATCTCTGTTAAGGCTGGAATATCAGCAAGCAAGCCTTCAACCGTTCCAGCTGGAAGTGCATCAAAAGCATCGTCAGTTGGTGCAAATACTGTGAACGGGCCTTCACCAGAAAGGGTTTGATCTAATTCCGCGGCATTAATAGCAGCTTCAAGGGTAGTATGTTCTGGAGATGCTTCAATGATACTCATCACTGTTAGTGTATCAGGATCAATTACTGTTGAAGGTAAAATGTTGTCAATTACATGTACCACCCCGTTAGTAGCTGGTAAGTCCTCTTGGAAAATAGTTGCGTCGTCAATCATGATGGTCATGCCATCGTTTGATACAGTTAAGTCTCCTTCATTCATCATAGTTACGTTCAAGCCATCAGTTAAATCAGCTGAATATAACTCACCTTCGTGTACATGACCTAATAGTAGGTTAGTAAGAAGTTCAGTGTTTGCTAAAATAAGGTCTAGTGAGCCATCAGGAAGTGCTGCAAATACTTCGTCAGATGGTGCAAATACAGTATATGTGCCCTCGCCTGAAAGCGTTTCAGCTAAGCCTGCAGCATTAATTGCTGTTTCTAATGTTGTATGAATTGGAGAGTTTTCAATGATACTCATAACCGTTTCATTGTTTGTCTCTGGAATAAGAACTATATCAATAACGTGTACCACGCCATTACTCGCTTCAATATTTGCCGACGTAACAGTAGCCATATCAATCATGTACGTCATTCCATCAAAGGAAACGGTTACATTGTCATTATTCAATGTAGTTAATACATCTCCATCATTCAGATCTTCAGCCATAGCAGTTCCTGCTACCACGTGGTGTAAAAGCACTTCAGTAAGTTGAGGTAAAGCGGCTAATAAGTCATCCACAGTTCCGTCAGGAAGTGCTGCAAAAGCATCATCAGAAGGTGCAAATAAAGTAAATGGGCCACCAGTATCTAGAGTTTCATTTAGTCCAGCGGCATTAATTGCTGCTTCTAAAGTAGTGTGTGCTTCTGAGTTAGCTACTATGTCCATAATAGAAGGTGGCGGAAGAAGTACCATATCAACAACGTGTACTACACCATTACTAGCTTCAATATTTGCTGCAGTTACAGTAGCCATATCAATCATATATGTCATACCATCAATAGTTACAGTAACGTCAGTTCCGTTAAGTGTTTGTATAGCATCTCCATCATTTAGGTCAGTTGACATAGCAGTACCGCTTACTACATGATGTAAAAGTATTTCTGTTAGTTCTGGGATGTCATTTAATAATGCATCCACAGTTCCTTCAGGTAGTGCTGCGAAAGCATCATCAGAAGGTGCGAATAAAGTAAATGGACCACCAGTATCTAGAGTTTCATTTAGTTCAGCGGCATTAATTGCTGCTTCTAAAGTAGTGTGTGCTTCTGAGTTAGCTACTATATCCATAACAGAAGGTGGCGGAAGAAGTACCATATCAACATTAATGTGTACTACACCATTACTAGCTTCAATATTTGCTGCAGTTACAGTAGCCATATCAATCATATATGTCATACCATCAATAGTTACAGTAACGTCAGTTCCGTTAAGTGTTTGTATAGCATCTCCATCATTTAGGTCAGTTGACATAGCAGTACCGCTTACTACATGATGTAAAAGTATTTCTGTTAGTTCTGGGATGTCATTTAATAATGCATCCACAGTTCCTTCAGGTAGTGCTGCGAAAGCATCATCAGAAGGTGCGAATAAAGTAAATGGACCACCAGTATCTAGAGTTTCATTTAGTTCAGCGGCATTAATTGCTGCTTCTAAAGTAGCGTGTGCTTCAGAGTCAGCGACTATGTCCATAATAGAAGGTAATTCAACATTAATTTGTCCAACCATACCTTGTGCAGCATGACTTCCAACAGAGCAGTCATAATTATAAGTTCCGGCAGTATTGAAAACGTGCGTGTATATAACATCACCTACTCCATTAACAACACTTGATTGAAAGCTTTCAGGATTGTTGAAGCTAACACCTGTTTGTGAATTAATATCAGCATTAACATCATGCATACCACCATCATTAATCCAAGTAACTGTATCGCCGATTTCAATGGTTAATTCAGATGGATCATAATAATATAAGCCCGCATAAACAGTGTGATTATCAGAGAATGCTCCCATGCAAATCGACACAATTAAGGTAAAAGTCAATAATATTTTTTTCATAATAAATTTTTGTTAGTTAAGTTATTGTTGGGTACAAATATATGCACAAAATCAGTCGATTTTTAAAATTTGTATAAAAAAAGTTTAAAATTCTTATACAAAAGTGTATATTTGCATAAGAATTAGTAACTATAGTGTTACAAAAATCTTTAAAATTGGTAAGATGCCAAGAAAGAAAAAAAAGAAAATTTCGATAGAAGAAATTAAAAGTAGAACACCCAAAATCATATTCTACACTGACAAGATGCGTATCAACTTAAAGACTATGAGTAGTCTCGATTTTTGGTTCGAAAAATTTCCTAATGGTAAATACATAATCAATGACCAAATATAGTATAGACCAGTTTTCTCAGATAACAGGCATTACTAAATTTGTACTAAGAACTTGGGAAAATAGATATGGCTTTTTGAAAGCTGAAAGAACCGACACGAAAATTCGGTATTATACCGATGATTTGTTGGTGCGTGCTCTTAATAGTAACTATTTGCTTGAAAATGGGTACAAGATTTCTGCTATCTCAAAAATGACTCATGATGAAATTTGTGAGAAAGTTGATGAGATAAAAAACCAATCAAACGACAATTCTAAAGCATCATATTATATAGCCAAGCTGATTCAATCAGCTCTTGACTTTGATTCTAAACTCTTTCACTTAACCTATGAAAGTGGTGCTAGAGAACTTGGCGTTCTTGAGTTTTACAAGAATGTATTATTAGTAGCCTTTTCTAAAATCGGAATCTTTTGGTTGACCAATAGGATTGCTCCTTCACAGGAGCATTTCCTATCGGAATTAGTAAAGCAGAAAATTTGTGCGTCTGCAGACTTAGCCTCTTTAAATGTAACTGACAAGGAAAATTGGTTGTTATTTCTTCCTGAAAACGAATTCCACGAGATTGGATTAGTTTTTGCTAAGTTTTTACTAATCAATAATGGCTTTGATGTTATCTATTTGGGAGCAAATGTTCCGTACGGCTCATTAGCTCATGTTTCTGAGAAGAAAAAAATTGATAATGTTTTATTCTTTTCAGTATCTAATACATCAAAAAGTAATTTAGATTTCACTATTAATTATTTGAACAAAACATTCCCAAAATCAAAACATTATCTAGTTGTTAATGGTCTTGATATTGATTTCCTTACAAAGGATCACGATATCAATTTGATAGATAATTTGGATGATTTTGTTGATATAATTAGCTAATATCTGATCGGCATTTCATCAATCTTTGAAGGAACTTTTTGTGCCTCTTGTTGTCAGCTATTTTCAATTTTAGCTGGATAGAGTCCATTTGTATTTCAAATATACCGTCGTTAGTTAAGAAGCTAAACTGATTAAATCTTGAAGCCAATATGTATTCTTCATTTCTATGTCTAAAGTAAAGAGCTAGACCTTTTTTTCTTAATTCCAACGTACAGTATATTAACTCCTCATCCTGTTCAAAATTCAAATCAAATTTATTTTTTGACATTGCTATAATCTTATATTTTGGAGAGCCGTATATATCCTTTTTAATCATCTCAAAAATGGTATACGGATTCCCACTAATTTCTGTCAATTCTTCAGCAATTTTTCTTTGATTTTGACTCGTTTTAAATAGCATAGTTGTATATTTGTATAAGAATATAAATTTATAATTATACAAAGCTAAGTATTATTGCTTAATTAGTCGAAATATTATGGCTCATTTTCAACTTATAAAGAAACAATTTTTAAAAACAGATTTAGAAACCATTTGGGATTTCGCTTCTTCACCAAAGAACCTAAAAGAAATTACCCCAGATTATATGCTGTTTGATATTACGTCTAAGGATTTGCCTGAAAAAATGTACCCCGGAATGATTATTACGTACAAGGTTTCGCCTTTATTGAATATAAAAATGAATTGGGTAACAGAAATTACACAGGTTAAAGACAAGCACTTTTTTGTTGATGAACAGCGAATGGGTCCATACTCAATGTGGCATCATCAACATTTTTTTGAAGAGCAAGACGGTGGTGTAATGATGACTGATATAGTTACTTACATTCCTCCATTTGGAATTTTAGGAGTCATAGCAAATTCAGTACTTATAAAAAGACAGCTTGAGTCCATTTTTGATTATAGATTTAAAGTAATGGATAAAAAATTTAATAATTAGACTATGAAGCGACCTTGGAATATTGTAAGTCCTCCGGTTTATAGCTTACTCACATTTGACGCAGATGGTAAGTTAAATATGAACATTTGCACTTATGTTTCGGCTGTAAGTATGAAGCCAAAGATGTATTCAATTGCTATTGACTACACGTCTAAAACATATAAAAATCTTGAAAAGTCCTCTAAAGTTGTTTTGCAATTACTAAGTTCCGAAAACTTAAAAGTAATCAGAAAACTAGGTAAAGTAAGTGGTCGACTTTTTGATAAAGAACGTTATCTCAATTCGTATAATTTATTAGATAATTGGAAAGATTATAAAGTGTTAAAAGGCGTTTCTGCAATTCTAGAATTAGAAAAAGATTCAGAAGTTCGCCACCATGGTGATCATGCTATTTTCTTTTTCAATGTTACTGGTTTTAAAACCTTCACAGACAATAATGTATTATCATTCCAAGATTTAGTCAAAAACAGAATAATACTTTAATATGCATTATACCAAAGAAGATATTCAAAATACTCATCGAGTAAAACGGCTAAATCTTATCAATTCGGTGACGGGAGTAAAGCCAGCTAATCTTATTGGTACTATTTCTGAAAATGGAAGCCCTAACTTGGCCATATTTAGTTCCTTAGTACACTTGGGGAGTAATCCTGCATTGCTAGGCTTTATTATGCGACCACGCCATGAGGTTAGACGAGATACTTTTGAAAATATTATGTCATCAAAGTCTTTTACAATTAATCAGGTTCATCCTGAATTTGTGGCCAATGCACACTATACCTCTGCTAAATTTGACAAAGAAGAATCTGAATTTGAGAAATGTCATTTGACTGAGGAATATTTGGACGGTTTTGCAGCTCCATTTGTTAAAGAAAGTAGGCTTAAAATAGGGATGCATTTCGAAGAAGCTATCCCAATTGAAATTAATAATTGCATAATGATAGTTGGCTCTATTCAACATTTAATTGTTGATGATAATGCAGTTGACGATAATGGGCAAATAGATTTGCAACGTTTGAAGAGCGTTGGAATAGGTGGATTAAACCGTTATTATAGCTTAACAAGCATTGATAAATTTCCCTATGCTAGAGTTAATGAATTACCTGATTTTTTTAATAGTTAAAGAGATATAAGCAATACTTTTGTTGACCGTATTTAAACCTAAATAAATTACATAATGATTAGAATCATTTTTTCAACAATACTCATTTTATTTTTACTTTCCTTAGATGTATATATATGGTCAGCATTCAAACAAAGTTTTCAAGAACGCCCATATCTTAAATATATTTTTGGAGGAGTGAGCTTACTTACAATTGCTCTCATTTATTATCCTGCTATCAATACAAATATGACCTTGTATCCTGGTTATATGGTGGTTATTTTCGGATTCATGTTTTCAATAATAGTAGCCAAGCTCTTTATGGTATTTCCATTGTTGATTGATGATATTATCAGATTTTTCAAATACATATATAGGGCAATATTTGTTAACAAAAGCTTGTCGTTAGGCGGCAATGCCATAAGTAGGTTAGACTTTTTAAAGAATACGGCTCTAGGCCTTGGTGCAATTTCATTTTCGGTTTTTACTTATGGCATCATCATTGGTAGGTTCGATTTTAAAAAGCATTTTGTAAGCTTAAAACTAAACAACTACCCTAAAGGGGCAAAGCCTTTGAAAATTGTTCAAATTTCAGATTTGCATCTTGGTAGTTTTCAGCGGAAAGATAAATTAAGGGAAGCTGTTGCACTCATAAACCAAGAAGAAGTAGATTTAATTTTCTTCACCGGAGATTTAGTAAATAACTATGCATCGGAAGCTGAGCCTTTTGTTGAAATTCTTAAAGAATTAAAATCCAAACATGGAAAATATGCTGTTCTGGGGAATCACGATTATGCCGACTATATCGGCTTAGATATTTCTACTACCGAAGGTCGCGAGCAATGGAGAAGCAATCTAGATGAAATACAGGGGTATTTCAACGAAGCAGATTTTGATTTGATGTTGAATGAAAACAGACTTATTGAGGTTAATGGCGTAGAGATAAATGTTGTAGGTGTCGAAAATTGGGGAGATGGTCGATTTTCCAAGTATGGCGATTTAGAAAAAGCTATGGAGACCACTAAAGATGGTATTCCTACCTTACTATTATCTCATGACCCAACCCATTGGGAAAATAAGGTATTGCCTTTTTCTAAGCAGATTGACTTACAATTAGCTGGGCATACCCATGGTATGCAATTCGGCATAGAGTTTGCAGGCATAAAATGGAGTCCTTCAAAATGGAAATATAAATTTTGGGCAGGGCTTTATCAACATGACAACCAATATCTTTATGTAAATAGGGGGATTGGTCATTTAGGCTACCCAGGTAGAGTAGGTATTTTGCCAGAAATTACGGTTTTAGATATTCAATCCACTTAACTAACTAATTATGAGAGTCTTTTTATTAATCCTTTTAACATCTTTAGCTACGCTTGTAGAGGCACAAGATATTCGTGTTTACGGGAGTGTTACCAACTCCTTAAATAATGAGCCTATACCATTTGCTAATATTGTCATAGATGGGACAACGATTGGAGCAACAACAGATTTTGACGGAAACTTTGAAATAGAAGGTATTGCTCCTGGCTTATACAACTTTAAATGTAGTTATATAGGATTCAATACTTCAATAAAGACTGAAATTCAACTTACTCCGAATAAGAATTTGAGACTCAATTTTGCGATGACTGAAAACGCACAAATTATTGAGGAAGTACAAGTTACTGCTAATACCTTTAATAAGACCGAAGAAAGTCCAACCAGTTTGCGAACAATTAACGCATCTGAAATTTACAGAAGTCCGGGAGGGAATCGGGACATCTCAAAAGTGATAGCTAATTTGCCAGGTGTTTCAAGTACGCCTTCTTTTAGAAACGATATCGTTATCAGAGGAGGAGCACCAAACGAAAACCGTTTCTTCTTGGATGGAGTTGAAATTCCTAACATAAACCATTTTGCTACACAAGGCTCTTCAGGAGGACCGGTAGGAATTATTAACGTCAATTTTATCCGTGAAGTGGATTTTTATTCTGGTGCATTTCCTGCCAATAGAGGCAATGCCTTAAGTTCGGTTATGGAGCTTAAGCAAATAGAAGGTAGTGATGAAGAATTTAGTGGGTCGTTTATGTTGGGGTCTAGTGATGCGGGTTTAACTATAAATACGCCTTTATCTAAGAAATCAACTATGCTACTTTCAGCAAGACGATCCTATTTGCAGTTTTTATTTCAAGCCTTGCAGTTGCCCTTTTTGCCAACATATAATGATATTCAATTCAAACTTACTCACAAACCTGATAAGAAAAACCAGTTTAACATAATTGGTCTAGCAGCAATCGATGAATTTACATTAAACCCAGAAGCAAATGAAGGTATTGATGACCCTCAAAAATTAGCCCAAAATGAATACACTTTAAATAATTTACCTGTTAATGAGCAGTGGAATTATACCCTCGGAGGAACATGGAAACGCTTTTTTGACAACTCCAATTTATTTGTGGTATTGAGTCGAAGTCATCTTAACAATACAGCTGTTAAATATGCCGATTACGCTGACCTGACTTCTCAAAAATTAATCGATTATGAATCGCAAGAAATTGAAAATAAATCAAGAGTAGAATATAACTTTAGAGAGAATAATATTAAATTCAATGTGGGAATAAGCGTCGAAGATGCCACTTATTTGAATTCAACTAACCGAGTATTGACTTCGGGCGATTCAATCTATAATAAGCTTGTAGAAACCGATTTACACTTTATCAAATACGGAGCGTTTGCTCAATTAAGTAAAACCTATTTAGTTGACCGACTAGTGACTTCCATTGGCTTCAGAATGGATGGAAATAGTTTTACGGAAAACACTACAACCCCTAATTTTTCACCTCGACTTTCATTGTCGTATAACCTTTCTGGAAAGTCGAGCTTGAACGCTAACTTAGGCAGATACTATCAATTACCAGCCTATACTATTTTAGGCTTTGGGCTTAATAATAACTTCCTCAACCAAGATGCCGAATACATTCGTTGTGACCATGCTGTTTTAGGATTGGAATACAACCCATCAAACTACAGTAAAATCACTTTAGAAACCTTTTATAAACAGTATGACAATTATCCGTTTTCTTTAATCGACAGTATATCATTGGCAAATTTAGGCGGTGACTTTGGAGTCATTGGCAACGAGGATATTTCCTCTATTTCACAAGGTAGAAGTTATGGGGTAGAGTTTTTAGCTCAGCAAAAATTAAGCTCTTCAGTATATGGAATTATGTCGGTTACATACTATAGAAGTGAGTTTGAGGATAAAGATGAAAAGCTCATTCCATCGGCTTGGGATAACCGTTTTATATTTAATATGACGGCGGGTAAAAAATTCAAACGAGACATTGAATTAGGTCTTAAGTTCCGATATACTGGTGGAGCACCATATACGCCAATAGATTTAGCGACTTCAAGTAATATGGATATTTGGAACATTAACCAAAGAGGAGTTTTAAATTATGACGCCTTAAATACCCAACGATTGAAAAATGTACATGGAGTTGATTTACGTTTGGACAAAAAATGGTATTTCAAAAAATGGAGTCTTAATGCCTACTTAGACATAGAAAATCTTTATAACTTTAAAATACAATTGCCATCAGAAGTAGGTATTGATCCTGAAATAGGAGAAGAAATTTATACTTCACAAAATAGTCAGCAATACTCCTTGTATGAAATCGTGAATGAATCAGGAACAGTATTGCCAAGTATTGGCTTGTTAATTGAGTTCTAAATGAAAGAGAAAGTACTTATAACAGGAGCAAATGGTAGCCTTGCAAAGAGGGTTAAAGACAACCTACTTTCAAAAGGCTATGAGGTCGTTACACTTACGTCGACTAAAACAAGTGCGGATAATAAATCCATATTTTATTGGAACGTTTCATCTGGTGATATTCAACAAGAAGCTCTCGAAAACTGTCAGCATATCATCCACTTGTCTGGATTTGGAATTATAAAGCCTTGGACGGAAACTAACAAGCAATTGATGTATGACAGCCGCATTACTGCAGCTCAACTATTACATGAAAAATGTGTTGAGTATGGCGTGAAACCCAAAACGTTTATCAGTGCATCAGCAATGGGCTATTATGGACATTCCGTCAATCATTTGTGTAAAGAGACTGACGCACCCTCAAGTGGATGGCTATCTGAAATGTGTGTTGACTGGGAAAATGCCGCTGAAGAATTTAAAAAAATAGGCAGTCGAGTGGTCCAATTACGAATATCATTATTATTATCAAAAGATGCAGGTTTCTTGCAGCCAACCGCTCTGTCGATGCGATTGGGTGTTGGAGTAGTCTTTGGAAAAGGCACTCAACCCTTTGAGTGGATTCATATTGACGATGCAGCAAGATTTGTAGAATTTGCTGTAGAAAATAAGCATGTCAGTGGGCCATATAATATGGCTTCTCCTCAAAAGTTTTCACAATATGAGTTTATGAAATATTTGAGAAGTAAAATTGCTAGATATTCATTATTGATAAAATTGCCAAAATGGTTCTTGTCTATTATTTTTGGTAAAAGAAGTATTATCCTGATTGGCGGTTGTGGCTTGTCATCTGAAAAATTAGCTGCTTCAAAATTTTCGCTAACTTATCCAACTTTGGACAGTGTAATTGAGAAAGAATTCAAAAGAAAATGAAATATAACCTAAGCATATTCTGGTTCAGAAGAGATTTGAGATTGCATGACAATCATGGCTTTTACAATGCTTTGAAAGAGTCAAAATCTGTTGTTCCAATTTTCATTTTTGACACCTCAATATTATCAGAGCTAGATGAAGAAGATTTGCGAGTAAGTCTTCTTTTTGACAGATTAAAGGAACTCAATGAAGAGCTTTCTGAGCATGGCAAGAAAATTCATGTATTACATGGAAAACCCTCAGAAGTTATTGATGACTTACACGTCAACACACCTTTTGACGCATGCTTCACTAACACAGATTATGAACCTTACGCCACAGAGCGTGATGGGTCAATTCACGATTCATTAAAGTCAAAGGGAGTCGATTTTCATTCCTTTAAAGACCAAGTAATTTTTGAAAAGGATGAAATTCTTACTGATATGGGTAAGCCATATGGAGTCTATACACCTTATATGAAAAAGTGGAAATCCAAATTTAAGATTTCTATGACTCATCCTTATCCTTCACAAGAATTATTAGAAAAGTGTGTAGTAATAGATGATTTAAAATGCGTTGAATCCATAGATCAACTTGGTTTTATTTACTGTCCGTACAAATTACATAAACCTAATTTGGACTACCGTACGCTTATAGATTACGATACTAATAGAGATATTCCAGATTTGGATGGAACGAGTAATACCTCTGTTCATTTACGATTTGGATTTGTAAGTGTGCGAGAAATCGCTAGTATAGCCTTTCAGTATTCAGAGCCTTTATTAAACGAGCTCATTTGGCGTTCTTTTTTCACTCAAGTATTGTGGCACAATCCTCAAGTTGTTACCTCTTGCTATAAAGAAAAGTATAACCGTTTGAAGTGGAACGATACCACTTTATTTAGGCAATGGAAATATGGTTTGACCGGTTTCCCTATTGTAGATGCAGGAATGCGTCAATTATTTTATACGGGCTATATGCACAATAGAGTGCGTATGATAGCAGCTTCATTTTTAGTGAAGAATTTAGGCATTGACTGGCGGTTAGGAGAGGCTTATTTTGCCTCAAAACTCTTGGACTTCGATTTGGCTTCGAACAATGGCAATTGGCAATGGGTAGCAGGTACAGGCTGTGATGCGTCGCCTTATTTTCGTGTATTTAATCCTGATACACAGTTGAAGAAGTTCGACCCAGATCTTAAGTATTGCAAAAAATGGATAAAGGAGTTAAAGTATGACGGATATTATCCAGTTAAAAAAATTGCAGATGTAAAGTCTTCTAGACTTGAATCCATTGCACGATACAAGGCATGTCAGTAAGTTATAAAAAAGTAAGTGTCATTGGAGCAGGAGTAGGCGGAATGGCGGTTGCTATTCGCTTAGCAGTAAAAGGCTATAAGGTTTCTGTTTTTGAATCAAACCCATACGTAGGTGGAAAGTTATCTCAAATAGAATCCGGTGATTTTCGTTTTGATGCTGGCCCTTCATTATTTACTATGCCTGAGCTTATAGATGAACTTTTTCAACTTGCCAATAAAAACCCCAGAGAATTTTTTAATTATCAAAAGCTTGATGAAAGTTGCCGTTATTTTTATGAAGACGGCACTCATATAATTGGCTATACAGACCCTCAAAAGTTTGCTGAAGAATCTGCCAAGAAAACGGGAGTTGAAGCATCGGCTGTACTAAAGCATTTGAAAAAAAGTCAGTTTATTTACGACTCAACAGCTTTTTTGTTTTTGCAAAAATCTCTGCACAGCATCAAAACTTACCTCTCATTAAAGGTGCTCAAGTCCTTTTTAAAGTTGCCTTTTTTAGGTGTTTTTGGAAGTATGCATTCAGCCAATCGCAATGCACTCTCAAACGATAAAATGGTTCAGCTATTTGATAGATACGCCACTTATAACGGCTCTAACCCATACATAGCACCAGCCATACTTAACATTATTCCCCATTTGGAGTTCAATAAAGGTGCTTTTTTCCCAAATAAAGGAATGTATTCTATATCCTTAGCCTTGCACGATTTAGCGGTTAGTTTAGGGGTTCAGTTTAATCTAAATTCTAAGGTTGATGAAATTTTGCTTGAGCGTAAAAAGGTGAAGGGGGTTATGCTTAATGGAGAAGCTATTTTATCCGATTATGTAATTAGTAATTTAGATATCTTTTTTACCTACAAGAATTTATTGAAAAATCAGTTTGCCTCTAAAATGATTGCTAGACAAGAAAGGTCTACTTCAGCACTCATATTTTATTGGGGTGTAAACAACACTTTTCCGACTTTAGATTTGCACAATATATTTTTCTCAAGCGATTACAAAAAAGAATTTGAAGAGCTGAATGCGGCTAAAACCATTTATCACGACCCTACTGTTTATGTCAATATTACTTCAAAGAAAAACAGTTCAGATGCCCCTGAAAATTGCGAAAATTGGTTTGTAATGATTAATGTGCCGTCCAATGAAAATCAAGATTGGGATGAGTTAATTATTAAAGCCAAAGCATCAATTATAAAAAAGCTAAACCGTCAGTTAAATACAGATTTGGAGCCTTTGATTTTAAGCGAGGAAATATTAGATCCTAGAAAAATAGAATCAAAAACAGGCTCTTATAAAGGCTCTTTATATGGTACGGCCTCCAACAAAAAAATGGCTGCATTTTTTCGTCACCCCAATTTTTCTAACGATATTAGAGGATTGTATTTCTGTGGAGGCAGTGTTCATCCTGGAGGTGGAATTCCTTTAGCACTTTCATCCGCAAAAATAGTAGACGACTTTTTTAGCACTTAACCAAATGAATTATTCTAAAGTCAATAGTAGTATAGTTATTCTTTTCATCTTCCATGTGGTCGGTGTCATAGGTCTATCTTCTGATTATCAAGATTTATTTTTACGCCTTACTCCTTTGAACCTTTTACTCTCACTTGGCTTATTTATTTGGGCAAATAATGATTTTTCCATCCAGTTTTATAAAGTTATGGCTATTCTCTTCGCCTTGGGGTTTTTAGTTGAAGTAATAGGTGTAAGTACTGGAGTACTATTTGGAGAGTATACATATGGTGCAACTCTTGGCTTTAAGCTTTTTGAAACACCTCTAATGATTGGCGTGAACTGGATACTATTATCTCTAGCTTCTTTTGGAGTAAGTAGTTTTTTTCTTAAAAAACAACTTCCAATTATTTTACTTTCTTCTTTATTGATGGTATTGATGGATGTTTTGATTGAGCCAATAGCCATTTCATTAGATTTTTGGACTTGGGCTTTGGGCGATATACCATTGCAAAATTATATCATGTGGTTTTTTGTTTCATTAATAATGAATGCACTTATAAGTTTCAATAGACTTAAAATCGATTCCAGAATATCTTTTGGATTACTATTGTCTCAAATTTTATTTTTCACCTTATTATCATTGAGCTTATAAAATGGACTTTCTAGACCATAAATTTTTCTATTTTATTTTACTAGCTTTTACCATTTCGTATCCTCTAGCTCAAAGTTTTGAGAGGCGACTACAATTTCATACAAAGTGGCGTAAAATTATACTATCCTCATTGGTAATGATGCTTCTTTTTATCCCTTGGGATATTTGGTTTACACAACAAAACATTTGGGCATTCAGCAAGGAGTATACAGTAGGCTTCAAGATATTTTCATTGCCAATCGAAGAATGGTTGTTTTTTCTAGTAGTACCTTTTTCATGTGTTTTTATATATGAAGTCTTAAACTATTTCTTTAGAAAAGATTTAGACTCAAAACCCTATCAGATAATCTCGTTTGCCTTAGCTAGTTTTCTGCTGGTGTTAAGCGTAATCTATTCAGAAAGGTTATACACTTTAGTATGCTTTACCCTAACCTCTCTCGCTTTATTTATACTTGGCATTCACAAGCCTAAATGGATAGGATTATTCTTTAGAGCCTTTATGGTGTCTTTTATCCCCTTTATTCTAATCAATGGCTTTTTGACTGGAAGCTTTACCGAATTTCCAGTCGTAAGTTATAACCCTTCTGAAATAATAGGAATACGCCTATTAAATATCCCAATTGAAGACAGTATGTATTGTTTGTTAATGCTTTTGATTGTTATTGCATTCTACAATAAGTCGTAATTTTCGGATAGAAAGGGTCATTTTCACTTATTTATTTTTTTTTAGAGCTTAGTTAGTGTTAATTTTACACTTTTTATCTTATATTTGTCAAAAATACAACGATTATCAAACGATTAGCTATAATAACATCTGGTGGAGATTCACCTGGAATGAACGCTGCGATACGTAGTGTTGTTCGTTCATCTATCTATTATAATGTTGAGTGTTTTGGTTTTTTCAGAGGCTTTCAGGGGATAATTGAAAACGAATACAAAAAACTAGAGATGCGTTCAGTCAGCAAGATTTTAGGTCTTGGTGGTACAAAGTTGAAAACTGCACGCTCAATGGATTTTCACAACCCAAAGATTCGTGAAAAAGCCTATCAAAATTTAAAAGATTTAGAGATTGACGCTTTGGTAGTCATTGGAGGAAATGGCTCACTTACTGGGGCTAATGTATTTTCTCAGCAATTCGACTTTCCATGTGTAGGTATTCCTGCATCTATTGATAATGATATTTATGGAACAGACAACTCCATAGGATTTCACACTGCTCTTCAAACTATTGTTGAGACAATTGATAAAATAAGAGATACCGCTCGTTCCCACAACCGATTGTTTTTCGTGGAAGTAATGGGTCGTGACAATGGTAATTTGGCTCTTCATTCAAGTTTAGCGACTGGAGCATGCCACGTTATTATTCCGGAGAAAGAATTCCAAATATCAGATTTAGCCGATAGGCTCAAAGAAGGTAAGGATTTAAACAAGACATCCAGTATTGTCATCGTTGCAGAAGGCAATACCTACGGGCCCTCCTACAAGATTGCCAATGACCTTATAAAGGTTTATTCTGACTACGAAACTAAGGTGAGTATTCTTGGTCATCTGCAAAGAGGAGGTTCTCCAACTGCTGAAGACAGAATCATTGCTAGTAGGCTGGGATTAGCTGCTGTGAAAACACTTATAGAGTCAAAGTCAAACCATATGGTAGGACTAATTAAAGATGAAATAGTACTAACACCAATGCAAAAAGTGGTGGAAAACAATAATATTATTAACGAAGATTTATACAAATTAAACGAAATTATATCTAGATAAAATGACAAAAATTAAAGTTGCAATAAACGGATTTGGTAGAATAGGAAGAAGCTTTTTTAGACAGTCCCTTCAATCAAATGACATAGAGATAGTAGCAATTAATGACTTAACGGATGTTAAAACATTAGCACATTTATTAAAATACGATTCTACACACGGTGTATTACCTAATTACATCAGTTGTTCAGGCGATTCTATACTAGTAGATTCTACTGAAATCCCAGTATATTCTTGTCCTAATCCACAAGAATTGCCTTGGAAAGAAGTTGGTGTTGACGTGGTATTAGAATGTACAGGTCGTTTCCTTAAAAATGAGCAAGCTCTACAACATGTTATCGCTGGAGCTAAAAAGGTAATTGTATCGGCACCATCTCCTGACGCTAAAACAGTTGTTTTAGGTGTTAATGACGAGATTATCACTGAGGATGACTTTGTGTTTTCTAACGCATCATGTACCACTAACTGCTTAGCGCCATTAGCTAAAGTTATCAATGATAATTTTGGTATTAAGTCTGGTTATATCACTACAACTCATGCATTTACTGCTGACCAGAGTTTGCAAGATATGCCTCATAAAGATTTAAGAAGAGCACGTTCAGCAATGAATTCAATTATACCTACTAAAACGGGTGCTGCATCTGCGGTAGGAAAAGTATTGCCACAGTTAAATGGTAAACTAGATGGTATTGCTTTGAGAGTACCTGTTGCTTGTGGTTCAATCACTGATTTTGTGTGTGTGGTTGATAAAGAAACAACAAGAGATGAGGTAAACAAAGTATTACAAGATGCTGCTGACGGACCTATGAAAGGTATTTTGGCATTGAGTTCTGATCCACTAGTATCGATTGATATTGTTGGAAGAAAAGAGTCGTCAATTGTTGATACTGAACTGACTAAAGTTGATGGAAACTTAGTGAAGCTAGTGTCATGGTACGACAATGAGTCAGGATACTCAGCACGTCTGATTGACTTATGCTCAAGAGTATTAAGTTTAAATAAAGATTTAGTCTAATGAGTAAAATAGCAGTCATTGCCCACGATAATTTTAAAGCCGATTTACTACAATTTCTCAAAGAGAAAAAGTCGTGGTTTTTTGGTAGAGAAATTGTGGCTACAGGCAAAACTGCTGTATTCTTAGAAGAAGGTGAGTTAAACTTACCTCTAACACACGTTAGAAAAGGGGCAGAGGGTGGATACCTTCAAATAACCGAAATGATTAAGCGTGGAGAAGTTGAGATAGTATTCTTCTTTAGAGATGCTACAATTCTTCAGCCTTATCATGAAGATATTACCTCTTTGTTGGATACCTGCGATTTGAATAATATTCCTACAGGAACCAATCAAGCCGCTGCAGAGCTTTTAATCATTGGTAAAATTCGAATGGAAGCCTCGCAAAGTATTCAGTCTAAAATTGAAAATAAATAATGAGGGTTAGTTTTAACTCATTTTAAAGAAATATAATGAAAGTAATTGGGGTAGATATAGGTGGAACGAATACTGAACTCGGTATTGTTGATTCTAGAGATGGTATTGTAAAACTAAGTAAGTTTAAAACTAAAGGAAACGAATCCTTTAAGGCTTATATTGATTTACTTACGGAGAATATTCGTTTGCTAAGTTTAGAGCATAACATCCAATGTATAGGTATCGGTGCCCCAAACTATAACTCTAAAACTGAAACCTTTTGTCCTGTAAATTTCCCGTGGGATGATTTGGAGCCTTTCAACCTAAAACAACACATAGAAGCGGAGTTGAATATCCCTACTTTTATGGTTAACGATGCTAATGCATCAGCTTTAGCAGAAAACCGTTATGGTGCTGGTAAAAAATATACTGACTTCGCTCTCATTACTATTGGTACTGGACTTGGTGGTGGTATTATTATAAATAATCAATTATTTGAAGGAGCTTTTGGATACTCTGGAGAGTTTGGGCATACCAAAATAGAAGGTCTTGATAGACAGTGTAATTGTGGCGGTACTGGTTGTTTAGAAACTATTGTTTCTGCCAACGGCATCAAAAAATCGTATGCTGTAAATATGAAAGAAATTAAGAGTAGTGAGCCAACGCACATTCCATCAATTAAAATGATTTTTGACAAAGCTAAAGCGGGCGATGAAAGGTGTAAAGCTATCTTGAACTTTACCTTCCAAAAACTTGGTCAGAAAATGGCTGATTTTATTCATGTGCTTAATCCTCAAGCCATTATCTTTTGCGGTAATATTTCAAAATCATTGGATGCTTATATGGATGTTATCAAAACATCATGCGAAGAGCAATTGTTAAGTGATTTTAGAGGTCAAGTATATTACGGCGTATCGGATTTGCTAGAAGATAAAATGAACGTATTAGGACCTGCATCTTTAGCCTTTTCTAAGTCAGAAAGCTTAGTAAGCTAAAACAATTACTGTTGATTAAACTTGTATAGTTCCGCCGGTTTGTGAGAAACACCCTTTTGTTTTTCGTTAGTCTTTTCTACAACACCTTTGCTGATTATTTGTTTTCTGAAGTTTCGTTTATCTAGCTTTTCGTTTAGAATAATCTCATATAACTCTTGAAGTTGCGATAAAGTAAACTTTCTAGGAAGAAGTTCAGAAGTCACTTCATGATTAATTTCTTTTCTTAAAAAGTCTACCGCTTCATTTACAATTTGGTTGTGGTCAAAAGCTAATTCAGGAATCTCTTCAATATTTGTCCATTTCACATCTTGAGCAAAATAAGACGCCTCAGGATTATAGTCTTCCATTCTTACAATAGAAACATAAGCAATTGTAATTACTCTTTCATCTGGATTTGAACGGAAGTTCTCCAGCCATTCTTTGTCTTTTTCTTGTTGAACTCGTTTTGGATGTCCAAATGTTTTAAACTGTTTAAGGTATAATTTATTAAGCTTTGTCAGACTGAACAGCACTCGAGACGCTGCGGCATCAATATCTTCTTCAAGTTCGATAAGGTCACCAGGTATAGCAAACTGAGTTCTTTTTTTGTTCTTTTTTGAAAAAGGGTCAACCTTTTTCTCGATGGTTAAAACCTTTAGTTTTTTTTCGATATCATCGAATCCAAAAATCACACAATCGACTGAAACATTAATTTTAGACATAGTATTTTGAGTTAACTCCTTTTCAAAAATATTAAAATATCGATATAAATCCCTCTAATAAATGTAATTTTTACACACTATCAGTATCGATTTATGTCAAAAGTCAATTAATTCCCTTTGTAGTGAAAGAAAATATTTGCCCAAATAATTTTTGAAAGATGAAATAAATAAGGAGTGCTGGCGAATAAAATTACTCCAACAGTCATAAACATATTAAACAACGAAAGACCAAGATTTAGAATTGAATTGGCTACAAATACGGCTACGAAAATGGCTATTCCAAGACCATAAGAAACATACATAGCCCCAAAATAAAAGCCAGGCTCTTTGCTAAATTTCAAGCCACATTTTGAGCATTGGGTATGTAGGTCTCCAATTTTTTTCAAGTTATAAGGATGGGAAAGAAAAAAATCACCTTCATGACAAGTCGGACACTTAAACTTCAGAATGCTAAATAATTTTGTTCCCTTTTTTATCATCTAAGACATGAAAAATATTAATCCTAAAAAGATTAGATATAAAGAAATTATTAAAGCGGACCTTAGCTTATTTACTGGCTTTAGCCAATAGATTAGTGTAATTGGAATTGAAAATAAAACTAAAAGTATAGAGGAAGACAAAATGATGTCATTGGATGAAGAAGCGGTTGACTGAGTAGAAATTTCATCAATACCATTAATCAATAAGTAAACTAATACAGGCAATCCAATTCCAATACAGATATCAAAAATATTACTGCCATAAGCATTGGAAAAAGCGTCTTTATATTTTTTGTTTTTTGCATCTTGTATTGATAAAATAGTATCAGGAATACTTGATGCTACTGCCGCAATAAAGAAGGTGATAAAGAATAAATTGAGATTTAGTTGTACGGATAAGTGTTCACTACTACTTACGAGCAGCTTACATGCTGATGAAATGATAGCTAAAGAGACAAGTAAAATGACTACCGCTTTGAAGGAGGTCATTTTCCTATTTCTCAAAATTAAACTAGCGATATCTAAATCTAGTACTTTCATAAAAAAGGAAGATGTATTCTTAGCGATTTCAATTTCTTCTGTTTCGATTTTTTCCTCATGTTTTTTGTTTCTCTTTTTAAAAACTAAAACAATATAAAGGCAGTATAAAAGAATTAGAACGATAGAAAGCGTAATTGATATACCACCTAGATAAAGCCCAACAAGTAATGCCACTTCAGTTAAAATAAGAAAGAATCCATCCTGCTCAATAATCTTTTTATCAGTAGGGAAAAGGTCTATTCCTTTTTGGTAATAAATTATGAGAAAAGATACTGTTGGAATGATTGCAATATTGAAAATAGAGCTGCCAATAATTGTAGCATAGCCTGCAGAAAACCCTTGCACATCACCGATATAAAACAGGAAGAAAAACGATATTAGTAATTCAGGTAATGAGCTGGCAATTGCGTTAACTGTTGGGCCTTTAATACCTTCGTTGAGATTTCTTGTCAAATAGGAAGAGGCTACATCAAATGACGCACTTACTTTCCAAATGAGGTAAGTTGATAAGCAAACTAACAGAAAGGAAATTATCATTTCGTAAAATTAAATAAAGAAATGATATAATTTATTGAAGTACTATCTTTTTGTTGACGCTTCCCTTTAGTGTGGTAATTTCTAAGAAATACACCCCTTTTGGTTTGCCATTCATGTCTACAAGCGTCTGGTGATATCCTTCAAAGTCTACCAATTCTTCAGTGTAAACCTCTTCTCCCAATAGGTTAACCACTTGTACATTTACCGTCTGTGATGTCTTAGTGCTAAAGCTAATGTTAAAGATATCTCTTGACGGATTTGGATATACATCTAGTCCAGATACTACTTCAGCAGCTACTCTTTCACCACCTAATGTGTATGTTACAGGCTGTGAGAAAATGGTTGCCCATGATGTACCGTTTGTACCACAAGCTCCTCTTATTCTCCAAGAAATCTCGTCTCCTGGGTTTTGGTTGAACTTGGTTTGAGAAGTAGCCGTTCCTGGTATATCATTCCATTCGTAAACTGCTCCCGTTGTTACATTAGTCATCTCGAGGAAGTAATGGTCTGGTGCGCCACTCTCTGGTGTGTCCCAAGACATAATTACTGCCGTATTAGCTCCGTTGGAACTTGTTGTTAAGTTCATTGGCATCTTATCACAGGCTGCTTCAGTACTGAAGGCTGAGAAGTCACCCCATCCCGAATGATACATTGGGTCTGAGTTGCCATCTTCGTCTACGTTTCCTGTACACCATGCTTTAGTGTGCCATTCGTAATCTGTACTCGCTGTAAAGTTTCCTTTCAAGCCATTGATGTTTCCTTCAGAATCACCATTGACATAACGGTAAGTTGTTAGTACCTAACTCACGCATCTTTCCTTTTGACTGCCATACGCCCCACTCTCCAGATGGTGCATCGGCAAAGAAAGTTACCCAATTAGCTTCTGTAGATACTGATAGGTTATCTAAGTTAGCACAAGCTGGTAAAGTGGTGTACTCTGAGTTAGCTGACCAATCCGACTGACAGTTGATTGTCAAGTCTTCGTTTAGTACTCTAGCTCTGATTGACCACTCATAAGTAGTACCAGGCTCCATAAAGTAACGTGTTCTACTTGTACCGTTAAAGGCAGTAGTGTTTATTGGTCCGGCAGAGATTACTGTCCAGTCTGTTGTGCCTACTACTCTGTAACGAATCATATAGTGTGATGGTGCAGCATCTGTTGATGACCAGTTGAATGTCACTCTATTGTGAATAATGTTATCAACTGATAGTCCAGAAGGAACAACATCGCAAGGATTTTCTGAAGGTGGGTATTCACAAGAGCCGTCATCTGTAGTGGCATCGGAATTATAATTAGTTGCCACTGAATCCGTACATCCAAAAGTTTCAGGCTGTCCAACAACAATTTCTTCACTTACTGTACATCCGTTTGGCATTACTATTGTGGCAGTGTAAGTTCCAGCATATAAGTCATAAAGGTACTTATAAGTTTCTGCTGATGTACTGCCGTCACCTTGAACAATAAGTGAGTCATTAATAAACCATGAATATTGACAATTACTAGAGTTACACCCACAGCCGCTAATATTGAAATAGGCTAAGCCGTCATTCCCGCCATAGCTTGTAGCATCTTCAGCAAATGATGAAGTGGTGTATTCATCAACATTTGTCGCTGCATAATTTTGACAACCAAGTGTATCTGTAACAATCACGGAATAAGTATCAGGAGATAAGTTTTCTATATTTTGACTTACTGCTCCGTTTGACCAGCTATGAGAATAGACTATGTTGGCATTTGTAGAAAGTAGATTTATATAGCCAGAATTTTGTCCTGGACATGAACTTGACGGGTAAAGGTATAAGGAATTTGAATTGTTACATTCCTTAAAGAAAGAACTAAAGTGACCATCGTAATTGTTGCCAAGATAGCTGCTCCAACTAAGTCCTTTTCTGGGGTATAGGTATGTTGTTTCTATCTTTTGAATACTAATTCCATCGGAGACAAAAGGATTATTGTTTTGTGTAACAGAGATCAGTTCAAGAACGCCATCACCCTCCAAGTCAGTTACTAATGGGCTTGACCATACATCGCCACCTGGAGCATTGTACAGAGTGTCAAATGTATTGTTGACGAAATCAATAAGAATTAATTCATGCTCAAATCCTTCAGTAATATTACTTACAGAAATTAATACTTCATCGTTAGCATCATCATTACTATCAAAAGCAATAGGTGTGGAGAAATTAAAGTTGCCAATGCTGTCCATAAATAATACATCACCATTTTCACCGTCAAGTAAAACTTGATAAAAATCGTTATAAGAAGATTGACCACCAGAATAAATAGTTGCAAATACATCGGTATTGTTGTCAGAAGAGGTAAAATTCCCTAGTATGGGCGAGGCTGAAGACTCTGTATTAGGGATGTGAAATTCCCACAAGGATTCTAGAGTATTTCCATTGATTGCAAATACCTTTCCGCCAAAGTTTTGACAAACTATATCAAGGTAATTATCATTGTTTAAGTCAGCAATAGAGGGGGGAGCAATAACACCCAAGTTTGAATTATTTAATAGGGGAGTTGCGGATGATAAATCTTCATTTATTAATGCCGAAAAATCGACTATCCAAAGGTTTCCGTCAATGGTTTCGCCGCCTGTTCCAAATACTATTTGATTATTTCCGTCCTCATTCAAATCAACTAAAACTGGACTCATATAGGTTTCGTTAGAGTCGGGTACAACCGCTTTTTTGAGTACTTCTCCATTTAGGCTATTAATTATAACAAGATGACCAGGAGGTCTATCCATTTCGAAAGCATCAAGCGAGTGGTCGCCACCATTTGCACATAGCAAGTCTTGCATTCCGTCACCATTGACATCCTCTATCAATTGAGGGTTGTAAAAATTGAACCAGCCAGAATCATTTGGATGAACATTTTCTGCATTCCAAAACTTCCAAATAAGCTCACCAGTAGCTCCATCAATTAAACGTAGTTCAGAATCTCTACCAGCAATAATCACATCTTCAACGCCATCAGCGTTGTGATCCAAAAATATAGGGCTGCTAAATATTTCATTAGTGGACTCCATAGTCCACAATGTATTTCCATTTTGTCCATCAAAAGCAACAGCACCGTAAGGTGAGGGAAAGCCATCTACACCAGTACCTAAAATAATATCTAGTGTACCGTCTTGATTAAGGTCGGTTGCTCTGGGAGACGAATAACTTCTTACAGCACCAAGATTACTTTGCCAACTTATTTGGGAAAATAATACTGTTGGTAAAAGAAATATAAAGAGTAGAATTTTGTTCATTTTGAGGTTAGGTTAAGTGGGTATAAATATACGGATAAAGCCTAAGATATTGCATCCAGTTTTTGAGTTTAGAAATCTATAATTTAAAATTTATTAAAAAAATGAAGGTATAAGTGGTTTAATCTAGCTATATTGATTAATATATCGTTTGGATATATAAGTTTTTGTGAAAAAAGTCAAAACTTATATCATTTGTTAATACTAATTCCAATGATAATTTTTAGTTTTATTTTTCAAATAATAATTACACACCTTAATGAACAAGTTAATAGTTTTTGTAGCAACTTTTTTTGCTTTTGCACAGCTGATGGTTGCAAGCTCTTTGCCACAAGATATTGATTGTAGCAACCTTCAGTTAATGGTTACCTCCTCATCAGAATCAAGTTTAAATATGGTATATAGTCCATATTCAGGCATTGATATTATATCTCAAAATTGGATTGCTTACAGTACCGACGGCGATTTTATTGTGTCTTCTATTAATGTAGATCTAAGTAATATTTACCTAGGCGATAATATATCTCTTTTCGATTCAATAGAAGTTTGTTTAGAAGTGACTGATATAAATCAAGAAAGTTGTGAAGTATGCGACACTTTATTTTATAATGGCCCTATAAATGAGTGGATTTCTATCAATAGTCCCGATATAAATTATGAAATCGACTGCGATAGTGTAGAGGTGTTTATTTTTTCTGAATCCGAAAACGAAGTTTTAATGGGTTCTAATGTTTATGATTTTGAAGGCTTATTAAGTTATTATTGGGTAATATCAGACAATAATGGCAATTCTTTGTCGGCCAATTCCATTGTTGACCTTAGCGAATCTGAAACAGATACTATAGTTAGTTGTCTTACTACTATTGATGAATACAATGTAAATTGTCAAATCTGTGAGACATTAGCATGGGACGGTTATAATTGGTCCATATTTGAGGGTGCAGATGAACCTATACTTAGTGTCGAATCCGTAATGCATACGGATACTGCAGAATATGGGAGTTCTTTTCCTGTATTTTTAAACCTTGTAAATAACGATGATGTAGTTTTTGAAGAGGATATTATCTTAAATTTCTTTGCTTATTCCGAACAACAAATGGAATTGCCTGATACAGCCTCATTCACGATTGACTTAAATGCAACAAATGGAATTGGACCTGGAGAGAGTATTCCGTTAAGTATAAATATTCCAGTAAATCTGCAAACCTTTCAATACTCAGGTGATAATCTAGTAGTTATTTGGCCATCTGTAGTATCTCCTGTACTTACGGATACTAGTATTACTACTATTTATATAAAAGATGGTCCTGCCTCAATTAATCCCATTCCTATTGATAACTCATTTACTCAAGGGTATTATTATGACCTTTTAGGAAAAGAGTATAAATCTTGGAATGACATTCCAAAAGGCACAATTTATTTAAGAGTAGGTAGAAAGTACTTAAAGTTTTAATACATGAAGCATTTAAACAATATTGTACAATCTCTTACCAAAGATGAAATTCGTTTTTACAAGCTTTTTGTAGGTCGAACCAAACAAACTAAAGAGAGGAAAGATCTCATTCTTTTTGATTTACTTAAAAAAAGTCCTGACGAAAAACTATCCAAGAAAATTACGGATAAGCTTAACATTACGTCTAATAATTTTTATCAGCTAAAGCATCGTATTTACAATGACTTAAATAACTCGATGGTTTGGCAACACATTTCAAAAGACCAGCAGTCTAAATCCTTTAGATTTGTTCTTTTAGCTAGAGTATTTAAGAATAAAGGAGAATTAGAACTTGCATATCATTATCTCCAAATTGCTGAGAAGGAAGCCATTAGTCTCGAATTATTTGAAATACTTTCTATTGTTTACACAGAAATTATTGAGCTTTCACATGAGTTAATTTCGATTGACTTAAAAAAATACATAGAACTGAAAATTCAGAATACTAATGTTCTCAATGAAATCGAAAAAACAGACTTATTATTAGCTCAGCTAATGTTTGACATCAAAACAAAGCAAAACTTTTCAAGTTCTGACCCTGAGTTAATCGAAAAGCTTACAAATAATTATGCGTCAGTCAGCAAAAACAAAGATGTGCTAAACAGTCCTCGGTTTAAGATGAGGCTGTTTAAAATGTATAGTCGTTTATTGCTACAAGAAAAGGATTATAAAGGCTTGAAAGAATTTTTAATTTCAAGCTACGAAGATTTTACAAGTAATGGTATTTTCAACCGTTCAAACCATAATGATAAACTTACCTTACTGACGTATTTAACAAATTCTTTATATAAGTTAAAGGAGCATAAAGCCTCATTGGAATATGCTGAATTACTCAAAGAGTCTTTAGAAGAACATGATGGTTTCCTTTCTGATAAATTTATTTTCTATTATTATAATTCTTTAGTGTTAAATTACTCTGTTGAGGATAAACCAAAAGCCTTAACAATACTTGAAAAAGCGAGTAAAAATGAAGTCATAAAAAAACTACCTGCATATACTACATTCATTTATTTGAATACCGCTTTACTACACTATTATTTGAGTGACTATGCTAATGCGTCCAGAAATATTGCCCGTCTTATTCAACAAGAAGATTTCTTATTGCTTGGCGAATTATTTAGATTAAAATTACAAATAGTAGAGCTTATTATTAAGCTATCCCTTCATAAGAACGACTTAGTTATTGAAAAAATAAAGGCGATAAAATCTGAACATAAACTACTTCTAAAAGCAGAAAAAGCACAAAGAGATGTTAAATTATTATCTATTATTAGCAAAGTAGCTAGTAAAGATGAATTTGCAGATGAGGTCAAAGATTTTCAATCCAAATTTATTAGTGATGAAGATATTGACATAATTAATTACAACGATTGGTTAAAGAAAATAACACACTAATAAAAAGCCCCGAGCATTTGCTCGGGGCTTTTTATATTCTTTCTATTTAAAAAATTATTGAAGCACTATCTTTTGATTGATACTTCCGTTTAGTGTGGTAATTTCTAAGAAATACACCCCTTTTGGTTTGCCATTCATGTCTACAAGCGTCTGGTGATATCCTTCAAAGTCTACCAATTCTTCAGTGTAAACCACTTCTCCCAATAGGTTAACCACTTGTACATTCACCGTCTGTGATGTCTTAGTGCTAAAGCTAATGTTAAAGATATCTCTTGACGGATTTGGATATACATCTAGTCCAGATACTACTTCAGCAGCTACTCTTTCACCACCTAATGTGTATGTTACAGGCTGTGAGAAAATGGTTGCCCATGATGTACCGTTTGTACCACAAGCTCCTCTTATTCTCCAAGAAATCTCGTCTCCTGGGTTTTGGTTGAACTTGGTTTGAGAAGTAGCCGTTCCTGGTATATCATTCCATTCGTAAACTGCTCCCGTTGTTACATTAGTCATCTCGAGGAAGTAATGGTCTGGTGCGCCACTCTCTGGTGTGTCCCAAGACATAATTACTGCCGTATTAGCTCCGTTGGAACTTGTTGTTAAGTTCATTGGCATCTTATCACAGGCTGCTTCAGTACTGAAGGCTGAGAAGTCACCCCATCCCGAATGATACATTGGGTCTGAGTTGCCATCTTCGTCTACGTTTCCTGTACACCATGCTTTAGTGTGCCATTCGTAATCTGTACTCGCTGTAAAGTTTCCTTTCAAGCCATTGATGTTTCCTTCAGAATCACCATTGACATAGCGGAAGTTGTTAGCACCTAACTCACGCATCTTTCCTTTTGACTGCCATACGCCCCACTCTCCAGATGGTGCATCGGCAAAGAAAGTTACCCAATTAGCTTCTGTAGATACTGATAGGTTATCTAAGTTAGCACAAGCTGGTAAAGTGGTATACTCTGAATTAGCTGACCAATCCGACTGACAGTTGATTGTCAAGTCTTCATTTAGTACTCTAGCTCTGATTGACCACTCATAAGTAGTGCCTGGCTCCATAAAGTAACGTGTTCTACTTGTACCGTTAAAGGCTGTAGTGTTTATTGGTCCGGCAGAGATTACTGTCCAGTCTGTTGTACCTACCGCTCTGTAACGAATCATGTAGTGTGATGGTGCAGCATCTGTTGATGACCAGTTGAATGTTACTCTATTGTGAATAATGTTATCAACTGATAGTCCAGAAGGAACAACATCGCAAGGGTCTGCTCCTGCTGGTTCACCAATGGTGAATTCTAATTCTGAAATACAGTTGGATGTAATATCCGTTACTACTAGAGTATAGTCTCCTGCTGATAATGCAAATGGATTTTGCGGTATGCCATCAGTATCAAATACACTTACATTATAATTTGATGAGCCTCCTTGACCTGAAGCTTGAACATTACCATCTGACGCTCCAATCGAAGATACGTCGGATGTCCCAAGTATTACTGCTGTGAAATCTCCACAGTATGTACAACTGCCATCATCTTCTGTGGCGTTAGGGTCGTAGTTATCGGCATTAGCATCTGTACAGCCTGTTACTACAGGAATAACTGAATCTACAGTAAATGAAACATTGTCAAAGTAAATGATATTGTCTTGTGTTCTTCCATTTAAATCAAAGTCTGGGAAAATGACTATTTGATCAAGAACCTCTGGATATATACCTATATATGCGGAAAAGTCAAAGGTCAATTTCTCCCACTGATTTACTAAAGTATTTGCGACTTTTATTTCGGGTTGAGCGGCACCACCAGCGGCAACAAATTTTAGACCTACATCACTAATGACTGGCTTCCATACCATTATACTAATAGTAGAATTTTCTTCGTCGAACGAAAATGAACCTAAGTCTACACCGTGTTGTGATTCGCAACCTACCCAAGGAGCACCAATTTGCAAAGCAGTAATTTTTGCTACAGTAGCTGATGAGTTAACGGCATCAGGACTTGGATTTGAAACAATTTCAAGTTCTGGGTTATTACCATTTTCAAAAACAGTCCATGTCCAATCGGCACCATGACCTGGTGTTTCGAAATCAATTGGCACATTAAATTCAGGTTCAGGATATGTACATGAGCCGTCGTCTTGTGTAGCAGTAGCATCATAATTTAGTGCTGTTACATCTGTACAGCCAGTAATTACTCCGTCAGATGAGCATGAGCCATCAGTTTCACAACTTCCAAAACAATGAAGTAAAGTAATGTCAGAATTAATCGTTGGGAAAGTTCTATCGTTCCAATTGTTAGGATCGGCACAGTCTTGCCCGCTTAAGTCTTCTTTTGTTCCCCAGTCTCCGCCATTAGCAGGACTATTTAAGAATATATAATTTCCAGTTGTTCCTGGCTCTAAATATATATTTCCTGTCCATGTTCCATCGCCATCAGTGTCTGATAATGGTACTGCCAGAGCATCACCTAAAATACCTCCACCGGCATACATGCCATTAGGTCCTACAGTAATATTTGCAGTATTAACAGATAGTGTTACGGCATACAATCCATCATAAGAGCAAGAGCCATCATCTTGATTTGCACTTGGATTAAAATTTGAAGCAATAGGTTCAGTACAGCCTAAAATCTCTACAGTGTTTGAAAATGAAATGCTATCAAAATAAATAATGTTGTCTTGTGTTCGTCCGCCTAAGTCAAAATCAGGGAATATGATAATTTGATCAACAACTTCAGGGTAAATGCCAATGTAAGGAGAAAAGTCAAATATTATTTCTTCCCATTGGTTTACTAATGTATTGGGGACTTTTATTTCTGGTTGAGCTGCTCCACTTGCAGAAACAAATTTTATACCAATGTCACTTATTACAGATTTCCAAACGAGTATTTTAATGGTAGAATTAGTTTCGTCAAATGAGAAGGAGCCAATATCTGCACCATGTTGTGACTCACACCCTACCCAAGGAGCACCAACTTGTAAAGCTGTAATTTTGGCTACGGTGCTTGATGAGTTCACAGCGTCTGGACTTGGATTTGAAACAAATTCAAGGTCTGGATTATTTCCATTTTCAAAAACAGTCCATGTCCAATCTGCTCCAGTCCCATCGATTTCGAAATCAATTGGTCCATCTTGAGCAAAGACACTTGAAATGCTAAAAATATATATTAGAATAAATTTTAAAATGTAATTTAAAGAGTTAAAGTGTGACATTAATATTACTTATTAAAGGCTAATAAGTGTTAAAAATACACTTTAATTGATGAAATCAAAATACCGTATGTTAAATTTTCAAAATATTGGCGTATTTGTTTTAATTTTAAATAGTATTAAGTTTTTTATTCCTAAATATTTAACCCCTTTAATTAGCTAACTTTACTCATTATAGATTTAAAAACAAAGACACACTTAAACAAAAGAAAAGACCCTCAATCTACTAGAGAAAGAGGGTCTTTTGGAGGTGGTGCTACCAGGATTCGAACCGGGGACACAAGGATTTTCAGTCCTTTGCTCTACCAACTGAGCTATAGCACCAACAATTGGGTTGCAAATGTAAAAAAAAATCTATTGTGGCAAATAATTTTATAGGAGCTTTTGGTTTTATTAAATTTGAACTCTCTAATTATGCTTAAATTAACAATAGACCAAGGGAATACTACCGCCAAAGTAGCGTTGTTCGAAGAAGAAAAATTACTTCAAAAAATATCTGAAGTAGATTTTGAAGCTGTTTTAAAGTATGCAAAAGATGCTGATAGGGTCATATTATCATCCGTTAAGTCTAAAAGTGAGTATCTTAATCTTTCTCATTCTTATTTTATAAATCTTGATTCAAACACGCCTCTTCCTATTGAAAATAGGTATTCAACGCTTAAAACCTTAGGAAAAGATAGAATAGCTTTAGCCGTAGGAGCAAATCATCTTTTCCCTCATAAAGATGTTTTAATTTTAGATATGGGCACTTGTTTAACTTATGATTTTATAAATGCAGAGGGGCAGTATTTAGGTGGAGGTATATCGCCAGGATTGTCTATGCGATTTAAAGCATTGTATCATTTTACTGATGGACTTCCTATGGTGAACCCCAAAGATTCACCATCATTAATTGGTGACACTACAGACACTTCTATTTTATCAGGTGTAATAAATGGTATGTCCTCTGAAATAGATGGTATAATTCAGCGTTACACTATCAAATACCCAAACATCAACGTAATAATTACCGGGGGTGACGCTAATTTTTTTGATAAGGGATTAAAAAACACCATATTTGCATCCTCTGATTTATTAATGATTGGGCTAAATAAAATTTTGGATTATAATGAAGCATATTTTTAGAATTTGTAGTTTCCTAGTTCTATCATTGAGTATACAAGCACAAAACGAATCGAATTCTCCATATTCTCGTTTTGGAATTGGCGAATTACATAACTTTTCTACGGCTACACAATCTGCCTCGGGTGGTGTAGGTATTGCCGATAACGACCCGTATTCCATTAATATTAATAATCCAGCTTCTTACTCAACCATATTTAAGCAGCGTTTTATTATGCAAACAGGAGGATTTCATACGACTAAACTTTTGCAAACCAATACTCAAAATCAAGTTGTAAATTCTACCAACTTTAATTACCTAATGTTAGCATTTCCTATTCATAAGTTATTGGGAAGTAGTATAGGAATATTACCATATTCTGAAATGTCGTATTCATTTACAGATGTTAATGAAAACCCATCTGCAAATTTGTTTTTTGAAGGCAATGGTGGTATATCAAAGTTTTATTTTGGGAACTCATTAAAATTCACTGATAATTTATCCGTAGGAATCAATATAAATTACCTTTTTGGAAATTTAAATAGTAGTAGAAAAGTGGTATTCTCTGATTCTGATATTTTCAATACCAGAAATAACGATGATACAAATCTCAAAGGCTTTAATTTTGACTTTGGAATGCAATACAAAGGGAAGTTTGGTGATTGGAACTCTGTTATTGGTCTTACTCTCGACCAAGGTGGAGACATATCTGCTAAAAGAACTACTCTAACAGAGACATACAGACTTTCTGGAGATTTGGAAATAGTTGAAGATACGGTTGAAAGCACATTACTTAATGATGGTAAGTTAGAATTGCCTTCAGCATTTGGAGCGGGAATTGCCCTATCAAATGATAAATGGAAAATATTAGCCGATTATAAAACTGAAAATTGGGCAGACTATAAATTATTTGGAGAGTCGGATAATCTAGAAAACAGCACTAGGATGTCAATTGGATGCGAGTTTACCCCCGATAAAAAAGCGATAAATAAATACTACAAGATGATTCGTTACCGTTTAGGTATGTATGATTCACAAACATACTTGAACTTAAAAAGCGAACAATTGAACGAGAGAGCTGTTAGCTTTGGATTTGGATTGCCACTAAAAAGAAGCGGCACTTTATTTAATTTATCAGCTGAATTTGGACAAATGGGAACTCTTAACAATGATTTAATTCAAGAGTCCTTTGCCCGCTTCAAAATAGGCTTTATTTTTAGCGACATATGGTTTGTAAAAAGAAAATACGATTAATTATGAAATATACTTTTTTATCACTGTTCCTTTTAATTACTTTTTCTGCATCTGCAGTTGTTGAAAGTAAGTTTGGTGAAGACAGCGTAAATTGCGTAACAAACATTTCACTATACCGTGAATATGTTAAGCAAAAAAACTACGATGATGCTATTACACCGTGGAGACAAGCCTATATAAATTGTCCTAAGGCAACCAAAAATATTTATATAGATGGTGCTAAAATTTACAATTATCTAATCAAGAAAAATAAAGGAGATAAAGAGTTGCAAAAAGCGTATTTAGATACCCTTTCTACGATTTATGATAATAGAATTGCCAATTTTGGTAAAAGAGAATATGTACTTGGACTTAAAGGTTCAGATATGATTAAATATTCATTTTCTGACTTGGATCTCGCTTTCGGTTATCTTAAGGAGTCTGTAGAAGGTCTTCAAAATAAATCGAAAGCAACAGCTCTATTCTCTTTCTTTAAAGCGGCGACTCAAAAGTTTAAAGCTAATACATTTACCAAGTCAGAAGTTTTGGAAGTTTATGCCGCAGTATCTGATTATTTAGATTACAACTTAAATAAAGAATCTAAAAGTCAGCGATTCTATGTGAAAGCCTCTGAGAATGTTGAAAAACTATTTGTACCCTTTGCAACTTGTGAGGATTTGATTGCAATGTTTGACGCTAAGTACCAAGAGACTCCTGATGACATGAATTTAATTAAGAGAATCGTTAAAGTATTAGATAAAAAAGATTGTACAGATGCTAGTGTATACTTTGATGCAGCTACTAAGCTTCACGATGCTGAACCGTCGGCATTATCTGCATACAATATGGGTAATTTATCATTAAGAAAAAATAAGTCGTCTCAAGCAATAGGTTTCTACAAGCAAGCCATTGAAATGACTGAGGACGAAAATGAAAAGGCAAACTCTTATTACGGCCTTTCGGGAGCATACTTTAAATCCGGAAGTAATTCAATAGCCAGAAGCTATGCCTACAAAGCCATTGAGCTTAAGCCTTCTTGGGGTAAGCCTTACGTTTTAATAGGTGATATATATGCAGCTTCAGCCAATGAATGCGGATCAAATTCATTTGAATCAGCAATGTTGTATTCTGCTGCTATTGATAAATTCATTACAGCTAAATCCAAAGACAGTTCTGTAAGTGACTTTGCAAATAAGAAAATAGCGTCCTATTCAAAATATCTGCCATCCAATGAAGATGCCTTTTTTAATGGGTTTAAAGAAGGTGACGCTTACACAGTAGGATGCTGGATTAATGAATCAACTAAGGTTAGAATTAAATAGTTAGTCCATAGACGATTATATCCATACCACCTTCTTTAAAGTACAATTTTTGTGTCTTTCTATGTTTTTATTTTCATGTTCAAATGATTTGGAAACTATTAAAGAAATTTCGATACAAAATCAATCTGTTTTCCCTGTTGAGACTATCAAAGACTGTGAAATAATTTACAGTGATTCTTCAAAAGTTAGAGTGTTATTGAGTGCTGCCATTATGAATAGGTTCAACCACGAAAAAAAATACTTAGAAATAGAAGATGGATTAAAAGTTCAGTTTTTTGATGAAAGTGGTAAAAAGGAGTCCGAATTGTTGTCGGATTATGCTATAATTGATGAAGAAAATGATGTAATGCAGGCCCAAAAAAATGTAGTAGTCCGTAATGTTAATGGTGATATTTTAGAAAGCGAAACATTGAACTGGAGCCAAGAAAAGCAAGAAATTTTTACAGATGACTTTATAAAGATAACAACTTCCAATGAAGTCATATTTGGTCAAGGCTTAGTCTCTAACCAGAATTTCACTAAATACACTATTAAAAAAATAAAAGGAACTATTTCAATAGATCGCTAATGACAGTTTGGTCCATTATCATTATTTCTATTTTACTTTCAGCCTTTTTTTCGGGTATGGAAATTGCCTATGTCTCGTCAAATAAGCTAAAGCTAGAGTTGGATAAGCAATCCAATTCCTTTGTCTCCAGTATGCTTCAAAAGCTTTTGCATTCACCCTCACGATTTATTGCAACAATGCTTGTTGGTAATAATATTTCGTTAGTTATTTACGGGATTTGTATGGCGAAAATACTAGAGCCAAAAATTGAAGTGTTTACGCAGTCTCCATTTTTAGTTTTACTAATACAAACTTTAGTTTCAACATTGCTAATATTGGTTAGCGCTGAGTTCTTGCCAAAAGCGTTTTTTAGACTTAACCCTAACCGTTTTCTAAAGGCAGGAGTAGCCCCATTAGCATTTTTCTATTATTCACTTGCACCAATTGTTTCAATTACCCTTTACTTATCAAAAAAAGGACTAAAAATATTGGGGATGGCTTTAGTTGAAGACTCTCCAGTATTTGGGAAAATTGATTTAGAAGAGTATCTAAAATTGCACATAGATGATATTGAAAATAAAAATCTTGATGTTGAGGTTCACATCCTTCAAAATGCTCTCGATTTTTCAAACGTAAAGGTCAGGGAGTGTATGCTCCCTAGGACAGAAATTGTGGCGGTAGAAGTGTCAAAACCTATTGAAGAACTTCGAGACATATTTATCAAAACAAAATTATCCAAGGTGCTTATATACCAAGATAATATTGATAAAATTATTGGTTATGCACATTCAAATGAGATGTTTACATCCCCTAAAAATATAAAGTCAATATTAATTCCAATTCCATATGTACCAGAAAGTATGTTGGCGATTGATATGCTAGAATTGTTCATCAAAAAAAGAAAGGGAGTAGCCGTTGTTGTAGATGAGTTTGGAGGCACTTCAGGTATGTTAACGGTAGAAGATGTGGTGGAAGAGATATTAGGTGATATTGAAGACGAACACGATAATGAAAATGAGTTGGAGAAACAGCTCAATGAAACTACATACAAATTTTCAGCACGTTTAGAGATTGATTACCTTAATGATAAATACCATTTTGACCTTCCTAAATCAGAAGAATATGAAACTCTTGGCGGATTGCTTATTAGCTATTTAGAAGAAATACCTGAGAAGAATACCGAAATCTCTATCGGAAACTATCAATTTCTTATTGAAGAGGTTTCCAACAATAAAATAGATGAAATTACTATTGTAAAAACTGAGTAGTTTTACTGTTTTTTATATCATTTAACATTTGTATATTCGCCATCTTGATAAATATTGACGTATGATAACCTTAGAAAAAATTAGAAATCGCTCAGGACTATTACTTTTCGTAATAGGCTTTGCTTTATTAGCATTTATATTAACCGACTTATTATCCTCTCAGAATGGTGGTTCAGCCCCTAGGGATATGGTAGTTGGTACAGTTGCTGATGAAGAAATTGACTTCCAAAGTTTTGAGCAAAGAGTTCAGCAAACATTTGAAACTCAAAAACTCTCAAATCCAAATATTGATATTGCACAAATCCGTAATTCAGTTTGGAATCAGGTGGTTAGAGAAACTATATACAATAGTCAGTTTTCAGACTTAGGTTTAGAGGTTTCGGCAGCTGAAATATTTGAAATGGTTCAAGGTGAAAACCCATACGAGACAGTAAAACAAGCATTCTCAGACCCGCAAACAGGGCAATTTGATAGATCTCGACTATTACAGTTTCTAAAAGAAGATATCAATAATGATGAAACTGGTCAGGCAAAATCACAATGGTTGAACTTCGAAAAAGCAATTCGTAATGAACGTCAAAATAATAAGTACAACGCTATGGTTAGCAAGGGTTTATTTGTTTCTGACTGGCAAGCTAAATCAGACAAAGATTCGCAAAGTGAAATAAGAAACGTTTCTTATGTACAAATCCCATTCACGACTATTCCTGATAGTTTGGTAGACTTATCGGATGATGATTTAAGATCTTACATTAGAGAAAATAGCGAAGAGTACCAGCAAGATGCATCAAGAGAAATTGAGTATGTTGTGTTCAATGTAGCTCCTTCACAAGAGGATAGAGATGATGCTTATAATTGGATAGAAGATATAAAGACAGATTTCGCTAATTCGGATGATGACGAGCAGTTTACTAGAAAAAACTCTGATGTATTCAACAGAGTGCTATATGTTTCTGAAAGTGATTTACAAGATAACGTAAAATCACTAACCACTGCTGATAAGGGAACTGTGGTAGGACCTTTCACTCAATCATCTAGCTTGCTTAGATTAGCTAAATTAGTTGATGTTTCTAGCAGACCTGATTCAGTTGAAGCAAGACATATTTTAATAAGTGGTGCTAATGCTGAAGAAAGAATTGATAGTATTAAATCACTTATTAAGTCCGGACAGTCATTTGCTGACTTAGCTACAGAATTCTCTGAAGATAGAGGCTCTGCTGTTAATGGAGGAGATTTAGAATGGTTTGCTGAAGGTGTAATGGTATCGGAGTTCAATGAAGCTTGTTTTTCTGCAAATAAAGGTGATTTAACGGTTGTAAACTCTCAGTTTGGAACTCACCTTATTGAAGTTACTGACCAATCTGCAAAATCAAAAAAATATAAAGTTGCTTACCTAGACCGTATGGTGGAATATAGTAATGCGACATATCAAAAAGCTTTTGCCTCTGCAGGAAAATTTGCTGCAGAAAATAGTAATTACGATGAATTCAACGAATCGGCATCAAATCAAAATTTGACAAAGAGATTAGCGGATGGATTATTGGCCAACACTATTAACATTCCTGGACTAGAAAGTCCAAGAGAGCTAGTAAAATGGGCGTACGAAGCTAAAATAGGGGATGTCTCAGATGTATTCGAGTTCAATAACAAAATTGTTGTTGCTTCTCTGACTTCAATTAAAGATGAAGGCTTAGTTGACCTTGATGATGTACGTTCATCGGTTGAGCCAATAGTTTTAAATGCAAAAAAGGCTGAGATGCTTTTGGAAGATCTGTCTCAATACAGTACACTTCAAGAAATTGAATCAAACTATGGCGTATCCACTAAGAGTGCTGAAGGATTACTCTTCTCTAACACTCAAGTTCCGACCTTAGGAAACGAGCCAGGTTTTATAGGTGCTGTTTTTGCTTTAGCTGAAGGCGAAACTTCTGACGCTTTTACTACTTCTCGAGGAGTGTGTATGGTAAATGTTGATAAAGTGATTTCATCACCTTCTTCATCAGAATTTTCAGGAGCTAAAAATTCTCTTATTTCAAACTTACAAAGCAGGTCATCATTCCAAGTATATCAAGCATTACTAGAGCTTGCGGATGTACAAGATAACAGAGCTAACTTTTATTAAAATAATTAAGCTAAAATATTCAACCCTCATTGAGTAATCAATGAGGGTTTTTTTATCTCAATACCTGAAGTCGGTATGAATCTAAATTTATAAAAATGAAAATGAGGATGGTAAAGCCCCAAAGGGAAGAGCCACCATAGCTAATAAATGGGAGCGGAATACCTATAACTGGTGCTAAGCCAATCGTCATAGCTATATTGATGGCAATATGAAAAAATAAGACGCTTACAACGCCATATCCGAATACTTTACTAAATATTGACCGTTGCCGTTCTGCCAAATAAATTAACCGCAGTAGAAAAGCTAAATAAAGCACTAGCAATAAAAAGCTTCCAATAAAACCCCACTCTTCACCAATAGTGCAAAAAATGAAGTCGGTACTCTGTTCAGGGACAAAATTAAATTTAGTTTGAGTGCCATTTAAAAAACCTTTGCCAGCAAAGCCTCCAGAACCAATTGCTATCATAGATTGATTTACGTTGTATCCAGCTCCTTGGGGATCACTTTCTTGACCCAAAAGAATTTTGATTCTACTAACATGATGTGGCTCTAATACATTATCAAACACATAATCGACACTATATATAAAGCCAATGCTAGAGATTAGCAATGAAGCTATAATTATAAACTCCCTTAATTTTCTGCTCGAAATAATGAAGAAGAATACAGCTAGACACGAAAGAATTATGATAAGTACGATCTTAGAAACAATAATGGAAGTGATAAACAGTATTGCTGTAACAATAGCAAAAATTAAAAAATTTGCTGGCAAGCCAAAACGGTAAAGCACTAATATGAAAGCTGAATAAACAAGTGCTGAGCCCGTGTCGTTTTGTAGAATGATTAGAAGAAATGGACATAAAATTATAAGTCCAACTATCACTTTATTTTTAAATTTATCTAAGCTGATGTTTAGTGTACTGAGGAATTTAGCTACAGCCATACAACTGGCAACTTTAGCAAATTCTGAGGGTTGTATTCGTGTAAACCCAATATCTAGCCAAGAAGTAGCACCATTAACTTCTACACCAAATAAAAGTACTCCTATTAGGCTTAAAAGCGATATGAAATAGATGATGTAGGCAAAGCCTTCAAAAAACTTCCAATTAAAAAATAAAATAAAGAGTGCAATTACAAAAGCTATCAAAATCCAAATCATTTGGCGACCATACTTTTGACTAAAATCAAATATCTCGTAATTTTCATTGTAGAGAGCAGCGTAAATATTTAGCCACCCAATTAGTACCAAAACGAGGTACATTGATATGGTCCACCAATCAACGTGGTCAAATATTTGTTTCTTAAATCGCATTAATATTCTATTTCTCCATTTACAATACGCTTCTCTAAATACTGTCGACTAATGGTATCGTTAATGTATTTTTCAATCATTAAGCTACCTATCGGCACTGCCCATGTTGAGCCCCAGCCGCCATTTTCAACATAGACTGCCAGCGCTATTTTTGGGTTGTCTTTTGGTGCAAATCCTATAAAAATAGAATGATCTTCACCGTGTGGGTTTTGAGCTGTTCCTGTTTTTCCGCACACTGTCACATTATCCATTTTAGCAACATTAGAAGTTCCAAGTTCTTTATTTTCAACTACTTCTTGCATTCCTTTAATTACAATGTCAAAATAAGAAGAATCAATTTCAGTATATATTTTTGTTTTGAAACGCGATTCAATACTGTCGTTTTCTATTTCTTTGATGATGTGTGGCGTGTAATAATAACCCCTATTTGCGATGGCTGCAGTCATATTAGCCATTTGAATAGGCGTAATTAAGAGTGCATCTTGTCCAATTGATAAGGATAGGTTTGTTAATGATTTCCATCTTTTTTTACCATATATTCTATCGTAGTAGTTTTTGTTTGGGACAAAACCTTTCTGACCTGTTGGTAAATCATTATTTAGCCAATTTCCAAGGCCGAAGCTAACTACATAGTTTCGCCAAGCGTCATAGCCTTCATAAGTCGTCGGATAGTTTTCTATAATAGACTTGTAAACGTTACAGAAATACGCATTACATGAGTTTGCTATTGACTCTTCTAAGTTCAGTGGAGACCTATGTTCATGGCATTTCATTTTTCTTTTTTCTTCGCCATAAATAAAACCATCATCACATTCGAAATGGGTACTTGATTTAATCACTTTCTCTTGCAGGCCAATAAGAGCATTGATGAGCTTAAATGTTGAGCCAGGTGGATATTGAGCAAGAGCTGCTCTGTTAAATAATGGCTTGTTAATACTATCATTATTTAGAACGGTATAGTTCTCAGAACGTTTACGCCCAACTAATGTATTAGGGTCATAATTTGGGGCGGAGACAAGGCATAAAATCTCTCCCGTTGAAGGTTCAATGGCTACTACACTTCCTCGCTTGTTTTTCATAAGCTCTTCACCATAATTTTGAAGAAAAATATCGATAGAAGAGGTTAAGTTTTTTCCAGGAATGGATTTGGTGTCAAATTTTCCATTTTTGAAACTCCCTTTAATATTATTATGGACATCCTTTAGCAATAATTTTTCACCTTTAATGCCTTTGAGTTTATCTTCATAGGCCTTCTCAATACCACTAACACCTATGTAGTCTCCTTCTTTGTAATAGGGGTTTTTCTTAATGATTCGTTGATTAACTTCACCTACATAGCCCAATAAGTGACTAGCTGTTGAATAAGGGTATTTTCTTAGAGTTCGGGCCTGAACATAAAAGCCAGGCATCAAAAACATATTTTCCTGTAGCTTGGTGTACGTTTCTACGGAAATTTGTTTCATAAAAACACTGGACTTATACATGGAATAGCTCTTAGCCTTTTCAAGTCTTTTTTCTAAAGCTAGTGTATCTATTGAAAGTAGTGTGCAAATTAAACCAGTGTCAATGGTACTAGTTTGATTAGGCGTAATCATTAAATCATACGCTGCTTCATTGTAAACAATTAGCTCCTTATTTCTATCGTATATAAGACCTCTTCTGGGGTGGTCTGTTTCTTTTCTAATGACATTGTTTTCTGAAGATGTTTTAAAGCTGTCGTCAACAACCTGAATAGAAAATAAACG
This sequence comes from Flavobacteriales bacterium, assembly GCA_965277895.1. Taxonomy (GTDB): domain Bacteria; phylum Bacteroidota; class Bacteroidia; order Flavobacteriales; family UBA7312. Next base: position 641,247 of record CBDIDR010000001.1, read on the forward strand.
AACTATAAAAATGATGATTATAACACAGAAAAATCCTCCAATTATATAGGGTCTATTTTCAAACTTTCTCACTTTAACGAATTTCTGGCGTTAAAAAACTGAAAAATAATGAGCAAAATGGAGGTCACTAGTCCACTGGCTATTGTTCGCAAAAGGATATTCACTAAATCGAATTGAAATGCTTCGATGAAAAATAATGCGAAATGATGAATAAACACTAAGATTGAAGTGTATATAATGGTTGTCGGCAATCCAAATTCGTTAATGGAGAAGACAATATTATTTTGAGTCTTATTCTTCAATTGAGGAATAAGAGATAACAATATCGGGCTCTTGAGGTACATAACAAGAACACAAGCAAAAGTGTGTAGTCCCATAGAGTTTTGGAATGCATCCATTACTATACCTGTTAAGAATGCTATTAGTAATAATAGGTTTTGGTTTTTCTTACTTATTGGTAAAAGAAAAAGGAACATAAGGTAAACGTATGGGTTGATATAGCCCATAAAAAATACATTATTAAAAATCAGTACTTGTAGAGAGATGAATACAATGAAATTTATGATATGTCTGATAGTAACTTTACTCATTGCTTAATTGTTCTTCTAACAATTTTTTTTCTTCTTTTTTTAGAGGTTGGCAAACATTGACATATTTAACCTCTTTTAAATCTTCAATAAAAGACATTCTTAAGTTGTGAAACTTATCGGCTTCCTTTGTTTTTATATCACTTATAACGCCAACTATAGTATTAGACGGGAAAATGTAAGAAAATCCACTGGTAGTTATAGTGTCGCCAAGCTTTAAGTCAACATGCGAAGGGATGTCATAAATTTTAGCTTTTTTATAGCTTTTACCATCCCACTGAAGTGAGCCGAAGTGATTATTTTTCTTAATGACAATACTCACTTTACTTTTGCTGTGCAAGATTGACAAAATACTGCTAAAGTGTTTTGATGTTTCTTTGATAATGCCAATAACTCCATTGTTGCTTACTACACCCATCCCTTTCTTTATACCATCAACTTTACCTTTGTCGATAGTAATGTAATTATTGGCACGAGCCACCGACTTGTTAATAATTGTAGCGGGAATAAAATGACTAGGAGATGTTGAGCTAATACTATCTTTTTGCTGATAACTTATTAAACTTTTAAGTTTTGCATTCTCCATCAGTAAAAGTTCATTAGTGCTTTTTAATGAAAAATAACTCTTTACATCGTTGATTACCAAAAAACTTGTTGCGGTAACGCCATTTGTTGAATTGATGAAAGCAGCCTTTTGAAAACTATTGTTTTGAATAATTAAAAAGAATGCAAAAACTTCAAGAAGAATAAATAAAATCTGATGATTATACTTATTTATTAACTCTATTAAGTTACGCATTACCTACACAATAATTTATCGAATTAAAAATGGGAAGTTATCAGTGTTCTTAAGTGCAATACCTGTCCCTCTTGCTACTGCTCTTAAAGGGTCTTCGGCAACATAAACGGGGAGTTTAGTCTTCAAAGAAATTCTTTTATCAAGACCTCTTAACATTGAGCCACCACCTGTTAAATATATTCCGGTGTTGTAAATATCAGCAGACAGCTCAGGAGGAGTTTGACCTAAAGCGGCTAAAACCGCTTGTTCAATTTGTGATATGGTCTGATCCAAAGCACGAGCAATTTCTTTATAGGTTACAATTATTTCCTTAGGAATACCACTCATTAAATCTCTACCGTGTACAGCAAAGTTCGGTGGTGGCTCATCTAATTCTTGAAGGGCTGCTCCTACATTAATTTTAATCTTTTCAGCCATACGTTCACCGATATCTATATTGTGATGATTTCTCATGTAAATACGTATATCAGTCGTGAAATTATCTCCAGCAACTCTTATTGAGCGGTCAGTAACAATACCCCCTAAAGAGATAACGGCAATTTCCGATGTACCACCACCTATATCAATAATCATATTTCCTTTAGGCTCAAGAACATCTACTCCAATACCAATAGCAGCAGCCATAGGCTCATGAATTAAGAATACTTCTTTGGCACCAGCGTGTTCTGCAGAATCTTTTACAGCTCTTTTTTCAACTTCGGTAATACCTGAAGGAATACAAACTACCATTTTTAATGATGGCGAAAACAAAGTTTTACGTCTAGGAATCATTTTAATCATTCCGCGAATCATTTGCTCAGCTGCAGAGAAGTCAGCAATTACACCGTCTTTAAGAGGTCGAATAGTGTCTATGGTCTTATGCGTTTTTCCATGCATTTGTTGAGCCTTTTTACCAATAGCTACAACTTTTCCAAGTATAATATCTTTTGCAACAATTGAGGGTTCGTCCACAACCACTTTGTCATTGTGTATAATAAGAGTATTTGCAGTACCTAAGTCAATTGCAATCTCTTGCGTCATAAAATCGAAAAAACCCATATTATTAAGTTTTAATGTTTAAAGTGTCTAGTTCCGGTCATTACCATAACCATTTTATTTTCATTACAATAATCAATCGACAGTTGGTCTTTAATCGACCCACCTGGTTGAATTACTGCTTTTACGCCAGCTTCATGTGCAATCTCTACACAGTCTGCAAACGGAAAGAAAGCGTCAGAAGCCATAACACACCCTTCAAGTTCAAAATCAAATTGCTTAGCCTTAGCAATGGCTTGCTTTAAGGCGTCAACTCGTGATGTTTGTCCCACTCCACTTGCTAGCAATTGATTGTCTTTAACTAGTACAATCGCATTTGATTTAGTGTTTTTGCACACCTTGCTTGCAAATTCTAAATCGGCTAATTGTTGTTCGCTAGGTTCAATTTCGGTTACTGTTTTCATGCCTTCGGCTCTGTCAATAGTAACGTCTTTATCTTGCTCAAGAACACCGTTTAGTATTGTGCGGAATTGTCTGTTTGGTAGAGCTGTTTCCTTCTGCACTAATATAATACGATTTTTCTTGGATTTCAATACTTCGAGGGCTTCATTTTGATAGGAAGGAGCAATAATAATTTCGAAGAATAATGAGTTTATTTCATTTGCCGTTTCTAGGTCTAGCTCAGCGTTACACACTAGAATTCCACCAAAAGCAGAAATAGGATCACCAGCTAGAGCAGCAACATAGGCGTCTTTCAAAACATTTCTTGAGGCGATACCACAAGCATTATTATGTTTTAGGATGGCAAATGTTGTGTCTTCAAATTCTGAAATGATATGTACAGCAGCATCTACGTCTAGCAAATTATTGTAGGACAATGCTTTGCCATGAAGTTGATCGAAAAAGCCATCTAAGTTTCCATAGAACACCCCTTTTTGGTGAGGATTTTCTCCGTATCGTAAGCCTGTGCCTTTAGGCATACTAAATTTAAAGGCTGTATCGTCTTTGTCAAAGTATGAAAATATAGCACTGTCGTAGTGCGATGAAATGTGAAAAGACTTAGTGGCAAATCGTCTTCGCTCTTCTATAGTAGTTCCATTCTTTTCTTTTAAGATGGAGTGAAACTCAGCGTAATCGTCTTTTGATGAAATAACAGTTACGTCTTTAAAGTTTTTTGCAGCCGCCCTAATGAGAGAAATACCACCAATATCAATTTTTTCAATAATAGACTGCTCGTCAGCTCCAGAGGCAACAGTTTCTTCAAAAGGGTAGAGGTCAACAATTACGATATCAAATTCTGGAATATCATACTCTTTCAACTGCTCATTGTCTGACTCTAATTCTCTTCGGCTCAATATACCTCCGAAAACTTTTGGGTGTAAGGTTTTTACTCTACCTCCTAATATTGACGGATATGACGTTAAGTCCTCTACACGCTTGACCTCTGTTCCTAAATCTTCAATAAAGGATTGTGTGCCTCCCGTAGAATAAATAGTAACGCCTAATCGGCTTAGTTCTTCTACAATTGGACCTAATCCGTCTTTATAGAAAACAGAAATTAGGGCATTTTTGGGTTGAATAAAAGTGTTCATGAAATTAGACAGTTATACTGCAATATTACCTAAATACTATCTTACAATCAACCACTATTAAAAGGTTTTTGGCGTTTGTTAATAACTTTCATTCAGACTATTTTATATATCTTTGAAGTCCTATTTTCATACATGATTTTATTACGATTATTTTCTGAAAGTTTACGTTTTGCATGGCACGCTATTGTGAATAATAAACTACGTACTTTTTTATCACTTCTAGGGGTGACTATCGGAATTTTAGCCGTAATATCAGTGTTTACTATTGTCGATTCATTAGAAAGAAATGTGAGAGATAGTATTAACAAATTGGGAAGTGATGTACTTTATATACAGAAATGGCCTTGGGGTTCGTCAGACGGCGGTGAATATAAATGGTGGGATTTCATGAGTAGACCTGAGGTTGATATCTCCGAGATGCGAAAACTTTCAGCTAAGTCTCAAAAAGCACAAGCTATAGCTTTTATGAATAGTGCCAAAAGAACCTTAAAAAATGGTAATAATAGCATAGAAGGTGTAGATGTTTTTGCTGTGTCTTATGACTGGAAGAACATTAGAAATTTTGATTTAACGGATGGACGATATTTTACTGAACAAGAAATAGAAAGCGGAAAAAATCAAGTTATTATCGGAACGAATGTTGCAAGAGCATTGTTTAATAACTCCGAGAGTTATGGTGAAATCATAAAAATAAGAGGTGAGAAAGCTCTCGTTATTGGTGTATTTTCAGTTGAAGGCGAAGATATAACCGGAAATTCACTTGATAATTCCGCTGTTGTGCCAGTTAATTTTGGTCAGCGATTAATGAATAAAAGACGTAGTGACCCAACTATTATTGCCAAGGCAAAGGTCGGTGTTTCTAATGAAGAAATGAAAGATGAGCTTTCTGGGATTATGAGGTCAATACGTCGATTGAAGCCCACAATGCCTAATAATTTTGCAATGAATGAAATTAGTTTAATTAGTAATCAGCTCGATGGACTTTTTTCTGTAATTGGATTAGCAGGTTGGATTATAGGAGGCTTTTCAATACTTGTCGGAGGCTTTGGAATTGCAAACATTATGTTTGTTTCCGTTAAAGAGCGAACCAAACTAATAGGTATTCAAAAATCATTAGGAGCTAAGAACAGTTTTATTTTGTATCAGTTTTTATTCGAGTCAGTCTTTTTGTGTTTGATTGGAGGAGTCTTAGGACTTTTGCTCGTCTTTATTCTAACTGCTGTTATCAATAACTTTTCCGATTTCGAAATTATTCTAACTCTAGAAAATATCTTATTAGGTTTGTCGGTTTCTGCTATAATTGGAGTTGTATCTGGAATAGTTCCTGCTTTGTCGGCTTCTAAGCTCGACCCTGTTGAAGCTATAAGGCGATAGTCTTTTTATGAAATAAGCTTTTGACAGGAGTCAATAGCTTCTTGAATGCTTTCAATATTTCTTAGTCTAAAAATGAGTTTTCCTTTCAACTCTTTCATCTCACAATGTTGATGATTGTGTTTTAGGTATTCAAGTATTTTGCCAAATGTAGGAGATTGAAAATAGGGGCTATCTTGTGGAGGGAAATAGCCCGTCATATTAGTGTTTTTTAAGGATAAGCGTTGAAAACCGATTTTCTTTGCTAACCATCTTAATTTAACGGATTTGATTAACTCATTTACCTCTATAGGAATTTGTCCGAATCGGTCTGAAAGTTTGGCTTCAAATTCAACTAATTCCTCTTCAGTTTCAAAACCGCCTAGTTCATTGTACAGTTTGAGTCGTTCGCTTATACTGTTTACATAATTGTTTGGAATAAGGATTTCCATATCGGTATCTAGTTGACAATCTTCAATGAAAGAATCTTCGTTCTTTTCGTCGGCATACAGTTCCTTAAACTCTTCCTCTTTTAGTTCAGAAATGGCCTCATCGAGTATTTTTTGATACATCTCAAAGCCTATATCGCTAATAAATCCACTTTGCTCGGCTCCTAATAAATCACCAGCTCCTCTAATATCAAGGTCACGCATAGAAATATTAAAACCACTACCTAATTCAGAAAATTGTTCCAAAGCATTGAGTCGCTTTCTAGCGTCTGCTGTTAAGGAATAGTTAGGCGGTGATATGAGGTAGCAGAATGATTTTTTGTTAGACCTCCCAACACGTCCACGCATTTGGTGGAGGTCGCTCAATCCAAAATTATTTGCATTATTAATTATGATAGTATTGGCGTTTGGTATATCCAGACCACTTTCAATAATTGTTGTTGAAACTAAAACATCAAATTCATTTTCCATAAATGAAACCATCAGTTTTTCTAAGTTCTTTCCATCCATTTGCCCGTGTCCTATACCAATCTTAGCATCAGGACAAAGGCGTTGAATTAGTCCAGCAACTTCTTTGATGTTTTCTATTCTGTTATGGACAAAATACACCTGCCCACCTCTAGAAATTTCATAACTAATAGCGTCTCTAATGGTTTCTTCATCAAAGGTACACGTTTCGGTTTCTACTGGATATCTATTTGGTGGTGGGGTATTTATTACGGATAAGTCTCTCGCCCCCATTAATGAGAACTGTAGAGTTCTTGGTATCGGTGTAGCTGTTAGTGTTAAGGTATCGACATTGGCTTTGAAGGTTTTCAATTTGTCCTTCACAGCAACGCCAAACTTTTGTTCTTCATCAATTATGAGTAGACCCAAATCATTAAAGGATACATCTTTACCAACAATTCTATGTGTTCCAATTAGGATATCAACTTCGCCATCAGCTACTGCTTTTAGCGTTTCTCTTTGTTCTTTAGCAGTCCTAAATCGATTAATGTAATCGACCTTGCAAGGCAGTCCATTTAGTCTTTTATTAAAGGTTTTGGCGTGTTGCATAGCCAGTATGGTAGTCGGAACTAATACTGCAACTTGTTTGTTATCAGCTACTGCCTTAAAGGCTGCTCGTATGGCAATTTCAGTTTTTCCAAAGCCAACGTCACCACATATAAGTCTATCCATTGGCATACTATGTTCCATGTCTTTTTTCACATCCTGAGTTGCTTTGTATTGGTCAGGTGTGTCTTCAAACATAAACGAAGCCTCAAGCTCATGTTGTAAAAAGCTATCTGGGGAAAACTCATGTCCTTTTTGTTCCTTACGCTTAGCATATAACTGAATGAGGTCGTAAGCAATGGTTTTTACTCTACTTTTTGTTTTGGCTTTTGTCTTTTGCCAAGCCCCTGAACCCAGTTTATTTGTTTTGGGTTCAGCACCATCTTTACCACTGTATTTAGCTATTTTATGTAAGGAATGAATGCTGATAAATAAGGTGTCATTATCTTTGTATATCAGCTTTATTGCCTCTTGCTTCTTATTATTTATGTCAATAGTATGTAAACCGGCAAACTTTCCAATACCATGGTCAATATGAGTAACGTAATCACCAGGTTGTAGACTATTAAGTTGCTGAAGAGTAATGGCATTATTGTTAGCAAAGCTTGTCTTTAAATGAAACTTATGATAACGCTCGAAAATCTGGTGGTCAGTATAAAAACAAATTTTTTGTTGGTGGTCGATAAACCCTTTGCTCAAACTTAGTAGAATAGGCGTAAAATGAACATCCTTCTCAAAATCTTGAATTATACTATCGAATCTATTGATTTGTTCTTTACCTGAGCATAGAATAAAATTGTTGTAGCCCTTTTTATGAGAATCTTCTAAATCGTCTATCAATAAATCAAATTGTTTATTAAAGACTGGTTGAGGTGAGGATCGGAATTCATAAGATTCATCCGCTTCAAAATAAAATTGATTACCAAATTCAACGACCCCAAAATTATGTAATTGTTTGATGAAGTTGTCACCATCCAAAAACAGTTTTTCAGGTTCAATGTGGCTGACAGTATTATCTTTTATAGTGTCGAAATGTGAAGTTGCTTTTTCATAAAAGTCGTTCAATTTTGCCCTTGTAGAGTCGACGTCAACTATCCAAACCTTTGAGTTCTTAGGTAGGAACTCTAAAATACTTTCTTGTGCTTTGTCACTAAAAACAGGAAATCGAGGGACTATACTGACTTTTTTTTGTTTGTCTTTAGAACGTTGGGTATTAATGTCAAACGTTCTAATGCTTTCAACGTCTTCGTCAAAAAACTCAATTCTGTACGGTAGTTCATTAGAAAACGAAAAGATATCTACAATACCTCCTCTAATGGAATACTGTCCAGGCTCAATAACGAAATCGACCAATTCAAAATGATATTCTTGTAGGCAATCGTTCAAGAACTCTATTGAAATACTGTCGTTAACTTGAATGTCAAGTGAATTATTTTTGAGCTGTTCTTGGCTAATTACCTTTTCGAAAATAGCCTCAGGATAACTTACAATAATGGGTAAGTTTCTATGATTTAGACTGTTTAAGACTTCAGTTCTTAGAAGAATATTAGCATTGTCTGTTTCTTCAAGCTGATAAGGTCTTCTATAGGAGCTTGGATAAAAGAGTGCTTTTTTTTGAAGTAAGGTCTCGAGGTCGTTGAGAAAATAAGCCGCTTCTTCTTTATCGTTTAAAATAAAAAACTGTGGACGCCTAATAGACTTTACACTTTGAGTGGCGATTAAGGCACTTTGAGCACCAACTAAATTTTTAATATGAAATTTTGCAGAGGGGTTTTCCTCGAAACATTTAGTTATTGAGTTAAAACACGGGTGGTTTTTATAGACGTCTTTTAGCTCTGATGATTTCAATTATCCTGCATGAATTTTTCGGCTTTCTCAACCATTTCTGTTGAGCCAATAAAGAAGGGCACTCTTTGGTGCAAATCGTTTGCCTTGATGTCCATAATTCTCTTAAAGCCGTCTGAAGCTTTTCCGCCTGCCTCTTCAATAATCCACGCTAGTGGTGAGCATTCGTATAATAGTCTGAGTCTTCCTGTCGGAGCAGCATTAGTGTTGGGGTAAATGTATATTCCTCCCTTGAGCATATTTCTATGAAAATCGGCAACTAATGAGCCCATGAATCGAGCTGTATGTGTACGTTTACCATCTTTTGTTTCGTGGCAGAATTGAGCGTATTTTCTAACGCCTTCCGGCATGACTTTTTCGTTAGCCTCATTGATAGAAAAAATTTCTCCATTCAATGGTGTTTTTATATTTGGATGCGAGAGACAAAATTCTCCAATTGATGGATCAAGCGTAAATCCATTTACACCACTACCAGTGGTATATACCAACATTGTTGAAGAACCGTAGATAACATAACCAGCAGCTACTTGTTCTGTTCCTGCTACAAAAAATTCATCTTCAGTAACCTTAACGTTTGTTTCTTTTCTTTTTAGAACGGAAAATATCGTTCCTACAGAAACATTAACATCTATGTTTGATGAGCCATCCAATGGGTCCATACAAACGAGGTATCTGCCTTTTTCGGCATTAGCGCCATCTAAAACAATAATATCTTCGTTTTCTTCTGAGGCGATAGCGGCACATTGTCCGCCAGCGTTTAAGGAAGAAATAAAAGCATCATTAGCATAAATATCTAATTTTTTGACAGGTTCACCTTGTACATTTTCATCGCCAATCTCACCTAGTATATCTACTAATCCTGCTTTGTTTATCTCTCTATTTACAATTTTGGCAGCTATTGAAATGTCGTACAACAATCGTGTAAGATTTCCAGTCGCTTCGGGCTTTAGAATTTGTTGTTCAGTAATAAATTCTGCTAGTGTTGTGATTTTGCTCATTTCAACATTAAATATTTAGCAAATATCGAATTTTTAAATAAATAACAGCGTTCAAAAATCATTAACTTTGCCTTCCACATTATGGAAGTAGCAATTAGAAAAGGAGTCAAATCTGACCTGCCTGCGGTTTTAGACTTAATAAAGGAATTAGCAGACTTTGAAAGAGCACTTAACGAAGTTACAATTTCTTTAGAGGATTTGGAGCAAGATGGTTTTGGAAATCATCCTTATTATTGGTTTATTGTAGCAGAGCGAGATAGCGAAATTATTGGTTTGTCCTTTTACTTTATTAGGTATTCGACATGGAAAGGGCGTTTTCTGTTTTTAGAAGACTTTGTTGTGAAAGAGTCGTTTAGGAATAAAGGTATAGGGGCATTACTTTTTGAAGAGACTATTCGCATTGCTAAAGAATTAGATGTGAAGGGAATGACCTGGCAAGTATTGGATTGGAACAAAAATGCGATTCGATTTTATGAAAAGTACAATTCTGACATTAGTGCAGAATGGTATAATGGAAAACTAACCTATGAACAACTTAAACAGTTTACACTTTGATGAAAGTATATAAATTTGGTGGGGCTTCAGTGAAAGATGCGAAAGGCATAAGAAACGTATATTCTATTCTAAAAGAAGACCTTAGTTCAGATAAAGTCATTGTTATCTCAGCAATGGGAAAAACAACCAATATGCTTGAAAGAGTAGTCAATGACTACATAAATGGTCAATCCTCTTCGCTTGAGGAGGTTAAACGATATCATTACGACATCATTAAAGAACTTTTTCCTGAGAATCATTCCATTTTTGACGAGGTGAATAATCTATTTGTTGAAATCGAATGGGCTATTGAGGATTCACCGACTTCAACTTACGATTATGAATATGACCAAATTGTTTCTGTCGGAGAGCTTTTATCTACTAAGATTGTAAGTGCTTTTCTTGAGCATCAGAACTTTACCAATACTTGGGTTGATGCCAGAGATATTATTAGAACAGACAATACTTATAGAAATGCCCGAATCGATTGGGAGTTAACCACAGATTTAATTCGTAAAGTCATTTCGCCACAAGGTGTATATATTACCCAGGGTTTTATTGGCTGTACCTCAGAGAATTTCACAACCACTTTAGGTCGTGAGGGGTCTGACTTTACAGCAGCCATACTGTCTTATGTTTTAGAAACAGAGGAAGTTGTTATTTGGAAAGATGTTGATGGGATGTTAAACGCTGACCCACGCTTTTTTGATGATGCTCAACTGCTTAATCAATTGTCATTTTCTGAGGCAATAGAGTTGGCTTATTTTGGAGCTAAAGTCATACACCCTAAAACAATTCAACCGCTAAAAGAAAAGAATATTCCTTTGCGAGTAAAGTCTTTTCTCAATCCAGCTAATGAAGGTACAATTATTTTTGAAGATGCGGAGATGCTGCCTTTTTTGCCATCATTTATTATTAAGGAAAATCAAATTTTAATATCCATTTCTGCAAAGGACTTATCCTTTATTGTTGAAGATCATTTGAGTCATATTTTCGCTTTGTTCTCTAAGCACGGACTAGGAATTAATGTCATGCAAAATTCGGCAGTTAGTTTTTCTGCTTGTACCGATAATGATATCCAGAAAGTGCCAGCCTTAATAAATGAGCTGCAGTCAGAGTATTTAGTGAAATATAATGATGGTCTAACGCTTTGTACCATTAGGCATTACAGCGAGGACGATATTAAGAAGGTAACGGGCAACAAATCAATATTGTTAGAGCAGAAAAGTAGGCATACCGTCCAATTTGTGTTTTCCAGCTAGCCTTTTTAAAATGTCATAGTTTGTTTATGTTTTTTTAATTAGTTTTGCGACTTACAACCCTTAAAAACATATCATGAAAAAACTGTTCTACTTTTTTTGTGCTAATTTTATTTTTTCAAGAAGCATTGATTTTTGATGATTTCTCTGATGATAAATTTACCTGTGCTAGTTTCAATTTGCTTTCTTTCGTCCAACCGGCAACATGAGGGGAGAGGATAACCTTCTTTGACCTTCTTTGACTGAATAAGTCGCTGAAAATCAACAGAGTTTTCTAGCTTTTCGAAGGATGTTTTTTCATCTTCCAAAACATCTAAACAAGCCCCTAAAACCTTACCGTCTTGCATAGCATCTAAGAGGTCGACAGTTTTTACACATTGTCCTCTTGAGGTATTGATGAGGTAAAAGGGCTTCTTGAATCGCTGTATAAATTCATCATTGACCAAGTGATGGGTTTCGTCTGTTAGTGGGATGTGTAAGCTAAGGATATCGGCTTCATTAAATATAGTCTGCATATCACTTTCAATAGCTTTTTCGGAATAGTTACTTTTGTATTTATCGTAAGCTAGTAGTTTAACTCCAAAGCCGCCTAGAACGTCAGCAAAGGCTGAGCCGTTGTGTCCATAGCCGATAATGCCCACGGTTTTTCCATTAAGTTCTATGCCTCTGTTTTCTTCTCTTTTCCAAAGTCCCTGTCTTACTTCAAGGTCGGCAGTATTAAGAGTATTGAACAGACTGAGCAGCATGCCCAAAGCATGTTCGGCAACGGCTTGTCGGTTTCCTTCTGGAGCATTTAAACAAGCAATACCTTTTGATGTGGCAAATTCTTCGTCAATATTTTCCATGCCTGAACCTGCTCTAGCTATAAAACGTAATTCTTGGCAAGCGTCTAAAAAAGGAGCGTCAATCTTAAATCGTGAGCGAATAACTATGCCATAGGTGTCCGAACTGATGGCTTTTACTTCTTCTTTACTTAAGCCGTAGGCTTCAATACAGTGGAATCCTTCTTTTTCTAATTCTTCCCAAAGCATGGGATGAACGGTGTCAACAAAAAGAACTTTTTTCATATGGATAATATAAGCTGACCAATAAGGAAATATATGAATAGTCCTAGAACGTCATTTACTGTGGTAATAAATGGACCAGTTGCTAGTGCAGGGTCAATCTTGTATTTATTAAGCGTTAGGGGAATAAATGTGCCGAAGAGTGCAGCAAAAATAATAACAGATAATAGTGCAATACTTACCGTTAAACTTAGGTCAAACCCATAGCCTAAGAGGTACGATGAACACAAAATAATGGTCGAGCAAATAATACCATTTACTAGTGCCACTCCTAATTCTTTAATCAGTCGTTGAGAAATATTACCTAGTGAGGTAGTACCACCAGCTAAACTCTGTACAACGATAGCGGCGGATTGTACCCCTACATTTCCGCCCATTGCTGCAATTAGCGGAATGAAAAACGCCATTTCGTAATTCTTTTCGATGTCAAAAATGCCAATGACTTTTGCTCCGAACAGCCCGCCTACCATTCCTATTAGTAGCCAAGGCAATCGGGCTCTAGTAATTTCCCAAATGCTATCGCTTGACTCTACATCTTCTGATATACCAGATGCCATTTGATAATCTTTTTCGGCCTCTTCTTTCATCACGTCCATCACGTCATCACCAGTAATGCGACCTAAAAGCTGACCTTTATCATTAACTACTGGCAAAACAATAAGGTCATATTTGTTCATTGTATAGGCAACTTCTTCTTGACTTAAGGTGGCATCAACTTTAATGATGTCTTCTTTCATTATCTCAGAAATTACGGCTTTGGAGTCAGTGAGTAAAAGCTTTTTAAGAGATAATGTTCCTAGTAGTATGTTGTTGTCATCTACTACATAAATAGTGTATACAAAGTCGAGATCTTCGGCTTGTTTACGCATTTCTTTTACGCAACGCATTACTGACCAATTGCTATTGACTTTAATAAGTTCTTTTGCCATAAGTCCACCGGCAGTATCTTCATCGTAGTTTAATAAGTCTACAATGTCACTGGCGTGCTCTTGGTCTTCAATATGAGATAGTACTTCTTGCTTTTTGTTTTCAGGAAGTTCAGAAATGATATCAGCAGCGTCATCAGAATCAAGATTATCGACAAACTCTTCTGCAATTTCTTTTGGGGAATGTATTTTTAGTAATTCTTCACGAAGGTCATCTTCCAGTTCTACCAGTACATCTGCCGCAATTTCGTCCTCTAAAAGTTCAAAAAGGAAACTGGCATTTTCGAAGTCTAGTTGATCTAGAATTTCAGCAATATCGGCAGGGTGACAGTCTTCGATGAATGACAAAACAGACTTCGAATCTTTATTATCAATAAGGGCATTTAGCTCACTTAAATAGTCTTTTGTCAGGTCAAACTTCATCATTCAAAGCAATCTGTTAGTTCAAAAAAATCTTCCACGCTAAGTTGCTCGGCTCTTAAATCAAGGAATTTTTTTGCTTTTATTTCGTCCACCAAGTTAAGACTTTTCAAAGCATTTCTCAAAGTCTTTCTTCTCATCGAGAAAGCTGTCTTTACTGTTCTGATGAATTTTTTTTCATCGCACGGAAGGTCTTCTCTTTCGTTTCTTCTGAGTCTAATGACGGCAGACTTCACTTTTGGAGGCGGGTCAAAGACGTCTTCATTGACCGTAAACAAGTACTCAATATCGTAATAGCATTGTAGTAAAACGCTAATTATTCCGTATGCTTTTTTGCCTGGAGGTGAGGCCACTCTCTCGGCAACTTCTTTTTGAAACATACCTATAATTTCTGAAATGGTGTTTTTATGGTCGACTGCTTTGAAAAGTATTTGAGAGGATATATTATAGGGGAAGTTGCCAATAATTCCGACTTTATCTTTAAATATTTCTTCGATGGGTAATTGTAAAAAATCGCCTTCAATGATATGATTTTCCAGTTTTGGAAAGTGGTTTTTGAGGTAATGTACAGACTCTTTGTCTATCTCAATTACAAAAACTTCCGAATCAAGGTTTAATAGATATTTTGTGAGTACGCCCATACCTGGACCTACTTCCAATATAGAGTTATGGCGGCTTGTATCTAAGCTGTGAGCTATGTTTTGAGCAATTTCTAAGTCGGTCAGAAAGTGTTGTCCTAGGTGTTTTTTTGCTCTTACTTTACTCATCTTATTCTATGATTTCTAACAAGGTTCGGAATGCCCCAAATTTCCCTTTGTATCTGTCTGTATGCTTTTGTTGTAGTGCTGGAGAATGTTTCTCTTGGTACTCATTGAGCTTTTCTAGGCTTTCACAATTGTATTGTATGGCGTAAGTAATTTCGTCGTCAACCAATAATTTGCAGATTTTGTGTTCAACAAAATAGCCTGTTGCCATCACTTCAGGAATATGAACATTTCTCATCCATTCTAACCAGTCGGTATGTATGCTAGGGTCTAAACTTACGGTTACGTTATATAGTATCATAATTCAATGTTTTCATCACCTCTTAAATTTCTGAATCGTTTTCTAGCTTCAGTTGTAAATATGCTGTCTGAGTAATCCAGGACTATTTTTTCGAAAATCTCCATAGCCTTTTCTTTATCGTTTAACTTATTTTCAAGTAAATCTGCCCAACTGAATAAGGCATCATCGGCTAAGATATCATAAGAAAAATCAGTGGCCACTTTTTCATATAGGGTTGCTGCTTTAGTATATTCTTTTCTCTTGAAATGAATGTCGGCTTTTTTGAAAATAATATCGTCAGTAAGGGTATGACCAGGGAAAATATTAAGCATACTGTCTAACATGTTCATGCTTTCATAGAGCTTATTTTGAAAATCTAAAAGGTCTGCTTTAGCAAACATATTCATTGCCATTGCAGAGGTGTCAAGTCCTAAATTATCTGTTATGAAAAGAGACAGCTTCATAGCGTTGTTTGAAATAAGCTTTGTAGTTGATGCTTTTAATACATCGAGTTGTGCCTGTGCCCAATCAAACTGACCTTGGTAATAAGATACTTTGGCTCGCTTGTATTTGGCTTGATGACCTATGGGGTTTTCCTTGAAGGATTTTTCTACTTGAGAGTAGAGTAGGATAGCATCCCATTCTTCGTCGGTAATGAGTAGAATATCGCCTAGCATGAGTTTACATTCTGCTTGTAGCTTTCCATCATCCAATAATTGAATGGATTTTTCAAGAAGTTGAATTGCTGAGGGATAGTCGTATAAATAGAAGGCTTTTATTTTGGCATAGTCTTTCATTAAATAGACCATATCTCTTGTTTCGCCTAATTCGCTAATTACGGATTGGTAATTTTTGTCTAGTTCTAGCAGTTCTTCATTGCTGTAATCTGTTTCTACTAGTGCTTCACCGGCAACAATCAGTTCAGATATTTTAGCGTCTTTATAATACGGATTTTCTGAGCCTAAATTGACAACATATTGATAGCATTTAATAGCACTTTTATAGGCTTTGTTTTCATAAGCTACATAGGCTAAATCGAACATGCGACTGCCATCTTCTTTTAACCGTTTGTCAAGAGCTTTGGTGTAAATGTAGGCGGCATCGTATTCGTTCGATTGAATGTATAGCCAAACTAATAATTCAGTGAGTTCACTATTATTTGTTTTTTGTACTCTTAGCAACAGTTTTTTTCGCAATAAGTCGTAATTATCTTTACTGCTTTTTGTTCGTCCTAAACTGTTTTGTAGTTTAATCTTTACGGTATTGAGGTTACTTGCTTTCTTCTCAACGAGGTCAAGATAAACGTCTATCATTTTCTCGGTCTGACCTAGATTTGCTAGGGAGGATGCTTGTTGGAAGCCGAATTCGTAATTTGGGTTTAGCTCTTGCCCCTTTTCATAGACTCTATAAAGCCATTCGCTTTCGCCATTCTTTGAGAATTTAGTAGCAAGGGTATTAACATCACTAGTTCTTCCGGCTCTGAGGTTGTCCAAGCTCTTTTTAAATTCTTTGTCTGCTCGGTATTTATCGCCTTTCTTTTTGTAAACCAGTCCAAGATCGAAAATATACTTTATCTGGTTGGGGTATTTCTTCCTTGCATTTTTGACTAGTGTAATGGCGTCAGTATATTTTTTCTCATCTAGTAAACACTTTAGATAAGTGGTATAGTACGTTTGAAGACTTAATTTTGATTCAAATGTTTCATACATCTCAATGGCATTAGTACATTGTCCACTGTAGGCGTATTTATTAGCGATGCGTAAATCACTGCTAGATTGCGTGTATGCTTGTAGGCACAAAATGAGTGTTAAGGAAAAGATCGATAGCCACTTCATTTAGTCGTATTGGAAAGTTTTAGAAAGTTGGTAGAGGCTGTCAAAACTATTCTCAGCATTTGTAAAGGATTCTTCAAATTGAATTAGTGAGTTTGACACTTCTTTAACGGCTTGTTGCTCTCTAGTCAAAATAAGATTGAGTTCTTCTTTATCAAAAATGCCGTTATCAATATCGTTTAATAAATTATTCAGTTGCTCTTGATTTCTTGCTGTATTAGAGAGTAAGCTGTTTTTAGTTGTTGCTGCATTTTTGAATTGACGTTTCATCAACTTCATATCGTTTATGAATTTCATCGTTTTCAAACTTGGTTTTTTGTCTGAGCTGAGTTGAGTTTTAGAATATTCTAGCGACTCATTATATTTTTTCAGATTGGGCTTAGCCGATGTTATATCAATACGTTTTACGGCAACGAATAAGCTGTCATATTCGCTTATTAAATCATTAACTATATTTTTCTCGCTTTGAAAGTTGGACTTGCCGCAGCCAATTAGTGTGGCAATAAAAAGTATTAAAAGGTATTTCATTAGTCTATGTATTCAAATCCAGTATAAGGAACTAATACTTTAGGTATTCTTATTCCTTTCTCATCTTGATTATTTTCTAATAACGAGGCTACTATTCTAGGTAATGCTAAAGCACTGCCATTTAGTGTATGACAAAGTACATTTTTCTTATTCTCGTCTTTGTACCTAAGTCTAAGTCTGTTTGCCTGGTAGCTTTCAAAATTAGAAATGGAGCTGACTTCCAACCAGCGTTCTTGAGCGGCAGAATATACTTCCATATCGTAGGTTAGGGCAGAGGTGAAGCTCATATCTCCTCCACAAAGTTTTAGTATTCTAAACGGTAACTCAAGTTCTCGTAAGATTTGAGTGACGTGCTCTACCATATTATCTAGTGTCTGATAGGATTGCTCAGGTTTTTGTACTTGAACAATTTCTACTTTATCGAATTGGTGTAGGCGATTTAGCCCTCTCACATCTTTTCCATAAGAACCTGCTTCCCTTCTGAAGCAAGGGGTATATGCTGTATATTTTATGGGGAAATCCTCGCTTTTTACAATGACATCTCTAAAGATATTTGTAACAGGAACTTCGGCGGTTGGTATTAAATATAGGTTGTCAGCAGTGACGTGATACATTTGTCCTTCTTTGTCTGGAAGTTGTCCAGTGCCAAATCCACTAGCCTCGTTCACAAGGTGTGGAGGTTGTATTTCTTGATAACCTGCAGAGGTGTTTTTGTCTAAGAAATAATTGATTAAAGCACGTTGTAGTTTAGCCCCTTTTCCTTTGTAAACAGGAAAGCCTGCGCCAGATATCTTGTTACCAAGTTCAAAATCTATGAGGTCATATTTTTGTGCGAGTTCCCAGTGAGGTAGGGCGTTCTCATGTAATTTTGGAATATCGCCTTCTTCAGAAACCGTTTCATTATCGTTCGCAGAATTACCAGAAGGAACACTTTCGTGGGGTACATTAGGTATTTGAGTTAGTAAATCGGTGAGTTCGTCACTGACTTTATTCAGTAATTCGGTTAAGGATTTACTGCTTTGTTTTAGCTCAACTGTTTTTAGTTTAGCCTCTTCGGCTTTATCTTTTTCGCCATTTTTGAAGTATTGGCCAATCTCTTTGGCAATTTGATTGGACTGAGATAGGACATTATCAAGTTTGCTTTGAGTATCTTTTCTTAGATTATCTTTCTCGATGATTTCATCAAAGAGTTTGTCTACTTTAATGTTTCTTTTCTTTAAGCGTTCTAATGCTTCTGCCTTATGCTCTCTTATGTAGTTGATTTGTAACATGCTTGTGTTTCTAGAATTACAAAAATAACATTCTTAATCAAAAAAAACTCCCTAACTTAAAAAGCAGGGAGTTTAACTATTTTATTAATACGCTACCTTTTAGTTAATAGGGTCTACGGATACGTATGAACGATTGTTTGATTTTTTAGTAAACTGAACAATACCATCGGTTAATGCGAAAAGCGTATGGTCTTTACCAATACCAACATTTTCACCTGGATGATGTTTAGTTCCTCTTTGTCTTACGATAATGTTTCCAGCAATAGCACCTTGACCACCGAATATCTTCACGCCAAGTCGTTTACTTTCTGATTCTCTACCGTTTTTACTACTTCCTACACCTTTCTTATGAGCCATAGTATTTAATTTTTATGTTGTTAAACTATTTGTCAGTTTTTTTAGCTGCTGTCTTCTTAGCAGTTGTTGCTTTTTTAGCGGCAGGCTTTTTGGCTGCTGCTTTTGGCTTTGCTGCCGCTGCCTTTTTTGGTGCTGCTTTTTTAGGAGCCGCATCTTTTTTGGCAGTTGTTTTAGCTGCTGTTGCCTTTTTTGCTACTGGTTTAGCTTCTGCTTTTGGGGCAGCTTTTTTAGCCGTAGCACCTTTTTCAACAATGCTTTGAATTTCTATTTGAGAAAACGATTGTCTGTGACCATTTTTCACTTTGTATCCTTTTCTTCTTTTCTTTTTGAAGACAATTACTTTGTCCCCTTTCATGTGGCCAAGCACTTTTGCAGTTACTTTTGCACCACTGATAGCTGGGGCGCCAACGTTTACTTTTCCGCCATTGTCAATCAATAAAACTTTATCGAATTCAACTTTAGAACCTTCTTCGTTATCTAGACGATGAACAAAGATTTGTTGGTCTTTCTCAACTTTGAATTGTTGCCCTGCTATTTCTACAATTGCATACATTCCTAAATGTTTTTTTTAATCCACTATTTTTTGTGGGGTGCAAATGTAATAATTAATCAACAACTTGCAAAATAAAATTACCCTTTGTTGACTAGGTGAATCCCACCTAAAATAATACCAATACTCACGAAGTGGTTCCACGTAATAATTTCACCGTCTATAAAGCCCCAAAAAATAGCGACTATTGGAATGAGGTAGGTTACTGAGGAAGCAAATATTGCAGTGGTTTTTTTTACTAAAACGTTGAAGGCAACAAGGGCAATAGAAGTACCTACGGTTGATAGTAAAATAATATAAAGTAAAGCTGTTAGCGCACCTTCGCTGTTTTGCATTTTATAACTGAATTCTGAAAAATAGAGTGCCAGTAAGCAGAATGGACCAATTACAAAAAATGCTAAGCCAGAGATATCCATAGCTGACATATCTTGTAGAGAATTTTTAATAGTGTTTAAACTTATGGCATAGCAAAGTGTAGCCGCGATGACGTAATAGGAATAGTTCATGTTTTCAAAATTCACTCCACCGTATGCTATGAGTGATACTGCCCCGCAAAGTCCAATTATAATACCCATAAGTTGACTTCTTTTCACTTTGTTTTTAAACAAGAAGACGGCGATGATAAATGTGAATATTGGGACTAAAGCATTCAGAATACCTACAAGTGAGCTGTCTAAATGGGTTTGTGCTTTGGTAAATAAAAATGCAGGTATTCCGTTCCCAAATAGTCCGACAATGATTATGGGCAGTATATGGTGCTTATTAATTTTGGTAATCTTATTCCAAACAAATGGTAAAAGACTTAACCAGGCGATACCCATTCTTAATTGTGCAACCTCTAAGTCGTTAAATACAATTAAGCCTTTCTTCATCAGAATAAAGGAGCTTCCCCAAATGAATGCAAGAAGGATAAGTAAAAGCCAGGTAAAAACTTTTTTATTAGAAAATGACACAGACAATAATTTTTGCGAAGATATGTTAGTATTTTTGTAACCTATAAAAAAATGTGGAATTATGTTCAAAAACTTTTTAACTGTATTATCAATTTTAGTTCTATTTAGCTGTGGGCAAAACACTACTTCTGAAGTTGAATCTGATACAACTGCCTTAGCTGATGCTAAAGCTGAATTTATAATTGAAGGCATGAGCTGTCAGGTTGGTTGTGCTGCTTTTATTGATGAAGAACTAGAGAAATTAGATGGGATTGTAAAATCTGAAGTGGATTTTGAAAGTAAACTGGCTGTTGTTGATTATGATAACAGTTTGGTCAGTGAATACGCTATGATTGACTTAATCAATACCCTAAAAGATAGCTTATACAAGGTTAGTTCTGTAGAGGTGGAAATACTTCAAGCTGTAGAGCAAGTCAAAATAGACACACACTAAATATTTGAAATGAATTTTTCTAAACTCTTTGTTCGGTTTAATTGGCTGGCATTAGTCCTTATTTTTTTAGTAGTTATTGCCGGTAGTTTTGTGCGAATCACTGGTAGTGGTATGGGATGTCCAGATTGGCCAAAGTGTTTTGACCAATGGATTCCTCCTACTGAAATAAGCCAAGTACCAGAGAATTACAAAGAAAAATTCGTTGAGCAACGTCAAGAAAAAGTAGTGAAATTCGGAAAGCTATTGTCTGCTATTGGGATGTCTGATGTAGCTCTTCAAATGCAAAATGACCCTAACCTCACTAAGGAAGAGGATTTTAATGTCCGCAAAACATGGACAGAATATGTCAATCGCTTGTTTGGTTTTTTGGCAGGTAATTCGGTATTATTCATTTTTGCTTGGATTGTATTATTTTACAGAAAACATAGGGTGTTACTGTTCTTGTCGTTCATAAATCTTCTTTTTATGGGCTTTCAAGCTTGGTTTGGGTCTATTGTAGTCGCCTCCAATTTAGTGCCATGGACAATTACTGTTCATTTGTTTTTTGCTCTTCTTATTATTTTTATTCAGTTGTATATTATTCGATTAGTAGCTCCTAGCCAATCAAAAAACCTCTCTTTTAATACAATGAATTTTAGTTTGATTTGGTTGTGCTTTATCATCACTGTTGTACAATTATTTTTAGGCACTCAAGTAAGAGAGTCTATCGATGAGTTAACACGTATGGGAATTGGTCGTGAGCAGTGGACGGAATACCTAAGTATTCCTTATTTCATACACCGAAGTTTTTCGTGGTTGGTCTTGGCATTGCTTACTCTTATTGCTTACCAAAATGAAAAAAATGAGAGGTACCCAATTGTTCGATGGCTCTATGCCATTCTTCTTATTGAATTGCTATCGGGTGTTCTTTTAGCACACTTTAATATGCCTGGATTAGTACAAACCGCTCATTTAGTGTTTGCTACTATATTGTTTGGCAACTTAAGTTTGCAGGTTTTTCGAGCTGTAAAATAAATAGTTAAAGCTTTAAGTTTTAATCAAAAAAAATCCCCAAACTTAGTTGGGGATTTTTGAAGTTTTTACATCATTCCTGGCATACCGCCGCCGCCCATTGGTGGCATTGGGGGTGTTTCTTCAGGAATATCAGCTAATACACATTCTGTTGTTAGTAGCATACCTGCTACAGAAGCGGCATTTTCTAAAGCTACTCGCGTTACTTTCGTTGGGTCAATAATACCAGCTTCGAACATGTTCTCATATTCTTCTTTTTTGGCATTATAGCCAAAATCTGCTTTTCCTTCTTTTACCTTGGAAACAACTACAGATCCTTCGTTACCTGCATTGGCAACAATTTGTCTTAAAGGCTCTTCAATAGCTCTAGTTACAATTTGAATACCTGTGTTTTCGTCAGCATTATCGCCTTTTAATTGGCTTAATGAGTCTGCAGCTCTTACTAGAGCAACTCCACCACCTGCAATAATACCTTCTTCTACAGCAGCTCTAGTAGCGTGAAGGGCATCGTCAACACGGTCTTTCTTTTCTTTCATTTCTACTTCAGAGGCAGCTCCTACATAAAGTACAGCAACTCCACCAGCCAGTTTAGCTAGGCGTTCTTGTAGTTTTTCTCTGTCGTAGTCTGAAGTAGTCGTTTCTATTTGTGCTTTGATTTGGTTTACTCGAGCAGTAATATTTTCCTTTTCACCAGCACCATTTACAACTGTTGTATTGTCTTTGTCGATGCTCACTTTTTCAGCTGTTCCAAGCATATCTAGTGTAGCGTTTTCGAGCTTAAACCCTCTTTCTTCAGAAATTACTGTTCCTCCTGTAAGGATAGCAATATCTTCTAGCATTGCTTTTCTTCTATCACCAAATCCTGGAGCTTTTACAGCAGCGATTTTTAGTGAGCCTCTCATTTTATTTACCACTAGCGTAGCTAATGCTTCACCGTCTACATCTTCAGCAATTATTAATAATGGCTTTCCAGATTGTGCCGCTGGTTCTAACACAGGAAGTAAATCCTTCATATTTGAAATCTTCTTATCGTAAATAAGAATGTATGGGCTTTCCATTTCGGTGAGCATCTTCTCTGCATTGGTAACGAAGTAAGGGGATAGGTAACCTCTATCAAACTGCATTCCTTCCACAACTTCTACATAGGTATCTGTTCCTTTAGCTTCTTCAACAGTGATAACGCCTTCTTTCTTTACTTTGTCCATAGCCTCAGCAATTAAGGAGCCAATAGCGTTGTCGTTATTAGCAGATATAGCACCAACTTGTTGGATTTTCTCAATACTATCACCTACTTCTTGTGACTGGGATTTAAGGTTTTCTACTACAACAGCAACGGCTTTGTCAATACCTCTTTTTAAATCCATAGGATTTGCACCAGCAGCTACGTTTTTAAGACCATTTGAAACAATAGCTTGTGCCAAAACAGTAGCAGTAGTTGTTCCGTCACCAGCAATATCAGCTGTTTTGGAAGCTACTTCTTTTACCATCTGAGCACCCATGTTTTCGATAGTATCTTCGAGCTCAATTTCTTTTGCTACTGATACCCCATCTTTTGTGATGGATGGTCCGCCAAATTTTTTGTCTATAACTACATTTCTTCCTTGTGGTCCTAATGTAACTTTCACTGCATTTGCAAGAGCATCAACACCTCTTTTTAGGGCATCTCTTGCTTCAATATCAAATTTTATTTCTTTTGCCATTTTCTTATTTTTTAAATAATTGCTAGGATATCAGACTCTCTCATTATCATGTAGTCTTTTCCTTCAAATTTTAATTCTGTACCTGAGTATTTGCCATAAAGAACGGTGTCGCCAACTTTTACTGTTAGTGGCTCGTCTTTTTTGCCATCACCTACGGCAACAATTGTACCTTTTTGTGGTTTTTCCTGTGCAGTATCTGGAATGATAATTCCAGAAGCGGTAGTAGTTTCAGCTTGTGCAGGTTCTACTAATACTCTGTCTGCTAGTGGTTTTACATTCATAAGATTAAATTTATAGTTAATTGTTTGTTATTAGTAATAAGACAAAAAGTGTGCCACGAGGGCACACTTTATAGATTTGATGACTTTTTTTCAGCCAGTTTGAAATAATGTCAGAGAGTGTATTACTCTGCAGGTGCTTCCTGAATTGGAAGTGCTGGTAAACTCTGAGTTGGTATTGGCGTTTCGTCTAGTTGCTGCTGAATAATTGATTCGTTTTGACCATTTTCATCAACAGTTGACGAAATACTTAGGTTAGACATTAACGAAAAGAATAATAATGCAATTGCTAAATACCAAGTGGCTTTTTCTAAAAAGTCAGCTGTTTTTTTGACACCCATTACCTGATTTCCACCACCAAAAGTAGCCGAAAGACCACCGCCTTTAGGGTTTTGAACTAATACTACTAAAAGAAGTAGAATACATGTGATGATGATTAGAACTGAAAATATAGTGTACATAACTCTTATTTATTGTTTTGATCAATTAATTGATCGATTAATTCAATTTGGGATGCAAATAAAGAACTTTTTTGGGGATATTTCAAACAAAGTTGACGATATGCTTCTTTGGCTTTTTCGTAATGTTCTTGTTCGAGATATACTTTGGCGAGGGTTTCGGTAACAATATCAAATTCAAATTTCTCGCTTTTCTTGGCTTGATTAGTAGCGGAATAAAATTCTTTCTTTTGCGGTTTTCTTTCTCTATTGGCGATAAAGTCTTCAATAAGACTGACCTTTTTCTGTAATTTATTTTCTTCTTTTTCCCTTATAATTGGTTTAGCCTGACTTAGTTTTAACCATTGACTAAAGGAGTGTGTTTCTTCTTTTTCAAACTCTAGAGGTTGCCCAATGTTCAATGATTCTTTGATGACTTCTTTTGAAGTCTCCTCTGTATTTTTTAAATCGACTTTGTCAACTTTCTTAGGCTTAATTTCTTCTTCTTTTACTTTCTTATCGGTCAGTAAATGAAAAAGTTGATGCCTGTCGCCAGCATGAGCAGCGGTTACTTTTAGCGTTTGGTTAAAGTGTATGCTATTGATGTTTTGTAAGCTCTTGAGATAAAGTAATCGACTAGTCTGACAAAAGGGATAATTTTCAACCAATTCTTTTAAAGAGTCTGAATCTTCTCTGTTCAGAGAGTTTGGCTGTTGAATCCAATGCGTGTATTTTTCCTTCAGCTCTACCAATTTGAAAAGGATTCGTTAAAAATATTATCTATCAACTGCTCGGTAATATCTTCATTTAATGTTTCTTCAACTGATTTAAAATCTTCATTACTGTCGTAGTCAGCATACCGACTGAATGTTTTCTCAAAATTATATTCTTCTTGAACGCTATTAGTAAAAGTTACGTTTACAGAAATAGTTAATCTATTTTTCGCAGCTGTTTCATTGGCTTGTATGGCAATGGGTTTAATGACATAATTCGAAATATAACCAGAATACGTTAAGTCACCATCTGAAGAAACCGGGCTAAGATTTGTTTCAGAAGAAAGTTTGTCTTTGAGGGCTTCCGTAAAGTTATTCGATAAATTCGATGGAGATAAAGAGGTTTTGTTTTCAAAGAATTTAATGTCAACGGTCTTTACGTCAGAAGAAATTGAGGCACCTGAAAAGGTATAGACTCCGCATGAGCTAAATGCTAAGGTTAGTAGTACTATGTATATAATAAGGTGTCTCAAAGTAAGTACTCTTTAATTTTTCTGTAAAGTGTTCGTTCTGAAATGCCCAATTCTTCAGCAGCATCTTTTCGTCTTCCTTGATGCCTGATTAAAGATTCTTCAATGAGGATTTTTTCTTGTTCCTGGAGAGTTAAAATCTCCTTTTCTTTTTCAGCTAAATTTTGCGACACCTCTTCTTTAGCCTGAATAATGAAGTTTTCGTTCAGTTTACTTTCTTCAGGAACAACGACATTGCCATCCATTAGCTCTTTGGTGACTCTTTTCAAATCATTCAAATCATTTTTCATATCAAAGAGAACTTTGTATAGAATCTCTCTTTCTGAAAAATCGTTTTCAGCCTTTCCTTTTTCAAATAATACTGGAGTAGCATTCTCTTTTGGAATGTACTGACTTAGTGTTTCTTTACTAACGCTTCTGTTTTGTTCAACGGCAGAAATTTGTTCGCAAATATTTTTGAGCTGTCTGATATTTCCTGGCCAAGAATAGCTTTCGAGTAAATCTATAGCCTCTTCATTAAGCCTTATGGCAGGAATTCTGTACTTGTCAGCAAAGTCGGCGGCAAATTTTCTAAACAGTAAATGAATATCTTCTTTTCTTTCTTTTAAAGAAGGCATTTTTATGTTGATGGTGTTGAGTCTATAGTACAGGTCTTCTCTGAATTTACCGTTTTGAATAGCTTTTTCAATATTAACATTGGTAGCAGCTACCACTCGCACATCTACTTTTATTATCTCGCTTGAGCCAACTTTCATAAACTCACCACTTTCGAGTACTCTCAACAATCTCACTTGAGTACTCATTGGTAATTCGCCTACTTCATCCAGAAAAATAGTGCCGCCATTAGCTACTTCAAAATATCCTTTTCGTTTTTCGCTAGCTCCAGTGAAAGCCCCTTTTTCATGACCGAAAAGTTCGCTATCAATAGTGCCTTCTGGAATAGCTCCGCAATTGACGGCTATATAGTTGTTGTGTTTGCGTTGGCTGCTGTGGTGAATGATTTTAGGCATGGACTCTTTACCAGTACCACTCTCACCCGTTATTAAAACAGAAATATCGGTAGGTGCAACCTGAACCGCAACTTCAATAGCACGTTCTAATTTGCTGGATTGACCAACAATACCGAAACGCTGTTTTATGTCTTGATGAGCTGTCATGCTTTTTTAATCGCTTTTCCTTTTAGTGTGGCAGATGTACATTGGTCAACTTCCACTAAAACATAATCTCCAATTTTATAGTCTTCTTTTGGAAAAACAACTACAGTGTTCTGTGTATTTCTGCCAAATAATTCTTCTTTGGATTTTTTAGAAATGCCTTCTACTAGGACCTTATGGGTTTTACCTACGTGATTTTGGTTTCTAATTAAAGAGTGTCCCATTTGTTTATCAATGATTTCCTGCAAACGCCTTTTCTTAATATCTGCTGGAATATCGTCTTCAAACTTTCTCTGAGCTTGTGTGTTTGGGCGTTCTGAATAACTGAACATATAGCCAAAGTCATATTTTACAATATCCATTAGGCTAAGTGTGTCTTGGTGTTCCTCTTCTGTTTCGGAACAAAAGCCAGAAATAATATCCATAGAAATGGCACAATCAGGAATAATTTTTCTGATAGATTCAATTCTGTTGAGGTACCATTCTCTGCTATACCCTCTATTCATCAATTCTAATATTCGACTGTTTCCAGATTGTACTGGCAAGTGAATATAGTTGCAGATGTTTTCATATTTAGCAATTGTATGAAGCACATCGTCTTGCATATCTTTAGGATGAGAGGTTGAAAAGCGAACCCTAAGTTCAGGACTTACCTCTGCAACCATTGCTAATAGTTGAGCGAAGTTTGTGCTTTTTTCTTGTTCTTCTTTACTAAGTTTATTGAAGTCTTTTTTTAATCCACCTCCATGCCAAAGGTAAGAGTCCACGTTCTGTCCTAGAAGAGTAACTTCTTTGTAGCCATCTTTTACAAGTTGATGACATTCTTGAACGATACTTTTAGGGTCTCTACTTCTTTCTCTTCCTCTAGTAAATGGGACTACACAAAACGTACACATATTATCACATCCTCTAGTGATGGACACAAAGGCAGTAACACCATTTCCACCTAATCGAACAGGACTGATTTCCGCATAGGTTTCCTCTTTAGAAAGGATAACATTAACGGCTTTTCTACCATCCGTAACTTCATCAATAAGGTTTGGTAAGTCGCGATAGGCATCAGGACCAACAACCATATCGACTAATTTTTCTTCTTCTAAAAATTTGTCTTTTAAGCGTTCGGCCATACAGCCTAACACACCTACGAGCATTTTTGGATTTTGCTTTTTCTTAATAGCGTTGTAGACTTTCAGTCGATTACGAACCGTTTGCTCGGCTTTTTCTCTAATGGAGCAAGTGTTCACGAAAACAATATCGGCATCTTCAAGGTTTGGTGTTGTCGAAAATCCTTCTTTAGTTAAAATTGATGCTACAATTTCACTATCAGAAAAATTCATTTGACACCCATAGCTCTCAATATACATCTTTTTGCCATGGTCGGAATTACCTTTAATTGATAAGGCTTCCCCTTGTCTACTAGCGTCAATTATTTTTTCTTCGCTCATAAATCTACTTCAGTATTAGTCTGCAAAATTAATAAAAACTGACAAATTGACAGAAAATATTTTTTTCAAAAATCTTATATTATATAATAATATAATTGAAATTATGCAATGTCATGGTTTGGAAGTTTGGGTAAAGGAGTAATATATTTGCACCAAAATTAAACGAAAACAACTTATTCTCTCATGGCAAAAAATCTAGTAATTGTCGAGTCACCAGCTAAAGCAAAGACTATTGAAGGCTTTTTAGGCAAGGATTTCATTGTAAAATCAAGTATCGGTCATATTCGTGATTTACCCAAGAAAGGTGGAATGGCTATTGATATTGAAAATGGTTTTAAACCAACCTATGAAGTGTCTACTGACAAGAAAAAGGTAGTTGATGAACTCACAAAACTTTCCAAGAAATCAGATTTAGTATGGCTCGCAACAGATGAGGACCGTGAGGGAGAAGCTATCGCTTGGCACTTACTTGAGGCATTAAAACTTGACGAAAGTAAGACCAAGAGAATTGTTTTCAATGAAATTACGAAAACAGCAATCAACAAGGCTGTTGAAAATCCTAGAAAAATTGATGTCAATCTAGTAAATGCACAACAAGCACGAAGGGTTTTAGATAGGCTTGTGGGTTTCGAATTGTCGCCAGTGCTTTGGAAAAAAGTAAAATACGGTTTGTCTGCAGGTCGAGTTCAGTCCGTTGCTGTTCGTTTAATTGTTGAAAGAGAAAAAGAAATTATTGATTTTGTAAGTAAGTCTACTTATAGAGTTACTGCCCAATTTCTTTCAAGTCAAGGAAAAGTATTCAAAGCAGATTTGTCAAACAGATTTGACACTAAAGAAGAAGCTGTTGATTTTCTAAATTCATGTGCGTCATCTGATTTTAGCATTTCATCATTAAACAAAAAACCTGCTAAAAAATCACCTTCTGCTCCTTTTACAACTTCTACACTACAACAAGAAGCTTCTAGGAAATTAGGCTTTACCGTAGGTCAAACTATGAGTGTAGCTCAGAAATTGTATGAGTCTGGAAAAATCACTTATATGAGAACTGATAGTGTTAACCTTTCTGGAGATGCTGTGAAATCTGCATCAAACTATATAGAGTCCACTTTTGGTGCGGATTATTCTAAAAGTAGATCATATTCAACTAAGTCAAAGGGTGCTCAAGAAGCTCACGAAGCCATTCGTCCAACTAATTTAGCGAACTCATCGGTTGAAGGAGAGCGTAATCAGATGAGGTTGTATGACTTGATATGGAAACGTACAATTGCTTCTCAGATGTCCGATGCACAGCTCGAGCGTACTACGGCTGAAATTGTTATTTCAAATCGAAAAGAAAAGTTTGTTGCTAAAGGTGAAATGATAAAATTCGATGGTTTCCTAAAGGTATATTTAGAGAGTGCCGATGACGAAACAGAGGAGCAAGACGGAATGTTGCCTAACCTAGTTGAGGGTGAATCAGTAAGCTCAAGAGAAATAAATGCTATTGAACGCTTTAGTAAGCCCAAAGCTCGATATACTGAGGCGAGTTTAGTGAAGAGGTTAGAGGAACTAGGAATTGGCCGTCCATCAACGTATGCGTCAACAATTACCACTGTACAAAACAGAGGTTATGTAGTTAAGGGGCAAAGTGAAGGGGTAAAAACACCCTATGTTTTCCTAAGCTTAAAAGACAGTCAAGTGGAAGAATCCGTAAAAACAGAAAAAACAGGTTCTGATAAATCTAAGATGAAGCCGACAGATATTGGTATTGTAGTTACAGATTTTCTAAAAAGCCATTTTTCTGATGTTATGGACTATGGTTTTACTGCAGATGTTGAGAAAGAATTTGACGACATAGCAAGAGGAGAGAAAGTGTGGAACGAAATGATTGGTCAGTTTTATGACGGTTTTGCTAAAACAGTTAATGAAGTTGCCGACAATTCTGAAGCAGCTAAAGGGCAACGTTTACTAGGTCAAGAGCCTAGTACGGGAGAAAATGTATATGTGAAAATTGGTCGTTTTGGGCCTATGGCTCAGATTGGCGAAGTTAGTGATGAGAAAAAACCTCGATTTGCATCATTATTAGCCGATCAAAGTATCGGAACTATAAATCTAGAACAAGCTTTAGAACTATTTAAATTACCAAGAACATTAGGTGAGTTTGAGGGTGAAGAAGTGGTGGCTTCAGTAGGTCGTTTTGGTCCTTACTTGAGGTTCAAAGGCAAGTTTGTTTCCATTAAGAAAGACGATGGAGATGACCCCTTAACTATAGAAATAGACAGGGCAACAGAACTTATTTTGGCTCACCGCAAGGCTGAGGCAGACAAGACAATTAATCGTTTTGAAGGCGAGCCGCTCGTTCAGGTTTTAAATGGAAGGTATGGTCCGTTTATTCAAATCGGTGAAGGGGCTAGAAAAAATAAAACGAATGTTAAAATTCCAAAGGACGTTGAGCCAAAGTCACTGACTAGAGAGATGTGTTTGGAATTAGCCGAAAAAAGCAAGAAAAAGTAAATGGAATTTGAGTTAAGCTTTAGCCCGATTTCTCACGATGAGAATGATTATCAGTCCGGTCAGTTGGGTAATCAAGTTATGGCATATACTCAAGGAAATTTTCCTAACCTTTCTGAAGCCGATTTAGTAATATTCTGTGTGCCAGAATACAGAGGTAATTCTGTGGATAATTCCTCTGAAAACTTTGATAAGATTAGAACTGAGCTTTATGAATTATTTGAAGGCCCAGAGCGATTAAGAATAGCTGACTTAGGCAATTTACTGCTTGGGGAAAAGATAACAGACACTTACCAATTATTATCCGATGTTTTGACTGAATGCGAGCACCGAAATTTATTCTCGCTAATCATAGGAGGGACTCAAGATTTGACAATAGCTCAATATAATTCATGTGCTAATTTAGGGAAACTGTCAAATTTAGTGAGTGTCGATTCTCGATTGGATTTGGGTTTAGTCAAAAATACGAAGCCTTCGAATACGTATCTTTCAGAAATAATAAATTCCAAGCCCAATGTGTTGTTCAATTTCTCAAATATTGGTTATCAGTCTTATTTGAACCCTCAAGCCTCTATTAAATTAATAAACGATTTGTATTTTGATGCTTTCAGACTGGGGGAAATACGTCAAGACTTAGAAGAGGTAGAGCCAATATTACGTAATGCCGATTTGGTTTCAATTGACATGAATAGTGTTCGCCTTTCCGATTCACCTGCCAACGATGATGGTTCGCCTAATGGCTTCTATTCTGAAGAAATTTGTCAAATTATGCGTTATGCTGGAATAAGTGGCCGAATAAAATCTTTAGGGATATTTCATTACGATTCAAAAAGTGATGTTGGCTCAAAAACTGCTAAGCTGATTTCGCAAATGATATGGTGTTTTTTTGATGGCTTTTTTCACAAGATGAAGACATTTAAACCAAGTGATAAAGACATGGCAAAATACCATGTTTCCATGAGAGATGGTGAGTATAATGCTTGTTTTTTCAAAAACAAAAAAATGGATAAATGGTGGATGGAGATACCTTTGCTAAATAATGATTCAACATCAATCGAAGAGGGTTATTTTATACCGTGTTCTTACGCTGATTATAAACAAGCAGTTAAGGGAGATGTACCCGAAAGATGGTGGAAAGCATTTCAGAAAATGAATTAATCTTTTGTTGATAAATTCTATTTGCTTTTTCTACTAAAAAAAAATAGTTATTTTAGCCGAATATTAATTGTGATAAACGTTTTGTCGTTACCTTTTATGAAAAAATATTTTTTGCTTTTCTTGTTGTTTACGCTTGCTTATCATTCTAAAGCGCAGCAAGATCCTCAATTCAGTCAATATATCTTCAACAATCTATCGTTTAACCCTGGATCGTCTGGATATGAGGAGGCAATTTGTGCTACAGCTCTTCATCGTTCTCAATGGGTTGGTTTTGAAGATGCTCCAGTAACAACTAATCTTTCCGTTCAGTCCCCTTTACAATTGTTACATGGTGGTGTTGGATTGAACATACTCACCGATAAAATCGGTCAAAATGAATTTTTATCTCTGAATCTTTCTTATGCTTATAGATTTGATGTTGCTGGTGGTAAACTAGGAATTGGTGTTTCTGTTGGTGTTATGCAAGACGGTTTAGATGGGAGTGGTATTATCACAGAAAACCCAGACCCTTCAATTCCAACATCTACTGAAAAAGGGTCAAGTTTTGATTTAGGAGCTGGCTTATTTTTTAATTCTGACAAGGTTTACGTTGGTATATCATCCAAACACATAAATGAGCCAACAATTACTACCTCTATAGATATATTTGACGTTAAAAGACATTATTATTTAACGGCTGGATACGTTCACGAATTGAATCCAAAAATTGATGTAAAACCTTCCTTACTTGTTAAAACAGAGGGAGTTACTACTACTCTAGATTTAACTTCAATACTTGAGTACAATAAAAAGCTTTGGGGTGGAGTTACATATAGACCTAGTTCTCGTGCAGTGTTGTTACTCGGGATGCACATCAATGATGATTTGAAATTTGGATTCTCTTACGATGTTCCAACTACAAACGTTTCCACATCTGGAAGCTTTGAATTTATGTTGGGATATTGCTTTAAGATAGATTATAACAAAGTTGTCAAAGGATTTAAAAACCCTAGATATCTATAAAAATGTTATATTTGTTGCTTTCCAAAGTAAAATCATCACTTTTTTAAGTGGTGATTTTGTGGCTTTGAATGAAATATTAACCCTCTAATTTGAGGCAAAATAAAAGTATTATGAAAAATTTATTTGTCTTTGGATTCGTTGCAGTAGTGTTGGCAAGTTGCTCAACCTCTGGTAATGGTGAATTGATAGGTGTTCAGAATAGACCTATCTGGAATCCAACTGACCCTTATGGAATGGTATTTGTTCCTCAGGGAAGTTTCAACATGGGGCCTGGCGATCAGGATGTTCCTTATGCTCATGTTACACAGCACAAAACAGTTTCTGTAGCGGCATTCTACATTGATGAGACTGAAATTACAAATAATGAATATCGTCAATTTGTTGAATGGGTGAGAGATTCAATCGCTAGAGTAATACTTGGTGAAAATGGAGTAGAAGGTTATGAGCTAATTGAAGAGGATGAGTATGGTAACTTTATTGACCCTCCACACATCGATTGGAGTAGATCTATCAGGTGGGATGACACGGAAGTACGTGAAGTACTTGAAGATGAAATGTATCTGCCAGAACACGAAAGATTTTATTCTAGAAGAGAATTCGATGCTAGAAAGTATAATTATAGATACGAGGATGTTGATATCCAACGTGCCTCTTCTATGGAAAATAAGGCTCAAGGTAAAAAAGACAGATCAGTCTTTATTGAAAAACCAGAGATTAATATTTTCCCTGATACATTAGTTTGGACATCAGACTACACTTATTCCTATAACGATCCATGGTCAAGGAATTATTTCCATCACCCTGCATTTGATGATTATCCAGTAGTCGGGGTCAGTTGGAAGCAAGCGGTAGCTTTCTCAAAATGGAGAACTAGTATTTTAGACAAGTACCTCAGCGAAAGAGAAGAACCACTACATGATGAGTTCCGTCTACCTTCTGAAACAGAATGGGAGTATGCTGCTAGAGGCGGTTTTGATTTGTCTCCATACCCATGGGGAGGGCCTTATACCACTAATGATGTAGGTTGTTTCCTTGCTAACTTCAAGCCAAGGAGAGGTAACTATGTTGCCGATGGTGGCATCAAAACAGTTAAGGTAGCATCTTATAATCCTAACAACTTTGGATTGTATGATATGGCTGGAAATGTTTCAGAGTGGACAAGTAATGCTTATGATGAGTCGGCATTTAATTTCTCTCATGATATGAACATGGATTTCAGCTACGATGCTCAGGATTCCGACCCTCAAATTTTAAAGAGAAAAGTTATTCGTGGTGGCTCTTGGAAAGATATTTCTCACTTCATTCAAGTTGGAACAAGAGACTATGAATTCCAAGATACTGCTAAATCTTACATTGGATTTAGAAACGTAATTTCTTTCATAGGTAGAGATAAAGTAGATTTTAGATAATTTTTAACAATTAAATTTTTTAGCAAATAGTATTATGGCATTAATTAACCCCAATTCAAAGAAATTTAAAAATAACATGGCCAAGTTGTATGGATTTGGTGCTGCTATTGTAATCCTTGGTGCATTATTTAAGCTTATGGACTGGCCGGGTGCTGGAGCAATGCTTACTGTTGGCCTTTCAACTGAAGCGATTATATTTTTCTTCTCAGCTTTTGAAAAGCCACATGAGGACCCAGATTGGAGTTTAGTATATCCTGAATTAGCATACATGAAAGATCCTGATGATAAATCTTCGAGTTCAAAGAAAAATACACCAGTACAAGAATTGGATGATATGCTAGGTAAAGCAAATGTAGATCAAGCTCTTATCACTAGATTAGGCGATAATCTAAGATCATTTAATGAAACTGTTGAAGGTGTCAATAAGTCAATGGATGCCGTTTCTGCTACTGGAGACTATAGTGACCAGATGCGTGAAGCAGCTAGAAAATTAGCTGAAATGAATACATACTATGATTTGCAACTTAAAACAATGCAAAATATGGGTAATTCTGTCAGTGATTCTGAGAAATTCCAATTAGAAATATCTAAGTTGGGTGCTAATTTAGAATCACTCAATAAAATGTATTCAAACATGTTGAATGCAATGAATAAATAATCAAATCATTATAAACGAAAATAGTTAAATCTAATGGCAGGAAATAATCTTTCTCCGAGGCAGAAAATGATTGGTATGATGTATTTAGTACTAACAGCATTGTTAGCCCTAAATGTGTCTAAACAAGTTCTCGATGCTTTTTCCAAAATTAATAATGGGATAGTTAAAACAACAAAGAACTTTAGCCTAAAAAATGATGATGTTTATAATGAATTTAATCTAGCAGCTGAAACTAACCCTACAAAAGCAGGCCCTTGGAAGGATAAAGCTTTTACAGTTAAGTCAAAATCCGATTCATTAGTTGATCTGATACAAAGCTTGAAATTTGATCTTACAATGTTGGCTGATGGTGGGGTTACTCTAGAAGGAGAAAACCTTGACAAGGATGGTAAACCACAACCCATAAAAGATATTCTATACAAAGATCTAACTCCAGAACAGAAAAATAAAAGTATAACTAAAATTAGAAAAAAGAAAGATAGGTTATCTGCTGGGAATTTTTTAGTCAAAGAGCCAAACGGACAAAACCTAGTTAATATGCTTGAAAGCTACAGAGATTATGTACTAGGTTTACTAGATGACGATTTCTTATCAAATTCTATTAGTGAAACTATGAGTTATGGTGTAGAAAAAGTAAATGTTGGTGCTAAAAAAGCTGATCAAACATGGTTAGAGAGAAATTTTAACGACATGCCTCTTGTTGCTGCCGTTACCTTACTCTCTAAAGTTCAAACAGACATAAGAAATGCTGAATCAGACGTTATAAATTATCTAAAACAAGAAATTGATGCAGGGTCACTAAAATTTACTTCTGCAGATGCCATTCAAATTGCCACTTCAAATTATGTCTTTTTGGGTGACTCTTTTAAAGCTGATGTATTTTTAGCGGCAAAGGATACAACTCAGAATCCAATAATCTTTGTGGGAGACTATGAAATGGATGAAGATGGGAAATATAAGATGATTGGAGATTATGATTCTATACCTGTTCTTGCTGGTAAAGGAAAATATTCTGTTAAAACATCATCCCAAGGTTACAAGAAGTGGGGTGGTTTGATTTCTATGAAAACAGATGCTGGTGATAAAATTTACCCCTTTAATGGTGAATACCAAGTGGCTAAACCAAGTTTGGTTATCTCGCCAACTAAGATGAATGTATTTTACATCTTGGCTAGTCATCCATTAAAAGATGGAGCTCTTGGAAATCCAATTGATGTTTCAGTTCCTGGTGTACCAAAAGATAAAATTAGCGTTTCTTGTGATAATGGTGTCGTTAAGAAAGTTGCTGGTGGAGGATGGGAAGTATTTCCTAAGAAAACGGGACGTGCTAAAATCAATGTAGTTGCACAAGTTGATGGAAAAAGACGTAATATGGGTTCTCTTGAATTTAGAGTAATGAGAACACCTAAGCCAGAACCCAAATTTTTAGGATCTAAAAACCAAAAAATTAAGAAAAGCCAATTACTTTCCAACAATGCTAAATTATATGCAGAGCTAAGTAATTTCGTTTTTGACATTAGATATAGAATCACAGGTTTTTCTGTTGATGTTACACAAAGAGGTGAATTAGTTACCAAGTATGCCAAAGGAAACAAGGTTACTGGTGAAATGAAAACCTTATTTGAATCGCTTCAGATAGGTTCTGTTATATATTTTACTAATATTACGTGTAAGGGGCCAGACGGTGCACCTAAGTCGTTGCCATCGGTTAAACTTACAGTAAATTAAATTTATTATTATGAAAAATATTGTTTTAATAATTATTTCATTGATATGTTTTTCACAGATTGCATCCGCACAAGATATTCTTGATGGTGCTTATGAAAAAGACATTCGTGATGGTGGAAAAGAAAGAATGATTCAGCCTTATCAGCATGTACGTGAGGCAGATGTAATGTGGTCTACTAAAATCGAAAGAATTATTGATTTAAGAGAGAAGATGAACCAAGTCTTCTATTACCCTCTTTTACCAATAAATGACCGTCAGAACTTAATTGATGTGCTAATGCAAGCTATTGATGAAGGTACTATTACTGCATAT
Organism: Flavobacteriales bacterium; assembly: GCA_965277895.1. GTDB lineage: Bacteria > Bacteroidota > Bacteroidia > Flavobacteriales > UBA7312. Next base: position 678,092 of record CBDIDR010000001.1, read on the forward strand.
GGAAATGCTACTAATGATGATGAGTTTCAGTCTCCTATGTCACCTTCAGAAGTTGAGATGATTGGTATCATGCAAGGTGAGAAGATGTCTGTTGAAGAACGTTTTGACCCTGATACTCAAGAGTATTATTTAGATACTACATTCAATATTTTTGAAAGACATGAAGTAAAGAAATACAGAATAAAGGAAGAATGGTTCTTTGATAAGCAGCGTTCTGTAATGGAAGTTAGAATTATCGGAATATGTCCAGTTATTGATCGTAAGAACGAAGATGGTGTTTATACAGGTGAAACCTCATTATTTTGGGTGTATTTCCCTGAGGCGAGAAAGATTCTTTCTAAGGCTGAAGTATTTAACCACAGAAAAAATGATGCAGCTCGTTTAACTTATGATGATATATTTCACAAGAGATTCTTCAGTAGTCGTATCGTTAAAGAGTCAAATAAGTACGATAGAAAAATATCAGAATACAAAGAGGGTATTGATGCCTTGTTAGAGGCTGAGAAAATTAAAGAAGAGATATTCAATATTGAACACGACCTCTGGGAGTATTAATATTAATCTTCGATTTAAACTTTAGAGTCTTCAATTTGAAGGCTCTTTTATTTATAATTTGTCTATATGGAGTATAAAATTGCGGTAATTGGGTTAGGTTATGTAGGTATTCCTTTAGCTGTAGAATTTGGTAAAAAGTATACCACAATTGGATTAGATATAAATCTTGAAAGGATAGAAGAGCTGAAGAGAGGTTTAGATAGAACCTTAGAAATGTCTAAGGAAGATTTAGAATCCGCTGTTAATCTAAGCTATACAGCGGATATAAATGACACTATAGACTGTAATATTTATATCATTACAGTTCCTACCCCAATCAATAAAAAGAACTTACCCGATTTATCCCCTTTAATCAGTTCAAGTCATTCAGTTGGTTCGGTTATTAAAAAGGGTGACATTATCATCTATGAGTCTACTGTATACCCTGGTGTTACTGAAGATGAGTGTGTGCCAATTTTAGAAAAAGTTTCTGGATTAACCTTTAATAAAGATTTTTTCTGCGGTTATAGTCCTGAAAGAATTAATCCAGGAGATAAAGAGAGAACACTTACTAAAATTTTAAAAATCACAAGTGGTTCTAATGAGGAAACTGCTGAACTTGTAGATGATTTATATGCTTCTATTATTAAAGCTGGAACTTATAAAGCTTCATCAATAAAAGTTGCCGAAGCCGCTAAGGTTATTGAAAATACTCAAAGAGATGTTAATATAGCATTAGTTAATGAGTTAGCTTTAATTTTTGATGCAATGGGAATTTCATCTAATGAAGTGTTAAAAGCCGCTGGAACGAAATGGAATTTTTTGAAATTTCAGCCTGGATTAGTAGGAGGGCATTGTATAGGTGTTGACCCTTATTACCTTACATACAAAGCTCAAAAATTAGGTTATAAGCCAAATTTAATCCTTTCTTCAAGACAGATAAATAATGGAATGTCGGCATACATAGCTAAGAAGACAGTTCATTTTTTAGTTGACATGGATAAAAAGATAAAAGACTCTGAAATACTTATAATGGGTTTTACCTTTAAGGAGAACTGCCCAGACATTAGAAATACAAAGGTCATTGATATTGTAGATGAGTTAGAAGACTTTGGATGTAATGTGAGTATTTACGACCCATGGGTTGATGAAAAAGAAATGTCTGCTGTGTTTGATAGAAAGTTAATTGTTGATCCGTTCAAATCAAATAAAGCCTATGACGCTATCATAGTTTGTGTAGCTCATCATCAATTTGTAGAACTAAAAACAGAAAATTATAAATCTATCTCTTCAGGTATTCCAATTGTATTAGATGTAAAAGGAATAGTTGACGAACCAAGTTGGAGATTATGATGAAAAACTTTGCATTAATAGGTGCGGCTGGATATATCGCTACAAGGCATATGAAGGCAATTAAAGATACCGGCAACAATTTATCTGTTGCACTAGACAAGTTTGATAGTGTAGGTATCATTGATAGTTATTTTCCTGAAGCTAACTTTTTTACTGAATCAGAACGTTTTGACCGTCATTTGGATAAAATGAGAGGGTCAGAGTCAGCAATTGATTATGTAAGTATTTGTTCCCCAAATTATTTACATGACGCACATATTCGCTTGGCATTACGGAATGGATCTGATGTTATATGCGAGAAGCCTTTGGTTTTAAACCCTTGGAATATTGATGCTTTAGCAGAAGTAGAGAAGCGAACAGGTAAAAGAATAAATAATATTCTTCAACTTAGACTTCACCCTTCCATTATTGCTCTCAAAGAAAAAGTTGAAAACGGACCAAAAGATAAAATCTATGACATTGACTTATCCTATCTAACAAGTAGAGGGAAATGGTATTTCATTTCTTGGAAGGGAGATAACTCTAAGTCAGGTGGTATCGCTACGAATATTGGAATTCATTTTTATGATATGCTGACATGGATTTTCGGCTCTGTTAAGCAGAACGTTTGTCATGTTTCTGATGAAGATAAAGCCGCTGGTTTTTTAGAACTAGAAAGAGCCAGAGTACGTTGGTTTTTAAGTGTTAATTATGACTTAATCCCTGACCAAATTAAAGCTACAGGGCAAAGAACATACAGATCAATAACTGTAGAAGGTAAGGAGATTGAATTTAGTGGAGGGTTTACGGATCTTCACACAAAGAGCTATGAAGCTGTTTTGGAAGGTAATGGATTCGGCTTAATGGAAGCCAAAACCTCAATTGATATTGTACACGATATAAGAAATTCTACACCAGTTGGTTTAAAAGGTGATTATCACCCATTTTGTAAATTATGAGTCATTTTGTTCATGATAGTTCTGTAATTGATGATAATGTCCAAATTGGCAAAGACACAAAAGTTTGGCATTTTTCACATATACTAAGTAATACGGTAATTGGAGAGCGTTGTTCTTTTGGGCAAAACTGTGTTGTAGGGCCTAATGTCAAAATTGGAAATGGAGTGAAAGTTCAAAATAATATTTCCATATATGATGGCGTAGAGGTGGAGGATGATGTTTTTTTAGGACCTTCAATGGTTTTTACAAACGTTATTAACCCCAGAAGCTTTATTGTTCGTAAAGAAGAATTTAAAAAAACACTGCTCAAAAAAGGATGTTCAGTTGGAGCAAATGCTACAATAGTTTGTGGAATTACAATCGGCGAGTATGCTTTAATAGGAGCGGGCAGTGTGGTTACAAAAGATGTAAAACCCTTTGAAATGCTATATGGCGTTCCTGCAAAGCACCAAGGTTGGGTAAGTAAAGCCGGAAATAGGCTAATTTTTAATGATAATAATATTGCAATAGACTCGTTTGATAACACGAAATACAAGTTGTCTAACGATTCAATTCAAATTCTGTAGTTTATGAAGATACCATTCATTGATTTACAATCACAGTACCAAGCATACAAAGGCGAAATAGATTCGGCCATTCAAAATGTTTTAGATACTTCTCAGTATATTATGGGGCCGTTAGTTAAACAGTTTGAGGCTAGCCTTTCGGAATACGTTGGGGCAAAGCATGCAATAGGCTGTGCAAGCGGAACAGATGCCTTACTATTAGCTCTAATGGCAATTGGTATTAAGCCAAACGATGAGATAATTACAACACCATTTACTTTCATAGCGTCTAGTGAAGTTATCAGTTTGTTAGGTGCAGTTCCAGTTTTTGTTGATATTGAAGCTGATACCTATAATATCAATGCAGAATTGATTGAAGATAAAATTACATCTAAAACAAAGGCAATTATGCCCGTTTCGCTTTATGGACAAATTGCTGATATGGATGGAATTAATTCAATTGCTGAAAGACATAATCTGATTGTTATTGAAGATGCAGCACAAAGTTTTGGTGCAACATATAAGGGTAAAAAAAGCTGTAACCTCAGTCATTTTGGTTGCACTAGTTTTTTCCCTTCTAAACCATTAGGTTGCTATGGTGATGGTGGAGCTCTTTTCACAAATGATGATGAATTTGCAGAAAAAGCAAGACTATTTTTAGCACATGGCTCTAAAAGAAGATATGACCATGAAGTAATTGGTATAAACGGTCGTTTAGATGCTATTCAAGCAGCTATATTAGACGTTAAGCTCAAATATTTTGAGGATGAAGTGCAATTAAGGGCAGAAAAGGGGCAATACTATATCGACTTACTAAAAGATAAAGGAATTAAGTTGCCAACTATCAAAGAAGAAAGAACAAGTGTATTTGCACAATTCACTCTACAGTCTGAGAATAGAGAAGACTTGATAAAAAAATTGAATGATAATGATGTGCCTACGGCCATACATTACCCGACACCACTTCACCTGCAAAAATGCTATGAGAGTTTAAATTATAGTGTAGGTGATTTTCCAGTATCGGAAAAAGCAGCTAAAGAAGTGTTTTCGCTTCCAATGAGTCCATTTATTACTAAAGAGCAACAATCTTATATTGTTGATTTGTTTTAATTGGGCAATCTCTTTTGAGTAATTGACCTATGATGAATTTTAGAGGAAAATTTGAAGGTTTTGTTTTTTATAAAAATATATTAATACTTTTAAGAGGTTCGGCTTTAGCTCAATTTATTCCTTTACTAATATCTCCTCTAGTTGCTAGATTATATTCTCCTCAGGAGTTTGGAGTGTTGGCTTTATTCACTTCAATTTCAACCATATTTGGTTCGGTTATAAACGGTCGTTACGAGCAAGCCCTTGTATTGGTTGAATCCGATAAAGAAGCAAAGCACGTTACCATTCTATCCATTTTAATTAGTGCCATAGCGAGTATATTTCTATTCATTATCTTTTTATTAAGTGGAAATTATATTTTATCATTTTTGAATATTGAGGAGTTAGATTTTTGGTTTTACTTGATCCCCCTCGTTGTTTTTTCTATTGGGGTTTTCAATACACTGAATTTTTACCATATAAGACAAAAGAGCTTTAAAACTATTTCAAATTCTGAAGTCAGTCGTTCCTCTTCATTTACTGTTATTCAATTAGTTTTTCCATTTTTTAAAAATGGGCTGTATGGATTGATTATTGGTAAGTTGATTTCTTCATTTGTAGCTCCATTGTATTTATTACAAAAAAGTAAGTTTAATTTTTTCTCCTATGAGCCTTCTGAATTAAAAAAAGTAGCAAAGCGATATATTGACTTTCCGAAATTCACTAACCTTTCAGTGCTATTTAATAATTTAAGCGTAAACTCAATTAATCTCTTGATTCCAGTCTTATATTCAACCTCCTTATTAGGCTTATATTCGTTAATGTATAGGGTTATGGCTGCACCTTTTGCCTTTTTAGGAAATTCCATCAGTCAAGTGTTTTTAGAGGAAGTGAGTCGTCAAAAACAAGAAGTTGGAAATGCGTATGCTTTAACCAAGCGATTGATGATTCAGCTATCTATTATCTCTGTTTTATCATATGGTCTTAGCTACTTTTTTTTAGAAGATTTATTCGCTTTTATTTACGGAGAAGAATGGAGGATGTCAGGAGTTATTGCTAAATGTTTGCTTCCATTTTTCATATTCAAATTTATTGTATCGCCTTTAACTAGTATTCATACAGCATTTGAAAAGCAAAAATGGAGTTTTTACTTACAATTACTTATGTTTGTTTTATCACTAGCCTCCATCTTTTTTGCATATTTAAATCAGTGGAGTTTTGTGAATTATCTTTTCTTGTTTGGTGCTGTAATGTCAGCATTTTACTTTTTAAGAATAATTATAGTGTTGAAGATTGCAAAAAATATTTCAGTGAATGAGTAAAGGAGTCTTTCATAATTCGTTGTTAACCGTTGTTAGACAGGTTCTAAGCATAGTATTTGGTTTGTTGGCAATGGTTATTATAGCTAGAGTTTTAGGTAAGTCTGGTCAAGGGCAGTATACTTTAGCGGTGCTTTTACCAACTTTACTTTTTACTCTACTAAATTCAGGCTTATCAATATCCACAGTTTATTTTCTGGGGCAAAAAAAACATACTGATGAAGAAATCTATTCGACCAATTTGTTCACTTCATTTTTGTTGAGTTTAGTTTCAATTGCAACAGGTTTCGTCATAATATTTTTTTTCAAAGATTACTTTTTTGAAAATTTGAGCTCAAAATTATTACTCTATACGCTTCTAATAATCCCGTTGATATTTACTCAAAAGAACCTTCAAACAATTTTTCAAGGTAAAGAGGATTTTGAAAAGTTCAACCTTATTGTTATCCTCAATCAATTAGGCCTTCTTCTATTTTCAATAGTATTTGTTTGGTTTTTAGACTTGGGTGTATATGGTGCTGTTTTGAGTTTTGGAATGTCTCAGTTTCTTATGTTATTGGCATCCTTCTATTTTCTGAAAACATCTTATGGTTTATTTTGGCCAAAAAAAGTCTCTATTGACTTTGCAAAAGAAAGTTTCAAGTTTGGTTTAAAAGGACATTTAAGCAATGTGTTATCATTTTTCAATTATAGAATTGACATGTTTATCATTGCTTATTTTATGGATGATGTTGCTGTTGGTGTATATTCTGTAGCGGTTTTACTTTCAGAGCGTATATGGCTTATTTCCCAATCGGTCTCATCAGTATTATTTGCTAGAGTAGCAAACCTAAGTAATGATGATGAGCGTAATAGATTTACCTCTATTGCATCCAGAAATACACTATTCATAACACTTATTGGAGGATTGTTTTTAGCTGTAATCAGCAAGTGGTTTATTGAGTTGTTTTTTGGAATGGAGTTTGTGGATAGTGTACAACCCTTTCTGTATATGATTCCTGGAGTAGTGATTTTCTCTATGAGTAAGGTGTTAGCTAATGATTTTATTGGAAGAGGCTATCCAGAAATCAATACCTATATTGCATTTGTAACGGCTTTAACTAATTTTGGACTTAACATTTGGCTAATCCCAATTTACGGTGTGAAAGGTGCTGCTATAGCTACATCATCATCTTATATTTTAGATGCACTCATAAAATCAGTTTACTTTTCGTTTAAGAATAATGTAGCGTTCAAGGAGTTTTATATCTTTAAATCATCTGATTTGGGATTATATAAAACTCAAATAAATAAATATTTAAAAAAATAACATGCACATTTTACTTTTGACATCTTCCTATAAAAGTGAATTTAATACAGTTAGTGCATTATTTTTTAGAGACCAAGCATTAGCATTGAAAAATAATGAAATGCAAGTTGGTGTGATTTGCCCTTTACCAATATCTCTTAAGCTAGTATGGCAAAGAAAATCCATTAACTTTAATGATGAAGAGTATAATGACAATGGTATTTATACACATGTGAGTCCTTTTTTGTCGATACCTAAGTGGTTTGAGAGAAGCCAAAAAATCAGGCTTAGTTTAGGTAAGCAAATGTTTAAAAAATATGTTGCCAATAATGGAAAGCCAGATATTGTTCATGTTCATTCTTTTTTAATTGGAGAATTAGCACTTTGGATTAAAGAAAACTATTCAATACCTTTTGTAATAACAGAACATTCAACAGGATTTTCAAGAAAGATATACTCTGAAAAAACAGTAAATTTTGCTAAAAAAGTTTTTGAAAATAGCAAAGCTTGCATTGCTGTAAGTGAGCCATTTTGTAATCTAATGTCAGATTTATTTAAAGTGCCCTTTCAATATATACCTAATGTAGTAGATACATCTTTTTTTACGCTTAAACAGAAAAACGATATAGATGAGTTTATTTTTTTAAATATTGGGCATTTGGATAAGAAGAAAAATCAAGATGGGTTAATAAAGACATTTTCTAAGCTGTTCAATGGGAATCAAAAATATCAACTTAAGATTGTTGGACAGGGAGATGAGTTTACTACACTACAAAATTTAATTAATGAATTGAAAATCAATGATCAAGTTCATTTATTAGGTAAAAAATCACGAGAAGAAGTAAAAGAAATTATACATAACTCTGATTGTTTTGTTCTAGCCAGTAAATTTGAGACATTTGGAGTTGTTTTAATTGAGGCTATGTCGTGTGGATTGTCAGTTTTGTCTACCAAATCAGGTGGGCCTGAGTCTATAATAGTTAATGATGCACTCGGTATTTTGTGTGAACATGATGAATTAGAAAAAGGATTGATTGAGATAATAAAAAAGAAGTTTGACTCTAAACTTATAAGAGATTATGTTCTTGACCATTATTCTGAAGAAATTATAGCAAATAAGTTAATTCAGGTATACAATGAATAGGTCAAGTCACTTTACTGAAAATTTCATTATATTACTGATTATTACGTCAATGTTTTTTCCAACTTTACCAATTGGAATTGACATTAGGATAGACGATTTAATAGCACTTTTTTTAATACCTTTATTGCTAATAGTAAGACCTAATTTTAAAATAAATAGGTTAATTATTTCTTACTCATTGATCTTATTGCTGTTCTTTGTGTCTACACTTTTCGGCTACTTATACCTTAGTGTTCCACATTCTCTTCGAGATTTAAACGAATTTGTTAGAGTATTAAAGCCTTTCTTAATTATAATAGCAGTAAGTTATTGTGATTCAGACAAGTTTTTTAAAAAAATGCATTCATTTTTTATATATGGTGCGATATTTATCATCCTCATAGGTTTTATGGAGTTTTTTGATGTGCCAGGTTACAGAAAATTAATTTCATTAATCTATACTGGTCATAGGTTTGAAAATTTAGATAGGGTAAGAACAATATTAATGGCTGGAGATCCAAATATCGCTGCCGCACTTATTTTATATTTTGTGACATATATTTTACAAACTATGTTAATGACTAAAAATAAGATAAGGAATAGTTTTATTTTACTTTTTCTAATTGTTATTTTACTTATGACATCTTCAAGAACTTTATTGATAGTTTTTGTTGTTATACTATTCGCAAGTTTATTACATCATTTTCAAAATAATAAGTTTTTCTCTTTTATGGTTTTAAGTTTATGCTTAATTTTAATATTACCCATAATACAATACTTTGATTATATAGTTATTGGGTTTAGTACTTTTAGTGAAGGAAAAAACACTTCTATGTTGTTGAGATATCAGCAATGGGCTGAAGCATTCAATTTATTTTTAAAATCACCTATTATAGGTTGGGGACCGGCTAAAGAGATTCATACAACTATTGTAGACAGTGAACACTTATTATTATTAAGGCGTTATGGTGTTTTGGGTTATCTAGCTGTTTTTAATTTTATTTTTGGGTTCATTTGGGTTCTTTTTAGAAAAAGAAGAAAGTTCAGTTCATTAAATTTATTTCACAAACGTATAGCATTAACTTCATTATTTTCTTGTTTAATGATTTTTATATTAATGATAACAAATAACTTTTTTTCAGGTTATCAATTAATGCCGTTATTTGTTGTTATGATAACTTTAGTTGAAAATAAATTGAATACTCTTTAAACTATGAGTTATTTATTAATATTTCTTTTTCTCACTTCAATCTTTTGTAATGTAGCTTTTGGTCTAGGTCCTAATCTATATCCATTGAGACTTATTTTACCTATAACATTGCTTTATTTTTCAGTATTATTTTTTCAAAAGGTAATTTTATTCAGAGAAAAATTGCAGCTTAATCTTATAGTTTTATTATCCATTTTATTTTTCGTTTATAGTTTTTTACAAACTTCAATAGTTAGCTATTTAAGGCTTCACCTTTTGGGGTCACATTATGAGTTGAATGCTATTTTAAATTATGCTTTTTTAGCTGCTCTTATAATTACTATTTATCTTATTGTAATAACGAAAAAAGACCTTTTTTTTAAACAGATTAAATATTCAATATTACTTTTTTATCTGGCTTATACCCTCTATGCTATTTATGAAATTATAACTGGTCATCATCTATCGACCTCTGACTTAGTAGATGCTCCATGGTGGATGCGTCATGTCCCTACGGTGGTTTATTTTAATTCTAATGATTTTGCAGCCGTATTTACAATGATGTTTATGTTTTTATTGTCTTCTTTTGATAAGAATAAATCACAAAAAACAGTTTTTATACTTGCAATTTTTACAATTCATATTCTGATTATTTATTATTCACAAAGCCGTTTAGCTTTGATTATGTCACTATTGTTTTTTGTTTATCGCTATCCGTATAATATATTTAAATTAATAGGTTTGTCTTTAATTGGTGTTTTATTTTTTTGGATATTTTCTAATGACTCTTCATTTATGCAAACATTAGATAGTTTTGTTGCATTAAAAGATGATTTAAGATTTAGTGAAAGACAATCCACCTCTGTTAGATTGTATCTTTATAAATACGCCCTAATTTCGCCATTGTCAAATTTCGGATTAGGATTTGGAATAGATTATTCTGCCGAATATTTTAGAACTATCAATGATGCTAATTTACATAACATCATAAATCCTCATTCATACATGCTCGAGTTATTAATCAATAGTGGTGTTTTAGTGGTATTATACTACATTGCAATAAATGCCATACTTTTAGTAAGCAATTGGAGTAATAAAAACTTTGACCTTTTTGTTCAAATCATTATTTACAACTTGTTATTATTTTCTTCAAGTTCTTCTACTTTTTTGTGGCCGATTTACCTATTTTTTATTGTTTACATTTGCAAAACGTCACATAAATTAACAACCTAAAAATTAAGTTTTTAAATTATCACATTATGGACATTTTTAATTTATTGAAATCTATTTTAAACTTTTACCAACGACAATGGAAGTTTATTCTAATCCTCCTCCTTTCAGGTACTATATTAGGCTTTGTATATGATATGGTTAAAACCCCATATTATGAGACCTCTGCTACTGTAACTTCTGGGCTTTCTTATTTCGAAGGAATAATAGATCCTAATGAGTTAGATTATCCAATCATTGATCAAAAAATAGCTATAAATATGGTCAATGCCTTAGCTGAAATAGTTGATAAGAATGAATATGAAATTTTAGCTAAAAAATTAAATATTGATTTAGATGTTGCTCAATCAATTAAGTTTATTGAAGCCGAGCAACTTTATGAGTTAGATTTGGAAAATAGAAGACAAAAGTTATCTCAATTTTTAATAACTGCAAGAATCACGGATAATAATTCAATTCGTATTTTTAGTGATGCGCTTTTAGATTTCTTTAATCGCAATGGATATTCAAATAAGAACTACCAGTTATTTCAAGAACAATCTCCAATGTTTTTGAATTATATCGATGATGAGATTGTTGATTTAAAAGCCTATAGAAATAGTATGTTGGGTAAATCTGAAGTTGAATTAAGTTCAATTTCTATAGCTAATGATAAAAGCGAAGTTCTTCAAAATCAAATCATTCAATTATATGAAAAACGACAAGCAATAGAGAGAAATATAGTGTTATTAAAACCACTTTCATATGTTTCAAACTTCCCAGTTTATAAAAAGCCAAAAGACAGAACATGGTTTAGAATTGGGGTGCTTTCATTAGCATTTTTCTTATTTGGAATTGTAGCGGCTTTATTCAAAGATGTTAGTGCAATAATGAATAGATAATGAAAACATGTCACCTTTCATCGGTTCATCCAAGAAATGATATTAGAATATTCTTAAAAGAGTGTATATCTTTAAAAGACGCTGACTATGATGTAAGTTATGTTGTAGCAGATGGCTTAGGGAATGACGAAGTTCATGATGTTAAAATATTTGATGTAGGAAAGGAAAAACATAGATTTTCTCGGATAATCCTCTCAAGTATTAAAGTGGTTTTAAAAGGTATTGGTCTTAATGCTGATATCTATCATTTTCATGATCCTGAGTTAGCACCATTTTGCTTAATTTATCGACTGTTTGGTAAAAAAGTAATTTTTGATGTTCATGAAAATGTTGCCGAACAAATACACGATAAACCTTGGCTAGGTAAATTTCAAAAAAAACTATTAAGTCGTTTATTCAATATACTCAATATTTTTTTTACTAAAACATTTTATACAATTATAGCTGAAAATTCATATTCAAGTATATATGATAAAATAAACTTAAATTTTCCATTGACAACAATTCTGAATTATCCAAAGCTTAATTTCTTTAAATCTTATCAAAACTTTAAAAGAAGTGGTAATGAGTTTTTTTATATTGGTGGCGTAAGTAATAATAGAGGTTTAGATACAATTCTCGAGGCTTTTGATATTTTAGACAGAAAGAATATTGACTTTAAAATGCATTTTGTTGGAGCTATTTCAGATAAACCTGATTTTGAAAAGTATCCTAATCTTACAGATAAGGTCATTTTTTATGGAAGAAAGAATCTCGAAGATGGATATGAAATTTCTAGACAATGTGTAGCAGGATTAGCCATTTTAAAACCAATTGGTAATTATGTGAAATCTTATCCAACCAAAGTATTTGAGTATCTGGCTGTCGGATTACCTGTAGTAACTTCAAACTTCAGTTTATATAAAGAAATTGTTGAAGATAATGATGTTGGATGGTGCGTTGATCCTAATTCACCTAATGAAATTTCAGAGATATTAATTAAAATAATAAATACTAAATCCTTAGAAAAAATTAGTCATAGGGCTGTAAAACAATCTTCAAAATATTCATGGAAAAATGAAGAAGAAAAGTTGTTAAAATTATATAATACCATTTTAAAATAAATGGAAAAAAGAACTAAAAATATTTGGATAATAAACCAGTATGCAGGTTCGCCTAAGCATGGAATGACTTTTCGAAGCTATTCATTAGCCAAAGGATTTATTAAGAAGCATAAAGTTACCATTTTCTCGGCCTCTTATTCACATGTGATGAGTCAGCCTCCTGAAGTACACAAGGCATCAACAAGGGAAAATATTGATGGTATAGATTATTTGTGGCAAAAAGTGCCTGTATACAGTAATTCAAAGAGCTTAGGAAGAGTACTTAGTATGTTTATTTTTCTATTCAGACTTTTCTTTGTAAATGTACGCAAGCTAGAAAAACCCGATGTAATTATAGTTTCATCTATATCGCCATTTCCTATTTGGAAAGCCTATTTTTGGGCTAAGCGATTTAATGCTAAACTCATATTTGAGGTCAGGGATATTTGGCCCTTGACAATATTAGAGCTCGGCGGATTTAAAAAAAGCAATCCATTTGTAATCTTACTTCAGTTAACTGAGAATTTTGCTTATAAAGTTTCAGATTATGTAGTTTCTGTTTTGCCTAAAGCATTTGACCACATGAAGCATCATGGTTTAGATTTGGAAAGATTTAAGTACATTCCTAATGGTATTGAAATTAAAGCTTTAGCTAAAACTAATAGGCCTGAAAAAGATATTTTTAAAGTAGGTTATGCAGGTACATTAGGCGTCGCTAATGCTTTAAATTATTTAATCGATGCTGTTCATTTCATTAAAGAAAGTAATATTGAGATTCATTTACTTGGAAATGGCCCTGAAAAGAAGGCTTTAATAGAAATGGTAAAGGATAAAAATATCACTAATGTATTTTTTCATTATGCTGTCCCTAAGGACGAAGTTGGAGTTTTTCTCTCAAAAATGGATGCATTATATATTGGTTGGCATTTTTCTAAAATATACAGATTTGGAATTTCAGCTAATAAGTTGTTTGATTATTTAGCATCAGCTAAACCAATTATCCATTCAGTTAATGCGGGTAATGATCCTGTTTATGAAGCCAAAGCCGGAATTTCAGTCTCGCCAGAAAATCCTGAGGAGATTGCTAATGCAATTTTGAAAATTTATAAAATGTCTCAATCTGAAAGAAATGAATTAGGTCAGAATGGTCGAGCCTATGTAGAGAAATACCATTCGTATGAACAATTAGCAAAACAATATGAGTATCTATTTAGTTAGTTTATTTGTTTTAATTATCGTGATGTTGGTCTATTTGAAAATCGCTAATCGATTTAATATAGTAGATAAGCCCAATCATCGTTCTTCACATGAAATAGTTACGATTAGAGGCGGTGGAATTGTATTTCCAATTTCTATTCTACTTTTCTTTTTAACTTCTGGGTTTTCTTACCCTTTCTTTTCTTTAGCAATAGTATTGATTTCTTTAGTCAGTTTTATTGATGACATAAAACCCTTAAAAGCAGTTCTTCGTCTATTTTTTCATCTTATTTCAGCTCTACTTGTAATTGCTGAATTTATTCCAGAGGTGTCGGTTTTAGTTATTCCAATTATCTTGTTTATACTACTAGGGGGAGTGAATGCTTATAATTTCATGGATGGTATAAATGGCATAACATCGACTTACAGTCTGGTGATACTATTGTCGTTCTTATATTTAAATCAGAGTTTGAATTTTATCGATAATGATATAATTGTATTGCCGCTTATTTCAGTAATTGTTTTCTCATTTTTTAATTTTAGAAAAAAAGCCCTTTGTTTTTCAGGAGATGTAGGTAGTTTATCCATCTCCTTGCTTATTTTATTCATTTTGATAAAACTGATTATATTCACCCAACAACCCCTTTATGGACTCTTACTAATGGTATATGCTATGGATACAGCACTTACCATGCTTAAAAGAAAAATGAATGGAGAAAATATTTTAAAACCCCATCGAAGCCATTTGTATCAAATACTAGCAAATGAAAAGGGTTTATCACACCTCAAGGTGTCAGTCATTTATGGGATTAGTCAGCTCTTTATAAATTATTTAGTTATATTCCATATTATAAAACTAAACAATTCATACTTTTGGGGATTGGCACTAATTGCATTTATATTAGTGTCTTATGTTTTTATCAAAAATAAAAATGAAAGAACAATTAACTAATCTTTCAAGAAGGCAGAAGCAAGCGTTAATGATAATGTCTGATGTTATCATTTTGCTGTTGGCTATATGGCTATCATTTGCCTTACGACTTGGTGTATTGTGGCCTGATAAGATTCTTTCTAATCTTTGGATATTTGTGATTATTCCCCTAGTATCTATCCCTTTATTTATTCGATTTGGACTGTACAAATCTGTGCTAAAATTTATGGGCACAAAGGTTATTGTTACAGCATTTCAGTCTATTACTATAACAAGTCTTTTTGTTGGTTTTGCCATGATGATTTTCAGAGAAGCAGATATGCCAAGAACGGTTATACTTATTTTTTGGTTTGTCTCTAGTATTCTTATTATTATCATGCGGTTTTTATACAAGGGTTATTTATATTCTTGGGACAATTTTGTTAATGATAGAAAGCCAACTATCATTTACGGTGCAGGAAGTGCTGGTGCTCAGATTGTAGAAAGCTTAAGAAAAAATCATGAATATGCACCAATTGCATTTATTGATGACGAGAAAAGTAAACAAGGAACATTCATTAACTTTACTAGAATTCACCCTTTTTCGGACTTAAAAGATATTATCAAGAAAAGAAAGGTAAAGGTAATTTTGTTAGCGATTCCTTCATTGTCAGAACAGCGAAAACGCGATTTACTTAAAAAGTTATCAAAATATCCTGTTGAGGTAAAACTATTACCATCGCTTTCAGAAATAGTAAGCGGAAGAGTATCTATTGAGAACATTAGACATGTACAAGTCGAAGATATTCTTGGGAGAACCCCAGTAAAGCCCAAAACATCTTTACTTAAGAAAAATATTACTGGCAAGAATGTTTTAGTTACTGGAGCTGGTGGTAGTATAGGTTCAGAACTTTGTAGGCAAATATTGAAGTTGAAACCCAACAAGATTGTGCTTTTTGAACATTCTGAGTTTAATCTGTATTCAATTGATTATGAATTAACATCATTAGGCGAAAAGGACTGTGAAATTATTCCAGTTTTAGCGGATGTTAAGTCAATAAATAAAGTTGAAAACGCAATTAAAGAAAATAAGATTAATACCATATATCATGCGGCCGCCTACAAGCATGTTCCTATGGTAGAAAAAAATACAGTAGAAGGCGTATTCAATAATGTAATGGGCACCTATAATGTAGCTGTCTGTGCACGAGACAATAATATTGAGAATATGGTTTTAATCAGTACCGATAAAGCCGTAAGACCTACAAACGTAATGGGTGCGTCAAAACGATTTTCAGAACTAGTGTTACAAGCCTTAAACTCTGAAGAATCGAATACTTGTTTTAGTATGGTTCGATTTGGTAATGTACTAGACTCTGCAGGCTCAGTAGTACCATTATTTAGAAGGCAAATCAAAGAGGGAGGTCCAGTAACCGTTACACATGCAAAAGTCACGCGATACTTTATGTCTATCCCAGAAGCTGTTCAATTAGTACTTCAGGCAGGAGCTATGGCAAAAGGTGGAGATGTATTCGTCTTAGATATGGGTGAGCCTGTTAGGATTCTTGATTTAGCACACCGTATGATTAATCTAAGTGGACTTAGCCCTATAACCTCAGAGAACCCAGAGGGGGATATAAAAATAAAGTTCACAGGTCTCCGCGAGGGGGAGAAGCTGTATGAGGAACTATTGATTGGTAAAGATGTTATTCAATCAAAGCACCCTCAAATTATGCAGGCAAATGAAGATTTTTTGAGTTGGCAAAAGGTGAGTTCATTAATTGAAGACATTAAAACTAATCATGAAAAATTAGATGATGATTCTATGAGGAAGGTTTTAATTGAAAATGTAGAGGGATACAAGCCAGCAAAAAATTAGCTTTAATGAAGTTAGCTATTATTGGTACAAGAGGAATCCCCAATAATTATGGAGGGTTTGAACAATTTGCAGAATACTTATCTGATGGATTGTCTAATGAAGGGCACGATGTCTTTGTATATAATTCGCATAATCATCCTTTCCAGAACAAAAAATGGAAAAAAGTAAATATCATTCACTGTTTCGATCCAGAGTATAAGATTGGAACAGTAGGTCAATTTATCTACGATTTAAACTGTATTCTAGATTCAAGAAAAAGAGATTTTGATGTTATTCTTCAACTAGGTTATACTAGTAGTTCGATTTGGAACTTTTTGTTTAAGAAAAATATCAAAATAGTTACTAATATGGATGGTCTAGAATGGAAAAGAACTAAATACTCTTCAGTAACTAAACTCTTTTTAAAGTATGCAGAAAAATTAGCTGTAAAATACAGCGATGTATTAGTGGCAGACTCTATTGGAATTAAAAATTACCTCAATAAAAAACATGGTGTAGACTCATCGTTTATTCCATATGGTGCAACCGTTTTTAATGCCCCTAATATTGAATCGCTAAAGCAGTTTAACTTAGAACCTTATGCTTACGACATGATAATTGCTCGTGTAGAACCTGAAAATAATGTCAAAACAATTATTGATGGTTTTGTCGATTCAGGTGTTTCGAGGAAATTAGTAGTAGTAGGTAATATGAATACTAGATTAGGTAAGGAAATTCAGTATTACCTCAAAGATGATAGAGTTATATTTTTAGGCTTTGTTTCGTCAATTGATGCCTTAAACAACTTAAGGTATTATTCAAACTTATACTTTCATGGACATACTGTTGGAGGAACTAATCCGTCATTATTAGAGGCTATGGCATCAAATAGTTTAATCTGTGCTCACGACAATTCTTTTAACAAACATATTTTAGAGGAACACGCTTTTTATTTTAATTCCAGTTCTGATATTACTAAAATCGTCAATTCAATTAATAAAACTGAACATGAAGATTGGTGTAAAATCAATACAAATAAGATTAATGCTAATTATAAGCATTCTAGCATAGTGTCTAAATATGAGCAAATACTGATTTAATTTTGATTTAATTCCGATTCTTACTATCTTTATATTTAGCCTTTTCTTAACAAGCTTATATGAATGTGAAAGCACTAAAATTACGTTTACTATTCAGTTTTGGTGATGTTTTCCACCTAACTTTAGCCTTCTTGTTGGCTTATAGAATTACGTTTTTTTCGCTTGACATTTCCGATAAATACTTGTTTCTATTGGTAATTGTTAACTTGAGTTGGTTACTATTAGGTTTCTTTTTTGGTTTGTTTGACTATGAACGAGCCTCAAGATTTGAATTGGTACTGTCAAACTTGCTAAAAGCCGTGATTGTTCATGCTCTTATTACCTCTACACTTCTATTCTCCTTAAAGACAAATTCCTTTTCTTATAACCATTTGTATTACACTTTTGGATTGAGTTATTTAATCCTATTTGTATGGAGAATATTTTCGGTGTTTTTTATTAAAAAATACAGAAGACTTGGGTACAACTATAAAGAAATTGTTATTATTGGTACTGCTGAGAAATCAACACAACTTGCTCAATTTTTCCTAAATAATGAGCATGGTTACAAGCTACAAGCTTTCTTTTATTCCAAATCGTCTAATAAGAAATTAAGTTGCCCCTGTTTTCATATTGATGAGCTCGAAGAGTTTTGCAAAAATAACAGAGTAGAGGAGATATATTATTCAGACTCAATATATGATGAAACACTATTGATGAGTATCATTAAATTTTGTGATGATAATATGATAAGACTGAAAATAACGCCTGATTTTTCCAGTTTTAAACAACGAAAAATTAATATTGATTTATACGGAGCTATTCCTGTTATCACACTACGAGATGAGCCATTGCAAGATGAATTTAACAGATTTATTAAAAGGGTATTCGACATCATTTTCTCTTTGTTTGTAATCGTATTTATTTTGTCTTGGTTAACGCCTATAGTTGGTTTAATTATAAAACTCACTTCAGAAGGGCCAGTCTTTTTTGTCCAAAGGCGTTCGGGATTGGATAATAAAGAATTTAACTGTTATAAATTCAGAACGATGTGTTTGAACCGATTATCTGATGTTAGACAAGCGTACAAGGATGACCCTCGCATCACAAAATTTGGTAGATTTTTACGTAGGACGAGTATCGATGAAATGCCACAGTTCTTCAATACATTAATTGGAAATATGTCAGTTGTTGGCCCCAGACCGCACATGCTAAAACACACGAAAAGTTATTCTCAAATTATCGACGGTTATATGGTAAGACAACTTGTTTTTCCAGGCATTACAGGTGCAGCTCAAGCTTATGGTTTCAGAGGTGAAACAAGAAATGTTAAGGATATGGAAGATAGAGTAAAATACGATGTGTGGTATATTGAAAATTGGTCTTTATTACTTGATGTAAAACTGATTTCTCTAACTATAATCAACCTTTTCAAGACTCAGGAAAATGCTGTTTAGATTGCCTTCTTTTATATATCTTTGTTTTATACTTAAAGCCCTTTTATCATGAAGAAATTATTTCTTGCATTATCCTTTTTATTTATCTCTGTATTTACCTTTTCTCAATGTATTCTCATTGATTTTCAAGTATTGTCAGAGCCCTACTGTCCAGGAAGTTTAAATGGCGGGCAATTACAAGCTAATGTTTCAGGCGGTACAGGCTTTTATACTTATGAGTGGTTAAATGAAAATGGAGGTTATTTGCCTGGAGGCCCTCAAACATCAGCTATTACGAATAGTTTTTTGCCAGCGAATCAACCTATTTGGGTATTTGTTACGGATACTTTTCAGAATTGTACTGATTCAGCATCATATACATTTACATCATATTCTTGTGATCCAGATACTGCAAAGTTAGAAATCTCCAGCTCTTTTGATATAAATCCAGTTGGCTATAACACCTATACGGAGTGTGATGTCAAACTAACTAATCTAGGCTGTCAAGTGTCATTTAAACCTGAGTTTATAGTTTCTCATATAACCGATACTTTAGAACAAGGTGATTTTACCATTGAGTATTTTAACGCCCAGTCTGTATGGGAGGCTATACCCTACACTATTAATTCTGATGGTAACGCTTTTGGATATTGGGGCGGGCAATCAGGTCAAAATTTAAATTGTGAAGAAGAAAGAGTAAGACCAGTTCGGGTTAAATTTAACCAATTCAATCCTGAAGCACCCTTAGGAGAATATACAGCTTCTTTAAGGTTGTGGAGTGTAGACCAAAGCGGAAACCTTTTGTCTATTATCTCGGAACAAGATCAAGTTTCGTTAACCTTAATGGATACAATTTGCAATACGCTGTCCATTTCTTCAATCATTATAGATGCAAGTTGTCCAGAACAAACTGATGGTCAAATCCAGTTATCCTCGACTGGCGGACAATCTCCTTACGAATATTCTGTAAACAATGGTACATTCTCATCAAATGGTCTTTACACTTCATTGTCAAGTGGATCATACATTCTAGTTGTTAAAGACTCATTAGGGTGTCAAGAGTCAGACACCGTATTTTTAAACCCGGAGCCATCACTACCAGACACTTTATGGTTTACAGCAATTACGCCTTTCGATGCCGTAATAAATTGGACGGCTGACTCTACTGTCGATGGCTATCGCTTTAGATACAGAGAAGCAGGACAAACATGGCAAATTGTTGCCTCAGGAATTTTTGATGATAACAGTGCTGAAATGTTGTCTAGTAAATCTCTTTCAGGACTTTTGCCATCAACAACATATGAGGTGCAAGTTCGAACAAATTCTCTGATAGGTTGTATTGAAGGGTGGTCTACAACTTTCTTTTTCACTACTCCTATGGAGCCATATACATATGATGTTTTATTCACTTGTAATGGAGTCAGCTCAGGTCATATTTTATTTGATGTTCAGACACTCAATTCGTATACTTTTGAGTGGACTGGTCCAAATGGTTTTTTATCTAATGACACTTCAATTTATCAGCTTGCTCAAGGAGATTATAATTTAGAAGTTTTCAACAATAACTCACAGGTAATTTTCGATACAATTTTTATTGTAGAGAACCCTTCACTAAGTATTCAACTTTTTTATGATACCATATACTGTGTCAGTCCATTCTCAAATAGTCTTACAAATCAGTCAGATAATGGTGGATTTACTGTTCAGGCCTACGGAGGTATAAGCAATACATATTATTATTCATTGGATGAACTGGATAGCACAATATTTTTAAATCTTGGTGTATTTTCAGGTCTTGAACCAGGAGATTATTCATTGAATGTGAAAGATAGTTTAGGCTGTATATCAGAATTTGAAGTTAACGTTCCGTCTATTTCTATGATTTTTGATTATACAGCTCACGATATTTCTTGTTCTGGCTTTAATGACGGCTTTGTTCAAATTAATTCACTTCAAGGAGATGTGGCTTCTCCTTGGGTTGAGGTTGATAATTCACCACCCAATAGTCCTAATTTATTTACAAACCTTGGCGTTGGAGAACATGTAATAACTGCTTATTACAATTATCCTGATGGAAGTAGTTTCTGCTATAAGACAGATACGTTTGAATTTTTTGAAAAAGAAGAACTATACGTTTCCTTAGAAGTAAATAGCGTAAGCTGTTATGATGATTGTGATGCTTCAATTTCAATTGATTCAACATATGGTGGTACTGAACCCTATGCCTTTATCTGTTTAAATAATTTAGACACAAATTATTTATTTGAAAACCTATGTGCTGGAGAATATTCGATTAAAATGATTGATGATAATGGATGTTTCTTAATTGAAGATATTGCAGTTAATGAAGGAAATGCAATTTATCCACTCATATCTTTTGAAGACGGCGAATTGATTGTTGTTCAACCAACCCTACAAAACCCTTCAATGGGAACGCCGCCTTACTCATATCAGTGGTATGAAGATAATTCCTTGCTCCCAGGAGCTGTCTCTGAAGTCTATAATCCAGATTATCCAGGCCTATATAGTGTAGTGGTTACTGATAGTGTAGATTGTAAAGGTAAGTCAAGCATCTATAAAATCGAAGTTCTTGATTTATCAAGTTGGTCTTCAGGAGTTGATGTGAATATTTTCCCTAATCCTTTTGTAGATGAATTGAATGTTATAATTAATTCTACTAGCGAATACGAATGGGTTTTAAGAGATGTTAGTGGTAAAGTTGTTGAAAGTGGAATGGATGAACACACATGGAAAATAAACACCTCTACATTACCAAATGGGATGTATATTTTGAACGTTTTCAATGCTGATGAACAACTAATCTATAAGATAATGAAACAATAAATAATAGTTTTTAAAATTTCATTACCTTCGTAGAGTTTAAAACTTGATTAATAAATCGAATGAAAAGATTATTTTTAATTGTTGGAATTGTATCCCTTTTCGCTGTAAACGCTTTTTCAGCTTCATATTTTTCTGATGACCAGCCAGTAGTTTCTATTGGGATTAATGATTTAATTATCATTTCTGATGTCAATAAGGTTATGGAATACGCTAAAGCAAAAGGCTTGAATGATAGGGCTTTAGATCAAATTAAATTGGCCGATGAATCCTATGTTAAAGGCGTGCAGTTTCTGCAACAGTCAAACCCGTCAGAAGCAATACAATCTTTTAAAACATCTTTTAAAAATTATAAGAGAGCAAAGCTAAGTGAAGATGCACTCAACTTTGCTAATTTGCAACTTGCGGTAGCTCATCAATTAAGTGATGATGACAGAAATAAGAAGAAAGTGATGAGGTATTTAGAACTTGTTACGAAATCCATAGATAAAGAAAAAGAATGGGTTTACAACTTAGCAATTCTCAATTACCTAAACAATAATGAAAGCCGTTCGGCTGAGCTATTGGAGTCTGTAATTAAAATGGATAAAGAGTTTTTTAAAGCATATGGTAATTTAGCCGCTGTATACCAAACTATCAATCAACCTAAAAAAGCAGAAAAGACTCTTGCAAGATTAAAAACAGCTCAAGACATATTAGCCGAAAAACAGAGAAAAGAGCAATTAGCTTTAGCTAAAAAGAAAGAAAAGGCCAAAAAGTCTGGTAAAACAGAAGAGCCAGTTGTAGCTGAAGAGCCACCAAAAGGTATTAGCATTGACCCATTATTATTGAAAGTCAAAGGAGATAGTAAGTCAGTTCTAAAGAATGAATCAATTACTGCTTTCGATGATAGAATGAGAAAGAAACTAAGAGAAGGCCAGGAGTATTACGATCAAGGAGTAGTCTTATTTAACTCTGGTGAATTTCCATTGGCTATAAAAGCATTTAAATCTTCTCTTAAGAAGTTTAATCAAGCAAAAGTTTCTCAGCTTACTTTAAGTTATGTGAATGCAAACTTAGCGATGTCGTACTTTAGAAGTCCTGAGAAAAGAGACAGAAAGAAAGTGATTCCTATTATAGAAACACTATCAAAGTCAGTATATGATGATAGAGATTGGGCATATAATATAGCCGTTATTCAGTACGGAATGGGTAATAGTGAAAAGGCTCTAGATTTATTAGAAGACTGTAATGCATTAGACAAATACTTCTTGCTTTCATACCAAAATCAAGTTGCTATTCACAATGATTTAGAGGATTTGAAAAGCGCTAAAAAAGCATTCAAACTCCACGAAAAATACAAGAATGAGTTAACAGAAATCTACAAAGAGTATGTGAAAACGGGAGTTAAAAATGAAAACGTTGATTTATCCTTTTTAGAAGGAGCTGTTTTTAGAGTTGCTTTAGGTGACTTTAGTGAGTTCAATATGCCTATTGACATTTATCTGCATGATGATTTATTAACCATTCCTCTTGGTAATGACTTCTATTCGTTCATTTGTGGTAACTATAATAGTTATAACAGTGCTGAGACGTATCTTTCTAAGGTTTTTAATAATGGATATGAAAATGCTTTTATCATTGCATTTAAAGATGGTGTAAGAACGGATTTCGCCTCTGATTTTAAATAATCTTCAACACATATTTATAAAATAAAAAAGCACATCAATGTTGATGTGCTTTTTTTATGATTAAAAAACTAGGTGAATTATTTACAAATCCAGCTTTCAGACCAAGAGTACTTGAATAGTGCTGATGAATCACCAGTAACAGTTTCAAATGACACTGTAGAGTTATTAATATCTTTCAATTCATCTCCACATGTCTCTCTTACAGAAACAGGGCTTAAATAGCTGCTGAAATCACTTGTTATTGAAGTAGGTAATGTACTGTTAACATATCCTTCTCCACTATATGAGTTTGATGAAGTTGAGTCTAAAGTACCATTAGAATAGTACTCAACTGTAAGACTTATGTCAGTTGTGCTTTGACAGTCCAAACAATCAGAGCAAGATGAAAGCACTACTGCTGATAAAATACTAAATGCAATTATTTTAAAATTCATATTGTTAAGGTTAAGTAAAAATTAAAATTCTAGGTGATTTGGAAACTCTAAAAAGCGTATCCTAATCTTATTTTGATTCTATATGTATCTATTTTTGCAAAATCTGTTAATCCAGGTAAGTCTCTATAAAATCCAGAAGTGAATTTTAAAGACTCATTACCTTTAGCTTTGACAATTACATTTGCACCACTTTCGTCAACAACACCATAATATCCGTTAGCAACATCAGAGTCAGGAGCGTTACCATCAAACGAATAAACGTCTCCAAATTTAGTTTGTAGGTAGAAATCAGGAGAAACGCCATTTGCAGCAGCAATTGTATTTACATTGTCTTCTACTTGATTAACATTCCATGTTTCGTTTCCATTGAAAACTCTTTCACTTCTGCTAACCATTTTATACTGAGGTCCTATTTGAACATCCAAAGAAAGTTTATCAAAGAATAACCACTGACGACCGATAGCAATACCACCAATTAAGCTAAACTCACTTGTTTTGTGAGAAACATCATGCCAGCTTAAATCGTTATTTGATACAGTTGTATTAGTTCCGTTAGGGTTAGTAGTATTTGCACCACTTGTACTCAATGACCCAAAGTTGTCTGCAGCTGGGTCAGTATTTTCTGAACCTAACCATGGACCATCAAAAGAGCCGAAAACATCGTTTTCGTATAAGCTTGGGTACATTAGATAGTTCATTGCCTGATTAGTTTCTAAAGCGGTATTATCATCAAAGTCAATTGTAGTTGACTGGATATTTACAAAAGGTGCAACATACCATCCTCTAGGAGGGTCGCCTATCTTTTGACTGTATGTTTTAATGTAACTTCTATATTCAACGCCAAAACCAAAGCCACCAACTTTAGTTGAAGTTTGTCTTGAAACAGAATGGTCTAATGGATCAGCTACAACTTGGAAGCCGCCTACTAGATTTCCTGGGTCATGATTTGAGTTAGTATCAATAACAGCAGTCATTCCATCACCAAATACTTGGTCATGCTTTGAACTGAAAAAAGCAACGGATAGCTGTAATGACCCTTTTGTAAGAATATTAGGCCATTTACCTTGCTTTCGTGTTCTACCAGAAGCATTTATAGTGTTCATTCCTTCATTGAAAGTCCTTTCATAAGATACTTCATACATGCCAAATGCGGCATCTAATCCACTTACTTTAACGACACTCTCTTGGGCTTGGGATACAATACCTAAAGACAAACCGAATAATACTAGGGCAACTTTTTTCATTTTAACTCAGCGTTTACTTAATAAATTTGTTGATGTCAAATATAAGAAATTGAATTTACTTTCTAACTTCAGCACCTACTTTCTGTTCAAACGATTGAATTAGATTACTCATAACCTTGTCAATCTCTTTATCTGTTAGTGTTTTTTCCGAGCTTTCAAGAGCAAAACTCATTGCGTATGACTTCTTACCTTTTGGAAGTTTATCGCCTTCATAAACATCGAATAAGTTAACAGATTTTAAAAGTTTATTTTCAGTTTGTTTGGCAATGTTATTGAGCGTCGAAAACTCTATGTCTTTATCTAGTAATAAAGCCAAGTCTCTTCTAACAGCTGGGAATTTATTTATCTCTTTGTATTTAGTGTTATTGTGTTTTAATCGTTCTGTTAATAGTCCCCATTCAATTTCAGCATACAACACCTCATTTTTGATGCCAAACTTGCTTAGAAGAGGACTTGAAACACTTCCAAAGCTAGCGACTACATCATTTTTAATTGTAAAGGAAAAAGCATCATCTAAGTAGGATAAGTCAGAGGTTTTACCTTTAATATTACTAATTCCTAGCCTTCTTAGTATATGTTCAACACGCTTTTTCATCCAAAAGAAATCTTTTTGTTTGGAAGGGCTATCCCAATTTTCAAAAGATTCATTTCCTGTGGCTAATAGTATTAACTTTCTGTTTTCTACATATTTTCCATTTTCTAAATGGTAGGTGTTTCCGAACTCATAAAAGCTTAAGTCAGATGCTTTTCTATTCAAATTGTATGAAATATTTTCTAATCCAGAAAATAACATGCTTTGCCTCATACCATCTAGTTCTTGACTTAATGGATTTAAAAGTGTTATTTGTTTTTTCTTGTCTATTTCGTCAATCAATTTTGAGTAAGATGATTTAGAAAGAGAATTGTTCATGCACTCACTAAAACCATTACTACTAAGAAGATCTGAAATTGCATTTTGCAAATCATGTGAGTTAGGTTTTTTTGAATATGAGATGGACGATTTAATTTGCTTTGGGATGCAAATATTGTTGTATCCGTATATTCTTAAAATTTCTTCAATAACGTCCTCTTCTCTAGTGACATCTATCCTGTATGGTGGAATAGAGAGTTCAATTTGAGTGTCATTTTCAGTTTCTACATCAATATCTAAATCTTTTAAAATTGATGTAATTTGATTTCTGTCAATTTTTTCACCTATTAGCGAATCGACTTTATCGTAATTCAATGTAAGAGAGGTATTGTTTATTTTTTCTGGGTATAAATCGCTAATATTTGATGAAATACTTGCTCCGCAAATTTCAGCTAAAAGGTTTGCTGCTCTTTTTAAGGCATATATCACTAAGTTTGGATCTACGCTTCTTTCAAATCTAAACGATGCATCTGTACTTAGGGAATGTCTTTTAGCTGTTTTTCTAACACTAACAGGGTTGAAGTATGCACTTTCTAAAAATATGCTTGTGGTTGAATTACTTACGCCAGAGTCAATGCCTCCAAATACGCCTGCTAAACACATTGGTTCATTATCACCATTACAAATGATTAAATCCTTAGAGGATAATTTTCTTTCTTGCTCGTCTAATGTCGTGAACTTAGTATTTTCTGCGAGCTGTTGAACGATTACTTTTTGATTTTTGATTTTTGAAGCATCAAAAGCGTGAAGTGGCTGCCCTGTTTCGTGAAGCACAAAATTGGTGATGTCAACTACATTATTGATAGGTGTAAGTCCTATAGATGTTAATTTTTTCTTTAACCAATCTGGAGAACTGCTAACCGTTATATTTTCAAGATTTAAACCAGCATATCTTGGACATGCCTTGTAATCTTTGACTTCAATAGAAAATCCTTTTTCACTTCCTTCTTTAAATGAACTTATATCTGGAAATTCTAATTTACAGTCAATATTATTGTGGTGAAGTACAGCTGCTAAATCTCTTGCTACCCCAATATGAGACATGGCATCAGAACGGTTAGGTGTAAGTCCGATTTCAAAAACAATATCAGACTCAATGTTGAAGTATTCGCTTGCTGATTGACCTGATTTTGCGTTGGCATCAAGAACCATAATACCTTCGTGACTGTCGCCCAATCCAATTTCATCTTCAGCACAAATCATCCCTTCAGAAACTTCTCCTCGAATTTTACCTTTTTTAATTTTGAAAGATTCTTCTCCTGAATATAATACAGTTCCAATTGTTGCAACCGGCACTTTCTGACCAGCTTCTACATTTGGTGCGCCACATACAATCTGTAAACTATTTTCTTGCCCAATATCAACAGTAGTTATACTAAGTCTATCGGCATTAGGGTGTTGGTCTTTAGTAAGTACTTCGCCTATAACTATCCCTTTCAGTCCGCCTTTTACGCTTTCAACAGTTTCTATTCCTTCTACCTCTAGTCCAGTATCTGTTAAGTATTTAGCTACAACATTAGCATCCAAATCGATGTTTATGTATTCTTTTAGCCAGTTGTATGAAATTTTCATCTACAATATATTAAGTAACAAAAGTAATAAAAAGAATGAGGTAATATCAGATTGGGTTTTATGATATTCTACTCCATTCAACTTGTCTATTACTGACTTCTTTATAATGGTTTAATATCGACTTGTTTTTTGGTAGTTTTAGGCTTGGGTCTTCTTTTAGCACTTCCAAGGCGAGTTGTCTAGCATAATTAAGAATAGCGTTATCTTTTATTAAATCAGCAATTTTTAATTCTAGCATACCGCTTTGCTGAGTACCCATGAGGTCTCCAGGGCCTCTTAATTTTAAATCAACTTCAGCTATTTCAAAGCCATCGGTTGTTCTTACCATTGTTTTTAGTCGCTCTTGCCCCTCTGTGCTGATTTTATTTCCACTCATTAGTATACAATAGGATTGCTCGGCTCCTCTTCCAACACGTCCTCTTAATTGGTGGAGCTGTGATAGTCCAAATCGTTCTGCACTTTCAATAACCATTATTGAAGCATTAGGAACATTTACACCTACTTCAATAACGGTAGTTGCTACCATAATTTGTGTTTCCCCTTTCACAAATCTATTCATCTCAAAATCTTTGTCTTCAGACTTCATTTGACCATGAACGATACTAATATTGTAATCTTTGAATGTTCTGCAAATACTTTCATAACCATCCATTAAGTCTTTGTAATCCAGTTTTTCACTTTCATTAATTAATGGATAAACGATATATGCCTGTCTTCCTTTTTCTATTTCTTTTTGGATAAATCCAAGCATATTGAGTCTTCCACTATCAGACTTCCAAATGGTTTTAATTTCTTTTCTACCTGGTGGTAGTTCATCAATGACTGAGATGTCCAAATCGCCATATAGTGTCATGGCTAATGTTCTAGGTATTGGAGTGGCAGTCATGACAAGTATGTGTGGAGGCTTACTGTTTTTAAGCCACATTTTAGCTCGTTGTGCTACGCCGAAACGGTGCTGTTCGTCAATAACAACAAGTCCAATATTTTTGAATTTTACTTTGTCTTCCAATAAGGCATGTGTGCCAACAAGTATATGTATATCTCCATTTTCTAAGCCTTCATGAATACCTGTTCGCTCGGATTTTTTCACTGAACCTGTCAATAGTGAAACTTTTAATGGCATATCTTTTAGAAGTTCATTAAGTGTTTCAAAATGTTGTTGAGCTAAGATTTCAGTAGGTGCCATTAGGCAGGTCTGAAAGCCATTGTCAATTGCCATAAGGATTGACATTAATGCAACAAGTGTTTTACCACTACCGACATCACCTTGTAAAAGTCTATTCATTTGCGACTCTTTTGAGCAGTCCTGTCGTATTTCTTTTAGGACTCTTTTTTGAGCATTTGTCAGTTCAAAGGGAAGGTGATTATGAAAAAAGTCATTAAAATGTTCGCCGATTTTTGAAAGTGGAAAGCCTTTCAATTTTTTTTGTCGCACAATTTTCATTCTAATAAGTTGAAGTTGAAGAAAAAATAATTCTTCAAACTTTAGGCGGTATTGTGCTCTTTGAAGTGTCTTACTGTCTTTAGGAAAATGGATATTGATGAAGGCTTCTTTCCTTGGAAGAAGATTTAGTTTTTTAATCAGTTCATCAGAAATATTTTCTTTGATATCATTAATTACTTGGGGGAGAAGAACTCTTGTCAGTTTGCCAATAGCTTTGTTGGTGAGTCCTTTGTTACTTAATTGTTCAGTGGTTGAATAAATGGGTTGCAAACTATTGTGTCCCTCATTTTTGTTATTGCTTACTATTTCTAGTTCGGGATGTACAATGTTTATTTTACCATTATATAAGTTGGGTTTTCCAAATACGACATAATCAACGTTTGTTTTGATACCATCTTTCACCCATTTAGTGCCTTTAAACCAAACCAGCTCAATAGCTCCATTGTCATCTTTCAATTTTGCTGTTAGCCTTTTACTGTGTCTTGCACCAATTTCTTTTAGTTCACCGATTTTTCCAACAAGTTGCACATATGGTAAATCGCTATTTACTTCATTTGTTTTGTAGAATTTTGTTTTATCAACGTATCTGAATGGAAAATAGTTGAGTAAGTCGTTGAAGGTATGGATGCGTAATTCACTTCTCAATAGTTCGGCTCGTTTGGGGCCAACGCCTTTTAAGTATTCTATTGAAGTGAATAATTGTTGCATGGCATAAAGATAAAAAAAAGCCCTATCAGAATTGATAGGGCTTAAATTACTTTTTCAGTCGAAAATTAGATATTGTTAGAGCCCATAAATAGAACGGGGTTTTCTAAATACCCTTTAAGAGTTCCTAGGAATTTAGATCCTACAACACCGTCTACAACTCTATGATCGCATGAAAGTGTAACTTTCAGTGTATTTCCGATAACTATCTCGCCATTTTTTACAATAGGTTTCTCTACAATACTTCCTACAGCAAGAATACAAGCATCAGGAGGGTTTATAATAGCAGTGAATTCTTCGATATCAAACATTCCTAAATTTGAAATGGTAAAGGTATTCCCTTCCCAATCTTCTGGTTGAAGTTTTTTAGCCTTAGCTCGAACGCCATATTCTTTAACTTCAGATGATATTTCAGAAAGTCTTTTATTATTAGCGAATCTTACTACTGGAACTAGCAGACCGTCTTCAATTGCCATAGCTACTCCAATGTGAATATGCTCATTGAATCGTATTCTATCGCCTAACCAACTTGAATTTACTTGTGGGTGTTCTTGTAATGCCATTGAAGTTGCTTTGACAATCATATCATTGAAAGAGATTTTTACAGGAGAAACAGTATTAATCGCTTTCCTTGCTTCAATGGTTTTGTCCATATTTATCTCACAAGTTAAATAGAAGTGAGGAGCAGTAAATTTACTTTCGCCAAGTCGCTGAGCAATGACTTTTCTCATTTGCGATACTTCAACTTCTGTATAGCGTTCTACTGAAGGAGCTGAGTTACCGCCCGAGTAATTATCAATATCTCGTTTTACTATCCTGCCCGCATCTCCAGTTCCTTTAACAAGTGAAAGGTTTATATTTCTCTCATCAGCTAATTTTCTAGCTAGTGGAGAGGCTATGGCTTTCCCATTGCTTTCAACAGCCGTTTCTTTTGTTTTGGTAGTTATAGGAGCTGTTACTTTTACCTCTTCAACTTTAGGTGTATCTACTGCCTTTGGTGCTTCTTTAGCAGGCTCTTCTTTTTTAGGTTCTGGAGCAGATTCAGCTTTCAATAGCTCTGTTATGTCCTCGCCTTTTTCGCCTAAAATAGCCAGTATACTATCAACAGGTGCTTTAGCTCCTTCGGCAACTCCTATATGTAATAGAAAGCCTTCTTGAAAGCTTTCAAATTCCATTGTGGCTTTATCCGTTTCTATTTCGGCTAATAAATCGCCTTCTGAAACTTGGTCACCAACATTTTTGTGCCATTTTGCTACCACACCTTCAGTCATCGTGTCACTGAGTCGGGGCATATTTACTACTTCTGCCATCTTCTTAGTCTTTAATAAATGGATAATCTACTTGTTCATAAACACTGTCGTATAAATCTTGTTTTGTAGGGAACGGTGATTCATCAGCAAATTTAATTGCTTCAGCTATCGTTTCTTTTACCTCAAGATTTATTGCTTCAATTTCTTTTTCACTAGCAAATTTATTCTTTTTAATATGTTCTAGTGTCGTGTTTATGGGATCAATTTTTTGATACTCACTAACTTCGTCTTTCGTACGGTAGTGTTGTGCATCGGACATTGAATGTCCTTTGTACCTGTATGTTTTTGCTTCTAAAAATGTTGGGCCATCGCCTTTTCTAGCTCTTGCTACTGCTTCTTCAACGGCTTCCATCATTGTTACAGGACTCATTCCGTCTACTGGTTTACTTGGCATCTCGTAACCTAATCCGAGCTTCCATATTTCTGTATGGTTTGCTGTTCTTTCAACAGATGTACCCATAGCATAACCGTTATTTTCTACAATAAAAACTACGGGGAGTTTCCATAGCATAGCTAGGTTAAATGTTTCATGTAGGGAACCTTGTCTAACGGCTCCATCACCCATGAAACATAAGGTAACAGCATCGCTGCCATTATATTTATCAGCAAAGGCTAAACCAGCACCTAAAGGAATTTGTCCACCAACAATTCCATGACCTCCATAGAAGTTGTGTTCTTTGCTAAACATATGCATTGAACCTCCATTTCCTTTTGAACAGCCTGTTATTTTCCCCATGAGTTCGGCCATTACATGCTTAGGCTCTACACCCATAGCAATAGGTTGAACGTGGTTTCTGTAAGCGGTAATCATCTTATCTTTTGAAGGGTCAATAGCGGCCCTGCATCCTGCAAGGATAGCTTCTTGACCATTGTAGAGGTGCAAAAATCCTCTAATTTTTTGTTGGATGTAAAGAGCAGACGCTTTGTCTTCTAATTTTCGCCACAAAAGCATATCTCTGTACCAATTTAAATAAGTTTCTTTTGAAATCTTTTTCGCCATAGGTTTAATTATAATAGTCGCAAATTTAACACAAAAAGAGTTAAAAAAATAGGTTTTGACTTTTAGTGATTATGGATTTTATATTTAAGTTTAAAACATCTAGTTTACTCTAGTAAAAATTGAATTTTTTAGTCAAAAAATGTTTAAATCGTGTAATTTTTACACTTTGAAAGCGTAATATTTTGCCTGAACAGATGCAAATAACTAATAAAATAATGCTGATATTTGTACCTTATGATAAAATACCTTGTATCAATACTAATGTTAGTGTCTGTTGCTTGTCAATCCCAAACATTCAGAGTTTCTGATAATGTATTGAGCACAAGCTTATATCAGCCATTTGCTCCAGTAGGAGGTTATACTCTGGCCTTTGAACGTATGCTCGACCCAGGTTACAGTAGAAATGCTGCCCAGTTTTCTTATAAAATTAACGCAACCCTATTATCTGATAAAAAAAAGTCGGAAATTGCTAATCTCGATGGACAAGTATTTTATGATCCTGATGCATTCAGATATAATGGTTTTATGTTTATCCCTGAGTTTAAGTATTATTTTACGTGGGATGCTCCAATGGGGCTTTATCTTAATGTTTTTGGCACGTATTCATCATATATGGAGTCTTTTAACGATGAAAAGGTGAACAGTAATGGAGATTACGATAAGAAAATATCAGAATTAGGTAGAGGCATAGGTGCGGGAATTCAGTATAAAATCTTTAGAAATATAACTATGGATATTGTTGGAGGTTATCATTTAAAAGATATTTCCTCGAAAACAAAGCCAATTAATTCTGATGAGTATGCCGCTAATCCTGATACCCAAACGGATAAGCTTTATTTAAATGTCTTTTTAGGTTTTAACTTTTAAAGTCTATTTCAAAACGAAGCCGACACCTATTTGAATGTATAGTGATTCAAGGTATTCGTAATTATCAAATATTCTTCCAGTATATTCCGTATAATGTGATCTAGCAATGTTAAATTGTGGTCCTACACTTACTTTAAAGGAAAGTTTCCTTTTATCCTGAAAACGATAGCCAATTCTTGGAGTAAAATATACTAAGTTAGAATTGGCAATAAGCTTTTCTTCAAAATTAAAATGATTGTGGTGAACATAATCTTTTGTGAAAAATACCTGAGGGCGTATTGTCGCTCCAATTTCAAAAAAACTATTTCTTTTTCCATACAAGAAGCTACTGTTGATAGGAAAGCCAATATTGGGGGGAACTATATATCCTTTTTTCTGATCAATTGTGCTGAAACCTCCTGAAATGCTGTAGCCATATTTTTTGTCTATAATCTTTGAATAGTCAAAGGTTAGAGCTGGCATAAATAGAAGGTGATTAGTTTCTAAATAAAAACTTTTTTGACTTTTATTCAGCGGATTAGTAGCGAATATATTGTTTATAAATATGGTAGAAAATGCAATTACAACGACTATGTATAGAAATTTCTTCATGTATACTTTTTCATGTTTTAAGTAGCGTCAAACTTAGAGTTAGACTAGTGAATGAGTAATCTGCATTCAATCCATAAAAGTAGCAAAAAATAACTATTCTAAGTCTAAAGAGTCTAAAATTTTGCTGTCTGCAATATTAGGAATGGTAACTTTTAATTTTGGTGTTCGTTTCATTTCTCTTTTGATAGCAAAAATAGCTTCTTCGTTTCTTGCCCAGCTTCTTCTAGCAATGCCATTATTAACATCCCAGTGTAGCATCATTTGTAATCGTTTGTCGCTTTCATCACTACCGTCAATGAGCATTCCGAATCCTCCGTTTATAACTTCGCCCCAGCCGACTCCACCGCCGTTGTGGATAGATACCCAAGTTGCTCCTCTAAAGCTATCGCCAATTACATTATGAATTGCCATATCAGCAGTAAAGCTTGAGCCGTCATAGATGTTAGAGGTTTCTCTGTATGGAGAATCTGTTCCTGAAACATCATGGTGGTCTCTTCCTAAAATGATTGGACCAACAACACCGTCTTTTATGGCTTTATTAAATGCTTTTGCAATTTCTATTCTACCTTCGGAGTCAGCGTAAAGGATTCGTGCTTTTGAGCCTACCACGAGTCTATTTTCTTCAGCACTTTTAATCCATCTGATATTATCCTCCATTTGCTGCTTAATTTCTTTGGGTGCAGTTTGTTTAATTCGTTCTAAAACTTTACAAGCAATTTCATCGGTTTTAGTTAAATCTTCAGATTTACCACTTGCACAAACCCATCTGAATGGACCAAAGCCATAGTCAAAACACATTGGACCCATGATGTCTTGTACGTATGATGGGTATTTGAATCTAATATTATCTTCTGACATTATATCTGCTCCAGCTCTAGATGATTCTAACAAGAAGGCGTTTCCATAATCGAAAAAATAGGTACCTTTTTCTGAGTGCTTATTAACTAAGCTAGCATGAAGACGAAGGGTTTTTTGTATTTCCGTTTTAAACATTTCAGGCTCATTTGCCATTAAGTCGTTTGCTTCTTCAAATGTTAGTCCCATTGGGTAGTAGCCTCCAGCCCATGGGTTGTGTAATGATGTTTGGTCAGAGCCTAAGTCAACATAAATATCTTCGTCTAGGAATTTTTGCCATACTTCAACAACATTTCCCAGATAGGCAATAGACACTACCTCTTTATTTTCTTTTGCTTTTCTGACTCTAGAGCACAGTTGGTCGAGATCTTCAATAACTTCGTCTACCCAACCTTGAGAATACCTTGTATGTGTAGCTTTATGATTAACTTCAGCTACTACGGTTATGCATCCTGCAATATTTCCAGCTTTTGGTTGTGCACCACTCATTCCGCCAAGACCTGCTGTTAAAAATAATTTTCCGGCAAGTCCATCATCACATACTTTTCTGCCTGCATTCAGTATGGTAATAGTTGTGCCATGAACAATACCTTGTGGACCTATATACATGTATGAGCCAGCTGTCATTTGTCCATATTGCGTTACGCCTAAAGCGTTGAATTTTTCCCAATCATCAGGTTTTGAATATTTAGGAATCATCATTCCATTAGTTACGACTACTCTAGGTGCATCTTGGTGTGAAGGGAAAAGCCCCATAGGATGACCTGAATACATGACTAAAGTTTGGTCATCGGTCATTTCAGCAAG
Source organism: Flavobacteriales bacterium (assembly GCA_965277895.1). Lineage (GTDB taxonomy): Bacteria > Bacteroidota > Bacteroidia > Flavobacteriales > UBA7312. The sequence continues at coordinate 713,393 of CBDIDR010000001.1, forward strand.
GTATTTCATGCACAGTCTGTACTGGGCCCAGTTTTGAAATACTCCGCCATTACCTCCGTACGTAATGAGTTCATGAGGGTGTTGAGCTACGGCATAATCCAGATTGTTCTGAATCATAAGCATTATGGCTTTTGCCTGATTTGATTTGCCCGGATAATCTTCGATATTTCGAGCTTTCATTTCATAGTCAGGACGATACCTATACATGTATATTCTTCCAAATTCTTTCAATTCTTCTGCGAATTCTTTGGATAAGAACTCGTGTTGGTCTTGTGGAAAATATCTCAAGGCATTTTTTATGGCTAATTTTTTCTCATCAAGGCTTAGTATGTCCTTTCTCTTTGGGGCGTGATTAATACTAGTGTCAAATTCTTTTTTGCTTGGAATTTCCTTTGGAATGCCTTCTAGTATGCTGTCTTTAAAAGTACTCATTTCTTCTTTCCTTTGGTTAAAGAGTCTGTTTTCTTATCATATCCATATGGGCAATGCTTACAGCCGCTTTTACAACAGTACCCTCTTTTTAGGTGGTATTTTTCTGTAAAAATGATGTAACCCTCACTACTTTTGTAAAAGTCTTCCTTTGAAAGTTTACCCTGATTTGAAAAGTTTGCCATTAAAATTTTATGAGGTACAAATTTACAACAATCATTATTTATATTAGAGGATGTTTTCAAAGGATAAAAAACAAATTGTTGTTGAGCTACATTCTCCCTTATTGTTATCAAAAGGGGTGAGGCTTTTGGTACAAAGGGAAGACATGAATGATATTGATTGTATGGGTAATAAGTGGTGGAAATTAAAGTACAATTTAAAAAAGGCTACCGCACTCAAACAGGATACTATTGTCACTTTTGGAGGTGCATTTTCAAATCATATTGTTGCTACTGCTTCTGCTTGTCATCGTTTAGGTTTAAACTCAATTGGAATTATTAGAGGTGAAGAATTTTCAAAACAAAACCCTACACTTAGAAAAGCGGCTAGCTTTGGAATGAATTTTAAGTTCATGGATCGAAATCAATATAGGCTAAAGGACAGTATTGATTGGTCTCAAGATTATGAAAATTGTTATGTAATCCCAGAAGGTGGAACGAATGATTTAGCTGTGAAGGGCTGTGCCGAAATGATTCAAGATGTGGATTTTGATATTGCATGTGTACCGGTTGGTACTGGAGGCACACTTTCAGGAATTATTAATTCATTAAAGAGTCATCAAACTGCTATTGGTTTTTGCTCATTGAAGGGAGGGGAGTTCTTAACTGAAACCATAAATGAATATGTAAACTCTAAGAATTGGAGTTTGAGTACTGATTATCATTTTGGGGGTTATGCTAAAATTTCAGAGGAGCTTATTACGTTTATGAATGATTTTAAAGAAGAGCACTCAATTTTGCTAGATCCAGTATATACTGCTAAGATGTTCTATGGTATTTTTGATATGCTTAAAAGAGACTTATTTATACCAAATAGTACTATTTTAGCTATTCATAGTGGAGGTACTCAAGGGATTGAGGGCATGAATGAACGTATAAAATCTAAAGGATGGAAAATAGACTTCTAATACTGTTTTTGTTTTTGGGGCAGCATCTTTTCTCTCAAAATATAAGCCGCGGTGAATACATTGAGCGTTATAAAGGAGAGGCTATTATTCAAATGAAAAAGTATAATATACCTGCAAGTATCACATTGGCACAAGCCATTCTTGAGAGTGCTGATGGTAACAGTGAGCTAGCAAAAAAATCTAATAATCATTTTGGAATAAAATGCCATTCTAATTGGGAAGGTGAAAAAGTATTTCATGATGACGATGAGTTGGATGAATGTTTTAGAGCATACAAAAACGTTGAGGAATCTTTTGAAGACCATTCTAAATTCTTATTAAAAGAACGCTATTCAGATTTGTTTAAATTAAATATTGATGATTATAAATCATGGGCAAAGGGTCTTAAGAAAGCTGGTTATGCTACAAATCCGGCTTATGCAAAACACCTTATTAAAATAATTGAGGATAACAATTTGAGCCAATTTGATAATGAAATAGATTCTGAAAAGTCAATTTATGGTGGTTTTTCTATCGGTTGGGAGGATGTAATCACCCAATCCTATATAGTAATTAAGGAAGACAAAAAGTATTATTTGAGTAGTCGCCTTTCATCATCATTTGCAGATTTGAGCCTGATGTTAGGTGGCGGATATCTACTAAACTCCAGAATTGGAGTTGGCATCGAAGCTGGAGTTCTATCTCCTTTAGGTGATATTAATAATATTGAGTTTCAAACTAATTATGGTTTAGCAACACATTTTTTCTTACCAGTAAAAAGAAAGAGATTAAATGTTCGTTTAAGTGTTACAACTGTTGACGGAAAAAACTATAGTCCTACGGTTTCTATTGGATTATTGCGGTAATTTTTATTCTAAGGTATAGTTGTTTAGAATATTTTCATTGACCACAATTAGATTGATTTTGTTGTCCATATCTAAATCAACACATTCAAAATCACCACCACCGAAAAGTGGTTTTTTGGTATATGGCGATTCATCTGAAGAATATAAGTGGCAATAACCATTGCTCGAAATACCTAATATCGACTTGTCTTTAAACTGGAATACTTTAGGTGTTTTATCAGTTGCAACATCAAAAGACATTATTTTAGATTCAAGGTTAAAGCATTCAACTTCATCGCCGTCAGAGATAAACAAATCAATCATTTCATCATTATTAAATTTCGCGGCAATAAATTGATGAGATTCTAACTCAGACGTTTTTATTTTGCTTTTTGTTCCATCTAATTTAGTTAGCCAAACACTTCCATTTGAATCTGAGGAGTATATATATCCAAATTTATCATCTAAATAAAACCCATCAGAAATCGGAATTTCATTAACCTTAGCTCTCTTTTTACCATTTCTTCCAACAACACTGATATTGCCAGAATTATCAACTACATATATATAATCTTTTCCTGAGATAGACAGGTATTTAGCTTTGTTGGTAATTGGACTCTTCATTGCCTCAAATTTCCAGCCTACTACCTGTTCTCCGTTTTTGGAATAATTATATAATATACCGTCTTGGGAAGGAACTAATATTCTGTATTTTCTATTCTTATCATAATCTACTAGAGTATGACCTCTTTTTGCTTTAGATATCAAGCTCACAGGGAAGTTTTCTACATTTCGACCCAAACGGTCTAGAATGTATAAGCTATCCTCAGTGTTGAAAAGGTATTGAAGCTTTCCATTTTTATAAAAATCAATTTGACTGACATTATCCAGTATTTTTCCGCCTAGACTTTTTCTCCATAATTCCTTACCTTTTTCATCAATTAGATAAGTGATTTTATTAGCATCCTGAACTATAATATTTTTCTTTTTGGTTGAATGGTTATATACTATCTGAGGTGAGGTAATAATATTATTATCCAAATCAACAATCCAATCAAGTTGACTTTCTTCTTGTAAGTTATCTTCAAAATGTAAAACAACATTATTGTAGAATAGCTCATTTTTAGAGCTCAATTGGTAAATATAACCATTGATATTTGTCCAATTATCTTTTAGTATAATAGGACTAAAATTATCATTTAGCGAAGTATTCCAATTTGAGATAGAAGGATTGGAATACATTAAGAAATTACATTTTGTTCCAATTTTGTCTTTGAAGTTGATGAAGCTAGGATTATTACTCAATACTTTTTCGGACAAAAAATTATTAATAAATGTTTTTAATTCAGCAGGTGAATCAGAGAAAATTAGATAGCCTTCAATCCAAGTGAAGTAGTTGTTTTTTACTGATTTAAAAATATAACCGTACAACTTTTTAAATAGGTTTGGAATGTTGAGTTGAGAAATGCTGAAGCCTCTGTATTCTTCGAAATAACTACTACTTTCAATAGATTTACTCATAAAACTAATTACTTCTTGAGACTCTTTTTTTGTTTTGAAGAACAAATAGCTCTCCGTCTTACCAGATGATGAATGGGTTGTTAATTGTCCCATTTCATTTTCAACTATACCATTGAATGAGTTTTCAATGTCTAAATTGTATTTGGTATTAATGTCGCTAATGGCTTTATTGTGTTCGTAAAGGTTGTTGTGCTTGGCAAGAAACTCTTTATAATTTGAGTAAAATAGTTTTATATCTTCAATGCCAAGAGCTAGAATTTTACTTGTGTTTCTCGGGGCAATTTCACTAATTTGTATTTTTTGTTCAATTTGTCCAAAAAGAGAAGTGAGGTAATTTGATGATGAGTCTTCAACAAGTGTAAAGCCTGAAAAAGTTAAGTCATTGTTTGATATTTCTAGGTCTAATTCAGCCCAACTTGCCCATCGACTAATCCATTTAATATCCGCATTGTTTAGCGATGTATTCTGTGAAATGAGCTTTGATAAGTATTTGTAATTGACATATACATGTGTTTTTACAAATGAACTTTTTGTGCTTTGAACTTGAGTAAAAGATGTGTTTTCAAGCAAGCTGATTTTATTATTTAACTGCCGAATGCCATCTTCTACAAGTAGCTCTGAATTACTGACAAACAATATGTTGTTATGGTAGCATAGGTTCAGATTATTAGAGAGTTTATAAATCAAAATACCATCGTATTCTCTCATTTCATAACTTCCAATTATCGAATCATTTGCCAATATGTAATCTATATCATTTTGCGAACATGAGGTTGATAGAAAATAATAGTATGAATTAGTTGAGTGATGAAGGGAAAGGTATAGCTTTTGATTTTCAAAAAAGTGCTTAAGTTCAAGTGAGCTTTCCCATTTATTTTTGATGTCGTTTACAGATGAATCGATTTCTACCCATTTAGTATTTTCTGTAATAGCATTCCAAATAGTTGAGTTTTCTAATTCATTGAATGAAGCACTCCAATTATCACTTTCTACAATTAAGGCTGCGTTTATTGGCACTGCTTGTAAAGCATCAGTTTCAACCTTATTTAGTTCTTGATATTTTTGAAATATCAGAAAGAATATCACAATCAATAGTAGAATAAAACTTATTGAAATTATATTTTTATTTTGCTTCATAATTTTTTGAAAATGATATTCAAATTTAATTAAAATTCAATTTCATATTGCACTGGAACTAACTGAAAACTTTTTCGATGGTATTTAGTAATTCCATTTTCTAAAATTGCTTGTCGGTGTTTTTTTGTAGGATATCCTTTATTGTTTTTCCAGTCATAGTCTGGAAAACGTTCATCCAATTCAACCATAGTTCTATCTCTGTAGTTTTTTGCTAAAACAGAAGCTGCGGCGATTGATAGAAATTTTGAGTCGCCTTTCACTATACATTTATGTTCAATACTTTCGTGTTTATTGAATCTATTACCGTCAATTAATAACAAATCAATTTTAGTTTTTAACTGATTAATTGCTCTATGCATTGCCAAAAAAGAAGCATTTAGAATATTAATCTCATCTATTTCTTCTGCTGAAACAATTCCAACCGCCCACTCAATAGCTTGTTCTTTAATTATTGGTTCGAGCTCTATTCTTTTTTTATGACTCAGTAGTTTAGAGTCGTTAAGCCCTTTTAGTTTTATTTTGGGAGGCAGTATAACTGATGCGGCAACAACAGGCCCAGACAAACATCCTCTACCGGCTTCGTCACAACCGGCTTCAATTAATCCTTTTTTATAAAAGGGTTTTAACATTTAGCTTTTAACTCGTTCAGAATAAGTTCCAGTTCTTGTATCTATTTTTATCTTATCACCAATATTAATAAATAGCGGAACATTAACGGTCGCGCCAGTTTCAACTGTTGATGGTTTTAGAGTGTTTGTAGCAGTATCCCCCTTTACTCCTGGCTCAGTATAGGTTACTTCTAAAACAACTGAGGCGGGCAATTCACACCCTAAAACTTTTTCTTCATCGGCATGAAATAAGATATCGGCATTTTCACCTTCTTTCAAAAAGTCTGGTGCATTTATTAATGTTTTATCTAAAAAAACTTGTTCATAGTTATCAGCATTCATAAAGTGATAGGAATCTCCATCGGCATATAAAAACTGATGTTTTCTATTTTCAATCCTAACGACATCGATTTTTACTCCTGCTGTAAAGGTGTTGTCAAGACGCCTTCCATTAGTTAAGTTTTTCAATTTTGTTCGAACAAATGCTGGTCCTTTTCCAGGTTTCACGTGTTGAAACTCAACAATTTGCCACAAGTCGTTATTGTGTTTAATGCATAGTCCGTTTCTAAAATCTGCTGTTGATGCCATTATATTATTTTTTTTGTCCTTTTATTATACCCCTCTCAGATTCTCGTATAAATTTAATGATAGAATCTCTTTCTGTAGAAGGGTTAAACTCTTTTTCTATTTTTTCAGTAGCTTGGGTATAATTGAAGCTTTCCTGAAATATGATTCTGTACATATCTTGAATTTCAGTGATTTTCTCTTCGGAAAACTCTTTACGCTTTAGTCCAATAGAATTTATCCCAATAAAAGTAAGCGGTTCTTTCGCTACTTTGATGTATGGTGGAACATCTTTTCTTACTAGTGAGCCTCCTGATACCATGCAGTACTCGCCAATTTTCACGAATTGATGTACTGCACTAATACCTCCAATAATTGCGTGCTTTCCAACTTCTACATGCCCACCTAATTGCACACTATTTACCAAAATTGCATAATCGTCTATATGGCAATCGTGAGCAATATGTACATAGGCCATAATAAGGCAATTCTTACCTACTGAAGTTACTCCACTATAGTTGGTTCCCCTATTAATTGTGACATATTCTCTCACAATAGTATTGTCGCCAATTGTAACGATGCTATCTTCTCCACCAAACTTTAAGTCTTGAGGTATGGCTGAGATAACACTACCTGGGAAAATTTTACAATTTTTACCAATTCTGGCACCATTCATTATTGTAACGTTTGAACCAATCCAGGTGCCTTCACCAATTTCTACATCTTCCTGTATTGTGGAAAATGAATCAATAGTGACATTATCCCCAATTTTTGCATTTGGGTGAATATCTTTGAAATTTGTAGACATCTAAATTACTTTACTTTTTTTATCTGAGCCATTAGCTCAGCTTCCATGACTAGTTTTTCGCCAACATATGCTTGTCCAAACATATGGCATATGCCTCTTCTAATTGGGCTCATGAGTTTGCAGTCAAATATTACTGTATCTCCAGGAAGTACTTTTTGTTTGAACTTTACTTTATCAATTTTCATAAAATAAGTCAGGTAATTTTCTGGGTCTGGGACAGTGCTTAAAATTAATATTCCTCCAGTTTGTGCCATAGCCTCAATTAACAATACCCCCGGCATTACGGGAGCTCCAGGGAAGTGTCCTTGGAAGAAATCTTCATTCATTGTTACGTTTTTCAGCCCCACAACATGTGTGTCGCCTAAATCCATGATTTTATCAATCAAAAGAAATGGAGGACGATGTGGCAACATCTCCATAATCTGATTTATGTCTTTTACTGGAGTTTGATTAACGTCAAAATAAGGTGCTTCAGTCTTCATAATCTGCATAATTTTTTTTGCAAATGCTATATTCGATTTGTGACCAGGTTTTGAAATTTTCAGATGCCCTTGAATAGAAATGCCCATTAATGCTAGGTCTCCAATGACATCCAATAATTTGTGTCTGGCCGGTTCATTTTCGTAGTATAAATCTACATTATTTAAAATTCCTTGTTCTTTTACTGATATATCTTTTTTATTGAATATATCTGCTAATTTAAAAAGTTCTTTAGAATTTACTTCATCCTCAACAAAAACTATTGCATTACTTAAGTCACCACCTTTTATTAATCCATGATTAAATAGGCTTTGTATCTCATGTAAAAAGACAAATGTTCTTGATGGTGAAATTTCATTTACGAATTCATCAATTGAATTTAAATTAGCTTCAGATTTTGGTAATACCTTAGAGCCATAATCAATTGTAACATCAATTTTAAAGCCGTTATATGGCTCAAGAGTATACTCACTTTGGGTCTCTTCGTCTTTAAAATGATATTTTTTATTGACTTTAAATATTTTTCTTTTAGCGTATTGTTTTTGAATTCCACATTTTAGGAGAGCGTCCACAAACGGTTTAGAACTACCATCTAGAATTGGCAACTCAGGGCCATCAATCTCAATGATTAAATTATCAATTTCTAGCCCTTTTACAGCAGCTAATAAGTGCTCAGTAGTTTGTACACTGGCCAAACCACATTTTAGTTGAGTGCTTCGCTTGGTTTCATGAAAGTTAGATAGGTTAGCAGCAATCTTAGGCTGTCCATCTAAATCTGTACGGACAAAAGTTATACCACTATTTTCTGAAGCTGGCTTAAAAGTAATGTTGGTCAATAATCCAGTATGGAGTCCAACGCCATTAAGTGTATTTTGAGATGTAATGGTATTTTGGATTTCTGGCATTTATCTGTTGAGTAGATTATTTATCTCTTTTTCTAATTTGCTTAAAAGTGAATTCATCTGAGGAAGTTTTCTGAAGTAAACATACGATCGTTTATAGTCAGAAATAGAAAAGGCTGGCGAGCCTTGAACAATGTCATTGTCTTTTATATTTGATGAAATTCCTGACTGAGCAGCTATTTTCACATTATTCCCAATTTCTAGGTGACCAATAATACCAACTTGACCACCAATCATGCAATTTTCTCCAATTTTAGTTGAACCTGCAATACCTGATTGTGCAGCGATTACGGTGTTTTTACCAATTTCTACATTATGAGCAATTTGTATTAAATTATCTAATTTCACTCCAGAATGTATAATAGTTGATCCTAATGTAGCTCTATCAATTGTAGTATTTGCACCGATTTCTACATTATCTTCAACTATCACGTTTCCTATCTGTGCTACTTTGGTGTACTCATTGTCATTGTTTTGAGCGAATCCAAATCCGTCACAGCCAATAATTACTCCTGATTGAATAATACATCCGTTACCAATCTCACAAAATGAGTTAACATTAACACCAGAATAAATAATAGTGTTGTCGCCAATTCTTACATTATCACTAACGCTACAGTTAGCATAAATTTTCACCCGATTTCCAATTATTGAGTCCTTACCAATATGAACGTTAGGACCAATATAAGTATCACTTCCGATTGAAGCACTTTTATCTACAATAGCAGAATCATGTATGCCAACTTCAGAGTGTTGATCTTTACTAAATTCGTTAAGCATTAGGGCAAAACTTTGGTAGGGATCATCGACTTTTATTAGGGTTGTAGAAATATTATCCTCAATATTATAGTCGGAGCCAATAATGATGGCACTTGCCTTAGTTGTAGATAGGAAATGATTGTATTTTGAATTTGCCAAAAAACTTAAACTACCTTCTTTTCCACTTTCAATTTTTGAAAGAGAACGGATGATTATTTGTTCATCACCAATAACTTTTCCTTTAATAATTTCAGCAATTTCTCCTACTGTAAATTTCATTCTGTAAATCTATTTTAAATAAACAAGTCTTTTGGAAGACAATAAAAATATTTTTTAACGTTTTTGGTTAATGCTGAAATAGTAGATTTATCTGCCGATGATATCAAGTCGGCAACACTTTTGTCTTTATAAATAATGTTAATATCTGAATCGTTTAGTTTGTATGTACTATTCGTTATTTCACCTGAAATAAAGAAATAATCAATTTCCTCTTTTCCCAACGCATATTTTTCTGAAATATTTTTTTTGATTTCAGAAAGTTTTGAAATAGCTAAAGGCTTATCTTCTAATTTAACTTTAAATAGGTTTCTATTAACAATACTCTTTGAAAGTGTGGATAATATCTTGTCGGAATGATGTTGCCATTCTTTAAGAGCAGAATATATATCATAGTCATCAAGATTTGTGAAAGCTGTGAAAGTATCTGAATTATCAGTCAAGTCTGATGTGGAAACTTTCTTATTTAGGAATATTTTTAGTGAAGTGCTACATGCTAAATCGATATCGTTTCGGCTTAATTCTTTAGCTCTTTGAAGAATTTTAATTAGAATTTGTTCTGCACAAACTACAGTTTTATGAAAGTATACTTGCCAGTACATAAGTCTTCTAGCAATCAGGAATTTTTCTACTGAATAGATGCCTTTACTTTCTACCACAAGATTGCCCTTATATACATTAAGCATATTTATAATTCGCTCGGCCCCAATAATTCCTTCTTGTACTCCAGAATAAAAGCTATCTCTATTGAGGTAGTCAAGCCTGTCCATATCTAATTGACCGGAAACTAACTGATGTAAAAAAGCTTTGGAATATTTATTTTTGAAAATGCTGATAGCTAGAGACAGTTTACCCTCAAATTCAAGGTTTAACTTTTCCATAAAAATTAAAGACAATTCTTCATGAGAAATATCCTCCGCAATACTGTGTTCAAGAGCATGAGAAAAAGGACCATGACCTATATCGTGAAGAAGGATTGCAATTTTTGTAGCTTCCGCTTCCTCCACAGAGATTTCAATTCCTTTAAACCTTAAAACTTGAATTGCTTTATGCATAAGGTGCATTGCTCCCAATGCATGATGAAAACGCGTATGGTTTGCTCCAGGATAAACCATATTAGTTAAGCCAAGCTGTGAAATTCTTCTAAGTCTTTGAAAATAGGGGTGTTCTATTAAGTTTAAAATAATTCCACCCTTTAAGCTAATAAAACCATACAATGGATCGTTAATGATTTTTGATGACTTCTTCATTTAAAAAATAACTGTAATTTTAATCCTTTATAAATCTCGTTGAAGATATGAATTTTAATGATAAGATAACGATTCTGTGGGTGGATGATGAAATTGACCTTTTAAGACCTCATATAATGTTTTTGGAAGAAAAAGGCTACTCCATTCAAACTGCCAATAATGGTGTTTCAGCTATTGAATTATTAGATGACAATCATTTTGATTTAGTTTTTTTAGATGAAAATATGCCTGGATTATCAGGTCTAGAAACATTAATAGAATTAAAAAATAAGCGCCCCAATCTTCCCGTGATAATGATTACAAAAAGTGAGGAAGAAAGTATTATGGAAGAGGCTATTGGCTCTAAAATTTCCGACTACTTAATAAAGCCGGTTAACCCCAATCAAATTCTATTATCCATTAAAAAACATATTGATAGCGATAGACTAGTTTCTAAAAAAACCAATGCAGATTATCAAAAAGAGTTTAGAGATATTGGCATAAAACTTGGTGGAAATTTGTCAATCGAAGAATGGGAAGATCTTTTCAGGAAAATTACTTTTTGGGAATTAGAGCTTGAAAAATCAGGTGATGATAGTATGAAGCAAATTCTTGAAATGCAAAAGTCTGAAGCAAACGCTCAGTTTTTCAAGTTCATAAAATCAAATTACGAATCGTGGTTTTCTGGCTCTCAAGATTCGCCATTAATGTCACATCAGATTTTTAAGCATTCAGTATTGCCAGAACTCAATGAGGATAAAACCACTTTTTTTATTGTTATAGATAATCTAAGGTATGATCAGTGGAAAATGATTCAGCCAAGTCTGATGAATGATTTTAGAGTTGAAGATGAGTCACTCTATTTTAGTATCCTTCCAACAGCTACTCAATATTCAAGAAATGCTATTTTTTCTGGTTTACTGCCTTTACAGATGGAACAGCAGCATAAGGATTGGTGGAAAAACGACACTGATGAAGGGGGTAAAAATTTATTTGAAAAGGAGTTTTTAGAAGCTCAAATGAAACGTTTAGGTAAAGGTCATTTAAAAGTCTCTTATAATAAGATTACTAATATTGATGCTGGTCGTAGGTTAGTAGATAATATGCAAAACTTGATGAATAATCAACTTAACGTTATTGTGTATAATTTCGTTGATATGCTTTCTCATGCTAGAACGGATATGAAAGTTATAAAAGAGCTTGCAGAAGGAAATGCCGCTTATAGGTCATTAACAACTTCATGGTTTGAATACTCTCCTCTCAAAGATATGTTTTCTTTTATTGCTAATAATAATTCTAAAGTAGTTGTGACAACTGATCACGGAACAGTGCTTGCAAAAAAACCAACTAAGGTACTTGGTGAGAAAGACCTTACTACAAACCTAAGATATAAACTGGGTAGAAATATGAAGTATAATTCAAAAGAGGTATTTGAAATTAACCGCCCTAAAGATGTATTTTTGCCAGTAGTGAATATGAGTAGTAAATATATTTTTGCAAGAGAAGATTACTTCTTTGCATATCCTAATAATTATAATTATTATGTCAATCATTACAAAGAAACTTTTCAGCATGGGGGAGTTTCATTAGAGGAAATGATTATTCCTATTGTAACATTGTCATCCAAGTAAAAAAATGAAATGGATTTGTGAAAACCTTGCAGACTTAGATGAAATAAGTAGAGCTATTCTTGCCAGCTGTTCTTCTAGAAAGATAGCTTTTTATGGCGAAATGGGTGCAGGAAAAACAACCCTTGTAAAACTACTTTGTAAACATCTCAAAGTAATCGATGTTGTGAAAAGTCCGACCTTTTCAATTGTAAATGAGTATATTAGTGAATCAAATCAGACGGTTTACCATTTTGACTTTTATCGTTTAAATAGTAGACAAGAAGCAATTGATATAGGTTTAGACACTTATTTTAACGATTCATCCTATTGTTTTGTTGAATGGCCTTCTGTGATTGGTGATTTGTTGCCTTCTGATTTTAACAGTATTCACATTGAAGTTGAAGAAGAAAAAAGAATTATAAAACTATCATTAAATGACTAGTATTTCATCGTTGGGAAGTGGCAGTTTATTGCCGCAAGAGGAAAAGTTAGAAGTTAAAAAACAATCAAAAAGGTTATTCATTGGAGTGCCAAAAGAAATTGCTTTTCAAGAAAGTAGAATTGCTATTGTGCCAGATGCTGTTCAACTATTGGTTAGTCATGGTCATGAGGTTTTAATAGAGTCTACGGCAGGAGAAGGGTCAAACTTTTCTGACAATGAATTCAGTGAGGCTGGAGCAAAAATAGTTTTTGATACCAAAGAAATTTATCAAGCAGATATTATTTTAAAAGTCGAGCCACCAACATTAGAAGAGATTGAACTAATGAAAGGCAGGCAAACATTAATTTCTGCTTTACAAATTACAACCAGAAGCCAAGAATTTATAAATCGACTAATTGAAAAAAAGATTACTTGTTTTGCGTACGAATTTATTCAAGATGATTCTGGAACTATGCCTTTGATTCGCTCCATGAGTGAAATCGCAGGGAATACATCTGTTCTCATCGCCTCTGAGTGTTTGAGTAATGCTAATGATGGTAAAGGCTTACTATTGGGAGGAATTGCTGGAGTTACTCCTACAGAGGTGGTTATAATCGGTGCAGGTACTGTAGGAGAGTTTGCTGCTCGTTCTGCAATGGGTCTTGGAGCTTCAGTGAAAGTATTTGATAATTCACTGTCTAAATTAAGAAGATTACAAAACGATTTAAATACTAGAGTGTTTACATCCATAATTCAGCCAAAGGTTTTGACTAAGGCATTGAAGCGAGCAGATGTTGTTATAGGTGCACTAAGATCTGGTGACAAAAGAACGCCATGTGTTGTGACAGAAGAAATGGTTGCAGAAATGAAAGAAGGTGCTGTAATAATTGATGTCAGTATTGACCAAGGCGGTTGTTTCGAAACCTCCGAACTAACTAATCATTCTAATCCAACCTTCAAAAAACATGGTGTTATTCATTACTGTGTGCCAAATATTCCATCTAGAGTAGCTCGAACAGCTTCTTACTCATTAAGTAATTTACTTACCCCAATTATACTGAGAATTGGAGATTTTGGTGGTTTAGATAATGTTATATCTTCGGATGTAGGGCTACGCCAGGGAGTGTATATTTGCAAAGGAATTTTAACAAATAAGATGGTTGGTCAATGGTTCAACCTCAATTATAAAGAGATTAATTTAATTATAGCCAGCATTTAATGTTCAGACGTTTCGGAATTTTCTTCTTTGGTGTTCTTCTTGGAGTTATGATTATTCGATTTGCCTTTCCAGGCAGATTTACAGAATACACCCAATATTTTAGTTTAGACTACAGAGTGATTTATCACCTTAGCCAAGATACTATCTATATAAGTAATGAGGCTCAATGCTTAATGGAGTGCTTGGATGTTGAACAAGCTGATGTCTTAGCTGTTTTAAAGGGTGGAGAAGTTAACTTCGAATTGAGTGACAAAAATGCTAAGCCTTGTAAACTTTACCTTGTAGAAAAAGAAAATCTTGAAGTATCTTTTGAATTATGTGAAGATAAAGTGAAACTTAAAAACTTTTCTTTTGGAGAAGATACTTGTTCTTGTAATTAAATAGTTCTTCTAACTTTTTCTTTAATGATTAAACTCAGTTCACGGCCCGTTTGTCCAGAAATAGAGGTATTTTCTTGTGCTCTTCTGATGAGGTATGGCATTACTAGTTTTACAGGTCCGTAGGGCATATATTTAACAACATTATAACCTTTGTCAGCAAGATTGAAGCTGATGTGGTCACTCATTCCTAAAAGTTGAGAAAAATAAACGCGTTTATCATCTTTTAGAATATTATATTCTTTCATTAAATCAATCAACTTCAGTGAGCTTTCTTCATTGTGAGTACCAGCACAAAGAGAAATTTTGTCAATATGATTTATGCAATAAGCCAAGGCTAAATCATAATCTTTATCGCAGCTTATCTTATCTTTTTGAATAGGAGAAGAATATCCAAGTTTCTCAGCTCGTTCACGCTCTTTTTCCATATAAGCACCCCTTACAATTTTCAACCCCAAATAGTAGTTTCCATTTTCAGCATCTGCATAAGATTGCTTCAAAAATGCTATTCTATCCCATCTGTACATTTGAAGTGTATTATAAACTATAGCTTTCTCACTATTATACTTTCTCATCATAGAAGTTGCCAAATCGTCTATTGTATTTTGAATCCAGCTTTCTTCAGCATCTATGAAAATCCTAACGTCTAAATCATAAGCCTTTTGGCAGATAATTTTTACTCTATCTTTTAAAAGTTCGAATTCTCTTTTTTCATTTTCATTTAATGAAATATTTGAGCTTATTTTTTCTAATAATTCTATTCGAGCTAAGCCTGATGTTTTGAAGACAGCAAAAGGAATATTTTCATCTCCTTTAGCTCGCTCAATAGTTTTTATAATTTCATTGGCAGTTAAATCAAAGTTTTCTTTGCTGCTTTCACCTTCAACGGAATAGTCAAGGATAGTTTGGACGTTATATTTCGCCAGTGATTGAATTCGTTCTTCACAATCCATAATTGACTCCCCACCGCAGAACTGCTCGAAAATGGTGTTTTTGATGATAGACTTAATGGGTAATCTCAGGAAAAATGCAACATTAAGTAACGTTGGTCCTAATTTCACTAATACATTATTACCTACTAACTTAAATAGCCAATAGGACTTCTGTAAATCTGAAGTTGATTTAGCTTTGAAAGCAATTTCTGTGTTGTCGAAAGAAACTTTACTCATTTTACTTTTTGACATATCATTAATCCATCTCTTACTGGTAAGAGTAAATTCTCTACCCTATCACTCTGATGAATTTTGGTATTATAATCTATCAATGCTTTTGTTTCCGAATCATTATTCTTTATTTCTTCTACCACTTTTCCACTCCAAAGTACATTGTCTGCTATGATAAAACCTCCTACGGGCATTTTATCAATAACAATATCAAAGTACTTAGAATAATTTTCTTTATCTGCATCAATAAATACCAAGTCAAAGTTATCTTTAATAGTTGGCACTATTTCTAATGCATTCCCTACATATTGCTTTACCTTATCTTTAATACCTGCTTTTTCAAAATAAGAAGATGACATTGACTCAAGTTCTTCATTAATGTCTATAGTATAGAGCTTGCCATTATCTCTTAGACCTTCAGATAAACAAATAGCGGAATAGCCAGTATATGTGCCAATTTCTAAAATTGCTTGTGGGCGAATCATCTTGCTAAACATACTTAGGGCTCTTCCTTGCAAATGTCCTGATAACATTCTTGGGATTAACACTTTAGCCCATGTTTCTCTATTGAGTTCGGATAGGAGAGGGCTTTCATCTTGAGTATGACTACATGCGTAGTCGTCAATGTTTTTAGGTAAAAATTCCATTATACTTTATAAATCAGATGTGAGAGTTTATCTTCATTAAAAATTTCATTTGCTACTTCAAGAATTTGCGATGAGCTTACTGCCTCAACCTTTTCTTTCACTATTTCAAAAGTATCAACTTTATTGTAAAGTAAAACACTTTTTCCAAGCGACAACATCAAATTTACGTCATTTTCTTGACCTATAGCTATCTGTCCAATCAATTGTTGTTTAGCTTTTTTGAGTTGTAAAGTACCAAGCGGTTTTTCACATAATTTAATCAGTTCTCTTTTGGTTAGTTTTATACTTCTGTTAATTTTATCTCTATCAGACGCTAGATATACCGAGAATATGCCAGTGTCGCTATACGGAGTGTAATTAGACTCTATTGAATAGGTAAAGCCGTATTTTTCTCGAATAGCCAAATTCAATCTTGAATTCATTCCAGGACCACCCAAAATATTATTTAGAAGTGTTAAAGGCGTTTTCTTAGGATGTTTTATACCATAAGCTTCATTGCCAATAATACAATGCGATTGAAAGCCTTTTTTATTTGTGGTGATTTCCTTTTTTTGGTAATTAGAAAAAGCTAGTTGACTTCTATTAGTTTGACTTTTAGGAATATGAGCAAAATGTTTTTCAACTAATGAAATTAATTTTTCCATAGTGATGTCTCCCACTGAACTTATAACCATTTCATGAGTGAGGTAATTTCGATTAATAAAATCATTAATCATCCTTTTATTAAAGGAATTAATATGCTTTGGAGTTCCCAAAATATTTTTTCCCAATGAGTGGTCACTAAACACTTGCTCTTCGAATTCATCAAAAATTAATTCTGAAGGGTTATCCTTGTAATAATTGATTTCGTCAAGAACAACTGTTTTCTCTTTTTCTAATTCTTTTTTCGGGAAATTTGAGTTAAAAATGATATCACTTAGAAGTTCTAGCGAACGTTCATAATACTTTGGAATGAATGAGGAGTGAATACATGTTTCCTCTTTTGTGGTGAAGGCATTTATTTCTCCTCCAACATCTTCCATTCGACTAAGTATATGGAAGGCTTTTCTTTTGCTGGTACCTTTGAATATCACATGCTCAATAAAGTGAGCTAGACCCTGTTCGTTTTCCATCTCGTCTCTAGAGCCACCCTTAATAATTAATCCACAATGAGCTACAGCTCTATCGGTTTTTTTGTGAACTATACGTATTCCATTTTCCAATTGGTGGTGATAGAAGTGCATTCTGAACTTTATTAATTGAAGAAAAAAAAACTCGAACAGAGAATTTCCATTCGAGTTTTAATAAATTATTAAAATGTTTAGCTAGTTGGCTTCTGCTTTGAGCTACAACAACCTTGTTTTTTCTTGTCGCAGTTAGCTACTTGTTTTCCTGTTTTTGAGCAACACGCGTCGCCTTTAGAACATTTCTTAGCAGAAGTTTCTTTTACTTCTTTAGAGCTAGAACACTTAGCTTTTTCGTCTTTAGAGCAAGATTTAGATTTCTCTGCACTCGCTTTTGCGTCTTTGCTACAGCATTTTTTTGCTTCATCAGAAGATGAACATTTTTTAACGGTTTGCTCTACTTTTACGTCTTCAGATTTTGAAGAAGTTGTTGTTTGAGCAATCATATTAGTGGATAAAAATCCGAATAGTAATATAAAAATTAATTTTTGCATTTTGTTTATGGTTTTAGCTGCTTCGAAGTTACTAAAAAAATTAATATGTAGCTAGTACAGTTTTGTTTCCTTTTACAACTTGATTCATTTCAACATTTATTTTGGTTCCAAGAGGGAAAAATACATCGACTCTTGAGCCGAATTTTATAAATCCGTAATCTTCACCTTTTTTGGCAATAGCATCTTTTTTAGCGTAGAGTACTATTCTTCTAGCTACAGCACCAGCGATTTGACGAAATAGAAGAGCTATTTTATCATTTTCAACAACTACTGTAGTTCGTTCATTTAATGTTGACGATTTTGGATGCCATGCCACGAGATATTTACCAGGATGATACTTTGAGTATTTCACAGTACCATTTATAGGGTATCTATTGACATGTACGTTAACTGGCGACATAAAAATAGAAACTTGAATTCTTTTGTCTTTGAAAAACTCAGGCTCTTCAACTTCTTCAATTACAACTATTTTTCCGTCAGCAGGTGCTACAACTTCGTTTTCTTTGGCTGTTACAACTCTCTTAGGGTTTCTGAAAAATTGAACGACCAATACTAATACTATTAAAGAGGCAATTTGTATTAATGTATTAAGCCAATTTATTTCTGATAGACCTATTAAATAGTTTATGGCTAATAAAAGAATTATTGTCGTTGCAATGATTCTGTACCCTTCTTTGTGAATTAAGTTCATGAAATTAAAATTATATAAATGTATACTATTGGAATTACTAGTAAAGCACTGTCAAAGCGGTCGAGTATTCCACCATGTCCAGGTAAAATAGTTCCACTGTCTTTAACGTTTGCTGTTCGTTTTATCATTGATTCTATTAAATCCCCAATAACTGATGAGATACAAATGATTATTCCTAAGATTATCCATTCTGTTAGGTCTAATTTAGTAACGAAGTTTGAAAGAATTATCGAGCTAATAATACAGAGAACAAAACCTCCAGCTACACCTTCCCAACTTTTCTTAGGCGAGATGCGTTCTAATAGTTTGTGCTTGCCAAAATTGACCCCAGCAAAATAACCGCCAACATCACTCATCCAAATTAAAATAAAGACACTTAATAGGAGTATATAGTCATACTGATTAGCGTCATTATGACTCAAGAAAAATGTCAATGACATTGGAATAGATATGTAGATAACACCCATCAAAGTAAGTCCTATGTTGCTATAGCTTACACTCTCCTTTCGAAATAATTCAAGGATGAACACTAATAGAACTAGAAAGCAACTTATTGCGAAGCTGATTTTTGATAATTCGAAGCTTTTGAAATATAAAAACGAGGAGGCGAATAAACCTAACGAAATGAGCATACCTAAGTAAACTTGAGGTTTGGTTTTTTCGTTTTGAACGAGTGCATAAAATTCCTTAATAGCGAGAAGCATTACAACAAGAAAAAAGAGTGAACTACTGAGCTCTCCAAGTATTAGACTGGAGATAAAAACAATGCCATACAATGCTCCAGTTATGGTTCTTGTCTTTAATTTACTCTTGGACATCTTTCAATATTTCTTTTGCTGCCTCAAGATCGAATGCTTTTACCTTTAGTTCAGCTTCGCCAAATTGAAGGTATGAAGAATCAATTTTATTGATGATAACAGATTGGATTTCATGTTCTAGTAATAAACCTTTCATTAATTCTAATTGATAGGGCTTACTTGTTGTCACCAGAGTTATCCAATTGTTTTGAGTCATCTTCTTTTACTTTATCCCATGGTCGTGGACCAAACAAATCTAGTAAATCCTCTTTAAAGATGACCTCTTTTTCTAGTAAAAGTTCAGCCAACTTAGTCAGTTTAGTTTTATGTTTTTTGAGAAGAGTTAGTGTTTGCTTGTAGCAATCCTCAATTAATTTACTGACTTCGTCATCAATTAACTTGGCTGTAGCTTCACTGTAAGGCTTTGTGAATCCGTCTCTACCACTAGAATCGTAGTAGCTTAA
The DNA here is from genome assembly GCA_965277895.1 of Flavobacteriales bacterium. Classification (GTDB taxonomy): domain Bacteria; phylum Bacteroidota; class Bacteroidia; order Flavobacteriales; family UBA7312. The sequence continues at coordinate 733,105 of CBDIDR010000001.1, forward strand.
GTTTCCTAGTTTGTCACTTAGCCCATAAATAGAGACCATTGAATAGGCTTGTTTAGTTACTTTTTCTAAATCACTTAGAGCTCCAGTGGAGATTTTATTAAAGATGATTTTTTCAGCAGCTCGTCCACCCAGAGTAGCACACATTTCATGAATAAGTTGTTCAGTGGTAGTTAGCTGCCTTTCTTCAGGCAAGTACCAGGCTGCACCCAAAGAACGTCCTCTAGGAACAATGGTCACTTTTACTAAAGGAGAAGCATATTGCATAAACCAACTTACTGTAGCATGTCCAGCTTCATGGAAAGCAACAATTCTTTTCTCTTCTTCTGAGATGATTTTATTTTTCTTTTCCAGTCCACCAATAATTCTGTCTACAGCATCCAAAAAGTCTTGCTTTTCAACAATCTTTTTGTTTTTACGTGCTGCAATAAGAGCTGATTCATTACATACATTAGCAATGTCTGCACCCGAAAATCCAGGTGTTTGTTTTGATAAGAAGTCAATATCAACATCTTTACTCAATGTAAGTGGCTTTACATGAACTTGGAAGATTTCTTTTCGCTCTCTTAAGTCTGGTAGGTCAACGAAAATTTGTCTATCGAATCGACCCGCTCTAAGAAGTGCTCTGTCCAATACATCAGCTCTATTTGTTGCGCCAATTACAATTACACCTGAGTTAGTACCAAAACCATCCATTTCGGTAAGTAGCTGGTTTAGTGTGTTTTCTCTTTCATCATTTCCGCCAGTAATGTTGTTTTTACCTCTAGCTCTGCCTATAGCATCAATTTCATCAATAAAAATTATTGAAGGGGATTTTTCTTTGGCTTGCTTAAATAAATCTCTTACTCTTGAAGCACCTACACCTACAAACATTTCAACGAAATCAGAACCTGACAAAGAGAAAAAGGGTACTTGTGCTTCGCCAGCCACAGCTTTAGCTAACAAGGTTTTACCAGTTCCAGGAGGGCCTACAAGTAGTGCTCCTCTTGGTATTTTGCCACCCAATGCGGTGTATTTTTTTGGATTTTTTAGGAAGTCAACAATTTCTTCTACCTCTTCTTTAGCTCCTTCCAAACCGGCAACATCCTTGAAGGAAACATTTACCTTTGTTTTATCAAACAGAGTCGCTTTTGATTTTCCAATGTTGAAAATTTGACCAGTTGGTCCACCCCCACCTCCACTCATTCGTCTCATGAAGAAAATCCATATAGCAACCATAATTAGGATTGGAAATATCCAGCTAAATGCATCGCCAATGATATCTTTTTGAGTTGAATATTTTATTTCAATTCTGTCTTCTTCATTAAAATTGGCTTGAGCTTCTTTTAGTTTCTCTTCTAAGTTGTCAGGTGAAGAAATTTGAAAGTAATAGTGTGGGCCTTTATTAGTTGCATTGCCAAAAGATTTTTCACTTACTGACTTGTACTTTTCTTTTTTTAGGGCAGATTCCTTTATATAGATTTGAGCAATATCTCTATTTACCACAACCACTTTTTCCACTTCTTCAGTTTGAAGCATGGTACGGTTAAATTCCTGCCAAGATGTTTCTTGTGTTGTATTAACATTGAAAATCTGGATGCCGAAAAATAAGACAGCAATAATTGCATAAATCCAGTAAAAGTTGAACTTTACTCCTTTTGGTTCTTGTTTTTTATTCTTCATTCTTAAGCGGATTCTTTGAAGAGTTGGATTTTAGCATCTCCCCATAATTTTTCAATATTATAGTACTCCCTTGTTTCTTTCTGGAAAATATGAACAACGACATTACTATAATCTAACAATACCCAGTCGCCATTTGTCAAACCTTCCTTTTGCCAAGGTTTTTCTTTTACTTCTTTTAGCGTTTCCTCAATAATTGAATCTGCAATAGCTGACGCATGGGTGTTTGACGTTCCATGACAGATTACAAAAAAGTCGCAAACGGATGATTCAATTTCTCTTAAATCTAAACTTACAATATCTTTTGCTTTGAGGTTTTTCATTCCTTCAACTATTGCATTTGCAAGAATATCAGAAGTATTTAATTTTTTGTTTTCAGCCATTAAAAGCGATAAAAAATATAGTGTTTATTTTAAGGTACAAAAATACAGAAATTTATCCGTTAATTTGCCTAAATGAATACCTTGTTTATAGGACAAAATCTCATTAGCCTCAAGTCGGTTGATTCTACTAATACTTTCTTATTGAATTTGTCAAATAATGAGAAATTAGTTGAAGGTACGGTGGTGCTTGCGGAAAACCAAATTAAGGGTAGGGGGCAAAGAAATAACTTATGGATATCCGAGAACGGTAAGTCCCTGTGTCTTAGTGTTTTATTTTATCCAAAAATTGATTTATTGCACCAATTTTCCTTTAATAAATGTATTGCCTTGGCTTTAGTGTCTTCACTAAATATTTTGGGAGTAAAGTCTTATATAAAGTGGCCTAATGATATTTTTGTAAATGATAAAAAGATAGCTGGTGTCCTCATTGAAAACTCAATTAGAGCAAAAAAACTGCAAAAAAGTATTGTTGGAATTGGTATTAATGTGAATAATAACTGTTTGGAGATAAAGTCTGCAATCTCTATTAAAGAGGTACTAAATACCGATACTAGCATGAAAGAACTTTTATCGACCTTATGTCAAGAGCTTGAAAAATATTATTTATTATTCAGAAACGATAAAAAACAAATTCAAGATTTATATCATTCTTATTTATACAAAAAAGACTGTCTAGTAAATTTCACTAAAGAAGGCAATAAATTTTCAGCAATCGTAAAAGAAGTAGATGATTTTGGGCGGTTAATAATTATCGAGAAAGGGGCAGAAAAGTCGTATTCTGTAGGAGATTTAAGCTTTAATCTCTTTTAATTTTTCAGCTAATAAATTCAGAAAATTAGTAAGAGGTTTTTCAACCATCATTTTCATCATCATGTTCAGTTCGGCATTAAAATGGAATTGGGCTTGGCAATTGTCATTATCAACCTTTTCCAAACAACATTTTAGCTCGAATGGAAGTTTGCCATCTTCTGCAGTCATTATTACGCAGCTATATGGTGTGCGTTCAGTAATTCTTAGGCTAACGTTTGGCATGCCGTCAATTGAGAATGAACAGTTGTCTCTTGTAATTTTTAAGTCTTTTACTTGAGTAGGGAATAGAGTGCTGAAGTTTGTGAAATCACTTATGAAATTGAAGATTTCTTCTTCAGATTTATTTATTTCGACGGTTTGACTTTTGATATCGCTCATCTATTTTTTCCAAGTTGAAGGGCTTTCTCTCCATTCTTTTAAGAGTTCAACCTCATCGTTAGAAATATATTTAGTTTCTAATGCTTGACTGATGAGTGTTTCGTAATTCCCTAGTGTAAATAACTCACAATTGGCGTTTTTGAAGTTTTGCTCAGCTTCTTCGAATCCATAACTAAAAATAGCACCCATACCATTTACCTTAAAGCCACCGTCCTCCAGAGCTTTGACAGCTGCAAGACTGCTTTTTCCACTGCTAATTAAATCTTCAATTACAACGACAGATTGTCCGCTCTCAATTTTACCTTCGATAAGATTTTGTCTTCCGTGTTCTTTAGCAGATGCTCTTACATAAACAAATGGAAGGCCTAATTCTTGAGCTACAAGAACGCCATGTGCAATAGCACCCGTAGCTACACCAGCTATAACATCTGGTTTACCATATTTTGAAAGTATTCCTTCCACTAAGTGTTGCCTAATAAAAGTTCTTACTTCCGTATGAGATAGTGTAATTCGGTTGTCACAATATATTGGTGATTTCCACCCAGAAGCCCAAACAAAAGGGTCACTTGGGTTTAAAATTATAGCTTTGATTTGCAATAAGGATTTTGCAACTTGCTTGGCGGTTTCTGTATCCAAAATCATGATGCTAATGTATGAAGTTTTTATAAATCATCACTCTTTAGTTATCTCTAATTATCAAGAAAAAGAGGTGGACTATTTATTTCATTTTGATGAGTCATTCTCTTGGTCTCAATTGTTTACTCACCTGAACGATAAAAATCCATTGAAATTTTGTGTTTATGCTGATAATTGTGATTTAATTTGGGCAAGTTTCAAGTCGAATTTCGAGCTTATCAAAGCAGGAGGAGGACTGGTTGTGAACAATCAGAGTGTACTTATGATTTTTAGATATGGAAAATGGGATTTGCCTAAAGGTAAATTAGAAATTGGTGAGAGTGTAGATGTCTGTGCTAAAAGAGAAGTTCAAGAAGAATGTGGTCTCAACGATTTGGAAATTGTAGATAAGTTAATGAACACATACCATACTTATGAGCACAAAGGTCAATCTATTTTGAAAGAAACCCATTGGTATTTAATGACTTCTTCACAGAATGAGGACATATCGCCACAAATCGAAGAAGGAATTGAAAAAGTGATATGGGTAAGCAGAGAAGAGGCTAGCGACCTTCTAGAAAACACCTATGAAAACATTAAGCGAGTATTTGAGAAATATTACAGCTTAAAGTGATATGCCTTCAGGTAAAAATTGACTTACGTCCCCCCCATTTCTAATGACATCTCTCACAATTGTTGAACTTATATGTGAGTATTTAGGCTCTGTTATAATAAAGATGGTTTCTATGCCAGAGTCCATCGAATGATTCATTTGAGCAATTCCTTTTTCATATTTAAAGTCATGAGAATTTCGTAGCCCCCTAAGTATATATTTAGCTCCCATTTTCAAACAATGATCAATCGTTAGACCTTCATAGCGTTCTACTTTAATATTGTCATAGTTTTTGAAAACATTTTCAGTCCATTGAACTCTTTCGTCAATTGAGAAATAGTCATTTTTAGCAGAGTTAATACCAATACTGATAATTATTTCATCGAATAAAGGTAGAGCCCTTAATACAATGGATTCGTGTCCTTTGGTGAAGGGAGAGAAAGAACCTGGAAAAACAGCAATTTTTTTACTCATGCGATAAAGTTAAAAAAACTAAACATTACTCGCCCATATTGTCTAACATTTTTAAAATGCGGTGATTCGCTAAAATCAGTGTTTTTATCATGTTCAATTACAAGGGTCCCGGTTTTTTCTAAAATGTTGTTGCTGAAAATATAGTTAGGAAGCTCACTGATGTTTTCTAGATTATAAGGTGGGTCGGCAAAAATAAAATTGTATTGGTTTTTGCACGATTTTATGTAGCGAAATGCATCGGAGCGAATTACTTTATTTTTTAAATCAAGCTCTCTGTTTATTTTTTTAATAAACCTTACGCAGTTAAAGTTTAAATCCACCGATGTTATGTTTTCACAACCTCTTGAAGCAAATTCGTAGCCAATATTACCTGTTCCTGCAAAAAGTTCAAGTAGAACAGTAGAGTCGTAATCGATTTGATTTCTAAGAATATTGAACAAGCTTTCCTTAGCAAAATCTGTAGTAGGTCTTACAGGTAAATTTTTTGGAGCACTAATGGATTTGCCTTTATATTTTCCGCCAATTATTCGCACAAGTGCTGATGTATTAAAGAATAAAAATTATGGGGATTTATTTTTTCGATATTTTGGCTAATACTTACCCTTCGTTGACTAAACTCAACATTTCTTACATAGGTGTATGCTAGAGTAAAAATTTCATCATCTTTTGAAATATCACCCATAAATTCAAGAGTTACATTCTCAGGATTTAATTCTATTTGTTCGCAGGCAAATAAAATAAAGTAAATGCAATCGTGTGCATTTTTAAAATTGAATACGTTGTAATAGATGAATCTTGAGTGGTCGAAAACGCTGATATTTATTTGATTGTAGCTAACGTTTACAACCATTTTTTGACCATCAAAATTTTTGTTCTCAGATAGTAAATGGGGAATATATCTGCTAGAAAAGTGCTTAATAGTTGATTTTGGCAGATGGGTCGTGATAATATCTTGTTCAGCTTTGGATACGCCGTAAATACATTGGCTATCAAGAATACTGATATCATCTGTAAGAATATCAAGCTCTTCGATTTTCCTATGATTTAGCCTCAATAGTTCTTTTTTATTTTCGTTTGAGAAAACCGTAGAAGGAATTAATGTACTTTTCTTTGTTGTTATGCTAATATCTGAAGAAGCATAATTCTTGGATAGCCAGTCATTTTCTTTAATAACATTCTCGACTTGAGAGAGAGGCTGTTGGTAAGACTCAATACCTAAAATTTCCTTGTCATTTCTAACACAGTAGGATAGACCGTTGAGTCCAATTTGAATCGATATGTGGCATTCTTGAGATGAAGAATATAATTCTAATGCTTTTAAGTCAAATGATGAAAAAGCTGGATTACTCACCCCAATTTCCGTTGATAGACGCATCTGACATTGAACCAACTCTTATGGTTTTTTCAAGATCAATACCCTTGTTGGTAGCGTCTAAGCCGTTCAGAAAGGTTGCGTAGTTAGTTGAAACTTCAAATACTTGAACGACCACTTTACCTTTTTCAATATTTCCTGATTCGATAGAAAATGATTCTTCCGAAAAAGGGACTGATGAAAGTTCATCTAAATCGAAACTGAAGCGGTCGTCTCGTGTTGATAAATAATCGTCGTTAAAAATGGATTCGTATGCAGGAATAAAAACAGTATCTCTACTAATTATACCAGCTTTTAGTGCTTGATTTTCTGTTAGTGAATCCGGAACTTCGCCAATTGCTTTAATTACAGCAAGAGAATCATTTTTCACAAAGTTTATGAGTGTATTAAAATCTCCAGCATAAACTCTGTATTTGTCTTTAAATGCAATTTGTGCTGTTCTAATATCCTTTAAATCTTGAATAACAGCAGATTTTCTAAAGTCGGCAACTTCTTGAAATTCTTTTAAACTAATTGGGCTTCTGTAAACTAACCAAGCTAAAATGATTATCACTGGCCATAATAAAAGTCGAATTGTTTTTGTATTCATGATTTTTCGAATAAAAGTTAATACTGGCAAATCTACAATTTTTTTGAGTATATTTTGGTAAATTTGTATCTACTTCAATTCTGTAATGAATACAAAAAAACTTCAGCAATTACTTATTAAAAATTTTAAGCACGAGCTCACTACCCAACAGTCTGAAGTAGTCGACCAATTATCTGAGTTTATTGAGGAATCTAACTCCAATAGTTTATTTCTTTTGAAGGGATATGCTGGTACAGGAAAAACGACTTTAATCAGTTCTCTAATTAATAGCTTATGGTCAGTAGGAAAGAAAGTAGTGCTTTTAGCACCTACAGGTAGGGCTGCCAAAGTACTATCAGCTTATTCTAAAAAATCAGCATTTACAATACACAAAAAGATATATTGGATTCGAACTAATTCACAAGGAAATTCTTACGTTGCCTTGCAGGAGAATAAGCATTCAAATACGATTTTTATTGTGGATGAAGCTTCTATGATTCCTGATGTTAATGACAAAGGATTTAGTGGTAGAGTACTACTTGATGATTTGATAGATTATGTCTATTCTGGCTTGATGTGTAAGTTGATTTTTGTAGGGGATACAGCCCAACTACCACCAGTACATTTAGATATAAGTCCAGCGCTAGACAACAATCTACTTGGAGTGAAATACAGAAAGGATGTTTATAGTGCAGAGCTTACTCAGGTTGTCCGACAAGAGTCCTCTTCATTAGTTTTGAAAAATGCCACTGATTTAAGAGATACGATCAGCAAAGATGATACCTCCTATCCAAATATTAGTTGTGATCATGATGTGCAGAGGCTAGATATTGGAATGGATATTCAGGATGCTCTAGAAGATGCGTACTCAAATTCTGGCGTTGAGGGGACTGTTGTAATATGTCGTTCGAATAAGCGTGCCAATCTTTATAACCAGCAAATTCGCCTGCGTATTAGAGGGCATGAAGAAGAAATATCCTCAGGTGACTTTTTAATGGTTGTTAGAAATAATTATTTCTGGTTGCCGGAAGGAAGTAAAGCGGGTTTTATTGCAAATGGCGATACTATTGAAGTAATGCGGATTTATGAAATTAATGAACTTTACAATTGCCGTTTTGCTCGTATTTCAGCTAGGCTTGTTGACTATCCTGACGAAGATTATTTAGAGTGTGTGGTAATGTTAAATACATTGACTTCTGAGAGTCCTGCGATGACTTATGAAGAATATAAAGCATTGTACGATGAGGTAGCGAAAGATTACAGCGATATCCCTCAAAAAGCAAAACGTAACAAAGAAATTAAATTGAATCCTTTTTTTAATGCACTTCAGGTGAAATTCGCATATGCAATTACCTGTCATAAATCTCAAGGGGGACAATGGGAGAATGTTTTTGTTGAACAAGGCTATTTTATAGCTGAAATGCTAAACAAAGAATACTTTAGATGGCTGTATACTGCCATGACAAGAACAACAAAAAGATTATTTTTGATAAACTTTAAGAAAGAATTTTTCAATTAGACAGCATTTATGAAGAAAGCAATATCACATGCTATTTTAAAAATTATGGGATGGAAAATCGTAGGAGATATTCCGTCTGTTAAAAAGTATGTGATTATACTGGCTCCACACACTAGTAATTGGGATTTTATTATTGGTAGATGCTTTGGGTATATATTGGGTATAGAAGCAAAGTTTTTGGGTAAAAGTCAGTTGTTCAAATTTCCTTATGGCTGGATTTTCACATTAATGGGTGGCATTCCAGTAGATAGAACTAAGCACAACAATTTAGTGTCTTTCGCTATTGATTTATTCAATAATAGAGAGGAACTTGTCTTAGGATTAGCACCTGAGGGAAGTCGTTCAAAAGTAGATACCTGGAAGTTAGGTTTCTATCATATCGCTGTTGGAGCAAATATACCAATAGCCATTTCTTTCTTAGATTACAATAAAAAAGAAGCTGGTGTAAAAACAATGTTTATACCAGAGGGTGAAATAGAAAAAGATTTAAAAAATATTGAAGACATTTATAAAAATGTGCACCCCAAATATCCTGAAAAATATAACTCTAAAATTTTCTAAAGAGCGTTGAGGATAATTTCCAGTTCAGCTTCAGTCACCTCTGTTAGAGAGCCAATAATTTCAATGTGGTTTTGAGTAATAGTTGCGTTTACAAGGGCATAAAAATAACTACCATTTGATTCTGAAATCACTACAAAACTGACATCCATTCCTACAGGGGTAGAATAATTAGCTCCTAAATCAAAGGTTCCATCAGTATCGTAATCACTTAGGCTAGCTACAGAGTTAATATCATCGTAGTAGATGAAAACTGCAGAATTATCTCCGTTAAATGTATCGGGTAATACTACTTCAACTTGTGTTAGGGGGTCGCCAGAATTATAAAAATAGTCACAATTTATCCAGCCAATAGAGTCGATTTCAAAATCAAAACTAAACCAAAAATCCTGTTCAGTAGTATCGTTGCCATTAGTATTTGTGATAACAGTGTCATCTTCACTTTCGTCCCAACCAAATCCGCCTTGGTTATCAAAACTACCATCGAAGAAGTCCATTGGAACATACGAATTTGTTGGGATGCTAACTGATACGGGGTTGTTGTCATTAATACTTAACTGCTGACCGTTTTGAGTCGGATTTAAATACACAATACCACCAGAAACTAAGAGTTCACCACTGTGCGTAAATGTTGGTTTATTCATCATCATCATTTCTTTTTTAGTCAAAGCTTCTATTAGCTCAATTGTAATATTACCGCTGACTGCCGCTCCAGATGAATTCACAAAAGTATTAGCGTTAAATGAATAAGTAATTCCTTTGTTACTTGTAAACGTTTGACTTGAAGATGGGTTTATGTTAATAGTTTGTGTAGCATCTTCAATATTATCTTCAAAAAACTTATTTATATCGCTTGTTGGAGTAGGGTTAATTGTTGACGGAATAACAATAACATCCGTTTCTTTTTCACATGAATAAAATGTAAATAAAGCGATAGATACTAGTGCGAAAATTGATAATGACTTTTTCATAATGAATTGTTTTAGACTATAATAACCTATCAAATTTAATAAAATAATAATAAATTAATATTTGCCTAGAATTCCAAAATGACAAAAAGCACCAATTTGGTGCTTTTTGTCAACTAATTATTTTAAGCTGAAACGATTATTCAATGATTAACCGTTTAGTCTCATTGATTTTGTCACTAATAATTTGAATTAGATATATTCCACTTGATAATCCTCTAGAATCAAATGACAACTTACCTTGTTAAGTTGAGTAAGGTAAATTAATATTTTTACCTTGTGAGTCTAGAATATTAATTTTTGCGTTCTCAATTTCTTTTCCTTGAACAGAAAAGGCTTTATTAGCGGGGTTAGGGTAAATGCTAATCATTGAGGATTTATTGAAATCTTCATATTTAAGAGGTGAGCCAACTGTAAATTGAAAATTGATATTATCTCCAAAATCACCATCAAAATTTTATATAATGTAATTAGGGTGGGTATACATTATTGAATCAATTCTTGTAGAGTCGTGTAAGTAAGTGTTACACGAAATATCCCATTCTCCGCACCCTTGGTCTTTGTTGGATGAGTTTGACACTAGGTTGTTTTTACAACGCATATTGTAAAGCATCAATACTTTTTCGATTGAGGCATTAGGAAGTACTGAAAAGTCAATGACGGTATCTCTAATTCCTGGTGACCATTGATTTACGCCGTATGTTTGAGAATAGTTGAAAGATTCGATGACGATTGTGTCGCCGACTTGCTGTGCTTTAGTCGAAAATACAGAGTACACGACTACACATAGTAGTAATATTTTTTTCATAGTTATAAGGTAATTTAATTACCCTATAAAAGTAAGCCTTTAAAACGAGAAATAAAAATGGCTTTTAAGCCATTTTTATTTTCAATCCTTTATCTAAAGCGTCTAGGAAGTCTTCAGTAACAACGTAATGACTTTCGTTGAGGTCTTTTCCGTGTATACAAAGTGCTAAATCTTTAGTCATTGTACCACTTTCGACGGTTTCCACACAAACGTCTTCTAAAGTTTGGCAGAAGTCAATTAATGCTTGGTTGTTGTCCAGTTTTCCTCTGAAAGCTAATCCTCTTGTCCATGCAAATATGGAAGCAATTGGATTTGTTGAGGTTTTCTTACCTTGTTGGTGTTGTCTGTAGTGACGTGTTACAGTTCCGTGAGCAGCTTCAGCTTCCATAACATCGCCTTCAGGAGTTACAAGTGTAGAAGTCATTAATCCTAATGAGCCAAAACCTTGAGCTACAGTATCAGACTGTACATCGCCATCGTAGTTTTTACATGCCCATACAAAAGCACCATTCCATTTTAGTGCTGAAGCAACCATATCGTCAATCAAACGGTGTTCGTATATGATTCCAGCCTTATCAAAATCAGCTTTGAATTCGTTTTGATACACTTCTTCAAAAATATCTTTGAAGCGTCCGTCATAGGCCTTGAGAATGGTGTTCTTTGTAGATAAGTATAATGGCCATCCTTTCGAAAGTGCTTGATTAAAGCATGAACGTGCAAAGCCATAAATAGATTCATCAGTGTTGTACATGCTCATCGCTACACCGCCTTGTCCTTCGTATTGGTAAACTTCCCAAGATACTTCTTCGCCATTTTCAGGGGTGAAGGTCATGGTTAACTTACCTTTTCCTTTGATAACTGTATCTGTAGCTTTGTATTGGTCTCCAAATGCATGACGCCCAATACAGATAGGCTGTGTCCAGTTTGGAACCAGTCTTGGAACATTCTTACAGATAATAGGTTCTCTAAAAACAGTACCACCAACGATATTTCTGATAGTTCCGTTTGGTGAACGCCACATTTTTTTCAAGCCGAATTCCTCCACTCGCTGCTCATCTGGAGTGATGGTAGCACATTTAATACCTACTTTATATTCTTTGATAGCATTAGCAGCATCAATAGTGATTTGGTCGTCAGTATTATCACGACTTTCCATTCCTAAGTCGTAGTATTTAATCTCTAAATCGAGGTAAGGAAGTATTAATTTGTCTTTAATAAACTTCCAAATGATTCTTGTCATTTCATCTCCATCCAATTCAACTACTGGATTATCTACTTTAATTTTGCTCATAATTATTTTTATTCAAATTTTAAGTTTGCAAATGTACTATTTAGTATCCGAAAACATCTTCTAAAGTCAGAAATTTTACTTCTCCATATTCTCTAAGAGCTTTTAGGTCTAAGTCTTCTTTATTTCCAAGTACTAATATGGTGTAATCTTTACCACTCATATAGCTATTATGAAAGTCTGTGAGTGCTGCCATGTCGAATTGTTCTATCGAATTATAGATGTCTTTTCTTGAATCATAGTCATAGCCTAAACGTTTAGCTGCTTCATAATTGAATAGGACTCTGTCTTTAGTAATTCTTTCGGTACGTATTTTCTGAATGACTGCATCTTTAGCATTTTCTAAATTGGCTTCAACTTCAGGAAGTTCATCTAGAAGTTCGTTCATGCCAATCATTGCTTCTTTAAGTTTATCGGCTTGAGTACCAATATATGCCATTACATAATGGGATTTGTCCATTTCTCTTGGTGAGCTGTATGTGCTGTATACCGAATAGGCTAAGGCTTTTGATTCTCTCAGCGTTTGGAATACAATACTACCCATACTTCCTCCGAAATATTCATTGTGTAATTTTACTAAAGGCATATTCTTTGCGTCGAAAGTTTCACCTTTTGAAACCATTAGTATTTCGGCTTGTTTCATGTCATAATCAACAACATAAACTGATGTTTTATTGATGTCTAGTTCAGCAAAATCATTGATTTCTGTTATTGAATTTAGATTATCTTTTAATGGGTGTAAATTCTGTACTGATTCTGAAGCGTCTTCAAAGGATTTTGGTCCGTAATACAACACCCTGTGCTCATAAGATGTCATGTTTTGAATGATATCAATTAATTCATCAGATGTTGTTGCCATAATTTCCTCGTCTGACAAGGTGTTTGTGAATGGATTATTTGGGCCGTATTTGGCGTAATTATTCATTCCGCTGTATAGTATGGTACGCTTATTTAATTTTGCATCGGCTCTTTTCTTTAACACATCCATTTTGAGGTTTTCAAGAGCTTCTTCGTCAGCGACAACATCGGATAATAGTTTTTCAAATAGTCCTACTGAAGCCTCGAAATTATCGTCTAGTCCGGAAAGTGAAATATAGCTTTGTTCGTTTTGACTACTTACGGAAACTTCACACCCTAACTTGTAGAACTCTTCTTTTTTCTGAGCTGGAGAAATATCTTCAGTTCCTAAGTAATTGAAGTACTCAATGGCCATGCTCAGTTTTTTATCGTGGTTATTTCCTCTGTCGCTAATGTAATACAGTTTAAATCGGCTATTTTCTGTGTTTTGCTTGTGTATAAAAGGAACACCGATATCTGTTTGCTGAATGTCATCTTCGTAATTTAAGAAGTCAGGCTCGATTTCGTTTACTTCAGCCTCAGTGATGGCTTTCAAGAAGTCTGATTGAGCATCTCTGTTTACTTCAACAGGCGTAATGGCTGGTTTAGTAACTTTAATAACACTCTTATCCTCGCCAAGGTTTTTTCTTACCAACACATAATTGTCGTTGTAGTATTTGTTGGCTACTTCAACTACCTCTTCTTTGGTAATGCTTTCGAGAATGTCCATTTCATTAATGTAGTCTTCCCATTCAATATTTTGAATAAAGGCTTTTACAAATTCGTCTGCTCTTGATGAGTTACTTTCATAGGTTTTTATTTTTGAGAGTTTCATATCACTGATGATAGCAGGGATTAACCAATCTGGGAAATCTCCACTCTTAACCTTTTCAACCTCTGCTAGTAATAGGTCTTTTAATTCATCAAGTGATTGCCCTTGTTTTGGTGAGCCGTAAACAATGTGTGTGCTGTAATCAGTTAGTATGTATGGGAAACAGCTTGCTTGTAATACTTTTTGTTCTTGGTTAAGATTTAGATCAATAAGCCCTGCTTGACTGTTACTCAAAATCATGTCAATAATTTTCATGACTTTGGTGTCTCTTTCTTTAGAGCCTGGGAAACGGAAGCCTAAGTATAAACGTTCGGCATCAGGACCATATACGTCTTTGACTATTGGTTCAGTTATCGGCTCTTCCACACCTGGGATAAATTCAGGGTCTTCTTTTCGCTCGAATGAGCCAAATTTTTCATTAACCCATGTAATGACTGAATCAGGGTCAAAATCCCCTGACATACATATTGCCATATTATTTGGGACATAGTTTTTGTTGAAGTACTTTCTAATTTCTTTGATTGAAGGATTTTTCAAGTGTTCAACAGTTCCTATGGTAGTTTGTGTGCCGTAAGTGTGGTTTTTGAATAACCCTGATAGTAAGGCTTCAAACATTTTACGTCCATCAGTATCCATACCAATATTTTTTTCTTCATACACTGCTTCTAACTCGGTGTGGAATAAACGAAAAACAGGCATACGGAAACGCTCAGCTTCTATGTCCAACCATTTTTCAAGTTGATTTGAAGGAATATCATTTAGGTAAACTGTCGCTTCGGCAGAGGTGTAGGCATTCGTTCCTTTAGCCCCTACACTAGAAATCATTTTGTCGTATTCATTAGCTATGGCAAATTTAGCTGCTTCTCCAGAAATAGAATCTATTTGTCCCCAAACCCTGTCTCTGTTGACAGTATCTGACATATCAATTTGTCGGTACTCTTCGTATAAATCTTCTATTTTTTCAAGCATTGGAGCTTCTTTAGAATAATCTAATGAGCCGTATTTGTCAGTACCTTTAAATAGCATGTGCTCTAGGTAATGAGCAAGACCTGTAGCGTCAGCAGGGTCATTTTTACTACCCGCTCTTACGGCAATGTATGTTTGTACCCTTGGTGCATCTTTGTAAACGCTCAAGTAAACTTTAAGTCCATTGTCCAAAGTGTAGAGTCTAGACTTCATTGGGTCATTCTCAACGGTTTCGTATTTATTTTCAATTTTACTCATGTCTTGTGTTACGTTAAATACTATCCACCCTAGTGCAAGTAGAATGAGGATAAATGTTAGTTTAGTTTTCATAGTTTTCAATTAATTAATAATCTAATTCAAGATTAAATTGGTTTTTTAATTCTATTAGTATTGGTTTTTTTTCTGCCATTTTTTTGAACTTATCTTCATCGGTATAAGCCGTTAATTCTTTTTGTTCCAATTGTTTGACGTCAATTTTTAGCGATAGTATATCATTTTTTAGTTTGTCTTTTAAGAAGTAAACTAAGTTTGTTTTCTCTTCGATTAACACTTCTTCTTGTACTTTATTGTCGAGTGTTAGTGTAATGTTATAATTCTCTTCTAGCTTAAACTTTTTCTCATTTAAAATGGAGAATAAATTATGCTTGCCTTCCTTTTGTTTAAGACTGCTGTATTTTGTCCAGACATTCTCTAATTCAGCGAAAGTAAAAGGCGTTTCTTTTTGGTTTAAAACCTTCTTTTCTTCTGTAACTTCCTTTTCTTCACTTTCTTTCTTGTTGATTTTTATTGAAATGGTCTTTTTTTCAATGGTGTCTTTGAAGTTGACAATTTTAATAGATTTTTTATCGTCTTTTTCAATGACTATCTTGTCTTCAGAAATTGGTTCAGAAACAGACTCGGTAGCTTTTTCTTTAACCTTTTCAACAACTTTTTCTTCCGTTTTAGGCTGTTTTTCCGCTTGTTTTTTAACTACGAAAGTTTTTTTTTCAGCAGAGTTTGAAATAGAGTCAATGCTACATAATTGCATTAAGGTTATTTCAATGAGTAAGCGTTGGTTTTTGCTGAGTTTATAGCTCAAGTCTACCTTATTGCAAAGCTCTAATCCTTTTAATAGATGCTCTTGCTTCCAGTTCTGACTTTGCTCCATGTATCGCTTTTTAACGTTTTCGCCTTCTTCCAAAAGACTTAGGGTTGAAGGGTCTTTAGCGACTAATAGATTTCTGAAGTGCATACCCAATCCAATGATAAAATGGTGTCCGTCAAAACCACTATTAAGAATATCGTTAAACAAATTCAGTGATGTAGGAATATCGTTGTTGGCAAGAGCTTCAGTAGCTTTGAAGTAGTAGTCATAATCCAAAATATTAAGGTTGGCTATAACATCCTTGTAGGTCAAATTATTACCACAAAAGCTAATGATTTGGTCGAAGATAGAAAGGGCATCCCTCAAGGCACCGTCAGCTTTTTGGGCGATGGTGTGCAGGGCTTCCTCTTCAGCAGTTATTCCTTCGTTTTTAGCCACATAAGCCAAGTGATTGGCAATATCTTCAATCTGAATTCTTTTGAAATCAAATATCTGACAACGGGATAATATGGTAGGGATAATCTTATGTTTTTCGGTTGTAGCTAATATGAAGAGTGCATGGGCTGGTGGCTCTTCCAATGTTTTTAGGAAGGCGTTAAAGGCAGCTTGTGAAAGCATATGCACCTCATCAATAATGTAAATGTTGTATTTCCCAACTTGAGGAGCAAAGCGAACTTGGTCGACAAGTTCTCTGATTTTATCCACTCCATTGTTAGAGGCAGCATCCAATTCGTGAATGTTGAACGAATGACTGTCGTTAAAGCCTTTACAGGAGTCGCAAGTGTCGCATGCCTCAATATTCTCGGTGAGGTTCATGCAGTTGATGGTCTTGGCAAGTATTCTGGCACAAGAGGTTTTGCCAACACCTCTAGGACCGCAGAACAAGAAAGCTTGTGCTAAGTGATTGTTCTTAATGGCATTCTTAAGGGTGTTCGTAATGGACTGCTGTCCTACTACAGTGTCGAAAGTAGAGGGGCGGTATTTACGGGCCGATACAACGAAATTTTCCATCAATAATTTTTGCGAAAACAAATATAATATAATGATTGGAATCTCAATATTTAATCACGCTCTAAGTCAAATAATTATATAAAAAATCTTTCCTTACTTTTAAGCTCTTAATTTAAAACTCTTAAAACATGGAAAATGCAAACGTTTTGCTTGAAAAAGCATTAGATTTTGTGACTTACTACGGCCCAAAAGTATTGGGTGCACTCTTAATTTTTATTATATGTTCCTGGATTGTCAAAAAAATGATGATTGGCACTGACAAACTCTTATCCAAAACAAAATACGATATAACCCTTCAGCGATTCTTTCACAATATATTGGCGTGGGCGTTGAAAATTGTTCTTATTCTTTTGGTGGTATCTACGCTAGGAATAGACATTACGGCTTTTGCGGCCATCATAGCAGCGGCAGGTTTAGCTAGGTTTAGCTTTGCAAGGTTCGCTCTCCAATTTTGCTGGTGGAGTTCTTATAATGGTATTCAAGCCCTATAAAATTGGAGATTTAGTAGAGGCCCAAGGCGTTATTGGCGAGGTGTCCGAGATAGATATTTTCAATACGCGATTAGTCTCTCCAGACAATAAAAAGATTATTGTGCCTAATGGTGCAATGGCAAATGGCAACATCATAAACTATACCGCTGAAGGTAAAATTCGTGTGGACTTGGAAGTGGGCGTATCTTATGATTCCGATATCAAAAAATCAAAGCAAGTATTATTAAAGGTGTTGACGGACAATTCTAAGGTCTTGAAAAGTCCAGTGCCCTTTGTTGGCGTTAGTCAGTTGGCAGATAGTTCAGTGCAGTTTGTAGTGCGACCCTATTGCAAACCTGCCGATTATTGGGACGTTTACTTTAGCACCTATGAAAATGTAAAAATAGCACTCAACCAAGCCGAAATAGAGATACCATTCCCGCATACAGTTTTGATAAACAAATAGTGCTGGAAAACGAACTTCTCAAAAAGCGGATATTTCAGAAAGATAGCATTAGAGAAAGGCCGTTTAGAAAAACGTTTGTTTTTATGAAAAGTTTGGCTTAGATTTGCGTCCCTTTTTTACGAGAGGGTAAACGAATTTTAAAAACCAAAATAATTAACTATGAATCATTACGAAACCGTTTTCATTTTGAATCCCGTTTTATCTGAAGAGCAGATAAAGGAGACGGTTCAGAAGTTCAAAAAGCTTCTCAAAGATAGTAAGTCAAAAGTTGTTGTTGAAGAAAACTGGGGCCTCAAAAAGATGGCATACAGTATTCAGAAAAAAAGAACAGGCTTCTATTATTTGATGGAATTCACTTCTGAAGACCGCGAAATAATTAACAAGCTTGAATTAGCATACAAGCGTGACGAACGCCTAATGCGTTGGATAACTGTAAAGTTAGACAAGCACGCACTAGCGTATGCTGAAAGAAGAAGAAAAAGACTTAATACTAACGAAAAACAGGAGGCATAATCATGGCAGATAACATTAGATATCTATCTCCAGTAGATGTAAACAACAGAAATACAAAGAAGTATTGCCGTTTCAAAAAAGCGGGTATTAAATATATCGATTACAAAGACCCTGATTTCCTAATGCGTTTTGTAAACCAACAAGGAAAAATTCTTCCAAGAAGAATTACTGGTACGTCTTTGAAATTTCAAAGAAAAGTTTCACAAGCAATCAAAAGATGTCGTCATTTGGCTTTAATGCCTTATGTTGGTGATATGCTAAAATAATTTACAACTATGGAATTGATATTATTACAAGACGTAGAGAAATTAGGATTTAAAGATGAGATTGTAAACGTGAAAAACGGTTACGGTCGTAACTTCTTAATTCCTGGTGGAAAGGCTGTTTTAGCTACTGAAGCAGCACGTAAAGTTTTAGAAGAAAACTTGCGTCAGAGAGCAAAAAAGGAAAACAAACTTATTGATGATTCTAATAAGATTGCTGAAAAAATTAACGGACTAACTGTAACAATTGCAGCTAAGACTGTTGAAGGTGGAAAGCAATTATTTGGTTCTATTACCTCTAATCACTTAGCTGAAGAACTAGAGAAATTAGGGTTTACTGTAGACAAGAAGTTTGTTAAATTAAACAACGTAAAAACAGTTGGAGTATACGATGCTGAGGTGCGTTTGCACAGAGAGGTGAAAGCTTCACTATCAGTTGAGGTAGTTGCTGCAAAGTAATATTCAACTAACTATAATTTTAAAAATGCCTTCGCTAGTCGAGGGCATTTTTTTTATTCGTGCCTCAAAGCTTCAATGGGGTCAAGCTTTGCCGCTTTGGCAGCAGGGAAATAACCCGAAATTAGACCAACAAAAACACAGAGGGCAATACCAGAAAGTATCCAAACCCAAGGGACAATAAAACTAGAACCAATATACAGGGAGGTAACATTGCCAATAAGTATACCAAACACTATCCCCATGATGCCACCCAATTGGCATATTACAACCGCTTCAATTAAAAATTGCCAACGAATAATGGAGGAAGTAGCGCCAATGGCTTTACGCGTACCTATTTCTTTAGTACGTTCCGTAACAGAGACGAGCATAATGTTCATTAGTCCAATGGCGGAGCCGAACAGAGTAATGACACCAATGATAAATGCCGCTAAGGTGACGTACTTTATGTTTTCAAGTAATATTTGGGTAATATTATCGCTCCTAATGATTTCGAAGTTATCATCTTCAATAGGTTTTAGTCCCCTTACAATACGCATTTCGGAAATAGCATTGCCAATAGTAGCTGTTAGTGAAGAGGTCTCTTGTGAAAATACGCTAATGGTGAACGATTGATTGGCATAGCCAAAATATTGCCTCGCAGTAGTAATAGGAATTAAGCATGTTTTATCTCCGCCGAAAGTAGCACTAGAGCCTTTTTCTTTTAATACGCCGATGACTCTGTATTTACTATTTCCAATGGAGATGAGTTCACCAATTGGGTTAACATTCTCAAAGATTTTTTCCACTATTTCTTTTCCAATAATCACCACATGTTTACCAATTTCCGTTTCGACTTTGGTAAAGTTTCTACCTTCTGATAAGTCGTAACCTGCCGTTTGAAGGTAATTTTCATCCGTTCCAGTAACTCTGGTATTGGGGTCAGATTTGGTAGATTTATATTTTACTACTGCAGTGCTACTAGCCCATGTTGAGATTGAAGTAATGGAAGCAAAACGGTCTTTAAATTTTTTAGCTTCAGCATAAGTGATGGAAGCGTATCGTTTAGGTTTAGTACCTTTTTTGCCGACCCTAATACTGGAGCTTTTATTTCTAATATTGAAAGTATTTGAGCCCATCCGTGTAAAATTATCACTTATGCTTGATTTGATGGATTCAATAGCCGTTTGAATACCTACTAAAGCAGAAATTCCGATGGCAATAACGAATATAGTAAGCACTGTTCTGAGAAGATTGGTTCGAATAGACTGAAGAGCAATCTTTATATTTTCAATGACTAATTTCATCAGTGCTAATGTACGATTTTCTCTTGTAATAGTGGATTTAAAAAATTACTTTTGCAAGGCTAAAAATAAGGTTTAACGATATCAAAATTTATACACATTATGGCATTTGACATTGAAATGATTAAAGCAGTTTATGCTAAATTCCCACAAGGCGTAGAACGTGCAAGAACGCTAGTCGGTAAACCTTTAACTTTAGCTGAAAAGATTTTATACACTCACTTGTGGAACGAAAACAATGACAAAGCATTCTCAAGAGGTGTAGATTATGTTGACTTTGGTCCTGACAGAGTAGCTATGCAAGACGCAACTGCTCAAATGGCACTGCTTCAGTTTATGCAAGCAGGAAAAGAAAAAGTAGCAGTACCTTCAACTGCTCATGCCGATCACCTTATACAGGCAAAAATAGGTGCGGACAAAGATTTACAAGAAAGTTTAAATACCAACAATGAGGTGTTTAACTTTTTAAGCTCAGTATGTAATAAATACGGTATTGGTTTTTGGAAGCCAGGTGCAGGTATTATTCACCAAGTAGTATTAGAAAACTATGCCTTCCCTGGAGGTATGATGATAGGGACAGATTCTCACACCGTTAATGCGGGTGGGCTCGGAATGGTTGCTATTGGAGTAGGTGGTGCTGATGCTGTGGATGTAATGGCAGGCATGCCTTGGGAATTGAAATTTCCAAAATTAATAGGCGTTAAGCTAACAGGAAAATTAAACGGCTGGACGGCCCCAAAAGATGTTATCCTAAAAGTAGCTGGTATCCTTACCGTAAAAGGTGGAACAGGCTGTATAGTAGAATACTTTGGCGAAGGTGCTGAGTCACTATCGTGTACTGGAAAAGGAACAATTTGCAATATGGGGGCTGAAATAGGGGCTACCACTTCCACTTTTGGCTATGACGAAAGTATGGAAAGGTATCTCAGAGCAACAGGAAGAAACGATGTTGCCGACGCCGCTAATCAAGTTAAAGAACATTTGACAGGAGATGCAGAAGTTTATGCTAATCCTGAGCAGTATTTTGATGAGGTCATTGAAATCAACCTTTCAGAATTAACGCCGCATTTGAACGGGCCATTTACGCCTGACTTAGCGACTCCAGTTTCTGAAATGAAAGAAAAAGCAAGAGCTAACGATTGGCCTTTGGATATTGAATGGGCATTGATTGGCTCTTGTACTAACTCCTCTTATGAAGATTTAACACGTGCTGCCTCTATTGTTGAAGATGCCGTTGCTAAAGGACTAGAGCCTAAAGCAACTTTAGGAATAAACCCTGGCTCGGAGCAAGTGCGTTACACTGCTGAAAGAGACGGACTCATCGATAGCTTTAATAAGTTTGAGTCGACTCGAATTTTTACTAATGCTTGCGGACCATGTATCGGTCAGTGGGATAGAGAAGGGGCTGACAAACAAGAAAAAAACTCCATCGTTCACTCTTTTAATAGAAACTTTGCTAAACGAGCAGATGGTAACCCAAATACACATGCCTTTGTAGCCTCACCAGAAATGGTAGCGGCTGTAGCTATTTCAGGGCGATTAGATTTTAACCCTATTTCGGATACATTAACTAACAAAAATGGCGAAGAAGTTAGCTTAGCAGAGCCTACAGGTTTAGAATTGCCAGAAAAAGGATTTGATGTAGAAGATAATGGATACCAAGCTCCAGCTGTTGACGGTAGTGGCGTAGAAGTGGTGGTTAATCCAGACTCTAACAGACTGCAATTGCTAACGCCTTTCACTCCTTGGAATGGCGATAATATTACAGGAGCTAAATTACTTATTAAAGCACAAGGCAAATGTACTACTGACCACATATCAATGGCAGGTCCATGGTTGAGGTTCAGAGGGCATTTGGATAATATCTCTAACAACTGCCTTATTGGAGCAGTTAATGCCTTTGGTGGTGCTGTCAACAGCGTAGTTAATCAATTGGATGGCAGTAAAGACGAAGTGCCTAATGTTGCTAGAGCATACAAAGCGGCTGGCGTTGATACTATTGTAGTGGGTGACCACAATTATGGTGAAGGCTCGTCAAGAGAGCATGCTGCTATGGAGCCTCGTCATTTGGGGGTAAGAGCCGTGATAGTAAAATCTTTTGCAAGGATTCACGAAACGAACTTAAAGAAACAAGGGATGTTAGGATTGACCTTCGCTAGCGAAAGCGACTACGATTTAATCCGTGAAGACGACACCTTTAATTTTGTGGACTTAGCAGATTTTGCCCCTCAGAAGCAATTGACTTTAGAAGTAGTTCATGCTGATGGGTCAACGGATGAGCTTAAGTTAAACCACACTTATAATGCACAGCAAATCGATTGGTTTAAGGCGGGCTCGGCACTAAATTTAATTAGAGAGCAAAACGCTTAAGTTATTTAAAAATAGTTCTAAATTATTTAAGGAGGCTTTTCTAAGCCTCCTTATTTTTTGTATTCATTAGCTGTCTGTAATTATCAATAGCCACGAAGTAGTTAGGGTCTTCCACAACATTAACCTCACATATTTTTTCGGCTTTTTTAATGAGCTTTATACAGTCAGAGGATAAATGCCTGAGGTGAATACTTTTACCGTTTTTCAAATACTTTTCAGTTAGTTTATTGATAGATTCAATTGCCGACTGGTCAGTGATTTTAGATTCTTTAAAGTCAATAATGACTTCTTTTGGATCGTTGGCAACATCAAATTTACTTTGAAATAACTCTATCGATCCAAAGAATAAAGGGCCATATATTTCGTAGTGTTTTACACCATGTTCATCAATGTGTTTTCTAGCCCTAATACGTTTAGCGTTTTCCCACGAAAATACTAATGAAGATACAATTACACCTGCAATTACAGCTATGGCAAGGTCAAATATAACCGTCATTCCAGTAACAAGGATAATCACAAATACATCACTTACGGGTACTTTATTCCAGACCTTGAAACTACTCCAAGCAAAGGTGCCAATAACTACCATAAACATTACACCAACTAAGGCAGCAATAGGAACCATCTCTATATAAGTAGAGCCAAAGAGTATAAAGCCTAGCAAGGCTAAAGCAGCAGTGATACCTGAGAGTCTACCTCTACCACCTGACTTGATATTAATAATGCTTTGTCCAATCATAGCACAACCGCCCATTCCACCAAAGAAACCATTAACAAAATTAGCAGCTCCCTGAGCCACACATTCTCTGTTTCCATGCCCGTGAGAGTCTGTAAGTTCATCAATCAAGTTCAAGGTCATAAGTGATTCAATGAGCCCAATGGCAGCAAGAATAAGTGCGTATGGAGTTATGAATTTGAGGGTTTCTATACTCAATGAAATCATAGGTACATTAAAAGTGGGCAAGCCAGCTTTAATTCCTTCGCCACCATTAGAAATAATAAATGACTTTACCGTTTCAGTTTCTAAACCTCCAAAAATAACAATCAACGATACTATGACAATTGCCGTTAAGGCAGCTGGTACTTTCTTAGTTAAAATGGGTAAGAAGTACATTATAGCCATTGTTAAGCCTACCAAAGCTAACATGATATAAAGCGTATCTCCACTTAGCCATTCTCCGTTAGATTTAAACATGCCTAGCTGAGAAATAAAAATAACTATTGCTAGTCCGTTAACAAAGCCCATCATTACAGAGTGCGGAATCATCCTAACAAATTTACCGAGCCTTAAGGCCCCAGCAGACATTTGAAAAATACCCGCTAAAATTAAGGTGGCAAATAGGTATTGTAGACCAGCACTATCGTTGCCTCCTAGTACATTTCCTTCACTTACTAAATGAACCATTACAACGGCTAAAGCACCTGTTGCTCCTGAAATCATGCCTGGTCTACCACCAAAGATTGAGGTGATTAAACCCATCATAAAAGCACCGTATAATCCAACAATTGGTGAAATACCAGCTACAAATGCAAAGGCTACAGCCTCTGGTACAAGTGCAAGAGCTACGGTAAGTCCTGAAAGAATATCGTCTTTTACACTTCCGTTTGTTTTGTCAATAAATCTAAACTTGCTCAATGAAATACTGTTTTGATTAAGTCCGCAAAAGTAGGTTTTTCAGTGGATTGAACTTAAAAATTATCTAATTAATATTCCATTTTTAATTGTACATTCGATTTCATGTTCAAAAAAGATAATAAAGCGACTATTTGGTCTTGGGCATTGTATGATTTTGCCAATTCAGCCTTTACTACTCTGGTAGTCACTTTTGTTTATGGCACTTATTTTACAACATCAATAGCACCTACAGAAATTGAAGGGACAAAATGGTGGTCTTGGGCAGTATCACTAACAGCTATTGTCGTGGCGTGTATTTCGCCTTTTTTGGGAGCTATTGCCGATGGGGCAGGTGCTAGAAAAAAGATAATGACCATTTCTACTTTCATTTGTGTTTGTGCTACAGCCTTACTCTTTTTTCCTATTGAAGGGCAAGTGATATACGCCTTGTTGTTGTTTGTGATTGCTAACATCAGTTTCGAGATAGGAACAGTTTTTTGCAATGCATATTTACCCGATATATCTTCAGAAAAAAGAATGGGTAAAACATCTGGTCTGGCTTGGGGTTTGGGCTATTTGGGTGGGCTGATAGCCTTAGCATTATCTCTAGTGTTTTTGGTGCAGACCGAAACTCCAATATTTGGTTTTGATATTGATAGTGGTGAACATATAAGAGCCACTAATTTGTTGGTTGCGGTATGGTTTTTTGTCTTTAGCATGCCTTTAATTTTCGGTGTTAAAGAAACGAATAACAATAAGATAGCACCCCTCAAAACTGTATTGAAACAAGCCTTTCAACAATTAAAAAACACCTTCCAAAAAGTAAAAGACCATCAAACGATTTATCGTTTTCTGTTAGCTCGTTTGTTTTACAACGATGCTTTGGTAACTATTTTTGCTTTTGGAGGAATATATGCTTCTACTTCGGTGGGTTTTTCATTTGAAGAGATTATGATTTTAGGAATTGTCCTAAATGTATTGGCTGGACTTGGGGCATTTATTTTTGGGTATTTTGACGATAGTGTAGGCAGCAAAAAAGTAGTCAATTGGAGTATTATCTTTTTAGCACTAGCTTGTCTCATAGCTGTTTTGTCACCTGAACTTCCAGGATTATATGAACTTATTTTTGGAGGTAGTGCTGTCCCTCAATGGTTCAATTCAAAAAGCTTGTTTTGGATAGCAGCCATTTTTATTGGTCTCTTTTCAGGCCCTAATCAATCATCTAGTCGTTCTTTGATGGCACGAATTACGCCTGAAAAAAATAGAAATGAATTTTTTGGTTTTTATGCCTTTTCAGGAAAAGCTACGGCTTTTGTTGGACCATTATTGTTTGGAATGGCAACCACTTTTTTCAACACTCAGCAAGCTGGTTTATTCGTAGTTATTCTGTTATTTAGTTGTGGATACCTTTTTTTGAAAAATGTATAATAGCCCATAGATTTAGTATCTTTGTTATATGCGTTTAATCTTAGTTTGTTTACTTTTTTCGTCACAGATTTTTGCTCAACAATACTTGAGTAAAAATGGTGATGTGAGTTTTTTTTCTGAGGCACCAATAGAAAATATTGAAGCTGTAAATAAAAAAGCAACTGGAGTTATTGATTTACGAACAGGAGGCTTTGCCTTTCAAATTATGATTGAAGATTTTGTTTTCCCCAACTCTCTAATGCAAGAACACTTTAACGAAAGTTATATGGAAAGCGATAAATTCCCCAATTCGACATTTACTGGTGTTATTTCTGATATTTCTACACTAGACTTGTCAAAAGAACAATCTATTGATGTAAGTGGAAATTTTCTTCTTCATGGCATAAACCGTCAAATGAATATGACGGCTACCATATCGTTGAAAGATGAAAAGCTGAACATTAGTTCGCAATTTGATATTGTATTGGATGATTTCAATATTGATATTCCAAAAATAATGATGTATAAAATTGCCGAGGTAATAAATGTGACTATAGAGATGAATCTTCAAAAACTCTCCAATGAATAGATTAATACTTCTGATGCTTTTGGCAACCGCCCAATTTTCGTTTGGTCAAGATTTATTGAGCCTATTAAATGATGAAAATGCTGAGGCCAAAGTTGTCAGTTCTTTATTTAAAGATAGTAGAGTAGTAAATGCTCAGTCTTCTAAACAATCATCAAAAGGAGAGTTTAAATTTTTAATTCAACACCGTTTTGGGACTTTAAACTCTGGCTTTTATAATCTTTGGGGACTAGATAATTCTCAAGTCAGAATGGGTTTAGACTATGGCGTTTCCGACCGACTTGCAGTAAGTGTAGGGCGAAGTTCTACCAACAAACAATACGATGCATCGGTAAAAGGAAAACTTTTGAATCAAAGCGAAAAATCTCCGGTAGTATTGTCTGTCTTTTCAGCATTGTTTTTAGCACACCCATCAGAATCGTTAAGGCAACAAGCGGATTATGATTTTCTGAATCAGTTATCCTTTGCCAATCAGCTCATCATAGCTCGAAAGTTTAGCTCTAAGTTTTCAGCAATCGTTTTGCCAACACATGTCCACTTGAATACATTTGCATTTGGGACTTCTGCAGATCCCTTATTTTTGGGTTTGGGAGGGCGATACAAACTATCAAAAAGAGTAACCATTAACGGAGAGTATTTTTATGCTCTAAGTGAAATGCCATTGACACACCAAAATATGCTGTCTGTTGGTTTTGATATAGAAACTGGTGGTCACGTTTTCTCACTGCATTTGAGTAATTCAAGAGGAATGAACGAGCATGTATTTTTAACACAAACCAGTGGTGATTTTTTTGAAGGGGATATCTATTTTGGCTTTAATATTTCAAGAGTTTTTGAATGGTAAATAAGACTGTACAATCTGATATAGCTATTATTGGTGGTGGAATTGTAGGGCTTTCGTCTGCTTACAAAATTCAACAAGAGTATCCTCAGCTGAATCTTTTAGTCTTGGAGAAAGAAGACCTTTTAGCGGCTCATCAGACTGGTAGAAATTCGGGTGTAATTCATTCAGGACTGTATTACAGGCCAGGCTCTTTTAGGGCTAAAAATTGTGTGATCGGTAGAAAGCAATTGGTTGACTTTGCTAAAAAATACGGTATTAATCACGACGTCTGTGGTAAGGTAGTCGTTGCTGTTGATAATGAGGAACTTAATAGACTTGACGGAATTTATGAAACAGGCAAGGCTAATGGACTCATTGGCTTAGAAAAGATTTCTAAAGAAAGACTAAAAGAAATTGAACCCCACGTGGAGGGTGTAGCAGCCTTGTGGGTACCTGAATCGGGTATAATTGATTTTGTAGGTGTGACCAACAAACTGGCGGAGCTGATTAAACAGATAAACCCTAACAGTCAAATCATTACATCTTGTAAGGTCAAATCTTTTGATGAGGACACTATCTATACTTCCAAAGGACCTTTTAATGTTCGAAAAAAAGTATTCTGTGCAGGTTTGTTTTCTGATAGAATGGCACAAAAAGATAAGGTTGATTCGGACGTAAGGATTGTCGGTTTTAGAGGCGATTATTACGATTTATCTGAGAAAGGAAAATCTAAAGTCAAAAATTTAATTTACCCTGTACCAAACCCAGAATTTCCCTTTTTAGGTGTTCACTTTACTAGAATGGTAGACGGAACTATCGAGTGTGGACCAAATGCGGTTTTCACCTTCAAACGAGAAGGATATGGCAAAACAGACTTTAATTTCAGAGATACTTTTGAAGCCTTACTTTATAAAGGGACGTGGAAATTGTTTTTCAAACATTGGAGATTTGGACTGAAAGAATATAAAAGAGCATTTTCTAAGCGATTATTTTTGAAAGAACTAAATAGATTAATACCTTCGTTAAAGATGGATGACATTGTTGAAGGACGAAGTGGAGTTAGGGCTATGGCATTAGGTGCTGATGGAGATGTTTTTGATGATTTTAAAATAGAATGTAAAGGTAATAGTATTCATGTGTTGAATGCTCCTTCGCCTGCCGCAACAGCTTGTTTGTCTATCGGTGATGAAGTGCTAGAAATAGTTAAAAAGAATTTTAGTTTAACTTAGCGATATGTTGAAAATATTTGGCTTTAACAAGAAAGAGAAAGTGTCAGTTCAAGAATTGGCAGTGGTTTACACCAAAACCTTATTTGAGGTAATTGAATTGGGCTTTCCTGAAATCATTGAATTCGTAAATGATAACCGAAAATTTGAAGAATCTCCCAATTTAAAACTGGAGGATACAAATTGGTTTTTGATGATTGTCTTTGCTGCAAATAACCACTCTCTATATAATCACTTTGATGATGAAGTTGTTAATCGTTTGCACCACGCTAGTCTTAATGAGTTGATTGGCTTTTTCGACATGGAAGAGGATTTAGTTCGTGATATGTTTTTGGACTATGAAGAGTTCTTCAAAGAGCAATACTCAGAAGATATAAGCATTGAAAAAGCCATGGCTAAGTCCATATTTGTTAAATATAACCTTAATGAATTTCAAGGCGATTTACTGAAAAATCAGAATGAGCCTAACCCCGTATTTCTACAAGAGTTGACAGACTTAATGAGCAATTTTATCTGGAATTGGTCGGATTACCTTGCTAAGTACAAAGTCAATTAAAGTTTTTCTATTCCAGTATAGTTAAAGGGAGAAATACCTTTTAAGTAGTCTTTGAGGTCATCGCTGATATCCAAACCTTCTATAAATACCGCTAGAGTAGCTTTCTCAATTACACTGTTTGTTCGTGTTAACTCTTTGAGTGCTTCATAAGGTTTAGGATAGCCTTCTTTTCTTAGAATAGTCTGAATGGCTTCGGCTACTACAGCCCAATTATCATCTAAGTCAGCATGAATAGCAGATTCGTTCAAAATCAGTTTGTTCAAACCTTTTAAAATAGATTTAAAACCTAGTAATGTGTGAGCCATAGGCACACCTACATTTCTCAAAACAGTAGAGTCCGTAAGGTCTCTTTGAAGCCTTGATACAGGAAGTTTTGAAGAAAGGTGTTCGAAAATAGCATTTGCTATTCCTAAATTTCCTTCAGCATTTTCAAAGTCAATAGGGTTTACTTTGTGTGGCATTGCCGATGAACCTACTTCACCTTCTTTAATCTTTTGCTTGAAGTAATTCATTGATATATAGGTCCACACATCACGACTTAAATCAATGAGAATGGTATTAATTCGTTTAAGATTATCAAACAAAGCAGCGAGGTTATCGTAATGTTCTATCTGAGTAGTAACTTGTGAACGGTCTAGACCTAAGTTGTTATCTACAAAATCGTTTGAAAAAGAGACCCAATCAATTTCTGGGTAAGCAATATGATGGGCGTTAAAATTACCTGTTGCTCCTCCAAACTTCGCTGAAAAAGGCACCATATTTAATAAACCTATCTGTCGCTCAAGGCGTTCGATAAATACCATTATTTCTTTGCCTAGCAAAGTAGGAGACGCAGCCTGACCGTGTGTTCGTGCCAATAATGGAATAGCTGCCCATTCATTTTTTAAACTTATGAGTTTATCTAGTAGTTCCATATAATTAGGAACGTATACTTCCTCAACAGATTCTTTGATGAGAAGAGGAGTTGCTGTATTATTAATATCTTGTGAAGTCAAGGCAAAATGGATAAACTCTTTGTATTCACTTATTTTGAGTTTATCAAAACGTTCTTTTATAAAGTATTCAACGGCTTTAACATCATGATTCGTAATGCATTCTATATCTTTTATTTTCTGAGCATCTTTATTGTCAAATTTCAGATATATATCTCTTAATGAGTCGTACAAATCTGAATCAAAATCTTCCAGTTGTGGCAGAGGCAATTCACATAATGAAATAAAGTATTCCACTTCTACTCTGAGCCTGTATTTTATTAGTGCAGCTTCGGAGTAGAAAGCACTGAGTTCATTGGCTTTTGAATGGTATCGACCATCTATTGGAGAAATTGCGGTTAAAGCAGATAATGACATTAATCTTGTGGTATTAGTATTGAATGCTGCAAATTTACACTTTTTGAATTTAGGCAATAAAAAACAGCCCAACTAAAGTTGGACTGTTTTAAAATTCTTTTCAAGAAGATTTATTGTTTGATGAACCTATGAATGGAGGTCTTATCGTTTAGCTGAACTTTCAGTGTGTAGAAGCCAGTAGATAAGTTACTAATATCTAGTGGTAATAGTTGTTCGCCAGTTAAGATACCGTAGTTTTTATCTAATACCTTTTGCCCTGTCATTGATAGGATGCTCAAATTCAGTCTTTCAGAATTAGAGTTTAAGGAAACAGATAAGTTATCTTTTGCTGGGTTTGGCATTAGCTGAATGTTTAAGTCTTCCCAAGCAGATATGCTAGTCGACACACATTCAGTTTCACAGTCCGCTAAAGAAGAGAATTCACCATTTCCAGTTCCAGGATCAACACAAGCATCAGCTACACAATCCCAACTAGGCGTTACTTCTAAATCACCAGTGATTTCTATTAATGCTGCATGAAGTACTTCTTTACTGTCTTCATCTTGTACAAATGCAACTACTCTACAGTTCCCTAGCCCTTCCCACAGTCTGTAAGAATCTGCTGTAACGTTGCCCACAGCAAATGTTGCTGATTCGCTTACCGTAACGCTATTTCCATTACTCAAGTCTGCAGGAGTTCCCTCACCATTTGGTAGCATTTTTCTCAATACTTGGAAAAATTCACTTTCGCCATTTGTACCAGCGGTATTATTATACTCATCTTCAACAACTGCGATGTGAATACTAGCGTTGGGGTAGTCGTCATAAGAGGTTACCGTGACTTCTACATCCAAGTCTGTTCCTTCAGTTGCTACTGCAATACCCTCAATCTTTAAAAAAGCTGGTACAGCCGCATGTTCGTCTATTTCTTCCTGTGAGCTACTTGTAGATAAGCCGTCAATGTGAGCCGATGGTACACCTTGTACATTGTAATAAGAAACTCTAGAACCAACATCTGCATTAAACGATTGGTCAGCACTACCTGGCCAATTCACCTGATATTTAATTGCACCGACTTTAGCATTTGACAAGTCATTAACATTATTTGCATCAAGTAGCGTTTGGAAGCCTGGGTTGAAGCTAGCACAAGGGCCGCAAGTATTACTTGTAAAGTGTTCGAATAATGGAATGCGTTGAGCTACAAATTCAACACTAATTACAGTTAAATTAATGGTATTATTAGAAATATCAACATCCTCTCCACCATTTATATTTTCAATAGAAACGCTAATATTTGCGGTGTCTAAAGTAGTCATTGATAATTGATCTGCATGTGTAAAATCATAAGTGCCTAGTGTAGGGATTAATAATCCACTAACATTATCGGTGTATGAATTTGTTCCGTCCGTCCAAACAATGTCCATTGAGGTAATAGTTTCAGCTCCATAGTTTAGAATGCTTCCTTCGATATCTATATCTGCAGGAATTTGCACATAAGTAGGAATAGTTAAATCCGTTAAAATAGCATTAATGCCAACAGGATTAAATGGTTCGTGAGAAACCATTACATCGTCCACAAAAAATGAATGACCATTAAGAGGGAATAAATCCAAAGAGGCTACTTCGTTAATAGTATTTGAGAACGAACCAATTGAATTGTCATTAATAAATACTTCCCAGTCGTTTAGTGTTAAGTTAATTTTTACATCCAGCTTAAACCATTCCCCTGTTGGGTAGGTAGAACTTAAGAAAACAGTACCACCACCGCCAGTTGAAAAGACAATTGTTCCATCGTTATTCATATTACAGTCTACAGCCCATGTATTCCCTATGGTAGTTTCAGCCTGAAAGTTAAAATATGCTCCACCATTAACGAAAAATCGAGATGAAAATTCAAAATCACCCTCATCAAAAACTTCACCAAAAGGCAAAACTACATCTTGAGGTCCGCCATTTGCGGATGAGGAAGAGAAGTAAATTGATTGAGTGCCGCTAAATGCATTTTCAATAGTAGCTTGAGCATCTTCTGCACCACCTGTTGCTCCAGACCAAGTCGTCCATAATGTATCGGCTTCTCCGATGTAATCTCCTATACCGTAAGATTCAAAATCATCAGTAAAGGAAAATTGAGCTTGTAAAAGAGTCGTTGAAATGAGTAATAAAGCGATTGAGTATAACGTTTTCATTTTTGAACTTTGTAATGATTTATCTACAAGTTTAATGAAATATTAATCACTTTAAAAACTTTAATCGAAAAACCTTTAATATTTTTGTGCCATGACAACATTAATCATAATTGTTTGCGTCGTTCTTTTACTGTTGGGTTTATTAGGCTGCTTCGTACCTGTAATTCCAGGACCTCCATTAGCTTATGTAGCCTTACTAATCCTATCAATATTTACAGACTATAAATTTGAAGATTCTTTTTTAATTCAGTGGGCTGGAATAGTTATAGCGGTAACGGTAGCTGATTTTTGGCTGCAAGTCTATGGCGTTAAGAAATTTGGTGGCACTAAAAAAGCCATTAACGGCACAATGATTGGTCTGTTTGTAGGTATATTTGTACCTATCCCATTTGGCTTTATAATTGGCCCTTTTGCGGGAGCTTTTATAGGTGCTTATATGGATGAGAAAGAGGATATGATTAAAGTCTTGAAGATAGCTTCTGGAGCTTTAATTGGTTTTATTGGAGGCTTAGTGCTTAAGCTTGTCGTTTGTGCCTATCTTCTCTATGAATTTTGTTTAATATTAACTCCCTACTTTGAAAGTCTGCTCAGTATCTTACCTTAATAGTATTCCATTTGTTTATGGCTTGGAAAATAGCCAATTAGATATGCAAATTTCTACTGCTATTCCTTCAGATTGTGCTACTCAGCTATTGAATAAGGAAGTGGATGTGGCATTAGTGCCAGTAGCTATAATACCGCAATTGGACTATTCAAAAATAATAAGTCCATTCTGTATTTCTAGCGATGGAGCTGTTCAAACGGTTTGTTTATTTAGCGACTGTCCGTTAGAAGAAATTGAAACCATTTATTTAGATTATCATTCCAAAACATCCAATGCTTTGGTGCAAATATTATGTCAGAAGTTTTGGAATATAAGCCCTGAATTTATTGTTGGGGAGCAATCTTTTGAAGAAAAAATTGGTGGTCGAACGGCAGGAGTTATCATCGGTGATAGAGCCAATGCATATCGCGATTCTTTCGAATACATATATGACTTATCAGATGAGTGGAAAAAGTATACCTCGCTACCTTTCGTTTTCGCTTGCTGGGTAAGTAACACGCCTTTGGAAGAAGAAAAAGAATTGGCTTTTTGCAAAGCCTTAGAATATGGTATTGATAATTTAGAAATGGCAATAGATAGTAAAAGCCATTTGTTTGACACCAAAATTGACAAGAAAAAATACCTTACAGAAATAATAGACTATCACCTTAACGATGATAAAAGAAAGGCGATGCAGTTGTTTTTTGAGCTAATGCCTTAGTTTATTTTCTTTTAGATGCAGCCTCCTGCTGCCTCTTTGCCATTTCTTCCAATCGTTTCTGAAATTTAGACTTCTTAACGGGTTTCTTCTTATTGTTTTCCATTTGCGTAAGAATAGCCGCTTCATCAATGAAGTATTTTCTCATTACAAATTGCTGTCCAAAAGTAACCATGTTAGCAAGGAAATAGTAATAACTCAATCCTGCCGCATAGTTGTTGAAGAAGCCAAGGAACATGATAGGCATCAAGTACATCATCCATTTCATCTGTGCCATTTGAGGGCCACTCATTTGGCTGTTCATTCTAGTATACAGAATGGTAGAAACGGTCATTAATAAAGTGAATAAACTAACGTGATCACCATAAAATGGTATTTCGAACGGTAAGTTTAAAACGGAATCATAACTCGATAAGTCATCCGCCCATAAGAAGGATTTTTGACGCAATTCTATACTGGCTGGGAAAAACCTAAACAAAGCAAAAAGAATAGGCATTTGTAACAGCATTGGAATACATCCACCTAATGGGTTTACACCTGTCTTTTTGTATAAAGCCATTGTTTCCTGTTGAGCCTTCATAGGGTCTTTATCCTTATGTTTCTCATTAATTTTATCAATCTCAGGCTTTAGGACTTTCATTTTAGCCTGTGATTTGTAGGCTTTTAGTGTAAATGGTGCCAATACCATTTTAATAATCAGGGTCATTATAAGAATAATGATACCGTAGTTTGTAATACTATTATCTAACCAGTTAAAAATAGGAATGACAGCGTATTTATTTACCCATCTGAAAATCCCCCAACCTAGAGGAATCATTCGCTCGAGCTCCATATTGTAAGCGGATAGCGTTTCGTAGTGATTTGGCCCAAAATAAATTTGAAGTGGAATACTTTCATTAGACTGGTGCATGTATGGGAGCGTAGTTTCTAAGGATAATTTTCTAACAAATCTTTCTGAGCCTTCGTTGGTAACTGCACTTACAGAAGTTGGCTTTTCAAAACCAGCAGAGTTGATGAAGACGGTACTGAAAAACTGATGTTTTAAACCAATCCATTGAGCTCTACCGTCTAAAGTTTCTTCATCGTCTTTTGTTTCGGATAAGTAGTCTATATCATCGTTAAGGTACTTATAATAAACCGTTGAATACATCCTTTCGTTATCCATACTCTTTTCAGTATGGGGTAGGTTTATAGTCCAGTTTAATTCGAGTTCATTTCTGTTAGATGGAATGATGTCTTCCAAGTCAACAGTATTGATTTGAAAATCCATCATAAAATCTTCATTACTCAAATTATAGACGTATTCGAGGTAACCTCCATTAGACGCCATTAATCGCATAGAGACCGATTGGTCAGATTGATTGGTAGCTTGAAAATAGAGGTCTTCGGTGTTTATAATTCTGTTTCCTTCAGAGAAAAATGTAATGTTAAAAGCAGATGAATCCTTATCAATGAGGTTAAGCGGTAAAGAGTCGGACGTTTGGTAATCTTTTAAAATAGCCGAAATTATTCGCCCACCCTTTGGTGAAATGCTTAATGATAACTTCTCATTCTCAATGCTTATAGCATCTTCAGAGCCTGTTGCAGAAGGTGCAAATACGCCAAAGCTTCTTTCATAAGCTTCATTTGCCAAAGCAGTATCTATAGAAAGTGTATTTGTTTTTTGTTCAATAACTTCCTCTTTTTCTTCGAGAACTACTGTGGTATTATTTTCTTCTTTTGGTGTTTCTGTTTCCACAACTGGAGGAAACATAGCGTTGTAGCCAACTACAATGAGTACGATTAAGATAACACCTGTTAAGGAATTTTTGTCCATGTGAGTTAGTGTTGTTTTGAGTAGGTTAATGCTGCATTTACAAAGCCGACAAAAAGCGGTTGAGGTTTAGCAACTGTACTTTTATATTCGGGGTGAAACTGTACGCCAACAAACCAAGGGTGTTGGTCAATTTCAACGATTTCCACTAAGGATGATTCCGGATTTATTCCCGTTGTTCTCATCCCATTTTCTTCTAGTTGAGTTTTATAGTCATTATTAAATTCAAAGCGGTGTCTGTGACGTTCTTGAATTTCTGAATTTTTATAGCAATCAAAGGCTTTTGAGTTATTTTCTAGCTTACAAGCGTAAGAACCTAGTCGCATAGTGCCACCTTTATTGAGTATTTCTTTTTGGTGCTCCATAATATCAATCACAGGGTGTGTAGTGTCTTGATTGATTTCTGTGGTGTGAGCATCTTTTAATTTTAATACATTTCTAGCGTATTCGATAACGGCACACTGCATGCCAAGACAAATTCCTAGAAAAGGAACATTATTTTCTCTAGCGTATTTTACAGATTCTATTTTCCCTTCTATTCCTCTGTCACCAAAACCAGGAGCAACTAGTAAACCATGATAGGTTTGTAATTTTTCTGAAACGTTATCGCTATTTATTTCTTCAGAGTGTATCCAGCTAACTTTCACTTTACATTCGTTGGCAGCACCACTATGTATAAAGGATTCTGCAATGGATTTGTAGGCATCTTGTAGCTCAACATATTTACCCACAACAGCAATATTAACTATTGCTTTAGGGTTTTTGAGTTTTCTCAAGAATGAATTCCATTCGGTAAGGGTGACTGTTGTTTCATCTTTCAGTCCAAGTTTACGAAGCGATACTTGGTCTAGCTTTTCGGACTGCATAAGTAAGGGTACATCATAGATGCTTTCAGCATCCATAGACTCTATTACGGCATCTCGTTCTACATTACAAAAGAGAGCTATTTTACGTCTAATTTCAGAATTCAGATGATGTTCCGTTCTACATACCAAAACATCTGGCTGAAGACCAAGTTCTCTAAGTTTTTTAACAGAATTTTGAGTGGGTTTGGTTTTCAATTCTCCAGCAGCAGAGAGGTAGGGTATAAGTGTTAAGTGAATACTAATAGCATCAGATTCCATTTCCCACTTTAGCTGTCTTACGGCTTCTATGAAAGGTAACGATTCAATATCACCTACCGTTCCACCAATTTCTGTAATAACAATATCGTATTTCCCAGTTTGACCAAGAATTTTAATGTGGTCTTTTATTTCATTTGTAATATGAGGAATAACCTGAACGGTTTTTCCTAAGTAGTCACCTCTTCGTTCTTTGTTAATAACGGACTGGTAAATTCTACCAGTGGTTACATTATTAGCTTGTGAGGTAGAGGTTGATAAAAAACGTTCGTAGTGTCCTAAATCTAAATCGGTTTCAGCACCATCATCGGTTACAAAACACTCCCCATGTTCGTAAGGATTCATGGTACCAGGGTCAACATTAATATAGGGGTCTAGCTTCTGAATGGTTACTGAATAACCTCTTGCTTCAAGAAGTTTTCCGAGTGATGCTGAGACAATTCCTTTTCCAAGAGAGGAGGTAACTCCCCCTGTAACGAATATATACTTAGTTGGAGAGGATTTGCTCATGAGTAAATGAATGTTTTTTGCTAATTAATTTATCGTCTGCAAAATAAAGTAAAATATAAGATGAAATAAATTGAAGATATTTTTTTTTTAAAAACTTAAACTCATTCCTGCACTAGGCATAATTGGTAACTGGTTTACTCTCTTGTATTCAATTCTGTTGAAGTAAAAAATATTCTCTCTATTGTATAGATTAGTGATGCCGACGTTCCATTCAAACTTTGAATTTTTACTGAGGTCATGGGTCTTTTTAAGGGCAATATCCAATCGGTGATACCACGGCAAACGTCCTTCGTTTAGTCCAGCGTATAAAATACCAAGTTCACCAGTTTCAGAGGTGTATTCAGTATCTATACCATCAGAAAAATCGAGGTTAGGGTAGAAGCCTTGCGTTTGTGTAAAAGGGAAGCCTGAGCCAAGATTCCATCGAGCATCAAAACTCCAACTCTTATCGGCTCCAAATCG
The DNA here is from genome assembly GCA_965277895.1 of Flavobacteriales bacterium. Lineage (GTDB taxonomy): Bacteria > Bacteroidota > Bacteroidia > Flavobacteriales > UBA7312. Next base: position 770,600 of record CBDIDR010000001.1, read on the forward strand.
GTAAGTACTTACAAGATTAACGTTGTGCCTTCTGTCAAAGTGAGGGTTATAAGTGATTTCTTCTCCAGTTCTGCTAATATGACCTAGTGAGTAAACTAGCCAAAAATAAATTTTTGGATCGTTGTATTTAAGTACAAAGTCAACTCCTTTTGCAAGTCCTTCTTCAACTATAAAGTCAGGATCAGACGCTGTTAGTTTGTTCTTGTTAATGTTTGTCAATTGTGTGAAATCCTTAACATATCCTTCTATGTTAAAGTCCACTTTATTAGAAATATCGTATTCCGCCCCAACGATGAGATGATTCGCAGTTTGCAGACCATTCACCACTTCTTCCCCTCTAAATTCATCAGGTAAGTTATCAGGTGCCGACAAAAAACCATAGAATAAATTTACTACATCTTGGTCGGAGTTGGTACTAACTAGGTTCTGAGAATATTTTCCAGCAGCTAGCTTTAATCGTAGTCTTTCACTAGCTAAAAACTTAGCACCTAGTCTAGGTTCAAAAGTAGCTCGTAGAGAATTGTATTTATAGATACGTACACCTGGGTCAAAAATGAATTTTCCTTTTTTGACTTTGTATCGTATAAATCCAGAAAGTTCAGTTGAATTTTCTTTTTGTTCTATTTGTATGCCAGTAGCATTGGTGAAATCAAAATCCGTTTGATAGCCTAAAATTTCTAAACCGTATTGAATTTCATTTTCGTTTTGGAAGGATGTAAAGTTAAGCCCCAAGTTAAAGCCATTAACCCCACTTTGCCTTGGTTGAAGGAGTGCTTCCTCTAGTTTAATGAGGTAGGATGAATAGGCAAAAGTACCTTCAATAATTGTAGAGTTACCACTTGGAATAAGTATAAAGTTACTTCCTACACCACCAGATTTCCAACCTAAATTAGATACATCTCTATAACTTACTTTATCTTGGTAGTTATAGCCAAACATGCTCCATTTGCTCCCGCTATTACCTGTAAAGGAAATTTTTCCGTAAAGGTCAGTATAGCTGTAAGGCAAACCTGCAGTATCAATGTAGGTGTAAAGAGTCTTTGAACTTCTGTCTAAGTAAGACGTTTTTGCCGACATAATGAAAGAAGAGTTTCCGCCTTTTTTAAATAAAGGACCTTCTAACATTAGCTTACTACCAAATGAGCTCGTTGCTACTTTTCCGCTTAGTCTATTTTTATTTCCATCCCTTGTGGTGATATCCATAATCGAAGATATGCGACCACCATACTGAGCTCCAAAACCACCAGTATAAATATCCGCATTTCTCATAATGTCTGTATCAAAAACGGAGAATAAACCGATAGAATGGAAGGGGTTGTAGACAATCATTCCATCGAGTAGGACTTTATTTTGAATAGGGGAGCCTCCACGAATGTACAACTGTCCTCCTTGGTCACCAGTAAATACTACGCCTGGTAAAACTTGCAGATATTGGGCAAGGTCAGGTTCACCACCAATAGCGGGAATTATTTTAATGTCTTTGGGTGTAATTTTAGTAACAGACACTTTAACCTCAGACTTCATTTCTTGTCTGTCTGCTGAAACCGTAACGGTTTCAATCTGTACAGAGGAAGAAGAAATTTCAAGTTTCTGATTGAGTATCTGTTTATTTTTTAAGGTTACGCTTTGTCTTAGAGTATCGTAGCCAATGTAGGTCACCAATAAGGTTTGCTTTCCTGCAGGAACACCACTAATGTTGAAGAAGCCATTAACGTCTGTGGCTGTACCAATAGCCAAGCCATCAATAATGACGTTACAGAACATAATAGGTTCGCCATTATCTTTATCGTAAACAAAACCGCGTATATCGCCCTTTTGAGCAAAAAGAGAGATGCTAATGAAAGTGAAAAATAAAAGGGCGTTTAATTTCTTCATTTAGTTTTTCGAAAGGGGCAAAGTTACTCTATTTAATGCAGAATTTTATAAAGTAATTCTTTAAGAAGTTCACCATCAGGCGTGGTGGCATTGTCAACGCCTTTACATTTCATATCGTATTCTCTAAGTAATGAAATGATAGTCATGCACTTACGTTTACCATAATGTTTGGCAGCCAGTTGATAGTCCTTAACGAAATACGGATTTATTTTTAATTCTGAGGCAACGTTTCGTTGAGATTTGTCAGTAAGTACATGGTATAGTAGCACTTTTTGGAAAAAGCTAAACAAGACTCCCAAGGTAACTACAAGAGGATTTGATTTTGGATTATTGGCAAAATAAGTGGCTATTCTGTTTGACTTCAAAATGTCTTTTTGACCTAAAGCGTTGGTAAGTTCAAAGTTGTTGAAGTCTTTGCTGATGCCAATGTTTCGTTCTATAATATCTGAGCTTATTTCTGAATTTTCAGGAACAATAATCATGAGTTTGTTCAGTTCATTGGTAATTTTGTTGAGGTCGTTGCCAAGGTATTCGCCGAGCAAATAAGATGCTTTGTACTGAATTTGGTAGTTTTTACTTGAGACGAAATTACCTATCCATTCAGGAATTTGGTTGTCGTACAGTTTTTTGCTTTCAAAAAGAACGGCTTTTTTTGCCACTGCTTTGGCAAAGCTTTTGCGTTTGTCTAACACCTTATTTTTGTAGCAAATGACTAGAATAGTAGACTGCTGAGGGTTTTCGATATAGCTTTGCAATTCTTCAATTTTCTTAAGGTGTTGAGCCTCTTTAACGATTACAACAACTTTATCGCCCATTAAGGGGAACTGTTTGGCTTTACTTAATACGCTTTCAATGCTGCTTTCCTTGCCATAAATAATGGACTGATTAAAATCTTTTTCAGTTTCATCCAAAACATTTTGACCGATATAATCAGAGATTTTATCAATAAAGAAACTTTCTTCGCCCATTAAAAAATACACTGGACTGTATTTTTTTGCCTCTAAATCTGAAAGGATGTTTTCAAATTTCATTTCTTTGCTTCTTATGATGTCTGATTTGAGTTTGCCAAAATACGACTTCAATCTTAAAAGTATTGAAGGAATCACACATATTTTTGATGTTATTAGAAAAAAATACGTCAAACTTACCCCTGAAGAGTGGGTGCGACAGAATATGGTACATCACCTTATTCATGATAAACAATTTTCCCCTTCTTGGATAACTGTCGAGCAAGGCTTGACTTACAACAGTATGAATAAACGTGCTGATATTATTTGTTACGACCGCAATGGTAAAGCCGTTTTGTTGGTGGAGTGCAAGGCATCTACTGTAAAGATTAATCAGAGTGTATTTGAGCAAATTGCACGCTATAACTTTGAGCTAAAAGTGCCTTATTTGCTCGTTACGAATGGACTGAAACATTACTGCTGTCAGATGAATTATGAAGTCAATAGCTTTACGTTTCTTGAAGACATCCCTTCTTTTAGCACTATTGAATCATCGGATTAATTTTAATAAAGGTCAAATTCTTAGTTTCAAAATTGTAGTTTTGCACTTCTAAAATTTTTAAAGATGAATCTAGAAGGAATATTATCTATTTCGGGAAAACCAGGATTGTACAAGCTAGTCAGTCAGGCTAAAAATACTATTGTAGTTGAAGGTATTGTCGATAAAAAACGCATGCCTTTGTATGCCTCTCATCAAGTCAGTGCATTAGAAGACATAGGAATTTACACCTACTCTGACACGACGCCACTTTCAGATATTTTTGATGCTATTGCTAAAAAAGAAAATGGTGGTCAATGCATTAATCATAAATCTCCCAAAGACGAAATGTTCGCTTGGATGCGTGAGGTTTTGCCAGAATTTGACGAAGATCAAGTATACCACTCTGATATAAAAAAGTTAGCCCAGTGGTATAATATATTGCAGGAGAATGGATTAATAGAAATGCCTAAAGCTCCAAAGAAATCCAAAGAAAAAACAGAAGATAAAAAATAAACATATGCTTACAGCAGATATCCCTACACGACCAAAGCGACACTTTATTGATGAAAATTTAGAAGTAAAGTCGTGGTCACAAATAGAAAATTACTTTCAAAGCTTACTCGACGCCAACATTCAGTCTGTATCCGACTTGGAGCAGTGGATGCTAAATCGTAGTGAACTAGAGTCAGTACTGGAAGAAGAGCAGGCATGGCGATACATCAAAATGAATATTGATACTAGAGATGAAGAGCTTTCGAAAGCCTTTCATTTTTGGGTTACTGAAATATCGCCAAAGGTAGCACCTTACAGTCACAAGCTTAATGTAAAGGTTTCCGAAAGTCCGTTTTTAAAAGAGTTAGACCAAGAGAAATACCGCATTTATTTGAGGGGTTTGCATAAGACTATTGAGATTTTTAGAGAGGAAAATATTCCGCTTTTTACCGAAATGGAAACTAAGCAACAAGAATATGGTGCTATTGCTGCTAAAATGACTGTGGAGGTTGACGGTGAAAAAATGACCATGCAAAAAGCAGCTCAGTTTTTAAAGGATACAGACAGAAGCAAACGTCAAGAAGTTTATGAAAAGATTAGCCAAAGGCGTGCGGAAGATGTGGAGAAATTGGATGTGTTATTTGACGACTTAATTGCTTTGAGGCAACAAATTGCTAAAAATTCTGGCTTTGATAATTACCGCGATTATATGTTTGCTGCTATGGGGCGATTCGATTATACCCCTGAAGATTGTGCAGATTTCCATGCTGCCATAGAAAAAGAGATAGTTCCTATTATTGAATCTTTTGATGCGGATAGAAAAAATAAAATGAATCTAGAGGCTTACAAGCCTTGGGATACTTCTGTGGATGCAGAAGGTAAAGCCCCTTTAAAACCTTTTGAGGGTGGCGAGGATTTAATTGACAAATCCATTCGATGCTTTGAGCGACTAAGTCCATATTACGGACAGTGTTTGAGTACAATGAAAGCTATGAAGCACATTGATTTAGTTTCTAAGAAAGGTAAGGCTCCAGGTGGCTTCAATTACCCTTTGTATGAAATAGGTGTGCCTTTTATCTATATGAATGCGGTTGGTTCTCAACGCGACTTAGTGACTATGGTGCATGAGGGTGGACACGCCATTCACTCCTTTTTGAGTAGGGATTTGGACTTATGCGATTTCAAAAGTACTCCTTCAGAAGTTGCCGAATTAGCGTCCATGTCTATGGAGCTAATAAGCATGGATACTTGGGATGAATTCTATTCGAATGAAGAGGAGTTAGCCCGTGCCAAAACTGAGCAAATGCAAAAAGTATTGGAAGGCTTACCTTGGATAGCAGCTATAGATAAGTTTCAGCACTGGATTTATACTACGCCACACACTGCTGAGGAAAGGCGAGCAGAGTGGAAGAACATTATGCAAAAGCTGGGCAGTTCTATTGTAGACTGGGATGGACAAGAAGACGCTTTATTGAACCTATGGCAAAAGCAATTACACTTGTACGAAGTTCCTTTCTATTACATAGAATATGGAATGGCACAGTTAGGAGCTATTGCTATGTGGAGAAGTTATAAGCAATTAGGTGAAGAAGCCTTGAGTAATTACGATGAGGCTCTAAAATTAGGCTATACTAAGTCTATCGGTGAAATATACCAAACAGCAGGGATTGAGTTTAATTTTTCTCAAGCCTATGTGAACGAATTGGCAGACTTTATAAAAGCACAACTGAGTTGAATTTATTCCGATAAACCTCTTCGTTTGGCTTCTTCTTTCAAAGCATTAACTTTTTGATGCAATTCGTAGAGGTGTAGATACAACTCTTCAATTTTTTCTAAATTTTGTTCTACAGCTCTATTTATAATTATTCCACCTTGTTGTTCGATGTCTTTGGCTGAAGAAACATTAGGAAGGTGTTTATATTCTTTAGCAAATGCCATTTTATCATTTATGGACTTGTATTCATAGTCAGGCTTTAATTTACTTTCCCCATCAAAATACTGTTCAAAAACGTAATCAGGTGTAATAGAACCACTAGCTATAATATTTCCTTGCACATGTAGTTTTTGGGCTGGATTAGTTGTGCCAATCCCAACGTGACCATTAATACTAATCAGAAAGTCGTTAGATGAATTAGTAGAAAATCCATATAGCATAAATTCTTGAATAATGAATTTGGCAACCCAAACCCCGGGATTTGGAGATAAATCTTGAAAATAGCCTCTATGCATAAACCATCTGTAATATCTATACGGTGTTGTGTTAGGTGTGTTTACAATTAAATCGGAATAAACCCAATCTGGGTCGTTATGCTGCACATCTATATTGACCCAATCTACGTTGTTGTTCGAGGCTTGAAACTCAAAATTTGTAGGTCCATAATGTACGTCTGGGAAAGGTAATAAAGAGTTGTCGTGGAAAAGAGGTATAATACGGTATTTATTGACTACTGTTGGAGTACCTAAATCAATTTTGAACCAATAGTCAAAATGTGTTTGCCCAATAGCTAAGGAGTGCCAGTAGCTATCAGGAATATTATCTGTAGCATGATCTGGAGAGTGTGGACCATATTGAGCAGAGCTGACATTTTCAGTACTTGTAGCATTAGAAGTTGCAGAGCCACTAAAATTTTGTTTTGGATTAGCCCTAACGTGAAATGGCCCCAAAGGGTCAGCTAATCCAATACCGACATCCCCATCTTTAGTTACTATCATTCTGTTAAGAGTGTTGGTGTTGAGTCGAAAATCACTATTGTTAGTGGTGCCAATAAAATCACTATTACCTACGGTATTCCCCGCTAACTCCCACCCACTAGACGTTGGTGTTGTGTTAGAAGATAACAAGACCTAACTATTACCGTCATAGAAGTAAATAGCATCTGTACTTTGTACATAAATAAGATTTCCCTCCAGTGGATTAGAGGTGTTATTCATGTCTGTTTCAGTGGCTACGGTATGTAACCTTATAAGTTGACTGCTTACTTGCGATTGAACCTCAAACGAAAATATAAAGTAAAATAGTGGAATAATTAAATGTCTTTTTTTCATGGCTTGTAATCTAATCCGGCAGTTTAAGTCATTGCAAGAAAATAAAAAGGATTTGTGTTGCAAAATTAACGCAAATTGTTTCAGAATATTAATTACTTTTGCACCCCAATAAATTACACACGTTCAGACGATGAATATTACACAAGAAAAAATAGACGCTTTAAATGCAAAGCTTAAAGTTCAGCTAAGCAGCGAAGACTACCAAGAGAAAGTAGAGGCCGTAATCGTTAATTACAGAAAGACAGCAAGCATACCTGGTTTTAGAAAAGGTAAAGTGCCAATGGGCCAAGTCAAGAAGATGATTGGTAAATCTGTATTAATAGATGAGGTAAACAAATTGTTGCAAGAAGCAATTTATAAGCACATTACTGAAAACAAGGTTGAGGTTTTGGGTAATCCTTTGCCACTTACTTCAGAAGTGGATTGGGACAATGCTACCGATTTCGAATTTGAGTACGAAATGGGACTTGCTCCAGAATTTAAAGTAACTCTTGATAAAAAATCAAAATTCGATTACTTACAAATCGTTGCCGACAAAAAGATGGTGGATCACTACGTTACCGATATGGCAAAGCGTTATGGTAAAATGACTCAGCCAGAGAAATCTGAAAAAACAGACCTCATGATGGGGGAGTTTACTCAGCTTGACGGTGAAGGCAATGTCTTAGAGGGTGGTATTAACCACACTTCTTCTGTTGCTTTAGACATCATCCAAGATAAAAAAGCCCAAAAAGCGTTGGTAGGCTTAGCCGAAGGCGATGAGGTTAAGCTACACATTACCAAAGACTTCTCTAATGATGCTCACCATATGCTGAACATTAAGAAAGAAGAGCTAGAAACTTTAGATGCAGACTTTACTTTTAAAGTCAACAAAATCAGTAGAATGGAGCCTGCCGATATGACTCAGGATTTATTTGATAAAGTGTTTGGAAAGGATACTGTAAAAAGTGAAAAAGAATTCAGAGCCAAAGTCAAAGAAGAGGTAGAAAAATCTTTTGTGGGCGAAAGCGACAATAAATTGAAAAACGATGTAATTCTTCACCTCATTAAAAAGACTAAACTGTCATTGCCAGATACCTTCCTAAAAAAGTGGTTAGTAACTACTAATGAGCAAGGACTTACTGAAGAGCAAGTAGAACAAGAGTACGAGCAGTATTCTAAGAGCTTAAAGTGGCAGTTGATAGAAAACAAAATCATCAAGGATAATGAACTTGAAGTGAAAAATGAGGACGTTATCAGTCACACCAAAGAACTTATCGTTTCAAACTTTGCTCAATACGGACAGCCTGCTCCAGAAGACAAAAAGCTAGAAGAGATTGCCGTACAAGTCTTGGGTAACGAAGAAGAGCGTAAGAAAGTTTATAACCAACTTTACGATGTAAAAACAATGAGTTTGTACAAAGAAAAGTTTAGCCTCAAAAATAAAGAGGTCACTTACGATGAATTTGTTAAATTAGCTTCTGAAAAATAAATCTCACAAAACTATGTTTGACCCATCAGAAGAATTTAGAAAATTTGCCACCAAAGACCGTGGTATCAGTAGCACAACCCTAGACCGTTTTCAGTCGGCATATGCCAACTACATCTCACCAACCATTATTGAAGAGCGTTCGATGAATGTAGCTTCTATGGATGTATTCTCTAGGTTGATGATGGATCGAATTATCTTTTTAGGTGTACCCATCAACGATTATGTTGCTAACATTATTCAGGCACAGCTTTTGTTCCTAGAATCAGTCGACGCAGAAAGAGGTATTCAGATTTATTTGAATTCACCTGGTGGAGGTGTTTATGCCGGTCTAGGCATTTACGATACTATGCAGTACATTAATCCTGACGTAGCTACTATCTGTACAGGAATGGCAGCCTCAATGGGTGCTGTACTATTATGTGCAGGAGCTACTGGCAAGCGAACTGCTTTAAAACATTCACGTGTTATGATTCATCAGCCCTTAGGTGGTGCTAGTGGACAGGCTTCAGATATTGAAATTACGGCTCGTGAAATTCAGAAGTTAAAGAAAGAATTGTACGAAATTATCGCCCAACACTCTGGCAAAACTTACGAGGAAGTTTGGAAAGACGGTGATAGAGACTACTGGATGACGGCTGAAGAGGCCAAAGAATATGGAATGATTGACGAAGTACTCGTTAAGAAAGCCTAATCCATTTTAAAATAAGACCAATCAAAAACCACATGCCTAGGGTGTGTGGTTTTTTAGTATTTTTGTACCATGTCTGAAGATAAAAATATCAATTGTTCATTTTGCGGGAGAGATAAGCAAGATACGAATGTACTCATTGCTGGAATAGACTCTCACATTTGCGATAGCTGCATAGAACAAGCCGTAGGCATTGTCCATTCTGAAAAAGAAGGCAAAGACCAACAAGTGCTTGCCGCCCAAATGAATTTGCTTAAGCCCATTGATATTAAATCTCATTTGGACAAATACGTTATAGGACAAGATGAAGCCAAAAAGGTATTGTCCGTAGCCGTTTACAACCATTACAAGCGATTAGTACAACCACCTTCTACCGATGCTGAAGAAATTGAGATTGAAAAATCCAATATCATTATGGTAGGAGAAACCGGAACAGGTAAAACACTTTTGGCACGAACAATTGCTAAAGTGCTTAACGTTCCATTTTGCATTGCCGATGCTACTGTACTTACAGAAGCAGGTTATGTTGGTGAAGATGTTGAAGCTATACTCTCAAGACTATTGCAAGCAGCCGATTACGATGTGAAAGCTGCCCAAAGAGGTATAGTTTTTATCGATGAGGTTGATAAGATTGCTAGAAAAAGCGATAACCCTTCAATTACACGAGATGTTTCTGGAGAAGGCGTTCAACAAGCTATGCTAAAACTTTTAGAAGGAGCTGTTGTCCAAGTGCCACCTCAAGGCGGTAGAAAACATCCAGAGCAAAAAATGGTATCTATTGACACACGTAACATCTTATTTGTTTGTGGTGGAGCATTTGATGGTATCGATAGAGTTATCGGAAAACGATTAAGTACTCAAGCTATTGGTTATTCATCAACTAAAAAAGAAAAAGTAGACAAGGACAACCTACTACAATACGTATCACCACAAGACCTCAAAGGTTTCGGACTTATTCCTGAACTTATTGGGCGTTTACCAGTGCTTACTCACCTCAAGCCTTTAGATAAAAGTACCTTACGCCAGATTCTTACAGAGCCTAAAAACTCTCTAACAAAGCAGTACGTTAAATTATTCGAAATGGATGGTATTGCCCTCAGTATAGACGATGATGTTTTAGACTACATCGTTGATAAAGCTATAGACTTTAAACTAGGAGCAAGGGGACTGCGTTCTATCTGCGAAACCATTATGATTGACGTTATGTTCGATAGTCCTTCAAAAGAAGAGGTCAAAGAATTTAAACTCACCCTAGAATACGCTCAAAATAAAATTGAGAATTCTAAACTCAAGAAGTTAAAAGTAGCCTAACGCTCAAAAGTCTGAAAGGTAAACGAAAAAGGATGTCTATCATCTTTTGCGTGATGCTCTTCATGCACTAATTTCCAACTTTCGTCCAAATCATCAAAGAAAGTATCGCCTTCAATTTCGGTGTGCACACGTGTCAGGTAAACTCTATCTACAAGATTATTGTCCAAAGCGTATTTATAAATCTGCCCACCACCAATAATAAAAGGCTCATTGTCCTTAGCTTTCTTAGCCAATTCAATAGCTTCTTCAATGGAATTGACTACCAAACAACCTTCGGCTTCTAGGTTTTCTTGACGGCTAACCACCACATTTGTACGGTTTGGTAAAGGTCTGTATTTATGGGGGATAGATTCAAAATTACGTCTGCCCATAATTACAAAATGATGTTTAGTTGTATCTTTAAAGAACTTCATGTCAGTTGGCAAATGCCATACTAAGTCATTGTCTTTTCCAATGACTTTGTTCTCTGATACAGCTACGATTAAAGATACTATCATGCGTTTTTATTTACAGTATAAATGACCCCTCTTTCTTCTAAGTAATTTCTGACAAATTCAAAATGTTCGCCAAGGTATTCAGGGGGTGAAATTCCAATTCTATTATAGTCGCCGTTTATCACTAAATTTGCTACGGCAGTACAGGTAAAGCCCGTTGTTCGTGCCATAGAAATAGTGTTATCTTGATAGCGGTCTAGTAAATTGTACTGATAACTTACCTTTTTGCCATCTTCTTCGCCAGTCATGCGAATACGCATAACGGTAAAGTCTTTTTCGCCTTCTTTTAATTGCCATTTAGGGAAAAGCAATTTGGAGGTTAGGTCTATAGGTCTAACCATCTGACCGTTAATCTCAATTTCTTCGTAGGAGAAAAAGCCACTGGCTCTCAAGACTTTCAAATACTCCACACAGCCAGGGTAGCGAAGTGTCTTTTCAATCATATTCGGAATATGAGGCATAGTGTCAATGAGCGAGCGTAAACCATCGGAATTCCAACTTTCTAAAGTACCGACTCCCTCAAATTCAATGAGTTCAGTATCTGATAGGGCTTCTTTGGTAACTAGCTGACTATTCTGAACGAAGCGTGCCGGTCTTACATATTCTTCGATAACATCAATAGGTGAAAAAACGGCTTTATATTCATACGGCCATTCTCGTATCTCTGGTAATCCACCAACTAAACATTCGTAATCAGATATTTTCATGAGTTTGTCGTGATGACCCAAAATAATATTCCCCATCCCAGGTGCTACCCCGCAATCCATTACAGCTATAACTCCCATCTCTTTTGCCAGTTCGTCGAGCCTAAAAGGGTCTTCAGGGAAAAAGGAAATATCAACGATATTTTTTTGTGATTTTATAACAGTTTCAAGCATTTTGTACCCCATAAATCCGGGTACAGCACCTATCACTAAGTCGTAATCGCTAATGAGTCGTTGAATGGTGTTTGCATCCGATAAATCGGCGTGAATAGTATGAATACCTAAGGATGAAAGTGGCGACAAAGCCTCTTCGCTATAATCTACTGATGTTACTTCATGTACTTTAGCCAAGTCTTTGGCCATAACGCCACCAACAAGACCAGCACCTAAAACAATAATTTTTGCCATTATACTGCTACTTTGCCTTTTATGTGTGGGTGTGGATTGTAATCTTGAAGTTCAAAATCCTCGTATTTGAAGTCAAAAATACTCTTCACCTCAGGATTTATTTTCATAGTTGGTAGAGGGCGAGGTTCTCTACTAAGTTGTAATTCAGTTTGTTCAAAATGATTAGTATAGATATGTGCATCGCCAAGGGTATGTACGAAATCACCAACCTTTAAATCACAAACTTGTGCCATCATCATAGTCAATAAAGCATAAGAGGCAATATTGAAAGGTACACCTAAAAATATATCTGCACTTCGTTGGTACAGTTGACAGGATAATTTTCCGTCAGCTACATAAAACTGAAAGAAGGCATGACAGGGTGGTAGTGCCATATCTTCGATTTCACCTACATTCCAAGCACTCACAATCATTCGTCTACTGTCAGGATTGTTTTTTATCTGATTGACAACTTGAGTGATTTGGTCAATATGTCTTCCATCTGGTGTAGGCCAGCTTCTCCACTGGTAACCGTAAACGTGTCCTAAATCTCCATTCTCATCTGCCCATTCATCCCAAATTCGAACACCATTATCTTTCAAATACTTAATGTTAGTATCGCCTTTCAGAAACCAAAGTAGTTCGTGAATAATGGAACGAAGGTGTAGCTTCTTAGTTGTTACACATGGGAAACCTTCAGACAAATCAAATCGCATCTGATGACCAAATACACTTTTTGTTCCTGTTCCGGTGCGGTCCGCTTTTAGAGTGCCTTCATGCATCACTCTAGTCATTAAATCTAAATACTGTTGCATATCTTATAAAATCATTCCTACAATTACAGAGGTGAATAAGCACGCTAATGTACCTGCAATAAGTGCTAATATTCCTAATTTTGATAAATCCTTCATTCTCGAAGGTGCTAAAGCACCAATACCACCTATTTGAATACCTATTGATGAGAAATTAGCAAATCCACATAATATATAGGTAGCGATGATAATTGATTTTTCTTCAAAAAATCTAGACGAGGCTTTCATTTCACCCAAAGAGACATAAGCTACAAATTCATTGAGTATAGTTTTTTCACCCAATAGCTGTCCTACTAAAACGATATCTTCTTTGCATACTCCTAAAAGCCAAGTGATAGGAGCAAGGGCATAGCCCAAAATAAATTCTAGACTAAAACCGGTGTATTGTCCGTCAGTTATATTTTCAACCCAAGTATTGATACCTGTGAAATCACCAATAAAATTAGTTAGAAAATAATTTACCATAGCAATGAATGCGATAAATACTAGTAGCATCGCTCCAACGTTCACAGCTAGCTTTATTCCTTGACTAGTTCCAATACTAATGGCTTCTAAAACATTACTTCCAAGTTGTTCGTCAGAAATGGTCATATCTTGATTGACTTCTTCAGTTTCTGGAAGGAGTATTTTTGCAGCCACCACTGCGGCAGGTGCCGACATTACCGATGCGGCTAATAAATGCTTGGCGAAAAATAATTGCTGAACAGGGTCATTACCTCCTAAAAACCCAATGTAGGCAGCGAGTACACCCCCTGCAATTGTTGCCATACCTCCACTCATTAAGCATAACAATTCTGAAAGCGTCATCTTTTCTATATAAGGCTTTATAAGAAGTGGAGATTCCGTTTGTCCTAAGAATATGTTACCAATAGCAGCTAAACTTTCAGAGCCTGACAAATTCAAAGTCTTCTTCATTATGAGAGCAAAGAAGTAAACGACTTTTTGAAGTATACCGTAGTAAAATAATATACTCGTTAGGGCTGAAAAGAATAGTATGGTTGGTAATACCTGAAAGGCAAAAATATAGCCAAAGCTGGTAGTATCACTGATTAAATTCCCAAAGAGGAACAGCGAGCCTTGTTCCGTAAAACCTAAAAGCACTACAAAAATTGAACTGAGCCAATCAAATAGACTTTGTATAAATGGAACTTTAAGTATGGCAATTGCAAAAATAATTTGAATGAGTAATCCTTTCCAAACCAAGGACCAATTGATTGCTCTTCTGTTTCTGCTAAATATAAAGGCAATACCAATAAGAACAGCAATGCCTACTAGTCCTCTTAAAATATTCATGATGTTGAAGCCTCCGTTTTCATAGTCTTGTAGGCTAGTAGTGAAGGCATAGTTTATGCCTTGTTCACTAAGAACGAGGCTGTTTGCCGAAAGCTCTATTTCATAAATCCGACTCGTATCTGTTGGTAGCTTATAGTCAAACTGAAGGGTATTATTTTCTAAACTCCAATCACCAGATGCTTTGAGTGGAATAGAGGCAATTTCGTATTCAAAAGTACCGTCGCTATTAATAAGCATATAGTCATCTGCACCAATCGTTCTTAAAGCAGTGGTGTCATCAATCTGTGTGATGCTTTCAAACATCCACTTTCTGTCTATTTCTTGAGCATTTATGCTCAAGGATATCAGCGTAAGAAAGAGTAAGGTTATGTGTCTAAGCATGTACTGTATTTATTTTCGTTTTTCAATTTCATCCCTCAGTTTAGAGGCAAGTTCATAATCTTCTTCAAGTATAGCTTTTTCTAAGCTTTCTTTGAGTTCAGAATTACTAAAGTTTTCAAAATTTGAAGAGCCTTCTGCCTTTTTATGCTCTATCGCTTCTTTCTCATCGGTAATGTCTTGTTCCAAAATTATACCAGCCTCATCTAGTATAGCGGCATAAGTAAATATTGGAGCTTTAAAACGAATAGCTATGGCAACAGCATCGGAAGTTCTGGAATCAATTTCAATTTCTTTACCATTTATATCAATACAGTAAATGATAGAAGAAAAAATGCCGCCAGAATTTATAGAGCTAATTACAATTTTTTGAACGACTATATCATAGCCTTTGCAAATACTTTTGAATAAATCGTGCGTAATAGGACGCTGACTCTTGAACTCATTGTCTAAAGCTATTGCTATGGCTTTAGCCTCGAAGTTCCCAATTACAATTGGTAGTCTTCGCATGCCTTGGACTTCTCCAAGGACTAGGGCGAATGCACCAGATTGAGTTTGACTATTGGATAGTCCAACTATATCTAGTTGAATTAGCTTCATTAATTAGATGATTTGAATTGTTTGATTTCTTCAATTAGTCGAGGTACGACCTCAAAAGCATCGCCAACAATTCCGTAATCGGCAGCCTTGAAAAAAGGTGCTTCAGGGTCAGTATTGATAGCCACCATTACTTTAGATGAATTTACACCTGCAAGGTGTTGAATAGCACCAGAAATACCAACGGCAATGTACAAGTTTGGAGCAATGGCTTTACCAGTTTGCCCAACGTGTTCACTATGTGGTCGCCATCCGATATCAGACACAGGCTTAGAACATGCTGTTCCAGCACTTAACAAATCAGCAAGTTCTTCAATCATTCCCCAATTGTCAGGACCTTTCAATCCTCGACCTGCAGAAATAACAATCTCGGCTTCAGCTAGGCTAATCTTTCCACTTGCTTTTTCAACATTGATGGATGATACATTAGTGTTTTCTACTTGGCAATCGGCCGTTGTGAAGTCGCAGGAGTCATTATTGTTCTCCGTAATGTTATAGGCATTAGGAGATAGGGCAATGACTGTCTTGTCGGCATGGCTTTGAGCTATTTCAAATGCTTTTCCTGAAAAGGACTTTTTCTTTACAACCAAAGGACTCGAATCAGATGGCACTTCAACGGTATTGCTGATAAAAGAAGCGTCCATTTTTACGGCTACTCTTGGGCCAATGGTTTTTCCAGTATTGGTGTTAGATAGGATAACGATGTTAGCTCCTTCTGAATCAGCGATTTGTGCTAATGCAGATGAAAGCCCTTTATTGTCGCAAGCATCAAAATGATTAGAAATGCTTACAACCTTATCAGCACCATATTTAGCTAGTACTTTAAGGTCATCTGAAATTTCTCCAATGGTTACGGCCACGCATTTGGTGTCCATTTTTTTTGCCACATCATGGGCATATGTTAGTATTTCAAATGTTCCTTTCTTAAATGTGCCGTTCCAACTTTCGGCAAAAACTACTACAGACATACTTATATTACTTTAGCTTCTTGATGAAGTAATGTTACTAATTCTTTTTCTTGACCTGCTTCAACCATTTTACACGCTTGTTTGGCGGCAGGTTTTTCAAAGGATACTGAAGAACTTTTTCCAGAGTCTCCGCTGCAATCTACTACTGTTAGGGGTTTTGTTCTTGCAGTCATGATACCTCGCATATTAGGGATCAGTAAATCTGATTCTTCTACTAAGCCTTTTTGTCCTCCAATTACTAGAGGAAAACTAGAACTTACAAATTCTTTACCGCCTTCAATTTCTCTTTCCATCTTAGCTTCAGTGCCTTCTATTGTTAATCCAGTGCAAGCGTTTACAAACGGTAGGTCTAATAGTTCTGCAATCATAGCAGGTACAGCTCCACCGTTATAGTCTATAGATTCTCTCCCTAATATAATGAGGTCAAAATTATTTTCAGAAATTACTTTAGATAGTTCTTTGGCTACTAAAAAACTATCCGTCGGAGTGCCATCAATTCTTATGGCCTCATCAGCACCAATTGCAAGGGCTTTTCGAAGAGTCGGCTCACTTGTATTTTCGCCAAAATTAACGACAGTGACTTTGCCGCCATGTTGTTCTCTTAGTTTTATAGCTTTAGTAAGTCCAAACTCGTCATAAGGATTGATGATAAACTGTACTCCATCAGTCAAAAATGAGGTGGAATCACTAGTGAATTCAATCTTGGAAGTGGTGTCTGGGACGTTACTTATACATACCAGTATATTCATTGTTAAATAGTGTTAGTTATGAATTAACAAAAGTAAGATTTTTAAGTAATTATTAAGCACGAATTGCACTTTAGTATCAACAAGATTTTAATAGTAGTTTTCTGGCTTTGGTAATTTGTAAAAAATGTTATTTTTGCAGACCCTAAATATAGTAGGAATACAATGAGAGAAGTACAATTTAGAGAGGCTGTTTGTGAAGCCATGAGTGAGGAGATGCGTCGAGACGCTAACATTTACCTGATGGGTGAAGAGGTGGCCGAGTATAATGGTGCATACAAAGCATCAAAAGGAATGCTTGATGAATTCGGTGAAAAACGTGTTATAGATACTCCAATTTCGGAACTTGGTTTTGCAGGTATTGGTGTAGGCTCGGCCATGAATGGTCTTCGCCCAATAATCGAGTTTATGACCTTTAACTTTTCATTAGTGGCTATTGACCAAATTATCAGTAATGCTGCTAAAATGAGACAAATGTCTGGAGGTCAATTTCCTATTCCTATAGTTTTTAGAGGTCCAACAGCTTCTGCTGGTCAGCTTGGAGCTACACACTCACAAGCCTTTGAAAGTTGGTATGCTAATTGCCCTGGACTAAAAGTTGTAGTACCATCAAACCCATACGACGCAAAAGGATTATTGAAATCTGCTATTAGAGATAATGACCCAGTAATCTTTATGGAGTCAGAGCAGATGTATGGTGATAAGGGAGAAATTCCTGAAGGCGAATACTTATTGCCTCTTGGCGTTGCCGAAATCAAACGAAAAGGTACAGATGTTACTATCGTATCATTTGGAAAGATTATTAAAGAAGCTTACAAAGCTGCTGATGAATTGGCTGAACAAGGCATAGAGGCTGAAGTTATTGATTTAAGAACGGTAAGACCGATTGATTACGATACCATATTAGAGTCAGTAAAAAAGACAAATAGATTAGTGGTATTAGAAGAAGCGTGGCCACTTGGCTCTATCGCTACTGAAATATCATACAGAGTGCAAAAGGATGCTTTTGATTTCCTAGACTCACCAATAAAACGAGTAACGTGTTTGGATACTCCAATGGCTTATGCACCTACACTTGTAGAGGCCTTTTTACCAAACAAAGACAAGCTGATTGAGGCTGTTAAAGAAGTTACTTACACTAAGAATTAAACTAACCTAAATTAACTAAAATTTCAAAATATGAAAATGATTGTAGATTATCTTCCGTTATTCGGTGTGCTAGCATTAGGCTATGTATTCTGGAAGAATGCTTGGGTTTCTAAGCAAGAGGAAGGAACTGAAAAAATGTCGAGAATTGCTAAGAACATTGCCGATGGTGCGATGTCCTTTCTCAAGGCGGAGTACAGAGTATTATCTGTATTTGTTTTAGCAGTTGCAGTACTTCTATACTTTAAAGGTACTAGCGAGGCTGGCTCAAACGGAATGGTAGCAGTATCATTTATCGTTGGTGCTATCTGTTCGGCACTTGCTGGATTCATTGGCATGCGTGTAGCAACTAAAGCTAACGTAAGAACAACCAATGCTGCAAGAACATCTTTAGGAGCTGCTTTAGAAGTTGCTTTTGCTGGTGGAGCTGTAATGGGGCTTGGTGTTGTTGGTTTAGGTGTACTTGGATTGAGTTCTTTATTTATGATATACAGTGGTCAAGGCTGGGAAATAGGAGAGGTGCTTAATGTTCTTTCTGGATTCTCTCTTGGTGCTTCATCAATTGCATTATTTGCACGTGTTGGTGGTGGTATTTACACTAAAGCTGCCGATGTTGGTGCTGACTTAGTAGGAAAGGTTGAAGCTGGTATTCCAGAAGACCACCCACTAAACCCTGCTACTATTGCTGATAACGTTGGTGATAACGTTGGTGATGTTGCTGGTATGGGTGCTGACTTATTCGAATCGTATGTAGGTTCTATTATTGGTACAATGGTATTGGGTGCGGTTTATGCTACATTACCAGAATTCCAAGCTCAATTTGATGGTTTGGGAGCTGTTTATTTACCATTAGCATTAGCTGCAGTAGGTATCATAATGTCTATTATCGGTACATTCTTCGTTAAGGTAAAAGATGGTGGTTCTCCACACGCGGCACTTAATATTGGTGAATTTGGTTCAGCAGGATTAATGTTAGTTGCTTCTTATTTTATCATTAACGCTATGCTTCCTGAAAGTTGGGTTGAGTCAGGTGTTCAGTACACTTCAATGGGTGTGTTTTGGGCAACTATTGCTGGTTTAGTAGCTGGTTTAGCAGTTGGTAAAGTAACGGAGTATTACACAGGAACAGGAACGAAACCTGTTAATTCTATTGTTGAGCAGTCAGAAACTGGTTCAGCAACAAATATTATCGCTGGTTTAGGAGTAGGAATGATGTCAACGGCTATTCCAATTATCCTTATTGCTGCAGCGATATTAGTTTCTCACAAGTTTGCTGGTTTATACGGTATTGCAATTGCTGCAGTAGGTATGCTTGCAAATACTGGTATTCAGTTAGCAGTAGATGCTTACGGTCCTATTTCGGACAACGCAGGTGGTATTGCAGAGATGGCTGAATTAGATCCAGAAGTAAGAGAGAGAACAGATAAATTAGATGCTGTAGGTAACACTACTGCTGCAATTGGTAAAGGTTTTGCAATTGCTTCTGCTGCATTAACAGCATTAGCCCTATTTGCAGCTTTCATGAAAACAGCAAAAATTACTTCTATTGACGTTTCTAAGCCAGAAATTATGGCGGGATTATTAGTAGGTGGTATGTTGCCATTTGTATTCTCAGCTTTATCAATGAATGCTGTAGGCCGTGCTGCCATGGCAATGATTGAAGAGGTAAGAAGACAGTTTAGAGATATTCCAGCTCTTAAAGCAGCATTAGAAGTAATGCGTAAGAATAATTCTGATATGTCTAAAGCTTCTGCCGCTGACAAGAAAATATTTGATGCTGCAGACGGCGTTGCAGAATATGACAAATGTGTTGAGATTTCTACACAAGCATCCATTAAAGAAATGGTTCTTCCTGGTTTATTAGCCATCGTTGTACCAGTACTAGTTGGATTCTTGGGAAGTGCTGAAATGCTTGGTGGATTACTTGCAGGTGTAACTACATGTGGTGTACTTATGGCAATCTTCCAGTCTAACGCTGGTGGAGCATGGGATAACGCTAAGAAGATGATTGAAGAGTCAGGACGTAAAGGAACTGATGCTCACAAAGCAGCAGTTGTTGGTGATACTGTTGGTGATCCATTTAAAGATACTTCAGGTCCATCTCTTAACATTTTATTGAAATTGATGTCTGTTGTAGCTTTAGTAATTGCACCTTCATTAGTTCCTGTAAATGCTAGTGAAAGCACTTCTGAAATGCCAGTAAAAACAGAAATGGTATCGGAATCTAGAGATGTTTCAAAAGGTGTTGTAACCTTTACTGTTGGTGATGAAAGAGAGAAAATTAAAGTGAGCACATATTTCACAAAAAACGACAAAGGTTTCGAAGTTGGTTTTAAAGCCAAAGATATAGGTTCTAAAACTTCCAAAAATCCTATTTTGTCTTCTAGAATGTTGGCTTTTAACTCTACAAGTGTTGAAATGCCAGTAAATGGAATATTTGTTGCCAAAGGAGAACTTGTGTATGACTCTGGTAGTATGCCTGTATCCTTTGAATTCAGAATCAAGGATAGTATAATTGGTGAAATCAATATAAAATAGCACCAAACTATTTCAAATAAAAAACCCAGCTGATGCTGGGTTTTTTTATGTCTATTTTTTTAATTAATTAGAATAGTCCATTTATTTCAGCATCAATTTTATCGATAATGAAGCCCAAGTCTTCTTTGTTCTGTTGGAAGTCAAGGTTGTCCACTTCAATAATTAAAAGTTTGCCATGCGTATAGGAAGATATCCATGCTTCATACCTCTCGTTAAGACGCGATAGGTAATCGATTCTAATAGAGTTTTCGTAATCTCTTCCTCTTTTCTGAATTTGCTCTACTAAATTAGGAACTGATGAGCGCAAGTAAATGAGTAAGTCAGGACTAGGTATAAACGTATTCATTAACTTGAACAGGTTTTTATAGTTTTCAAAATCTCTAGTACTCATCAAACCCATAGCGTGTAGGTTGGGGGCAAAAATAAATGCATCTTCATACATTGTACGGTCTTGAATAACATCCTTGTCGCCGTTATGTATTTCTTGTACTTGAGCAAACCTACTATTCAAGAAGTAAATTTGAAGATTGAAGGACCAGCGTTGCATGTCCTTATAAAAGTCGTTTAAATATGGGTTGTCATCAACGTCTTCGTACTGTGCCTCCCAACTATAATGTTTTGATAAAAGAGTTGTTAAGGTGGTTTTACCAGAGCCGATGTTTCCAGCTATTGCTATGTGCATTTCAATAAAATTTAGCCACTAATTTAATAGGAATTATTCTGATTTCATAGTTTCCATCAAATTAAAAAGCGATTCGATGTGATTACGGTGGTTAGCGAGTCTTGGCACTTTAAATTGACGCCCTAATTTTCCTTGTGATTTCATCCAATTATAGAAAAAACCTTTTTGCACAAAATGAACAATTGGAATTACTAGTGCCATATCTTTATTTCTTTTTGCAGCATAATCTGAATTTAATTCTTTGAGTGCATTGTCAAGGTCAGAGGTGAATTTCTCTTTACTATCAGGAGCTATGCTAAATTCGAATACCCATTCGTGTGCTCCCTTTTCACCCTCTTTCATAAACTTTGGTGCTGCACTATATTCATTGACTTCAGCATTGTTTTTTTGACATGCTTTATTTATGGCTTGTTCAGCATTAGCCATTATGAGTTCTTCGCCAAATGCATTAATAAACTGATTTATTCGACCACTAATGATAAAGCGATAAGGTTTTATGGAAGTAAATTGTATGGTATCGCCGATAAGGTACCGCCAAAGCCCTGCATTTGTTGAAATTACTAATGCGTAATCAACTCCCATTTCTACATCCCAAATACCTATGGCTTCTCGTTCACTTAATTTATCTGTCGGAATGAATTCATAGAAAATACCATAATCTAACATGAGTAACATATCATTAGTATTCTTTTGATCTTGAATACCGAAAAACCCTTCTGAAGCGTTGTAGGTTTCTAAGTAGTTTACTCCATTTGGAATGAGACTGTCAAACTGGTTTTTATATGGGGTGAATTTTACTCCGCCATGCATATATAATTCGAGGTTGGGCCAAACTTCACTGATGTTATCTGCACCAGTTTTTTCTAAGATTTTATGAAATAAAACAAGCATCCAAGACGGAACGCCAGAAATATTGGTAACATCTTCTTGTGAGGTAATGACAGCCATCTGATCAATTTTCTTTTCAAAATCATTCATCAGGCGAATTTCTTTATTTGGAGTTTGGTGTACGTTCACCCAAAAAGGTAAGTTCTCCACTATTATTGCCGATAAATCCCCTTCTTTTTTTTGCTCACTTAATGAAGGTTCATGACTACCGCCCATTATCACACTTTTACCATTAAATACTTGAGTTTCAGTAAAGTTGTCGCAGTATATTGTTAGCATATCCTTTCCGCCTTTAAAGTGGCAGTCGTACAGGGATTCTTTCGTTACTGGAATATATTTGCTGGCACTGCCACTAGTCCCGGATGATTTTGCAAACCATTTGCTTTCACTAGGCCATAAAATATTTTCTTCACCTTTTCTTAAGCGGTTGATAAAAGGGCTGAGTTCATTATAATCAGAGATAGGGACTCTTCTTTTGAATTCTTCATAGGATTGTATCTCATTAAACTTATACAGCTTACCCCATTCGGTATTTTTAGCCGTTTCCAAGAGAGATTCTAGCCATTCTTGCTGAACTTCGTGAGGGTAATTTCTGAACAAATCGATTTGATGAATTCGTTTTCTCATTACCCATGACATTAGTGAATTTTTTAAAGAAAAAATCATATCTTGGTTAAAGTATTGATGCATAAAAATAATATTTTGAAATGAAAATAACAGGTGGATTATTAAAAATGAAGGCAGAGCTGAAGGCACCTATACATTACCATTTACCCATTGGTAGTGAACTGATTGATGTGAATTCATTGATTAATAAACGCATTCGTCTGACTTATGAAAATGATATTTTTTGCATTAACTGTGGGGCAAAAACATATAAATCATTCAATCAAGGCATGTGTTATCCATGTTTTCAAAGTTCCCCTTTAGCCTCAGAGTGTATTATTCATCCAGAAAGGTGTCAAGCTCACTTAGGTATTGGTAGGGATATGGAATGGGAAACCAAATACCATTTAACCCCGCAAATCGTATACTTGGCTTTAACGGCAAATGCCAAGGTTGGTATTACTAGAAAACCTCAAATACCAACAAGATGGATTGACCAAGGTGCTGTTCAAACGATAGTATTAGCTGAAGCTCCAAACAGATACCTTGCAGGTATGATAGAAGTATCCCTCAAAGCCTTCATTGCTGATAAAACCCATTGGCAAAAGATGTTGAAGAATCAGATAAACCCTGATGTTAACCTTTTGGAACTTAAAAAGGAAATGACTCAAAACCTATCGCCTGAATTAAGAAAGTATGTGGTTGATTCAGAATTACAAGATTTGAGTTACCCAGTTCTTGAATATCCCGAAAAGGTTAAAAGTTTAAGTTTTGATAAACTTCCTGTTGTTGAAGGGGTTCTTACGGGTATAAAAGGACAATACTTGATGTTTGACTATCTGAATGTTCTGAATATCAGAAAACATCAAGGTTATGTGGTTAGCTTAGAATATTAAAAGTCTAATTCTTGACCATCCTTTAGATTAAACTTCTTTCTGATAAGTCCAATAACTAAATACAGTATAGGAGTGTCAATCATTGCCATAATCACCTTGAATAGAAAACCGTTAAGGAGTAATAGCCAGAACTTATCCCAAGCGATACTTCCACTTAAACATAAGAGTATCAAAATAGTAGCTGTATCCACTAGTTGAGAAGTGAAAGTAGAGGCGTTGTTTCTTAACCATAAATATTTTCCTTTGGTTAGTTTTTTCCAAAAATGAAAAACACGGATGTCAATAAACTGTGCAAGTAGGTATGCTAGCATAGAAGCACCTACGGCTATGCCAGTTAGTCCGAAGACACTACTAAAAACATCATTGTCAATGGGTGACCAATCTGTTGCCTGAGTGGCGTTAGCTACCATAATAATTGCAAGAACGAAAAGACTTGAGAATAAACCAGCTAAAACCACTTTATTGGCTTTTTTTCTACCATATATTTCTGAAATAATATCGGTTACTAGAAAGGTAATGGGGTAAGGTAATATCCCTACAGAAATTTCAAAAGTGTACAAGCCAAATGGCGACCAGCTAAAAAACTTCTGAAAAATCAGATTGCAACTTACCAAGGCAGCAATAAATACGCCACTAAGTATAAGGAAAAGTGTGTGTGCTTGTTCTCTCACAAAAGCAAATCTAATTAATAAATCTCAAACTGCATTGGCATACGCATTTGCACATTTTCCATTTGCATTACCTCATTTAATTGTTGGTAATACTCATATGATTCGCCTAATTCGTTCTTTACTAACTTTGTTGTTACCTGTCCGCCTAAGTCTTCAATAATTTCCTCAAATGGATTTTTAATCTTGGGTAGGTTTTTGATTCTGTAACTCTCTAGATTAGCCATTTCTGCTGCTATTTCAATGGCATCTTCTAATCCGCCAAGTACGTCTACAAGACCTAATTCTTTAGCATCTTCACCAGTCCATACTCTACCTTGACCAATAGAGTCAACAGCAGATTTTGTCATGTTTCTTCCTTCAGAAACATTTGTAATAAAGGTATCGTAAATTCGTTCCACTTGATTTTGGATAATATCTCTTTCATTAGTTGTTAAGGGTCTAGTCAGTGAGCCTAAGTCAGCATATGAATTTGTTTTTACTCGATCAGTAGTAATACCAAGTTTGTTTTCCATCATATTTTCAAGGTTAAATAACATGCCAAATACACCAATTGAACCCGTGATAGTTGTGGGGCTAGCAACTATAGTATCGGCTTTACACGAAATATAATAACCACCTGAGGCTGCAACATCTCCCATAGATACCACGACTGGCTTAGTTGCTTTTGCTAATACCATTTCTCTCAAAATAGTTTCGGATGCTAAAGCACTTCCACCAGGGGAGTTAACTCTTAACACAATAGCTTTTACTTTTTCATCTTCTCGTACTTCTTTAATTGCTTTTGAAGTAGTAACAGAGCCAATACTTAGATTATCACCCTCTCCGCTATTTATATCTCCTTGAGCATAAATAACAGCAATCTTATCTTTTGAATATTTCTTTTTGCCTGTCTTTACACTTACTTCAGAATATTTTCTAAGTGATATTTTATTAACCTTGGCATCTTTTTCTATTTCTAATTTTTGTCTGAGGGTATCTCTAACTTGGTCCTCAAACAGTAAAGCATCAGCTAGTCCATAGTCAACAGCATCTTTAGGTGACTGAACAGATAGATTTTCCGCTAGGGCGTTTAATTCTTCTTCTGAAATGTTTTTTGCTTTTGAAATCCCCATTTTCATATTATTCCAAATAGAGGTAAGGAAGCGATTGACTTGCTCTCTGTTTTCATCACTCATTTTTTCAAGGATAAATGGCTCAATAGCACTTTTAAATTTACCGTGTCTTATTATTTGAGGTTCAACTTCTAACTTCTCTAAAGCACCTTTGAAAAACATGCCTTCATATGATAGACCTTTTAATTCCACCACACCTTCTGGATGTAAATAAACTTCATCTGCTATAGATGATAGGTAATAGCTCTTTTGAGAATACACCTCGCTGTATGCGATTATAAATTTGTCTGTTGAATCTTTAAATTCTTGAAGTTTATTTCTGATTTCTTCAGTTGTTGCAGAACTCGTTTGAGGCATTTCTATATTTAAATATATACCTCTAATTCTATCGTCATGCTTTGCTTTTTCAATGGATTTTAGAATTTTATTTAATCCGAATGTATTTTCTTCATTGAGTATTGAGCTGATATCAAAGTCAAATTCAGAGCCTCTGTCAACTATTTGTTCATTCAAGTTAATTTCAAGAATACTTTTATCCTTTACAACGACTTCCTTTTCTGAACTTGAAGAAGATACGCCGATGACTACAAATATTAAGACAATAAGAAAAAATGAAATAATGGTAACGAATACTGATTTTAAAACGCTTTTCAGGAATTTTAGCATAGCTATGAGATTTTGGTTAATTAATTCAATTCAAAGTTACATTTTTTTAGAATATTTGTAGGCTTAATTCTGTAACCTTAATTAAATTAGTCGAATGAATTATGTTTATCTGTTATTGGGCAGTAATTTAGGAGACTCAAAATCCTTTATTAATAAAGCGGCTGACTTGATTTTCAAAAATGTAGGGGAGTTAATTAAAGAATCTTCCTTTTACGAATCACCTCCTTGGGGGTTTAGTCACGATAATTCCTTTTTAAATAAAGTACTATTTATCAAGACAGATTTTGAAGCGAAAAGGGTTTTAGATGAATGTCAATTCATTGAGCAAGGTTTGGGGCGAGTGCGATCAAATTCTGAAGAATATCAGGCGCGAGAAATTGACGTAGATATATTGTTTTATAATGATGATATCATAGAGTCAGTTGATTTGACTGTTCCGCATCCTAGAATTCAGAACAGACGTTTTACACTTTTACCAATGTGTGAAATAGCAGAAGGTTTTGTTCACCCTGTTATGAAGTTGACTTTGGCAGATTTGTTGAAGGAATGTAAAGATTATGCAAAAGTAGTAAAGGTATGAGTTATCAGTTCATTGCTGTAGAAGGAAATATTGGAGTAGGTAAAACTACTTTTTCAAATATGCTGTCTGAAAAGTTAGGCTGTAAGCTCATACTGGAAGAATTTGCTGACAATCCATTTCTTCCAAAATTTTATAAAAACCCGGAGAGGTATGCCTTTTCATTGGAGTTGTTTTTTATGGCGGAACGCTATAGACAACTGGGGGAGGTCAGAGATCAAGACTTATTTTCAAAAGGTCTAGTTTCAGATTATTTTTTCGTTAAGTCAAAATTATTTGCAAAAAACAATCTGTCAGATGATGAGTTATTACTATTTAATAGGCTTTCCGATATCGCTCTCAACAATTTGCCAAAGCCAGATTTAATTCTTTATTTACACTCTGATGTAAGTCGATTGCAGCAAAATATTCTGAAAAGAGGAAGGGATTATGAGCAAGATATTTCCGACAACTATCTATTAGATATTCAGAATAAATACTTTGATTTCTTTAAGAAGCAAACAGATTATCCTGTTATTATTGTTGATGTATCAGATAAAGATTTTGTGACTGAAACCTCTACTTTTGATAAGCTTGTAAAGCTTACTGAACAGTCCTATGAAAAAGGAATTCATAGAATTATTATATAAAAAAAGCCCGTGATAACGGGCTTTTTTTAATCTCTGAAATTTATTTTATTACTTAACTAAAGATTGAAATTCTAAATTATCTTTCAGTTTGATGAATTCAACGTCTTTAGCAGCTTCCTTTGAAAGATTAGCATCTAAGCTTATTGCTTGACTTAAATTTTGGACTGCTTTATCAAAGTCAGCTGAACGTGTATTTGAAATAGCATTTAAGTAGTAGCCCTCAGCTGTTTTATCACTTGTAGTAGCATTATTTCCATTTAGGATTTGAGCAAGTGTAGCATTGTAGCCATTACCCTTAAGTTTACTACTAGCAGAAGCATAATTGCCCATTTTAATTGCTAGAATACCTTTGTTTAGGTCAGATGCTCCTGATTTACTGTATAAAGAATTAGCACCATCTAAATCACCTGATATAGCTGCCATTATTCCCTTGTTCTCGCTAACTTCTTTTGCATTGGCCCCTAATTTTTCTGCTTTACCTAAATTCATCTTTGCCTTATTAAAATCTTTTTCAATGATATTCAAGCAAAGTAAATTGTTGTATGCTCTATAGTCGTTAGGATAGGCACTTGTAGTTGCTTTGTAAATAGTTTTCTTAATGGAATTGTCATTTAACAAAGTAGCAGCAAATAGCATTTCTTTCATGTCTAATTGAGAAGGGTCTGAAATCGCTAAAGAGGCAATTTCTTCATCTGTTTTCTTTGGCTCATAAACACGAAGAGTGATAGTCGCTTTTCTTAATTTTGGAAGAACGTCATCTTCTATTGCGTCATAAATTTCAGCCATATCTCTAATGGCTTCCTCTCTTTTTTGAGGGTCTTTCTGATTTCTGACAATATTTAAAACTTTACTTTTATCCTTTAAGTCAGATGAGTTAACTAGATTGTTGAAACCATTCCAGTCTTCACCTTTAGAACTGTTGATGTATAAATCATCGTTTTTAGCACCATCAACTTTCAAATCT
Source organism: Flavobacteriales bacterium (assembly GCA_965277895.1). Classification (GTDB taxonomy): domain Bacteria; phylum Bacteroidota; class Bacteroidia; order Flavobacteriales; family UBA7312. Next base: position 798,724 of record CBDIDR010000001.1, read on the forward strand.
CTCATTAATCGCTTGGCATATGAGAAAGTGGACTTAGCTCTGTTACCTGAAACTTTATCATTGACATCTAAACTACCTTCTGGTGAAGCATACGAAGAAATTTCAATGTTTTTTGTTTTGAAGCCTTGCTTAGCGAATTCTTTCAAACGTTTTACTTCGTCAGAACTTTTTTGAGAATACCTTACTGTAGAATTGTTAACGGTAAAGTAAATAACAGCTGTTTCTTCGAGAATAGTTTCTTTCTCGTAAGTATGGTCAGCGAATTTTGGCTCTTCATTGTTCTTTACTCGAGTAGCAGTAGCCATAATGCCGTCTGCAATTTTCAATGAGCCAAGGTACTTACTGTTGTCATTCATAGTAGCAGTAGCTGTTGCAAACAAGTCGTAAGCAAACATATCTTCTGTATACTCTACGCTACCTTTGTAAGTGAATTTTCCACCAGTTACATAGCCAATGGTTTTACCATTAGACGATACTTTTTCGCCTTGTAGTTTCACAGGCTCAAAAAAGACCTTGTTATCACTATCAGCACTTTCGGCTAGCATAGGTCTGAACTCAGCCGAAGCACTTTTTTGGAAATATTTTTTTGGGATGTTTACATCTAGTTCAATGTCGATGACTCCACCGTGAACTTCAACTTGAGTTGGCGTAACAGTGTATTCTAAAGTGTTGAACTTAGAAACCATTAAATCTAGGCCGCACGAACTAAGTAATAATAGAACTGCGAATACTATTGAGGATTTGAAAAAAATTGTCTTTTTCATTATCATGAATTTCATTAAAAGTTAGTTGATAATTGCAAATATATATTTATTAGGTTACAAACTATGAGTGTACATGATAATAATTTTAAATATATCATTGTTAACAATGTTTTATTTAATAACTTACTTTTGCGAACTAAATAAATACTTTTAAATCATGAAAAATTTAACATTAGTCTTATTACTTCTTGTTGGGTGTTTAAGCTCATTTGCTCAAACTAGAAGTCAACAATTCAATTCAATTTCTGTCGGTGCAGATGTACTGTCCTCTAATATCTTTTTAGGAGATATTAAGCAACATGATTTTTATCCGGCTAGTATTGGAAACTTTAATGAGTTTAGATTTTCTGGAGCAGTAAATGCCAAGAAAATGTTCAACAATATGTATGGCTTACAAGCTGAGCTAGGATTTGGTAAGTTAGGTGGATTACGAAGAGAGTTCGGCAGTTGCGACCTCTGTACTACAGTTTATGACGCTAGTTTGGATACTATGTCGACAAAGTTTCTAGCACACTATACGAATTTCGATGGTAGTTTACTTATAAATCTATCAAACTTTGTGCTCAATACTAAAAAGTATCAAACATCAAAGGTTAAGATTTTTGGAGAATTAGGACTCGGATTAATGTCTTTCCGTTCCGTACAACGAAAAATATCTAATAATGACGTTATTGGATATAGAGGCTATGAAAACAGTGATTTAGAAAATAAAGAGTTGCAAACTGAAGCTTATTTCAAAGCTGCAACACATGTGTTATATAAAATTAGTGACCGTATCGATTTTGCAGCTAAAATCAAATATTACTTGATTAATTCAGATGTTATTGACATTGCAAAACAGTCAGGAAGAGATGTATTGGGGACAAAAAACGATAGATTCATGTCATTTTCTTTAGGTTTAACCTATTCATTGGGTTCTAAAAAGAAATCAATGCATTGGTATAATCCTTTGGATGATGCCTACCATACTCAAAAACGCATTGCTCAAAAAGTGCAAAAGATGTCAAAAGATTCGGATGAAGATGGTGTAGCGGATTATTTCGATAAAGACAACGAAACTCCAGAAGGTGTGAGTGTAGATGGTTCAGGAGTACCTATGGACATAGACAACGATGGCGTTTATGACTATAAAGATAAGGATGTATTTACATCACGAAATGCTAAGGTAAATTCTGATGGTGTTGAAATTGACTCAGACGGTGATGGCGTTCCAGATAGCAGAGATTTAGAGAGTTCAGAAAAAGGAGCTATTGTAAACTATCAAGGTATAGAGGTGTCTAAAAAATCTAGTGGTAGCAATTCATCTTCGACTGTTTTACCATCAATTTTCTTTAGCACTGCAAGTACAAAAATTCGAAGTGAAGATTTTAAAAGATTAGCGATAGCAGCAAAAATAATGAATGAAAATGAAGGCGATACATACTTTGTTGTTGGTCATGCTGATAATAGAGGAACTATTGACTTCAATTTAGAGCTAGCAAAGGAAAGAGTAGAAAATGCAATCCGATACCTTGTTGATGTCTTTGGTGTAGATGCTGATAGGTTTGAAGTGGTTTCAAAAGGTGAAGCAAGTCCATTATTGCTAAAGTCGAACTTTAGTGCAGACTCTGAAAATGGAGGCTACAACTTGGAAGACTACATGAATGAAGTGAACAGAAGAGTTGACTTTATAAAGAAATAGGATTATAGTTTTTTAGCTAAGTCCCAAAGAATAATCCCAGCACTGACTGAAACATTGAATGAATGTTTTGTTCCGTGCTGGGGTATTTCTATAACACCATCGCTTAGATTAATACACTCGTTACTTACGCCATTTACCTCATTACCGAAAATTAAGGCTATTTTTTTTGAACCGTCAATTTCAAAATCTTGAAGCTCAACTGAGTTATCAGCTTGTTCAATGCTAAGTATGGAAAAATCTTTTTCAGCTAGAGTTTTAATGCAGTCGGCAGTATTCTCAAAATATTCCCAGTCCACAGATTCGGTTGCCCCCAAAGCGGTTTTTCGTATTTCATTTTTGGGCGGAGTAGGACAAATGCCACAGAGCATTACCTTTTCAATCAAAAAGGCATCTGAAGTTCTGAATATTGAACCTACATTGTGGGCACTTCTAACGTTATCGAGAACAATAACAATCGGTAATTTTTTTGTACTTTTAAATTCTTCTAAATTTAAACGATTTAACTCCTTATTTTTTAACTTACGCATCTTTTAAAATCTGTTCGCTAAATTATATAAAATAGACCGTTGGCAGCTAAAAAAAATACAAGTGGTGTAAAGAAGGTTACCCCTTTGATGAAGCAATACAATAGCATTAAGGCTAAATACCCTACTGCTATGCTATTATTTAGGGTAGGGGATTTTTACGAGACCTTTGGTGATGATGCCGTTAAAGCATCCAAAATTTTAGGAATTACACTAACTAAACGTTCAAACGGCTCCTCGAATGATGCACTTGCTGGCTTTCCCCATCATGCTTTAGATACCTATTTGCCTAAGCTAGTGAGGTCAGGGCAACGCGTAGCCATTTGCGACCAATTAGAAGACCCAAAGGCAACCAAATCCATCGTAAAGCGAGGCGTTACGGAGCTTGTCACGCCTGGTGTGTCTTACAATGATAAAGTCCTTGACCATAAGTCCAATAATTTTTTAGCCTCTATTCATTTTGGGGCAAAAGAAATGGGAATTTCCTTTTTGGATATTTCTACTGGCGAGTTTTTACTAGCACAAGGCAAGGACGAATACGTGGGTAAGCTTATTCAAAGTTTTAACCCTTCGGAAATAATTATTCAAAAACAGTTTAGCCAAAAGTTCAGTCAATTTTTTGGGGATAAATATTATACCAGTACATTAGAAGATTGGGTGTTTACTGATGATTTTACCAAAGAGAAGTTATTGGCACATTTTGGGACGCTTTCTCTTAAAGGCTTTGGCGTTGAGTCCATGACGGCAGGAACTATAGCAGCAGGTGCAGCTTTGCATTACCTTTCAGAAACGCACCACAATCACATTAAACACATCGTTAACCTTCAGAGGATTGAAGAGTCTAACCATGTGTGGATGGATAGGTTTACAATTCGAAATTTGGAGTTATTTAATTCGTCTAGTGAGGATGCCATTACTTTAATTGACATCATAGATTTTACCATTACGCCAATGGCATCTCGACTGTTGAAGCGATGGATGGCATTTCCTTTAAAAGAAAAGACTCTTATCGAGGATAGATTATCGGCTGTTGACTATTTTATGAAAGCCGATACAGAGGTTTTGTCTACCAACATTAAAGAGATAGGCGATTTAGAGCGTTTGATTTCTAAAGTAGCCACTGCACGTATTAATCCAAGGGAAGTCGTTCAGCTTAAGAAGGCATTGACTGCTATTGAGCCAATAAAAGCATACTGCAAACAATCCAATAATAAGTCACTTGTTCAGCTGTCAGATCATCTGAATTTATGTGAAATTATCAGAGATAGAGTCGCTAAAGAAATTAATGAAGACGCACCAATTGCGTTGAGCAAGGGTAAGGTGATTTCAAAGGGTGTAAACTCTGAGCTAGACGATTTGCGTTCTATCGCTGAGCATAGTCACACCCATTTGCAACAAATACTAGAAAGAGAAACAGAACGTACCGCCATTCCATCGCTTAAGATTGCCTTCAACAATGTGTTTGGCTATTATTTAGAAGTAAGAAATACACACAAAGATAAAGTTCCAGAGGAGTGGATAAGAAAACAAACCTTAGTAAATGCTGAGCGTTATGTTACTCAAGAGTTGAAGGAATTGGAGACTAAAATTTTAGGAGCGGAGGAAAAGATTTTAGCTTTGGAGACTAAGTTATTCAACGATTTAGTTTTGAGTCTGATTGATTACATTCCAGAAGTACAGATAAATGCTCAACGAATATCACAACTAGACTGTTTATTGTCCTTTGCAGAACTTTCTAAGCGACACAGGTATATCAGGCCAGAAATTAATGAAGGCTATGAGTTAAGTATTAAAAATGGTCGACACCCTGTCATTGAGCAGCAGTTAGCTGTGGGTGAAGAATACATTGCCAACGATGTATTTTTGGATAGGGAAAACCAACAGATAATTATGATTACTGGACCAAACATGTCTGGTAAGTCCGCTATACTTCGGCAAACAGCTTTAATCGTTCTCTTGGCTCAGATGGGATGTTTCATACCAGCAGAAAGTGCTAGTATTGGTATTGTCGACAAGATATTTACAAGAGTAGGAGCGTCTGATAATATTTCTCAAGGAGAATCTACCTTTATGGTGGAGATGAATGAAACGGCGAGTATCTTAAATAATATCTCTGACCGAAGTTTGATATTATTGGATGAAATTGGTCGAGGAACAAGCACCTATGATGGTATTTCCATTGCTTGGGCAATAGCAGAGTTTGTGCACGAACATTCTACAAAAGCAAAAACCTTATTTGCCACCCATTACCATGAGTTAAACGATATGACGTCTACATTCAAACGCATTAAGAATTTCAATGTATCGGTAAAGGAGATAGACAATCAAATTTTGTTCCTAAGAAAGCTAGTTGAAGGCGGTAGCGAACACAGTTTTGGTATACATGTAGCAAAAATGGCAGGTATGCCCAAGCAAGTGGTTGACAAGTCTAAGCTAATAATGAAGCGACTTGAAAAAGCCCATTCAACAGAAGGAAAACCCAAAGTGACCGAATCAAGCAATGATGAGGACTTACAGTTGAGTTTTTTTCAGCTTGATGACCCTATTTTAGAGCGTATTCGCGATGAAATAAAAGACTTGGATATCAATTCATTGACTCCAGTTGAGGCACTTATGAAGTTGAATGAGATAAAAAAGGTAATTGGGCAATAAAAAATTTAAATGGAGGGTTTGTGCAATCTGAAAAATGTATTACATTTGCCCTCCCTACTGCGAGTGTAGCTCAGGGGTAGAGCATCACCTTGCCAAGGTGAGGGTCGTGGGTTCAAATCCCATCACTCGCTCAACATCCTCTTTTCACGAAGAGGATTTTTATTGGATTACCCCAAGCCCAGGTGGTGGAATTGGTAGACACGTTGGACTTAAAATCCAATGGACAGTAATGTCCGTGCGGGTTCAAGTCCCGCCCTGGGTACGAAAAAGGCTGAAGATTTCTTCAGCCTTTTTTTATTGTAAAAAATAGAGTTTTAAAATTTAGGCTTAGAGGAAAACCCAATGCCACTCACATAAAAACTCTATTTTAAAATCTTATAGATTAACATAAAACAAAGATAGCACCCATTTACAGGTGCTATCTTTCTTTAAGGGATTAAAAAATAAGCTTTCGAATTATTTACGAAACACTCTTTTTAGGAAGTAAGCCTATTTTTCTAGTAATTTCATATATCAAAGAAAAGACTCTTTTTTCAATTAAGCACCATGCTTTTTGACGACTCATTAAATTACTTGGACGAACTGGGATATTTTTGGATGAATGAAAAATTAAAGATGTGTTTTTATGCCCTCAAAGATGATTTTACTGGCACCACTGCGTTCCAAACAGAAGTTTGATACCGTAGACTTATCAGTTGGATTGCTGAGTTTTTCTAGAATTAGTTTTTCAAAATCTTCTTCCGTACCAATAGAATTGGCTGTACCTACATCTAAAGCTTCTTTTGCCTCTGGAAATTTATGGTAATTGGGGCCAATGATTAGTGGCACTGAAAAAACTAAAGGCTCTAAAATGTTGTGTAGTCCGTTATGACCAAAACCACCGCCGACGTAAGCCATATCAGCATAATGGTAAAGTTGAGCAAGTATGCCAATACTATCGATGATAAGAATTGAGGTGCTCGAAAGGTCTCTATCCTTTGATTCGCTATATAAAATACCGTCATGTTTTAATTTGTTAGACAGTTCAATTTCATGCGGAGCAATTATAAATTTTAAATCAGGCTGACGACGGCTAATGTTTATAATCATTTGGCTGTCTTTCTCATAGGTACTGCCACAAACAATGAGTTTTTTACCAGACTTAAAAGCCTCAATATGCGGAATGCTTTTTTTATTAGCAAGATGGTTTTTTATCCTGTCGTACCTACTATCGCCACAAATACTGATGTTGGTAAAGCCTTTGTTTTTTAATAATTCTTGCGAATTCTCGTCTTGTACATAGAAGTGAGTGATGTTTTTCAGGATGGCTAGAAGCCACTTACCATACGGTTTGAAAATAAACTGACTACTTCGAAATAGAGCACTTGCAGAAATAATAGGGGTATTTCGCTTTTGCAGTTCATAAAGGTAATTAGGCCAAAATTCATTTTTGATAAAAATGGCAAGTTTAGGCTTAACAATATCCAAAAACTGTAGGCTATTTTTTTTGGTGTCAAGAGGTAAATAGCTTTTGTAGTCAATAAATTCTTGCTTGGCATTAACAAATCCAGATGGAGAAAAGAAAGTGACCAACAGCGAATAGTTAGGCTTCCATTCTTTTATTTTTTTTAGAAGTGGTATGGCTTGTTCGTACTCGCCTAAAGATGCACAATGCACCCACACAATTTCACTATTAGGGTTTGATGGTAAATTGTGAAAGACGTTCTTTTGTCCCTCGTCCCATAACTTGGCTTTTTTATTGAACAATGAAGCGAAAGCCAATAAAAGACCATAAAAATGTATTCCTATTTGGTACAGTCTTATCATTTTTTAAAAGTAGTAAAACTCTCTAGTTGACCGTTTAGATATGGGGACAATCCATCCGAATTTAATTCCAAAAAAACCGTCATTTCTGACATCATCGGAAACAGTACTGTTGTGGTTGTAGTCTCTTTGATTTTTGGTGAAAGCACGAGTATACTCAAAGCCTGAGTAGAAATGAATGCCCTTATTTTTGCTAATATTCAAAAAGCCTAAGAATAAGGATGTGCTTAGCCCACCGGTTAAGCGGTCGTACATTTTTTTGTTCTCATCGCTAAGCTGAGGGACGTTAGAGTTCTTAACATCAATATTTATTTTATGCTGATGGTAGCCAAGAGAACCATAGCCTAATATGCCCGACTTTTGATGAAAAATAGGATAGAGGTAACCCAATCTAAGATTTATGTTTTGTCCCCTTTCCTGTAGTATAATATCTGCTAGCTGACCATTTTCATCAATAATATTTTGATTCTCATCCATTAAGTGGTCAAGAATTGTAGTGTCATTGACGTTGCTCCCAAATATTAAGGACGTATTGAAGGATAAATAAATATTCTTGGATGTAATTAGAGATAATTCAATTCCTAAATTTGAATTTATGCCAAAATCGGTTTTCATATCTCCCAAAGGAAATTGCAGTTCATAATTAGGGGAAACGAAAATAACTTTTTCATTAATCTGCTCTTCCTCTTGAGAGTAGCCCTTAAAAATGAATAGAGCAAAAAGAACGAATAGCTTAAACTTCATTGGTTGATTTTTGGCTAATTTAAATATTCTAATCGCATTTATAACGAGATTGTGTTTGATTTATTGATTATCTTTGAAAGGCAAAACAAAATGTTAGAATGAATACAATATTAATTACAGGTGGTGCAGGCTTTATTGGGTCTCATCTTGTGCGATTATTTGTGAATAAATATCCAGATGTAAAGATTGTTAACTTAGATAAGCTAACCTATGCTGGGAATTTGGAAAACCTTACAGATATTGAGTCTTCTGAAAATTACTTTTTTGAAAAAGGAGATATAGTTGATGCAGCTTATATAGACGAACTCTTTCAAAAATACCAATTTGATGGTGTTATCCATTTAGCAGCAGAATCACACGTTGACCGTTCCATAACTAACCCGCTTGAGTTCATTCAGACGAATGTCATTGGTACGTTTAACTTACTACATTCTGCTAAAAAATTATGGGCAGATAACTTTGATGGAAAATTATTTTACCACGTTTCTACTGATGAAGTATACGGTTCATTAGGAAAAGAGGGTTTATTTACAGAAACTACGCCTTATGATCCGAAGTCCCCTTACTCATCTTCAAAGGCAAGTTCAGATCATTTTGTAAGGGCTTACGGCAATACCTATGGTTTACCTTACATTATTTCAAATTGCTCAAATAATTACGGAGAAAATCAATTTCCAGAGAAGCTAATTCCATTATTCATTAACAATATTCGTAATAATAAATCACTTCCAGTTTATGGTGACGGGATGTTTACCAGAGATTGGTTGTATGTTGTTGACCACGCTAGAGCAATAGACCTATTATTTCATAATGGGAAAGTTGGTGACACCTACAATATTGGAGGCTTTAACGAATGGACAAATATTGATTTGATAAAATTGTTATGTCAAATTATGGACAAAAAGTTGGGTAGAGAAGCAGGCTCATCGGAGTCCCTCATTACCTTTGTAAAAGACAGACCAGGACACGATAAACGCTATGCTATTGATGCTTCAAAAATTAATAAAGAACTCTCTTGGGAACCCTCTTTACAGTTTGCCGAAGGCTTAGAAAAGACGGTGGATTGGTACCTTTCGAATCAAGATTGGCTAGATAGTGTGACTTCTGGAGCCTATCAGCAGTACTACTCTAAACAATACAGTTAGAAATAGATGTTTTCATTTTTCAGAAAAAAAGAGCAAAAGCTTGAGCCCATAGGCTTTGAGGCATTGAATTGTGATATTCATTCGCACTTTATTCCTGGAATTGATGATGGTTCACCAGACTTAGAAACTTCTGTTAAACTTGTGAAAAAAATGCAAGAACTGGGATTCAAGAAAATTATCACTACCCCGCATGTAATGCATGATTTTTATAGAAATACTCCTGAAATTATTCTGTCAGGTTTGGAAGATTTGAAAAAAGAGCTCAAGACTCAATCTATTGAGGTTGACATTAGTGCGGCAGCAGAATATTATGTGGATTATTATTTTGAATCTAAATTAAATGAAGGCGAAGACTTTTTAACCTTTGGCAATAAACATATTCTTATAGAGACCTCTTTTGTCTCAGAACCGCCTAATTTTTCAGAGTCTATATTTAAGCTACAACTTAAAGGGTATGATGTTATTTTAGCTCATCCCGAGCGTTATGGCTTTATGTCTATTAATGACTTGAAAAAGTATAAAAGCCGTTCAGTAAAGCTTCAACTTAACTTGTTGTCTCTGTTAGGATATTATGGTGGCGAGTGTAAGCTGAAAGCCGAAAAGCTAATAGAAAATAATATGGTTGACTTCGTTGGTACGGATTGCCACAACCTCAATCAAGCTTCTATATACCACAAATGCACTACTAATAAGCATTGGCATGTACTTGTAAATAGTGGAACACTAAAGAATCATTTATTATAAGATTTGTGCACTTTCAGTCTCTAGTGCTCTATCCATTTTCTTAAACAGCCCTTGCAGTACTTTTCCTGGGCCAACTTCAATTACTTTTGACAATCCATCGCTTTGCATCTGTTGCATTGTTTGTGTCCATTTCACGGATGCGGTCAATTGCTTTATGAGGTTTGACTTAATGGTGTTAGGTTCGCTTTCTGCTTTGGCAGTAACATTTTGATACACTGGACAATTCCCTTCTTTGAAGGGTGTTTCTTCAATGGCATTAGCAAGTTCTACTTGTGCTGGTTCCATCAAAGGTGAGTGAAAGGCACCACCTACAGGAAGTTTTAATGCCCTTCGTGCACCTGCATCTGTAAGCTTTTCACAGGCCTCATCAATGGCTTCTACTGAGCCAGAAATCACTAATTGACCAGGGCAATTGTAATTTGCAGGAACAACTACACCATCAATACCATTGCAGATATCTTCAACAACACTGTCTTCAAGGCCTAAAATGGCTGCCATCGTGGACGGGTTTTGTTCGCATGCTTTTTGCATTGCCATAGCACGTTTATATACTAGTTTTAAACCATCTTCAAAAGTCATGTAGTCGGCAGCAACGAGTGCTGAAAATTCGCCAAGTGAGTGACCAGCTACCATATCGGCATTAAAATCTTCACCTAACACTTTTGCTAGTATTACAGAATGAAGAAAAATTGCCGGTTGTGTTACTTTCGTTTGAGTGAGTTCTTCTTTCTCTCCTTCAAACATTATGTCTGTAATTCTAAAGCCCAATATGGAATTGGCTTGCTCGAAAAGGTCTTTAGCTAATTCCGAATTCTCGTATAAGTCTTTTCCCATACCAGGAAATTGTGCCCCTTGTCCAGGGAATACATATGCTTTCATATTAACTCAGTTTTGAGGTTATTAAATTCATAAATTCTAATCTAGTTTTTTCACTGTCTAGAAAAGCACCAGAAAATGCAGATGTTGTGGTCATGGAGTTTTGTTTTTCTACGCCACGCATCTGCATACATAAATGACGAGCCTCCATTACAACAGCAACGCCTTTCGGTTTTAATGTGTTTTGTATACAGTCTCGGATTTCATTTGTCAAACGTTCTTGTACTTGCAAACGCCTCGAAAAGGCATCAACGACTCTAGGAACTTTACTGAGTCCTACAATTTTACCATCAGGAATATAGGCGATGTGAGCTTTACCAAAGAAAGGCAACAAATGGTGTTCACAAAGGGAATAGAATTCGATTTCCTTTACCAATACCATCTGGCTATAATTTTCTGAAAACATAGCAGACTCTAAAATTTCAGATGGATTTATGTCATAGCCATGAGTGAGAAATTGCATAGCTTTTGCTAATCGCTCTGGCGTTTTTATAAGCCCCTCTCTACTAGAATCTTCACCAATCAAATCCAATACTTTTGTGTAGTGTTTCTTTAGAGAATCTAGAGTATCTGTATTATAGCTTTCTTCTTTTTTATATCCTGACATGTAATTTATTTTCCGAAATATTCTACAAAGTTATTTTCTGTCTCTTGTACTTTTACTAGATGAAGCGTAGCTCCTAATTGATTTATATCACTTTCCAATTCTTCCCAAATGGCAATAGCTAGAACTTCTGTTGAAGCCATCTTTCCACGCATAAAATCAACATCTAAGTTTAAATTTTTGTGGTCTAACTTTTCAATGACTTTGTTCTGAATCACAGATGCTAAGTCTTTTAGGTTGACAACAAAGCCTGTATCTTCATTGACTTCGCCTTTTACTGTTACAAACAGCTCAAAATTATGACCGTGCCAATTCTGATTAGCACATTTTCCGAATACTTCAATGTTTTTTTCATCACTCCACTTCTCATTTCTGAGCATATGGGCGGCATTAAATCGTTCTCTTCTAGTTATATAAATCATTTTTTCTTTTTGAGAACGGCAAATATACGACCTTTTTACACAAAGGAATTGGTATCTTTGTACTATGAATTTCCTAATTGTAACGGCAACGAAAGAGGAGTTGACACTCAATTGCAATCACCATTTAATAACAGGTGTAGGTATGGTTTCAACAGCAATTGCAGTTGCTAAGGAACTTTCCAAAAATCAATATGATTTGGTAATAAATGTTGGTATTGCAGGCTCTTTTAATCGCTCTTTGGAAGTAGGTAGTGTGGTTGAAGTCAATGAAGACTACCTCTCAGAATTAGGAGCCCAAGATGGCAATAGATTCCTTTCGCCTTTAGAGATGGAATTAGAAATGGACTATAAAGTAAATATGGCTGAGCGAACACACCTTAAAAAAGCGAGAGGAATTACTGTTAATACTGTTCATGGTGATGAATTATCAATTATGAAAATAGTCCATCGCTTAAATCCCCAAGTTGAAAGTATGGAAGGTGCTGCTTGTATGTTGGCTTGTAAAGACGCTAATGTTCCTTGTGTTCAGATTAGAGCGATTTCAAATGTTGTGGAAAAAAGAAACAAATCCAATTGGAATATTCCTTTAGCTATTCAACAATTGAATAAAGAGTTAGAACAATTTATTTCAACACTATGAAGCTAACTCTTGGTTTTTCCCCTTGCCCTAACGATACCTTTATGTTTGATGCTTTAGTACATCAAAAAGTCGATACTGAAGGATTAGAGTTTGATGTTGTTTTAGAAGACGTTGAGACATTGAACCGTATGGCTTTGGAAAGACAATTAGACATTACAAAGTTGTCCTTCAATGCGTTTTTACACGCCAGTTCAGATTATATTTTACTACAAAGTGGTTCAGCATTGGGTAAAAACTGTGGACCTTTGGTAATTTCAAAACTAGATAAGTCTCTATTGAATGCTAACTCTAAAGTGGCTATTCCTGGGAAATATACCACAGCAAATAGTTTATTTAAGTTAGCTTTTCCAACATATACAAATACTTGTGAATTCATTTTTTCTGAAATTGAAGATGCGGTACTAAATGGTGATGTAGAGGCAGGCGTAATTATTCATGAAAATAGATTTACATACGAGCAAAAAGGCTTGCAAAAAGTTATGGATTTAGGAGAGTACTGGGAGTCTGAAACTAAATTACCAATTCCATTAGGAGGTATTGCTATTTCAAGAACATTTAGCTCAGAAATTCAGCAGAAAGTTCAGCGAGTATTGAAGCGATCAATAGAATTCGCTTTTAAAAATCCTAAAAGTTCAGAAGAGTATGTTTGCCAGTATGCTCAAGAAATGAGTTATGATGTGATGCAAAAACACATACAGCTTTATGTCAATGAATATTCTGTGAGTTTGGGTGATGAAGGAAGAAAAGCTATTGATTATCTATTTAAAAGAAACAATTTGTCTTCAGAAAATATATTTGTTGATCTATAATTCTTCAGATAAGTCCACAAGGAAACTTCGTATTTCTTTAAGCCTTGATACAATTTCGAAATTGTTGATGGTATCGTCTTTGTTTTCTTTGAGTTTCTTTTTAGCCCCTTCTAGTGTAAATCCTCTTTCTTTTACAAGGTGGTAGATGATTTTGAGGTTTTCAAAATCAACCTTTGTAAACATTCTATTTCCTTTTTTGTTCTTTTTAGGTTGAAGAATATCAAATTCTTTTTCCCAAAATCGAATTAGAGAAACATTGACATCTAAAGTTTTAGCCACTTCTCCAATGGAGTAGTATAACTTTTCAATGGGTTTCTCTTTGTAAGGCATATTAGTCGAAGGATTGGTTTTCTTGTGAAGAAAGTTCTAACATTCTGTCAAACTCTTCCGGAGACAAGTCGTTGTGAAAGTAATAGGCCGGATTTATTTTTTTACCGTCTTTATGAACTTCATAATGAAGGTGAGGAGCTGTAGATTTACCAGTACTTCCTACATAGCCAATAACGTCACCACGTTTTACTTTTTGACCTTTTCTAACGGTATATTTTGTCATGTGAGCATATAGTGACTCATAACCATAACCATGGTCAATAACAATATGATTACCAAAACCTCTTCGGCTTCGCTTAGTTTTAGCAACCTTTCCGTCACCAGTAGCATAAATTGGAGTGCCTTTGGGTGCTGAGAAGTCAACGCCGTAGTGAAACTTTAGCTTTTTATAATAGGGGTCAATACGTCTACCATAGCCAGAAGCTATTCGCTTAAGTTCTTTATTTTTTACCGGCTGTATAGCAGGAATAGAAGCCATCATGTCCGATTTTCTTTGTGCCATTTCAATAACTTCATCAAATGACTTAGACTGTATGTAAAGCTGTTTGGAAATCTGATCAACTTTTTTGACAGTAGATAGCAGTATTTCAGAGTTATCGTAGCCTTCTAGGTCTTTATAACGATTTACACCACCAATACCTGCTTTGCGAATTGAGTTGGGGATGGGCTCAGCTTCAAAAATTACACGATAAATATTATCGTCTCTATCTTTAATATTTTCTAAAACTGCTGAAATTTGGTTGAGGCTTTTGTCCATAAGCTCATACTGTAGCTTGAGTTTATCAAGCTCTCTTTTCAGCATTTTTTCCTTTGGACTATCAAAAAAGTTAAAAGCGGCAATTACCATAATCAAACCGAAAAAAGCACTCGAAAACATGAAAACAGAAATATTTTTTAACCTGTGTTTCCATGTTTTTTCGATTCTCTTGTAGGAAAGAGATTTTTTATCGTAATAATACTTTGCTTTTTTCATAAGGTATTTTACCTAAATTTGCCACAAAAGTACGTAATTCGTGTAAATTATGCACAAGCTCTGTTCTTCTTGTCAACAGACTTGTGTGAATTATAACCTTATACTGTAAAAATGAAATCGACAGAAATTCGTAATCAGTTTTTAAGTTTCTTTGAAGAAAAGACACATTCGGTTGTTTCATCAGCACCAATGGTTGTAAAAAATGACCCAACCTTGATGTTCACAAATGCAGGCATGAATCAGTTTAAGGATTACTTTTTAGGAAATACTGTTCCGAAAGTAAAGCGTATTTGTGATACGCAAAAATGCTTGAGAGTTTCTGGTAAGCATAACGACTTGGAAGAGGTTGGCTATGATACTTATCACCATACTATGTTTGAGATGCTAGGTAATTGGTCTTTTGGAGATTACTTCAAAAAAGAGGCTATCGAATGGGCATGGGAACTGCTAACAGAGGTTTACAAGATTGATAAAGATAGATTATACGTTTCTGTATTTGAGGGTAGTAATGAGGACGGTCTAAAGAAAGATAATGAAGCTTTTGATATATGGTCTAAGCTTATTGATACAAATCGAATTATAGACGGAAGCAAAAAAGATAATTTTTGGGAAATGGGTGAGGTCGGTCCTTGTGGTCCATGCTCTGAGATTCATGTTGATATACGTTCCAATGAAGACCGTAAAAAAGTGGACGGAAAAACATTAGTAAATGCTGACCATCCTAAAGTCATTGAGGTATGGAACTTGGTCTTTATGCAATTCAACAGAAAGATGAATGGTAGCTTAGAGGCTTTACCCCAAACTCATGTAGATACCGGTATGGGCTTTGAACGCTTGTGTATGGTTCTTCAAGGAGTTCAATCCAATTATGATACAGATATATTTCAGCCTATTATCAAAAAAATTGCTTCGCTTTCAAGCAAGAAATACGGTGCCGATGAAAAAGACGATATCGCCATGCGTGTTATTGCCGATCATCTAAGAGCAGTTGCGTTCTCCATTGCTGATGGTCAATTGCCTTCAAACACTGGAGCAGGTTATGTTATCAGAAGAATTTTAAGAAGAGCTGTTCGTTATGCCTTTACCTTTTTGGATGCTAAAGATCCTTTCATGTGTCATCTAGTTGACGAACTTGTTGAAAATATGGGCTCGCAGTTCAAAGAATTATCGTTACAATCTGATTTAATAAAAAAAGTCATTCAAGAAGAAGAAGCCTCCTTTTTGAAAACCTTGGATAAAGGAATAGCTCGTTTTGAAACTATTGATTTAAAAGATAAGGTAGTATCTGGAAAAGACGCTTTTGAGCTATACGATACATTTGGTTTTCCTATTGATTTAACGCAGCTTTTGGCACAAGAAAAAAACTGCAAGGTCAATATCGAAGCCTTCAATTCTTTGTTAGAACTTCAAAAGGAAAGATCAAGAAAGGCTACCTCTCTAGAAACAGACGATTGGGAAGTGTTATTTGAAGATGAGGTGGAAGAGTTTGTTGGATATGATTCGGCAGAATCTAAGGTGAAAATTGTCAGGTACAGAAAGGTAAAGCAAAAAGGTGAAGAGTTTTATCATTTAGTATTCAATCTGACTCCATTCTATCCCGAAGGAGGAGGGCAAGTAGGAGATACTGGGCAATTAGTTAATGATTCAGAGACTGTTCAGATATTAGATACTAAGAAGGAAAACAATCTAATTGTTCATATAGTAGAGGCTCTACCTAGCAATCTTACATCTGATTTTATAGCTAAAGTTGATGTTGTAAAAAGAAAGAATTCTGCTAATAATCATACCGCTACTCATTTACTTCATGAAACGCTTAGAGAGGTTTTAGGTGATCATGTGGCACAAAAGGGGTCGTTAGTTAACTCGGATTATTTGCGTTTTGATTTTTCTCATTTCTCAAAGGTCGATAGTGAAGATTTAAAAACTATTGAACGTAGTGTGAACTCTAAAATTCGTGCTAACTTTTCTCTTGAAGAGTTTAGAAACTTACCCTTTACTAAGGCGGAAGAAATGGGTGCTATGGCACTATTTGGTGAAAAATATGGCGATACTGTTCGAGTCATTAAGTTTGGTAGTTCAGCCGAGCTGTGTGGAGGTATTCACGTTGAATCTACTGGAGAAATAGGACTTTTTAAAATTCTTTCAGAAAGTGCAGTAGCATCAGGTATCAGAAGGATTGAAGCTGTATCTGCTGATAAAGCGGTTCGTTTTTACGAGGATAAACTTGGCGTATTAAATCAATTACAAGGGGTTTTGAAAACTAATGATTTACTAAAATCTGTGAGTCAATTGGTTGAAGAAAATCAAGCTCTTAACAAAAAAATTAATCAGCTTAATTCCGAAAAAGCAGGGGACTTATTGGGTGATTTAATGACTAAGGCTGAAGAGATTAATGGCGTAAACTTAGTTTCAAGCGAAGTGGATTTAGATTCAAAAAGTATAAAAAATCTTGTCTTTAAATTAACAAAGGAGAATGATAATTTATTGCTAGTATTAGCTTCAAAGGCGGACGGAAAAGCAATGCTAACTGTTGCTGTGTCTGAGCAACTATCTAAAAATAAGGACTTACACGCTGGAAAAATTGTCAAAGAATTGGCCGTAGAAATTAGTGGCGGTGGTGGTGGTCAAGCCTTTTTTGCTACGGCCGGTGGTAAAGATATTTCTGGGATTCCCAAGGCTTTAAGTAAAGCCAAATCCTTTCTTTAGAAGTAATGGTTTAAAGCTCCTTCTTTTAAGGCGTATTTCGAGCGGTTAATAAACTCCATATTCGTTTTTTTGAGAATGTAGTTTATTAAAATGACTGATATTACTATCATGTCGGCTCTCATTTCAATCATTCCTGGAGTTGCAATGCGATCGCCTAGATTACATTTAATGATGTGTTTTTGTGCCCAATCGTATTCCTCTAATTTGATATCGCAATATTTTTTCTTTCTTCTTTTTTTGTCATTATACTGATTACAAATCATATCTACTAATGTATCAAATGAACCTGAAGAGCCTATTAGTTTTATACAGGGGGTTTTGGAAAGTTCCTCAAATAAATCTTTTAAATTTGATTCAAAATACGCTTCAATTTTCTTAATTTCTTTATCACTAATTGGGTCTGATGGCTTAAACATTTCCTTTAGTCTAGACACACCAAGCTGGTAGCTTTTTGCCCACGAAATACCCTTTTTATTTGCGATGATAAATTCAGTGCTTCCCCCTCCAATATCAATTATCAAATCAAATGTTTCTTCAAAAGGAACAGCTTCTTTTACACCATTATAAATTAGCTCAGCTTCTTTGCTGCCATCAATTACTTCAATTTTTAGTCCAAGGAGTTCATCAACTTCTTTTACAAAAAGGTTTCCATTTGAGGTAGAACGAATAGCAGAAGTTGCAAATGCTCTATGCTTATCTACTTTATACTCATTGATAGTTTTAATGTGATTTTCTAGAGCTTTTAAACCCCTCTGATATGGTTTCGGAGCTATCAGGCCTTTATCAATACCCTCTTCACCTAACTTAACTGGGATTTTATGTTTAAAGACAGTATTAAAATTTCCATTTTCATCTTTATCAGCGATGAGTAAATTAAATGTATTTGTCCCTAAGTCAATAATTGCTATTCTCATTATTTAGTCTTTATACTTTAACCACTTCCATAGTTCTTTGTAGCTGATTTTTTTGCCATACATAAGTATGCCAACTCTGTATATTTTTCCGGCTAACCAAGTTGTAAATAAAAAGCCGAGTATTAATAAAGTGATTGAAAGTATTAACTCGTGAATAGGCACGCCAAATGGTATTCGAGCAATCATAATGATGGGTGAGGTAAAAGGTATTATGGATAACCAATATGCCAGTCCACTATGAGGATTGTCGATTATTACTTGAACGAGAATGAAAGATAAAATAAGTGGGATGGTAATGGGAACGATAAATTGTTGACTGTCGGTCTCTTGGTCTGATGCTGACCCTATGGCTGCAAATAGCGAGCCGTACAGCAAATACCCGCCCAAGAAATAAATAAGGAAGGTTATAAGTAATGTCTTTATTGGCAGTGCCATTAGTGAGGCGTTTATTTCAGATGCTACGCCTTCATTAGCACTTAAATTAGTGAAGTCTACCTCTGTTGAAAGTAAACCATTTGCAATGAGTAAAAATATCGAGCCTAAAATTATCCACATTACAAATTGACTTAAGCCTACCAGTGCTACGCTAATAATCTTGCCAAACATCAATTCGAATGGTTTTACAGATGATATTATAATTTCTACTATTCGATTTGTTTTTTCTTCAATCACACTTCGCATGACCATTGTTCCATACATAAAGATGAAAATGTATATCAGAAAACCACCCGCCAATCCAATTCCAAAGCTAGCTTCAGAATTCCCTGCCGTGTTTTGTCCTTCCTCATCCACCACAAAGGTTTTGAGAGAGGTCTTGCTTTCTGAATTTTTAATTTTATCTAAATCAATGCCATTTTTTACTAGGTAAATATTAGTTAGCTGTTTGTCAATTTCATTTTCAATGTTGAGTTTAATAGACAAACTCATTTGATTTTCTGAATAGACTTCAATACTATTTTCAATTTGTGGTAAAGAATCTACTTTCGGGATGTGAAGTACAAAATCAAAGGCATCAATTAGGGAAGATTTATTTTGCTCAAAATGTGATTCTTCAAGTTCGATGTATTTAATGCTTTTGGTTGAAACAAATTCTAGCTCACTGAAATTGTTTTCATCAATTATTACAACTGATGATTGTTCTTCATTGTTATAGGCGAGAAGAGTAGGGACAACAAAAATTCCAATCATGAAAAGAGGAGTTAAAAGCGTCATAATTATGAAGCTCTTTTTACGCACCCTTGATAAGTACTCTCTTTTTATTATCAAAAATAGTTTATTCATTACTTACGGATTGAATGAATACATCGTTTATGGTTGGGAGTTTTTCATGAAAACTAATTACATCTACTTGCTTTACTAATTGCTGAATTAGAGTGTGAGTATACTCCTTGTCAATAGCTTTAAATACAGAGTGTCCTTCTTCTGAAAGTATGGTGTCAAAATGCTCAATATTACTTTTCAATTCTCCTTTATATTTGACATCAAAAACATGTGCTTTAAAGTCTTGTTTTATATTTTCCACACTGCCTTCTAAGACGCATTGACCCGAATTGATTAGGGCTATGTCGTCACACAGTTCTTCTACAGATTCCATCCTGTGAGTCGATAAAACAATAGTACTCCCGCTTTCTTTTAAGGCAAGGATTTCATTTTTTATAATCTCTGTATTTATGGGGTCGAAGCCTGTAAAAGGCTCGTCTAGAATAATGAGTTTGGGTTGGTGAATTATGGTGCTTACAAATTGAACTTTTTGAGCCATTCCCTTAGAAAGTTCTTCCACTTTCTTGTATAGCCAATCCATCATATCTAATTTCTTGAACCAAAAATGGATTTTTTGTTTGGCCTCATTTTTAGACAGTCCTTTGAGTTGGGCTAGGTAAAGGCATTGTTCACCGACTTTCATACTTTTGTAAAGCCCCCTTTCTTCGGGTAAATAACCTATATTTTGGATGTGTTTTCTATTGAAGTCTTCTCCACAAAACAAGATGTCACCTCTGTCAGGAGCAGTAATTTGATTGATGATTCTGATAAGAGTTGTTTTTCCTGCACCGTTAGGTCCAAGTAGTCCGAAAATTCTACCCTCTTTAATATTTAAAGAAATATCATTGAGAGCCTTTTTATTCTCGTATTCCTTAATAACGTTTTTTATCTCTAGTATATTCATTCTTCAAATAAACTGATGGAGTAGGGGGCTAACTCAACCTGCCCTACAACGGTCTGTTGAAGGGCATTACTTTTTGTTTCGGAAGGATGTGCATGGTGTTGAATCATTTCACATTTTCCCATTATTTCATCCAAATCTATCGATAATACTTCTTCAGAAAAATTGATGACAAGCAGTTTAGTTTTCTGTTTTTCATAGCTAATATATGCATGAAAAGGAGTAAATGTAGTGTTTATTTCTTCTTTTAAGTTGTTTGGATTTTCTTTACTCTTTGGTTCGTAATAGATTGACCAAGGACTTACATTTACTTTTGTGTGATACAGACGGTTGGCATTTTCTGTTAATCTGTTCCATAAAGATGTTACAATACCACTTGATGTTGGTTTTAAGTATAAATCGCCTTTATCCATTAGTTGAAGTGCGGCAAAAACAGGAAATTTTTCAGCTCCAATACTGTGAAAATGAAACATTTCAGAATTGGTTTGCTTAATTAATTCGTTGATTTGACTGGCAACTAGTAAACCGTGAGCCCATTTATTATTTATAGAGTAAGGCTGTTGTTCTATCATATTGTATTCTGTAACCCATGTAGAAAATGCTGAAGTGTTGTTCCATCTCCAGTTTCTTAGCCTGAATTCTAAATCTACTTTTGGAAACGCTATAAGTTTTTTGTAGCCTAAGCTTGTTTCAAAATTATATTTCGGATTCTTGAAGTGGCTGTAATAATGTAGTATGAAATGAAATTGACTTAGTTTTGATTTTGAAAATGAACGTTCTAGAGCAGATGATAATTTTTCATTCCAATTTCGTGTTCTTCTGTTTCTGTCGCCGCCAACTACGCCAATATGTGCATCAGGAAATTCTTTCAAAATAGCTTTTGACCATGAAATGCAGGTGTCTATATAATTATCAACTGTTGGGTAAATATGTTTAGTGAGTAAATTCTCGGCATAAACTTCATTTCCAAGCTCAATGTATTTGATGTCAATACCAATATCTTTTGCCCTACGAAGAAGCTCCAATTCCTTTTCCAAATGACTCGTTATGACATTCAGTGTTATTACAGCAATTGATTGTGTGGAGTTTAGCCCTTTAGAAAATTCTTCTAGAGTATTGTATTTTGGTGTTTTAGCATTGTATCGATAGAGTTGCCTCCAAAATGAGTTTGATTTTCTATTGTCTTTAGTCAATTGTTTTAGCTCACTAACAGTACTAATAGCTTGACCATTGTATTCGAATTTCTTTTCTTTAAGAATGGGTAGTAGCTCATCGTATGACATTGTCCAGCCTTTTTCCCAGTCCCAATATAAGCCGTTACTGCCTCCAGGGTAACGTAGAGTTTTAGGGTGTAATTGCTGTAGTGCGTTCGAGAAATTTGGCTCGCTCCATTTTGGGGTATTTGACATATCAGAGTTATACCCCATTATTGGGACTGCAATTTCCTGATCAAGAGTTATAGATATTTTCTTCTGGGCGAAAGAATGGCTAGAAATAAAAATGCTTGTAGAAAGTAACAGTCTTATTATATTTTTATTCAACGCCATATGTAAAAATTCTAGTTTAATTAAACATATCCTTCACTCTTTCAAAAAATGACTTATCTGAAGAGGTAGGATTTGGAACAAAACTTTTAGAATCTTTCAAATCTTTAAAAATTTTCAACTCGTCTTTTGTTAAGTTTTGTGGTGTCCATACATTTATATGAACGAGTAAATCTCCTTTTCCGTATCCATTCAATGAGGGTAGTCCTTTGCTTTTCAGTCTAAGGATTTTACCGCTTTGTGTTCCAGCTTCAATTTTAATTTTTGCCTTGCCGCTTATGGTAGGGATTACTACATCGTTGCCAAGTACAGCGTCTGTTAGGCTAATGTAGCAATCGTAGTGCAAGTTATTGTTTTCTCTTTTTAAGTCGGAATGCTCCTCGACTTCGATGAGTATAATTAAATCACCTGCATAACCATCAAAAGGAGCAGCATTTCCTTTACCATTTACCTTGAGTTGCATTCCATCTTCTACACCAGCTGGGATATTGATGCTTACAATATCCTCTTTTTGAATCATACCATTGGCATCAGAACCTTTAGGTCTTTTATCAATTGATTTTCCAAGCCCATTACAACTGGGGCAGGGTGCCGATGTTTGCATTTGACCTAAAATCGTATTTGATACTCGTGTTACTTGGCCACTTCCGCCACATCTATCACATGTGTTGTAGGTTACGCCTTCTGCTTGAACGAGTTTTTTGACTTTTATTTTCTTGTCAATTCCGTTGGCTACGTCCTCAAGAGTGAGTTTGAGCTTAATTCTTAGGTTAGTGCCTTTGTGCATTCTTCGTCCACCTCTGCTACCACCACCAAAAAAGCTATCAAACGGACTACCACCGCCGCCAAAAATGTCACCGAACTGAGAGAATATGTCGTCCATATTCATTCCGCCACCGCCACCAAAACCTCCACGGTTACCCATTCCGGCATGACCAAATTGATCGTATCGTTGCTTTTTCTCGTTATTACTTAAAACATCATAAGCTTCAGCAGCTTCTTTAAATTTTTCTTCTGCCGCCTTGTCATCAGGGTTTTTATCTGGATGGTATTTGATTGCCATCTTACGGTAAGCCTTTTTTATCTCGCTTTGGCTAGCGGATTTGCTAACGCCTAATACTTCGTAATAATCTCTTTTACTCATTTTATTCGTTGTTAGCTACTACAACTTTAGCGTAGCGAATTACTTTATCGTTTAGAAAATATCCTTTTTCAATAACGTCAATTATTTTCCCTTTCATATCTTCTGAAGGGGCAGGGACGTTTGTTATAGCTTCATGAAAATCAGTATTTAATTCTGTTCCAATTGGATTGTCAATTGCTTTGAGTCCTTTTGATTCTAAAATACTGATTAGCTTATTATAAATTAAAACTACTCCTTCGTCTTCTTCTTCGCTAGCCTTCATTGAACGCTCGAGGTCATCAATGATTGGAAGTAGGGCACTAAGAACACTTTCTCCAGCTGTTTTGTAAAGTTCTATTCTTTCTTTGGCTGTTCGTTTTTTAAAGTTTTCGAATTCAGCAAAAAGTCTAAGGTGTTTATCGTTGAGGTCTGAAAATTTCTCTTCGATTGTAATCTCTTCAGTTTCTTTTTTAGATTCTTTTTTCTTTTTCGCCATTTTAATAAGATTGTTGTTGACAAGTTTAATATCAAAAATAATGCCAAAATATCAGATTAGACATTTTGTCATATGTTTGACATTATGATAAAACTGCTTTAGTTGATTTTTTGAGATTTGAGGAAGTTGTTTAAAGCATCTCCTTTTAAATCTTTGGCAATAATTTCACCTTCACCATCTAAAATAAAGGTTTGCGGGATTGAACGAACGCCATATAATGAAGCGGCATCCGATTGCCAACCTTTTAGGTCGCTAACGTGGTATTCCCAGAATAGTTTATCGACAGTCATTGCTTTAAGCCAACTGCTTAGTTTTTTGTCTAAAGACACGCTGTAGATTTCCAATCCTTTTCCATTTTTGAATTTAGCATTTTTGAATCGTTTGTATGTTGAGACTAGATTGGGATTTTCTCTACGACACGGTCCGCACCACGATGCCCAAAAATCTACAATAACATATTTACCTCTTAATGAAGATAATTTCATTACTTTTTCTCTAGGGTTTTCATAAGCCAATTCTGGTGCTAGATCTCCAACTTTAAGAGCTTGCGAATAGGTCTCTAGTGTAAAAAATGCAATTAGTGAAAAGAAGATTATTTTTTTCATAATGTGAATGTTTGTTAATCGACTCTTTTGATGTTTGCTCCTAACTTATTTAGTCTCTCGTCGATGTTTTGATACCCTCTATCAATCTGATTGATATTATCAATAACGCTAGTTCCGTCAGCAGAGAGTGCCGCTATAAGTAGTGACACTCCAGCTCTTATATCAGGTGAAGTCATTCTGGTAGCTCTTAATGGTGATTTTCTATCAAGACCAATGACTGAGGCTCTATGTGGGTCACAAAGTATAATTTGTGCACCCATATCAATTAGTTTGTCAGTAAAGAATAATCTACTTTCAAACATTTTTTGATGAATTAAAACACTTCCTCTTGCTTGTGTTGCAACCACCAATATTATACTTAATAAATCGGGTGTGAAGCCTGGCCATGGTGCATCGGAAATAGTTAGTATGGAGCCGTCTATAAAGTTCTCTATTTCATAACTTTCTTGTGAAGGGATGTAAATATCATCACCACGTCTTTCGAGTTTAATTCCTAATTTCTGAAATACACTTGGAATGATTCCGAGTTCATCGTATTGAACATTTTTTATAGTTAATTCAGACTGGGTCATAGCTGCTAGACCAATGAATGAGCCAATCTCAATCATGTCTGGAAGTATAGTATGCTCGCAGCCTTTGAGTTCTTTTACACCTTCGATGGTAAGCAAGTTAGAACCAATTCCACTAATATTGGCACCCATTCTGTTAAGCATTTTACACAACTGCTGTAAATATGGTTCGCAAGCAGCGTTGTATATAGTTGTAGTTCCTTCTGCCATTACTGCAGTCATAACTATGTTTGCGGTACCAGTAACAGACGCTTCATCCATAAGCATATAAGTTCCTTTGAGTCCGTCAGTAGTAACTCTATAGAAACTTTCTTTACTATCGTATTCGAATTTAGCACCAAGTCTTTCAAAGCCAATAAAATGAGTATCTAATCGTCTTCTACCTATTTTATCTCCACCAGGTTTAGGAATATATCCTTTTCCGAAGCGAGCGAGTAGAGGGCCTACTATCATAATTGAGCCTCTTATTCTAGTACCTTTAGTCTTAAACTCATCTGATGTTAAATAATCAAGGTTTATTTCATCGGATTGAAAGGTATAGCTGTTAGGACTTAGTTTTTGAATTTTCACCCCTAAATCAGATAGTAAATCGATTAATATATTGATATCAACGATATCAGGTAGATTGTTGATGGTGATTTTTTCTGGGGATAATAATACTGCACAGAGTATTTGGAGAGCTTCATTTTTTGCACCTTGGGGAATAATTTCTCCACTTAATTTTCTCCCGCCCTCTATAATAAATGAACTCATTTAGTTTCGTTGTTGATTTCTGCCTCGGTTATTTTTCTTTTTCTTCTTGGAAGAAGAGTTTTGTTTTACGTTAGGTGCGAATTTTGACAATTCAATACCCTCCTGAATTTCTAATTTGTTATTTGATAATTTTTTTAGATGATTAAAGATAACGTCATCTTCAACAAAGTCAAGATTCCAATTAACGTATGATTTTTTCATTTGGTTGGCAATGGCAATAACGAGTTTGTTTTTCAGCTCTTTGTCTTCCATTTTTATTGCCTCTAAAATCATTTTTTCAATGACTTTTCCGTAATGATTGTATTTAATTTTACTGTTGGGATAATCTAATGGTTCTGGCTTTTCGAATAACTTTTCAATAACGGGTTTCTCATAGGGAGAATCTACATCAAGTTTAAAGTCAGAAATCACATATAGGTGGTCCCACAGTTTATGTTTAAAGTCAGCTACATCTCTTAAGTGAGGATTTAAATCTCCCATTATATTGATAATGCCTTCAACAAATCGTTGCCTGTCTTTTTTATCTTTTATTTCTATGGCGTGTTCGACAAGTTTTTGGATATGTCTTCCATACTCAGAAATGACTAGTTTATTTCTGGAAGTATTATATTCTAATTCCATTCATGAAAGTGTTTGTAATTATTTTTCGAAAGTACGTTTTATTTTTAAACTATTTTAATTGATAATTGTCAATTTGGCAAATTTTAGAAGAAGGGTTTTTTGTCCATTTCCTTCAAAGAAAATTGTTGCTTTTTTATTTCCTGCCTGCCCTTCAATTTGCAAGATTTTACCTTTACCAAATCTTTCGTGACTCACATTCATACCTGTTTGAAGAAGGGTGTTGCTAGAGGATTGGTTACCAGCTTTACCCATTGCCACATTTGCTTTAGTTAGATTTTGGGGGGTGTATTTTTGAGCAATATTTGGTTTTTTGCTATTTGGAGATGGTTTGTTAAAGTATTGTTTTTTAACATTTAGTCTGAGATTTGTATTGCTTTGAGGCTTTACTCTGTCTCTTTTTTGAATCTCCCAATCCAAAAATTCATCGTCAATTTCGTGTAAGAATCGACTGGGCTCGCAATCCGTTAACTGTCCCCATCTCCAACGGCTAGTGGCATAAGAAAGGTTTACGAACTTTTCAGCTCTAGTTATAGCAACATAAAATAGTCTTCGTTCTTCCTCTAATTCTTCTCGAGAATGAACAGAAAGCTGAGAGGGAAATAAATTCTCTTCAAGACCTACTATATATACATAGGGAAATTCTAAGCCTTTTGCTGCATGAATAGTCATCATCGATACTTTGTTTCGGTCTTCTTTATCATCTTCATTGTCCTGGTCAGTAATGAGTGCAACATCTTGCATGAAATAATCTAATGAAGTTGGCTCTTCTCTTTTTTTATTTTTTTCTACAAATTCTTTTATAGCATTAAGAAGTTCTTGAACGTTTTCATACCTACTAACTCCTTCAGGTGTTTTGTCTTTATCAAGTTCTCTTAAAAGAGATGTCGACTTAGCAATGGTATTAGCAAGTTCAAAAGCATCTTCATCCAATTGAGCCTTGAAGCTATTAATCAAAATAGCAAAATCAGTAAGTTTCTGTAATGTGCCTTTGTTTACACCAATCAAAGAATGGTAATTAGGATTTTGTATACATTCAAAAATGCTAATGTTGTGGGCTCTTGAACATATAATAAGTTTTTGAATGGTGGTATTACCAATTCCTCTTGTTGGGAAATTAATAATTCGTTTTAAGGACTCCTCATCTTTGGGGTTGATTACAATTCTGAAATAAGCAAGTAAATCTTTGACTTCTTTTCGTTGGTAAAATGATAATCCACCATAAATTTTATAAGGAATATTTCGTCTTCTAAGTGCTTCTTCAAGAGACCTTGATTGAGCATTTGTTCTGTACAGTATAGCAAAATCGCTGTAAGGAATCCTTTCATTCATTTGAATTTCAAATATGGATTGACCAACAACTTGTCCTTCTTCATTATCACTAAAGGTCTTGCAAACCTTTAATGCTGAGCCTTTTTGTTTTTTACTATAAACCGTTTTTTTAATCTGATTTTTGTTGTGCTTAATTAGGCTATTCGCGGCATTCACGATAGTTTGAGATGACCTGTAATTTTGTTCAAGTTTTACAGTTTCAAAATCAGGATAATCATTTTTGAAATTTAAGATATTTTGGATGTTAGCACCTCTAAAAGCATAAATACTTTGAGCGTCATCACCAACTACACAAATATTTTCATTCATTGCAGCCAGTCGCTTCACAATCATATACTGAACTTGATTGGTGTCTTGGTACTCATCTACTAGAATATACTTGAATTTATTTTGGTATTTATTAAGTGTTTCTGGGAAATCTCGAAGTAAAATGAATGTATTGAAAAGCAAATCGTCAAAATCCATAGACCCAGAAGAAAAAAGCCTGTTTTGGTAGGTCTTATAAACCATTGCCATTTCCTCAAGTCTTCGGCTTGAGTCTTCAGCTTGCAGTGAAGCATTAGACATATAACTGACATATGATACTAAACTGTTTTTTAGTTGACTGATTCTTGAAAGTAAGACATTTGGTTTATAAATATCCTTGTCTAGATTTAGTTCTTTGACTATACTTTTTAAAAGGTTCTTTGAATCGGCAGTGTCATAAATTGTGAAGTTTTGTGGGTAGTTAAGTTTGTCAGATTCAAATCTAAGTATTTTAGAAAAAACAGAGTGAAAAGTACCCATCCATAAATTTTGAGCTTCAGGACCAATTAGAGAGTGAATTCGTTCTCTCATTTCTTTAGCGGCTTTGTTGGTAAATGTTAGAGAAAGAATATTAAAAGGGTCAACTCCTTTTTGAATCAAATGAGCAATCCTGTAGGTTAAAACTCTGGTCTTTCCAGAGCCTGCTCCTGCAATGACCATAATGGGTCCATTAGTATGCTCAACAGCTTGTCTTTGAGAAGGGTTTAGGTCCGCTAAAAAATTTTCCAAAGTGAAGTTTGATTAAAATTGAAAAGATATAATTATAAGCTCAAAAATAGAGTTTAAAAACGGTTTTTTTAAGACTAAATTAAGGCAGTTTTCAACAAAATTGTTTTGCCGTAAAAAAAGAGTAATTTCGCAATAAGATTATGACAAGATTATTCATTTTATTACCCTTATTTTTACAAACTGTCGCATTTTCGCAATGTAGTTTAGAAATCTCTGACACTACACATGTCAATTGCAATGGAGAAAATACTGGAGCTTTTTCTTTCAACGTTACGGCTGCCGAGCCTTATTCAGTGAGTTTGAGTAATGGTGCTGTCTCAATGAATGGAACATCTTTTGCTAATTTAAATGCGGGTAATTATGAAGCTGTTTTAGTTGATAATAATTTGTGTAGTGATACGGTTTCAATCAAAATTAAGGAACCACAAAAATTGAGTTCATCATTAGAATGTATTGGCTCGGAAATTATTTCCAATACTGATGGCGGGGTGGAAGGATATATCCATACTTGGCGAAATGAAGAAGGTCAAGTAATATCTAATAGTATAGCGATAATGTTTGATGCTAAGCAGTTTTACGATTTTGAAGTAACTGATTCAAAAGGCTGTAGTTTTAGGGACACTATTAATGTTTTAGCTGACTTTACTGTTAACGATTCTTTGGGTGAATTTCCATTTGATGTTTACATTACAAATTTGAGCAGTTCTGTCTCTTTTGACTGGGATTTTGGTGATGGTAATAGCTCTCAGGTCAAAGATCCTATTCATACTTATGAGAGTGTAGGTACTTATGATTTAACGTTGACAGTTACAGATGATAGCCAATGTTCTGACAGTAAATTTGTCAAAATTGAAGTTCAAGGATTTGAGATGATGGCCGATGAATGGCAAGAAATGTACAACGCATTTAGTCCAAATGGAGACGGCGTGAATGATAATTTTTCTTTTTTGGATAATCATGCAATAGTAGATTTTGAGGTGAAAGTATTTAATAGATGGGGTGCAAAAGTCTTTGCATGGACTGAGCCTGACTACGAATGGAATGGGCTAAGTTTTAACGGGAGTAAGCTTGCTCCAGGTGTCTATTATTTTTTCATGAATGCAAGAGGTTTGAATGGTAAAATGTATGAAAAGAAAGGGTCTGTAAGTATCTATTAATGTTAATTAGTGTGTTAGTACAGATTTTTACTAAATTGCGAGCTGATGCTTAATAATAAGTATCTTTGACAAATTAGTAAGATTTAAATGATATTTTTGTGAATTCAACTATGGAGAATTTACTTTTATTAATTGATATAAAATGATGAATATTAAAAGTTACTTTTTATTGGTTTTTAGCACTTTGCTAATTGCCTCAAATACCTTTGCTCAACAGGTGTTTATTAGTCAAGATTTTGAAGATCCAGCTACTATGGACTGGACACTTAATGAAGTCGTTCCTTTTTTAGGTACTGTTTCTTCAACAAGTAACACATTTGTCGTTAACGATGTTTACCAAGGAGGATTTGTCCAATTTGGTCCTTTTGCATTTCCAGAAATCCCAAATACAGCTGACCAAGGGTATCACCCTAATAGTAATTATCTTCATACAGCTTCTTTTTCGGGTTTAGCTGGTATTCCGCCAAATTTCCCGCCAGTAGAAAACTGTCACTATGCTGATCAATTTTGGGATGGTGTTAATCAAGAGCTAATTTGTGCCGTAACTCCAGATTATAGTACTATAGGTTTTGAAGGTGTAGATGTAGCTTATTGGTGGTTTAGTGGAGCTTCTGATTTTACTTTTGGTACGGAAGTGTATTATTCCTTAGACTTAGGAACGAATTGGGTGCATTAATAGATGGTCCATTATCTGCAGATACAACTTGGCAACAGGCTTACATCGATTTAGGAAATACACTAGATAATCAGCCAAACGTTAGGTTTGCATTCGTATTTAATAACGAGCTTGAAGATAATATTCTTAGTCCTGATGTTACAAATGCAAATATTGGTTTTGGTTTAGATGATTTTAGACTTATTGCTGATTGTGAATTTTCATTGCCTGATGATTACAGCGTTTGTTCAGGAGAAGAAACTACGTGTATGCTGACACTACTTGGTATCAGACATTTAACTGGAGTACTGGTTCTACTGCTGATAGTACTTCATTAATTATAAATGAGGATACAACAATCATAGTTACTGCACTTAACGATTATTGCGTATTAACTGATTCCATTACAATTTTCGTGCAAAACGAAAGAGCAGATTTAGGCTTATCTGTTAACGGTGAAGTAAATGGTGTGGGAATTCCATGTTATGGAGATTGTAACGGAGAATTGCAACTTGAAGTGATAAACGGTACAGCCGAAAATGACGGCTCATACACCGTACAATGGATGGATTCTTTAATGAATCCAATTAATGCAAACGTTGTCGATGAAGTACTTAATAACTTTACTTCAACCTTATCTTTAATTTGTGAAGGCAAATATTACGTTTCTGTTTTAGATGCTATTTGTACTATCCCAGAAATGGATTCCATAGAGATTTTTTCGAATGTACCAATTGAGAATGTATTTGCATTCGATTCAGTTTCTTGTTACAATGGTTCTGACGGAGTTGTAACCTCAAACCCTAGCGGAGGAATTGCTCCTTACAGCTTTAATTGGGGATCATATGGTAATACTCAAACAATTTCGTCCTTGCCAATTGGAACATACACTGTTGTAGTAACGGACAGCGTAGGATGTTCTGAGGATTTTAGTTTTGAAATTGAGCAGCCTAATCAGTTGATTGTTGATGCATTTATTTCGGATGAAATTAGTTGTTATGGTGAGTCAGATGGAGCACTTTCAGCAAATGTTTATGGAGGTGTAGGAGGTTATACTTTTGTATGGAGTCACCCTAATTACCCTTGGGTTGATGATGCTCAATATAATCTTCAAACCTTACCAAATTTACCTTTCTCTGTTGGGGCTGATGATATTGAGATAAATCCAGACTACCAGTCTTATTCAGATCCATATGTAGTTACTGTAACTGATAGTAATGGTTGTCAATCACAGTCAGAGATTTTTCTAATTGAACCACCAAAGTTGAATGTTGTTTTAACACAGCCAACTTTACCAGCGTATTGTAATAACAACTTATTAGGATTTAATACTGGGTGGGCTCAAGTCTCTGCAACAGGTGGTACTCCTGACGCTAATGACAATTACAACTTCGTTTGGTCTGTAATTGGGCAAACAGATGAAGATGTATTGTACAGTACAATTGATAATATGAATGCTGGCACTTATGATGTTACAGTTGTTGATAGTAGATTATGTGCTGATCAACTTTCAGTTGATATCGGTTTAGATGCAACTTGGGAAGCATTTACTTCAACAGTACCTGCATCTTGTTTTGGATACAATGATGGTTCCGTTTCAATCTCAATGGAAGGTGGTTGTGGTGATCCTGACAATTCATGCGACTTCACCTATTTATGGAATGGTGGTGCATCGACTGGAAATGTGTTGTCAAGTGTTGATAATCTTCAGCAAGGTGCATATTCAGTAACTGTTACTGATGAGTTTGGTTGCCAAGGCGTGTATTCATTGACAGTTGACGGACCTACGAGAGTTGATTTCCAAATTACAGATTTAGTTGATCAATCGTGCTACAGTCCTACAGCTTCCTCGGATGATGGAACAGTAGACGTTGAGATTGTTGGTGGAGTTTCACCGTATACAGTCAATTGGATTGATATGAACTCAATGGCTACATTTAATAATACAACATCAGATAACTTAACAATTACTGGCCTTAATGCTAGTAGTTGGAATGTTCAGATTACAGATTCGAATGGATGTAATGGAGTATTTGATTTGACATCCTTACATCCTAATCCATTTACAATTGATGATGGAGTTGAGGTCACTGCAGCTATTAATACTGACGAATTATTTTTAACCGATACAATTAATTGTTTTGGAGCCTCAAACGGAATAGCATCTGTTTTAAATCCAAATCCAAATTTCGAGTATTCTTGGCATTTAGAAAACTCAACTGATATTATCGACGCTGGAAACTCAACTACATTTTTACCTGCAGGTAATATTCAAGTAACTGCATCCTATTTACTTGGATTGTGCGAGGCTACATCATCTTCAATTACAATTGTTGAAAGAGAGCCTTTTACATTGAATAATAACAGTAGCACACCCTCATGTCACAATCAGGAAGATGCAGAAATTTCTATTTCTGTAACAGGTGCAACACCATTTTTAAATGACGCACAATTATCAGACTATAACTTCTCATGGTTCCCGTTAAACTTGAATGGTCAAGGGGTATTAAATACTAACGGATCTTTGGATATAGAAATTTCCAATTTAGACGGCGGAACGTATTATTTAGAAGTAGTTGATAGATACGGATGTGATACGGTATTTACAATTGATATTGAAGACCCAGCACTTGTAGCCACAAATATTGTTTCAACTGATCTAGATTGTCATTCCTCAAATGGTGCTCCAACAGGTTCTATTACTGTTCAAGCGATAGGAGGAACAACTCCATACCAAAGCTACAATATAAGTGCTACAAATTCCAATGCAACTGGAACGTTTACTAATTTGACAGCTGGTACATATGATGTTTTTGCTACTGATGCAAATGGTTGTGAATCTGTAGTCTCAGAAGTTATTCTTTCAGAGCCTTCACCACTAACGATAACGGCTTCTGCTGTTGGTGTTGATTGTGATGGAGCTAGTACTGGTCAAATCGTAGCTGTAGCTAATGGAGGAACGCAACCTTACAGTAATTTTACTACAACTGGTGCTTCAAGTTTAAACAGTTCTAATGGTGTCTTTGATAATATTGTTGCAGGAAATTATGATGTAACAGTGTTTGATGATAATAATTGTCAGAAAACAGTTAACATCAATGTTACTTCTCCAACACCTTTTACTACACCAACAATTACATTTACTGACCCAAGTTGCTTTGGATTAGAAGATGGTTCTATTGATTTAACTGTTGGTGGTGGAACAGCACCACTAGTGTTTGAATGGTCAAATGGTGAAAATACAGAAGACATAAGTTTCTTATCCTCAGGAGCATATAGTGTTACTATTACAGATAATAATGGTTGCGTAACATCTGCTAACCAAACGTTAACTGATCCAGCTCAAATTGTTGCTGATTGGGTAATCAATTCACCTGGTGCTGTAGGAAGTCATTATATTCTTTCACAACCTGCACCTTTTAATGTTGAGTTTTCGGATATTAGTCAGAATACAGATATTAATTTGAACCAATGGTGGGTAAACGGTATGAACATGACCTCAAATTTTTACGAAGGTTTTGCAACGAATTCATTCCAACATACGTTTAATGAAGTAGGAGATTATGAGGTTGTGATGGAAGTATTTGACCCTTCAGGCACCTGTTCTGATACTATTTCAATAGTTGTTTCAGTACAGGGTATAATCGAGTTTAATGCCTTCTCTCCAAATGGTGATAATGTTAATGATGTATTCCATTTTGAGAATTATGGAATTCGTGACTTAAATGCTGTCATATACAGTAGATGGGGCGATAAAATTTATGAAATAGAAAACCCTTCAGATGGTTGGAATGGTGTTTCAATGAATGGTCTTGAAGTTCCTGAAGGTGTATATTTTTATGTTTTAAATGCTATTGGTGAGGACGGAACCCCCTACAACGAAAAGGGTTCAGTTACACTTTACAGATAATTTAATTAACCTTAACTTTTAAATTGAATTAGCATGAGATACCTCTTTGTTTTATTATTCGTATTTGTGAGTTTTAATATTAGTGCTCAATTTATTACTTCATTAGATACTGTTCTGTGCTCATCACAAGATATTACACTTACAGCATCTGGAGCTAATATCAGCCCTTCTTTTATTAATACTGACGATATTCATTCGGAAATTATTCCTATGGGTTTTGATTTCGACTTTTATGGAAACACGTATAACGAATGTGTGATTTCAGCTAATGGATATATAACCTTTGATTTGACTCAAGAAGGTGTATACTCTCCTTGGGCTATTAATAATGCTATCCCTAACCCAAATAACTTACCCGAAAATGCTATTATGGCACCCTGGCATGACATTGATCCGGGTGTTGGTGGAGCTATTGTTTATGGAACATATGGAGCAGCACCCAACAGAGTGTTTTATGTAGTTTGGTGTAGTATGCCAATGTTTTCATGTAACGATCTAATTGTTGGTCAATACGCTTTACTTTTTGAAACATCAAACAAAATACAAATGCATTTAGACGAGAAACCTCTATGTGTTAATTGGAATGGTGGAGCAGCTATACAAGGATTAGTTAACGAAAATAGCACCTTATTTGAAATTGTTGATGATCCTGTTCTAGCTCAGCCAAGAAACTTCCCCTTACAATGGGACGCTAATGATGAAGGCTGGGAGTTTGAACCAAATGCAGATTTTACTGATTATACTGTTTCAGAAATTCCATACAGTCCAATCGCAACAGGCACTGTAACATGGACAGATCAATATGGTAATGTGCTGGGTGAAGATTTAAATCTTACAGTAACTCCAGATACTGGAGCAGTATATTACTACATTACTGTAGTTGATGTATGTACTGGGGAAGTAATTCCAAATGTTGACTCTGTATTAGTGCAAACTTTCGCACAAACAAATGCAGGTTTAGTGGATGTGCCAACGGAAGATAGCACAGTTTTTTTATGTGACGTCACTGATGGAGCTGATTTTATTGACTTGAATAATTATTTAGGAGATGATTACCAAGATGATGGGTTTTGGTTTTCAGAAGACAATACGCAAATTCCAGCACAACAAAGTTTAGTCGAGAGTTCAACAGGAGACTATTCGTATATTACTTATGGGGTAAATGATCTTTGTAATGACACCTCATTTATTAATTTATTTGTAAACAAGCTACCTGATGCAGGAGAAATTGGATTCAAGCTTGTGTGTTCTGGTGACCCTACCTTTGATATGTTCAATGAACTTACAGGTAGCCCTCAAGCTGGTGGAGCTTGGTATGATCCAGTTTTTGATTCTGTACCTTCAATTTTTGATCCATTCACCTCTGAAGTTGGTATTTATACATATATAGTCGAAGGAGTAAATGCTTGTCCTTCAGACTCACAAATATTATCAATTGATTATCAACAAGGTTTTGAAATAAATACCTATTCTACGCCTGTCACATGCTTTGGATATGATAATGGGAGTATCACTATGTTCGCTGAAAATAATACTGTTAATCCAATTACATTTTCCATAGACGGAGGGCAAACTTTTAATGAGTATAATTCTTTTGAAAACCTTCAGTTTGGGACATATAATGTTTCCGTTAAGGATGGGAATGGATGTATTACAGAAGAAGAGGTTACAGTTTCTGCAGCACAAGCTCCTATCAGCGTTCTGGCAACATCTACAGACGCCTTGTGTAACGGTGATAATACAGCCTCTGTAAGCGTTTCATCCATCTCAGGTGGTAATATTTCCACAAATGGATACTCATATACTTGGTTTAACTCTGGTACAAATGAAGTAGTAGGAACCGATTCATCTGTCTTTGTACCTGCGGGAGGTTATTACTTGATTGTTGAAGATGATAACGGCTGTCAAGGTACTGATGAAGTTTCAGTAGAGCAACCTAATCAAATCACATACGATATTATTAAACAAGATATTTCTTGTAAAGGTAACGACGATGGATTTATTCAAGTCCAAGTTACTGGTGGTGGAGTTCCGCCTTATAATTTCAATTGGACATCTCAAGGTAATAGTGCATCCTCTGTATTAAACAATCTTACAGCTGGCACTTATGACTTAGAGATTTCAGATTTAAATAATTGTGTTTCTTACTTAAGTATAGAGTTAACTGAACCAGCTTTACCACTTTCAATTACTTTGTCAAATGTAGATGTTTCATGTTTTGGTGAACAGTCTGGCTCCGCATCGGTTTCGGTTAGTGGTGGAACACCGCCTTATTCTTACGAATGGAGTAGTGGTCACGTAACTAATGAAGCGAATCAATTACCTTCTGGTTTACACACCGTTCGTGTTACCGACTTTAGTGGTTGTGAGGTAGTTGATACTATTGAGGTATTGGAGAATAATGAAATACTTATTTCTACAACTACTTCATTAGTGTCATGTTACGGTTTTGCTGATGGAAGTGCATCCGTTACTGCATCTGGTGGTACTGGAGTTTTAGATTACACTTGGTCAACTGGTGCTACCACTACAACAATACTTAATCAGCCTTATGGTGATTACTGGGTTAAAGTAGAAGATAGTTTGGGTTGTATCGTAATAGATTCTCTATTGATTGATCAACCAAGTCCATTGAAAGCTCAGCTTGTTTCTAATGACGTGAAATGTTTTGGTGGTTCAGACGGTGAAATTACTTCAACAGTCTCTGGAGGAACACCTTCTATTAGTGGATATAATTATAATTGGTCTATTAACGGAAATTCTTTTGGCAATAGTAATGGCTTTGTTAACGGACTCCCTTTTTCCACGTCTCCATATTTAATGACTGTCACTGACTCTCTTGGATGTCAGGTAACAGTTTTAGCCTATGTAAATGAACCAAGCGAACTTGTCTTAGATACTAGTGAAATAGTTTCAGCTTATTGTTTAAACATTCCTTCGGGAGATGCTTCAGTTGTTGCCTCAGGAGGGTTCTTAAACACTGACGGCTCATATTCCTTTAGCTGGAATACTGGAGATACAACTTCTCTAATTTCAGATAAAGTAGCAGGAGCATATACTGTAGTAGTTGAAGATGATAATGCATGTACAGACACTTTAAGCTTAGAAATACCATTAGTAGAAACCTTTGCATTAACGATGACTTCTGATTCATTAAATTGCTTTGAAGATGCTTCAGGTTCTGCAACAGTTGTTTCAGTTGGTGGATATGGTCCATATACATACGATTGGAATACTCCTTTAGGGGCTAGTCAACAATCTAGTTCATTTAATACCAATACAATTACTTCTTTACCAGCAGGTGTAACTAGCGTAGTCGTAACTGATATTAACGGATGTGCAAAAACTACTCAAACTTTAGTGGTAGAGCCTTCTGAGTTACTTTTTTCAATTTTCAAAAATAACGATGAGAGTTGCTCTGGAGATGTTTCTTCATGTGATGGTGAAATTGAATTAATAGCAACAGGTGGTGTAGGAAACTTCACTTTTGCATGGGAGTCATTAGATGGAAGTGTTTTAAATTCAATCACTACATCTTCATCAACGACTATTTCGGATTTATGTTCAGGATTTTATCAACTTACTGTTGAGGACGAACGCGGTTGTGTTGGTGTTTCTAGTGGAAGTGGTATTCCCTCACCAGTAGAAATCATAGCAGGAACACCAGTAGAATCAGCTATAAATACATCCTCAGGATCAATTACCAATTCAATAGTATGTTATGGAGATACATCAGCTATACTATCGGTATCCAATTCAAACCCATCATACAACTATCAGTGGTATGTAGACGGTGAATATATTACGTCTGGTTTAACAGCGACATTGCCAGCAGGCGACATTTCTGTACGAGCAGTATCTCTATCAGATACAACTTGTTATACCAATTCGGATGTAGTAACCATATATCAGCCATCAGAAATAACTATTGAAGAAGAAGTAACCTCAGTGAGTTGTAATGGCGGATCAGATGGTTCAGTCAGTATAGACGCCTTTGGTGGTAACCCTGACTATTCATACTCTTGGTCTTTAGATGGCTCATTATTAGGTGATGGCACAGCACTCAGCTCATTAAGTACAGGTACTTATGTTTTAAGCATTACAGACGCTAGCAACTGTGTGCGTTCATTTGATTTAGAAATTACAGAGCCTAGCTTAATAGAAGGCGTAGCAACAGTAAGCGATGTACAATGTAATGGTGAATCAGACGGAAGTGCATCAGTCACAGTTACGGGAGGCGTAGCACCACATTATATTAACTGGGGTAACTCGGATTCAACAGCATTAGGAGCAGGAACATATACAGTAGTTTTAAGCGATGCTAACGCATGTGAAGTAAACTTAAGTGTTGAGGTAGATGAGCCTAGTGCATTACAAGCCAACTTTAGTGTGAGTTCTATACCATTCACAGCCACAGCCAGTGGCGGAACGCCAAACTACAGTTATGAATGGTTATACTTCGGGAACTATCAGTCAAGCGGTACTAGCTTTACACCTGACTTAAGTGGAGAATATACTTTAGTAGTTACGGATGCAAACGACTGTGAGAAGCGTGTAACTAGAGATTACACTAAGGTAGATGTAGATGAGTTTAGCAGTATGGATGTGTTGATATATCCAAATCCAGCAAGAGAATACTTTACGGTGGAGTTAATGAATAGCAATGATGAGGAGTATACCTTTAAATTGATGGATTCCAGAGCACGAGTACTGCGAGAGTCAAAGTTTACAAATTCTTTAGTAATAGAAAGAGGAGATTTAGCCTCGGGAATATATTTCATTTTTGTTGAAAACGAGACTAAAAGTATACGTCAAAAAATACTTTTTGCAGAAAAAAAATAACATCAAGCATATCTAAAACATGCTTTTGAGACACTCACATTAATTTATGTGAGTGTTTTTTTATGAAAAAAAAGCCTGAATTCTATTTGATAGTTAATAAAAATGATTAGATTTGCACCCCCTAAAAACAGGGTTAGAACAAGAAATAAAACATGAAATAGTATGCCAACTATTCAACAATTAGTAAGAAAAGGAAGGACTAGAATCACGAAAAAGTCCAAGTCTATAGCGTTAACAAGCTGCCCACAAAGACGTGGAGTTTGTACGAGAGTTTATACAACTACGCCAAAAAAACCAAACTCAGCAATGAGGAAGGTTGCTAGGGTAAGATTGACCAACGGGAACGAGGTTAATGCTTATATCGGCGGTGAAGGTCACAACTTACAAGAACACTCAATTGTACTTGTACGAGGTGGTAGAGTCAAGGATTTGCCGGGTGTGCGTTATCACATTGTGAGAGGTGCTTTAGACACCGCAGGTGTTGACGGTAGAACTCAGCGAAGATCTAAGTATGGTACTAAACAACCAAAAAAATAATTTAGCTTTTTAAGAATAAATAATAATGAGAAAAAGTCCAGCTAAAAAAAGAAGATTGTTGCCAGACGCAAAGTTTAACGACACTATGGTAACACAGTTCGTTAACAACATGATGTTAGACGGTAAGAAATCTACAGCATTCAAAATATTTTACGATGCACTCGAAACGGTAGAAACTCGTGTCGAAGATGTATCTGCTTTGGATGTTTGGAAGAAGGCAGTTGAAAATGTAACACCAGCGGTTGAAGTCAGAAGTCGTAGAATTGGTGGTGCAACTTTCCAGATTCCACAGCCAATTAGAGACTCAAGAAAATTATCCATGGCTATGAAATGGATGATTGGTTTCGCTAGAAAGAGAAACGATAAGAGTATGAGTCAGAAATTAGCTGCTGAAATTGTTGCTGCATACAAAGAAGAAGGTGCTGCATTCAAGAAAAAACAAGATACTCATAGAATGGCTGAAGCTAACAAAGCATTCTCACACTTTAGATTCTAAGAAAATGGCAAAAAGAGATTTAACATTTACAAGAAATATTGGTATTGCAGCTCACATTGACGCTGGTAAGACTACTACTACTGAGAGAATTTTATACTATGGTGGTGTAAGTCACAAGATTGGTGAAGTGCATGATGGTGCTGCTACTATGGACTGGATGGAGCAAGAGCAAGAAAGAGGAATTACCATTACTTCTGCTGCAACAACTTTAAACTGGAACTACAGAGATAAAGATTATCATGTTAACATTATTGATACTCCTGGTCACGTTGACTTTACAGTTGAAGTAAACCGTTCACTTAGAGTATTAGATGGTTTAGTA
The DNA here is from genome assembly GCA_965277895.1 of Flavobacteriales bacterium. Lineage (GTDB taxonomy): Bacteria > Bacteroidota > Bacteroidia > Flavobacteriales > UBA7312. The sequence goes on from CBDIDR010000001.1 coordinate 839,210, forward strand.
TTCCTATTTAGTGCAGTTGATGGTGTTGAGCCACAATCTGAAACAAACTGGAGACTTGCTGATAATTATAATGTGCCAAGAATTGGATTCGTAAATAAAATGGATCGTCAAGGTGCAGACTTCTTAAATGTATGTAAGCAAGTAAAAGATATGCTTGGTAGTCATGCATTACCATTACAAATTCCAATTGGAAGCGAAGATAACTTTAAAGGAGTAGTTGATTTAATCAACTTTAAAGGTATTGTTTGGAATGAAGAGGATATGGGAATGACTTTTGAAGAAGTTGAGATCCCTGCTGACGTAATTGATGAAGCAAGAGATTACAGAGGAAAACTTCTTGAAGCAGTAGCTGAATTTGATGACACTCTACTAGAAAAATATTTCGAGGATGAAAATTCCTTAACGGAAAGAGAAATCCTTGATGCATTAAGACAAGCTACAATCGGTGGAAAAGTTATTCCAATGATGTGTGGATCTGCATTCAAAAATAAAGGTGTTCAAGCAATGTTAGATATGGTTATGGAAATTCTTCCATCTCCAATTGATACAGAAGCTATTACTGGTACAAATCCACGAACTGAAGAAGAGGAAAGCAGAAAGCCTTCTGTTGAAGAGCCATTCGCAAGTTTAGCATTTAAGATTGCTACTGACCCTTATGTTGGTAGACTATGCTTTACTAGAGCTTACTCTGGAGTTCTAAATTCTGGTTCATATGTATTAAACACAAGAACAAGTAAAAAAGAACGTATTTCTAGAATATTCCAAATGCATGCTAATAAGCAAAATCAAATTGATAGTCTTCAGGCTGGTGATATTGCAGCTTTAGCTGGATTTAAAGATATTAGAACGGGTGATACACTATGTGCTGAAAATGCACCTATCGTATTAGAATCTATGGATTTCCCAGACCCTGTAATTGGTATCGCTATTGAGCCAAAAACTCAAAAGGATATGGATAAATTAGGTGTGGCTCTAGGTAAGCTAGCTGAAGAAGATCCAACATTTACAGTTAAGACGGATGAAGATTCAGGTCAAACTATTATTTCAGGTATGGGTGAATTACACCTTGATATTATTATTGACCGTTTAAAAAGAGAATTTGGTGTTGAATGTAATCAAGGTGCTCCAAAGGTAGCGTACAAAGAAACGATTACATCATCAATCACAACTCGCGAAACATATAAGAAACAATCTGGTGGTAGAGGTAAATTTGCAGATATGCAATTTGAATTATCTCCAGTTGATGAAGATTTCGAAGGCGAAGGGTTACAGTTCGTTGACCAAATTAAAGGTGGTGCAATTCCAAAAGAATTTATCCCAGCAATCGAAAAAGGATTCAAACAAGCAATGCAAAATGGTGTTTTAGCAGGCTACGAAGTTGATACGTTAAAGGTTAGACTATTTGATGGTTCATTCCATGATGTGGATTCTGACCAGTTATCATTTGAGATATGTGCTAAGCTAGCATTTAAAAACGCTTGTAAACAAGCTAATCCTGTGCTTCTTGAGCCAATCATGAAAGTTGAAGTCGTTACTCCAGAACAAAATATGGGTGATGTTGTAGCCGACCTTAACAGAAGAAGAGGTATCATGCAAGGTATGGATTCGAGAAATGGTGCAGAGGTTGTAAAAGCTCACGTACCACTTTCAGAAATGTTTGGTTATGTAACAACATTGAGAACAATTACTTCTGGTAGAGCAACATCTACTATGGAGTTCTCACATTTTGCACAATGCCCGAACAATGTTTCTGAATCAGTAATAGCAGAAGTAAAAGGATTAAAACAAGCATAAATTCATTAAAGTAATGAGTCAAAAAATAAGAATCAAGCTTCAATCGTATGATCACAATCTAGTGGACAAGTCTGCTGAGAAGATCGTAAAAACTGTAAAATCAGCAGGTGCTGTAGTTAGTGGACCAATTCCATTACCGACACACAAGCGTATATATACTGTTTTACGTTCACCTCACGTAAACAAAAAGTCTAGAGAGCAATTTCAATTGTGCGCTCATAAAAGATTGATGGATATTTATTCTTCATCTTCTAATACCATTGATGCGTTGATGAAATTAGAGCTTCCTAGTGGAGTCGATGTTGAAATAAAAGTGTGATAGTTTAATTAAGAAAACTAAAAGACAATAAAAATGTCAGGAATAATTGGAAAAAAAATAGGTATGACCAGCATATATGATGCTAATGGAAAGAACATTCCATGTACTATCATTGAAGCTGGACCATGCGTAATTACTCAGGTTAAGACACCTGAGACGGATGGTTACAGTGCCTTACAGCTTGGTTTTGAAGACCAAAAAGAAAGTAGAGTTAACAAACCTGAGATGGGTCATTTTAACAAATCTAAATCTACACCTAAAAAGAAATTAGTTGAATTCAGAGATTTTGAGGGCGATTATAACTTAGGAGATTCAGTATCTGTTGATATTTTCGAAGAAGGTGAGTATGTTGACGTTGCGGGTACTTCAAAAGGTAAAGGTTTTCAGGGGGTAGTAAAAAGATACAACTTTAGAGGTGTTGGTGATGCTACTCACGGACAGCATAATAGAATGCGTGCTCCAGGTTCTATTGGTGCTGCATCTTACCCCGCTCGAGTATTCAAAGGAATGCGAATGGCTGGACAGATGGGTAACAAGAGAGTTAAAGAGACCAACCTTATGGTAGTAAAGGTATTTCCTGAAAAGAACTTATTAGTTGTTAAAGGAGCTGTACCAGGAGCAAAGAATTCATACGTAATTATTGAGAAATAATGGAATTAGCAGTATATAACATAAGTGGAAAAAAGACTTCCAAAAAAGTGAAGTTGAATAAAAATGTATTTGGTATTGAGCCTAATAACCACGCCGTATATCTTGATGTAAAGCAGTATTTAGCTAACCAGCGTCAGGGAACTCACAAGGCAAAGGAAAGAGGTGAAATCACTGGATCAACCAGAAAAATTAAAAAACAGAAAGGTACAGGTACTGCTCGTGCTGGTTCAATCAAAAACCCATTATTCAGAAGTGGAGGTAGAGTTTTCGGCCCACAACCAAGAGACTATGGTTTTAAATTGAACAAAAAACTAAAAAGAGTAGCTCGTATATCTGCATTGTCTCAAATGGCAAAAGACAAAAACATTACTGTTTTAGAAGATTTCAATTTTGATTCTCCGAAAACTAAGCAGTATTTAGAGATGCTTTCAAATTTTGAGTTAAATGGAAAGAAGACACTTTTGATTTTGGACAAACCAAATCAAAACATCTATTTATCTGCTAGAAATTTAGAAAGAACATATGTTACAACTTCAACAAATTTAAACACTTACCAAATTATGAATGCTGGTAATATTTTAATGGTTGAAAGTTCTGTTAAAGAAATAGAAAACATTTTAAGTTAAGACGATGAGTATTTTAATAAAACCTATCATAACTGAGAAAATGACTGCCGCAAGCGAAGAATTTAATCGCTATGGATTTGTTGTAGATAGATCTGCTAACAAAATTCAAATTAAGGGAGCAGTCGAAGAAGCGTACGGTGTTACAGTTGATTCTGTAAGAACGATGAACTACGCAGGTAAATCAAAAAGTCGTTTTACTAAAGCAGGAGTTATCAGCGGACGTACAAGCCACTTTAAGAAAGCTATCGTACAGTTAGCTGAAGGAGATACTATTGATTTTTATAGCAACATCTAATTAAGATATAAGATGGGATTAAGAAAACTAAAACCAACCACACCTGGACAACGTTTCAAAGTAGTAAATGACTTTGAGCAGTTGACTACTGGAAATACACCAGAAAAATCATTGATTTCTAAAAAATCAAAATCAGGTGGTAGAAATAATACTGGTAAAATGACTATGCGCTATACAGGTGGTGGTCATAAAAAGAGATACCGTGTTATCGATTTTAAAAGAAATAAGTTTGGAATACCAGCAGTTGTAAACACAATTGAGTATGATCCAAACAGATCGGCATTCATTGCTTTATTAAACTACGTTGATGGTGAGAAAAGATATATCGTTTCTCCTAATGGTTTAAAAGTTGGTCAGACTGTTGTTTCTGGAAAGGATGCTGCACCTGAAGTAGGTAATGCATTATTCCTTTCTGAGATACCATTAGGTGCAACAATTCATAATATTGAATTAAGACCAGGCCAAGGTGGAGTGCTAGTAAGAAGTGCTGGAGCATATGCACAACTTATGGCTAGAGACGGAAAGTATGCTATCATCAAATTAGCTTCAGGTGAAGTTAGAATGATTTTGCAAACTTGTTTAGCAACAATGGGTTCTGTGTCAAACTCAGAGCACAGTTTACAGAACTCTGGAAAAGCAGGTCGTAGCCGTTGGTTAGGAAGAAGACCAAGAACAAGACCAGTAGCTATGAACCCTGTTGATCACCCAATGGGAGGTGGTGAAGGTAGAGCATCTGGTGGTCATCCAAGATCAAGAAAAGGTATACCAGCTAAAGGGTTTAAAACTCGTGCGAAGAAAAATAACTCTAACATTTATATAGTCGAAAGACGTAAAAAATAATTTAGATTATGGCTAGATCATTAAAAAAAGGTCCATATATACACTTCAAACTTCAGAAAAAAGTTGAAGACAATGTTTCCTCAGGAAAAAATAATGTTATCAAAACTTGGTCACGTTCATCAATGATTTCACCGGAATTTGTTGGTCAAACAATCGCAGTTCATAACGGTCGTCAATTCATTCCTGTTTTCATTACTGAAAATATGGTTGGACACAAGTTAGGTGAATTTTCTCCTACTAGAACGTTTAGAGGCCACTCTGGTAACAAGAAAAAATAATTGAAATGGGAGTAAGAAAAAGAAATACAGCTCAAGAGTTAAAAGAGGCAAGAAAAAACATTGCCTTTGCTAAGCTTAACAATTGCCCTACATCACCACGTAAAATGAGATTAGTTGCTGATATCATTAGAGGTGAAGATATAGAGAAGGCACTAAACATTTTAAGATTCAACGCAAAAGAAGCTTCTGGTAGATTAGAGAAATTACTATTATCTGCCATTGCTAATTGGGAATCTAAAAATGAAGGGTCTAAAATTGAAGATAGCAACCTATTTGTTAAAGAAATAACTGTTGATAGTGGTAGAATGTTAAAACGTGTTCAGCCTGCACCACAAGGTCGTGCACACAGAATTAGAAAAAGATCTAATCATGTTACCCTCGTATTAGGAAGTAGAACACAAGAAAACCAAGATTCATAATGGGACAAAAGACAAATCCAATAGGCAATAGATTAGGATACATCAAAGGATGGGATTCTAACTGGTATGGTGGAAGAAATTATGGCGATAAAATTGCGGAGGACAGCAAAATCCGTCAGTATGTTGGCGTAAGACTTTCTAATGCAAGCGTTGCAAGAGTTGTTATTGAAAGAACTCTAAAGATGGTTACTGTAACTATTCATACCGCAAGACCTGGAATTATTATTGGTAAAGGCGGACAAGAAGTTGATAAATTAAGAGAAGAGCTTAAGAAAATCACTAAAAAAGAAGTCCAAATTAACATTTACGAAGTAAAGCGTCCAGAACTTGATGCAACACTAGTAGCAGCTAGTATCGCTAGACAAATTGAAGGAAGAATATCTTTCCGTCGTGCTATCAAAATGGCAGTTGCAGGTACAATGAGAATGGGAGCAGAAGGAATCAAAGTTAAGATTTCTGGTCGTTTGAATGGAGCTGAAATGGCACGTTCAGAAATGTTTAAAGACGGAAGAACTCCACTACATACTTTTAGAGCTGACATTGATTACGCTTTAGAAGAAGCACACACAACATACGGAAGAATTGGTATCAAAGTGTGGATTTGTAAAGGTGAAGTTTACGGAACAAGAGATTTATCACCAAACGTTGGTTTATCAAACAAACCAAAAGGTATGAAGCCTGGTGGGAAATTCAAGAGAAAAAGAAAATAATATAGTTTAAAAGCGTAATACAGATATGTTACAGCCAAAGAAGACAAAGTTTAGAAAGATGCAAAAGGGCAGAATGAAAGGAAATGCCCAAAGAGGTCACCAGTTGGCTTTCGGATCTTTCGGAATAAAAGCATTAGAAGAAACGTGGATAACTGCTCGTCAGATTGAAGCCGCTCGTATTGCTGTTACTCGTTATATGAAGAGACAAGGTCAAGTTTGGATTCGTATTTTTCCAGACAAACCTGTTACTTCTAAGCCTGCAGAGGTAAGGATGGGTAAAGGTAAAGGTGCTCCAGATTATTGGGCTGCAGTTGTAAGACCTGGTAGAGTGCTTTTCGAATGTGATGGAGTACCTCATGAAATTGCTCAAGAAGCTTTGCGTCTTGCAGCACAGAAGTTACCAATTAAAACAAAATTTGTCGTACGTAGAGATTACGTTGAGGCTTAAAAATTTAGTAATGAAACAATCAGTAATTAAAGAAAAGACAACTAACGAACTCGAAGATCTTTTAGAATCTGAGAAAGCTCGTTTAGAAAAAATGAGAGTAAACCATATGGTATCTCCTTTAGAGAATCCAAAGCAAATTACTTTCGCCAGAAAAACTGTAGCTAGAATTCTAACTGAGTTGAAATCTAGAGAATTAAACGAAGTTCAAAACTAATAAGGAAATGAGAAACCTCAGAAAGGAAAGAATAGGTGTTGTAACAAGTGACAAAATGGATAAGTCTGTTGTTGTTTCTGTTACAAGAAGAGAAAAACACCCTCTCTATGGAAAGTTTGTTATGAAAACAAGCAAGTTTACTGCTCATGATGAAAAAAATGAATGTAACCCTGGAGATACAGTAAAAATTATGGAAACCCGTCCAATCAGTAAAAACAAATGTTGGAGGTTAGTTGAAATTATAGAAAGAGCTAAGTAAAATGATACAACAAGAAAGTAGATTAAAAGTAGCCGACAATTCTGGAGCTAAAGAAGTTCTTTGTATTAAAGTTCTAGGAGGAACAAAGCGAAGATATGCTTCTATTGGTGACACTATTGTGGTAACAGTTAAAGATGCAATCCCTTCAGGAAATATTAAAAAGGGTACAGTTGCAAAAGCTGTTGTCGTAAGAACAAGAAAAGAAATTCGTCGACCAGATGGTTCGTACATTCGTTTTGATGATAATGCTTGCGTATTGTTGAACCCAACAGGTGAAATGAGAGGTACACGTATATTCGGACCTGTTTCAAGAGAATTGAGAGATAAACAATTCATGAAGATTGTTTCATTAGCACCTGAAGTGCTTTAATTAAAAATTATTATGTCGAAGTTACACATAAAGAAAGGAGACACTGTAAAGGTAATTGCAGGAAACTCAAAAGGCCAAGAGGGCAAAATAATAGAGGTTTTAGTTGCTAAATCTAGAGCACTTGTTGAAGGTGTTAATATGGTTTCAAAGCATACTAAACCTAATGCTGCTAACCCTCAAGGAGGTATTGTAAAACAAGAAGCATCTATTCATATTTCGAATTTAATGGTTGTAGATCCAAAGTCTGGAGAAGCTACTAGAATTGGAAGAAAATTAGATGAGAAAACAGGAAAATTAACTCGTTATTCTAAAAAATCAGGGGAGGTAATAAAGTAATGTATACACCTAGATTAAAATCAAAATATTCAGAGGAAATCGTAGCAAAGCTACAAGAAAAGTACTCTTACAAATCAGTAATGCAAGTGCCAAAACTTGTGAAAATCTGTTTAAACCAAGGATTGGGTGATGCAGTTTCTGACAAGAAGATGGTTGATCAAGCTTGTGGTGAAATGACGATGATTACCGGTCAGAAAGCTGTAGCTACGAAATCTAAAAAGGATATCTCTAACTTTAAGTTAAGAAAAGGTATGCCGATTGGTGCTCGAGTAACATTAAGAGGTGATAAAATGTTTGAATTCTTAGATAGACTTATTACATCTTCTTTACCGAGAGTTCGTGATTTTAGAGGAATCAACGCTAAAGGTTTTGATGGTAGAGGTAATTATAACTTAGGAATCAAGGAACAAATTATTTTCCCTGAAATTGATATTGACCAAGTAAATAAAATTACGGGTATGGATATCACTTTTGTTACTACAGCTAATTCTGATGACGAAGCAAAAAGTTTATTAACCGAATTTGGTTTACCATTTAAAAAATAAATTATGGCAAAAGAATCAATGAAAGCAAGAGAAGTGAAGCGCCAAAAGTTGGTTGAGAAGTATGCTGAAAAAAGAGCAGCTCTCAAAGCAGCTGGTGATTATGAAGCACTTCAGAAACTTCCTAAGAATGCATCTCCTGTTCGTTTACACAATAGGTGTAAGTTAACAGGTCGTCCAAAAGGATATATGAGACAATTTGGAATCTCTAGGGTAACTTTCAGAGAAATGGCAAATCAGGGACTAATCCCTGGTGTTAAAAAAGCAAGTTGGTAATTTTTTACTCAATATAAAGATATGTATACAGATCCAATAGCAGATTACTTGACGCGAATAAGAAACGCATCAAAAGCAGGACATAAAGTTGTTATGATTCCTTCTTCAAATACAAAGAAGGAAATGACAAAAATTTTGAAAGACAAAGGTTATATCTTAAACTACAAGTTTGAAGAAGATAACAAACAGGGAATGATTAAAATCGCTCTTAAGTACAATGGTTCAACCCCAGCTTTCGAAAAAATTGAAAGAATCAGCAAGCCTGGTTTAAGAAAATATGCAAACAAACAAACTATGCCAAGAGTTCTTAATGGATTAGGTATAGCAATACTATCAACATCAAAAGGTGTTATGACCGATAAGGAAGCAAAAAACCTTAATGTTGGTGGTGAAGTTTTATGTTACGTTTATTAATATAGTTTAATTAGAGATATAAAATGTCTAGAATAGGAAACAACCCAATTACATTGCCACAAGGAGTCACTATCTCCAAAGGTGAAAACAATACGTTTGTTGTTAAAGGTAAGTTAGGGGAATTAACTAAAACTTTTCATCCTGATATGGATGTTAAAGTAGATGAAACATCAGTTGTTGTGGCTCGTCCATCTGACAGCAAAGAACACAAGTCTTTTCATGGACTTACACGTTCTCTAATCAACAACATGATTATAGGAGTTAATGAAGGATTTAAAAAACAACTAGAGTTAGTTGGTGTAGGATATAGAGCAAGTAATTCAGGACAAAAACTTGAATTAGCTTTAGGTTTTTCACACAACGTAATTTTTGAAATTCCTTCAGAAGTTAAGGTTGAAACACTTTCAGAAAAAGGTCAAAACCCAACCATTACATTAACGTCAACTGATAATCAATTATTAGGGGTTGTTGCCGCTAAGATTCGTTCACTAAGAAAACCTGAACCATACAAAGGAAAAGGAATTAAGTTCGTTGGAGAACAATTGAGAAGAAAAGCTGGTAAAACTGCTGCTAAGTAATAGATAAAAAATAAAGAAAATGGCATTTTCAAAAGATTCAAGAAGAAGAAAAATTAGAAAAAGAATTAGAGCAACTATTTCTGGTTCAGCACAGACGCCTAGACTTGCTGTATTCAGAAGTAACAAAGAGATTTATGCTCAAGTAATAGATGATATTAGTGGTAAAACTCTAGCAGCAGCATCTTCAAAAGATGTTGATGGAACAAAAATCGACCAAGCTACACAAGTTGGTAAGTTGATTTCTGAGAAGAGTCAAGCTGCTGGCATTTCAAATGTCGTATTTGATAGAGGCGGTTATCTATACCATGGTAGAGTGAAAGCTCTAGCTGAAGGTGCACGTGAATCAGGATTAAAATTTTAAGAATTTATATACATGTCAAACATCAAAAAAGTAAAAGCAAGCGACATTGAGTTAACAGATAGACTAGTTGGTATACAACGAGTAACTAAAGTAACTAAAGGTGGTCGTACATTCAGTTTCTCTGCAATAGTTGTTGTAGGTGATGGAAATGGAATTGTAGGTCATGGCCTAGGAAAGTCGCAAGAAGTTACTGTCGCTATCAGTAAAGCTATTGATTCAGCAAAGAAAAATTTAGTTAAAGTATCTATTCATAAAGGCACTATTCCTCATGAACAAGAAGCTAAGTTTTCAGGCTCTCAAGTTTTAATTAAGCCAGCATCAAATGGTACTGGAGTAAAGGCTGGTGGTGCGATGCGTGCAGTTCTTGAAAGTGCAGGTGTTCATGACGTATTAGCAAAGTCTAAAGGTTCTTCGAACCCTCATAACCTTGTTAAGGCTACAATGAAAGCATTGACTGATTTAAGAAGCCCTAAACAGGTAGCGAATCAAAGAGGTGTGAACGTAGAAACAGTTTTTAACGGATAAAAAAGATAAACTGATGGCTAAAATCAGAGTAACACAAGTAAAAAGTAAAATCGGAAGACCAGAAAGTCAAAAGAGAACAATCTTAGCACTAGGTCTAAAGAAAATTAATCATAGTGTTGAGCACGAAACTACTCCTCAAGTACTAGGAATGGTAAAGAAAGTTGCTCACCTATTGAAGGTAGAAGAAGTAAAATAATTTAAGTTTTAAAGAAAACTATGGATTTAAGTAATCTAACTCCTGCAAAAGGATCAATAAAAAATAGAAAAAGAATCGCTAGAGGTGAAGGTTCTAAGAAAGGTGGTACTTCTACAAGAGGTCATAAAGGAGCTAAATCTAGATCTGGTTATTCAAGAAAGATTGGTTTTGAAGGTGGACAAATGCCACTTCAAAGGAGAGTTCCTAAGTTTGGATTTACAAACCCAAACAGAAAAGAATTCAGAGGTATCAATTTACATACACTTCAGTCTTTAGTTGACAACAAAAAAATAAAAGACACTGTTGATTTAGATGTTTTAATTGCAAACGGTCTAGCACATAAAAATGACTTAGTAAAAATTTTAGGAAGAGGCGAATTAAAAGCTAAACTTAATATTACTGTTCATAGTTTTTCTGCTACAGCTAAATCTGCAATCGAAACAGCTGGAGGTACAGCAACTACTTTGTAACGAATAAATATGAAAAATTTAATCACTACATTAAAGAATATTTGGAAAATTGAGGAACTAAGAAATCGAATCTTAGTAACTCTTGGCTTTATCCTTATATATAGATTAGGAGCACAAGTTCCACTTCCAGGTATTGATGCAAGAGTTTTATCTGCTGCCAACGAAGCTAGTGGTGGACCTGATGGTTTATTAGGTTTATTAAATTTATTTACAGGAGGTGCCTTTGCTCAAGCCTCAATATTTGCACTTGGTATCATGCCTTACATATCTGCATCTATTGTAATACAGTTAATGGGTATAGCCGTTCCTTATTTCCAAAAGTTACAAAGAGAAGGCGAAAGCGGAAGAAGAAAAATCAACAACATAACACGTTATTTAACCATTCTTATCACTGGTTTCCAAGCACCAGGTTTTATATCAAACCTTAAAAGTCAGTGGCTCAATAAGCCAATTGAACTAGCCGACGGAACCATTGGTTATGTCTTTGTAAATAACGAAGCCACATTCTTTTTCTCAATCATGTCCATCATTGTTCTAGTAACGGGAACTATGTTTGTAATGTGGTTAGGTGAGAAGATAACTGATAGAGGTATCGGTAATGGTATTTCAATAATCATTATGATTGGTATTATTGCTGCATTACCTGGTTCATTATTTGCTGAGTTTGCTACATCTTTAGAAAGTCAAGGTGGTGGATTAGTAATATTCCTTGTAGAAATTCTCGCACTAATGCTAGTAATTCTTGTGAGTATTCTATTAGTACAAGGCACACGAAGAATACCCGTTAATTTCGCTAAGCGAGTAGTTGGAAATAAGCAATACGGTGGAGTTCGTCAATATATTCCATTAAAGGTAAATGCATCAGGTGTAATGCCGATTATATTTGCTCAAGCAATAATGTTTGTGCCTATAACTTTAGTTGGATTTTCAGAATCAGAAGCACTTCAAGGTTTTGCAGCTGCTTTTACTGATTTTGCAGGATTTTGGTACAATTTAGTGTTCTTTTTCATGATTGTAATATTTACATATTTTTATACAGCTATCACTGTTAATCCAAAGCAGATGGCTGATGATATGAAAAAGAATGGAGGATTTATTCCTGGAGTAAAACCAGGACGTAAAACAGCAGAGTTTTTAGATGATGCAATGTCAAAAATTACTTTGCCAGGCTCTTTATTTTTAGCATTTGTGGCTATTCTTCCAGCATTTGCTATGCAGTTTGGAGTCAATCAAGGATTCGCTCAATTTTATGGCGGAACCTCATTATTAATTATGGTAGGAGTAGTGTTGGATACATTACAGCAGATTGAAAGTCACTTATTAATGCGTCATTATGATGGATTAACAAGTACTGGAAGGATAAAAGGAAAGTCATCAGGAATGATGGCGCAATAAAACAGATTCGATGATCTTTTTAAAGACCGACGAAGAAGTTGAATTGATAAGAAAAAGTTCTTTACTTGTTGCAAAGGCACACGCCGAAGTCGCTAAAATGATTGAGCCAGGAGTTAGTACTCTTAAACTTGATCAACGTGCTGAAGAGTACATACGCGATAATGGAGGCGTACCAGCTTTTAAGGGATACAATGGGTTTCCGAACACATTGTGTATGTCACCAGACAGTCAAGTGGTGCATGGTATTCCGAATGACGAAGCTCTAGAAGAAGGCTCGATACTTTCGGTAGATTGTGGAGTTTTGATGAATGGCTTTTATGGTGACTCTGCTTACACCTATGCTATTGGTAGTATAGATGCAGAGACTCAAAAGTTGTTAGATGTGACCAAAGACAGTTTGTACAAAGGAATTGAACAAGCTGTAGTGGGTAACCGTGTTGGAGATATCAGTTTTGCTGTACAGCAATATGCAGAATCTCACAATTATGGAGTTGTTCGCGAGTTGGTTGGTCATGGTGTGGGTGAACATTTACATGAAAGCCCAGAAGTGCCGAATTATGGTAAAAGAGGACGAGGTCCTAAGTTACAAGATGGATTAGTCATTGCTATTGAGCCGATGATTAATATGGGAGTTAAGAATATCCGTCAACATTCAGATGGATGGACAATAACTACCGCAGATAACAAACCCTCTGCACATTTTGAACATACCATAGTTGTAAGACAAGGTAAAGCTGATATTTTATCAAGCTTTGAATGGATTGAAGAAGAATTGAATAAAAAATAAATATGGCCAAACAGGCACACATAGAACAAGATGGAGTAATAACTCAAGCACTTTCAAACGCAATGTTTAGAGTGGAGCTTGAAAATGGGCACATTATTACAGCACATATTTCAGGAAAAATGAGAAAATTTTACATCAAATTGTTACCAGGAGACAAAGTTAAATTAGAAATGTCTCCGTATGATTTAACAAAAGGAAGAATAACTTACAGATACTAAGAAAAATGAAAGTTAGAGCATCATTAAAAAAGAGAAGTGAAGATTGCAAAATTGTTCGAAGAAAAGGACGATTATATGTTATCAATAAAAAGAATCCTAAGTTTAAACAACGTCAAGGTTAATTTTAAAAAATAGTAAATGGCTAGAATTGCAGGTATAGATTTACCAAAAAACAAAAGAGGTGTTATAGGACTTACCTATATTTTCGGAATAGGTTCGACCGTAGCTAAACAGATTTTAGATAAAGCTGGCATTGATCATAGTGTCAAAGTTCAAGACTGGAATGACAAGCAGCTTTCAGATATTCGCCAAATTATTGGTGATGAAATTAAAGTTGAAGGAGAGCTGCGTTCTGAGACACAGATGAATATTAAGCGTCTTATGGACATAGGATGTAACAGAGGTATTCGTCACAGAGTTGGTTTACCTTTGAGAGGTCAGCGTACTAAGAATAATTCCAGAACTAGAAAAGGAAGAAGAAAAACAGTTGCTAATAAAAAGAAAGCTACTAAATAATCACTGAAATATGGCTAAATCAAATCAGAAGAAAAGAACTGTAAAAGTTGATGCTGTTGGACAAGCTCACATTCAAGCGACGTTTAACAACATTATTATTTCACTTACCAATAATCAAGGACAAGTAATCTCTTGGTCTTCGGCTGGTAAAATGGGATTCAGAGGTTCAAAGAAAAATACTCCTTATGCTGCACAAACTGCCGCAGAAGATTGTGCCGCAAGAGCACATGAAGCAGGTCTAAGAAAAGTAAAGGTATACGTTAAAGGACCTGGAGCTGGAAGAGAATCTGCTATTAGAACTCTCCACAATAATGGAATAGTAGTAACTGAAATTGTTGATATTACACCAATCCCTCACAATGGATGTCGCCCTCCTAAAAGAAGAAGAGTATAATTTATTAAGAAGCATAAACAAGCAAAAAAATGGCAAGATATAGAGGTCCTCAATCAAAAATTGCAAGACGATTTAACGAACCAATCTTCGGTCCTGATAAAGCATTGGAAAGAAAGAATTATGGTCCAGGTCAGCACGGTAACAACCGTAGATCAAAAAAATCGGAATATGCTGGTCAGCTAGCTGAAAAGCAAAAGGCTAAGTATACCTATGGTATTTTAGAAAAGCAATTTTCTAATCTATTCAAAGAGGCTACAAGAAGAAAAGGTATTACAGGTGAAATTTTATTACAATTATGTGAAACACGCCTTGATAATATCGTATATAGGCTAGGAATAGCTCCAACACGAAGAGCAGCAAGGCAATTAGTTACTCACCGTCACATTACAGTAAATGGTCAAATAGTAAATATACCATCATTTGCAGTTAACGTTGGTGACACTGTTGCAGTACGTGAAAAATCAAAATCGCTAGAAGTTATTACTAACTCTCTAGTTAATTCAACTGAAAAGTGTGAATATGTAGAATGGAATTCTGATCTAATGTCTGGTAAGCTATTAGCATTACCACAAAGAGAGCAAATTTCAGAAAATATTAAGGAACAACTTATTGTTGAATTATATTCTAAATAATAACTAAAACAAGCTTACTGATATGTCAATATTAGATTTTCAAAGACCAGATAAAGTATATATGATTGAGTCGACAGACTCACATGGAAACTTTGAGTTTAGACCACTCGAACCTGGGTATGGTCTAACTATAGGAAATGCCTTAAGAAGAGTATTATTATCTTCTTTAGAAGGTTTTGCTATAACTTCGGTAAAAATAGAAGGCGTTGAGCACGAGTTCTCATCTATTTCAGGTGTTGTAGAAGATGTTACGGAAATGATTCTTAACCTTAAACAAATCCGTTTAAAACAACAAATTGAAGATGAAAACTCTGAGAAAGTAACTGTTCGTTTTGATGGTAAAAATCAGTTTACAGCTGGTGATATAGGCAAAAACCTAGCATCATTCCAAGTTCTTAACCCAGACTTAGTTATCTGTAACTTAGATAAGTCGGTGAACTTTGAAATGGAATTAACTATCGAAAAAGGCAGAGGATATGTGCCCTCTGAAGAGAATAAGAAGGCGACAGCTCCACTTGGAACAATTTTCATTGACTCTGTATTTACACCTATTAAAAACGTTAAATTCAGTGTTGAGAACTTCAGAGTTGAGCAAAAGACTGACTACGAAAAGTTAGTTTTTGAAATCGCTACTGACGGTTCAATTCACCCTAAAGATGCTTTAACTGAAGCAGCTAAAATTTTAATTCAGCACTTTATGTTGTTCGCTGATGAAAATGTAACTTTTGAACAAACTGAGTCAGAAAATACTCATGAGTTCGATGAAGATACACTTCACATGCGTCAATTATTAAAAACAAAACTAACTGATTTAGAATTATCTGTAAGAGCATTAAATTGTTTAAAAACAGCTGAAGTAGAAACTCTAGGAGAGCTAGTTTCTTTCAACAAGTCTGATTTATTAAAGTTTAGAAACTTTGGTAAGAAGTCTTTAACTGAGCTTGAAGAAATGGTACTTGTTAAAGGACTTAACTTTGGTATGGATGTAGCTAAATATAATTTAGATAAGGAATAACAAAATGAGACACGGAAAGAAATTTAATCATTTAGGTAGAAAAGCAGCTCATAGAAAAGCAATGCTTTCTAACATGGCATGTTCTTTGATTGAACACAAAAGAATTCAAACAACAGTTGCCAAGGCAAAAGCACTTAGAAAGTTTGTCGAGCCTTTAATCACCAAGTCAAAAACAGATACTACTCATTCTAGAAGAATTGTGTTTAGTCATCTAAGACAAAAAGAAGTTGTTACAGAATTGTTTGGTGATGTAGCTTCTAAAGTAGCTTCTAGAGATGGTGGCTACACTCGCATACTCAAAACTGGAAACAGACTAGGTGATAATGCTGAAATGTGTTTTATAGAGTTAGTAGACTATAACTCGACATACATGACAGATAAGCCAAAGAAAAAGGCTAAGTCAACTAGACGTTCTGGAGGTGCTAAAAAGGCTGTTGCTGAAACAACAGCACTAGCTGTTGAAGATGCTACTGTAGTTGAAGAAACTTCTAATGAAGAAGTAAAAGCAAATTCAGAAGTAGAAGAAGTAGTAGCTGAGGAAAGTATAAAAGCTACTGAGACTTCTGATGAAGAAGTAGAAGAAAATATAGATAACGCTAAAGAGGAAGAAGAAAAGAGTGAGTAAAATCACATTTATTTTTCTTAAATACTAATTTCAAAGGGGGTAGGCGTTTGCGTTTCATCCCCTTTTTTTTGATAATTAATGAAGATGAAATATCAAAGCAAATCAGATGCTGTACTTTTATTAGAGGATGGCACTGTGTTTTTCGGGAAGTCTGCTGGGAAGGTAGGTACTGCTACCGGTGAGATTTGTTTTAATACAGGAATGACTGGATATCAAGAAATTTTTACTGACCCTTCTTATTTTGGTCAAATAATGCTCACTACCAACGCACACATTGGTAATTACGGTATTCACGCTGAAGAAATTGAGTCTGAAAACATGAAGATTTCAGGCTTAATTTGTAAAAATTTTAATATTAACTTTTCCAGGCCAGATGCTGAAGATTCAATTCAAGACTATTTTGAATCTGAAGATATGGTAGGTATTTCAGATGTTGATACTAGATCATTAGTTCGTCATATTCGAGATAAAGGAGCAATGAATGGAATAATTTCTTCTGAAACCACAGATTTAGATGTTCTTAAAGAAAAATTGAATGAAGTACCTTCTATGGAAGGCTTACAATTATGTGATAAAGTATCAACCAAAGAACCCTATTTCTTTGGTGATGAAAATGCTAAATATAAAGTCGCTGTTCTTGACTTTGGTGTTAAGAAGAATATTTTAAGATGCCTTTCGGATAGAGGATGTTACTTAAAAGTCTTTCCATACAATACCCCTTTTGAAGAATTAGAATCATGGAATCCTGACGGATATTTTTTGTCAAATGGACCAGGTGACCCAGATACTATGCCAGAAGTTATTGAAAATGTAAAGAAGATAACAGCAACATTATTTCCCGTATTTGGAATATGTCTCGGTCATCAAGCATTGGCAATTTCGGAAGGTATTTCAACATATAAAATGCATAATGGCCATAGAGGTATTAACCACCCAGTTCAGAACTTAGCAACTGGAAAGTGTGAGGTGACTTCTCAAAATCATGGGTTTGGAATTAAAACTGAAGACGTTGAAAATCACCCTACGGTTCAGGCTACTCACATTAACTTAAATGATAATACAATTGAAGGGATAAAAATTAGTGACAAAAATGCTTTTTCTGTTCAATACCATCCTGAGTCATCACCAGGTCCACACGACTCAAGATATTTATTCGATAACTTTATTAACTCTATACAAGAACATAAACAATAATGACTAAAATAGTTAGCATACACGCAAGACAAATATTAGACTCAAGAGGTAACCCTACAGTTGAAGCCGATGTAACCACAGAAAATGGTGTTATCGGAAGAGCAGCAGTTCCTTCAGGAGCTTCTACAGGAAAACATGAGGCTGTTGAGCTAAGAGATGGAGATAAAGGTGTCTACGTTGGTAAAGGCGTGTTGAAAGCGGTTAATAACGTTAATACTTTAATTTCTGGTGAATTAAAAGGAATGTCTGTCAACGAACAAGCCTCAATAGACAAGGCAATGATTGAACTTGACGGAACTGAAAATAAAAGTAAGTTAGGAGCTAATGCAATGTTGGCTGTATCTATGGCAGTAGCAAATGCTGCAGCTCAAGAAAATAACCAAATGCTCTTCGAATACTTAGGGGGTAATGATTCTACTATTTTACCAATCCCTATGATGAATATCCTTAATGGAGGTTCACATGCCGATAATAGTATAGACTTCCAAGAATTTATGGTAATGCCAGTTGGGGCCGATTCATTTAGTGATGCTTTGCGAATGGGTACAGAGGTATTCCATAATTTGAAAGAGGTGTTAAAAAGTAAAGGCTTTTCAACTAATGTAGGTGATGAAGGTGGATTTGCACCCAATATAGGTTCAAATGTTGAGGCTATTGAAATCGTTTTACAAGCAATTGAAAAAGCAGGTTATAAGCCAGGTGAAGATATGTACATTGCTATGGATGCTGCCGCTTCAGAATTTTATAATGCAGAAGAAAATGTATATCACTTTCACCAATCTACAGGAGATAAATTAACACCATCTGAAATGGTGAATTTCTGGAAAGATTGGTCTGAAAAATACCCTATCCTTTCCATTGAAGATGGATTAGACGAGGATGATTGGGATGGTTGGAAACAACTTACCGAATCAATAGGAGATAAAGTTCAACTAGTAGGAGATGATTTGTTTGTTACTAATGTTAACAGACTATCAACAGGTATTGAAAAAGGTATTGCTAACTCTATTTTGGTAAAAGTAAATCAAATTGGTACCTTAACAGAAACAATTGACGCTGTTAAGTTAGCACAAGATAATTCTTACACCTCTGTAATGAGTCATCGTTCTGGAGAAACTGAAGATACTACCATTGCTGATTTAGCAGTGGCATTAAGTACAGGACAAATTAAAACTGGTTCTGCTTCACGTTCTGATAGAATGGCAAAATACAACCAATTGTTAAGAATTGAAGAGAAATTAGGAGACGAGGCGAAATATTTAGGTAAATCATTTAAGTTTTTAAAATAAGATATATGTCAGACAAAGCCGAATTGCACTACAAAGGAAATGTGTACCAAATCCCAGTTATTGAAGGTACAAAAGAAGAAAGAGCTCTAGATGTCAGTAGACTAAGAGCAGAATCTGGTCTAATTACATTGGATAAAGGATTTAAAAATACAGGTTCCACCGAAAGCTCTATTACATTTTTGAATGGAGAAGAAGGTATTCTAAAGTACAGAGGCTACTCAATAGAAGAATTGGCTGAAAAATCTAGTTTTGTCGAAGTATCTTACTTGCTGATATATGGAGAATTACCTACCCAGAGTCAGTTAGAAACGTTTAAATCTGAAATTACTAACCACACATTAGTTCATGAGGATGTTAAGTCAATTCTTGATGGTTTCCCATCAAAGTCTCATCCAATGGGTGTGCTTTCTTCACTAGTGTCATCGTTAACAGCATTCTACCCAATGTCATTAGATCCAAATCGTTCTAGTGAAAAAGTAAACGGAACTATTATCCGTTTGTTAGCGAAACTTCCAACATTAGCAGCTTGGAGTTATAAAAACAGAATGCGTCAGCCTGTAGTGTATCCTCAAAACAGTTTAGACTACTGCTCTAATTTTTTACGAATGATGTTTGCTCTTCCAACTGAAGAGTTTAAAATTAATCCAGTTGTAGCAAAAGCCCTAGATAAATTATTGATTTTACACGCTGACCATGAGCAAAACTGCTCTACTTCAACTGTCAGAATAGTAGGTTCTTCACATGCTAGTTTATACACTTCTGTTTCAGCAGGAATTGCCGCTTTATGGGGACCACTTCATGGCGGAGCTAATCAAGCGGTTATTGAAATGCTTGAATCTATCAGAAGAGATGGTGGCGATATTGAAAAGTATGTAGCTAGAGCTAAAGATAAATCGGATCCATTCAGATTAATGGGCTTCGGACACCGTGTGTATAAAAACTTTGACCCAAGAGCAACTATCATTAAGAAAGCAGCTGATGATGTGCTTAGAGAATTAGGAGTAGATGACCCTGTTTTAGATATTGCTAAAAAGCTTGAAGAAATAGCTTTAAACGATGAGTACTTTGTTGCGAGAGGATTATATCCTAATGTTGATTTTTATTCTGGAATTATTTACCGTGCATTAGGAATACCAACTGATATGTTTACCGTTATGTTTGCTATTGGTAGATTACCAGGATGGATTGCACAATGGAAAGAGATGCGTGAAAACAATGAACCCATAGGTCGACCACGACAAGTCTATCAAGGACATGTTGGTAGAGAATATGTGTCGATTGAAAAGCGTTAGAATAGATTAATAATAATTACTTTAAAAAAAGGGCTCTTTTAAGATGCCCTTTTTTTATTTTTGTACCATGGCTTACAAGTCTCTAAAAGATTGCGTCAAAGATTTAGAAAAAAATGGAATGCTCATTCGTATTAAGGATGAAGTAGACCCCTATTTAGAAATGTCTGCTATTCACCAATTGGTATTTAAGTACCATAAAAAAGCCATTTTATTTGAAAAAGTGAAAGGAAGTAGATACCCAGCAGTATCAAATTTGTTTGCTACTCTTGAACAAAGTCAGTTTATTTTTAGGAAAACCTTAGAATCTGTAAAAGACCTAGTGAGTTTAAAAGGTGATCCTATGCAAGCATTCAAAAAGCCTTTGGCGTATGTATCATCCATTTTTCAAGCTCCATTAGCTTTACCTTTGAAAAAATGGACGCATAAATTTGATGAAATAAAAATAGAAGATATTCCTCAGATTCAATGTTGGCCTATGGACGGAGGTCCTTTTGTAACACTACCACAAGTTTATTCCGAAGACATTGATAAGCCTGGTATAATGAATTCAAATTTGGGAATGTATAGAATTCAATTAGGCGGTAACGATTATATTCAGAATGAAGAAATAGGCTTACATTACCAAATACACAGAGGAATAGGAGTACACCAGACTAAAGCTAATGCCAACGGTCAAGCATTAAAGGTCAGTATTTTTGTTGGTGGACCTCCATCACATTCTTTAGCAGCTGTTATGCCATTACCTGAAGGAATGAGCGAATTAACCTTTGCAGGCATTATGGGAGGTAGAAACTTCAGATACCATGTTGTAGATGGTTACACTCTTTCCACAGATGCGGACTTTGTAATATGTGGCGAAATAAATGCGGATGATGTGAAAATTGAAGGACCCTTTGGAGACCATTTGGGTTACTACAGTTTGAAGCATGACTTTCCTGTAATGAAGGTAAATAAAGTATATGCTAAGAAAGATGCAATTTGGCCTTTTACAATTGTAGGCCGACCACCACAAGAAGACAGTCAATTCGGTGCTTTGATACATGACATAACAGATGGCATTATTCCAACAGAAATTCCTGGATTAAAAGCAGTTAATGCAGTTGATGAGGCAGGAGTTCATCCTTTATTACTAGCTGTTGGTAGTGAGCGATATACCCCATTTCAGAAAATAAGAAGACCTCAAGAATTACTTACTATTGCTAATCACATATTAGGAAAGGGGCAGTTAAGCTTAGCAAAGTATTTATTTATAGTTGCTCAAGAAGATAATTCTGATTTAGATGTTCAAAATGAATACGATTTTTTCCAACATTTCTTTTCAAGGGTAGATTGGTCAAGGGATTTACATTTCCAAACTAAAACAACAATGGACACATTGGATTACAGTAGTACTGGTGAAATTAATGAAGGTTCAAAAGTAGTATGTGCTGCTGTTGGGGAAGAAAGACGTATGTTATCGTCATCTATTTCAGAGCTTACTTTTTCAGATGCTATTCCAAATGCAAAGCTAGTAATGCCAGGTGTATTAATTGTTGAAGGTGATAATTTAGAAAGCGTAAAGGCAGCATTAGAACCTATGGATTTAGATGGAATTGCTCTTATAACATTAGTTGATGATGCCAATTTTGTAGCGGAAGATATAAGCAATTGGCTATGGGTTACATTTACTCGTTCTAATCCAGCAGAAGATATTTTTGGATTAAATGAAAAAGTAGAGCAAAAGCATTGGTCATGTCGACTTCCAATTATTGATGCACGTGTAAAGCCCCACCATGCACCTTCTTTGCAAATGCCAGAAGAGGTAATGGTATCTGCTAAAGAAAAATTACAAAAATCATTATGAGAAAAAAGATTTTACTTCTAGGTTCTGGTGAATTAGGGAAAGAATTAGTAATCGCTTTACAAAGGTTAGGTCAATATATAATTGCTGTTGATAATTATGAAAATGCACCTGCAATGCAAGTAGCACAAGAATATGAAGTGATTGACATGCTTGATGGTAATGCACTTGATGAATTAGTGGATAAGCATAAACCTGATTTAATAGTACCTGAAGTTGAGTCTATCCGTACTGAACGATTTTTCGATTATGAAAAACAAGGATATACAGTAATTCCTTCAGCTAAAGCGGCAAACTTTACAATGAATAGAAAAGCCATAAGAGACTTAGCGGCTAAGGAATTAGGTATAAAAACAGCAACATATCGCTATGCTAAAAATTACGATGAGTTGGTTGAGGGAGTTGAGGTTTGTGGAATGCCCTGTGTTGTAAAACCTCTTATGTCTAGTTCAGGCAAAGGACAGTCAGTAATTAAAACAAAAGAAGATATTCAAAAGGCATGGGATTATGCTATGGAAGGTTCTCGAGGAGATTTAGCAGAAGTTATTGTTGAGGAGTTTATTGACTTTGATTTTGAAATCACCCTTTTAACGCTTACTCAATACAATGGGAAAACATTGTTTTGTCCACCAATAGGTCATCGTCAAGAAAGAGGAGATTACCAAGAAAGTTGGCAACCCATGTCTATGAAAGAGGAGCATCTAATAGAGGCTCAAAATATGTCCGATAAAGTCACAGCTGCTCTTAAAGGCTCTGGAATATGGGGAGTAGAATTTTTTGTAGGTAAGAATGGTGTTTATTTTTCTGAGCTATCTCCACGTCCACATGATACTGGTATGGTGACTTTGGCAAATACTCAGAACTATTCAGAGTTTGAACTTCATGCCAGAGCAATTCTTGGAATACCAGTTGATAAAATTAAGCTTTTAAAAAACGGTGCAAGTGCTGTAGTACTAGCTAATGAAACTAACAATAATTTTCCTGTATTTAGTGGACTTAATAATGCAGCATCAATACCTAATTCTGATTTCAAAATTTTTGGCAAACCTTCAAGTAGGCCCTACAGGAGAATGGCTGTTGGTTTATCTTATGGGGTAAATGAACCGGTAGAGAAACTTGTATTGAGAGCTAAATCTGTAGCGGACTCAATTAAAATAGGCTAGCTCATTTATTTTACTTAATTTGGCAGTATTGATTTTATGGAAACGATTACTTCTATTGTACCACTAGTCCCATTGCTTTACACTCTATTTGGGCTCTTCTTCAAGAAAAGGTTTTTCTTTTTATTGGGCTATACTATTTTTGCTTTCTTTTTTTATTGAAATGCCCCTTCTTTTTTTTAAAGTGTTTTTTGAACTTTTTTCTTCCACCGCCACCCTTTCTATTAGTATTATAAATTGGAGCAGCTTCGAATCCTTGCGGAAGGGGTTCTTTTTCAAGAGTTCGTTCTATAAGATCTTCAATTTGCTTAAATTTTAGACATTGTTCACCATTTATAAATGTTATGGCCTCGCCCTTACGGTCAGCTCTAGCTGTTCTTCCTATTCGATGGACGTAATCTTCAGCATCG
Organism: Flavobacteriales bacterium; assembly: GCA_965277895.1. Classification (GTDB taxonomy): domain Bacteria; phylum Bacteroidota; class Bacteroidia; order Flavobacteriales; family UBA7312. The sequence goes on from CBDIDR010000001.1 coordinate 862,898, forward strand.
TTTGGAACTTCATAATTGATAACTATTTCGATACCCTTTATGTCAATACCGCGTGATAGAATATCCGTAGCTACTAAAATTTTGATTTTTTTATTCTTAAAATCGAGTAGTGCCTTTTCTCTTTCTTCCTGTTCTAAATCTGAATGTATATCTTTAGCAGGTAGACCGGCTTTATTCAAACTTCTCGTTAAATCCTTTACACTTTTTTTCGTAGAACAAAATACCAATACGTGATTGAGCTCCTTGTCTTTTAAAAGTTCTTTTGTCAAGGCAATTTTTTGATAGTCGTGAACCATATATGCCTTTTGTGTGATTCCTTCAGCGGGTTTAGATATGCTAAGGCTTATGCTTTCAGGTTTCACTAATATTTCTCCTGCTAGCTTTCTTATTTTTGGTGGCATGGTAGCGGAAAACATAAGATTTTGCCTATTCTTTGGTAGCTTTTTGGCGATATCCATGATGTCGTCATAAAAACCCATATCTAGCATTCTGTCGGCTTCATCTAATATGAAATGCTTTACACCAGACGGATCAAAGTAATTAAATTTCATATGTGCCAACAGACGACCTGGAGTACAAACTAATATGTCTGAGCCGTTTTTAATAGCTTTTTTCTGAGCATCAAAATCAGAGCCTGTGCCACCGCCATAAATTGGAAATGAAGAAGAGTTAGTGAAATAACTAAAGCCTTCAATTTGTCTATCAATTTGCATTGCTAACTCTCTAGTTGGGGATACGATGATAGTATTAATCTTCGATGATTTCCCTTTGCATAATTTATTTAGAATCGGAAGTACAAAGGCGGCCGTTTTTCCCGTACCCGTCTGTGCACAGGCAATTAAATCTTTATTTTTTAAAATGATTGGTATGGCTTTTTCCTGAATGGGAGTAGGTGTGTTAAAGCCCATCATTTCTAAGCCTTCTTGGAGTTGAGGTTCAAAACCTAAGTCGTCAAATTTCATAATTGTCGTTGTCTTACCGCTTCATAGAGTATTACTCCTGCTGAAACCGATACGTTTAATGATCCAATTGACCCCATCATTGGTATTTTTGTTTTGTGCGTACTACGTTTTAAGTATTCATCAGAAATACCGTCTTCTTCTGAACCCATAATCACAGCAGTAGGGAGTTTGTAATCTGGCTCATAAATTAGCTCATCTGTTTTTTCAGTACAAGCTACAATTTGAAGTCCGCTATTTTTTAAGAAGTCAATAGTGGCTTTTAAATTAAACTCCCTGCAAATTGGAACACTACTCAAGGCTCCGGCGGACGTCTTCATGGCATCTCCATTTATGGCAGCACTGCCTTTTTCTGGAACTATTATGGCATGTACACCAGAGCATTCCGCACTTCTTACAATAGCTCCAAAATTACGCACATCCGTTACTCTATCTAAAACTAATATCAGTGGATTTTTTCCTTCTTCAAATAGTTGTGGGATAATATTTTCTGTTCTGTAAAATGTGATTGGTGATATAAATGCAAAAACACCTTGGTGATTCTTACGAGTCAAACGATTTAATTTTTCAACAGGAACGTGCTTATAATTAACGCGGTGTTTTTTTACCAACTCCCATAGTTCAGGGAAAATATCTCCTTTAAGTCCTTTTTGGATAAAAAGCGTATCAATTTCTTGACCAGCATTTATGGCTTCAATGATTGGACGAAGTCCAAAAATAGCATTCTCGTATCTAGTTATCTTCATCTTTATTTGCTCGGTCAATTATGTTTTGAGGTAAACTCTTTTTTGTTTTTGCACCCAAGTCTTTCAGGTTTTCTATTTTTTTGATAATATTTCCTCTACCATCCGTCAGTTTATTCATAGCATCCTCATAGCTATCCTTGGATGTTTTTAGACTTTTGCCAACCTTTATAAGGTCTTGAACAAAGCTTTCAAATTTGTCATACAATAATCCGCCTTCTTTGGCAATTTCTAAGGCGTTTCGCTTTTGGTCTTCTTGTTTCCAAATAGAAGCTACAGTACTAAGTGTAGCCAAAAGGGTAGAGGATGACACAAGTACAATGTTCTTTTCTAAAGCATTTATATAAAGGTTGCTATCCTCGTTGAAGGCTAACATTAAGGCAGGTTCATTAGGGACAAACATTAATACATGATCAGGGGAATTTATTCCATACAGATTAGGGTAGTCCTTATCGCTGAGTTCAATGTAATGTCGTTTTAAACTGTCCAAGTGTTTTTTGATGGCTAGTTTTTCAGCGTTTTCATCTTCTGCATTATAGTATTCTACATATGCAGTAAGTGAAACTTTAGAGTCAATAATAAGGTGTTTATTATCAGGAAGATTAATGATGAAATCTGGTTTTTTCAATTTCCCTTCTTCATCTTTATATCCCCCTTGAGTAGAGAAGTGAATACCGTTTTTTAAGCCTGACTTTTCGAGAAGAAGTTCAAGCCTGTTTTCACCCCAGTCACCTTGAGTTTTGGAATCCCCCTTTAGTGCGTTGGTAAGGTTAAGGGCATCTTGACTGAGCTTACTATTTAATGATTCTAGACTATTTATCTTCTGCATTAAAATGGCATTACGCTCTACGCCTTTCTCATTAGTATCTTCAACTTTCTTTTTGAATTTTTCTATTTGTTCACTCAAAGGGTTGAGTAGATTACCCAATTGCTCTTTATTTTGCTTCTTAAATTTTTCCGAGTTAAGTTCTAGAATTTTATGAGCTAAATTTTCAAATTCTTTTGTGAGTCGTTTTTCTATTTCTTCTTTTGAATCCTGACTTTCTTTCAGTCTTTCGTTCAGAATTTTAATACGTTCATCCTTAGCACTTAATTCAGATTTTAGCTCAATTACTTGCTGGATTAGGTCATCGGTTTTTGAATCGTTACTTTTATTAGGTTGTGATCTGTTCTGATACACTAACCATCCAAAACCTACAATTAGTAAGATGATAATAAATAACTCCATAATTCGTGTTGGCTAAGTTAAGCTTATTATTCTAAGATTAGAACTTTTGTGTTGAGCTTTACGAGAGAAAATAATTTGATAACATCTTTATTAATCATTCTGATGCATCCATGCGATGCTGGAGAACCTATTTTTCCTTCTTCTGAAGTGCCATGAATATAGATGTAGCGTTGATATGAGTCGATATTTTCACCCTTGTTTACTCCCTTTTCTTCACCATTAAGCCAGAGGATGCGACTTGTAATGTCGTCGGTTTTAGAGCTTGTTGTGTCACTATAAATTGTGGCAATATGTCCATAAAATACTCTGCCAATCATTCTGCCATTCAGTGGAGTTTCAGCTCCATGTTTTTCTTTTATGGAGTGTAATCCTAAAGGCGTTTTACCGCTGTTTTTTTTATTTCCAATCCCTTTCTCTGCCGACGAAATTGGGTATTCGCCAATAATGCTGTTGTTTTTAATGTGAAACAGTTTTTGCTGACTAATAGAAACATATAGTATTTCGTTATAAGTGGTCCCTTTTTTGTCAATACAATATTGGTTTACTTTCTCTATGGTATCATTATTTGCAGATAAAAACATCATAGTAAATGAAAGAATTATTTGCACCATTGAATTTGCGTTTTATGTTGTTGAGCTAATATAGTGTTTGTCTTGGAGAAGTGTTTGCAGCCAAAAAATCCAGAGTGTGCCGAAAATGGTGAGGGGTGTGCGGCTGTTAGGATATGATGTTTGTTAGAGTCAATAAGTTCGGCCTTATTTTGTGCAAAACGACCCCAAAGTAGAAAAACTAAACCTTCTTTTTCTTTTGAAAGAGTTTTTATGACGAAGTCGGTAAATTCTTCCCATCCTTTTTTTTGATGCGAACCCGCTTGTTTTGCACGAACGGTAAGTGTTGCATTCAACATCAAAACACCTTGTTTTGCCCAATGCTCAAGATTTCCCGAATGTGGTATTTCATTGCCAATATCATCCCGTATTTCTTTAAAAATATTTTTCAAGGAAGGCGGTGGATTTATTCCGTCCGAAACAGAAAAGCACAGGCCATTTGCTTGATTAGGACCGTGATATGGGTCTTGACCGATAATAACCACTTTTGTCTTGTCAAAAGGGCAGAGGTCAAAGGCAGAAAAGATTTTATTTCCAGTAGGGTAGATGGTGTATCGTTTCTTTTCCTCAACTAAGAAGTTTTTGAGTAATGAAAACGATTCGGTTTGAAATGCAGGAAGTAATTTATTTTTCCAACTTGACTCTATTTTTATAGTATTGTTTTCCACATTTCAAAGTTAGTCAATTGGATATTTTTTCAAAATAAAATCGCTAAATTTGTACATTCTAAATTTTACAAATACAATATGAAAAAAGGTGTTTATTTTATGTTTTCTTTAGTGATGGTTTCACTTTTGATTTCCTCTTGTGGTGTTACAGAGCCTTGCCCTAATTACTCTCAGTCTGACACCAAAATTGAAACTCCAGCTTAAATGAACTGGAATCCTTTATCAGATATTAGTGAGCTTAATGATATTAAGGCTCACGCTTCTTTACCAATACTTATTTTTAAGCATAGTACTAGATGCTCAATCAGTAAGATGGTCTTGTCTCGTTTTGAAAGAGAACATGATACTACTGAGATGAAGATGTACTTGTTAGACTTGTTGAATTACAGAGAAATTTCGAATCAAATTTCTGAAGATTTTAACATAAAGCATGAGTCTCCACAAGTGCTTATAATCAAAAATGGGCAATGTATTGCTCATGCCAATCATAATGCAATTAACCAACTTGACCTTTACGAACACCTATAATGTCCGAACAGCAATTCAAAAAAAAACCAAAATGGCTTAGAGTAAAGTTACCGACAGGTAAAAACTATAAGCATGTTAGAAAGTTAGTTACCGATAACAAATTACATACGATTTGTGAAAGTGGTAATTGCCCTAATATGGGTGAATGCTGGGGTGAAGGCACAGCGACTTTCATGATTTTAGGTAATATATGTACCCGTTCTTGTGGTTTCTGTTCAGTAGCAACAGGACGACCTCTACCAGTTGATTGGGAAGAGCCTGAGAAAGTAGCCGATTCTGTTAAGCTTATGGAGGTTAAACATTGCGTTATCACATCTGTTGATAGAGATGAGCTTCCTGATGGTGGTTCTCTTGTTTGGGTTGAAACTGTGAAAGCTGTTCGTAGAAAAAGCCCAGGAACAACAATGGAGACTCTAATTCCAGATTTTAAAGGGATAGAAGAGCAAGTACAACGAATAATTGATGTTGCTCCAGAAATAGTTTCCCATAACATCGAAACTGTCAGAAGGTTAACTAAAGAGGTCAGAATTCAAGCTAAATACGATAGAAGTTTAGCCGTACTGAAACAATTGAAAGATGGTGGTATGCGAACTAAATCGGGTATAATGCTTGGTCTTGGTGAAACCGAAGAGGAAATATTAGAAACAATGGATGATTTACGTTCAGTTGGCGTTGATATTATGACTATCGGTCAATATCTACAGCCTACACCAAAGCATTTGCCAGTTAAAGAGTTCATTACACCTGAACAATTTGAAAAGTTAAGACTTATAGGGCTTAAAAAAGGATTTCGTTTTGTAGAAAGCTCCCCTCTTGTAAGATCATCTTACAGAGCAGAAAAACATCTTGGATAAATTATTTTGTTGGCATATTAATGTGAACAAAATAATTCGTAAATTTATCCCTCTAAATTTTATAATTTATAAAGAATGAAAAATTTTATTACCACACTATTATCAGTTGCTTTTTTATCGTACTTCGTTGTAGACGTTTTTAATACGTCTGAACAGACGTATGTGCCTGTTGTCGAAAGAATTACAAAACCTACTAAGGGTGCTAAAGGAGCATTAGAATACCTTCACCGTTTGAAGGCAAACAATGAGGGTGTTATTCCAATCGAAGCTGTAATTAATGCAAGAGAAGCTGTAAACAGTAGAAGAGCTGCTAGACAGTCGTCAGCAAACACAACCCTGCTGTGGCAAGAAATGGGTCCGGATAATGCCGGAGGAAGAACACGTGCTATTCTAATTGATAAAGATAATTCCAATTTGATTTATGCAGGTGGTGTCTCTGGTGGTTTATGGAAATCTACTAATGGGGGAAACAGTTGGAACATTATTGATGGAACAGACAGATTAGAGTTCTCAGGCGTGGTAAGTATTTGTCAAACTACTAATGGTGATATTTACTTTGGAACTGGTGAAGGGGCTACTTCAAACATGGGAGGTAACTCTAACGGTTCTTCAGCATTCATAGGTGGTGGAATTTATAAATCAACTGATGGTGGAAATTCATTCACTCAATTGGCTTCAACTGCTCCGTCTAATTTTATCTCAACTGGTTTTGCTTTTTCTTCAGTAACAGAGTTAGCATCTCACAGAACTGACCCTAATACTGTGTATGCAGCAACTCGAGGTGGGTTAAAATTGTCAAAAGATGGTGGTACCACATGGTCTACTGAGGTTACTGGTGAATTTTTTGATGTTGAAGTGAATTCTGATAATTCTGTAATTGCTTCTAAATTCAATACTGTATTTTTCTCTGAAGATGGCACACCAGGTTCCTTTTCAAGTTTACCTTCAGTTCCTCTTACATTTGGAGGTGGCTCTAATGGTAGAATTGAGTTAGCAATAGCTCCTTCTGATGCAAATTATATTTATGCAATTTATTCTAATCAAGGTGGCTTAGGAAAGTACAAAGGCATCTATCGTTCTACAGACAAAGGACAATCTTGGGAATTGATTCTTCCAGGATGGAGTGGTAATACACCTCCAGTTTATAATATTTTCAATGAACAAGCTAACTATGCGATGACTTTAGCAGTAGACCCATTGAATAAAAACAGAGTAATTATTGGCGGCCTTGATTTATGGGAATACGAATATGGTGTTGGTATAGAGCCTATTTCATATTGGGCAGTTTCTGATTATGCTAGCTTCTATGTGCATGCTGATCAACATGATATTGTTTTTGATCCAAACAATCCACAACGATTCTTTATCGGAAATGATGGTGGAGTTTACAGAACGGATGATAATGGTGAAAATTTCTCTTCAGTTAATAGAGGATACGGCGTAACTCAATTTTATACAGTAGATTATTCTAAAGATGGTAAAGTAATTGGTGGTACTCAAGATAACGGTACTCAGTTTGTAGACTTTAGTAATCCTGCTTCTAACCTCGCTTCTTTCGAAGTATCAGGTGGAGACGGTGGTTACACTCAAGTATCTTTCATTAATCCTGATATCTTATTTTGTGAAAGTCAAAATGGTTCCGCTAGACGTTCTGCTGATGGTGGTGAAACTGTAGGTACGCTTGAGAATTTCTTGGGTGATACTTTAGCTGGTTTACAAGAGACATCAGAATCTGAAGGTGCAGGTTTGTTCGCAACATTTATCAATCCTATGCACCTTTGGGAGGATGTTGACCAAGATGGAAACCCTGTTGATACAAGTATGTTTTTTGCAGCTACTACTGAAATTTACACAAGTGCTTCTGACTACTGTGTATATATGACTAAACAAGCATTAGATTTTAGTATAACTCCAACTTGGTTTCAAGTTACTCCAATATATTCATCTCCAATTGAACGTATTTCAGTAACTGCAGATGGAAACCACATGTTCTTTTCAAGAGGAGGGAATCTTTATAGAACCGATAATTTAAATCTTAACTCTGATACTATTTCTGATACATATCAATATCTAGATGTTGGTTCTACTGCTTCAGATAATAATGGTGATAATGAAAGTGCTGTTGTTTCAACTGTAAGTATTTCAAGTTCAGGTTTTCAGTACACTATTACTGATATTGCTATAAATCCTAATAATAAAGACCATATCGTAGTAACAGTAGGTGGCTATGCAAATATTACACATGTATTTGAATCAACTAATGCTACTTCTGACAATCCAACATTTACTCCAATTCAAGGTAACTTGCCTGATATGCCAGTTTACTCGGCTGTAATTGATGTACACAATTCAGATAATATCATTATTGGTACTGAGTTTGGTGTTTGGTCAACTACTAATGGAAATAACTGGACGCTAGAGGATGATGGTATGCCTATTGTACCCTGTCACATGTTACGTCAGCAATATTTACCTGGTGAAAATAAAGGGGTTATTTATGTTGGTACACACGGTAGAGGTATCTTCAAGTCATCTAATACGTCGTCAATCTTTGACTTCTCAGATAATGGTGATGACACCCCTGTTGAGTTATTATCGATTTACCCTAACCCAGCTGAATCTTTTGTAAATGTAGAGTTATCTTCAGACACAAAAGAATTCGATATAAGTATCATTGATTTGATGGGTAAAGAGGTATATTCTTCATCTAAAACAAACAATTCAAGAATTGATATTTCATCTTTAGAAGCAGGTAACTATGTTGTTATTGTTATCACTGATGGAAACAAACAATTAGGAAAGTTTATAAAAACTAAATAAGTAATTAATAATTACATAAAAGCTCTGCTTATTGCAGAGCTTTTTTTTTCATAAAAATGAAGACTAGAATTGCAATAAACGGTTTCGGCAGAATTGGTCGTGTTTTTTTACGAGCAGTACTTAATAATCCTAATATTGAAGTGGTAGCGATCAATGATTTGGCTAGTGCACATACAATGAGTCACTTATTCAAATACGATTCTATACATGGTGTTTTTGACGGTGACGTTCAAAGTACAGATGATTTACTTATCATAAATAATCATTCAATTAATTATTTTTCGTCTTCCAAAATTGAAGATATCTCTTGGCAAAAATATAATGTAGATATTGTTGTTGAATGTACTGGTCTTTTTAAAGACAGAAAGAGTGCTTCTGCTCATCTAAATTCAGGAGCAAAAAAGGTGATTATTTCTGCACCACCTACAGACGATTCTATAAAAACAATAGTTGTTGGGATTAATGACCATTTAATTGATAATATGGATAATATATTATCTAATGCATCATGCACTACTAATAGTGCAGCTCCTTTGATTCAGTTGATAAATGAAAACTACGCTATTGAAAGTGCTTATATTACCACTATTCATTCATATACAACCGACCAGAGGTTACATGACTCACCTCATATCGATTTGAGACGTGCAAGGGCAGGTTCTACTTCTATTGTTCCGACTACAACAGGTGCTGCTAAAGCGTTGACTAAAATTTTCCCCGATTTATCGGATAGAATTGGTGGGTGTGGTATTCGAGTACCAGTTCCAGATGGTTCTTTAACAGATATTACATGTATAGTAAAGAAAGAAACTACTGTTGATGAGATTAATGATTTATTTAATAAAGCCTCCTCTTCCTCATTAAATGGGATTCTAAGCTATATAGAAGACCCTATTGTGTCAGTAGATGTTTTAGGAAATACACATTCTTGTGTATTTGACTCCAAATTGACATCTGTTATCGGTAAAATGGTGAAAGTAGTAGGATGGTACGATAATGAAACGGGCTATTCAAACCGATTAATAGACCTAATCGAAAAAATTAGTAACGTTTAAGTTCTAGCTGATTTCCATCAAAAACGGCATAGCTATTGTAGTTTACCCACTCCCCAAGATTAAAATAGTAAGAATCATTTCCTAAATCGATTTCAAGAGGTAAATGTCTGTGTCCAAAGATGAAGTAATCTATTTTTTTTGATTTCAGAGTTTCTTTACAGAACTGAGTGAGCCATTCGTTTTCACCATGGAATGTTTCATCCTTTTGACCATTTGCTATTCTACTTTTTCGAGACCAGTATTCGGCAATACTTATTCCTAGATTAGGATGTATTCTAGCAAATAGCCATTGGCATAGTTTATTAGAGAATATCTTCTTTATAAATTTATAGCCTTTATCGTGAGGACCAAGTCCGTCGCCATGTCCAATAAAAAAGGATTTACCACTGATGGTAATTTCCTGTGGTTCTCTGTAGATTTTTAAATTGATTTCTTTTTCGAGATAATCAAATACCCACATATCGTGGTTTCCAGTAAAAAAATGAATATCTATTCCAGAATCACTGATTTCTGCCAGTTTTCCAAGTAATCTAACATAGCCTTTTGGAACGGCTTTTTTATATTCAAACCAAAAATCAAAAACATCGCCGACTAAGTAGATAGCACTAGCATCTGATTTTATTTCGTCTAGCCATTTGACAAAACGCTTTTCTCGCTCTAAACTTTTTTCTTTGTTTGGAACGCCAAGGTGTAAATCTGATGCAAAATATATCTTAGTCAAAAATTTCTTTTAGTTTGTTTCTTAATACTGTTCCTCTCAGGTTTCTATTGATAATCACTCCGTTTTCGTCAATTAAGAAGGTAGAGGGAATACTTTCGATACCATATTCCTTACAAATTGGTGATTCAAAACCTTGTAATTCACTTAGTTGTAGCCACTTTAAGCCATCTTGATCAATTGCTTTAAGCCAATCTTCTTTCGCTGATACACTTCGTGTAGTGTCATCTAAAGATATACCAATAATTTCTAATCCTTTTGGTTTGTATTCCTTATACAGTTCTACTATTAGAGGATTTTCTTTTCTACAAGGCATGCACCAAGATGCCCAAAAGTCAATGAGTACTACTGACCCTCTGAGTGAGGATAATGTGAAAGGCTTACCATTTAAATCATTAATAGTAAAGTCTGGAGCTAGAGCACCAACAGCTGTTTTTTCTAGTGAAAGTACACTTTCTTTGATGTTATTTACCCAAACATTATTTGGATATTTTGCTTCAAGATTAGTGTAAATCTTCTTGAAGTACTCAATATTATCACCTATACTTCCTAGCTGTTGTCCTGCTATAAGATTGATGAATAATGTAGGATTAGCATCTATAAACTTCTTTATGTTTTCTCTATGATTTAAAAATAGTTGATCATATTCCATTCTAACGCGTTTCATAACCATTTGCTCTTCTTCGCTTCCTATTGATTTTTGATATACCATTGAAAGGGAGTCTGTTTGTAGTTTTAAAGAACTGATTATTTTTAATAGTTTGGAATTTCCTTCTACTTCTTCTGAACCACTGGCTTCATAATCTACTAAAGCAGATGCATCTGCTCTTAATTCAATAGTGTCGCCTTTATCAAATGCAAATAATGCATAGTTATCTTTACTTAATGATATTCTATAAAAATCGATAGAGTCAGTAGAGTAGTTGAAAGTGAAAGTATTGTTGTCAATTTTACAGGAATCGACTTTAATGACATCGGTCGGTGAAATTTTCTCTAAATAAATCCAGCTATCATTTTCAGCGTTTGTTAGTGTACCCTTAATTGTACTCATATCAGAGGAGCATGCTCCAAGCGTAACTATTAATATACTGAAAACAAGTAGTCTCATCATTTCTCTAATGCTTCTCTAACAAGTTTATTGGCAATTTTTGGATCTGCTTTTCCTCTAGATAGTTTCATCACTTCTCCCATAAAAAGTCCTATCAATCCTTTTTTGCCGTTTTTATATTCTTCTACTTTTTGAGGGTATTTTTCTAATGCTTGTTGAACAAAATCTTGTAAAGCATTTGTATCACTTTCTTGTATCCAGTTGTTTGTTTTGGCGATTTCTTCAGCAGATAAATCGCTTTTTAACATTTCACCAAAAACTTTTTGAGTAGCTACACTATTGCTCACTTTGCCTTCGTCTACTAGTTTAACTAGTTCGGCTAATCGTTCTGGTGACATCTCAAATTGTCCTATCTCAATAGCATTTTCATTTAGGTACGATTTTACAACACCATTCATGAAGTTTGCAGCTCCTTTGTAATTATTGGTATATTTACACAGTTCATTGAAATAGAGGGCTATTTCTTTTTCTTCGATTAAAACATTTGAGTCGTATTCTGACAGTCCAAATTCTGTTGTGTATTTTTTAAATAATTCTTTGGGAAGAGGTGGTAGAGACTTTTTTACTGTTTCAATATATTCTTGATTTATAGTGATAGGCTGTAAATCTGGCTCAGGAAAGTATCTGTAGTCATTGGCATCTTCTTTACTTCTCATTAGAGATGTAGTGCCAGTATTGGCATTAAAACTACGGGTTTGCTGTTCTACTGTTCCGCCATTTTCAAGAACCTCTATTTGTCTGTCCATCTCGTGTTCTATGGCTCTTTTTACATTTCTTAGAGAGTTCATGTTTTTGACTTCGGCTCTGTTGCCAAAGACTTTACTTCCTTTAAGCATTACAGAAATATTGGCATCACATCTTAAACTACCTTCTTCAAGGTTACCGTCACATATATCTAGATATCGAACTAATTTTCGAACTTCAGCAAGATATTGATAGGCCTCATCAGAACTTCTAATATCTGGTTCAGAAACAATTTCGATAAGTGCTACACCGGCTCTGTTTAAATCGACTAAAGTATTAAAAGGGTCAAGGTCGTGAATACTTTTACCTGCATCTTCTTCCATGTGAATACGCGTGATGTTGATTGCTTTTTTGTTTCCTTCACTATCCTTCACATAGATGACACCACCATTACATATTGGTGTTGTATCTTGGGTAATTTGGTAGCCTTTAGGTAAATCTGGGTAGAAATAATTTTTTCTTGCATATTCGTTATGTTCTCTAATGGTAGAGCCACAAGCAATTCCCATTTTTACAGCGTATTCAATGACTTTTTTGTTGCTTTTTGGTAAAGTGCCAGGGTGACCTAATGTTAGAGGACTAGTTTGGGTGTTAGCCGCTGCACCGTACTCCGTTGAGTCATTGCAATAGGCTTTTGTATTTGTAGAAAGTTGTGCATGAATTTCCAATCCTACAACTAGTTCGTATTTATCTCTAAAGCTACTCATTGAATAATTTTGCGTAAATATAATTAAAGTATCTCTTCTAATGTTTCCTCAATAGCTTGTATTGTTTTATCGAGCAATTCTATAGAATGTGTACTTGATAAAAATAAACTTTCAAAGGCTGAAGGAGCAAAATAAACACCTCTTTTTAAAACACCATGAAAGAGTTTTTTGAAAAAATCTGCATTTGCACTACAAGCGTCTTCAAAGTTTTGAACCGTATCAACATCAAAATGAAAACTAATCATTGAGCCTACTCTGTTGATAGCATACTTGAGGTTTTTGTTATCAAAGACTCGTCTTAATTCTTGTTCAAAATAGGCGGTGTTTTTTTCTAGTGAAGTGTAAATATTGGGGTTCTCATTTAATTCTTTTAGTAAAGTGTAGCCACAACTCATAGCTATTGGGTTTCCACTTAACGTACCTGCTTGATAAACTGGTCCGACAGGTGCCACCATATCCATAATTTCTTTTTTTCCACCGAAAGCTCCTACTGGTAGACCACCACCAATAATTTTACCCAATGTTACCATGTCAGGAATTACGCCATAGAGTTCACTTGCTCCTCCTTTGGCAAGTCTAAAGCCTGTCATTACTTCATCAAAAATTAATACAATGTTGTGTTGATTACATAAGTCTCTCAGACCTTCTAAAAAGCCTTTTTTTGGAGGGATACATCCCATATTTCCTGCAACGGGTTCTAGTATTATAGCTGCTATTTCATCCGTGTTGTCATTAATGATTCTTTTTACTGCTTCTAAATCATTATATGGTGCTAGCAAGGTGTCTTGAGCTGTTCCTTTGGTTACTCCGGGACTATTTGGAACACCAAGTGTAATGGCTCCACTACCTGCCTTTATAAGGAATGCATCAGCATGTCCGTGATAGTTGCCTTCAAACTTGATGAATTTTTCCTTATTGGTGTATCCTCTAGCTACTCTAATGGCACTCATACATGCTTCAGTGCCTGAGTTCGTCATTCTTACTTTTTCAACAGCTGGAACCATTTTACAAATGAGTTCGGCAATATCTGCTTCTAATTCAGTTGGAGCTCCAAATGAGGTAGTGTTGTTTGTTGCTTCTTTAAGGGTTTTTACAATTGGTTCGTGACAGTGTCCCAATATCATAGGTCCCCAAGAACCAATAAAATCAATGTATTCTTTATTGTCAACATCTGTAAGAATAGAGCCTTTAGCAGATTTAAAAAATAAAGGTGTTCCTCCTACTGAACGAAAGGCTCTTACTGGTGAATTTACACCCCCAGGGATAAACAATTGAGCTCTTTCAAAAAGTATTTCACTGTTATTCATCGTTTAATAGTTTTGAAGCTTCTTTGGCAAAGTATGTCGCTATCAGTGTTGCACCAGCTCTTTTAAAGCCTATTAGACTTTCCATCATTACACTGTCGTGGTTAAGCCAACCTTTTTCGCTAGCTGCTTTTATCATGGCATATTCGCCAGAAACTTGATAAACACTTACTGGGATATCAAATTGAGAACTGACTTGTTTTACCATATCTAAGTATGGGGTGCCTGGTTTTACCATTACTATATCTGCCCCTTCGTCAATATCGTTATCTACCTCACTCATCGCTTCTGATGAATTCGCAGGATTCATTTGGTATGTCTTTTTATCACCAAAACCGGGTTTAGAGTCTAAAGCATCTCTGAACGGTCCATAGAAAGAAGAGGCATATTTTACGCTATAAGACATAATACCAAGGTGAATGTGACCTTCATCTTCTAGTCGTTCTCTAATAGCTCCTATTCGGCCATCCATCATATCCGATGGTGCTACCATATCAACTCCGGCTTCGGCGTGTGAAAGAGCCATTTCTGCCAAAAGGTCAATGGTTTCGTCATTAAGTATTTCTTCATCTTCAACAATGCCATCATGTCCATGAATAGAGTAGGGATCTAAAGCAACATCACTCATCAGATACATCTGAGGAACTTCAGATTTGAGTAATCTGATAGCTCTTTGCATCAGTCCATTTGGGTTAATGGCTTCTTTGCCTTCATTATCTTTTAAATTATCTTCAACTTTTGCAAAGAGTAGTGCTGATCGGATGCCTAATGCATAACAGCTTTTCACCTCATCAAGGAGTAAGTCAAGTGTATATCGAAAATAGCCTGGCATAGAGGCAATTTCTTCTTTTTTATTTTCTCCCTCCATGAAAAAAAGAGGTACGATAAAATCACTAGGATGAAGTCTATTTTCTTGTACCATATCTCTTATGGCACTATTTTTTCTTAATCTTCTATTTCTATTTTCTGGAAACATAGTGTTTGGATTAGACCCACTCTTTAGGGTTTTTTAATACGTCAATTAATTTTTCTTCGGCACTTCCGGCTTCTGCTTGGTGGTTATATTCCCACCTTACTGTCGAAGGTAAACTCATGAGGATAGATTCCGTCCGTCCTTTTGTTTTAATACCAAAATGTGTACCTCTGTCGTGTAACAGGTTGAACTCTACATAGCGACCTCTGCGAATTTCTTGCCATATTTTTTCTTTCTTAGTATAGCTCTCGTGTTTGTGCTTTTCCATTATGGGTATGTAGGCTTCAAGAAAGGCATTGCCTGAATCTATACTGAAGTCCATAATTTCTTGCATCGTTCTAGTTTCATCTGCTTTTTGGTAATCAAAGAAAATTCCACCAATTCCTCTGCATTCGTCTCTGTGTGAGTTGTAAAAGTATTCGTCACATTCTTTTTTAAAGCTCGGATAGTAGTTAGGATTGTATTTGTCGCAGATGTTTTTATTAGTTTGATGGAAGTGTTTAGCATCCTCCTCATCAAGATAGTAGGGTGTTAAATCGGTACCACCACCAAACCAAGCTGTTTGTGTATTCCCATCTTTATCATACATTTCAAAATATCTCCAATTAGCATGAACTGTTGGTACTTTTGGACTTATTGGATGAATGACTAATGATAAGCCACAAGCATAAAAACTAGCTTCTTCAACTTTAAATTTTTCTTTGAATAAATCCGGTAACTGTCCGTGAACTACAGAAACATTGACGCCTCCTTTTTCAATGACTTTGCCATTATTAAGAATACGTGTTTTGCCACCGCCACCGCCTTTTCTTTGCCATTGGTCTTCGACAAATTTACCTTTACTATCTGAAAGTTCTAAGCCTTCACAAATCCGATTTTGTAAATCAAAAATATGTGCTTCGAATGTTTCTTTGATAGACATTAGGCTGAATAGTTTTTAATTGCGTTAATAAACACTTTGGCATTTTCAACAGGTACAGTTGGTAAAATACCATGTCCAAGATTGGCTATGTATTTATCTTTACCAAAGCCATCTACCATTTCCTTTGCTAATCGTTCTATTTTGTCGTGTGGAGCAAATAGCCAAGCTGGGTCAAAGTTTCCTTGTAGTGTGATGTTTGGACCTGCTAATTTTCTCGCTTCTTGAGGTGTCAATGCCCAATCTACTCCGATAGCATCGGAGCCAAGAGCTACTATGTCTTTAATGGCATACCATGCTCCCTTAGCAAATACTATAGTTGGTGCACCACTGACATTGTCAACAATTTGATTGATATAAGGCAAGGCAAATTCTTGAAAGTCTTTTGGAGAAAGTAATCCTGCCCAAGAATCAAAAATTTGAACGGCTTGAGCTCCTGCTTCAATTTGTGCGTTGAGGTAGGCTATGGTTGTATCTGTTATTTTTTGGAGCAGTAAATGAGCTGCGTCTCTTTCTGAATGACAAAATGCTTTAGCTTGTGAAAAATCCTTAGAACCCTGTCCTTGTACCATGTAGCATAAAATAGTGAATGGGGCACCAGCAAAACCAATTAATGGAACTTTTCCATTCAAATCTTTTCGTGTTAATGTTACCGCATCCATTACATAGCCTAATTTTTCGTGAACATCAGGTACTTGAATAGCTTCAGCATCTTTAAGGTTATTTACTGTTTCTGGAAGAAATGGACCTTTACCAGTAATCATTTGCACTTCATAACCTAAGGCTTGTGGTACAACTAATATATCTGAAAAGAGTATAGCTGCATCTGTACCAACTTGATCAATTGGCATGATTGTAATTTCTGAAACAAGTTCAGGTGTTTCACAACGTTCGAAGAAGGAGTATTTTTCCCTTAGTACACGATAATCGGGTAAAAAACGACCAGCTTGACGCATCATCCATACAGGAGGTCTTTCTACTTGTTCACCTTTTAATGCTCTTAGCAATAAGTCATTTCTTAATTCTGGAAAATCGTGTGTCATTTAAAATAATTTTTAGCTGTCTCTACTAGGCTTTTTGCCGTAGTAGTTTTACTTATTATGCATTGCTGACCTTCGTTTTTTAAAGCTTGTGCAGTAGTTGGTCCGATAGCAAAACAGGGTAAGTTATTAAAACCACCGTTTTGAGCTAAAGAATACACCGCACTTGGACTCATAAAAGCTAAGCCATCAATAGCGTGCAAATTTACGGTTTTATTAAGATTTATTGTTTGATATACATGTACTTCTTTCACTTCTATGTAAAATGATTTTAGGATTTCTGGCAAGTCATCTCTTCTTTTATCGCCACAGATAAAAATCACCTTTTTTTCTTTGTTCTCTATGATGATTTTGGCTAATTCTTTTGCAGTAGAAATATTTGGGATTATTGCGTTTGAGAGCTTGCTAGCAGTTTTTTGTCCTATTGCATATATCTTTTTAGAAAGTGGGAGACCAGCTATCGCATCAACTGCCGTCTGACTAGTAAATACCCACGGAGTATTTGTATCAAGTAGTGATTTGTCAAAACTCAGAGTTTCAGTCTCTATTAATGGGATAGAGTCAACATTTAAAGAATAATCGGTAAAGTCATTTAATTGTTCTTTAGATAGAGCATTTAGAAATAAAAGCGTTTTAGGAGTACTTTTCATGATTAGCTGTTTCTATCAGTTTTAATGCCCCTTTAGAAAGTGCGATTTGAGCGGCTTTACGACCTAAGTTATCGCTAGCGTTTGAGCGGGCTTCTAAGTTGATTTCAATTTTTTCTTTTCCATCATTACTTAGCACTACACCTTTAAAATAGACAGTATCATTTTCAATAGTAACGAATGCACCAACAGGGGCAGAGCAGCCACCACTAAGTTCATTTAGAAAATCTCTTTCTAAGTGAACGCATTTAGCTGTCTTATCATGATTAAGTTGACTGATTATTTCTTTAGTTACTGAATTTTCCTTGTTACAAATGACCGCAACAGCACCTTGAGCTGGAGCAGATAACATCCAATTTAGTTCTTCTGAGATTTCGTGTTCTAATTCTAATCGGATTAAGCCAGCACTTGCTAGTATAGTAGCGTCCCAATTACTGTTTTTAAGTTTTTGAATTCTGGTGGGTACATTTCCTCTTATATCAACGATGGTATGTTCTGGATATTTGCTTAGCCATTGGGCTTTTCTTCGATTACTACTAGTTGCAATGGTAGCATGTTTTTGAGCTAAAAAGTCAATACCATTTTTTGTTACTAAGGCATCGGTTGGATTTTCTCTTTCAAGAATAGCAGCAATAAATAAGTTTTCTTCTAGTTCCGTTGGGATGTCTTTACATGAATGAACGGCAATGTCAATAGAGTTATTAAGAATGGCTTCATCTAGGCACTTTGTGAAGACACCTTTACCACCGATTAGTGGGAGAGGAGTATCTAAGATTTTATCGCCTTCAGATTCCATTAGAACTAGTTCAAAGGAATGACCAAGAGTAACGAGCTTATTTGCTACATGTTCTGCTTGCCATAAAGCCAATTTACTTTTTCGACTACCAATTTTTATATGCATTTAGTTCAATTTATACATTTCCTTAATAATCTCTAAAATATCTTCGTTATACCTGTATCTTTTTCTCAGATATTCAATGTTTTGACTTGAAATTTTCTTTACGATACTATCAATTAATGGTTTTACTTTCTTAATATCATCAGATTGATATTGTCCCTTGTATTTGTTTATTTCAGTGTCTTTGATGTTCTCAAAGGTAGTGCCCAAACTTTTTATGACAGGACCCAAGTTATGTAGTTTTACCCAATCTTCAAATTCTAGTTTGTGAAGATTTATGATGGTTTTTGCCTTTGGTATATCTTTTTTTCTGTCATTTAGGGTTTTGTCTGCCTCAGAGTTCAACTGATCCATGTCAAATAATTCAATATAATTATTATCTGAAACTTTAGGGTCTATATTTCTAGGAACTGATAAGTCTATAAATAACTTTTTTGAGTTTATATTTTTAATGTGTTCCTCTGAGATAGTATAATTTTTTGAGGCTGTTGCAACGACTAAAACATCTGAACTGAGGATTTCCTCTTCAAGTTTTTCAATTGAGACACTTCTAACATTATGTTCTTCTGCTAATCTTATGGCTTTCTCGTCAGTTCTATTTACGATTACTATTTCCGCTTTTGTTTGACTATTCAGATTTTCAAGTGTTCTCTGTCCAATTTCTCCTGTGCCAAACAGTAAAATTTTCTTAGAAACTAAGTTTTGTGTATTCTGACGAATTTTTAGTAATGCTGCATGAGCTACTGAGGCAGCACCTTTACTGATAGTAGTGTTTGACTGAACTTCTTTATTGGCTTGGAAAACAAATTGTAATAGGCGGTCCATTTGAGCGTCAAGAACATTGTGTTTTTTTGAAAATTCAACACCTTCTTTGACTTGTGAAAAAATCTGTAAATCACCAAGTATTTGAGAGTCTATTCCTGTACTAACTTCAAAGAGGTTTTGAATGGCTTTCTCGCTTTGATAAATAAAGCCATATTTCTCAAAATCTTGTATATGGTTGCCAGTATGTTTGAGAAAAAGTTCTTTTAAAAGATGAGTGTTGATATTGTTGGCGTAAACTTGTGTTCTATTACATGTTGAAACTAGAAAAGCAGATGCTCCTTCAATTGATTGAATATCAGCTAAAAACTGATTTTTCTGCTCTTTATTCATACTAAATTGCTCCCTAGTTTCAAGAGGGCAATTCCAATGGCTAATTCCAATACTGTAAAATGAATCCAGCATATCTTATATACTTCGTTTTAAAATCATTTCCTTCAATCCTTTCACAAATGTATCCGATGAGTTAAGGCTTTCCACAAGTTGAACTTTTTCTCCGCCAAACTCTTCGAATAACTCTTGATATTCATCGCCTATTTCAATGGTAGTTTCAAGACAATCTGCTACAAATGCTGGTGAAAACACGAGTATTTTTTTCGCTCCTTTCTTTCCTAAATCTTCAATGATTTTATCTGAAAAAGGCTCTATCCATCCTCTTCCAAGTCTAGATTGAAAGCCGACACTATAATCCTGTTCTTTTAGATTGAATCGTTTGGCTAATTGTATAGCTGTTTCGTAGCAAGTAGCTTTGTAACAAAAATTATTCGCTTCAGTCACGCCTTGTTCACAATCATTATCTTGACATAAGCCTTCGTCGTACACCTTATCGACATGTCTTTCAGGCAAGCCGTGAAAGCTAAACAAGACATGGTCATACTCTTTAAAGTCGTGCTTATTACCTTGCTCTTCAAAACCTTTTAGGTAAAATTCGTGGTCATAAAATTGAGTAACAAAGCTTAGCTCAGGTATAACCCACCATTTTTTAATCACGTTCATTGACTCTTCAATTACAGAGCCATTAGTAGCTGAAGCGTAATGAGGAAAAAGAGGAAGTATGATAATTTGCTCAAAGTTTTTACCTTCCCAGCTTTCTAATGTTTTCTTTAGAGAAGGGTTTTTATAGCGCATGGCATATTCTACATGAAATTCTTCGCCTAACTCTTCTTTGAGTTTTTTCGTCAAATCATCCGTATGATAAATAATAGGAGAGCCCCTATCGGTCCATAATTCTTTATATACTTTAGCTGACTTGGGAGCTCTGAAAGGAACAATAATTCCATTTACTAGGATTTTCCTTAATAGCCAAGGTATATCGATAACTCGTTTATCATTTAAAAACTGAAATAAATAACTTCTAACATCACTAGTTTTTGGGCTGTCAGGAGTGCCAAGGTTAACTAGAAGTACAGCTTTCTTTTTGGTCATAATTTTATATTATGTGCAAATTTAAGTAATTAAGCCTCCATTTTAGGTCATTTCCCTCAAATTTTTACTATATTTAGTTTAGTTATATATATCTAAAATCAAATCGGTAATTTTTGATTAGTTTAGATAACTACGTGTATTTTCACCTTCTCTGATTATATTTCCAGCAGTATCCCTTTCTGCTGCTTCAACACCAAAGGCTCCATTATTAGCTAAGTCTTGATTAGCTACTATGGTAGCTTTCAAGGTAATCGGGGCAATGAAACAACTAAAGTGTTCATTGGCTTTATAATCCATACCAAATGATTCTAGAAAATAAGCTGGTGAAAATAGTCCAGAAATTTTAACGCTATCATTAGGGTAGTTATAGCCGTCAGTCATCTGAGTTTTGAAATTAAGCAGGGCAGCATAACTCCATTTTTCTGAGGCTTTGTGTCCGTATTTAGACGTAAAATCAATACGGTCATCGGTTTTAATCCAGGATGTTTCACCTTGTTTTATGATGCCGTAGCCCACCTCTAAAAAGTTTTCCCACAAGCCTTTTCCTTTGGTTTTGTGGGCATGTAGACTGACTAGGCCATTTAATGACAGAGAGTTTTGTCCACCTGCTGACCAATTTGTTAGACTTACTTGTGAGAGATTAAGTCGGCTAGTACCGCCAACATCCCATTGTTCATTTTTTATTTCTTGAGCTTGAGCTGTAGTAATAACTAAGCACAACCCAACTTTGAGTAATGTTTTTTTCATGATTTTTAAGAAATTAGTTTTGATTATTTATTAGGCGATTCAGTTTTTTTCTTATTGGCGACCACAAAGGCAAGCATGCAAAAGATAAGTACCAAATATAGAATAAAATATGGCGGTCTTATAGGGGTTGAAAAGAAATATGCGAAAAGTGTAACGGTCATTATCCCAAAGGACAAGGACACTCCTTTCAGCATTGTTTTAGCATTATATTCTTCAAGCGTACTTGCCTAGAAAATTAAAATAGAAAGATTGATACCGCAGGCTACACAAATGAAGATGTAGGTTTTCAATTCTGGCAGAAGTATATCATAATGAGGAAGCTTATGAAACAATTCATAAATATAAAATTCTGGAGTAATTATAACAGAAAGACATTGGAGTAAGCCACCAATAGAAATTATTTTCAAAGCTTTTTTAGAAGTCATCAATTTTCATAAATAATAAATATAAAATTAATGTAATAATTTTTATAATTACTAATTTTGGGAAATATTTTTGGGCAATTAGCTCAGTTGGTTTAGAGCACTACCTTGACAGGGTAGGGGTCACTGGTTCGAATCCAGTATTGCCCACCAAAACGGAATCTATCTCATTTTGAGATTGTGTTCCGTTTTTTTATTACATTGTCTTTTTATTAACCAAACAAAATTTTATGGAAATTTTAATTGTCGCAATCATTATTTCATGCATTAGTATTTATGGAACGATTAAGCTTAAAAGGTTTTATTTTATGCTAGGGTACTTTCTATTTTCAATTTTAGCGTTGACCTCACTTATTCCGAAATTTAGTGATGATCCCTATCTTACTATAACCTCATTGGCATTGTTTAGTGTATTAGGTATTATCTCATTTCCAGCAAGAAAAAATATTGCTGATTATGAAATAAATAGTGAGGCTATGCCTTTAGTAAAATCCTTTATGTTAAGAACATTATCTTCATTGTTTGTGATTAATGTTTTAGCTATTTTTCTAGTAAAATTTGATCCAAACATGCCAGAAGGAATAACAGAAAGCATGAGAATTTATCCAATGATAATGCATGCTGTTTTAGCAATACTTCCTATCATAGTTTTAGTTAGAATGTCTTCTAAAATCAAATAGTTTACGTTAACTTAGAAAAGTTAGATATTAACATGCTTAGTTGCACCAAAGCGGAATCCATCTCTATTTGAGACAGCGTTCCGCTTTTTTTATTTATTATTACTCAAAATTTAAATTTACAATTATGAAATATTTAACACTACTATTATTGTCCTCATCTTTATTTTTAAACGCTCAAACCAATGATGAAAGTTACAACGAGCTACTAAAAAAAAGTCCATTTAATGAAATGTATCCAAAATACATGGCGCAAGAAGCTGCAGAGTATTTTACTGTTTTTAACACTTTATTTACTGAAAAAAGCCCAATTGCTCCAAAAGAAGCAAGATTAGCTGCTATTGCAGTTTCAGCTGCAATCAAATGTGAATATTGCGTATCTGCACAAGTTCATTTAGCTAAACAAGCAGGAGCTGATGATGAAGAAATAAAGGCTGCAATTCAAATAGCAGCTGAAATTCAAAGGTTTTCTACATTGTTATATGGAAATGAGTTTGGAATTGAAAAACTCGAAAAAATTATTGGAAAAGAAAGTAAATAAATAATTCAAAAAAATTAACTCAAAAAGTTCGAAATAAGGACGCTTAGATCCACCAAAGCGGAATCCATCTCATTTTGAGACAGCGTTCCGCTTTTTTTTAAATGAGTTGAACTTGTAAGGATTATTGAATAACGATATTGTTAACGGAACATTTTATTGTAATATTGAATGAATCTTAATTTTTAAATACTCATGAATTGTATGAAATTACTTTTAATAAGTTCACTTACTATTTTTCTGTTTTCTTGTTCTAAAAACGAACCATTATCAATGCGCTGGGACTTAACAGGTTGCTTTAATCCTTGGGATAGCTACTTTAGTTTAGATACTTTTTCAACTGAAGGTTACAATGCAGGGGTCTTTGATTATCTATCTGAAGAAGGAATAGATGTAAATTATATAACCTCTGAATTTGATTCTTCTAAAGTAGAATTATGTTATGCTTGCCATTGTAAAACAGGAACTGTAATTACAGTGAATATTCCGATTAAAGATAAAATAAAATTAAACAATTTAGTCCCCAACAATCAATTCAATTTGAGTTTTTACTAAATCCAATCCAATTCTTTGACAGTCATTTCAGATTCAATATTTCCTGTGTGAAGAGTTGTTTTTGGCTCAAATAATAAAGTAAAAACAATCTCCCCATTGGTGTGTGGTCTATGCTCAACTCCCTTTGGGATAATTAAAATTTCTCCTTTATTAACTTCAACTGTTTTTCCGTCTCTAAAGTCAATCAAAAGGGTTCCTTTAAAAACCATAAAAAGTTCATCTTCATTTTCATGGCTATGCCATACAAAATCATCTTTAAGTTTACATATTTTTACATGCTGACTGTTTAATTCGCCAATAATCTTTGGAGTCCACTTTTCATCGAATAATGAAAATTTATTCATTATATTAATTGATTCAATTTTCTTCATAAGACAAACTTAAGCAATAACTAACAAAAAAGTTCGAAATAAGGACGCTTAGGTCCACCAAAGCGGAATCCATCTCACCTATAATGAGGGAAGTTACTACTCAAAAACTTTGTGTTAGTCTTATAGCTTGTTAGCTATACTGTCATTCTCGCCTTTGCACTTATTGACTGGTCGCAGAAATCACTGTCAAGAAATTTGAAATAAGCAGTAATGGCAATCATTCCGGCATTATCGGTGCAGTAGGAAAATGGAGGAATGTAGGTCTCCCAGCCATGTGAATTTTCCATTTCTTTTAGCCTAGTTCTTAATCCAGAATTTGCAGATACCCCACCAGCAATTGCAATTTCGGTGATGCCTGTTACCTCACTAGCTTTTTTTAGTTTTTTCATAAGAATATTAATGATGCTATGTTGAATTGATGCACAAATATCATTCATATTTTCATTAATGAAATTTGGATTTTCTTTGGTCTGCTTTTTTATGAAATATAAGATGCTTGTCTTGAGTCCGCTAAAACTGAAGTTTAGCTTATCTACTTTTGGAATACCAAAGGTGAAGGCAGTGGGATTTCCATCTTTAGCGAACTTATCTATTAACGGTCCGCCAGGGTAGGGTAAGCCTAAGAGTTTTGCTGATTTGTCAAATGCTTCCCCAGCAGCATCATCAATGGTTTCACCGATTAAGTCGAAATCAAGAGTGTCATTGACTTTTACTATTTGAGTATGTCCACCAGAAACGGTTAAGCATAAAAAGGGAAATTTAGGCGGATTACCTTTGCCGTCTTTGTCCCTAATAAAGTGCGCTAAAATATGCCCCTGCATATGGTTAACATCTATTAAGGGGATGTTATTTGCTAATGCGAAGGATTTGGCGAAGGATACGCCTACTAATAATGATCCTAAAAGTCCCGGTCCTCTAGTAAAACCAACTGCAGAAATATCTTTTTTGTCGATTCCTGATTCTTCAATAGCTTGGTGTACTACTGGTATAATGTTTTGTAAGTGGGCTCTGGAAGCTAACTCAGGGACTACGCCTCCGTATTTTTCATGAACTTTTTGGTTACCAATTACGTTGGATAATATTTTACCGTCATTGATGATGGATGCACTGGTATCGTCACAGGACGACTCAATACCTAATATGATAATAGATTTACTCATTGTCTAAATTAGGCAATCGGTGTCCCATCTTATCTCTTTTCGTTTTGAGATAAAAGGCATTGTGTTCATTGGATTCAATCTCAATAGCAATATTCTCTACAATTTCAAGACCGTACCCTATAAGTCCAGAGCGTTTTTTAGGGTTATTACTCATCAATTTAATTTTGTGAACATCCAAACTTCTTAAAATCTGAGCACCAACACCATAGTCTCTATAGTCGGCTTTAAATCCTAATTCTTCATTAGCCTCAACAGTATCCCTGCCTTGTTCTTGCAATTTATAGGCTTTGAGTTTATTTAGTAGTCCAATACCTCTCCCTTCTTGGTTCATGTAGACAATAACGCCTTTTCCTTCTTTTTCAACCATTGACATAGCTGCTTCAAGCTGTGGTCCGCAATCGCAACGGCAAGAACCAAAAATATCACCAGTAATGCATGAGGAGTGTACTCTTACTAGAATAGACTCATCTTCTTTCCATTCACCTTTTACTAAGGCTAAATGGGTTTGGTTATTGGTAACTTGACGAAAAGCATGAAGTTTAAAATCGCCAACTTCAGTAGGAAGGTCTACATCTATAAGCTTTTCGATGAGGCTTTCATTCTCTATTCTGTAAGCAATCAAGTCTTTTATAGTAATGATTTTTAACTGATGCTTTTTGGCTATCAGTTTTAGCTCTGGCATTCTGGCCATAGAGCCATCCTCATTCATTATTTCAACAATTACTCCTGCAGGGTATAATCCTGCTAAGCGTGCCAAATCAATTGCCGCTTCAGTATGTCCAGCTCGGCGTAATACCCCACCTTTTCTAGCTTTCAGAGGGAAAATATGACCAGGTTTCCCTAATTCACTTGGACGTGTATTAGGGTCTACAAGGGCTTTTATTGTTTTGGAACGATCGCTAGCAGATATTCCTGTAGTACAACCGTGACCTATTAGGTCAACAGAAATAGTAAAGGGCGTTTCGTACTCGGCAGTATTTTTGCCTACCATTAAATCCAAACCGAGTTCTTCGCAACGGTCTTCAACCAATGGAGCACAAATAAGGCCACGCCCATGCGTGGCCATAAAATTTATCATTTCAGGGGTTACCTTATCAGCAGCTGCAAGAAAATCACCTTCGTTCTCTCTATCTTCGTCATCTACAACGATGACTACCTTTCCAGCTTTGATATCTTCAATAGCTTCTTCTATCGTATTTAGCATTACGAGTAATTTTGGTGCAAAGATAAGCTATTAAGAAGAAATTACAGACTAAGAGTTTTAGTCTGTTTTTCTAGTCCAAGTTGATGTTTTTCCAATAAATGGAAGACTAATCAAATAACCTTCGAGTTCAAGAGTATTTTTATTAACTAGTGTAGCAGTTCCACCGTAAGTTTTGCCATTAGAAGGTTTATAAATTTTTCCGTCTTCCCAAACATTATCTCCTTTGTACACAAAATCTTGCATAATTTTTAGACCCATACGTTTTCTGCTTCTTAAATTCTCATCTGGGTTTTCTTTATCTAACTTTGGATTACCCTTACTATCGTTAGGTTCTTCCATCCATGTAGTCTTTCCTGAAATAGTATTTCCATCAGCAAAAATTGTTACAACGGCATCTTTATCCGCGGTATACCACTCTCCTAATATAGCATCAGATTGTGCGAAGGTTGTTAGGCTAAATATAAGCCCAAATAATAAAGTTAATGATTTCATAATGTTACTTGTTTTTAAGGCAAGTTAAGATTTTTATTTTAGGAAGCAAGGGTATAAAAAAAAAGCTACCCGAGTATTTCTACTCGGGCAGCCCCTTAAAGCCATGAAAAAACTTACTTCCCTCTCCCTAATGGGAACAACAAATATAAATAAACTTTTGTTGCTGTTTAAATAAAATCGAAAAAAAATTATGAATTATTTAGTGGGTGTTCATATTTGTTTCGGATGTATACTAACACTCTAGACTCAGCACATAGTTCACTGTGTGAATTATACACCTTTACAGTATGCCAAACCTCATATTTTTCATTTTGTTTCAAAGCTGAAATAGCATTTTCGATGTCATTTTCGGTAAGTTCAAAATCCATATGTAAATTTGAAGTAGCTGTTTTGATGTAATCTATTTCGGCTCTTTTAATCCAAATAATCATTGGAATATTTCTAGTGTTGAAAATTTGCCAATACATTACGGCATAGAATGGATCAATAGCACTGAATATACTACCTCCAAATATTGATTTCTGAATATTTTTATTTAACCAGGAGTATTTAATTGTTACTCTTAGCTTTTTAAATTCAGAGTCTGCTTCAGCAATCCTAATTCTGTTTACTAATAAAGGTGGAAAAAAGTTCATCGCTCTTTTCAAGTTTTTAGAGCTGTATTTCCGTTTTGGCATCTTCACATTTGACATAGTGGTGCAAAAATAGATGTTCTTTAGATTCTTTTGGTAATTTTGTAAGATAAACTATTGAAGATGAGCAAACCCTTAATATTAGTTTCCAATGATGATGGAATTTCCGCGCCAGGAATTCGAGCGCTAATAGATGTAGTGAGAGAGATAGGTGATGTTGTAGTAGTTGCTCCTGATGGGCCACAATCTGGAATGGGGCACGCCATTACATTAAATTCAACGCTGAGGTGTGACCAAATTCACATTGATGATGGTCCGCAAACTGAGTATGCTTGTTCTGGTACTCCTGTTGACTGTGTCAAATTAGCTGTAAGCACAATTATGGATAGAAAACCCGATTTGTGTGTATCTGGAATAAACCACGGTTCCAATTCATCCATTAATGTGATATATTCTGGAACAATGTCAGCAGCCGTTGAGGGAGCTTTAGAGGGTATACCATCAGTAGGTTTTTCACTTTTGGATTATTCGCATGATGCAGATTTTTCTGCTTCAAAAGAAGTTGTTAAATCAATTGTTGAGAAAGTACTAGAAGAGGGCTTACCAAAAGGTAGTTGTTTGAATGTAAATATTCCCAAACTACCTTACACTGATATAAAAGGATATAAGATTTGTAGACAAGCAGATGCAAATTGGGTAGAAGATTTTGATGAAAGAAAAGACCCCATGGGAAGAACATACTATTGGCTAACAGGTTCTTTTCAGAACTTTGATAAAGGTAACGATACAGATGAATGGGCATTGGCAAATGGTTATGTATCTGTGGTTCCTGTAAAGTTTGATATTACTGCACATGAGACTATACCATTCTTAAAAAAATGGGAATTATGATAAGAGAATCGTTATTCTGGAAAGGAAGTGTATTAGGATTAATTTTACCAACCTTGGCATTTGTAGTGTATTCAAATATCAAAATGGATGGTGATATTTTCGCTTTATACTATCAGTTGAAAGCTCTAGATATACATATCCATGTTTTGAGCCTGTGTACTTTTCTTAATCTCATTCCATTTTTAATTTTTATCAGAGTAAACAGAGAGAAACCTGCTCAAGGAATTTTGATGACTACATTAGTTTTAGCGCTTATAATTTTAATCAATAAACTGTTGTTTTGACAAACTATTACTTCATAGTTGGAGAGGCATCAGGAGATTTGCATGCTTCAAATCTCATTAAGGAAATTACAAAACTTAAAGAGAATGCCTCTTTTAAAGGCTTTGGTGGAGAGCGTATGCAAAAGCAAGGTTTGGAGCTTACCAAACATTACAAGGAAATGGCGTTTATGGGCTTTTGGGAGGTTATTAAAAACGTGTCTGCTATTAGACGAAATTTTAAACAAGCCAAAAAAGAATTGCTCGAATTTAAGACTGATGTTTTAGTTCTTGTCGATTATCCAGGTTTTAATATGCGTATGGCCAGATTTGCAAAACAGCATGGTATAAAAGTTGTATACTACATTACACCGCAGGTTTGGGCATGGAAAGAATCACGCGTTAAAAAATTAAAACGTGATGTAGATTTGCTCTTGCCTATTTTGCCTTTTGAGAAAGAGTTTTTCGCAAAACACAAGATTGATTCTACTTTCGTAGGTCATCCTCTATTAGATGCTTTTAAAGATATTGATAGCAGAAGTGTGGAGTCAGACAAACCGATTATAGCACTTTTACCAGGCAGCAGAAAACAGGAAATAGGTACTTCACTTCCAATAATGATGAAAGTGGTAGAGTCTTTTGAAAATTATCAATTCATTATTGCTGGAGCTCCATCTATCTCAGCTGAGTTTTACAGAAACATTACTGGTGATTCTTACATTCCTATCCTTTCAAATCAAACACATGCTCTTTTGAAGGAGTCAAAGGCTGCTATAGTGACTTCTGGTACAGCGACTTTAGAGGCAGCAATTCTCAAAGTACCTCAAGTAGTGTGTTACAAAACATCGATTTTTTCCTACTTCTTTGGAAGATTATTAGTAAAAGTAAAGTATATCTCATTAGTCAATTTAATCGCCAATAAAGAGGTCGTCAAAGAATTAATCCAGGATGATTTCAATAGTGATCGATTAGTGAAAGAATTACAATTTCTTCTTGATAAAAAGAACACTTCTAAAATTATTGGAGAGTATAACAAGATAA
This sequence comes from Flavobacteriales bacterium, assembly GCA_965277895.1. Classification (GTDB taxonomy): domain Bacteria; phylum Bacteroidota; class Bacteroidia; order Flavobacteriales; family UBA7312. Next base: position 892,656 of record CBDIDR010000001.1, read on the forward strand.
TTGATGAGTTGGGAAGTGTAGGAGCATCAGAACGAGCAGCTAAAGCTATAAGACTGCTCTAGACTTGTTTCATTTGGTTTAGTTTTGTTACATTGTGACTGTAAATCTAAGCCATGCATTTCTGGAATTCACTTCCTTTATTTCGTCTCGTAATTCCATTTATTTTAGGGATTATTTTTTCAGATTCTCTTTACACACAGAGGATTTATCTTTTTATTCCTCTTTTACTGACACTTCTAATAATTACGCATTCTTTTGTTAAAAGCTACGGACTACGTTGGCTTTTTGGTACTTCCTGTTTATTATTTATTTCGTCTCGTAATTCCATTTATTTTAGGGATTATTTTTTCAGATTCTCTTTACAAACAGAGGATTTATCTTTTGTATTCCTCTTTTACTGACACTTCTAATTAGTTAATACCTCATTATTTAGCATGTAAAATTGAAGAGTTTACCTCATTATTTAGCATGTAAAATTGAAGAGGAAAGTAATACCCTTGGATTGAGCTTTCATAATCTTAAATCTGAGGGTGCTTTAGTTGTAGACTACACGAATTAAATCTTTCCTTCTGTAACTTTCATTATGTCGTTTTCCAATGCAGTGGCTTTGTCTACAAGAGCTTGTCCTTTTTCTAGAATATCGCTTACAAATTGTGGGTCTTCACAGTCGCCACAATTGATTTTGACGTTTAGAAATGCTCCTCGAACGGCTGTTCGTGCACACAATGCACCAACTGCTGCATCTGTAACTGAATTTGGGTTTCCTATCTCTGCCATGGCTTTCATTACTTGCATGGAATCGTAAGCCGTTTCCATTACTTTAAAAGGCGTGAGTATGGCAAATTTTGTAGCGTCTTGAATGGCTTTTTGACGTAATGCTTTCTCCTCATCACTATCTTTAGGAAGCCTAAAAGCTTCCATAATTTTGTTGAATGCATTGGTGTCTTCATCAACTAATCTTAGAAGCTCATTTTGGTATGCAATTCCTTTTTCTGCCCAATCGGAAAATTCTTCCCATCGCTCGTCCCAGCCTCTTTTATGTGCTGACAGATTAGCAACCATTGTACCTAGAGCAGCACCCATAGCACCACAATAGGCAGAAATAGAACCACCACCAGGAGCAGGGCTTTCACTTGAGGTTTCGTTAGCAAAATCGACTAGATTCATGTCAACTAGCTGCTTAGAGGTGTTCTCTAGCATATATTCGATTACTCTTTCTTCTAATATGAAAGGGGATAATTCGTCAAGTCCAAGAGATTTTACAGCGATCTTCATAATCTCTTTTTCAGAAATACCTATTGAGCGTTGTTGTTTTTTTAAGAAATGTATACCAGCATCAATCAATACCTTTTTGGGTACTAAACCGACTAACTCAGAGCCTGTAACCCTTAAGCCTCGTGCTTGCGAGCGTTCACAGGTTTTGTCAAACACCATGTGAAGTGGAGAGACATTAATATTTGTAAGGTTGTATGATATTTGTGCTACTCCATACTCTTCGATAAACCAACCAATACCTTTGACGTGCTTGAATAAGCCTGGCTGTCTTATGGGTTCGCCATTTTCGTCTTTCAGCAGTTTTCCACCAGGATTATTGTTTTCTCTTAGCAGTCGCCCAGCTTCACGAATGTCAAAAGCAATAGCATTTGCTCTTCTAGTAGATGTGGTGTTGAGGTTGATGTTGTAGGCTACAAGAAAGTCCCTAGCCGATATGGCAGTAGCTCCTGAACGAGCTACAGAATCGTTAAATTCAGCAGGTCCAAAGTCAGGTTTCCATTCTGCATCAACAAGTTTTTGTTTTAGACCTTCGTATTCTCCTGAACGGCAGTTTGCCAAATTTCTTCTCTTCTCTTCTTTGGCTGCATTTTCATAGCAGTAAATAGGAATGTTCAATTCATTACCAATACGTTCGCCAAGTTTGTGAGCCCATTTGGCTGTTTCTTGCATAGAGATGTTAGCTATTGGTACAAGTGGACATACGTCTGTTGCTCCCATTCTAGGATGTTCTCCACTATGTTTGCTCATATCAATTAAAGATTGAGCTTTTTGTATGAGTAGAAATGCAGCGTCAATTACTTGCTGAGGTTCACCTACAAATGTAATGACAGTTCTATTGGTTGCTTTTCCTGGATCTACATTTAGAAGCTTTACACCATCAATTGTTTCTACGATAGTGGCGATTTCGTTAATTTTTTTTGTGTCTCTTCCTTCAGAAATATTAGGAACACATTCGATGAGTTGTCTTTTCATTGTTTTAGGATTGTAGTTGTCCGTTAATCATTATTTTATCAATATGCTGATGCCCGAATGAATAGGGAATATATGCATATGAGCTTATTGGTTTTGTAATAAATAGGTTTGCCTTTTTGCCAATGGCGATACTTCCTAATTCCTTGCTTAAACCCATGGCATAAGCGGTATTAATGGTAGTTGCATTAATGACTTCCTCAGGAGTCATCCCCATTTGAATACAGCCTAAAGAGGCAACAAAATTCATGTTTCCACTTGGGCTAGAGCCTGGGTTAAAGTCAGTGGCTAGAGCAACAGGCATACCTTCATCCATTATCTTTCGTGCTGGGCCATAAGGAATTCCTAAAAAGAAGGAGCAAGATGGTAGGAGGGTAGGCATACATTCACTGCCTTTTAAAGCCTTAAAGTCGTCATCGTTCATAATTTCAAGATGGTCTACGGATAAAGCACCGTGTTTAACGCTAGCTTCTACACCACCTAAAATGGTAAACTGATTAACATGGGTTTTTGGAATTAAGCCCCATTTCTTTGCTTCTGTAAGCAAACGTTCAGTGACTTCTACTGAAAAATAGCCTTCCTCACAAAATATATCAATGTACTCTGCTAAGTTTTCCTCTGCGATACGAGGAAGCATTTCGTTAATGATACAATCCAGGTAATCTGATTTTCTACTCTTGTATTCAAGTGGAATGGCATGAGCTCCTAAAAAGGTTGCTTTGATTGTTAATGGACTTAACTCATTCAATTTTTTGATGACTCTTAACATTTTCAGTTCAGCATCTACTGTAAGTCCATATCCACTTTTAATTTCTATTGCACCTGTGCCCATCTTAATGATTTCATTGGCACGTTTTAAGGCACTTTCTAGGAGTTCTTCTTCACTAGTATTTTGAAGTTTTTTTGCGGAGTTTAAAATACCACCACCTTTAGCTGCAATTTCTTCATAGCTCGCTCCTTTTAGGCGTTGTTCCCATTCATTCTCTCTATTTCCTGCAAATACTAAGTGGGAGTGGCTATCGCAATAGGATGGAAATACCATGCCGTCATTAGCGTCTATAATTTCTGTATTGTTCCAATCATCAATACCTGTCCAATCCTCCATACTTCCAAAATTAGAGATGATGCCATCCTTAATTTCAATGAACCCATTTTTTATGGTTTCCAATTGAGCCATATCCTTTCCAGCGACCCATTTTCTAATAGTATGTTCAACCTGAACAATCTCCTTTATATTTTTAATGACTGTTATCATGTGTTTAAATATCAAGCGAAAATACAAAAATAGACCATTTATGCCTGCTTGTAATTTGCTTATATTTGTGGAATATGAATTCAATAGGACGATTATTTCGTTTGACAACTTTTGGAGAGTCGCATGGCGATTCCATCGGTGGGATTTTAGACGGTTGCCCTGCGGGTTTGTCTCTAGATTTTGAGTTGATTCAGTCTGAAATGGATAGAAGAAAGCCTGGTCAATCCACTATTACTACGGAGCGAAAAGAAAGCGATATCGTTAAGTTTCACTCTGGTATTTTTGAGGGTAAAACAACGGGAGCTTCAATAGGTTTCAGTATCGTAAACTCAAACCAGAACTCTAAAGATTATTCTCATCTAAAGGATTCTTACAGACCTTCTCACTCAGATTTTACGTATTCTAAAAAATACGGCTTAAGAGATTACAGGGGTGGAGGACGTTCTTCAGCAAGAGAAACAGCCAATTGGGTAGTTGCAGGGGCGATAGCTAAGCAATTGCTTTCTCAAGTAAAAATAAACGCTTACGTTTCTTCAGTTGGTCCTGTGTTTATTGATAAAAACTATAGTGAACTTGATTTTTCTAAGACTGAAAATAATACTGTTCGATGCCCTGATGAGGCAACGGCTCAAAAAATGATTGAGTTAATTGATAGTATTAAATCTGAAGGAGATACTGTTGGTGGAGTAATTAGTTGTGTTGTTCAAAACGCAGGTATTGGGCTCGGAGAGCCCATATTTAATAAACTTCATGCCAATCTCGGTCATGCACTTTTATCTATAAATGCTGTTAAGGGCGTTGAGTTCGGAAGTGGTTTCTGTGCTTCTGAAATGAGAGGTAGTGAGCATAATGATTTATTTAATACAGATGGAACTACCAAAACAAATCGCTCTGCAGGAATTCAAGGTGGAATAAGTAATGGTATGGACATTTACTTTAGAGTTGCTTTCAAGCCAGCTTCGACCATAATGCAAAGTCAACAAAGTATAAATAATTCTGGAGAAGAAATAGCTTTAGATGCAAAGGGAAGGCATGACCCATGTGTTGTGCCAAGAGCAGTGCCAATAGTTGAGGCGATGACAGCTATGGTTCTTGCGGATTTCTATCTACTTAACAAAACTTCTAAATTATAATTAATGAAAAAACTAGCTCTACATTGGAAGATAATTATTGGCATGGTATTAGGTGTTGTTTACGGTTTGTTGGCTGTAAAGTTAGAGTTAGTAGAGTTTACTGATTCTTGGATTAAACCATGGGGAACAATCTTTATTAATTTGCTGAAACTTATAGCTGTGCCTTTAATTTTAGCATCTTTAATTAAGGGGGTAAGTAGCCTAAGTGATATATCAAAACTTTCAAGGATTGGCGGCAAAACAATTGGCATATATCTTATGACAACCTTAATTGCTGTCACCTTTGGTTTGGTGCTTGTAAATGTAGTTCAGCCCGGAAAGTCATTTTCTGAAGAAAAAAGAATTGAACTTAAAGAGCAATATGCTTCAAATGCTGCCTTAAAAATTGAATCAGCTGAAAATGTTAAAGGAGAGGGGCCGCTTCAGTTTTTGGTGGATATTGTGCCAAATAATTTCATTCAGGCAGCGGGTAACAACAGGAATATGCTGCAAGTAATATTTTTTGCCATTCTGTTTGGTATTGCCATGGTAATGTTGCCTAAAGAAAAAACATCTACAGTGAAATCGTTTTTTGATGGAGTTAATGATATCATTCTTCAAATAGTAGACCTAATAATGTTGGCAGCTCCATATGGAGTATTTGCTTTAATTGCTGGTTTAGTAGTCGATTTTGGTGGTTCTGCCGAATTATTCAAGGCCTTGGGGATTTATTCCATAACAGTTGTATTAGGTTTGTTATTAATGATAACACTAATTTACCCTCTAGTATTACGTCTTTTTACGCATATAAATTATTTTGATTTCTTTAAAGGAATTGCTCCTGCTCAAATGTTAGCTTTTTCCACAAGTTCTAGTGCGGCTACACTACCAGTAACAATGGAAAGATGTGAGGATCATTTAGGAGTTTCTGAGGAGGTCTCGTCCTTTGTTTTGCCGTTAGGAGCAACCATTAATATGGATGGAACATCTTTGTATCAATCGGTAGCAGCAGTATTTATTGCACAGGCTTTTGGTTATGATTTAGATTTAGGTCAGCAAATGACAATTGTGCTAACAGCTACTTTAGCTTCAATTGGTTCCGCTGCAGTACCAGGTGCTGGCATGGTAATGCTTGTGATTGTACTAAGTTCAATTGGTATTGACCCAGAAGGCATTGCTTTAATTTTTGCCGTAGACAGAATATTAGATATGATGAGGACAGTAGTTAACGTTACTGGAGATGCTACGGTAGCAACATTAGTTGCTGCAACAGAAGGTCAACTAAAAAAAGTTACTGATAAAGAATTAATGAGCTAATGAGATTAATACTATTATTTATGTGTTGTTCGACACTGCTTTTTGCTCAAGAGAATTGTAATCTTGAAGTGAGCCCTACACCCAAAAAAAACTACAAAAAAGCTAAACGTTTAGCAGAAGACCGTCGTTTTTCAGAGTCAACAAAATACCTCAAAAAGGCAATTGCCGATCAAACGGATTATGCAGATGCCTATTATTTGTTGGGTAAAATTTATTTTCTAAAAGAAAATTATGATAAGGCTGAGGAAAATTTTGAGTTAGCAATAAATTATTGCCCGATGTATTCCCCATCCGTGTATTCTTCATTAGCCGAGATAAAATTCAACAATAAACAATTTGAAAAATCGATTCAGTATAACGAGACGTTTTTGCAATTTATGGGTGTTGATGAAGAGAAAAAAGCAGAGGCTAGAAAACAAATTAAATTAGCCTCTTTTTATCATAAAATGTATTCTAATCCAGTACCATTCAATCCAAAGCCTGTATATGGTATTTCCACGTCTAATGATGAGTATTTGTGTGCTATGTCTCCAGATAATGAAACCTCTTATTTTACAAGGCGACATTCCAAGCAGAAAGTAGGCATGCTTCGACCAGAAACTGTTGAGGAGTTTACCTTTTCAAAGTTTGAAAATGGACAATTTCAAAAAGGTGTAGAGATGCCATATCCTTTTAATATGAGAAAGAATGAGGGAGGACCGTCTCTATCAGTAGATAATAGAGAATTATACCTTACTGTTTGTTCCAATCTAAGGGGGTATAATAATTGTGACATTTATTATACATATAAAAAGTATGATAATTGGTCCGATTTAGAAAAGTTAAAGTTTCCTATCAACAAACCGGATTGTTGGGAGTCACAGCCTACCATTTCATCAGATGGAAAAACACTTATTTTTAGCAGCATAAGGCCAGAAGGTATTGGAGGTGCTGACTTATATAGCGTGACAAAAGATGATAATGGAAATTGGGGTGAAATAATTTCCTTGTCTGTTAATACAAAAGGAAATGAGAAGTCACCTTTTTTACATCCCGATAGCGAGACCTTATACTTTTCGTCTGATACTCATTTAGGTTTGGGTGGCTTGGATATTTTCTACTGTAAAAAGGACAGTACTGGAAGGTGGTCCAACCCGGTAAATATTGGTTACCCTATTAACACTGAAAAAGACGATCTTGCTTTTTTTGTAAGTGCAGATGGTAAGACAGCTTATTTCTCGTCGAATAAATTATCTGGAGTCGGGGGTTGGGACTTGTACGAGTTTTCTCTCTATAAGAAGGCTAGACCTGAGAAGATAATGTTTTTAAGAGGTGAAGTAAAAGGAGAACACGAGGAGATGCTCTTTGATGCTATAGTTGAGGTTAAGTCCATTAAAACAAAAAAAGTTCAGCAAATTAAAGTTAATCAAGAAACAGGCGAGTATGTTGGGGTTGTAAAAGTTGACGATGATGAGGATATCATGGTGACTGTAAAAAGTAAAGATTACGCTTTTAACTCCCGTTACATTTCTTCAGAGAATATATCCTCAGCACCTCAGGATTTTAATTTTGAAATGCAGTCTATCGAAGAAGATAAAGCGTTTAGGATTAATAATATCTATTTTGATTCTGATGCTTTTGAGTTAAATGAGCAAGCTAAAATTATTCTCAATAGTTTTATTGATTTCATGGATTTTAACTCAACAATCGAAGTAGCTATACATGGACATACTGATGATGTAGGTGATGAATTATCTAATCAAGAGCTATCAGCCAAAAGAGCAAAACAAGTTCATGATTACCTAATAGCGGGTGGTGTCCCCGTTGAAAGATTATCTTACAAGGGGTATGGTGAAAGTCAATCTCTAGTGCCTAACGATTCAGAAGAGAATAGGGCTGTAAATAGACGTACAGAGTTTTACGTAGTCAGGAAATAAAAAAAAACCTGCACGATGTACAGGTTTTGAATTGATAAGAAATATAATTATTAATTTCTCTTTTCTTTAATTCTTGCTTTTTTACCAGTAAGTCCTCTTAGATAGAATATTCTAGCTCTTCTAACAGCACCTTCTTTGTTTAGTTCAATTTTCTCAACAGCTGGTGACGATACAGGGAATATACGCTCAACACCAATACCATTAGAAATTTTACGAACCGTAAACGTTTGGTTGTTCATGTGACCTTTTCTTTGAATAACTACACCTTTAAAAAGCTGTGTTCTTTCTTTTCCACCTTCTTTAATTTTGTAGTGTACGGTAATAGTATCACCAGCACTAAAGTTAGGGAGGTCATTTCCCTTTAAAATTTCACTTTCTACGTATTTTATCTGTTCCATTGCGGTAAAAATTTATTCGCTTTCCCAAAAGGGTTTGCAATATTACGATATAATTTTAAATAAAGACCTCTTTTTTTTAGGAAAAAAATATGAATCTAATCTAATAAGTCGGGTCTTCTTTCTTTGGTCGATTTCATCGCTTGCTCATGTCGCCATTCTTCAATTTTTGGAAAGTTTCCCGAAAGTAGTATTTCTGGCACCTTCCAGGAATTGTATTCCGCAGGTCTAGTATAAACAGGAGGAGCAAGTAGATTATCTTGGAATGAATCGGTTAAGGCTGAGGTCTCGTCAGAAATTACGCCAGGAATAAGTCTAATAATACTATCGCACAGTACTGCAGCGGCAAGCTCACCGCCAGTAAGCACGTAATCGCCGATAGAAATTTCATGAGTTATAATGTGGTCTCTAATTCGTTGGTCTACACCTTTATAATGACCGCAGAGAATTATGATGTTTTTAAAAGTAGAAAAGTGATTAGCAATTTTTTGATTTAATTGCTTGCCGTCAGGGCTCATGTAAATAATAGCATCGTAATCTCTTTCGCTTTTTAATTTCTCAATACAGTCGGCTATAGGCTGTATGCACATAACCATTCCGGCGCCACCTCCAAATTGATAATCATCAACCTTGTTGTGCTTATCTGTTGAATAGGAGCGGATATCATGCAGTCTTATTTCAACAATATTTTTATAAATAGCTCTTTGTAAAATTGAATGTTCAAAAGGACTTTTTAAAAGCTCTGTATGTATACTTAGTATATCAATTCTCATGCTTCAAATTTACAACAAATAGCAACATAATAGTCTTGATGATGAATGTGTGAAATCATATTTTATTAATACTGACAAAATGTCAATTAACTTATATAAAATACATTAAATCAATTAAATATGATATTTATATAAAGTTTTAATATTTAATGTTTTTTGATAAACTGTCTATTATAAATTACTTTGAAAATGTAATTAAATGACTTAAATGATTATTTAAGTAGTACTTTTTTCGCTAACTTTGTGAAGCAATTTTATAACCCTTTTAAAACTGAAAAAATGAAACTCATTCCCTTATTATTATTTGCGTGTTTTTTTTCAAATTACGTTTGCACAGTCTTACCAAGGCAAATGGAAGCTTCAAAACAATTTTGGTGATACTACATTTTTAGAAATTACTTCTGACAGTATGTTTTTTCATGAAGTTTTGGATGACTGTTATTCTACTTTATCATTAAGTTCTAATGTTGTTCGATATCAGCTTATAGACTTGACTGGTCGACTTGTTTATGATAAGTTAGTTGAAAATCAAGTGGAATATTTACATAAGAACCAATTAAAATCAGGAGTTTATATGCTCCATTTGATAGGAGAGAAAGGAAGTAATTTCGAAAGACTATTGATTGAATAGATGTATTTTAGTTTAGACAAGAAAAGCCGAGCAATTTTGCTCGGCTTTTTTTTGTGCCCAGAATGGGACTTGAACCCATACGCCCGTAAGAGCACAGCCCCCTCAAGACTGCGTGTCTACCAATTTCACCACCTGGGCATCAACTAAAAAACCCGTGAAAACGGGTTTTTAGTGACCTGGCTGGGGCTCGAACCCAGGACCCTCTCCTTAAAAGGGAGATGCTCTACCAACTGAGCTACCAGGTCGGTTTGAAATTGAGGATGCAAATATAATTGCATTATTTCAAACTGCAAGAATTTAAATTAAAAATTTAAGTGAAAATTATATGCTTATTAATGAATGGTTTTACATCGTTCAAACTCTGCATTTTCATCAAAGAGTTTTCGATATGTTTTTAAAACCATATACTTGGAAGTCCCTAGGTTTTGAACAATCTTTACCATCTTAGGATTAAAGTCGCCAATCCAGGTAATTATGAGCTTTTTGTAGTGAACGCTGTCAGTATCGAATTGATTTTTAACTGCCATTATTATAGCACCTTCCAAGCCTTTCTTTTGGAATTCGGGAGCAACACCAAAGGCTAGTCCAAAAACAGTATCACATGTTCCAGTCCATTTATGGTACAGGAACTTGAGTTTTCCTATCCAGTTAAGTTTTCCATTAATATGTTTAAATATCTGATTTAGTTCAGGAAGGGCAATGAAAAAAGCGATAGGTTCGTCTTTGTAATAAGCAAACCAGATTAGTTTCTCATCCATAATTGGTTTCATTTTCCTCATAATAGAACGAGCCTGAGATGCTGGCATACCCTTGAAGTTACTATGCGTTTTCCATGCTTTATTGTACACCGTTCTAAAATCTTCGGCATAATCGAACATTTTACTCTTTTCTAGATGTCGAAATGTGAAGCCTTTATCTTTTAATATTCGTTCAGAACGGTCTCTATATTTTTGAGGGATATCTTCATTAATATCTCTACAGTACATAAACTGCTCGAAATAGGTCAAAAAACCATAATCTTCGAAAAGATGCTGATAGTATGGCGGCTGATATGGATTTGCATAGATTGGAGGGTTTTGAAAACCTTCAACTAACAAGCCCCAAAAACGGTCTCTTTCTCCAAAATTTACAGGACCATCCATAGCTTCCATTTCCCTTTCTTCAAGCCATGTCTTTGCAGTATCAAACAACAATTTTGAAGCAGTTGTATCATTTATACATTCGAAAAAGCCAACTCCTCCAGTAGGCTGTTTTTCGCTGAAAGCCTTTTTCCTATTTATAAAGGCTGCTATTCTTCCAATATAATTACCCTCATCATCTTTCAATAACCAACGTATTGCTTCACCATGCCTAAAGAATTTATTTTCTTTTTTAGAAAAAACAGATTCAATGTCCTTTTCTAGATGAGGAATCCAATTAGAATCATTTTTATAAATTTCAAAAGGAAGCTGATGAAAATGCCTTATCGTATCCGAAGTATTTACTTGAACAATTGTCATTAAAAAAATGTTTATTTGTAAAAGCAAATTAAGCTGAAATTAAATGAAAAACAAAGTCGTCATTGTTACTGGTGCATCTTCTGGAATTGGAGAAGCATGTGCGTGGTACTTTGTTAAGCAGGGAAGTAAGGTTGTTTTAGCGGCAAGAAATTCTCAGAAATTAGAAGAGATTAGTGAAAAGATGACTTCGAAAGGGTTTACTTCTCTAGTTGTACAGGCAGATGTGAGTATTGAGGGTGACTGTAAACGATTAGTTAACGAAACACTAAAAGTATTTAAAGGAATAGACGTACTCATTAATAACGCTGGTATATCGATGAGAGCAATTCTAGAGGAGGTAGATTTATCAGTTATCAAAAAGGTTATGGACGTTAATTTTTATGGTACAGTCTTTTGCACTAAATACGCTTTACCTTTCTTGCTTGAATCTAAAGGTTCTGTTGTAGGAGTTTCTTCTATTGCAGGCTACAAAGGGCTTCCTGGAAGGACGGCTTATTCAGCATCTAAATTTGCTATGCAAGGTTTTTTGGAGTCTCTTCGAATTGAAAATCTTGAGAAAAACTTACACGTACTAATCGCTTGCCCTGGTTTCACAGCATCTAATATTAGAAACACTGCTTTATCAAAGGATGGAGGTGTACAATCAGAGAGTCCAAGAGATGAAAAATCTATGATGTCTGCAGAAGAAGTAGCAGAAAAAATATATTTATCCGTAATTAAGAGACAAAATTCATTAGTCATGACAATTAATGGAAAACTTACCGTATTTTTGAACAAACTTTTACCAAGTTTAGTGGACCGATTAGTATTTAACCATTTAAAGAAAGAACCTAATTCACCTTTTTAATCCTATCAAACCTTAAAACAAATCTATAATGACCATTTTCTTAGTTGGCTACATGGGTAGCGGAAAAAGCACCTTAGGGCAAAAACTTGCATATAATTTAAAACACGAATTCATTGACCTTGACAAGTATATTGAGGAACAAGAGGGACGTACTATCAAAGAAATTTTTGAAGAAGATGGTGAGGATTATTTTAGGAAATTAGAACGGTTATATCTTCACAGAATTATTGATGTAGAAGATACAGTTATTTCAACAGGTGGAGGTACTCCATGTCATTTTGATAATATGGAGCAGATGAATGAATATGGAATGACAGTATATATAAATATGCATCCTAAGGCCTTGATTCCAAGACTACAAAAATCAGCTGTATTTAGACCTCTTATTGAAGGACTTGAAGGAGAAGAATTACTCGATTATGTGTATAAAACACTAAGAGAGAGAGAAGGTTTTTACCACAAAGCTCAAAAGGTAATTACTGGATATAATCTAAACGCAAAAAGGCTACAGGAATATTGTTTGGAAGAATAGAAAGTGATGCACGAAATCAGTAACAAAAATTTATCTCTGAAAGAAATTCATCAAATAATTCATAATGAAGAATTATTGGTGCTTTCAAAAGATGTTATTGATAAAATTCAATCTTGCAGAGATTATCTAGATTTAAAATCTAATGAGAATAAAGCCATTTATGGAGTAAATACTGGTTTTGGTTCTTTGTGCAATGAATCAATCTCTCAGGAAGACTTAAGTCAGCTTCAAATCAATTTAGTATTGTCTCATGCCTGTGGCTTCGGAGAAGAAGTACCAAGCAATATTGTGAAGTTAATGCTATTCTTAAAGATAAAGTCATTGTCTTATGGGCATTCTGGAGTGCAAGTAGAAACGGTTCAACGCTTAGTAGATTTTTATAATAACGACATTCTACCAGTTGTTTTTCAACAGGGCTCATTGGGTGCATCTGGTGATTTGGCACCACTGGCTCATCTTTCATTGCCTTTATTAGGCTTGGGAGAAGTATATTACGAGAGTATAAAACAGGACTCATCCGTTATTTTGGAAAAAATGGGATGGAAGCCAATTTCTTTAAAATCTAAGGAAGGTTTAGCATTGCTTAATGGCACACAGTTTATGAATGCTTACGCTGTGGAGTGCTTGCTAAGAGCCTATAAGATTTCATATTTAGCTGATTTAATAGGGGCATCATCACTAGATGGATTTGATGGGCGAATAGAACCGTTTAATGCCTTAGTCCATTACATAAGACCACACAAAGGGCAATTAGATACCGCCAAAAATATCTCAGAATTTCTTTCATCAAGTGAGTTAATAGAACAGCCTAAGACTAACTTACAAGACCCGTATTCATTCAGGTGTATTCCACAAGTACATGGTGCTACTAAAGATGCGCTAAGTCATATAGAAAATACAGTAGTTACAGAAATGAATTCAGTAACCGATAACCCAAATATCTTTGTTAATGAAGATGAGGTTATATCAGCAGGTAATTTTCATGGGCAGCCACTGGCATTGACTATGGATTATATGGCAATAGCCATTTCTGAGTTAGGAGCTATTTCTGAAAGAAGAACCTATTTATTGATTTCAGGTCAGAGAGAATTGCCTCCATACCTTGTTAAAAATCCAGGTCTTAACTCTGGTTTTATGATACCTCAATACACAGCAGCAAGTATTGCCAGTCAGAATAAACAGTTGTGTACACCAGCTTCAGTTGATAGTATAGTGTCGTCAAACGGGCAAGAAGACCATGTAAGTATGGGAGCTAATTCAGCAACTAAACTTCTTAGAGTTATAGAAAATACAGAAAGAATTTTAAGTATTGAGTTAATGACGGCTTCTCAAGCATTATCATTTAGAACATCTAAGTCTTCACCTTTTATTGAAAATTTAATGAAGGCTTACAGAGAAGACGTGCCAGTTGTAGACGAAGACGGTATCATGCACAATTATATGAAAAAGTCCTTGAGCTTTATTCAGTCTCTAGCTATTGAAGAAGACATCTTATTCTAGATTTTCTTACAAATCAGAATTTTCTTTTTGTCGTCTATCAGAGTAGTTGCAAACAAATAATCATTTCCACCATCTTTAATACCAATCTTTTTACGAATATCGGCTACTGATAAAGGGAAATTTCTTCTAGTAATGTTGGCTTTTTTCTCATTTAGAAGTGGTAGTATTTCCTTTTTGTCAAGGCTTTTTATGTGTTTCAATTCAAACGTCCTTCCAGGAAAATTATCAATCAAGATATCCGAAGTGTAAATGTGGCTGTTTTTATGGATTTTTTTCATATTTAGCTGATTAGCTATGGAATTGAATGCTCCTGCTTTTAAAATGCTTGCGTTAGGCTCGTAAATGTATCTTAGAGGCGAAGAGTAAAAACATTTTTTATCCTCATCCTTAAAGTAGAATTGGAACGACACTTTTTTTGTTAAATCAGAACACTGAATTTTGATATTGCTTCCTAAGTTTTCTTCAATCAGAAATAAAAGCTCTTTGCATTCATTGTTTACTGCCACAACATGAACTTCTTTAACACCAGAAATTTGCTGTAACACTTGTTTAATATCAAGTAGGGGAGCGGTTTTTAATAATACTACCTTTCCTTTTGAATGTAGTAAGTTGAGGTGTTCAAGAATATTTGGCGTATAGTCTTTGAGTTGAATTACCTTTTGTTTAGAAGAATTTCTTCTAGAAGGATCAATATATATTAGGTCAAAATTATCGTTTGATGCATTGAGGTAGTCGATTCCATCCGTTTTAACCGAATGTATTTTTGAAGATAGTTGCTTAAAGTTGTGTTGAGCAATGTATTGCAAGTCCGTGTCTATTTCACAATGAATACCATTTTCAAAAGACTTGCTAATAAAAAAAGAATCTATACCAAAGCCACCAGTTAAATCTATAAATGATTTGCCTTTAACTAGAATTGACTTATAGTATGCTGTTAATTCTGAGGAACATTGTTCCATACTAACTTTTGAAGGATATATCAACTTCTTTTGCTCATACCATGAAGGTATTTTTGAGCGTGCAATACGCATACCGTGAAGTTGATTGGCCAAAACTGATATATCTATATCTTTTTGCTTCGAAACGGAAAACAATACTTTCTCAATTGGACTATTGTGATTTTTGGAAATAAAATCAATCCAAGATGATTGTTGTAAAAAGGAATATTTATCTAGAAAATCGGACAGTTTAAATGTTTTTAGTCAGTTCCTTAATAATTTTAAACTCGTTTAAAAACTCTTTAGCTACTACTCTAAAAAAGGTGTAAAATGGAATGGCAATAATCATTCCTGTAATCCCCCAAATAGTTCCTGCAGAAATAACTACTAGAAATATTTCCAGAGGGTGTGCCTTCACACTGTTAGAAAATATGATTGGTTGAAGAATAAAATTATCGATTAGCTGCATACTTCCGAATACCACACAAATTTTAATGATTAAAGGAATCATTTGAGTATAAAAGTCTAGCTCAAGGTTTGTGGAAATGCCAATAATCACACCAATTAATGCTCCTATGATAGGACCGATGTATGGAATGACATTTATTAAGCCTGCCAAAAAACCAATTAGAATGGCATTTTTAATTCCAAGTATACTTAAGCCTAGACTAACGATAATAGTTATGGTGAAAATTTGGATAATGACACCTATAAAATAGCGGCTTAATAAACGTTTTGCATTCTTAAGGGCGTTTGTTAGCTGCTTACTTTTGTTGTTTGGTACAACTGTAAGAATGAAATTGTTAAACAAGTCTTTATCTTTCAGAAAGAAGAAGGTAATGAATAAAATAGAAAATAAGGCAATTAGGCTGTTTCCTAAAATGCCCAATGCCGAATTAAAAATGGATTTGACTTTCGTCAAACTTATTAGTTTGAAAATTTCATTGTCAATAGAGGATTCAGGACTTAGAAAATGATGCTCTTTAAGCCAAATATCTAAATCATTTAATGGAGCTTCTAATTCCGAAGAAACGGCTTCAAAATCGATGGATGATATTATTCTTGCTTCTTCAATAACTAGAGGAGTGAATAGCGAAAAGATGCTAAAGAAAAATATTACTAAGAGCAATAATGTAACTACACTATTGAATGTTCTTGGTAGTGATTTTCCCTTAATGGTTAATAGAGAAAGTCCTTTCATTACGGGTCTGCCAATTAGAGCCAAAACAACCGATACCAAAACATAAGCAACAATTGTATTTAGATAAACGATTAATATCAGACCGATTATAATACCAATTATTGTCAGTATGTTTTTTATGTTCTGGTTCATTTTACGAATGTATTAGTTTTGATTAGAAAAAACAAAGTCAATGATGTTTGCTCCCATCTTTAAGGCTTTAAGCCTTGTCTCTTGGCTATCATTGTGTACTTCAGCATCTTCCCATCCATCCCCTAAATCACTTTCATAAGAGTAAAAACAAACCATTCTACCTTTATAAAATAATCCGAAACCTTGAGATGGCTTTTCATCGTGCTTGTGAATTTTTGGTAAGCCATTTTTGAAGCTAAATTCTTGGTTATAAATAGGATGGTTGTAGGGGAGTTCTACAAAATCACTTTCAGGAAAAACCTTTTTCATCTCTGGTCTTACAAACTTATCCATTCCATAGTTATCGTCAATGTGTAAGAAGCCGCCTCCAATAAGGTAATTCCTAAGGTTTTCACTATCATCTGTTGAGAAAACCACATTCCCATGTCCAGTCATATGTACAAAAGGATAATTGAATATAGCCTGATTCCCAACCTCTACTATATCGTACTGTTTATCCATATTAGTGCCAAGCCTATCATTACAAAACTGAATTAGGTTTGTTAGGGCAGTAGGGTTAGAGTACCAATCACCCCCGCCATTATACTTTAAAACAGCTATTTTGTAAGATGGTGACACAAAACTACACATCAGTGTAAAGCCTAAAATGTAAAGTGCTATTCTCATTGATTGATTAGATTAATTGTATGACAAGCAACTACCCCCGCAGTTTCGGTTCTTAGACGACTTGAGCCTAGAGATACAGCTTTGAAATTATTCTCTACAGCTAATTGAATTTCATTAGTTGAAAAATCTCCTTCAGGACCAATTAGTAGTAAGCTGTCTTTACCCTTATTTAGAGTGTTTTTCAATTGTGGTTTTTCGTCATCAAAGCAGTGTGCGATATAGCAGTCTTCATTAAAGTTTGATTGTATGAATGTCTTATAATGAATGATATCATTCAGTTTGGGCAAGTATGCTCGTTTTGATTGCTTCATTGCACTGACAAGAATTTTATTCAATCTTTCTAGTTTTAAAACTTTACGTTCAGAATTATCGCAGATTATAGGAGTGATTTCATTAATGCCAATTTCTGTTGCTTTTTCTAGAAACCATTCAAATCTATCATTACTCTTTGTTGGTGCAATAGCGAGGTGAATATGGGTTTTACTTTTACCAAACTCTTTTTCACTACTTACTATTTCAAGCTGGCATGACTTAACATTATCGTTGGTAATACGTGCGGTATAAAAACCACCTTTTCCATCAACTAAGTTAACTTCATCACCAATAGTTTTTCTTAAAACCATTACACAATGTTTACTTTCTTCTTTAGAAAGAGTGTATTCGTTTGAATTTATATCAGCTGTGTAAAAGAGTTGCATATTATTCTCAAAAGTATAAAAAACTACTCTTTGGTCGCTTAATTTTATTTTCTTTGTTTTTAAGATTAAAATTAACCGATGTTATATAACCATAATGGTAAAATTTGCGAGACTGTAGAAATAGGAGTGAATAATCGTTCATTTTTATATGGTGATGGACTTTTTGAGCGACTAAGAGTATTTAATGGTAAGGTTTTCAACCATGATAATCATAAAAATAGACTTAGCTATTCCTTAGAGCAACTGGAGTTAAATTTAGAGATTACTATAGACCAGCTTTTCCATTCAGTAGAAGAGTTAGTAAAAGAAAATAAGATTGAGTTAAGTAGTAGTGTCAGAATAACAATTTACAGAAATGAGGGAGGTTTATATACGCCTTTTACCAATTCAGCTTCTTATATTATAGAATCGTCTATTGTTCCTCAGGATTCTTTTGTTTTATCAGATGGATTAAAATTAGGTGTCTATGATAAATACAAAAAGTCATTATCAGCAATTTCAAATATTAAAAGCTCTAGTGCCTTACTATATGTTTTAGCTTCTAATAATAAAAGAGAACTTAATATTAATGAATTGCTTCTCCTTAATGATTTTGATAGACCAATAGAAGGAACAAATTCCAATATTTTTATTGTTAAAGGAGATAAACTAGTAACACCGCCTTTATCTGAAGGCCCTCTTGCAGGCTGTATGCGTGCTTTACTTATTGAGCACTTGGAAGCTGTTGAAAGGCCACTTGAAATAAAAGACCTTGAAAATGCAGATGAAATTATTCTAACTAATTGTAATGGAGTTCGTTGGATTAGTCACTTTGGTGATAAATCTGATTACATCAATAATAAGACTAAGGAGATAGTAGCTTTTCTAAATACGCTAATTTAATTCAGGATCATCGGGCATATTATGCCAAATAGCCAAATCTTTATCCATTTGTTTTATAAACTTTCGCCACATGCGTTTATCGTTATTATTTAGAGCAATTGAGCTATCGCTGTTGATTACAATCCAAGCATTTTCTTGTAATTCATATTCCAATTGTCCAGAGCTCCAGCCAGAGTAGCCGATAAAAAATTTCACTTCCGACTCTTTCACTTCACCATTTCGTATTAATGTTTTAAGTGTTTCAAAATTTCCGCTCCAATATAAGTTATCGGTAACAGCAACAGATTGGTCGATTTTATTTCCTAATGAATGTATGAAATGTAAGGTGTTTTTTTCTACTGGACCACCAATGTGAACCTTGGCATTGAAGTTGGGAAAATCATCGATTAAATCGTTAACGGAAAGTTTAGTGGGTTGATTAAGGATAAAGGCTATACTCTCATTATTGTTATGCTCGGTGAGTAGCAAAACAGATCTTTTAAAATTCAAATCCTCCATACTAGGTTCTGAAATTAAAAATTGTCCGCGTTTTGCTTGCCTTTTGTTCATATTCTCTTTAACGTAATACTTGACTTTTTTGTTGCATAATTTATATGTCACTTAATTTAAAAGTGTCTTTAAGGCGTACTCCTTTTTCTGTTTTGTGAACTGTACAACATTCGTTGTAGTTATCATGCTGTAAGAAAATAATATAGTCATTATCCGCTGCTTCATTAAGGAATTTCTCTTTTTCACTAAGAGTTACCAAAGGTTTGGTATCATAGCCCATAACATAGGGTAGAGGAATATGCCCTGTGCTTGGGAGTAAGTCAGCCGCAAATACAATAGTTTTTCCTTTGTATTGAATGTGTGGTATCATCTGAGCTTCGGTATGTCCATTGACAAAAAGTGTTGAGAAATTATCAAATAGTTCACCTTCTTTTTCGACAAATTTAAGGTGTCCGCTTTCTTCTATTGGGATTATGTTTTCTTTTAAAAAAGACGCTTTTTCTCTATTATTTGGCTTAGTTGCCCATTGCCAGTGGTCTTTGTTACTCCAGTAGTTCGCGTTTTTGAAATTCATTTCAAATCCACTTCTGTCTTTATTCCATTTCACACTTCCACCGCAGTGGTCAAAATGCAAATGAGTGAGGAATACATCGGTAATGTCATCGCGTGAAAAACCTTGTTTTTTTAAGGAAGAATCTAGATTAACATCGCCATGAAGGTAATAATGTCTTAAGAACTTATCGTCTTGTTTGTCACCAATTCCATTATCAATTAAAATCAATCGATTGCCATCCTCAATAAGAAGAGAACGCATTGCCCAAGGGCAAAGATTATTTTCGTCTGCAGGGTTTGTTTTACTCCAAAGTACTTTCGGAACAACGCCAAACATAGCACCACCATCTAATTTAAAATAACCAGTATCAATTGTATACACTTTCATGTTGAAAAGTTTAATTTTTTCAAATGTATAAAATGTTAATTATCTATAATTTACATTTCTAATTTTTTATCAATGAAAGTACATTTAATCGCAATTGGAGGGAGTGCAATGCACAATATGGCCTTAGCTCTTCATCATAAAGGTTTTGACGTAAGTGGGTCTGATGATGCTATTTTTGAACCTTCAAAAAGTCGATTAGATTCTCATGGCTTACTGCCTGATATAATGGGTTGGTTTCCTGACAAAATCCATAAAGACTTAGATGCTATTATTCTTGGAATGCATGCTCGAATTGATAACCCTGAACTGTTAAGGGCTCAGGAGTTAAATATTCCTATTTTCTCATATCCTGAATATATTTATGAGCAATGTAAGACTAAAAAACGTGTAGTGATAGGAGGTAGTCATGGCAAAACATCCATTACTGCTATGGTATTGCATGTGCTTAATTATATGCAAATGGATTGTGATTTTATGGTAGGTGCTCAACTGGAAGGCTTTGATACTATGGTAAAGCTTACAAAAGAGGCTCCTGTAATCATTTTAGAAGGCGATGAGTATTTATCTTCACCTATTGATAGAAGACCAAAATTTCATTGGTATAAACCTCATATTGCAGTATTAAGTGGTATTGCCTGGGACCATATCAATGTATTTCCGACGTTTGACAACTATGTTCAACAGTTTAGAATATTTAAAGAGGATGTAAAAGAGGTGCTGATTTACTGTGAAAGCGATGAGGTCTTGAATCAATTGGCAAATGAAAAGTCAAAATGTAGACTAAAGGCTTATGCTACCCCGCCTCATGAAATTGAAAATGGAGTAAGTTACCTAGTCGATGACAATGAAAGAATTCCACTTATGGTATTTGGTGAACATAATTTGCAAAACATGAATGCAGCTCGATTAGTTTGCCAAGAACTAGGCGTTAGTAAGGAACAATTTTATGAGGCTATTCAAAGTTTTAAAGGAGCTTCTAAACGATTAGAGTTGGTAAGAAAAAATACTGAGTCTGCTATGTATAAGGATTTTGCACATTCTCCATCAAAGCTAAAGGCAACATCAACAGCAATGAAAAAGCAGTTTGCAAATCGAAAACTTATTGCTTGTATGGAATTGCATACCTTCTCTAGTCTTAATAAAGCTTTTTTGAAGGAGTATAAAGGCTGTATGGATACTCCAGATGAAGCCATAGTATTCTTTAGCAAAAAAGCTATAGAGCATAAGAAATTAGAAGAAATAAGTATAAATGAAGTACACCAAGCTTTCGATAGAGATGATTTAAAAGTCTTTATAGATGCTAATGAACTAGAAGCTTATTTAATCTCAAAAGATTGGGAAAATAAAAATCTTTTAATGATGAGTTCTGGAAATTTTGATGGTTTGGATTTTGATGATTTTTCAGTCAAGTTATTTTAGATTACCATAAATAACCATTTGTATTTTCTCGTTCATAATTATTTCCATAAATTACAATTATAGCGACAAGACACAGTAAAAATACCATTCTTGTTATGAAGCCTTTCCAAGAAGAGCGTATTTTATCTTTATCTTCTATAACGTAGCAGATTAAAACGCCTGTAATTCCGAGTAGAAGGCCGATTAAATAACCGCTAAAATCGAATTTTTTAGTAGTTTCTCTGGCAACTATTTCAATTACTTCTTGATTAACTGGGAAAGAGGCATAAGCCAATACATAAAAAGAAATGAAAAATAGAAGTATGAAAGATTTTTTCATAGTCTAGCAAATATAATTATTAGAAAATAAAAAAATCTTTCTTTAAATTAATTTACAATCGCATTTTACCTCTAGCAATTTTAATAAGATCAATCAATGCCCAAACACCACACCCTCCAGCGGTTAACAGCATTAATATCCCGTTTGCAACATCTCCCATTGCAAACCTATGAACTCCTAATGCTCCAAAAAAGAAACAAAGAATAAACAATGTCCAGTCAACATCTGATGAGGTTGTAGAAGGGGCTTCTGGTGAAACTACTACCTCAGTAGCAACAGACTCATTTGATACTGGAAAAGATGCATAAGTAAGTGTGCTGACTGATACGAATGCTAAAATGATAAATAAAAACTTTTTCATAATTGGTTGTTTTGGTTAATTGCTTCAATATTAATAAAAATTATTAACTATTATTTTTTGATTTTTTTAATAAGATTATTTAAGGTTTGAACATACGAAATCACTAAAAGTGGAAAAACAATAAATGATAATTTATTGAACTCAAGAGCGGTTTTAAAATCTAGATGTATTAAATGTTGAATGGCTCTTGTTAAACCACATGCGTAGCAGTTTGTGTCGAAAATAAGTACTGACAAACAAATAGATTGACCAGAATCGAAATAGGTTGCAGGTAATATAATTAATACTATAGGTACTAATAACAAAACAAATAATTGAAGCTTGAAAAGGTTTTTTATCATTATCTAAATATAAATTTATTCTCGTATTACTTACCTCTCATTTGCAATAAATTTCGGTTATTTGATAATATGAAATACATTTTCTTTTTAATATTTATTCCAAGCCTCTTATTTTCTCAATCTCAAAATGATTATATGGGCTTTTTATTCATTGAAAATGCCCGACCTATTAGCTACAGAATCATATTCGATAATGATAATGGTGTTTTGAATGGATATTCCATCACGGGTATTGGAACTAATTTTGAAACTAAGAGTGAAATTAATGGAAGTATTTCAAAGAAGAAATTAGAGTTGAAGGAATTTCAAGTGATTTCTACTTTATCTGAAGAGCCTATCAGTAATTTTTGTTTTGTAGAGTTAGAGGCTAATAGAAAGAGTAAGAAAACATTTGAAGGGAGTTTCAAAGGGTACTATTTGAATGGCGATATGTGTGCCAGTGGCACGATTATTATTTCTGAAAAAGCAAAGCTAGAAAAACAGATTGCTAAGGTTCAGAAAATTCAAGAGATTATTACTAAAAGAAATGATAATCATCTAACTGTACTCAAATCTGGAGATGAACATTCGATTGAGTGGACTAACAAAAAATTCAAAATGCAGATGTGGGATTCAGCCATTGAAGATAACGATAGGATGTCTGTAATTATTAATGGCGAAAAAATATTATCAAATCACCCCATGCAGAACAAAAAGAAGTCAATCACATACAAACTTTTGGAAGGTGAAAATACTGTCCAAATTATCGCCGAAAACGAAGGAGAAATAGTCAATAACACCACAAGAATAGAGTTGATAGACAAAGACAACAAACACGCAATTCTATCCGAATTACAAGTGGGTAAGAAAATTACGTTAAAACTAATACACTAATTAGCACTAGCTGTTCATCGTTACAATGAACTCTTCATTAGTTTCAGTTCTTAGTAATCTATCTCTCATAAATTCGATTGATTCTACTGGAGTCATATCTGCAAGGTGATTTCTTAGTACCCATATTTTTTGCGTCAATTCTTTTCCTAGTAATAAATCTTCTCTTCGTGTACTTGAAGAAGTAACATCGATAGCAGGGTATATACGTCTGTTAGATATTTTTCTATCTAACTGTAGTTCCATATTACCTGTACCTTTAAATTCTTCGAAAATTACTTCGTCCATCTTACTTCCTGTTTCAGTAAGAGCAGTTGCAAGAATAGTTAATGACCCACCATTTTCTATTTTTCTAGCAGCACCAAAGAAACGTTTTGGCTTCTGAAGAGCATTTGCATCCACACCACCAGTAAGAATTTTACCTGATGCTGGTTGAACGGTATTGTACGCTCTAGCTAGCCTAGTAATAGAGTCTAAGAGAATAACTACGTCATGTCCGCACTCTACCAATCGTTTTGCTTTTTCAAGTACGATATTTGCGATTCTAACGTGGCGGTCAGCCGGCTCATCAAATGTGGAAGCAATAACTTCAGCATTTACATTTCTTGCCATATCCGTCACCTCTTCAGGACGCTCATCAACAAGTAAAATCATTAAGTACGCTTCAGGATGATTGGCTGCAATAGCGTTCGCTACTTCCTTTAATAGAACTGTTTTACCAGTTTTTGGCTGGGCAACAATTAATCCTCTTTGTCCTTTTCCAATAGGAGCGAATAAATCAATCATTCGAGTAGATAATGAGCTTTTGCCATTATCTATAAGTTTGAATTTCTCGTCTGGGAATAAAGGGGTTAAAAATTCAAAAGGAACCCTGTCTCTTACGATGTTAGGGTCTCTTCCATTAATTTTATTCACTTTAATTAAAGGAAAGTACTTTTCGCCTTTTTTAGGAGGTCTAACGGTACCTTTTACGGTGTCACCAGTTTTCAATCCAAAGAGTCTAACTTGTGAGTGAGAAACATAAATATCATCCGGAGAACTTAGGTAATGGTAATCTGACGAACGAAGGAATCCAAAGCCGTCAGGCATCATTTCTAAAACACCCTCAGCTGTTACAATTCCATCAAATTCAAAATCATCTTGCGGACGATTTTTGTTGTTATTGTTGTGGTTTGGATTATTCTTCTTCTTGTTGTTATTACTGTTGTTGCCGTTATTATTACTGCTATTGTTGTTACCTTTATTGATATTATTATGCTTTGGCTTATTTTGCGTAACCTTCTTTTTAGCTTCCTCTGTCTTTTTTTCAAGTGATAATTGAGTAGCTTGAACGTCTAAGATTTCATAAACTAGCTCTTGTTTTTTGAGCTTCTGATATCTAGGTACGCCTAGTGTTTTTGCAATTTCTTTAAGTTCAGGTAATAATTTTTTGTTTAATGTGTGTATATCAATCATTTGATATTAATGTTTTGTTGAAGTAATTTATAAGAAAAAAGTGGGTGTTTTATTTATAAAGTTAGCCTAAGATGGCTTTCTTGAGTGCAATAATACTAATTATTTGTATTAAAACAAGTTTAGAGTTTAATTTTAATGATTTAATTTTACACCTTATAATTTTACTGTTATGATTCAAAGAGTTCAGACCATTTACCTATTCTTCGCAATACTTTTTATGCTAGCAATTACCTATTTCTTAGCCGTTACAGTTGATGCTAATAACAATCTGAGTTATACTTACGACTCTATATATGCTCACCTTACGATATTGATTTCCTCTTTCTTGTTACTCTATTCTATTTTTCAGTTTAAAAACAGGAAAAAACAATTATTGCTTAATCAGGTTTCAAAATTGTTTCTATCAGCTACATTTTTCATCTTATTTTTCTCAAAAGGGGAGAGTATGCCACAAGAAGGTATGTTTGTTTTTATTATCCCTTACGTATTGATTCTTATTGCTAATCGATTTATCAAAAAAGACGAATCTTTGGTTCAATCTGCGGATAGATTGCGTTAATTTTTATCCAGTTCTATCAGCTCCAAGTTTTTGATATCTCCTTTAATTATATCAAATCGAAGCATTGTAATGGATTTGTGAATTCCATATTTTCCAGCAGCTCCTGGATTCATGTGAAGTAAGTCGCGGTTTTTGTCGTACATCACCTTTAGAATGTGCGAGTGTCCGCAGATAAACAGTTTCGGGCAATTTTTGTCGAGTTCTTCTCTTATAGCAGGTGTATATTTGTAGGGATAACCACCTATGTGCGTAATCCAAACATCTACGCCTTGACAATTGAAGCGTAAATCTTTAGGGCAAATACTTCTGATTTTATGATTATCAATATTCCCATGTACGGCTTTGGTTGGTTTGAAGGCATTTAGCTTATCGATGACCTCTTCAGAGCCAATATCTCCTGCGTGCCAAATTTCGTCACAATCCTTAAAATGCTCAAAAACCTTTGGGTGTAAGTATGAGTGCGTATCTGAAAGAAGACCTATCTTCATTTGATTAATCTAATTTCAGAGGCTTTAATGTAAGCCGTTTGACCGTCTTCCAAATGAATAAACACAACATCATTATTTTCTGTAGTGGTGAATATTTCTTTTACAATGGCTTTATTTCCTGCTTTAACCAAACCGAAATCAGATTTTAAACTTGTAGAGGAGTATAATTTAGAGTCAGTCATTACAATCCCAGAAACTTTATTTTGTTTGTTATTAGCAGAGACCATTGCAAATGCAAAAATTAGACAAAGGATTATTGAACTTATCATGGCGTTAAAAATCCATTTTTTTCTGTTTCTAGTAAATAGGACAATAAAGATACAGATTGACCAAACAGATATGATTAAAAGAACCGACCACCAGTTCAAGTTTAAGGAAGAAGAAAACAG
Organism: Flavobacteriales bacterium; assembly: GCA_965277895.1. Classification (GTDB taxonomy): domain Bacteria; phylum Bacteroidota; class Bacteroidia; order Flavobacteriales; family UBA7312. The sequence continues at coordinate 918,824 of CBDIDR010000001.1, forward strand.
ATTCCACCAGTTTACGTAGAACAGTCTAGGAATAGGCTCAATCATTTCTATTCTGTTTCTGGCTAATTCTAGATTGTTTAGACATGACTTATTCCTTTTATCTAGAAGTAAAGCTTTTTCAAAGTAGAGGATGCTTTTCGGTATTTTGCCAAACTGAAAATAGCTATTTCCTAGGTTATAGTAGAGCTCAAAAGAGACGTAGTTAGAATCTAATATTTGATTGTAAGAATCAATTGCGTCAGCGTATTGCTCTTCAAAGTAATGTGCATTGCCTTTTAAGAATAGACTATCCAAGTATGAATTGGCTTTCACTGAAGCCGCAAAAAATAGTAATACGATTGTTATTTTAAGTCTCATCTTTTTAAATCTTGTTCAACTTCAACTATAACGTTTGTAGCCAATTCATATACCTTATTCATATCTTCAGCGTCTAGTGAGGAGGGGGCAAAACGACAAAATTCACATTTTTCGATTATGGAAGTAAAGTTCTTGGATGCTTTTTCTGAAATATTATTTTTCGTAAAAAATTCATTTATCGTTTCTTTTGATAAATCGGCGGAATTAACATTGAATTTATTTGAGAAATACGTCCATAACGATTTTTCTATTTCTTCAAAAAAGAGCTCTTTTTGGCTATTTTCGAGGTGTTTTTGTGCGTTTTTCAGTCTTTTTTGTGCTATTCTTAGTGATTTCCTGTATTTCCTTAAAACTGGGTTGGCGTCATTTTTTGCTTGAATTATTAGCATTACAAAATACCCTCCAAGTCCTATGATGGGTATTAATATTAGGAAAATAAAAAGCCATTTATTGAACGGTAAATCTTCATTTTCCTGAAGTTCAGTTGTAGAAATTATAGGCTTTAATTGTGAACTTACGTTTGATTTTAGCTCATCAGAGCTAATGTATGAGTTATCATTTCCTGAGCCTTTTAGTACATTCACCACTATCGGCTTAGTAGTAATGGTTTTGTAAGATTTTGTTTTAGGGTTAAAGTAACAGAAGTTAACGCCTTTAATTTCATATTCTCCTTTGTATCTAGGAATGAGGAGGTGTTCGAATTCGATTTTACCTGCAATTCCATTTTTTGTGCTAAATGTTTTATCATTTTTTTGAGGGTCATAGGTCTCAAAGTTTGAAGGGAAGTCAACTTTTACATCATCAATCAAATGAATATTACCATTACCTGAAAGAGTAAGTTTGTAATTTAAAGCTTGATTTGCTTCAATGCTTGATTTATCGACTGATGATTTTAATTCAAATTGACCTACTGCACCACTGAAATTTTCCGGAGCACCTTCAGGTAAATCTTTAACGGTTACGTTTATATTTTTGGAAGATATTTCCTCTTCTATGTTTTGGTATGAGCCAAAAAATCCGAACGGATCACCAAATGGGTCTCTGCTTCTTTTGTTTTTTATTTGAACAGTTACGTTTATACTCATAGGGTCAATTTTGAGCTTACCACTTTTCTGTGGTGTAAGTATAAATCGACTTATTTCCCATACGTTGTGTTTAACACCATCTATGACTTCAAGTTTTGCACTAGAGTTAGTTTCTATCTCTTCCTTCCAAAAATCATTTAACTCAGGTACGATGGTTAAATTAATATCCGCAAGATTAATTTTAGAGTATAGTTTATAGCTGACAACAATTTGCTCACCTTGAAAAATTCGTCTTCTACTTGCAGTTGCTTTCAGATATACATTTTCAGCTATGTTGTAACTGTTAGCCTGTTTGGTTTTAGGATTTGCTTTGGTGATTTGCATCTGACCTGCTTGGGAGCGAACTGTTTTCCCTTCAGATTTTACGCTAGCCTCACCAATGGTCAGAGTACCTTCATTTAAAGCCGTTACATAATAGGTGTAAGAAGTGGTTTTTGAGCTGCTAACCTTACCATTGATGATTTGCATACTACTGCTGCTTGACTGGTTAGGGCCACTAAGCTTACGTAAACCGTTTAGGCTTGGACCTTTAAACTCCGAAGCTGAGCCTTCGATAGAAAATTCTATTCTGAATTCTTCACCAACCGCTACGGGGTTTTTACTGACGCTAAGTTTTAACTCTTGACCAATGGTAAGAAGAGGTAAAAGTATGATTATAAAGGCTATCCAATTCTTTTTCATGCTACCAATCTTTTAGAATTTTAAGCTTAACACCTTTATTTTTTTTCTTTTGCAAATCTTCTTGAAGTTCCTTTTCCTGTTGTTGTAAGGCATCTAAAATTTGCTCTGCCTCGTCCTCTGTCATTTCGTTAGGGTCTTGAGGCTTTTTTGGCTCTTCTTTACTTTGTTCTTCTGAGTTTTCGTTTTGTTCTTGATTATTTTTTTCTTCTTCCTTTTCCTCCTCTTGTTTTTCTTCTTCCTCTTTCTCTTCTTCTTTTTCTTCCTCTTTCTCTTGCTCCTCTTCTTTCTCTTCCTCTTGTTTCTGCTGTTGATTTTTCATTCGATGTGCATAGGCCAAATTATGTTTTGTGTCTATGTCTTTTGGGTTATTTCTCAAAGCATTTTTATAAGCTTCTATGGCTTCGTCAATCTTTTGTTCTTTCATTAATGAGTTACCTAGATTATGAAAGCTTTCTGATTTTTCAATCTTATTCTGTGTTTTTTCAGATAATGCTTTGAAAAGAGAAGTAGACTCTGAAAACTTTTCTTGCTTGTAAATAGCATCGGCTAAATTGAAGGATGCAGCATAAGAGTTTTGGTCTTTCATTAGTGCTTCTCTATACTTTTGTTCAGCTTCAGAGTACAGAGTATCAGTATATGAAGCATTTCCTTTACGAACTAAGCTATTTGGGTGTTGTGCTAAAGCATCAATTGTAAAAAACAATAGTATTAATAGTAGAAGATTATTTTTCATTTTCTTCAAATAAATTGATTTTAGAACTCCATTTGTTTTTTGTGTTTCTTAGAAGAGATTCTATAATTAACAGTAACAAAGCAATCCCTAAAAACCATTGGAATCTGTCTTTATAATCTGTAAATACTTTTGAGCCAATCTCTTTCTTTTCCATTTTATTAATCTCTTTGAAAAGAGCATCTAAGCCGCTTTGTGTAGAGTTTGCTCTGATGTAGGAACCACCTCCGTTGGCAGCTATTTCTTTCAGCATTTCTTCATTCAGCTTAGTAATAACGGTATTTCCACTATTATCTTTTTGGTAACTCGTGATATTACCGTATCTATTTTTTATTGGAATAGGACCGCCTTCAGCAGAACCCATGCCTATAGTATGAACGAAAATACCCATGTCTTCGGCTTCTTTGGCTTTTTGGATGGCATCGTCTTCGTGGTTTTCACCGTCAGTAATAATGATTATAGCTTTATTTTGGTCATTGGACACATCAAAGCTGTTTATTGATAATTCTATGGCTTTTCCAATTGCAGTTCCTTGTGTAGGAACTATATTAGTGTTAATAGTAGATAAGAAAAGTTTAGCTGCCGAATAATCTGTAGTTATTGGCAGTTGTACATAGGCATCACCAGCGAAGACTACTAATCCAATTCTGTCCCCATCCAATCTGTCAATTAATCTAGAAATGGACTGTTTGGCACGCATCAATCGGTTTGGCTGTAAGTCTTCAGCTAGCATACTATTTGACAGGTCGATGGCAATCATTAAATCGACACCTTCTCTCTTAACTTCTTCCATTTTAGAGCCAATCTGTGGATTAGCCAAGCCAATAATTATAAAAATGATAGATAAGCAAAATAGAAAAAACTTAAGCCTTAATTTTCTGAAAGATGCCATTGGCATAAGTTTAAAAACCATGTGGCTTTCTCCAAATTTATCAATGGCTTTTTTTCTCCAACGTATTGCCAATATGAATAGAGTGATAATTATTGGAACAACAATTAGCAAGAGCAACCATTCGCTATTTTCGTATCTCAACATTAAGTAATACTTTTAAAAATGCTGAGTTTTAACAAAAACTCAAGGATTAATAGACAAAATGCAATGAGAGCTAAAATAAAAAACTCTTCTTTCTTTTTATGGTATTCTTTTACTTCAATTTTTGAACGTTCTAATTTATCAATCTCTTTGTAAATCCTTTCTAATGCTTTGTTTGATGTAGCTCTGAAATACTTTCCGTTTGTTACAGAAGCGATATCTTGGAGTGTTTCTTCATCAATTTGCACTTCAACGTCTTGGTATACCGTAGTTCCAAATGGTGTTTTAAAAGGGTAGGGTGCAAAGCCTTTGGTACCCACACCAATAGTATATACTCTTACGCCAAACTTTTGGGCAATCTTTGCAGCTGTTAATGGGGCTACTGTTCCTTGATTGTTTACGCCGTCCGTTAATAGTATGATAACTTTACTGATTGCCTCGCTTTCTTTTAATCTATTTACAGCTGTAGCTAAGCCCATGCCAATGGCCGTCCCATCATCTACCATTCCACTTTTGACGTTCCCAAAAAGATTCTGTAAAACCTGATGGTCAGTTGTTAATGGACACTGAGTAAAGCTTTCTCCGGCAAAAATGACAAGACCAATTCTATCGTTAGGTCTACCAGAAATAAAGTCCATTGCCACCTTTTTTGAGGCTTCCAATCTATCAGGTTTTAGGTCTTGTGCTAACATACTTCCCGAAATATCCATAGAAATTATGATGTCTATACCTTCGGTGGTCATGTCTTCCCAGGATAGCGTAGATTGAGGTCTAGCAAATGCTACAATAAGCAATGATATGGCGATTGTTCTTATTAGGAAAAGTATGTGTCTTCCTTTTTCTTTCCAGCTTTTAGTTTGAATACCTTCTAAAGTCGAAACTTGTAGCTGTGCCGATTGCTTTTTTTGATTGAAATAATACCATACCCATAATAGTGGTACTAAGCACAGTAGGTACAAGAAATCTGGATTATAATATGTCCAATTACTCCACATCATTTTCATTTACCGATTTAGCAGTACTATTGATAAAATCAATTGCAATTTTATAACTCTCTTTATTTTCTATTTCTAGAGGTTGACTTTTTGCAAATTTGGCTAAGTCTGAACGCATAAGCAGTTCCTCTAGTTTATTGGTTTCTATTCTTTGTTCATGAAGCTGATCTATAATTTCTTTGGTTGGTATTTCCATAGCGGGAGTGCCAATTCCTTCTTCAATGTATGTTCTAATTACTTCAGAAATAGTGGTGTAATATTCTTTGACTTTACCATTTTGCCAAAGTTTTTGAGCATTAAGTATTTCAAGTTTATTCAAGGCTATTTCATGAGGTGGTATTATTTCTTCTTTGATAGCTGGAATTATTTCTTTTTTAGTCCGGTTTTTAAGCCAATACCTTATTAAGAATATTACTATCAATAGAATAATAAAACCTAGTATGTAAGGACTAGCTTCCTCAAAAGTTATGGGCGTATGAATAGGTGCTTTAATGTCTTTCAATTCATCATTTTGACTCAATTCTATAGTGTTGACATAAATGGGGATTGAATCCTTGATATCATTGCCATACTTGATAGAAGGAATGTAATAGATGCCACTGTCCCAAGCCGTAATGGTATAGTTTTGACGTAGTATTATACCAGAATCAGACGTAATACTATCTACATTTGATTTAGATAATATTTCCAATGGACCTATGGAGTCGTTGAAGTTTGGAAATAATTCTCCTTCAATAGCATTACATTCAAAACTTATTTTTATTTGGTCACCAATTAAAATGGTATCCGTGTCAATTTCTACATTTAATTGACCAAACAGATATAAGGGAGTAAGAAGTAAAAATAATAACTGTTTCATTTTACTCGTCTTTTGAAAAACTGAATTAAGGGTTTGATATAATCCATATCTGTTCTCAACTGTATGGTGTCAACACCACTATTTTTAAATAATTGATTGACTTCTTCTTTATTTCGTAAATAGTTCTTTTTGTAGTTCTGTCGAATCGATTTATTGCCAGTATCAATCCATTTTACCTCGCCAGTCTCAGCATCTTTCATTTGAATTAGTCCGATGTCAGGTAGTTCTTCCTCTCTTTTATCATTAATTCTAATAGTAACTACATCGTGCTTTTTATTGGCAATTTTTAGTGGTGCCTCAAAGTTATCGCCCATGAAGTCAGAGATGACAAAGCAAACAGCTCGTTTTTTTATGACATTATTGAAGTAGCGAAGGGCTTCTCCAATGTCTGTTCCTTTGTTTTCTGGTTCAAAAGCAATCAACTCTCTGATTATTCTAAGGATATGCGATTTTCCTTTCTTTGGCGGAATAAATTTCTCGACTTTATCACTAAAAAAGATAACACCAATTTTATCATTATTTTGAATAGCGGAAAACGCCAATACTGCTGATAACTCAGTGACGAGTTCTTGTTTCATCTGTTTTTGAGTACCAAAGTTTTTCGAGCCGCTGACGTCAATTATAAGCATTACAGTTAACTCTCTTTCTTCTTCAAAAACTTTGATAAAAGGTGTGTTGAATCGAGCAGTAACATTCCAATCTATTGTTCTGATATCATCACCTGGCTGATATTCTCTTACTTCACTGAAAGCCATTCCTCTACCTTTGAAAGCAGTATGGTATTCTCCAGCGAAAATATGATTGGAAAGACCTCTAGTCTTCAATTCTATTTTACGTACTTTTTTTAATAAGTCACTTGTTTCCATTATGGAATCTCAACAGTGTTTAGTATTTCAGTAATGATGTCTTCAGAAGAAATATTTTCAGCTTCAGCTTCATATGACAAACCAATTCTGTGACGTAATACATCATGACAGATTGAGCGAATATCTTCTGGAATAACGTAACCTCTTCGCTGAATAAATGCATAAGCTTTAGAGGCAAGAGCTAAACTTATACTTGCTCTAGGTGAAGCACCAAAACTGATTAAGTTCTCAAACTTCTTAAGTCCATATTGTTCTGGGTATCGAGTAGCAAATACTATATCAACAATATATTGCTCAATTTTTTCATCCATATACACTTCTTTGACGAGCTCACGCGCAGCAAGAATATCTTTGGTTTTGAGAATTTGATTAGCTTTTGGGAATGATTTAGCAAGATTGTGTCTTACAATAAGTTTCTCTTCTTCCTTTTTAGGATAATCGATGACAACCTTTAGCATAAATCTATCCACTTGAGCTTCTGGAAGGGGGTATGTTCCTTCTTGTTCAACTGGGTTTTGAGTGGCTAAAACTAAGAAAGGCTCATCTAATTTGAAACTCTCTTCTCCAATGGTAATCTGACGTTCTTGCATAGCTTCAAGCAATGCTGATTGAACTTTTGCAGGGGCTCTATTTATCTCATCGGCAAGAACAAAGTTGGCGAAAATAGGACCTTTTTTTATTGAAAACGTTTCGTTTTTAGGGCTATATATTTGAGTCCCTAAAACATCGGCAGGTAATAAATCTGGAGTAAACTGAATTCTACTGAAATTAGCGTCTAAAGTATTTGCTAAAGTATTTATAGCTAAAGTTTTAGCTAATCCAGGAACACCCTCCAGTAAAATATGACCATTTGAAAGCAGGCCTATTAGTAATCTTTCGGTCATGTGTTTTTGCCCAACAATTACCTTGTTCATTTCCATCATGAGCATATCAATAAAAGCACTGTTTTTATTGATTTTCTCATTTAATTCTTTGATGTCTACATTAGAAGTTGAATCCATAGTTTTAATTTAAAATGCGAATTTTATGTTGTATGTCATTTTTTCAAAATTTCATAACGACACAAATTTAATCCTATTGTATAAAAAATCACAGATTTCGAAAAAAAATATCACAATGTGATTAATTAAATAACACATGATTGAATAGGCATTTTTAATCCGTCATTCATTAAATTAATTAAATGTATTAAGTATTTCTTTTCAATTGAATATCTTCGCAATGTTTAATGAAGCACAGATATTTCATAGAAATAATGTTCGATGGCACGGCCTATCACGGTTGGCAAGTTCAGCCTAACTCATCTACAGTTCAACAGCAAATCAATCAAGCTATCAGTACTGTTTTAGGGGAGGATATAAATGTTGTTGGTGCTGGAAGGACGGATACTGGTGTTCATGCCAAACAAATGTTTGCTCATTTCGATAGTTCAATTTCTTTTGATGGAAAAGACTTCGTATATAAGCTAAACTCATTCTTGAAAAATGATATTAGTGTTTTGAGAGTTTTTGAAGTTGACGATTCTGCACATTCTAGATTTGATGCTGTTTCAAGAAAGTATGAATATTTAATTCATGCTAATAAAAACCCTTTTCTTATTAATAAATCTTGGTACTTTCATAGAAAGTTAGATGTTGATTTGATGAACGAGGCTTCTAAACTATTGCTTAATTACACTGATTTCACCTCTTTTTCTAAGTTACACACTCAAACCAAAACAAATAACTGTTCAGTTAAGATGGCGGTTTGGGAAAAAGTAAATGATAATCTGGTTTTTAGCATTGAAGCGGATAGATTTTTAAGAAATATGGTAAGAGCAATTGTTGGTACTCTTGTTGCTGTAGGTGAAAAAAAGATTTCTATTGAAGAATTTGTTGAAATTATTGAAAGTAAAAACAGGTCTAAGGCAGGTGCTTCTGTGCCAGCTCATGGTCTGTATTTGGTGAGTGTTAAATACCCTAAAACTATTTGTGATGAGTAAAGTTGAAGGGAAAACATTTGACATTACATTACTTAAACGTGTAATGGGTTATGTAAAGCCATACAAATCGTTGTTTTTAGGTACTTCATTATTTGCAATTTTTATTGCCTTTTTATCTCCAGCAAGACCTATACTAATTCAGTATGCTTTTGATAATTTTATTTTGAACCCTGACGAGTATAAGTTATTACTCATTACTCTACTTCTAGTAGTATTGTTAATTGCCGAAAGTGTGTCCCAATATTTTTATACTTACTGGGCTAATTTTTTGGGGCAAAGTGTAATCAAAGACTTGAGGTTACAGACTTACAAGAAGATAATCAATTTTAGACAGCAATTTTTTGATAAAAACCCAATTGGTTCATTAGTCACTAGAGTAGTGTCTGATATTGAGACAATTTCTGATATTTTTTCTCAAGGATTATTAGTTATCATAGCCGATGTATTAAAGCTCATTATTGTTATAATTGTGATGTTTGTTACTGATTGGAGATTAACGCTATTTAGTCTGGCTTCGATACCTCTTTTACTTGTTGCTACATATTGGTTTAAACGTTCTATTAAGTCAGCTTTTCAAGACGTTAGAAAGCAGGTTTCAGCTTTAAATACTTTTGTGCAAGAGCATATTGTTGGCATGTATATTGTTCAACTTTTTAATAGAGAAAAAGAAGAGTACAGTAGGTTTAAGAAAATCAATGAAGCCCATAGAGACGCACATATTCGTTCAATTTGGTATTATTCTATATTTTTCCCGGTAGTAGAAATATTGTCAGCTGTTTCGGTTGGTTTACTGATTTGGTGGGGAGGTATTGAGTCTGTAATGTCCAATGAGGTAACTTTAGGAGAACTCATTGCATTCATTCTCTATATACACATGTTGTTTCGACCAATTAGACAGTTGGCTGACCGCTTTAATGTGCTTCAAATGGGAATGGTTGCTGCCGAACGAGTTTTCAAGATTATTGATAATTCTGAATCTATTCCTGATAACGGCACTTTAGAGCTAAAAGACTGTACAGGAGAAATTGAGTTTAAAAATGTATGGTTTGCATATAATGATGAAGATTGGGTTCTAAAAGGAATTTCATTTAAAGTAAGAGCAGGGGAGACGCTGGCTATAATTGGAGCAACGGGTTCTGGAAAATCCACAATTATAAATCTTCTAACAAGAAACTACGACATAAACAAAGGGGAAATTTTCATTGACGGAAAAAATTATTTAGAATACAGTTTGGACTCTCTTCGTGAAAACATTGCAGTGGTTTTACAAGATGTATTTTTGTTTTCAAATTCAGTTTTAAACAACATTACTCTGGGGAGGGAAATAGCTTTTGATGATGTGCAAAAATACGCGCGTGATATTGAAATAGAAGACTTTATCCAGTCTCTTCCGAATGGATATGATTACGATGTAAGAGAAAGGGGGAATATGCTGTCATTAGGACAAAGGCAGTTAATTTCCTTTTTGAGAGCATATGTCACTCAGCCAAAAATATTAGTTCTCGATGAGGCAACCTCAAGTATTGACTCAGAAAGTGAGTTTTTAATTCAGCGTTCAACAGAAAAACTTACTAAAGGAAGGACTTCAATAGTAATTGCTCATAGGTTGGCTACCATTCAAAATGCTACAAAAATATTACTATTGGATAATGGTGAAGTAGCTGAAGAAGGAACGCATACTGAGTTAATATTACTAGATAAGAAATATAAATTACTCTTTGATTTACAATTCAAAAAATAGTTTGGATGTGTAATATAAGATTTTTGCTAGGTAACAATCATCTAGTAATATTAGAATAGTTTTCTTAAATTGCCGGTTAGTTAAAAAAAACTCACCATGACTAGAAAATTATATTTAATTGCCTTTTTATTTATAACTTTTGCACTTGCAAAATCTTCTTATGCTCAGATTACAACTAATTTGTTGGCACCTTATGATTCTCCAACATTTCTTGTTGATAGTATTTTGCTTGGTGAAGGAGTATTAGCTACAAATCATGCTTTTCAAGGTGACCCTATCCAAATTGGTTTTTTCAATGGTGTAAATAGTAACATAGGAATTGATAGTGGAATAGTACTTGCAACAGGCGATATTTCTGAGATTGAGCCTGGAGGCGGCGGCGGTTTTGTTGTGAATAACATTGATGATCCAGATTTATTAGATTTAGCAAATTCCGTTCCTGGTCTTATTGGTCAAAACTTTAACGTAACTAGTGTTAATGACGTAGCAATCTTAGAGTTTGATTTTGTGCCTGTATCTTCTTACTTATCTTTCAAATACGTTTTTGCCTCCCAGGAATATTTCGCATGGGAGAATTCTCAGTTTAATGATGTGTTTGGCTTTTTTATTTCAGGTCCAGGTATCGCTGGTCCCTATGATAGCCCAGCAGCTTTCCCTGATGGCAGTATCAATATTGCTACTTTTGAAAGTGTTGAGCCAAACAGTTTAGGTGTTGATTTGCCTATTACAGTATCCTCAGTTAATGCAGATTACAATTCTCCTTTTTTCATAAACAATCAGAATAATGGAAACAATACTGTAAACCCAAACAATGCAGATGGTTTTACAACTGTTTTTACAGCTGAAGCTAATGTAGTTTGTGGTGAATTATACCATATCAAATTAGCAATTGCTGACGGTACAGATTCAGGATTATCTTCCTTTGTACTACTTGAAGCAGGAAGTTTTAGTTCTCCTCCGCTAGAAGTATCTAATAGTTTAGATATTGACTCAATTAAAATTTTTACGGATTGTGGAGCTCCAGTAGAACTAACCGCGGAAGTAGAGGGTGATTATACCTTTTTATGGAATACTGGTGAAACCACTCAAACTATATCAGCAACACCAGGCTATTATTGGGTTGAAGCTACAGATGCTTTTGGCTGTACAACTCAGTCAGACTCAATCAGAGTATTTTCTCAGCCTATTCCGGAAATTATCCTTCCAGATACAGCATATTACTGTGAAAACTCTAGTTTAACTCTTGACCCAACTATCAATAGTGGAACAGCTCCATTTTTCTATAACTGGGGTGGGCTAAGTACGGACTCGACACTTACTGTCTCAACTGAGGGTGATTACAGTCTGTTGTTAACCGATTCAAATGGTTGTACAGATAATCATGATATTACAGTTATTGAACAACCAATTCCTGACTTATCATTTGAACCACAAGATATTTTAGTTTGTGGTGGTATTCCAGTTGAAATTAGTGTAAATGGAGCTAATACCTATCAGTGGATACCGAACTTATATTTGAGTTCAGATACAGGAAGCACTGTATTTACTACTACTCAATCATCTATTGTCTATACAGTTATTGGGACAGATTCAATTGGATGTTCAAATACGCTCTTAGTTCCTACCACTGCCACAAATGATTTTGATGTTCAAATTGGTGTCGATCCAGTTTCGTGTCAAGGGTTTAGTGATGGTTCAATAACTCTAGTTCCTGAAAATACTGCTGTTTCACCAATACAATATTCTATAGACGGTGGTCAAACCTTTTCATCTGAATTTATTTACAATAATTTAGATTTCGGCACCTATGAAATTAAAGTTAGAGATGGATTGGGTTGTATAATTACTGATACAGCTGTCGTTCCCTCATCAGCTCCAAATATTGAAGTTATTGCTGTATCATCCGATGTTCCTTGTTCAGGAGATAATCTAGGAGAGATAAGTATTCAATCAATATCTGGAGGAAATATTACAACTGGCTACTCTTACATGTGGTATAACTCAAGTACTAATCAAGTTGTTAGTACCGATACATTTGCTAATGTTCCAGCTGGGGGTTATTATCTGGTTGTTGAAGATGATAACGGTTGTCAAGGTACAGATGAGGTTTCAGTTGAACAGCCAAACGCTTTATCATATCAGATTGTAAAAAATGATATTTCTTGTTTTGGTGAGAGTGATGGTTCAATTGAGGTATTAGTTAATGGAGGAGCAACACCACCATATACTTTTGATTGGACAAACTATGGTAATGATACCTCATCGGTATTAAATAATCTTACTGCTGGTACTTATAATTTAGAAATATCAGACTTTAACAATTGTGTTACCCATATTTCTGTTGACATAAATCAGTCAGACGCTCCCTTAACTTTACAGTCTAGTACATCATCTATTAGCTGTTTTGGTGCATCTTCTGGTTCTGCTTCTGTTTCTGTTTCAGGTGGTAGTTCGCCTTATTCATATAACTGGAGTAGTGGTCATGTTACAGAAATAGCATCTCAATTGACTTCGGGTACTTATGTAATTAATGTTACTGATAACAAAAATTGTGTAGTTAGTGATACTGTTGTAATCACTGGAAACCCAGAGATAATAACGACATTAAGCTCAACGCCAACATCTTGTTTTGGCTCGGGCGATGGAACAGCTACTTTAAGTGCTAGTGGTGGAACAGGCAGTCTTTCTTATACTTGGTCTAATGGAAGTACAGCTCCGACTATAACTTCCAATTTTGGAAACTATTGGGTAAAGGTAGAAGATAGCATTGGATGCTATGTTATTGATACTATATTAATTAATCAGCCTCAAAAACTTCGTGTAAGGTTACAACCCACCGATGCACTTTGCTTTGGTTCACCAGATGGAGAGATAATAGCCGATGTTCATGGAGGTAGTCCTGGCTACACATATGATTGGACTATTAATGGCAACTCATTAGGAATAAATAACAGTTTTATTGATGGTTTGCCTTATTCTACTCAGCCATATCAATTAAGTGTTACAGATGCTAATGGTTGTAATCAATTAGCATATGCCTTTATAGATCACCCTGAAAAGTTAGTTCTTGACACTAGTGAAATAGTTTCGTCATATTGTTTAAACATTCCTTCGGGAGATGCTTCAGTTGTTGCCTCAGGAGGGTTCTTAAACACTGACGGCTCATATTCCTTTAGCTGGAATACTGGAGATACAACTTCTCTAATTTCAGATAAAGTAGCAGGAACATACACTGTGGTAGTTGAGGATGATAACGCCTGTACAGATACTTTAAGTTTAGAAATACCATTAGTAGAAACCTTTGCATTAACGATGACTTCTGATTCATTAAATTGCTTTGAAGATGCTTCAGGTTCTGCAACAGTTGTTTCAGTTGGTGGATATGGACCATATACATATTTCTGGAATACTCCTATTGGGTCAAGTCAAGAAGTAAGTGAGGCAAATAGTTATACTATGATGAATTTAACAGCAGGAGTATCAAGTGTAGTCGTAACTGATGTTAACGGATGTACTAAGACTACTCAATCTTTTGTTGAGCAACCTGCTGAATTAACCTTTTCAATTTTCAAAAATAACGATGAGAGTTGTTCAGGAGATGCTTCTTCATGTGACGGAGAATTAGAGGTATTTGCCAATGGTGGAATGGGAATGTATACAGTCTCAGTAATTGATGATTCTAACACGCTTTTAAATTCAATCACTACATCTTCATCAACGACTATTTCGGATTTATGTTCAGGATTTTATCAACTTACTGTTGAGGACGAACGCGGTTGTGTTGGTGTTTCTAGTGGAAGTGGTATTCCCTCACCAGTAGAAATCATAGCAGGAACACCAGTAGAATCAGCTATAAATACATCCTCAGGATCAATTACCAATTCAATAGTATGTTATGGAGATACATCAGCTACACTATCGGTATCCAATTCAAACCCATCATACAACTATCAGTGGTATGTAGACGGTGAATACATTACGTCTGGTTTAACAGCGACATTGCCAGCAGGCGACATTTCTGTACGAGCAGTATCTCTATCAGATACAACTTGTTATACCAATTCGGATGTAGTAACCATATATCAGCCATCAGAAATAACTATTGAAGAAGAAGTAACCTCAGTGAGTTGTAATGGCGGATCAGATGGTTCAGTCAGTATAGACGCCTTTGGTGGTAACCCTGACTATTCATACTCTTGGTCTTTAGATGGCTCATTATTAGGTGATGGCACAGCACTCAGCTCATTAAGTACAGGCACTTATGTTTTAAGCGTTACAGACGCTAGCAACTGTGTGCGTTCATTTGATTTAGAAATTACAGAGCCTAGCTTAATAGAAGGCGTAGCAACAGTAAGCGATGTACAATGTAATGGTGAATCAGACGGAAGTGCATCAGTCACAGTTACGGGAGGCGTAGCACCACATTATATTAACTGGGGTAACTCGGATTCAACAGCATTAGGAGCAGGAACATATACAGTAGTTTTAAGCGATGCTAACGCATGTGAAGTAAACTTAAGTGTTGAGGTAGATGAGCCTAGTGCATTACAAGCCAACTTTAGTGTGAGTTCTATACCATTCACAGCCACAGCCAGTGGCGGAACGCCAAACTACAGTTATGAATGGTTATACTTCGGGAACTATCAGTCAAGCGGTACTAGCTTTACACCTGACTTAAGTGGAGAATATACTTTAGTAGTTACGGATGCAAACGACTGTGAGAAGCGTGTAACTAGAGATTACACTAAGGTAGATGTAGATGAGTTTAGCAGTATGGATGTGTTGATATATCCAAATCCAGCAAGAGAATACTTTACGGTGGAGTTAATGAATAGCAATGATGAGGAGTATACCTTTAAATTGATGGATTCCAGAGCACGAGTACTGCGAGAGTCAAAGTTTACAAATTCTTTAGTAATAGAAAGAGGAGATTTAGCCTCGGGAATATATTTTATTATGATAAAATCTGATGAGTTTGAATACCAACAAAAATTAATGATTAATGATTGAAATTAAAACGAATTAATTAGATTTTACTACTTAACCTTAACAATAATTTATGATGATAAATAAATTATCCATTTTATTTTTGCTTGTGTCAACTACCGCTTTTGCACAGTTGACTACAGACCAAACACCACCTTATGATAGTCCAGAATATCTTGTGAATGATATATTATTAGGTTCTGGTGTAGAGGCTTCTAATTTTTCTTTTCAGGGTGATTCCATTCAGTTAGGATATTTCAATGGATTCTCTTCTAACCTAGGATTAAATAGTGGAATTGTAATGAGTACTGGTGACATTGCTATTTTAGATCCGACTTTTGAAGGTTTTGGAGATTTTATTGATGTCAATCCACCAGTTGAAGACCCAGATTTATTAGATGTTGCAAACAGTGTTCCAGCCTTAATAGGTCAAAGTTTTAATGTTACTAGCGTAAATGATATAGCTGTTTTAGAATTTGATTTTGTGCCAAGTAGCGATTCAGTTTCATTTAAATATGTTTTTGGATCACAAGAATACTTTGGATATGAAAACTCTGTGTTTAATGATGTTTTTGGGTTCTTTATTTCTGGACCAGGCATAACAGGTCCATACGCTAGTCCACCAGCTTTCCCTAATGGAAGTATAAACATTGCAACTTTCGAAAGTCAAGAAGCTAATTCATTAGGAGTTGAGTTACCCATTACAATTTCATCAATTTGTAATTATCCAGATGATTTTGGTGGACCGTCAGTTTATAACCCACAATTATTCGTTAATAATCAGTCCTTAGAAACTGTTGATGATGCTGATGGTTTTACTGTTGTTATGACAGCCGTCGCAGCGGTACAATGTGGCGAAACCTATCACATTCGATTGGCAATTGCCGATGGTACGGACGGTGGTCTTTCTTCATATGTGTTTTTAGAAGAAAATAGTTTTTCATCACCATTCTTAGATGTTCTCAATAGCTTGGGTCAAGACTCAAGTCATATTGTTATTGATTGTGGAACAACTGTTGAATTAACAGCGCAGATGTCTCAAACTGGGAATTACTCTTATTCATGGAGTAATGGCGAAAATTCTCAGACTATTGATGTTGGTGAAGGAGAATACATTGTAGAAGCAACAAGTGATAACAATTGCACAACTTTATCGGATACTTTTTATGTTGAAGAGTTGAATACTATTGAATTAGAAATTGGAAACGATATATCGGTATGTGGAGAAGATGAAGCGACTATTCAAATAGAAACTTTGAATGCTGCACCACCAGTTTTATTTGATTGGAGTTCTGGTCAGTCATCAGAAGAAATAACAGTTCCTGCTGGTACTTATTCTTTAACTGTAACAGATGGAAACGGATGTATTGGGCAGGATGTTATAAATATTAATTCAATTGATAGACCTACTGCTTCGTTAAGTGGTGGAGGAACTATATGTGAAGGGCAGTCTTTCCAATTACCGTTAAATTTAGAATTAAGTGGTCAGGCACCTTTTCATGTAAGTTATTCCGATGGACTTAACTTCTTCACAGATACTGCCATGTTTCTTAACCATACTATTATGGCAACTACTTCAGGAAATTATAGTTTAGTATCTATTAATGATAATAATTGCTCAGGTTCGGTTGAAGGCTCTGCAATAATTTCAAACTTTTCATTACCTAGAACCTCAATTGTTGGGGGTGGAGTGATATGCGATGTTGATAGTGCAGAAATAACAGTAACAGTAGAATCTGATGCCATGCCTTATAATCTATTTATCCATAATGGGGATTATAATCAAATATTCAGTTCATTAACAGAGCCGACCTTTACTTTTTACATAAAAGACCCCGCTGTGTATGTTGTAGATAAGGTGATTGACTCTAATGGTTGTATCTCTGTTGATAATCAAGGTGAAGCTCTTATTTCAGTAAAAGAGTATATGAATCCTGAAATCAATTTTAGTTTTGACACTGTAGTATGCCCAATTGATGAGCCTTTTCAGCTTGAGGCAATGAATCCTGGAGGAGTTTGGAGTGGTAAAGGAATGGGTGTTGGTGATTATTTTAATCCTGCCAATGCCTTCATAGGAACAAACTGGGTATATTATAGTTTTCCTCAGAATTGTAATGAAACAGACTCTATTGCTATTGAGATAGGTTGTGATTTGAGTATTTTTATACCTAATTCATTTACGCCAAATGGAGATGATGAAAACGAAGAGTTAGTCATAAAGGGAAATAATGTTTTATCATTTGAAATGTCCATTTACAATAGATGGGGCGAGGTAGTATTCAACACGAATGATATTAATAAATTTTGGGACGGTAAGTTTAAAGGAAATGTACTTCAAAAGGGAACATACTCTTATAGTATTTCAGCTTACGGAAAAGATGCTCAGATTTTAAATAAAACGGGTACGATTAATCTTTTTAGATAGAAATTTGTATTTTTTACGGATAGAGAATTATTTACCTTATTTATTAAGCCAATGAAAAAAACTCTCGCTATTAAGTTCTGTTTTCTCTGTTATAGATGGGTTTACTGTTTCAAATAGGCTGCGATGTGAATTTATATATACCAAACTCCTTTACCCCAAATGGTGATTATGATAATGAAATGTTAGTGTATAGGGGAGATAATATTATTGATTTTGATTTTTCAATTTTTAACCGATGGGGAGAATTGATGTTTCAGACCAATAACCTATCAGAATTTTGGGACGGGAAATATAAAAATAGGGTAGTGCCACCTGGAACATATAGCTATGTTGCCAAAATATATGGTAAGGATGCTAAGTATAAATTTCAGAACGGAACCGTAAATGTATTAAAGTAAAAATTCACATCTTTGTAATGCGTGATTTTTGCTGATGTCATACTGCCACTACCTCTTAAAAATGTATTTACATATGAGGTTCCTAAAGATTTCTTCGATTTAAAAGTTGGAATGAGGGTGATAGTCCAATTTGGACAAAAAAAGTTTTATACCGCCCTTGTCTATGCCACTCATAATACTCCGCCCTCCAATTATACACCTAAACAAATTCAAGAAGTTTTAGACTCTCAAGCAGTTGTTTCAGAAGCACAGTTTAGATTGTGGAACTGGATGTCTGAATACTACTGTTGTACTTTGGGCGAAATTATGAATTCTGCATTACCATCCGCACTTAAACTTAGTAGTGAGACAAAATTAATTTTAGAGTCTACTCAGATTCAAAAATCTGACTTGACTGACAAGGAGTATTTAGTGATAGAAGCACTAGAGCAGAAAAAAGAACTATCATTAAAAGAAGTGTCAGCAATTTTAAATCAGAAAACCATTTTTCCCGTTATTAATACATTATTGAAACGGAATATTATCTCGCTTTTGGAAGAGATAAACGAAAAGTATAGACCAAAAACTATTCGCAAAGTAAAATTAGTGAATGAATTGATTGATGAGTCTGTTCTGAAAAATGCCAAAAAACAAAAGTTAATAGTTGAGCACTTTTTTAGTTTAAGAAAAGAATTAAATACTGATTCTGTTGCGGTAAGTCAATTATTGAAATCTGCTTCGGCCTCACATCAAGCCCTCAATTCCTTGATAGAAAAGGGGCTTTTTAGTGTTTATGAAGATGAAATATCTAGGCTTGAGCACTTTGAAAAAGAAGATTTAATTTCTTTTGATTTGAGTCCAGCCCAACAGCAAGCTTTTAATCAAATTAAAACCAATTTTGAAGAAAAAGATGTTGCTTTATTACACGGTGTAACGTCTAGTGGTAAAACAGAGATATATATAAAACTCATTAGACAAGCAATTGATAATGGACAACAGGTATTATACCTTTTGCCAGAAATTGCGTTGACAACTCAAATAATAAATCGATTACGAAAACATTTTGGAGATTTAGTAGGCGTGTATCATTCCAAATTCAATAATAATGAGCGTGCTGAAATTTGGAATGAAGTTCAAAATAGCGGTCGTTTTCCTGTTATTTTAGGAACGCGTTCATCTATCTTTTTACCATTCAGTAATTTGGGACTTATCATTGTAGATGAAGAGCATGAAAACACCTTTAAGCAACAACAACCTTCGCCACGATACAATGCCAGAGACACCGTTATAAAGTACGCTCAATTGTTGAACGCTAAAGTGCTTTTGGCATCGGCAACTCCATCTGTAGAAAGTTATCATAATGCACTACAAGACAAATATGCTTTAATTGAATTAAACGAAAGATATGGTGGAGTGAATATGCCTAAAATTGATGTTGAAGACATTAAGTACGTGGCCCATAGAAAGCAAATGAAGGGTGCGTTTTCTCCAAAACTATTGCAAGCTATTGAGGATGCTTTATCGAAAAATGAACAAGTCATTTTATTTCAAAATAGAAGAGGTTTTGCTCCTGTAAGCGAGTGTAAATCTTGCGGGTGGACTGCCAAATGCGTTTCTTGTGATGTTAGTCTGACCTACCATAAACACCAAGAAGTACTGAAATGCCACTACTGTGGTTATTCAGAACAGCCTGTCAAAAGGTGTAAGCCCTGTGGCAGCATGGAGGTAATCATAAAAGGATATGGAACGGAAAAGCTTGAGGAAGAGTTGCAGCCCTTTTTTACAGATGCAATAATTAAGCGATTGGATTTAGACACTAGTCGAAAAAAATACGCTTACGACAGTCTTATTCATGACTTTGAAAACAGAAAAATTGATATTCTCATAGGTACTCAAATGATTACAAAAGGACTTGATTTTAATAATGTCTCCTTAGTTGGTGTCATCAATGCTGATAGTTTGCTTAATTACCCTGATTTTAGATCACATGAACGCTCCTATCAGCTCATGGCACAAGTTGCAGGGCGTTCAGGAAGAAAGGAAAAGCAAGGAAAGGTTATTGTTCAAACCTATTCAGCTGAACATGATATTATAAATTCGGTTAAGGATAACGACTATATGTCTATGTATAAGTCTGAAATATCTGAACGTGAACTATTTAATTATCCCCCTTTTTGTAAGCTCATTTCAATTACTGTTTCTCATAAAGATTATGAGTTGACGAATCAGGCGGCAAGAGAGTTAGCAATTCATATGCGAGCTGCCTTCGATAAATGTGTATTAGGACCAGAGTATCCAGTAGTTTCTAGAGTGAAAAACCGATATTTAAAAAATATAATCTTGAAGATAGGAAATAATTTATCCCTAAAAAAGTCTAAAAAACACCTTTTAGAATTAGTTGAGACTTTGAATAAACATCCAAAGTATTTATCTGTGAGATTTACAATTGATGTTGACCCAAACTAATTTCTTTCACACTCTTTCCAAATACTATCTTTTGGAGTTGGGGCAGTAATGCTTATAGGTTCCTTTTTTACAGGATGAATGAATTCAATTTTACGAGCATGTAAGTGTATGCTTGCATCTTTATTTGTTCTGTTAAATCCGTATTTTATATCGCCTTTTATAGGTGAGCCAATTTTAGAAAGTTGAACTCTAATTTGATGATGTCTACCTGTTTTAGGATACACTTCAAGTAAATGATAATTATCTAAAGATTTAAGAAACTTATAGCTTAATTCTGAAAGAAGACTGTCTTTTTCTTCTCGATTAAAGGCAGTGGATTTATTTTTTTTATGGTTTTTTTTGAGAAAATGTTTCAGTGTATCTGACGATTTATGCGGCTTGTTTTTTACGACTGCCCAGTAGGTCTTTTGAACAGTCTTTTCTCTGAACATTTTATTCAACCTACTTAGCGATTTACTGGTTTTAGCGAATAAAACCACACCACTGACAGGCCTGTCCAGTCGGTGAACGACACCAAGAAAAACATCACCAGGTTTATTGTATTTTTTCTTTATAAAATCTTTGACAAATTCAGGAAGAGGCTTGTCTCCAGTCTTATCGCCCTGAACAATATCTGAGGGCTTTTTATTGACCGCAATAATGTGATTATCCTCATAAAGGACCTCAATCATTAATACTGTTCTTTTTCGTTAGGGAAATCTTTAGACTTGACATCAGAAACGTATTGTCCTACAGCCGACTGAATATCTTGGTATAAATTTAGGTAACGTCTCAAAAAACGCGGGCTAAATTCATGCGTCATTCCAATCATGTCATGAAGGACCAGTACTTGTCCGTCAACCTCACTACCAGCACCTATTCCTATGACAGGAATAGTCAGTTCCTTAGCAACTTTTGAAGCTAGTTTAGAAGGTATTTTTTCAAGAACAAGAGCAAAGCAACCTGCTTTTTCTAGAAGTAGTGCATCTTCGATGAGTTTTTTTGCCTCCTCTTCTTCTTTTGCTCTAACTGTGTATGTGCCAAATTTATAAATCGATTGAGGAGTAAGTCCTAAATGTCCCATAACAGGAATACCAGCAGTTAAAATACGTTCAATAGATTCAATGATTTCTTTTCCGCCTTCTAACTTTACAGAATGTGCTCCAGACTCTTTCATTATTTTAATAGCAGAATTTAAAGCTTCTTTGGAATTTCCTTGATACGTTCCAAAAGGCATATCAGCAACAATCAATGCTCTATCAACAGCTCTAACAACGGATGCTGTATGGTATATCATTTGATCAAGGGTAATGGGTAGGGTGGTTTCATGTCCAGCCATTACATTTGAGGCTGAATCACCCACTAGAATTACATCTACTCCTCCAGAATCAACAATTTTTGCAAGTGTATAATCGTATGCGGTAAGCATAGAAATTTTCTCCTTGTTTTGTTTCATCTCAAGAAGAGAATGTGTCGTTATCTTTTTATAGACTTTCTTATGGACTGACATTGTTAAAATTTTACGATGAAGGAGTCTTCGAATCCTTTTTCACGCATTTTAACTAAGTGAGTTCTTGCTAAATTAAAACTATCGAACTTGCCAGAGATGTAAATAATCTGTTGGTTTTTAGTGTAAATGGTGGTTAAGTCTTCTAATCCTTCAATATCAATTACGTCGTCAAATATACCTAATTGTACCCTATAAATAACACCCTCATTACTTTCTGACTTATTTTCTCCCAAATTGAAGTTTAAAATTTCATTTTGGTACTGTTTGTTTTTTTCTTTTTCAAGTTGATACGATTCAGCAAACTGAGAAGCGATTAACTTTTGGCGTTCAATTTGTACTTTAACCGATTTACTTTCAAGGACTGCTTTTTCTTTTTCCTTTTCAGCTGTTTCTACTTTAAGAGTTAGATTAGCAATATCAGTTTCATTCTTCTTTTCAAGAGCTTGATATTTGGCGTATAAATCATCTAATGATTTTGTTTTGGACTCAATCTGTATGTTTTGTTGTTTTACTTTTTGGTTCAGTGTAGCAACCTCTCTGTTTAGCTCTTGAATTGATGCCGATTGTTTTTTGAGTGACTTTAGCTCTTTTGTTTTCTGAGCTAAAGCAGAATTTGTTTTATCCAGTAAAAGTTGGTTTTGCTCGAATTCTTTTTCAATACCCTTGTATTTATCAAGTTGAGTATTTAGTGATTTTATTTTATCGTTCAATTTAGAATTGGACTTTTCTATTTCTATAAATCCGTTTTTAAAGTCAATAAAATCGCTTTTCATCTGCGTAGATTCACTAATCTTACTGTTAGCTAACGCTAGGGAATTACTTAATTTTTTATTCTCGTTTTGAAGGTTAATTGTTGTTTTTTTCTGCTTTGCTAACTCATTTTTACTTGAAGTTAATTCGGCATTAATTTGACTTATCTTATTTGATAGTTCGTCTACTTTTTTATTTGAAGAGTTAAACTTATCGCTTGAGCTTTTGTTTGCAGAATCGAGTTGCTTTATTTTTTGATCTAATGTGTTATTTTTACTTTTAACTTCATTTAGTTCTGTTTGTACAGCCTTTTTACTTTTCAATAGTTCTTGTTTAGCTGCTTTTGTTGTAGCTAACTCACTTTTCACTTCGTTAAGCGATTTTGTCAAATTACTTATTTCAGTTTTTGAGCTTAAAGTAGCCTGCGTTTTTTTCTGTAAGTCGTTTTTAAGAGTATTATTTTGTTCAGTTATAGTTTTTAACTGGATTAATTTTTGATTTAATGAGGTGTTTTCCTTTTGTAAATCCGAATAGTTGTTGAGCTTATTTTTTAAAGAATTATTTTGTGTTTCAAGTTCTTTAATCTTCTTGTTTTCTTGAGTAAGTAGTGAATTCTTTTTCTTTAGGTCTGTAATAGTTTTTGCCTTTTCAGCAATTCCTTTGCTTTGATTTTCTTTTAATAATTTATTCTCAGTTTCTAGAGCATATATTTTCTTAGACTGCTCATTAATTACTCTATCTCTATTTTTAATGAGATCTTTGTTTTTTTGCTCTAAGTCGGATATCTTTTTAGTTTTCTCAGCAATAATTGAGGAATTGTTCTCCTTTTCTAACTTATATTCCATTTCTAGCTTGACAAGCTTATCAGAGTTGGAACTTAGTTTATCAATCTTACTTTCGAGATCTTTTAACTTTTGATTAGACTTATCTTGACTTTTCTTGAGTATAGTGACAAAATCAACTCTAGACTGAGAATTCGGCCCAATAATAAAGCCAAATTGTCCGGTTTTAAGCTCAGGCACTTCATATGCAGCTGCAAAATTATTATTAATGAAAATATTATATGTTGAATTGGTGTAAATGATGTCAATGTAGTTATACTTGGAATTATCCTTGACATATTTATTTTTCACCCATCCTTTATTAGATTCTGTACCGCTAAGATACTTTGAAGACTTCGACATAATTTTACGGATTCTATACTCCTTTTTGCCGTTTATTTCAATACCAATACATTGTGAGTTATCTTCTGACATATTTATTATAATTCCAGAAAAGAAATTTCTTTTCAAAGATGGCCCAATTTTTATGGCAGTTTTAATTCTGTAGGCGTCAGGTAAATCATTCTTTTTATGCAGTTTGATGAAGTCTGTTTCAGGATTATTTCTGTTTAAATATAAATCTCCATCATCAATAACTATATAGTTTTCCTTATCGACAACTGATGGAATTAAATCGCTTTTAGAGTTAAAGCTTTCAGAAAAGAATTCGTCTTCAAAAGAAGATAAAGAGGTAGTTTGGGAATAAGCAATAAGAGACAAGACCAAACTTAAGAATAAGCTAATATATTTTTTCATGGTAAATATTATGTTTGAGCACAAATGTACTAAGTGTTATTTGGAATTAAAAGTATAAATTTGCCCTTATGAAAAAAAGTTATTTACTGTTTTTTTTAGTCATAGCCACTTTAACAGCCTGTGAAACCGACTTTGAAGTCAACGCACCATGGAAAGAAACTGCAGTTATTTATGGTTTGTTAGACCAAACTGTGGATACCCAAAAAGTTGTTATTTACAAAGCTTTTTTAGGTCAAGAAAGTGCTTATACCATGGCTCAAGAGCCAGACTCCTTTTATTATGCTGAAGGTCAATTGGATGTAATGCTTTATGGAATCAACTCAAATGACGATACTGTACAAACTATAACTTTAGATTACAACCTTTCTGATGGTCGATTTAGTACAGGTTTTGATACTATTTTCTCGACTGAATATTCAGTAGAATATATCACTACCGAAAGTCTTGATGAATCTTTAGTCTATCACTTATATGTTCACAATATAGAAAGCGGTTATGAGGCTCGTTCATCAACAGCTTTAATAGAGCCTTTGGATATTAATCAAGGGTTTACAGACGAAATAAAGTTTTTTAAGAATAATGAGTATAGAAATCACAGGCTGCAATGGTCTTCTTCTAGAAACGGAAAAATTTATAGACCGTTTTTGAGGTTTTACTACTACGAAAGAAATGTTTCTACTGGAAATGTTGTGCGAAAATTCATTGATAAGTCATATTCTCAAATGTATTCAACTAATTCGTCAGGAGGAAATGATATGGAGCTCTATATTACAGGTGAAAGTTTTTATTTTTTCGTTGCCAATAGTATTTCGGAAAATATAAATGTACAACGTATCAATGCAAAACAATTAGAAGATGGTTTTGAAGAATACGATTATTGGGTAGGAGGAGTAGATTTTCTATTTCTAGTTGGAGGTGTTGACATTGCTCAATACATAGAGATTAATAATTTACCTACTTTAATATTTCAAGATCCACCAGCTTTTACCAATATTGAAAATGGGAGGGGAGTTTTCTCTTCAAGGCTTAATGCTCAGCAAACAGGTAAGTACTTAAGTGTATCTTCTTTAGATGAGTTATCGAATGGAGATCTTACCGATCAGTTAAACTTCATAGAGCCGTAAATCTGTCATTCTGTCTTTATTTTCTGAATTTATGTCATCGCTTTAGATGTTGGCACAGACTTTGTATATAAGTAAAAGCGAAACACGCTAAAACATTAAATTTATATACAATGAGCAAAATTATTGGAATTGATTTAGGAACTACCAACTCATGCGTTTCCGTAATGGAAGGAAATGAACCAGTAGTAATACCTAATAGTGAAGGTAAAAGAACAACACCTTCAATCGTTGCTTTCGTAGAAGGTGGCGAAAGAAAAGTAGGAGACCCTGCCAAAAGACAGGCGATTACTAATCCAGAAAAAACAATTGCTTCTATCAAGCGATTTATGGGAGAATCATTCTCTAAAGTACATAAAGAAGCGGGACGTGTTCCTTACAAAGTAGTAAAAGGAGATAACGATACTCCTAGAGTATTAATTGACGATAGAAAATACACGCCACAAGAAATTTCGGCTATGATTCTTCAGAAAATGAAGAAAACAGCTGAGGATTATTTAGGGCATGAAGTTAAGGAAGCAGTAGTAACTGTTCCTGCTTATTTTAACGATGCACAACGTCAGGCTACAAAAGAAGCTGGCGAGGTTGCAGGACTTAAAGTGAGTCGAATTATTAACGAGCCTACTGCTGCCGCATTAGCTTATGGACTTGATAAGTCTGATAAAGACAGAACCATTGCTGTTTTCGATTTAGGTGGTGGTACTTTTGACATATCCGTATTAGAGCTTGGTGATGGAGTATTTGAAGTAAAATCTACTAATGGTGATACTCACCTTGGTGGAGATGACTTTGACCAAGTATTGATTGACTGGATGGCTGAAGAGTTTAAGTCTGAAGAAAACATTGACTTAAGACAAGATCCAATGGCTTTACAGCGTCTAAAAGAGGCTGCTGAAAAAGCTAAGGTAGAATTATCTTCAAGTGCACAAACGGAAATCAACTTACCGTACATTACAGCAACTGCTTCTGGACCTAAGCACTTGGTAAGGACGCTAACTAAAGCTCAGTTCGAGAAATTAGCCGATAAGCTTATCCAAGCAACAATAGAGCCTTGCAAACAAGCACTAAAAGATGCAGGGATGTCTGCAAGTGATATTGACGAAGTTATTTTGGTAGGTGGTTCAACACGCATACCGGCTATTCAAAACATAGTGAAAGAATTTTTTGGTAAAGAACCTTCGAAAGGAGTAAACCCTGATGAAGTAGTGGCTATTGGAGCAGCTATTCAAGGTGGTGTTCTTACAGGAGATGTGAAAGATGTTCTATTATTGGACGTTACGCCACTATCTTTAGGAATTGAAACTATGGGTGGTGTAATGACTAAGCTAATTGAGTCTAACACGACTATTCCTACCAAGAAGTCAGAAGTGTTCTCTACAGCTGCTGACAATCAGCCTGCGGTAGATATTCATGTACTACAAGGTGAAAGACCAATGTCTGCTGATAACAAAACTATCGGGCGTTTCCAATTGTCTGATATTCCGCCTGCACCAAGAGGAGTACCTCAAATTGAAGTAACTTTTGATATTGACGCTAATGGTATATTGAATGTATCGGCAAAGGATAAAGCGACTGGTAAAGAGCAAAACATTAAGATTGAAGCCTCTTCTGGACTTTCTGACGAAGAAATCGAAAGAATGAAGAAAGAAGCTGAAGCTAACGCTGATGCCGACAAGCAAGCAAAAGAACAGGTTGAAAAGATAAACGCTGCAGATGCAATGATTTTCCAAACTGAAAAGCAACTGAAAGAGTATGGTGATAAATTATCTGACGATAAGAAAAAGCCTATTGAGGATGCTTTAGAAGGATTGAAAAAAGCACACGAAAGCAAAGACTTAGCCGCAATTGATGCTGCTATGGAAACCATCAATACAGCTTGGACTGCTGCATCTGAAGAAATGTATAAAGCTACACAAGATCAGCAAGCTGCTGACGGCGGTGCTACTCAGGCAAATCCAGAAGGTGGAGCCGATGACGTTACCGATGTAGACTTTGAAGAAGTAAAGGAAGATAAGTAGCATAACTTTCTCCTTTTAGTTAGTGGAAAAGCCCCTCTTTTGAGGGGTTTTTTTATGTAAATACAGACCTTGAAATTTGTATTTCTGTTTTTTTTGTTTTGCAGGGTTAATTGGGTAAGCCGAAAACCAATCTTTCTAGAGTAGGCAAAATAAACTTAAAGAAAATGAAAAAATTACTTTTTTTAGTGATGAGCCTATGCATGCTCTCAAACTTATCTTATGCATCTTTTCCAGTTGTTGAAAATGATTCTTCAAGTGAAGTAGTAGTCTTCGAATCAAATACAGATGATGAAATCTTTCATTGGGGAGGTCTTGCATTAGGCTTCTTACTTGGTCTAATTGGTGTTGGAATTGCGTATTTATTTAGTAAAAACCCTGCGGTGAAACGCAGTAGTTGGTATGGCTTAGGTCTGTGGGCAATTGTATTTTTACTAGCAGGAAGTAATTAGCATTCGATGATCTAAAATTGCTTAAGTCCCTCCGATAATGAGGGGCTTTTTTTGTGAGCTGTTTTCCTATGCTAAAAAAGTTGTTTTGAAGTGGTAATATTTTATGTATTAAGTGTGATTTTTTTATGTTGTAAAATGGTAGTTCAATTAGATTTTTTTACTTAATTCGCACCGATTTTAAAGTTAACTAATTAAACCATGAAAAAGATAGTTTCAATTTTACTTTTCCTTTGTGTATTACCCCATTTTTCACACGCTTCTTTTCCAATTTAAAAAACTACTGAGCTAACAGAACTATCCGTTGAAGGTGATGATTTGTCGTTTTCAACTTACGAACGAAACCTAACCTTTTGTTGGATAGGATTTGTCTTGGGCTTCTTGTTAAATATAGTTGGGGTTGGTATTGCATACCTAATTAGTAAAGATTATCAGCTAAGAAGGTCCTCTTGGTATGGTTTAGCGGCTTTAGTGTTTTCAGGTCTCTTCCTGATCCTCTTGATGTAGTTATTTGCTTGCTCTGTCAATATCTCGCTTAACATCTCTGTCTTTAAGAGTGTTTCGCTTGTCGTGAAGCTTTTTGCCTTTAGCAACTGCAATTTCTAATTTTGCCCAACCTTTTTCGCTTAAAAACAATCTAAGAGGAACGATGGTTAGTCCCACATCTTTCATCTTCTTTTGAATCTTATCCAGTTCTTGACGATTTAAGAGGAGTTTTCTTTCACGTTTAGGTAAGTGGTTGGCATAATTACCAAAGGCATATTCCTCGATATGCATACCAATGATAAACAGTTCATCTTTTTTGAAAGAGCAAAACGAATCGGTAATGGCCGCTTTACTCTCACGAATAGATTTTATCTCCGTTCCTGTAAGTTGTATGCCAGCCACAAATTTATCGAGTATTTGATACTCAAAACGTGCTTTTTTATTTTGGATGTTCACCGATTTCATGATGCGGCGAAGTTACGGATTTTATCCTAGTGCAACATCAAGAATCATCATGACGATAAATCCGGCAATAAGTCCCATAGTGGCGAGGTCTGTATTTCCACCACTTTGACTTTCTGGAATAACTTCTTCAACTACTATGAATATCATAGCACCAGCAGCGAAGGCTAGAGCGTATGGTAATATAGGTAAAGTGTAGATTACCGCTGCCGCACCAATAACTGCAAAAATAGGCTCTACAATTGCTGATAATTGCCCCCACTTCCAGCTCTTCCATTTACTAACGCCTTGTCGTCTTAGTGGCATAGATACAGCAAAGCCCTCTGGGAAATTCTGAATACCTATTCCAATTGCTAGGGCTATGGCAGCTCCAATTTCGAATCCAGGAATTCCATGAGAAATAGCACCAAAAGCTACCCCAACTGCCAAGCCTTCAGGGATATTATGTAGGGCAATAGCAAGAACTAATAAGATAGTTTTTTTCCATTTGGTTGGGTAGCCTTCAGCCTCCTCTACTTTTTTGAAGAGGTGCAAGTGTGGAATGATTTTATCTAGCCAATATAAAAATAAGGCTCCCATAAAAAAGCCTACTGCAGGAGGGAACCAAGATGGCAAGTTAGACGTTCCCATTTCATTTTGCATTTCTACGTAACTAATAGCGGGGGATAAAAGTGACCAAAAACTAGCAGCTATCATTACTCCACCAGTGAATCCTAGTGAAGCGTCCAATAATTTTCTGTTGGTTTTATTGAAAAATACAACTAATGCAGCTCCTGAAGCAGTTAGTCCCCAGGTAAAAAGCCCAGCTAGTAGAGCTTGAAGAACAGCATGTTGTGCTACAAACCATGTATATAAATCGTTTATCATAATTCTCTGATTAAAAGTGTTTTTGCCACTTCATAGCTAATGTGGCTTTGTTTATTATTAATTACTATTTCAAAAGAGTTATCGAAATCTATCTTTTTATTGATTACCACTTTAGTGCCAATTGTGAGTGAAAGAGAGTTTAAATATTTAAGTAGTGAAGGATCGTCATTCGATACGCCAATTACTTCGCCTGTAACATCATCAGGAAAATCGCTTAACGGTAATGAGTATGATTTTGAAAACTCTCCATTAATATTGGGGATCGGTTCGCCGTGAGGGTCTGTTTTAGGTTTGCCTAAAAAAATATCAAGCGAATCAATGAGTTTAGATGATTTGATGTGTTCAAGCTGTTCGGCAACGTCGTGTACTTCGTCCCAATCGAATTGTAATTTGCTCACCAAAAAACATTCCCAAAG
This sequence comes from Flavobacteriales bacterium, assembly GCA_965277895.1. Classification (GTDB taxonomy): domain Bacteria; phylum Bacteroidota; class Bacteroidia; order Flavobacteriales; family UBA7312. The sequence goes on from CBDIDR010000001.1 coordinate 949,038, forward strand.
GCGATGCTTTCGTACAATATCAATAGCTGTTTTATAGCCTGATTTGCTTAATGATACACCTTTGTACTTCTGATAATTAACTAATTTTTTATCGGTTAATTTTTTAATCATTTCAGTAACCGATGATGCTTTAGTTTTAAGCTCTTTAGCAATGGCATTTGTTGTTACCGTATCCAATGAGTAGTTCGATAATTTTAGTATTGCTTTTAGATAATTTTCTTCTGCCAGAGTGGTCATTTTACAAAAATATAAATTTAATTGTTAATTATTTTTAGTTTTGCCTAAACTTTGTAAAATAATTATATTTTTATTAAGACTAATTATAAATAATCACTTAGATTTGCTGCGTAAATTCTTAAAAAACCATCGTGCTATGAAAATATTTATGCTTCTAATAGTTTGCTGTTGTCAGCTTACAGTATATTCACAAAATAATACACTTTCAGGAGTTGTTAAGTCAACAACAAACGAGATTTTACCATTTGCCTCTGTAAGCATTAAGGGAACTACTGAAGGTACATCTACTGATGAAAACGGATTTTTTAAACTTGATGTGAAAAATGAGAAAGTTGATTTACAGATTTCTTCGGTTGGTTACAAAACATATAGAAAAACAATTGACCTTAGTTCATTACACACTGAACCTCTAGAAATTCAACTAACCTCTTTAGCTTATGATTTAAATCAAGTCGTTGTTACTGGAACTATGCGTGAGACTTTTCTTAGTGCATCTCCTGTGAAAGTAGATGTTATTAGTCAAAAATTTCTGAAAAAGATAGCCACGGCCAATGTCATGGAGGTCATTGAAAATGTAAATGGTGTTCAAAAGCAAATCAATTGTGGTGTATGTGGTACTAACGATATCCATATTAATGGTATGGAAGGTCCTTATACTTTGGTCTTAATTGATGGTATGCCAATTATGAGTTCTCTTTCTACAGTTTATGGATTAAATGGTATACCTACTTCTCTAATAAAGCAAATTGAAATAATAAAAGGGCCTTCTTCCACACTATATGGTACTGAAGCTGTTGCTGGGGTCATCAATATAATTACTAAGGAAGCAAAAGATATTTCTACATTTGAAGTTGATGCATTTGCTACTTCTCATTTCGAAAAAAATATAAATTTCTCCATTGCTCCAAAATTTAAAAAAGTAGATATGCTTTTTAGTGGAAATATGTTTTCAATGAAACACTTTTTAGATGATAATAATGATAACTTTTCTGATATACCCTTGTCGAATAGGCTTTCCCTTTTTAACAAATGGTCTTTGAAAAGGAATAGTGAGAAAACACTATCATTTTCAGCTAAGTACTATAATGAAGATAGGAGTGGAGGGGTTAAAGAATGGAGCCAGGGTTATAGAGGTAGCGATTCTATCTATGGAGAGTCAATATTTACGGATAGGTTTGAGTTGGTAGGAAGTTATCAGTTTCCAACGAATGAAGATATACTATTAGATGTTTTTTATAATTACCACCATCAGGATGCTTTTTATGGAGATACCAAATATGAAGCTTGGCAGCAAATCTATTTTTCAAATCTATTGTGGAATAAAAAGATAGGCTATGTTCACGATTTATTAGTAGGTACTTCGCAACGCTATCAACTTTATAAAGACAGCACCTTAGCAATGATTGATGACAAACAATATATTCCAGCAATTTTTGTTCAAGATGAAATCACACTTAATAAAAAGTGGTGGGTATTATTTGGACTAAGAAGCGATTACCACAAAGAACACCGCTTGGTGTATTCGCCACGATTAAATGTAAAATGGAACGTTGGTGAACACTCTACTTTTAGATTCAATAGTGGTACAGGTTTTAGATTAGTTAATTTATTTACCGAAGACCATGCCTTTTTAACGGGCTCTAGAGATGTTCAAATCGTAGAGGAATTAGAGCCTGAAGAATCATATAATATTAATTTGAATTTCAACCACTTACTTTTATTGCCGCACAGTACGGGAGCTATTGATTTTGATGTTTTTTATACACATTTCGATAATAAAATTGTTCCTAACTATGATGTTGATCCTAACCTCATCATCTATGCTAATCTGGATGGTTTTTCAGTCTCAAGGGGTTTTGCCTTTAACATTCAGCAAAATTTTGATTTTCCTTTAAGTTTAACTCTTAGCGGCACATTTTTGGATGTGTATTCTGAGACAAACGGAGTAAAAGAAAAAGAATTGTTTGCTCCTTCTTTTTCTGGAAATACATCTTTTAGCTATCAATTTAAAAATGATTTCAGTCTTAGTTGGACTGCAAAAATTGTAGGTCCAATGGAACTGCCTACTTTTCCTGAGCCTTATAGTCGTCCTGAAAAATCGCCTTGGTTTTCTCAGCATCATCTTCAACTCAAAAAAGTATTTAATGAATCCTTTAATGCTTATGTGGGGGTAAAAAATGTTTTCAACTATACACAGCCATCACCCCTGGTAGATTGGCGAAACCCTTTCGGTGATAATTTTGACACCTCATATGCCTATGGTCCATTACAAAGCCGTCGTTTTTTAGTCGGTCTGTCTTATAAGCTGTAATTTTATATTTTTAGCGAATGATAATTAACTGGCAGTTCTTCGATTTTCACGACTTAAGCAAATTTCAACTTCATGAAATAATGAAGTTTAGACAAGCTATTTTTATTGTTGAGCAAGACTGCCCGTATCAAGATGCAGATGAAAAAGACAAGGATTCTTTCCACCTTTTAGGTTTTGATGAAAGTCAGCAATTAATAGCCTACCTAAGACTTGTTAAAGAAGGAATTAGCTATGATGAGATTTCTTTCGGAAGAATTGCCACACATTTATCTGTTAGAGGAAAAGGTGTTGGTAAGGACTTAATGGAAGAGGGCATTCGACAAGCGACGAATTTATATGGTAAATCTCCAATTCGTATTTCCGCACAATCACATCTAGTCCCGTTTTATGAAGCATTTAACTTTAAGTCAACAGGCAAAGAATATTTAGAAGATGATATTCCTCATACAGAAATGTTGAGGGCTTAGGTTAGGTAAACGGCTTCCTTTTTTCCAAAAACAACTGTTACATGCTCTTGCAAAGTTGTTGAAAGTGATAGACCAACGACATCAGCTTTGATGGGGTAGTTTTTATAGTTTCTGTCAATTAGAATGGTAGTCATCAGTTTTTTAATGGGTTCATTAAGAAAGTATTGAGACCCATACATAAGTGTTTTTCCAGATTTAAGTACATCATCTACCAAAATGACTACTTTATTCTTTAGGTCGCTGTGTGCACTCACTTGAACAGGCTCAGACAAAGGATTGTCTTTGTTTAGTTCAACAACAATGACTTCAACTAATATTTTTGAAATTTTACTTAGGTGTTCGGCAAGACGTTGAGATAGTAAGGCTCCCTGAGGGCTAATGCCAGCAATTACAATTTCTTTTTCGAGATGATTTTTCTCAAAAATCTCCCAAGCCATTCGGCAAATCTTTTGCTCCATTTGTTGAGCATCAAGCACAAGTGTTTTCGTTCCCATATTGCTAATTTACAACTTCTTCTTTTTAAATGAGATAAATAATTCTCTTCCTTTCCTTTGTTCTATGGAGTTTTTAGCTGTTTCTATGATTTCAATATCAAATAAATCAGAAAATAAATTTAAATACTCCTCTTTAGAGCCTCCAAAGGGTGGGTGTTCATTGCCAAATTCTTCATTGAAAAGCAGACCAACAATTTTTCCGTTATCATTAAGAAATTCATAAGAATGCCTCACATACTTTTCTCTTAGTTTTCTGTCAATTGCACAAAAGAAGGTTTGTTCTAAAATAATATCATACTTCCCTTTGTGATTGAAGAAATTAGCATTTATAAGGTTCTTTTTAGGAAAGGATGGTAAACGCTGAGAAAACTCTGAAAGAGCAGTTGGAGATAAATCAATAACACTAACATTTTTAAAATCTTTGTTGTGCAAGTATTCAGCTTCATAAGCTCTACCACATCCAGGAATTAAAATGTGCAAATCGTTATTATCTAAACCATCAATAAATTCTTTGAGTGGGGTAGACGGATAGCCAATATCCCAGCCAGTTTGTTCAGATTTGTAACGGTTATCCCAAAACTCTTTATCTAACATTTATTTTTTTTCTAAAAGCACAACGTTTTCAACGTGATAGGTTTGAGGAAACATATCAACAGGTTGAACTCTAGTTACAGTGTAGTGTTCTGTCATAAGTGCCAAATCACGAGCTTGTGTAGCAGGATTACAGCTGACATACACAATTTTTTTAGCTCCTACGTCTAAGAGTTGACCAATTACTTTTTTATGCATACCATCTCTAGGTGGGTCTGTTATAACAACATCTGGTCGACCATTTTTACGAATAAAATCTTCGGTAAATACCTCTTTCATATCTCCAACGTAAAACTTGCAATTGTCAATCTGATTATTTTTTGCATTCTCCTTAGCTGCCTCTATAGCTTCTGGGACAGATTCTACACCGATTACTTTCATAGCATTTTTGGAAACAAATTGTGCAATGGTTCCTGTTCCAGTATATAAATCATATACAACATCGTCTTTTTGAATGTCAGCAAAATCTCTAGCCACCTTGTAGAGTTCATATGCTTGTTTGGAATTGGTTTGATAAAAGGATTTAGGACCAATCTTGAACTTTAAATCCTCCATTTCTTCATAGATGCAATCCTCTCCAAAATAGGTGATAATGTTTAAGTCAAATATACTTTCATTGCCTTTATCGTTGATGGTATAAAGTAAAGATGTGATTTCAGGAAATTGTTGGTACATATGCTCTAAAAGACCTTCTCTTTTCTCTTTGTCTTCATAGAAAAACTGAAAAAGTGCCATTATTTCGCCAGTGCTGCTTATTCTAAGTGTTAATGCTCTTAGAAAACCTTCTTTGTCAGCAATATCAAAAAAATCTAATTCGTGCGCGATAGCATAATCTCTAGCAGCCTTACGAATGGCGTTAGAGGGTTCAGCTTGTAAATGGCATTCGTTGAGGTTTATGACTTTATCCCAAAAGCCTGCTACTCTAAAGCCTGCACCATTACGGTCAGTTATTTCTTTTCCTTCAGCACTTTCTTCCTCGGTTATCCAACGTCTATTGGTAAATGCAAAATCCATTTTGTTGCGGTAGCGAAACTCATTTTCGCATTTCAAAATCGGAGAAACTTCAGGTAATTCAATACCACCAATTCTACTAAGTGCATCAACAACTTCTTTTTGCTTGTAATCCACTTGGTGTTCGTAGTCCATAAACTGCCACTTGCAACCGCCACACAGTCCAAAGTGTTCGCATTTTGGCTCTCTTCTTTTTTCTGAGTACGAATGGAATTTAACGGGTTTTCCTTCCAAAAAAGACCTTCGTTTTTTATGTACCAGTACATCACAAACATCGCCAGGTACAGCACCTTCCACAAAAAGGACAAGTCCATTTTCTAGTCGGCTTATAGATTTACCTTTAGCTCCTGCGTCAGCAACAAGTACATTTTCTAAGAGTATCTTTTTCTTTTTTCTTCCCATGGCACAAATATAGAATATTAAAACAGTGATTTATTCTGCAACCAAATACATTTTTCTAAATTTGTAGCTCAAAATTTAAGATATGTACACTTCACAAGAATTGATAGAAATAGAAGAAAAATACGGTGCACACAATTATCATCCATTGCCAGTTGTCCTTTCAAAAGGCAAGGGCGTTCATGTATGGGATGTTGAAGGCAAAAAGTATTTTGATTTTCTGTCGGCATATTCTGCTGTTAATCAAGGGCATTGTCACCCTAAAATTATTAAGGCATTAAACGAACAAGCATCAACCCTAACATTAACGTCTAGAGCGTTTCATAATAATATTTTAGGTCAGTATGAGAAGTTTATCACTGACTTATTTGGCTACGATAAAGTCTTACCAATGAATACTGGTGTTGAAGGAGGCGAAACGGCTAACAAATTAGCTCGAAAGTGGGGCTACATGAAAAAAGGCATTGCTGAAAATAAGGCTAGAATAATCTTTGCTAAAGGCAATTTTTGGGGGCGTACACTTGCTGCTATTTCCAGTTCTGATGACCCTACATCTTATAAGGGATTCGGTCCTTATATGCCTGGCTATGATTTAATTCCTTACAACAATTTGAAGGCCCTAGAAACTGAACTGAGAGACCCTAATGTATGTGCTTTCATGGTAGAACCTATTCAAGGTGAAGCTGGAGTAGTTGTTCCTGATGAAGGATATTTGGCAGGAGTAAGAGCCTTGTGTACGAAGTATAACGTTTTATTTATTGCTGATGAAGTACAGACAGGTATTGCTCGTACTGGTAAAATGATTGCTTGTGATTTTGAAGATGCACGTCCTGATATTTTAATTTTAGGAAAAGCCCTTTCTGGTGGAGTATTACCAGTGTCTGCTGTTTTGGCTGATGATGAGGTAATGTTATGCATCAAGCCTGGCGAACACGGTTCAACCTTTGGAGGTAATCCTTTAGCATGTAAGGTTGCTCAAGCCGCTTTGGAAGTAGTGCTAGACGAAAACCTCTCTGAAAATGCTACGAAACTAGGTGAAGTGTTTAGGACAGAATTGAACAGACGTTTAGGGCATCTGAATATCATCTCATTAATAAGAGGAAAGGGACTCCTCAATGCTATTGTTATTAACGATTCCGAGGAAAGTTCAACTGCTTGGGATATGTGTATGGCTCTTAGAGACAATGGTTTGTTAGCAAAGCCAACACATGGAAATATCATTCGTTTTGCTCCTCCTTTAGTGATAAATAAAGAAGAATTACTAGAGTGTATTGATATTATTGAAAATACACTCAAAACATTTGAAAAATAATTTTGTAAATTTACAGAATGAGAATAGTTACTTACGCCATAAATTTTTTCTTATGCCTACTTGTGCTTGTTAGTAGTATTGGTGTTCCAGTTGTTCTCAATCATATTCATAACCCTACAGTTGTATCCGAGCAAATAGATGAAACACAAGAGGTGTTTTGTGAAGAAGCTGTAATGTGTTGTAGTACTGAAGAAGAACCTTTACTAACGGAATCTATAAAATCTTGCGATTGTAATTTATTAGCCTCCTGCTGCTGTTGCTTTTTAGAAGTCGAGCTAGTCACCTTTTCATTTGATATACCACTGAGTGTTCCGGTTCCAGCTCCATCTTTTGTAGAAGCTTATTCTACTGAGCTAAGTAGTGTTAAAAATTTATGCAGTAACTCATCTTTTTCAATTAAAAGTCTTGAGTTACCACCACCCAAACCCTATTCTCAACAACTTTCTTTGTTCCAAGTATTTCGCATTTGATTTAACTACTTTCTTAACACTTAACAAGTTAGGACCAAGTACAAACAGTTAAACAAAATTAAAATGAGATATATATTAGTAATAGCCTTGCAACTAAGTGCATTAATGACCTTTGCACAGGCTCACATAATGGGAAAAGTAGTAGATGAAAGTGGCAACACTTTAATAGGTGCTAATGTTGTTGTTGAAAATACCACTCAAGGTGCAACAACAGGATTGGATGGTAAATTTCACCTAGATTTAACAACGAAACTTCCAGTTAAATTAAAAATCACTTATATCGGATTTCAGCCTAAAAGTATTGACGTAAAAGATGAAACCTTCTTGAATATTGCTCTCAGCAAATCGGTAGAGTTAAAAGAAGTTACGGTAGAAGCAAAAGTTAGTACAACAGAGTTGTCAATGGTGAATCCTCTACAAGTACAAAAGATTTCGTCTAAGGAATTACAAAAAGCAGCATGTTGTAATTTATCTGAAAGCTTTGAAACTAATGCATCAGTGGACGTTACTTTTTCCGATGCCGTTTCAGGAGCTAAGCAAATACAAATGTTAGGTTTGGATGGTATTTACACACAAATCACACAAGAAAATGTACCGCTAATTAGAGGTCTATCCTCCTCATATGGACTTACATATGTGCCTGGCACATGGATTGAGTCTATTCAAGTTATAAAAGGAGCTGGTTCTGTTATAAATGGTTTTGAATCTTTCGCTGGGCAAATTAACTTGGAATATTTTAAACCTGAAAATGCCGATAAAATCTATTGGAACTTCTATACTAATACGGAAAGTAAGTTTGAAAATAACCTCCAATTTGCTAAGAAAACAGGTAAATGGACTACTAATTTATTCACGAGTATAAATTACCACTCTAAAGATGTTGATCACGATAAAAATGGTTTCTTAGATATGCCACACATCAAGTCGTTTAACGTTTTGAACCGATGGCTTAGAGAAACGGATAGCTACGAAATAAATTTAGTAGGTCGTGTTTTAGTAGATGAACGAATAGGGGGGCAAATACGCACATTTACCAACCCATATAAAGTTGTTTTAGATAACACACTAATAGAATTCAATTCTAAAACAGGTTTGAAGATGCCTGACAATCCCGGTAAAAGTGTAGGCCTTCAGACTGCCTTTAGAAGACATGACCAGGCCATTAAATTTGGACCCACTGATTATAATGCCTTGCAAGAAAGTGCTTATTTAAATTTAATTGCTCAAACCTATATTTCAACTACCGAAAACGTTCTAAAGTATGGGGCAAGCTTTTATGCAGATAGATATACAGAAGATTATGAGTCAAAGAATTTTGACCGAACCGATTTGACATCAGGAGTTTTTGGAGAGTATAGTTACACTTCTCCAGAAAATAATTTTGTCTTGGTGGCAGGTATGAGAGGAGATTATCACAACACTCACGGTTTTGAATATTTACCTCGATTGAATTTGAAGTACAATCCAAGTGAGGCAACCGTTCTTAGGCTTTCTGCTGGTAAAGCTATGCGTATAGCTAATCCAATAGCTGAAAATACATCTTATTTTGCGTCCTCAAGAGTATTTGAAATAGAAGATAGTTTAGGTGTAGAGTTAGCTTGGAATTATGGAGTCAATGCTACACATTGCTTTAAGCTATTTGATAGAGAAGCGACATTCAATGCAGATGCTTATAGAACACAGTTCGAGAATCAAGTTGTGATAGATATAGAAGACCCAACAAAATTGAGGTTCTATAACTTAGATGGTGAATCTTATTCTAACAGTATTCAGTTTGATTTTAACTACGAGTTATTTGAACGTTTTGATGTGAAATTAGCTTATAAAATCAATCAAGTATATTCCACTTTTGATGGCGAAAAAAAGATAATGCCACTCGTTCCTGAAAATAGAGCATTAGTAAATTTAGCATATTCAACTGACCACGTTAATAAATGGCTATTTGATGCTACATGGAACTACGTAGGAAGTAGTAGAATACCTTATCACCCTTTAATAGATGAAGGTAAAACTCAGTCAGACCCATTTTTTGTTATTAATAGTCAAATGACTAAAAGATACAAAACGTTTGATATATACCTTGGCGGAGAGAATCTATTGAATTACAAACAAGATAACCCTATATTAGGAGGCGATGATCCCTTTGGTAGTAATTTCGATGCTTCAATTATATGGGCACCAGTAATGGGTCGTTTGATTTACACTGGAATACGATTAAAAATTAACTAATGAAATTAGGTATAATAATTTACAGCACAGATGCGGAAGTAGTTTTTAATGCGTTTCGTTTAGCTAACTTCTCATTAAAAGAAAAAGACGACGTTCGTCTTTTTCTTTTAGCGAGTGGGGTAGAGTATGGCGACTTACATTCTGATAAATTTCCTATTCTTGACTTAGCTCAGTCCTTATTGGATGGCGGTGGACAGATTTTAGCATGTGGCACTTGCCTCAATTTGAGAGATAAAGAAGGGACTGAGCTGTGTCCTCTTTCCACAATGAAAGACTTATACGAACTGATTCGCGATTGCGATAAAACCGTAACCTTTTAAATATGCTGTTTGCTAAAATAATGATGGGAGTAGTAGCAATTGGTCTTCTTATAGGTCTATTGCTTTTTTTGGAAAAAATCGATAAACGACGATGACTGTATGTGCTCCTTAGCACTAAAAATACTGGCATTTAGCTCGAAGCCAATTAGCATAACTATTGCGTTAAAATACATCCACAACAGAATTACTATTAGTGTACCAATAGAGCCATAAAGCTTATTGTACTGACCGAATTGGTCAATATAATAACCAAATCCTACAGAAGTAAGTACAATAAACAGCGTAGCTAAAATAGCTCCTGGTGAAAAGAAACTCCAGTAGGTTTTTTTTGATGGACCAAATTGAAATAATAAGGATAGTCCAAAGAACAAAAAGGTTAGCAGAGTTATCCATTTTCCTATTTTAATGAGAGTAATAGAACTTTCTTTCAATATACCTAAGTCGACAAAGTAAGCGCTTGACACTTGTGTAAATACGATAATAGCAATAGCAAGGATTAGCATTAATGAAAGAGTTAGTGTAAGTCCAAGAGCAATTAGCCGTTGCTTCCACATACCTCTAATTTCAGAAATATGATAAGAGCTATTAAAAGCCTCCATCAAGGAGTTGATACTATTAGTCGAAAAATAAAGAGCCATCACAAAACCAAAAGACAATAAGCCACCTCTAGGATGATTGATGATGTCGTTAAGTGTGCTAAAAGCATTTTCGTTGGTCGAGGGAGGTAGTACCTCTCCCAAGAGTTGTAATAGTATTTCTTGAAAATTATCAATAGGAATGTAGGGTATAAGCGTAAAAAAGAAGATAAGAGCTGGAAATAGGGCAAGGAAAAAATTGAAAGCAATGGAGGATGCCCGTGTTGTTATAGCACCCCTTTCTAAACCTTTCATAAAAAAATTAGCCACATCAAACAAATTCATTCCTCTGAATCCAGGTAAAACAAGATGCTTGCTCCAGTCAATTAGAAATGAAAGTTTTTGTTTTAGACTCATTTTACAGGGCTTTTAAACTCAAATCTAAGCTATTAACAGAATGGGTTAAAGCTCCTACTGAAATATAATCTACACCACAAAGAGCATGCTCTCTTATGGTCTCCTCTGTAATGCCGCCAGATGCCTCTGTTTCAAAGCTATCGCCGATACGCTCAACGGCAGTCCGTGTATCCGCATAGCTGAAATTATCGAGCATAATACGTTGAACTTTACCTACCTTTATGATTTCTTCAACTTCATCCAAGTTTCTAGCTTCTACCTCAATTGGAATATCTAATCCTATTATATTTTGGTAGCTTATGGCTTTTTCAATAGCCGCTTCAATACTTCCAGCAAAGTCAATATGATTATCTTTTATCATCATCATATCGTAAAGCCCAAAGCGATGGTTGGTGCCGCCACCAATTTTTACCGCCCATTTTTCTAATAATCGAATACCAGGGGTTGTTTTACGCGTATCCAGTACTTGAGCCTTTGTTCCTTCTAAAAGCTTAACAATATGGTGTGTTTTGGTAGCAATACCACTCATGCGTTGCATGCAATTAAGCACTAAGCGTTCAGCAGTGAGTAATGAACCCGAAGGTCCTTCAACAATAAAAGCCACATCACCAATTACCATTTTTTCACCGTCTTTCATCAGCGGAAAAAACTGTATTTCTGGATTTACTTTTTTGAAAATAGCCTCAGCCACTTCCATTCCGGCAAGAATGCCATTTTCTTTTACTAGAAGTTGAGCTTTGCCAATTGCAGTGGATGGGATGCAAGCCAAAGAGGTATGGTCACCGTCTCTAATATCTTCTTTAAGGGCAAATTCGATGAATGTATTTAATTCTTCTCGCATGGGTCTATTTTCTATCAAGCAAAATGACTAATATTGTGGTAAAATTACAAAACTTTTTCGGTGAAAATTGTAGTATTAGCAATTGGTAAGACAGATGAGAGCTGGATTCAAGAAGGAATAGACAAATATTCCAAACGATTGAAGCATTATATTGCTGTTGATTTTCAAACCATTCCTGACCTTAAAAACAGGAAAAACCTTTCTGAAAGTCAGCAAAAAGAGCAAGAGGGCGAACTTATATTAAAGCAACTTCAAAATACCGACCAACTTATACTCCTTGACGAAAATGGAAAGGATTTTTCATCTAGAAAATTTGCTCAGTTTTTACAACAAAAAATGAACTCAGGCATTAAGCGATTAGTCTTTGTAATTGGTGGACCTTATGGCTTTAGTGAGGCATTATATTTAAAAGCATCTTCGAAGATAAGCCTATCAAAAATGACCTTTTCACATCAGATGGTACGTCCATTTTTTGCCGAACAACTCTATCGTGCCTTTAGTATTTTAAATAACGAACCCTATCACCACGACTAATGAAATTAGTATTTGCCACCAACAACCCAAATAAACTAGCTGAAATTCGAATGCTAGTACCTTCTAGTATAGAAATATTGAGTTTGAAAGAGATCAATTGCAATGAGGAATTACCTGAAACTTCAGATACTTTGGAAGATAACGCTGCCCAAAAAGCCTATTTCGTTTTCGATAATTACGGTTATAATTGCTTTGCTGATGATACGGGCTTAGAAATAGAGGCATTAGATGGTCGACCAGGAGTATATTCAGCTCGTTATGCTGGAGAGGACTGTGTGGCTGAGGACAATATGCAAAAAGTTCTTGGTGAAATGCAATCGGAAGATAACAGAGACGCTTGTTTTAGGACTATTATTTCACTTGTTATTGACGGAAAGGAATTTCAATTTGAAGGTCAAGTAGATGGTCAGATTATCCCAGAGAAGTGGGGCGATAAAGGCTTTGGCTATGACCCTATATTTTTACCAGATGGTTTTGAAGAAAGTTTTGCCCAGATGTCTGTTAAGCGAAAAAATGAAATTAGCCATAGGGGACTAGCAGTAAAACAACTCATCGATTTTTTGAAGAAAAGACGCTAATTATTCTATTCTTAAAATTATTAAATTTGTAACTAAACTTATTACATATGAAAACGACTTATTTTTTACCCCTTTTACTACTTATCATTTCTTGTCAATCTAAAATACCTTCAGTGGAATACCCTATAACAGAAAAAAAGGAAGTTATCGATACCTACTTTGGTGTTGAGGTCGTTGATAATTACCGATGGTTGGAGGACGATAGAAGTGAAGAAACTGCCCAATGGGTTGAGGAGCAAAACAAGGTAACTTTTGGGTTTCTGAATCAAATACCATTAAGAGAACAACTAAAAAATAGGCTTGAAAAAGTATGGAATTACGAAAAATTATCAGCACCATTTAAAAGGGGAGACTATACCTATTTTTATAAAAATGATGGCTTGCAAAATCAGTATGTTATCTTTAGAGAAAAAGACGGTAATACAGAATTGTTTTTAGATCCCAATACCTTTTCAGAAGACGGTACTGTTTCTTTGACTTCACTCAGTTTTTCCGATGATGGTAGTTTAGCAGCTTATTCTATTTCTGAAGGTGGTAGCGATTGGCGAAAAGTTTTAGTTATTGATGCTATTAGCAAAGAAGCCATAGAAGATACTTTAGTCGATATTAAGTTTAGTGGTGTGAGTTGGAAAGGCAATGAAGGCTTTTATTATTCCAGCTATGACAAACCAGATGGCAGTGAATTATCGGCTATGACTGACCAACACAAATTGTACTATCACCAATTGGGAACTCCGCAACAAGAGGATAAGGTTGTTTTTGGAGCTTTACCCTCAGAAAAACACCGTTATGTAGGTGGTGGAGTAACTGACGATGGTCGTTTTTTAATCATTTCGGCATCCACTTCAACTAGTGGAAATAAGCTAATGATTAAAGATTTAAGTCAAGAAAATTCACCCATTGTTACTATTGTAGATGATTACTCTAGTGATAGTTATATCCTACATAATGAGGGCGATTTACTCTATATAGTAACGAACAGAAACGCTCCTAATAAAAAGGTTGTAACAGCTTCTTTTCAGCAGCCACAAGAAGCGTATTGGCAAGAGTTTATTCCTGAAACAGAACATGTCTTGAGTCCCAGTTTTGGAGGCGGATATTTCTTTGCCAATTATATGATTGATGCCATTTCTAAAGTCTATCAGTTTGATGCGGATGGCAACAGTTTGGGCGAAATTCAATTGCCAGGCGTTGGTAGTAGTGGAGGTTTTTCTTCTAAAAAAGAAGAGAAAGAACTGTATTACCGTTTCACCAATTACCACAGTCCAGGGGTTATTTATAAATTCAATGCTGAAAGCCGAGAGTCAGAATTGTATTGGGAGCCGACTATTGATTTCAAATCTTCGGATTTTGAATCCAAGCAAGTGTTCTACACTTCAAAGGATGGAACTCAAGTGCCTATGATTATTACGCACAAAAAAGGACTTAATTATGATGGTAATAACCCCACTATACTTTACGGATACGGCGGCTTTAATGTGAGTTTAACGCCTTCTTTTAGTATCAGCAGAGCCGTATGGATGGAGCAAGGTGGTGTGTATGCCGTAGCAAACCTGAGAGGGGGTGGCGAGTATGGAAAGGCTTGGCACGATGCCGGTACTCAAATGAAAAAACAAAATGTATTTGACGATTTTATTGCAGCAGCAGAATACCTAATGGCTGAAAAAATTACATCAAAAGATTTTTTAGCCATCGATGGCCGCTCAAACGGTGGACTATTGGTTGGTGCTACCATGACGCAACGCCCTGATTTAGTAAAAGTAGCTTTACCTGGAGTAGGCGTATTGGATATGCTTCGTTACCATACCTTTACGGCGGGTGCCGGATGGGCTTATGACTATGGTACTTCTGATGACTCCAAAGAGATGTTTGAGTATTTGAAAGGCTATTCACCCATTCACAATGTAAAAGAGGGCGTTTCTTACCCCGCTACATTGGTTACTACTGCCGATCACGACGATAGGGTAGTACCGGCTCATTCTTTTAAGTTTATTGCCGAGCTACAAGACAAACACCAAGGAGATAATCCTGTAATGATTCGAATAGAAACCAACTCTGGACACGGTGCCGGAACGCCTGTTTCTAAACTAATTGAGCAATCCGCAGATGTGATGGCATTCACATTCTATAATATGGGAGTGGAAGAGTTTAGAGATTAATTAACTCTCCAACTCAATATTGATGTCTTGTATTTTGCCATTTCTTTTGATTTGGCATACAATTTTTTCGCCAGGGTTAAACTGTATAATTTGCTCGTGAAGTTGGCTTACTGAATTTACTTTATTACCGTTAATACTCACTACTACGTCGTAGCGTTTAATTCCTGCTTTTTTGGCTGCACCATCACGTAAAACATTGGTAATGAGTACACCTTCTACTCCTTCAAGATTTAGTTCTTCCGCCATGTTTTGGTTGATGTCGGCAATGTTTATACCAATATATGCACGACGTACTTCACCGTAGTTTTTAAGGTCAGAAACCACTTTTTGCACCATATTTGAAGGAATAGCAAATCCATAACCGGTATACGAACCTGTGTTGGATTGAATAGCGGTATTGATGCCCACCAAATCGCCATTGGTTGTTACTAATGCACCACCTGAATTACCAGGGT
The DNA here is from genome assembly GCA_965277895.1 of Flavobacteriales bacterium. GTDB lineage: Bacteria > Bacteroidota > Bacteroidia > Flavobacteriales > UBA7312. The sequence continues at coordinate 964,438 of CBDIDR010000001.1, forward strand.
TAATCGCAGCATCGGTTTGTATAAAAGATTCTATGCCGTTACGCCTGTTCAAAATATTAATACTTCTTGCTTTAGCACTAACGATTCCTGCCGTAACAGTGGAATTAAGATTAAACGGATTACCCACCGCCAATACCCATTCGCCGACTTTGATGTCATCAGAATCACTGAACTCTAAATATTCTAAGTCTTTTCCTTCAATTTTGAGTAATGCTAAGTCAGTATTGGGGTCAGTTCCTAGTAGTTTGGCGGTATAGCTACGTTTGTCGTTGAGTACCACTTCTATTTCTTCGGCCTCATTAATAACATGTTTGTTAGTCACCACATAGCCGTCTTTAGAAATGATAACGCCTGAGCCACTAGCTACTTTTTCTTTGGGTTGATTGTAGTAGCCATTACCAAAATAGGGATGGTAATAGCGGTAGTATTCATCCTCTATAAATTTGGATTTGATATGTGCTACGGCTTCAAGAGATTTCTCGGCGGCGTAGGTAAAGTCATTGGACGAACGGTTTTCATTCGTCGCAGTTGCAAAGGCTATTTTATTAGCAAAAGCATCTTTGGTAGTTAAGGATTTGGCTGCCTGGAAGAGTAGTCCTCCTAAAACCAGATAAGCCAAAATGGTCAATTTCTTCATCTTATTTGATTTTACATTCATAACAAACGGACAATCCATTTTATTGTATGAAAATCAAAGAATTTAGAGAATGCTTTTTATCAGTCTAAGTTTGTGGGTGTGTTTACGTTCTTCGGCATTGAAGATACCCTGTTGGTCGAGTCTGTCGATACGCACTTTTCCTGAAGCATGGATGATGAAGTTGTTTTCTAAAATAATACCCACATGAATAATCTTTCCCTCGTGATTATCGAAAAATGCTAAATCACCTGGTTCGGACTCTTCAATAAAACTAAGCGTACTTCCAATTTCAGCTTGTTGATACGCATCTCTAGGGATTTCCTTTCCTTGTAAACGGTAAACGATTTGTGAAAACCCTGAACAATCAATGCCAAATGGTGTACGCCCTCCCCATAGGTATGGCGTATTTAGGTAAAGCATAGCGTTGTTTACAAGCATATTCTTGTCCTCGCTTCCCGTAGTGGTTTCTCCACCATGAGTATAGCTGTTTTCTTGGATTGTAAATGTGCCATTTTCGTAGTCTGGCAAGGAACTTCCTAATGCAATGGTTTGATGAGATTCGCTAGTCACAATATCCAAAAGTTCAGTAGTAAGAGTAGGAGATTGTCGTTCTAAACTATCGTAGCTTTCTTTATCAATTTCCGTCCACTGTTTATTGCATATCCATCCCTCATACTTGTCGTGAGCCAAACGAATTTTACTCCATTTAATGCGTTGGTCAAGTACTTTGAAATGTTCACCGAAGAGTATTTGGTTTACCATTTCGGCTTTATCCGATGCTTCTGCTCGAATAGGAACGATAGCTAATTCAGAAATTCCGTATTTCATCGAAAACAAAAGTAAAAAAAAAGCCCACTTTTAAAGTGAGCTTTTAAATTAATTAATGAAGGCAACTAAAATAATTCAACTACCATAGCTGAAGCACCTCCACCACCGTTGCAAATTCCGGCAGCACCTACCTTACCATTGTTGTGCTTTAAAACATGTAATAGGGTTACAATAATTCGAGTACCTGAACATCCAAGTGGATGACCTAAAGATACCGCACCACCATGCACATTTACTTTTGTAGCATCTAAGCCTAACTTTTCAATATTGGCTAAGCCTACTACTGAAAAGGCTTCGTTCAGTTCGAAGAAATCCACATCCCCAGTACTTATATTTGCTTTTTCTAATGCTATTGGCAAAGCCTTTGCAGGAGCTGTTGTAAACCATTCTGGCTGATGGGCCGCGTCGGCATAACTTTTAATCTTAGCTAGTGGCTGTAATCCTAAGGCTTTAGCCTTGTCGGCACTCATTAATATTAAGGCAGCAGCACCATCGTTGAGGGTTGAGGCATTGGCTGCTGTAACGGTTCCTTCTTTGTCAAATACTGGACGTAGATTAGGAATCTTATCCATCTTTACATTTTTGTATTCTTCGTCTTCTGAAATAATAAGGTCATCACCACGTCTTTGTGCTACGGATACAGCTACAACTTCATCGCTGAACTTTCCTTCTGCCCATGCTTTAGCACTTCTGTTGTATGACTCAACGGCAAAGGCATCTTGTTGCTCTCTACTGAAATTCATTTCTTTAGCACAAAGCTCGGCACAATTTCCCATGTGTACTTTGTTATATACGTCGGTTAGACCGTCTTTGACTAAGCCATCTACCAATTTCATGTCGCCTAATTTCTGACCGTTTCTTCCTTTAGCGAAATAATGTGGTACAGCAGACATATTTTCCATACCTCCTGCAACTACAACTTCGTTATCGCCACACATAATACTTTGTGCAGCTAACATGATGGATTTCATTCCAGATGAACATACTTTATTGATAGTTGTACAGGGTACATCTTGATTTAGTCCTGCTCCGATAGCGGCCTGTCTGGCTGGGGCTTGTCCTAGGCTGGCTTGCAAGACATTACCCATATAAACTTCATCTACTTCATTAGGGTTTATTCCTGCTTTTTCAACCGCTCCTCTAATAGCGACACTCCCAAGTTGAGTAGCAGAAACACTCGATAATGCTCCTCCAAAACTTCCCATTGGTGTTCTTACGGCTGATACGATTACTACTTCTTTCATTTTGCTTTTATTTATAATTGGATACTGCTCGCGAAGTTAAGTAAAAAGAGCTATTTATCGTGGCTTTGCAAACTTGTTATTTATTGGTATTTTAGTCCGCGATATGCGATTAAACTTCCCTTTTGATATTCGGAATAACTACTACAAAATTCAAAAAGTTGCTTTATTTCTTTTAGCGACAGTACTGATTGTATGGATGTTTCCAAACAGAGCATCATTCAAGTATGAATTTCAGAAAGGAAAACCTTGGATGCATGAGAATTTAATTGCTCCTTATGATTTTCCTGTTTACAAATCCAATGAGCAGCTCTCCAACGAGCAATTGCAAGTAAGGGACAATCTGAAGCCTACTTTTGTGGTTGACGAGTCTGTTTATGAAATTAAAGCGGAAGAGTTTATTTCCAATTTTGAGCAGAAATGGGCAATAGATAAGAACCTTAAGAAAGATATTCGATTTACCTTCTTTAACCTAAATAAGAAGAAGCAACGAAAAACCAAAAAGGAAAAGCTAGCTTTCTATGGATTGAATGTACTTGAAAACCTGTACTCAAAAGGGATTGTTCAGTTAATTGATGATATAGAAAATCAAGAAGACGATTTTGAAATAATTGTAATGCGTTCAAATGTGGGTGAAGTTAAACGACTTGGGAAGCTTTACACCATAGAATCGGCTTCAAAGAAAGCTTATGAGTTACCGAATTTGGCTGATAATGAAAAAGAGTTTTTAGCTCCTTTGATTCTTCAATCGCTCAAGCAAAATGTCTTTTATGATGAAGACGCTACCAATAAAATGCTGGATAGCGAATTGAACGAAATCTCCAAAGGCTTGGGTATGGTACAAAGGGGAGAGGTTATTATCTCTCAAGGAGAATTGGTGACGGAAAGTAATTTTCAAAAATTAGAGTCCTACCGACTACGTTACGAAGGTGAAAATTGGCAAGATAATTCAGAACGCTTACTGAGTTTAGGACAGTCCTTATTAGTATTAATTGCATTTCTCATTCTATACCTATTCCTAAAGCAGTTTAGACCAGAGGTGTTCATAGATAATAAAAAGGTAACCTTTATTCTGACTCTAATCATTATAATGGTATTGATGGCGACTTTATCATTAATACCAAATAATAATCTGATATTTTTAATGCCTTTTTGTTTATTGCCTATTATTATCAAGGCATTTTTTGATACACGATTAGCACTATTTACTCACCTCATAGCCATCATAATTATTGGTTTTATAGTACCTAATAGTTTTGAGTTTATCTACTTGCAGCTCATGGCAGGTATAGTGTCCATTCTATCGGTTTTACAGATGTATAAGCGTGCTCAGCTTTTTGTGTCGGCAGCTAAGATAATTGGTGTCTATTTCCTTACGTATTTTGCAATGGCTCTTACCCAAGAGGGAAGTATCGACAACATTGACTGGATGAATTTTGTGTGGTTTGCTGGTAATGGGGCATTAACGCTTTTTGCTTACCCACTTATTTTTGCATTTGAGAAAACATTTTCCCTCGTTTCTGATGTATCTCTTTTAGAATTATCAGATACTAATAATCCATTGCTTAGAACGATGGCTCAGAAAGCTCCTGGAACATTCCAACATTCTATACAAGTTGCAAACCTAGCTGAGGAAGGAATTCTTGAGATAGGTGGTAATGCATTACTCGTGAGGGCTGGTGCTTTGTACCACGATATTGGTAAGATGAAGAACCCTCAATTTTTTATAGAAAATCAGATTTCAGGTATCAATCCACACGACGATATGAGCTTTGAGGAAAGTGCACGAATTATCATTGAGCATGTGAAAAACGGAATAGAGATAGCCAAAGAATACAATCTTCCTGATGAGCTGATAGACTTCATTCGCACACACCATGGTACAACTATGGTAGGCTATTTTTATAAGCAACACATTAGTAGTTTCCCAGATGAATTAGAGTCAGAAGATAAGTTTAGATATCCTGGTCCAAAGCCATTTTCTAAAGAAACAGCGGTATTGATGATGTCGGATTCTGTAGAGGCTGCCGCTAGAAGTTTAAAATCTCCTACCGTAGAGAATATTGATAAACTTGTAGAGAACATTATCAATCATCAGATAGATCAAAACCAATTCGTTAATGCGGATATTACCTTGAAATCTATTACTAAAATTAAGAAATTGTTCAAGAAGAAATTACAGAGCATCCATCACCTCAGGGTGGAATACTAAAATTAGCAACCTCCACGTATTACAGAATATATTTTATCTCCTTGTTGGTTAGTTCTATATCTGCTCTGATTTTGCCACATTTCAGTATCTCCTTCCTGTCCATTTAAATACCATTTTGACTCTAAAATTTCCATTTCTAATGGAGTGTCTAAATCTAGCATATCGAAAGTAAAGCGCTGACAAGCACTATAAAAAGTATCCTAATTTCTAACACTTACTCCGTTGTTTAACTTGTATATTTCTGAGTTAATCTTGGTGTTTTTTAAGTAAGTTTCATCACCCTCTAGGTAATTTATTTTGCATTTCAATTTGGGTTGATAATTTGCTATTAGATTCAAAAATTCATTAGGAGTATCTATTTTTCTCTCTTGATTCGCGTTTATATTCAAAACCTCGTGATTACCGCATATTATTTTCATTTTTAAGCCATTACATTTTTCATACAAACGGACAAGAAAATTATCATTATTTATAGAGTCAAAAAATTGGTTAGATGATATGAAACCTTCTATAAAATTAATTTCTTCTAATTGAGGCAGTTCAAATAATTCCATTGGGAAAGATTTGAAATTGTTATTTGATAAGTTAATACTTTTGAGTTTGTAATGTTTCAATATGCTATCTGGTAAGGTGCTTATTCCTTTATGGCTCAAGTCTATTATTTCAGCATCATAACTTATTTTTTTATATCATAGTTATGATTAACTTTTACTTGAAGTTCTTTTTTACTACGATGTATTGCTGAATTTTCTTTTTTTGAAGAATTTGTACAAGCCATAACTAAAAGAATAAAGAGGGCTATTATATTGATTTGTTTCATGTTTTTAAGTTTAGAATATAGTTTTAAGTTAAGATTACTCTTTTGGCATCTATCTTTTTGCCGTCAATGGTTAATCGTATAACGTAAAGCCCAGCTTTAACACAGGGTTTTTTAAGTTTTATATTATGCAAGTTTTTGTTGCATATAGCTGAGTATAGCACAGTTGATTTTTGACCCATAACATCGCAAATGTCAATAGTAACTTCAGCTTTGGTATTGGTATAAAAACTGATTTCAAAATTCTCAAAGATAGGGTTGGGAGCGATTGATTGTATTTTACTGCAAATATCGTTTCTATCGAAGTTAGGTGTATTGACAGTTTCTACATCAACATTTAGGTAAATATCAAAAACACCATTTGCATTGTTGTTATCGTCCGTAGTAAGTGGAATAATCCTATCTGCTGCAGAAGGATCAGATGCCCAAGGGTCAATATCAAGAGTAGTATCGCCCTCAAAATACAATTGAGTAACTAATTCAGGGTTATTGAGGTATTGTATCTTGAAATGTATATGGCTAGGACGGTAGTAGCTGCCGTTTAAGTATTTTCCTGGCTGAATGCTTTCAAAAGCATAATTTCCTGCCTCATCGGTATATATTTTTCCTCTATAGTCTACATCCTCATAAGCACCCTCATTATTGGCTTGCCAAACATCTATCAGAGCATTAGGAACTGGTGTTACACAATCTTTTGCATACACAGTACCTGTAATGAATAGGCGGTTAACATCTGGAATTTCTGGAGCAATTACGCTAATGTTCGGAGCACCTTCAATGAAGTATGGTCCTAAAATGTCATCGGTTGTAACGCATTCGTCTTTTGCTAATAAATTTTTGAAAGGAATAAATGGTAATAAGGAGGCACTAATGAACGATTTTAAGGCTTGTCTTCTTTTCATTTTTTTGAGGCTATTAGTGAAATTTCAATATTGACGTGTTTTGGTAATACACTAACCTGCACGGCTTCTCTAGCTGGTGGTTTCTCACCAAAATATTGGGCATATACAGTATTAATTTCAGCATATTGATTCATATCTTTTAAAAATATGGTGCATTTCAGCACATGAGAAAAGTCCATTTCGGCAGCAAAGAGAACTGCCTCAAGGTTTTTCATAACCTGATGGGTTTCATCGGATATATTATCAGTAATTAGCTCTCCTGATTTAGGGTCAATAGCAATCTGTCCAGAGGTGTATAAGGTGTTATTGGACAATATCGCTTGGCTGTAAGGACCTATTGCTTCAGGCGCGTCAGAAGTATAAATTACTTTTTTCATTGTACTAAGATAGTATTTTTTACCTTTGCCAAAGTAGTGATAGACTTCATCGCTTTCGTAAGAAAGAGGAAAGTCCGGACACCTTAGAGCAGCATAGCGGATAACATCCGTCCATCGTAAGGTGAGGACCAGTGCAACAGAAAGCAAGTACAGTTCGGCTGTAGTGAAATCAGGTAAACTCTATGCGGTGCAATGTCATGTATACCGAGAACAGGAACTGCTCGTTCAATCTCGGGGGGTAGGCAGCTCAAGCTATTCAGTAATGTATAGCGTAGATAAATGATGAAGCTCGATATGAGAACAGAATCCGGCTTATGAATTACTACCTGCTGCCCCTTGTGGGCAGCTTTTTTTTATTTTTGTTTTATGAAGAGAATTTTTTGTTTCTTTTTTATGTTGAATGGCTTTGTGCTTTCTGCCCAAGAAAGTATAGTGAAGTCGGTGATGTTGGACTCTGTGATGGTGTCCGCAGTAAGTTCTGGCTTCAGTGTGGAAGAATTTATACACTATGTGAAGACAGATACTTCATTCTATCAGGGGTTTAAAAACCTAAGGTATTACCCCCATACTTATAAAAGCGAATTGGAAATTTTTAATGCTAAGAATAAATCCATTGGTTTTTTAGCTAGAGACGGTCATTATGAAGTCACAAATAATCGTTTAGTAGTAAAGGTTGATTCGGCTTATAATGATGGTAAAATTTACAATAGAAAAGGAAAGTATAGGTATTATACACCAGAGTTTTTTGATTATATCTTTTTCCCAGAAGATACTATCACAGTCAGCAAATATAGTTCTTCTGATGATGGGGGTGAATCTGAAAGTACTAATGAGAAAAATGAAAAAAATGCTAAGGTTATTGTCTTTAATCCAGGTTCGGTAGAGGTCGAGAAATCTGGTAGTAAGAAAGAAAAGTTAGCTGTTTTTGATATATCCATGCAAAAATATTACGATTATATTATTTCACAGAAAACTTATAAAGATACTTTAGACTGTTATGAGTTTGTATGTCGAATGAAAACGGATTTATCTGAGAAAGAAGAGGAAGAAGTGCTTATTCGAGAGTTGGTCTCATACTTTGATAGAACTACCTTCAACGTGGTGTACAGAAAATACGTCATGCAATACGACTATTGGCTTATTGATTTGAACGTTACCGTAGATGTGGAAATGGACTATGCTGAAGACCAGCTTATTCCTTCTTTTATTCACTATAAAGGGTATTGGGATATACCTTTTAGTAAGCCTGAAGTCGCCGACTTCAAGCTATGGAATTCAGATTTTATAATTACGGACTAACTTATTCTTGAGCAGCAAGGAAGCGTTCCGCATCCAAAGCAGCCATACATCCAGTACCTGCAGAAGTAACTGCCTGTCGGTACACGTGATCGGCAACATCACCAGCAGCAAATACACCTGGAATTTGAGTCTTTGAAGTACCTGGCTCTACAATCAGATAACCGTTGTCGTCCATCTCTAATTGACCTTTAAAAATATCCGTATTTGGTTTGTGTCCAATAGCTACAAAAAATCCAGTAGCAGGAATGACTGTTTCCTCTTGAGTTTGGTTATTAAAAGCGGTTACGCTTTCCACTCCTTTCTCACCATTGATACTTTTTGTTTCGTGATTAAATAGAACAGTAATGTTATCGGTATTGAATACACGCTTTTGCATGGCTTTAGAAGCTCTCATTTCGTCTCTTCTAACCAACATAGTCACCTTAGTGCATAACTTAGCTAAATAAGTGGCTTCTTCGGCAGCAGTATCTCCGGCACCAACTACAACGACTTCTTGACCTTTGTAGAAAAATCCGTCGCAAACGGCACAGGCAGAAACACCAAAACCATTTAATCGTTCTTCGTCAGGAATACCTAACCATTTTGCAGAAGCTCCAGTACTGATAATAACTGTTTGGGCTATAACATTCTTTGTGCCATCTATCTCTACTTTGAACGGACGTTCAGAAAAATCAACTTTAGTGACCATGCCCCAACGCGTATCAGTATCAAAACGCTCGGCTTGGGCTTTGAAGTCTTCCATCATTTTAGTACCGTCAACACCATTTGGGTAGCCAGGATAATTATCAACTTCAGTCGTAGTTGTTAGCTGTCCACCAGGTTGCAAACCTTGAATCACAACAGGGTTTAAATCTGCTCGTGCAGCATAAATTGCAGCAGTGTATCCGGCAGGTCCAGAGCCAATAATTAAGACTTCAATGTTTTCTAATTCTTCTGACATAATAGGTGTTTTTTATACGGTTTTAAAATCTCTTGCAAAGTTAAAATATTTCGAACAACGAAGGGTAAAATCTTTCAGTATAAATAGTGTCTTCTTTGGCAATGACTTTGTAGTAGATGGCAGATTGACCATAGAAGATTCCATAACCGTTATTTACGTTGGATTGCAGATTAATAGGTTCTGCAAAAGGGTTGCCACCACTATTGTTTTGGTAGTCAACGGAACGCCAAAACAAATACGATTCATAATCTATTTGACTAAAGCGTAACAAGACGGTGTCTGGAAAAACGTCTTTATCATGTGATAGTATACTTTGACCAGATTTAAAGTAACCATTTTCTTCTTGCTCAAAGTCTTGATCACTGGTATCAAATAATATATTATTAGATGTTCCTCTTTGCAAATAGGTATCGAAAGAAGTACCGTTGAGCCCTTCAAAATCGTTCCTTACAAACCCCCACAATGCTTTTACAAAAAATGGGTCTTCTATGTTATTCACAGATACACTAAAAGGTTCAATTCCATTTTGCGGGTTTTCTCCCCATTGTGTTTCTTTTGTATGAAAGAGCCTTTTATGTTCAATCATGATGGTATTTCCAAGTGTATCGGGGTCGGAGTAATGAAACCAAAAGTTCCCAAGATTCGGTCGTGGAGCATTTTCGTCTACTACAAACCAAACGCTATCCATAGGATGCTCACTGGGGATGGTTGTTGTAGCTGTAAGTGTGTCTTCATTTCGAATAATTTCTAAGGAATAGGACTTATCTGCTTGAGCAAAAGTAAATGGAGGAGTAGGCTGAATATACAGTCCAGGTAAGGCATTTTGAAGTGAATCAAACAAATTGATTAAGTCCTCGTCTTGAGAGAAGTCAGCAATGTTAAGGTCAAGAATGTTTACCAGTGGTACTTCGTCACCATCTTCGCTTTTTACCGTTATGCTAGCGTCTTCTACAAAAACTGAGTTTATGGTTTCAGCGGTTACAGGATCAAAATATGGTTCGCTCTGTGTTAAAAGGGCATATGCTGGATAGCCTGGCTGCATTACCGCCTGAACAACAATTTTTTTTGTCGTATTACCTTGACTAAAATCAATCTCTTGTTCAAATTCGAAAAACTTTTCGCAAGAGACTAAGCCTAGTGTAATCAGTAATAATGGGATTAATGTTCTCATGATTTAAAAATTAAAGTTCCACGTTATTGATGGTATAATTGGGAAAAGAGAAACTTGCAGAGCTTTCGATTGTAAATCGCCATCTGCTAAATTTCCGTCGCCTTCTACGTCAAAATATATGAAATAGGGGTTGGCTCGGTTGTACAGATTGTATATCGAGAAATTCCACGATGAATTGAATCTTTTGTTTGGCTTGTTTTTAGTGTACGTCGCGGATATATCCATTCTGTGGTAGGCTGGCATTCTGTAGCTGTTTCTATCGCCATATTCACTGTAAATTCGTCCGTCAAGTACGTATCTATCTAAAACAGGAGTGAGGGTGTTTCCAGTGGCGTATACAAAGACAGCAGACAGTACCCATTTATCGTTTAACTCATGAGTAGCAGTTAATGAGATGTCGTGAGTTCTATCGTATTTAGCAGAAAACTCAATACCATTATTAAGTTCATCAAATTGACGAGTGGTTTTCGAAATGGTATAGCCTAACCAACCTGTTGTTTTACCTAATCGTCTTTTGATGAAAAACTCTAAACCTCTAGACTCTCCATCTCCAAATGTGAAAGAATTATCGGAAGAGGTATTAGTATTATCTTCTGGTAAAGCTCCTTCTTTGTATTCTATGAGGTTATCCATTTTTTTGTGATAGGCCTCAATGGATGTCTCCCATTTGTTATCGAAAAAGTTTTTGAATAGACCAACTGCAAATTGACGACCATACTGTGGTTTTACGATGTCTGTACTTGGCACCCATAAATCTGTTGGTAAGGATACACTTGAAAGCGATGCTAAGTGTATGTACTGGTAGTTTTGGGTGTAGGATGCTTTAAAAGAACTGTTTTTGTCGATTTTATACCTCAATGACAAGCGTGGCTCTATATGTCTGTGATGATTAGTGGTGTCGCCAGAAAATTCGTTTTTAAAGTAATCTCTGATAGTAATTGGTCCACCGAACTGAAAACTACTGTAGCGAAGTCCAGCATGGATTTTTAACTCTTCATTCACCTCAATGTCATCTGAAACATACAAAGCTCCTTCATTGGAGTATTGTTTGAATATGGATTCTGGTTCAAAGACTACTTCACCAGAGCGTCCCGTTACGCTACCAGGTACAAAGGTGTGGTAGGTAAAGTGTGCACCAAATTTGATGTTATGCTTGTAGTTGGGTAGATAGGAAAAATCTACTTTGGTATTCCAATCGGTAATGCTCGAATTTAGTTTGAATTCAAAGTCGTTTTGTTCAGCACCAAAAGAGAATTGATAATCACTGAAGATGACGGATGTATTCACGAAAAGTCTGTCGTTAAATAGGTGATTCCAACGCATGGAGGCTGTAGCATTTCCCCAAGGGATATCAAATTTAAAACCTCTGTCTTTATTTCTAAAGCTGAATACATCTCTACCAAAATATCCACTCAAAAAGATTCTGTCTTTATCAGAAATTCTATAATTTACTTTAGAGGTAAGGTCAAAGAAGTAATAGCCCGTACCTTTGAATGCTGAGGTATCGTTGATGAGAGGATTTACCAAGACATCTATGTATGTTCTTCGGCCAGATAGTATAAAGGAACAGGTGTCTTTTTTAATCGGACCTTGTAGGGTAAGCTTTGAGGATATAAGACCTAATCCGCCATCTACTTCAAATTTCTTGCTGTTACCTTCTTTCATTGAAATATCGAGCACAGACGCCAATCTACCACCGTATTGAGCAGGCATACCACCCTTAATGAGGTTAATGTCTTTTATAGCATCGGCATTGAATACTGAGAAAAAGCCAAATAGGTGAGAGGCATTGTATACTGTAGCCTCATCTAATAAAATGAGGTTTTGGTCAGGACCACCACCACGAACGTAAAAGCCGGAACTTCCCTCTCCAGATGACTGTACACCTGGAAGAAGCTGAATGGTTTTGAGAACATCTACTTCACCCATAAATGCAGGCAGCTTTTTGATGTTTTTGACATCAATTTTTACCTGACTCATACTAGAAGATTCTACGTTTTTATCGGCACCTTCAGATTCAATAATTACTTCTTGAGTAAGGATGGCGTTAGCTTCTAATGCTACATTAATACGAGTATCTTTATTTAGATTGACTTTTTTCTGTTGGGTTTTCAGACCTAAGAAAGCGTAGTCCACTGTATAATCGCCCTCTTCAATGGTTAGTGAGTAAAAACCGTATTGATTGGTTGAAATACCTTTCAGGTTTTCTTTAACATATACAGTAGCACCAATTAAATACTCACCAGTTTCATTGTCTTTGACATAACCGCTGAGGGTATATTTTTGTTGGGCAGATAGTTGAATGACTGCAAAACAAAGGCTAAGAGATAAAATAATGTTTTTCATTGTAGGAAATGAATGGAATTTTATTTTTGCAAAGTTAAAACAATTCGGCGTTTATTTGATTTGATAATCGTCACAATCTGCTTTTAATTTCGGGATGTAGCTTAGTCCGGTTAAAGTGCGCGTCTGGGGGGCGCGAGAGCGGAGGTTCGAATCCTCTCATCCCGACTACATTTTTTTTAAATCACTAATAATATTTATTCAGCAACTTTCTTGCTTTTTGTAATTTAGGTTCGATTACAATTTTACAATAAGGTTGTTCGCTATTATTTTTATAGTACTCTTGATGATATTCTTCAGCTGAATAAAACGCTTCGTACTTTTGTATTTCTGTAACAATTTTATTGTTAAAATATTCTTTGTCGTATTTTTCTACCTCTCTTTTAATAAGGTCCAATTCATTGTTATTGTGATACAATATTATTGAACGATAGTGTCTTCCAACATCATTTCCCTGACGATTGAGTGTTGTGGGGTCATGTACCAGAAAAAATATTTCTAAAATATTATTTAAGCTAATTATTTCTGGATTATAGCTTATCTGGCATACTTCGGCATGATTTGTTTTACCACTTACAACCTCTCTGTATGCAGGGTTTTTAATCTTACCACCAGAAAATCCACTAACAACAGATTCTATACCTTTTGCATCTTCAAATGCAGCTTCAATACACCAAAAACAACCACCTCCTAAGGTTATTTGTTTTGTTGAGTTTTGTGCCATACACCAATTACAAATTATTAATAATAAAAATAAAAGTCGATTCATATGTTAGCTCAAAATAATCAAAAATCACGAAACATAGTCTTAAAAAGAGTTGAATTTCGCTTTAGTGCTACAAAGCTTCCTTATCTAGAAATTTTTGCCGATTCATAGCCTCAATTAAAATTTTTAAGCTTTTTTTAAAAATGATTATTAAATTTATGCCTAACAAGTACATTTATAACCTCATTGTGAAAATTGCACTTTTATTTTTTTTGCTTTCATTTAACCTATCACTAAGTGCTCAGTTTATAATTGCAAGTGACACTATTAATTTATGTTCATCTGATACAGCTACACTTGTTGCTTCTGAAGCAAATATTAGTTCATCATTAATTAATGATGATGATATCCACTCTGAAATTATTGATATTGGATTTGATTTTACCTTTTATGGAAATACATACAATCAATGTGTATTATCAGCTAATGGTTACATTACTTTCGATATTGGTTTAAGCGGATTGTATTCTCCGTATGTGATACCTGATGCAATACCTAATGTTGGTCAATTACCTGAAAATGCTATTATGGCTCCTTGGCATGATATTGATCCTTCTGTCGGAGGTAATGTTGTTTTTGGAACTTATGGAATAGCTCCAAATAGAGTGTTCTACGTAGTTTGGTGCAATACGCCAATGTTTTTATGCAATAATCTCATAGCTAATCAATATGTGCTAATGTTTGAAGGGAGTAATAAAATAGAAATGCATATTGATGAAAAGCCTTTATGCACTTCTTGGAATAATGGAGCAGCAGTTCAAGGATTAGTAAATGAAAACAGTACTTTATTTGAAATAGTTAATGATCCTATATTGCTTCAGCCAAGAAACTACCCATTAAATTGGACTGCATTTAATGAGGGATGGTCGTTTATTCCCAACGCTAATTTTACAGACTATACAATAAATAGCATTACTTATAATCCAATTACGACAGGCACTATTGAATGGACAGATCAATTTGGTAGTAATTTAGGTAATAGTTCAGAGTTAATAGTAGCACCTGATTCAAATTCAGTGTATTATATTTCTGTAGTTGATGTATGTACAGGAGAAACAATCTCAAATGTTGATTCTGTATTTATTCAAATTATTGATTGCAATATTGATGAAGATTTAACAAAATATTCTTGTTTAGATTGCCAATTTAATTCATCGCAATTGTATCAAGTAGTTTCAACAAATTCTAATTCACCAAGCCAGATTTATAATATTGATTTGTTGAATTCAAATATTAACGAACTATCCTCTAGCCCTTCAGAATTTCAAATTAATGCTGTTGGAATGAATACATCAGATAGTTTAGCTTATGGGATAAAGAAGTCTTCAAATGAGCTAATTAGAATTGATGCTTTAGGAAATACTACTAACTTAGGAGTAGTTAATGGTCTTCCATTGGCTTTTTACGATAGTGGTGACTTTGGAAGTGATGATATTTTACATGTTACAGGTAACACTAATGATGTTGTGTACAAAATAGATGTTCAATCAATATCTGTAATTGATAATTATTTACTGAGTGAACCAATAAACACAAGCGACTTTTGCTTGAATCCTGTAGATAGCTTATTTTATTCTGTTGTTGGTAATGGGGATTTTGTATCAATTAATCCAAATAATGGTACAGTAAATATCAATGGTAATACTGGATTGACTGGTCCTATAGGAGCAATGTATTCTGATGAAACTGGACGAGTATATGGTATGCAAAATTCAACTGGAAATATGTATGAAATTAATGTTTTTGATGCCTCTATAAACCTAATAACAACCCTTTCAAGTGTAACTTATAATGATGGCTACAGTTGTAGAAAAGCAATAAATATAAATGAGTCATTTTTTTCTAATGTCTCGGCTTGTAATTCTTTTGTAATAAATGGTGTAAATTATACTGAGTCGGGATTATATACTAACACTTATACAAATAGTTTTGGTTGTGATTCAATTGTTACACTAGACTTAACTATAAACGAAACAACTTTTGGCACGGATGTTCAGACTCACTGCGATAGTTATACTTGGATAGACGGAAATACATACAGTGCTTCAAATAACACTGCAACTCATACTCTAACAAATAGTAATGGTTGTGATTCCGTTGTCACACTAGACTTAACTATAAACGAAACAACTTTTGGCACGGATGTTCAGACTCACTGTGATAGTTATACTTGGATAGACGGAAATACATACAGTGCTTCAAATAACACTGCAACTCATACTCTAACAAATAGTAATGGTTGTGATTCCGTTGTCACACTAGACTTAACTATTAAACGAAACAACTTTTGGCACGGATGTTCAGACTCACTGTGATAGTTATACTTGGATAGACGGAAATACATACAGTGCTTCAAATAACACTGCAACACATACTCTAACAAATAGTAATGGTTGTGATTCCGTTGTCACACTAGACTTAACTATAAACGAAACAACTTTTGGCACGGATGTTCAGACTCACTGCGATAGTTATACTTGGATAGATGGAAATACATACAGTTCTTCAAACAACACCGCAACACATACTCTAGCAAATAGTAATGGTTGTGATTCCGTTGTCACACTAGACTTAACTATAAACGAAACAACTTTTGGTACTGATATTCAAACTCACTGCGATAGTTATACTTGGATAGACGGAAATACATACAGTGCTTCAAATAACACTGCAACACATACTCTAACAAATAGTAATGGCTGTGATTCCGTTGTTACACTTGACTTAACTATAAACGAAACAACTTTTGGCACGGATGTTCAGACTCACTGTGATAGCTATACTTGGATAGATGGAAATACATACAATGCTTCAAATAACACCGCAACACATACTCTAGCAAATAGTAATGGTTGTGATTCCGTTGTCACACTAGACTTAACTATAAACGAAACAACTTTTGGTACTGATATTCAAACTCACTGCGATAGTTATACTTGGATAGACGGAAATACATACAGTGCTTCAAATAACACTGCAACACATACTCTAACAAATAGTAATGGCTGTGATTCCGTTGTTACACTTGACTTAACTATAAACGAAACAACTTTTGGCACGGATGTTCAGACTCACTGTGATAGCTATACTTGGATAGATGGAAATACATACAATGCTTCAAATAACACCGCAACACATACTCTAATAAATAGTAATGGCTGTGATTCCGTTGTCACACTAGACTTAACTATAAACGAAACAACTTTTGGTACTGATATTCAAACTCACTGCGATAGTTATACTTGGATAGACGGAAATACATACAGTGCTTCAAATAACACTGCAACACATACTCTAACAAATAGTAATGGCTGTGATTCCGTTGTTACACTTGACTTAACTATAAACGAAACAACTTTTGGCACGGATGTTCAGACTCACTGTGATAGCTATACTTGGATAGATGGAAATACATACAATGCTTCAAATAACACCGCAACACATACTCTAATAAATAGTAATGGCTGTGATTCAATAGTTACACTAGACTTAACTATTTTACAATCAACTTTTGGTTCTGATATTCAAACTCACTGTGATAGTTATACTTGGATAGACGGAAATACATATAGTTCTTCAAATAACACTGCAACACATACTCTAACAAATAGTATTGGTTGTGATTCAATAGTTACACTAGACTTAACTATTTTACAATCAACTTTTATTACGGATGTTCAAACTCACTGTGATAGTTATACTTGGATAGATGGAAATACATACAGTTCTTCAAATAACACTGCAACACATACTCTAACAAATAGTATTGGTTGTGATTCTACAATACTATTAAACTTAAAATTGATTAAAGATTTATCTTATCTGCCAAATATATTTACGCCAAATAACGATCTCAAAAACGAGATATATAGTTTAGTAACAACTCAAGAATTTGATAATTATGAGTTATCAATTTTTAATAGATGGGGAGATTTAATATTTATAACAGAAAACATAAACCAAGGTTGGGACGGGACATTTAATGGTGTAAACTGTATGAATGGAGTTTATGCCTATAAAGTTAAATTGTTTTGTGCCGATAAAAAGATCGTCAAAACGGGTTCATTTAGCTTACTTAGATAAGTCTAATTAATGTAGTAAGACGTTTAGCTAAATATGTTATGATAGAGTAAAATTTGAAACACTTTCTTTTCAAGAAAGTATTTACGCTTTGGTGGGCCTTACGGTCCTAAGTTCGAACTTTTTTAGAAGAATTATTCTTCATTCATGATGACTGGAGTTTTGAATTTCCACATACTCCAAAGAGTATTATCTCCAATGAGTTGTGTAATGAAATTTGCAACATTTTTTCTTGATGTTGGACGTCCTTTGAAAATAGTTGTAATAGGTGATTCTATTATTTCAAATTTGGAAATTTTATCATCAATTAAAGAGTCGGGGCGAACAGCACACCATTCTATATATTTATTTGAATTTCCAATTGATGAGATCAAGTAATCTAGAGCCATTTCATTATCCTTGTGAGGTGGAAGGAACCAACGTAAGAGAGTTAGAATAATATTGTCAAATATTGATCTTTGTTCTCCAATCTTTTTATTTTTCACGCCAACAGAACTCATTAATATAAATTTAATTGGTGAATTTGCTTTTGAGGATCTTATTGCTTCACATAAATTTTTGGTAGCATCAGTACATAACCTTTTAGGCTCCCCAAAGATTCCTTTAAAACTTAAATTATGACCAAGGCATGAAACAATTGCATCAGAATCACTAACAAAATTAAGCATTTCCTCTTCATTAATATCAAGTATACTATCTTTTGTGATATTAATCTTTTGGTGTTTTAAGATATCTTTAGAGAGGTTATTTGTTGTTCTTACAATTACATGTACAGAATGTCCTAATTCTAATAATTGCTTTACTACGTTTCGTCCAGTCTTACCTGATGCACCAACTACTAATATTTTTTTCATTCTGATTAATTCTCTTAATTTTAAAATAGTTGGCAATTATACAAAAACCCACTCAATTGAGTGGGTTTATTTTTGGTGGACCTAAGTGTCCTTATTTCGAACTTTTTAGAAATCTTTTGATTAGCTTTACATTATGATAAAAATCTTAGTTTCATTCATAGCAATTTTAACTTTTGTTTTAAATGCCAAATCACAAGATACTATTGTGTCGGCTTTTTTTGGGCTAGATAATGGACTTCCTAGTCTATTGTGTAATCAACTGGGAAGCCAATTAGATGGTATGCCTGTTAATTTTAAATTCCCAATAGACGAGTCCAGTTTATCGGAATCTGACTTTGAAGTTTTAGATAGCCTTGGAAACATACACAACCCTATTTGTGTTTTTTTGGCTCCAGCTAATGAAAACGGAGAAAACCGAACTGTGCTTCTATTAGGTGAATTTGGCACCGCCGTTACCAATCCACCTGTTGAAGTTAGAGTTGTAGGGGATTTATTTTCAACTGATGCTTTATCCGGAGAGTCTGCTTGTTCAGAAATTATAAACCTAAACGGAATCACTACCACGAATGTTATTCCGCTTGATGATGGACCAAGCTTATTCTTTGCCCAAAGAAATGATGGGAATCTGAATGAATGTAATTCAGGGACACAAACGATTCAAGTTGCTTGGGATGGTGGCATTACTCCGTATATAAGTAGTGATACCGAATCTGACTTATTCCAGTACTATATTGGCTATTCTGACAGTTCTGGAGTTCTAATACCGCATGCACCTATTTCGATAGCAGATATAAATGACAACGACAACTTTCACCAACTATGTTTTCCTACAAGTGATGAAATTGTTAAAATTTCAATGATGGCTAACACGGTAGAAGACCCAAACCAAGACCCAAATTTATACAGTGAAATTGATGTTAGTTCCTGCACTCCTTTGACAAGTATTGATGATTTTGTTGAAGAGAAAAAAAGATTAATCAATGTTGTAGATTTTTTAGGAAGACAATCTAAAGGATTGAAAAATCAACCTCTTTTCTATATCTATGATGATGGAACTGTGGAGAAGAAAATATTTTTTGAATAAAAAAAACCACTCAAATGAGTGGGTTTCTTTATAGTGGACCTAAGCGTCCTTATTTCGAACTTTATTATTGTAGAATAATATTTTCTAAAATATCCTCAAAATATTAAATCCAAATGAAATGTCGCCTTTAGACCAATCACCAAGTGTTTCAGTTAAAAAAACTGCATCACTACTTGATCTAGAGTTAGTGAAAAGAAGTTGAAATACATGTCCTCCAGTTTCTATATCTATACCAACAGTTAGAGGATTTTTATATAATGAATTTTTATTTTTACTTAAATTATAAGCATAATCCATATTTAAGCTCATTCTTTTAGAAAACTTATATCTTCCTCCTAAAGCCAAAAGATATTGATTCCAAGGCTCAGTGATAAAACTTAAAGGTTCATTAGAAGTTAGAATAGGATTTTTTGTGTAATTCAAATCTATTAAGTTTTTTCGGACATAAATCGGTGTAATTGCTAAAGATAAATTTTCTGAAAATCTTCTAGACATTAATACTTGCGTCGTGTATGCAAAACGATCAAAAAATAATAGGCCTGGATAAGATATTTTTTTTATTAAGGTGTTGATATCCATGCTATTATACAAAACTAGATTAATGGGGAAACTCTCTGATTGCTTTTTTATGCTAACTTTTCCTGAACCAGAATAAGTTTTATTATAGCTATCCCTACTGATACCTATTTGAATTTTCTTTTTAATTCCATAAAGAAACTGAATTTTCGTATTTGCTTGATCTAATCCATAGAAGTCATTGATACCGCCCTTAAGATAGCCAAACCTATGTGCAACAAGCATGTAAAATTCTTTTTGTCCAACCATTTTGGTAGATTGTAAATTGCCAATTTGTAAAGCTTTAAATGCAGGGGGCGAATAGGTTACTTTATCATTGGTTAAATTATTTAATTCTTTGAATAAATTATTTTCTTGAGCATTCGTTGAATAAAAGCCTAAAAAAAACATTAATAAAAGTGATTTACCTATTGTATGATAATACATTGATTTAATTTTATTTCCATTAACAACTCATCAAACCCTACAACTTTTCCTTTTATTTCAACCTCTTTATTAACTACAATTGAAGATAAGTCTGTATTTTGATCAAATTGGCAATATATATTTTCATCGAGAAGAACACCGTTATCATAAATCCCAGTTATAGTGCCTTTTATTTCTACAACTTTATTGCTCCACCCTTCAAGGTCTTCAGTAAATAAATATTTAAATTCATCAGATTGACCTATAAATTCAGAAGCTATGTTTATTACTTTTGTAGGCTCTGAAAACACATAATTATAAAATGTGTAAACTCCAATTCCAAGCATAACCACGAGAAAAGAAATGACTATGATTTTATTTTTTTTCAACAAGCTCATACTTAATGCTGATTTGAATTTGATTGGCAATTTTTTCTTGAACAATTGAAGGAATTTTAATATAGAAGTCTTCAGTTTTAACCATAAAGTTTGATGTTATAATTAATTTCTTGTTTATTTCTTTCACTAATACTTTTGTTGAGATTTTTTTTTCTTTTCCTCTAACTGTAAGTATTCCTACTAAATCAAATTCACTTACTGTTTTTAATCTATCTTTTGAGAAATTATCAATCTTGCCTTTAAAAATAGCTTTAGGATACGAGCTACTTTCCATGTAATTCTCGTTAAAATGCTCTTGCATGAGTGCATTTTTAAACTCAAATGATGCAATAAAAACTTGACCAACTACTTCGCCTGTATTAATGTCAAAAATAGCTGTAGTACTGTTATTTATCGCTACTACAGGCTCAAAAGCTTTTTCTGAAGCATTGAATTCTGTTACACCAGATCTTGTATAATACTTTTGGGCATTACAAACAATGCTAGTGAATAGTATAATAATTATTAAGTTTGTTCTTTTCATTAATTATTAATTTTCTAAAAATGCATCTTGAACCCATTCGTCAAAGAATGCTCTCTTTGATGATGGCATTAATCCAGTAGTAGGCATTGGATTTGATACATCATTAATTCTTTGAATTAATGTTCCGTTTTCGGATGCACTACGTACTTGATTATAATTTTCTAAAAGCAAATTTCCCTGGGGATTACTTCCTGAGTGACAACTGATACAATTATTAGAAATTATGTCCTTAATTTTCGATTCATAAGTTATAGCATCACTATTATATGGTGGATTTGACTCAATATCCTGAGGGATGTACCCTTTTGTACACCCCATCATCAAGCTAGTGAAAAAAACCGCGTTTAACCAAATTTTTAGTTGTGTGTAATTTTTCAATGTATTAATTTATAAGTTTAAGGTATTACACCAATCCCTGATTGCCTGTCTGTCTGCATTTGAAATTGTACTATGATCAAAGTCGGTTGCGTTTTGAAAAGGTGGAGGCATAACCAATTCGTCTAATGGATAATTTTCAAAATGCTGAGTGCACTGAGGTCTATGACATGAAGTGCATGAATTTTGAATTCCTGTAGTATGTGGCTGTTGAAACTCAGCCCCAATTATAGAGTATGGATTATTTCCAGTCATTGGAACAAGTAATTCAGAAGGATTATTTGGGTTGTATAATTGATTCACAGCTGGTGTGTGTAAAAAAGGACTTGCCATATGACAATTCATACACTTATCATCAGCAACAACTCTTGGGCTCATCCATGCATTATTATATCCATTTTCACCAGGTTTTGGAGGATTGTTAGGGTTGTAACCATCTTTTATAGAAAAAAAACAAGTCTGACCAGTAGAATACTTATATCCAATAACTCCTAACCCACCATCACGACAAAATGTTATAAATACAACATCTGAATTTTCGGAACCATCAAGATTTAGACCTGCATAACGTCCTATTTTATTTCCTGTTTGACAAGCCATTCCAAATGCCCATGGATGATCACAATCATTTGGATTTGTACTACCACTACCTTCTTCTCCCTGTGGAAATGATACAGGTATACCATTTTTTGTTGTTGGAACTTCAATAGCATCAGAACAACTAAATCTAGGAAGTGGTCCTAATTCATTTTCACATTCATATGCGTATTCTAATGCAGTTCTATTATTTATGTCATTTACTGGAGGCACATATCCTGTAATATCATGTTTATTACAAGAGCCAAATACTATTCCTACAAAACTAAAAATTATTATTTTTTGAATATTATTCATTTTCAATACTTTTTAAATATGAACTTGGAGTCATTCCTTCAAACCTTTTAAAAGAAGTATTAAAAGTTGATTTATTTTTAAACCCTGCTTCATTAGCAACTGAAAATAGCGTAAGTTTATCATGCCTGTATAATTTAATAAGTTCTTTAAATTCATCCACACGAAATTTATTTATGAAAAAATAGAAGTTAGTTTTTTCAAACTTATTTATCATCCTAGAAAGTTCATTTTCATTTAAATCATAAATCTTTGAAACTGCTCTTAAATTAATATTCTCATCTAAGTAAATCTTTTCAGACTGAATATGTTTCTTTATTGAATTAAACTTAATTAAACTTAATTTTTCTTCAATTACTTTAGAGTTATAATTTAAAAAATTCAAACTATTATTAAAGATGATTTTATTTTGTGTATATCCATTATAACCTATATAGAATAACATAAAAACTGTAAGAAATATAGAGGTTGAATCAATTAAGAATTCTAGATTTTCTAAAGTTGATAAATCAAAACAAAAAGTAATTAAATTTAAAAAATGAATAATTACATTTATAGTGAAAATATTTTTTAGCCACTGAAGTGTTTTATTTTCTATATCTGAAAAATAATTGCGTATTTTCTCATTATGTTCATATAATAACATATATGCTAAAATTGGAATCAATATCTCTATTGTATAAAAAATTATCTCAATATTGACTAATAACTCTTCGCTTAACAAAAAATTACCATTAATTAAAATATTTAAAATAATACCTGGTATAAAGAAAAAATAATACCATATTTTTCTTTTAATATTAATCGTAGAAATCAAGTAAAAATATAAAACAGGAAAAACAAATAAAATAGGCTCAAAAACAAAATGAATTTCAAATAGCTCTTCAAATTCACCAAAAAAGTTATTCAAAATATTTATGCAATGTAACAGGAGAAAAATTGCTAAATAATTATTTGCTTTTTTATTTTTAGATTTTACAATTAAGAACAATATCCCTAAAAACAAAGCATTAAAAAAAATAGCTACTGATGGTATAATATGAACAAGTGACGAATTCATTTATTTTATATAATCTTTAATACTTTGTTTTAACGGATATATCAACTAATTATTTGTTTTTATTGCATTTATTGTTTCATCACATCCAAATTCATCATTAGTTGAAATCATACTAAATGTATTGTCAGTCAATACATAATTTTTACTAACGGTGTCTTCTTCTGTAGTAATTGAAATATTATCACTGTTTAATATCTCCCAATTACCAAAATCTGTTTCTGATTCCATTGTATCTCCATCCACTGTCATAATATATTCAAGAGAAAATGTATTATCTTGAAAAAATGTTTGTATACCTAAAAGACATACTTCTGAACCTTCTTCTGTTTCGCAGCCAGATTCAAGAGTATCATTATCAATAGGATCAGTACAGTTAGCAGTAATAATGTTTTCTATTTCCCAAGAACCAATAAGTTTAGCAGTGTTTTCTGCAATAATATTAGATGGATTAATAGGATCAACTGGATTAATAGGATCAACTGAATCACTTTTACTACATGATACTATTGAAAGTAAGGTTAAAGATAAACCTAGAATAATTGATGTTTTTAAATTCATTTTTTTATAGTTTTTTAAATTAATAATCCCCAAAAATACTTTTATGCAAATAATAATTATAAGTAAATGATAGTAAGTAAGTATGAATAAGTCTATTCATACATATTAATTTTTTTTTGGGGGGGGGTAGCCTAAATCTTAAAAGGTAATTATATGGTAATCGGTGATGGTCTTTCACGCACACACGGGCAAAATTGGAGTAATAGGTATATTTAAATACAGCTTGTCAAAATTTATTTAACAAAATAAAAAAAAGCGGAAAACTATCTCAGAATGAGATGGATTCCGCTTTGGTGGACCTAAGCGTCCTTATTTCGAACTGTTTTTCAAAATATTTCAGAGTGTTTTTAACAAATGATAATTTATATATATTTCACAAAGATTATTTTTGATAAAATTATAATGCGTTGAATAATTTATACGACTATATTTCAAAGGGTCTAGATTTAAGTGAAGAAGCCAAAGAGTACATTAATTCTATCTCAAAAGAAAAGCGGGTAAAGAAGAATGATATTCTGATACGACAAGGTCAAAAGGTTAATAAAACCTATTTTGTTGTTACAGGTTGCTTAAGATCGTATGGTACTGACAGAGAAGGTAAAGATCACACTATGCAATTTGCTATTAAAAATTGGTGGATTAGTGATTTTATGGCTTGGTTTGAAGATAAGCCAACATCACTAAATATTGAATGTGTTACCGACTCCATGCTCATAGAGATTAAAATCTCTGATTTAGAAGAGCTTTACAAACGCTTTCCTGTATTTGAATCCTTTCAGCGAAAAAATTTAGAAAAACACCTCGCTAGTATACAAAAACGCCTTTTAAATCAACTACAATTATCTGCTGAAGAAAGGTATGCTGTTTTTCTGCAAGAATATCCAGAGATTGAAAAACATGCGCTTAACTACCACATCGCTTCTTATCTTGGAATTACACAACAGAGCTTAAGTCGTATAAGGTCTGAAAAAAATAAATCAATTAACCTAAGTTAATTGATAAATAAATTACACGCTCTACTTTTGTTTTTTAATCTTAACTAAATAATATAATGCTTAAAAAACTACTAGGAATTGCACCACAGTTAGAGGCTGACGGCTCTTTCATGCCATCGAAACTTGCACTTAAATTAGCCACTTCTCCCAAATCGGATTACGAACAGTTGTCTTACTCAAAATATGAGGGTAAAAAGAAAAAGATTTTGGTCATTTTTACAGAACAAAAAAACATGAAAATGCAAAATGGCAAATTATTTTCTACAGGCAATCATCCAGTAGAAGCCTTAGTGCCTATGCTGCATTTAAAAAGCGCTGGTTTTGAGTTTGAAATAGCAACACCAAGTGGTCAGCCAGTCATTTTTGAAATGTGGGCTTTTCCTAAAAAAGACGAAGCCGTTAACGCTATATATAATGAACTACAGAAAAGTTTTGAGCAACCCAAAAGCCTAAAAGATTTTGCAAATAAATCATTAGATGCAGATCAATATGCTGCTGTATTTGTTCCTGGAGGACACGGAGTGATGTTAGGCATACCAGAAGATGAAAATGTTGGAGAAGTCTTAAGGTGGGCTCATAACAATGATTTATTTACCATTACTTTATGCCATGGTCCAGGAGCCTTGATGTCAACAGCATTAAACGGTAAGCCGTTTATTTACGATGGGTATAAAATGGCAGTTTTCCCAGATTCTGTTGATAAAATGACACCAAGCTTCGGCTATTTGCCGGGTCATATGCCATCAACATTATGTGATAAATTAGAAAACAAAGGAGTGACAATTATAAATAAGAAAGCCGATAAGACGATATGTCTGGACAGAAGACTAATTACAGGAGCAAGCCCTTTAGCTTCTAATAACTTAGGAAAACTTGCCGCTAATACCTTATTAAAAGAATTGTCTGCATAGCGTATATAAAAGATCTTCATTTGGTGAGCCTAAGCATCCTTACTTTGAACTTTTTTAAAATAATTTTATAAGGAGAAAGAGCGGCGCAAATATTAGCAATACATCTATTTATATTAGAAGGATTGCTTCAATATTATTTTGAAAGTTGCCAATTAACATATGTTAATATTTTTTTTTAGCAAATATGTAGTTTAGAATTATTAAAAATTGATATGAAAAATTCATTTGACTATTTATTTAAGGATGCTAATTTCCCAAAAGAGCTTGAAAAAGAGCTTGAAAAGATGATGTCTTATAAAAAAGTTAAAAAGACAGAAATACTTTTAAGCGCAAACACTTATGTAAAAAAAATATTTTTTGTGGTTGATGGATGTTTGCGGTCTTTCTATCAGGATGAAGAAGCTAGGGAGCATACCTTGCATTTTGCTGTTGATAATGCAGCAATTACTGACTTTGTAGCACTTTATAACAAAAAATTGTCCTCTCTTTATATTGAATGTGTTACAGACTCTATAATTATTGAAATTGACTTTATTAAATATGAAAAAGCTTTAATCAAATACAAAGAGTTAGAATCTTTTCAAAGAGCAGTTTATGAAAGACATATATCAACTTTAAGTAATAGAATATTAAACCAATTGACATTAACAGCGATCGAAAGGTATAAATTATTTTTAGCTGAGTTTCCCACAAGTTAATGAGTTAGCACCAAACCGCCATATAGCATCTTATCTTGGAATAGCACAACAAAGCTTAAGCCGTTTAAAATCTCAAATTTAAGGTGTAAAATTTTCATAATTTATCTCTGTTTATCTACTCAGCAATTATGATTATTGCAACATAATATATAGGCTTAACATTTGTTAATTTTTTCAATTTCATGTAGCCGTATCTTTGTACCATGTTTATGAAGATTATATATTGGGCTATTTTTCTTTGCTGCTCATCTCTTATATATGCACAACCCCTTTCAAATGGTATGGGAATAATTACTCATTGGTCAGGGGGAGCAGGACAATTTAATTCATTTAGTATTTTCGACACACAAAACAACGCTTCTGCTCCTTTAGGGGTTAATTGGGAAACTAATTTTTATACCCCTAACCCAGCTATTGAAGAAAGCTGGAAGGGTACTTTTATGGGTAATGTATTTGGAATAGCTATTGATGCTCAAAAAAATGTATACTTTGCAGCTAATAGGTCTCTAGATATAAGTCTATCACAATCTGGAGTAGCTGGTGATGGTGGGGTTTATAAAATGGATGCTAACAGCTGGGAAGTAACTCCTTTTATATTCACTGGTAGTGGAAATAATCAAATTCCTAATGTTGCAAATGGATTAGGAAACATTGCGTATGACAAATGGAATAATCAGTTGTTTGTCACAAATTTTGAAGATGGTAAAATCTACAGATATGATATGCAGGGTAATTTTCTTTCTTCCTTTGACCCATTTAATCCTGATAATTCTGAGCTTGGTATGTTTAGTGGTGTAGGAGAAGCTTTGTGGGGAATCAATTTAAATAATGAAAACGGTGTTGTTAAAGTCTATTTTTCCCAGTGGAATGAATCTGACGCGCAATCTGACGGCTCAAATCCTAATAATGCTGTTTGGTCAGTCAATTTGGATAATAATGGCGATTTCACTGGTGATGAATTATTTTGTTTTGCTTTAGAAGATAACTTAGGTGTTGTTACTTCAGAAGTTGATGGAGCATCCTATCCGATTTCTGATATAATTTTCAGTTCTGATGGTAAAATGTATCTTTCTGAAAAGGGAGTTGGAGGGGCTTTCTTTTTTCCTTTCAACGGATTGGGAACTAATATATATAGCCCTTCTCCTCATCGTTCGCGAACATTTGAATATGTAAAAGAAAATAACGCCTGGGTACTTTCAAAACAATACAGTGTCGGGAACTACAACTCATTTCCAGCCTTAGGTTCAAATTTAACATCAGCTGATAATTCTGCTGGTGGTATTGCTCTAGGGAACAGGCAAACTGATAGCGGTTTTGAATGTGAGAGTATTTTATTTACTTCTGGTGACGCATTAAGATTTCCAGGCTATAATCTAGTTGATGGATCAGATTTTCTTTATGGTGTAGCGGGCGTTCCTGTAGATGGAAATTCCTTAGATTTTAATAGTGATGTTTATTTTCAAACATCAAGCATTTATATAAATGTTGCTTTCGGAGTAGATCAATTTACAAGCGCTGGAAAAAACAACTACGGAGATGTAGAAATTTATTTAGATGAGATTAGTAATAACAATTTGTCAATAACTCCTTCAACTACAATTTGTAATGGAGAATCTATTCAGCTTAACATCTCAGGAGGAAGTAATTACGAATGGTCACCTGCTTTAACTTTGGATGATATCAATAGCGCTAATCCTATAGCTACACCTACTGAAAATACCACTTATACTGTAACGGGTGAAGGTGGTGAATGTGGAGGCGGTGGTACAGCTAGTGTAACGATAAATATTGACGATTTTAACTTTTCGCTAGGGCCAGATATTGTAAACTGTGTGACTGCCGAAGGGCAAACATTAGATGCAGGAGAAGAAGCCCAAAGCTATTTGTGGAATACTGGAGAAACCACTCAAACTATAAACGCCACAACTACGGGTGATTATACTGTCAATGTTGTAAGTCCAGCAGGTTGTGATTATAGCGATGAAATATCACTTATAAATTCACAAGCGCCAACACTAGCTTTTAGTACGCCTAATAATGGCTCTTGTCCACCAGCATCATTCACCTTGAATGATGAGAGTATTCCCATTGAAAGTGATCCTATTGTAGCTTGGAATTGGCAAGTTAATGGTAATAATTACAACAACTCAACTACTAGCATTGGATTACAAAACAGTGGCAGCTATGCCGTAACTTTAGAAGTCACAACAGAACTTGGTTGTGTAGAAACACTAACTATTGATGATTACTTAAATGTATTTAGCGCACCAACACCCGAATTTATCACTGAGCCTGCCCAGAGCTTAGTAAATGTGATAAAACCATCGAGCTTATTAATCTCAGTTCAGATTACGATTCCTTAAGTTGGGATTTTGGTGACGGAATTACCATTAATGAAGATACGGTTAACTCTTATACCTATTCAGAAGTAAGCGATTACACCATTGCCTTGACTACTATTAATGACATTGGCTGTGAAAGCACCCTCTACAAACAGATTACCCCCACAACAAGTATTCCATTTTTTGCTCCAAACGCCTTCACACCAGATTCAGACGCCTTAAACGAAGTCTTTATGCCATTGATAGGTTGTCACGAAAACTTTGAGTTTTGGGTTTTTAATAGATGGGGAGAAAACATATTTTATTCCAACGATATCAATAATGGTTGGGATGGCACTTACAAAAATCAACTTTCACCAATTGGTATTTATTCTTGGAAAGCGAGATATGATGGGACGAAGGATAATCAAGTCAAATTTGGTGAGGTGCACCTCATGCACTAATAAAAAAAGCGGAAAACTATCTCAAAATGAGATGGATTCCGCTTTGGTGGACCTAAAAGGTTTCGAACTATATCAATAGTAAAATCATAGGGTCATTTTTTATCGAAAATTCTAGAATAGAGATTGAGAAGGAATGGAATATTTTTAGATAAGCCAAATTAAAATAGCAGCAACTGCTTATTTTTTATATAAGGCTTCATTTACCAAGCCTATCTTTTTTGACTCAAAATTACGTATCTTACGACTTGAAAATTCAGATGCGTGAATCCTTTTAACAGTTCAACAATATTAGTTTTAATATTTGCCCTTATAATTCAAATGTTATGTTCTGATGTACTTGCTCAAAGTGATGATGTTTTCACTATCTATCTAGTTAGGCATTCAGAAAAAGACCATACCTCTGAAAATTCATCCGATTTACCACTTTCCGAATGCGGTGAGCAAAGGTCTAAAGCCCTTAGTCATTTTCTAAGTGAGGTGGAATTGCACGCAGTATATAGTACTGACTTTAGTAGAACTAAAAGTACAGCCTTACCTACAGCAAATAAAAAAGATATTGAAATCTCTTTATACAATGAAGAAGACATTAATTCATTATCAAATCATCTTTTAAAGAAAAGACAAGACGCTTTGGTAGTGGGGCATAGTAATACCACAGGAGTACTTGCAGGCCTTCTGGTCAATAAAGATGTTGAAGATATTGAGTTACACATTTATGACCGAATTTATCAGGTCGTAGTTTGTGGAGGCTCTCGAACACTTAATTTGTTCCACTCCAATTTTGAGTGTGTCAAATAAAAAATCATTTAAAACTTAACCTAACCTAAGATGTTTAGAAAATTTATTTTACTACAATTAAGCTTGCTTTTTTTATATAGCTTTTCATTCGCACAAGAAGTAGTGCCAATAATTAATTACTCTGTAAATAATAGTGGTCAAGCACTTCTTTCAATTGAAGCTGAGGATGACAAATACTATGTGCTTACTTCTGAACACAGTCCTGATTTCGAGTGGGCTACCACTATAAATATGGGTGTTAACGGAACGATGTTAATTTCTGATCCAGGAGGGGCGTATCCATTAGAAAATTATACCGTTACAGAATATGATATCTCAAATCCTGGTGACATTGATGGAGATGGAATTGATGACATTACAGAGTTTAACAATATGCCCACTGATGCACCAATAAATTTTGCTCAAGCTATTGATTTTGAGGACGGTGCAACCTCTATTCCTGATGCTGAAACTTTTATGGGTCTAGCTACGATTAATAATGTAGGTTGGGCTCCTTTCTTGGATGGTCAGCTGTATGTGAAATTTGGAATTTTAGACAGAGATACACCTGAGCCAAAAGTGTATTTTATCAATAGTAATACGTATACCATTCATGGAGCTTTTTTTGCTGGTATAGGAGCTACTGTTACAGGGGACGATGGTTCAGGAGAGATTGTTTTTAATCCAAATACCATACTTCCAGGAGGTGTTATTGGTAGTTACTCATTTAATTTCTCATTTGGGAATACCTATGATTTTGAGGCTTCACAAAGGACATATGAACTACTTGTTGCCAATATGCCATTTCTACAGAATAATTTGAATCACTTTATCAGCGAGGGAAATGAAAACTATTACATGAACAACTATGCTGAAGACTTTGAAGGCACACGAATAAATGTTGTTTTGGAATCCGATGTCTTTGGGGATATCAATTACATTCCGTTTCATGAAGCCGAAGGCTATGGGTATTTTAAACATATGGAAGTTGATGAAACTCCTGGCTCTAGAGATATTGTACTTTATGATGCACTTCCAAACTCCTTGCCAAGAGTAGGAGGTATTATTACTTCCGTAATACAAACACCTCTATCTCACGTAAACCTAAGGGCGATACAAGATAACGTTCCTAATGCTTACATTCAAGATCCATTATCTATTGACTCTATTGCAAATCTGTTGAATAACTATGTGTACTACAAAGTAGAAAATGAAACCTTTCAATTTAGAGAAGCAACTTTGGATGAGGTAAATGCATGGTATGAAGCCATTAGACCCACTGAACCCCAGATTCCAGTCAGAGACCTAAGTATTACAGAAATTTTGCCGCTAGACGACATAGAATTTGAAATGTCAACTGCCTTTGGAGCAAAATGCTCTAACGTGGCTACCATGAGATCCTTTGGATTACCTGAGGGTACAATTCCAGATGGTTTTGGTATTCCATTTTACTTCTACGATGAGTTCATGCAATACAATAACTTCTATTTAGAAGCACAGGTAATGATAGATAACCCAGCATTTCAAAATGACATCAATTTCCGTGTAGATCGCCTTAAAATGTTCAGAGATGATATCAAAGATGCTCCGATGCCACCATGGATGATGGACCAACTTCAGGCTATGCACGATGACTTTCCTGTGGGTACGAAGGTAAGATGTAGATCAAGTACTAATAATGAAGACTTGCCTGGCTTTAGTGGTGCAGGTTTATATACCTCTAAAACGCAGCACTTAGATGAAGGACATATTTCTAAATCTATAAAGCAAGTCTATGCCAGCATGTGGAACTTTAGAGCTTATGAAGAAAGGGATTTTTACAGAGTCGATCATTTTATGGCAGCAATGGGAGTATTATGTCACCCCAACTTCGAAGAAGAAAAATCTAACGGTGTTGGAATCAGTATAGATCCTATTTATGAAACAGAAAATACTTTCTATTTGAATACTCAAGTAGGGGAGTCATTAATTACTAATCCTGATCCAAATTCTGTGCCTGAAGAAATCCTGTTATATGAAGACCCTGAAAATGCAGGGGGGTATTTAGTACTTCAATTATCTAACCTAGTAGAGCAAAATCAACTCGTAATGGGACAGAGTTATCTTGATCAAATGAGGGATTACCTCTCTGTTATTCACGATGAATTCGCCATCTTATACAATGTAGAAGGCGCAGAAGGCTTTGGTATGGATATAGAGTATAAGGTTACGGCTCAAGATCAATTAACAATCAAGCAAGCAAGACCATGGGTTTCATTTTGGGCAGATATAAAAGCCGATAACGATTTAGAGTTTACAAAATTCATTACTCCAGTATCGTCTTCAGATTTAGGCGATAGCGAAGCTGTAAAAGTGCTTATTTCTAATACAGGACTGAACCCTATGAGTGATTTTACTCTTGACCTATTAGTAGATGGTCAGGAAGCAGAAACCTTAACTATTACTGAAACCATAGACCCATTTTCTGATGCGGAATTTGAATTCGATATTTTACAAGATTTTTCAGAAATTGGCGATTACAACCTCAGAGGAATTGTAAGTGATGTAGAGGATGAATATGGAAATAATGACACATTGGATTTCACATTAACTAAGATTCATCAATTGGATGCTGAAGTGTCATTAGGAATACTAAATGAAACATGTGAAAATGAAACTGAGGCTACCATTTTTGTAGTAAATAACGGCAGTAATATTATCACTAATATTCAATTTGAGATAATAATTAACGGTCAAAGTGCAGGTGTTTTTAATGAACAAGTTGAAATAGAATATCAATCTGAACGTCAAATATCTGTTATAGCAGATGCTGGTTTTATAGCTCCTGAAAACGAGGTTTCTGTGCAGATTATTTCTGTAAACGGTCAGGCTGATGATGTTTCATCAAATGACTTTGCTACTTCTATTTTAAGCATTCAATCAACATACGATTATGTTACATTGACCATAAACAGCGACTCTTATCCTTATGAAATATCGTGGGCAGTAATTGACTTTGATGAAAACACTATTGCAAGTGGTGATAT
This sequence comes from Flavobacteriales bacterium, assembly GCA_965277895.1. Taxonomy (GTDB): domain Bacteria; phylum Bacteroidota; class Bacteroidia; order Flavobacteriales; family UBA7312. Next base: position 997,967 of record CBDIDR010000001.1, read on the forward strand.
GTCGGATTATGATGATTATGAGGTGCTTACAGAACAAATTTGTTTAGATTATACCAGTTGTTATTCACTTTTCGTCTACGATTCATATGGTGATGGGATTTTTGGCGATGAGGCGTTTACTGTAATAAATTCTTTGGGTGAAACAATTGTTTATGGTGATGGTGACTTTGGAAGTCAATCTCTTGATTTACTTTGTCCTGATGGCTCAGGCTGTCAGATTAATCCTGATATTGTAGTTACTAACTCCATTAATGATGATGGTGTGATTTCTATTTTCATGCCTACGTCAGAACAATATAATTATAGCATTGATGGCGGCATGAACTTCACAACGGAAAATATATTTTCAGATTTAACACCAGGAGAATATTTTGTGGTAGTTGAGGATGAAGATGGCTTATGCTCTTATGAAGATACTGTCTATGTTGCTGAATGTACATTAACTTCTATTGATGTTGAGGCAACAAATGTTTCGTCTGTAGTAGTAGCCAATGGATCGATTGTAATTACACCAACTTCTGGCATAAGTCCATACCTGTACAGTGTTGATGGTGGTCAAAATTTTGAAGAGGATAACGAATTCTATAATCTGGCTGTGGGCAATTACAATGTAGTAGTCCAAGATGCTTCTGGAGCTTGTGAATATGAAGTAAATGTTCCTGTTGAGGTTGATGAAAGTGCCGAAATCACTGAAAATAGTTTTAATGCAACTGACTTTATAATCTATCCTAACCCTACTAAAGATCAGCTTTATATCGAACTCAAGTCGTATTCAAACATATCAGAAGAAGTAAATATTGAAGTGTATGATAACTCGGGTAGACTTATTAGCTCAAGCTCATTAATAAGTGATAATAATGCAAAAACAATGCTATCATTAGGCGGATTAGAATCTGGAATATATCATCTCAAGTGTTACAACAAAACAGTCAACACTTATTTTAAAGTAGTTAAGATTAAATAGATAGATGTATTTTAAATTTGGTATAAAAGTATAAGCTCATGTAATGTCTGATTATGAAAAAATTAATTCTATTATTTAGTTTACTTTCTTTTTCTAGCCTGGCATATGCCTCATTTCCTATAACAGAAAGGTATAATTCAGTTACCTATAATCATAATTTAGAGCATAATTCTGTCGTACATGATTTAATTCCAATCCAAGAAGCAAAAGACACATCAATAAAAGTTAAGCGATTGTATAGAGTTGCTGCTATATTATTATCAGTTGTAGCTCTAGTACTTAGTATTATTATAATCAATGCATTGAGGTGTTTAAACGATAGGTCTCATTGTAATAATGAACAAGACGGTAATGGTGCTTCTGGAGCCTTATTTATGATGAATATATTAGCGCTAGTAGGAATTGGCTTAGCAATAAGAGGTCGAAACATTCAGCGTAAAGAAAACAGTTCTAAATAAACAAACAGAATTCTATTTGCAATCCTTTTCGCAACTGTTATATTTTATATTATACAAATGAAGTGTAATGATTAAAAAGCTCGAAACGTATATGAGGTTTTTAGGCAGGTAGAATAATTCAAATGATTGGTTTAATATCACTACAAGTAAAACTGCCCAAGAAAGCCAAAAAGCTACTTTTAGTAATTGATTAGTGGTGTTTTTACTTACAAAGTAAATGGCGATAAATGATATTATTAAAAATAAATAGTCAATGGATTGCCACCATAGGGGAGCATCCGAACAACAACTAACCGAACAGGCTTTAGCAATAAATATAAATGGAGTGGCTACACAATGTATTAAACACAGTGAGCCTGAAATTATACCTATCCCGTCAGTTGTGATTAGTTTCATCAATCCAATCTAAAAATTAGTTGACAAATATATAATTATATTTTTAAATGCAACAGTGTTGCATTAAATGTATTATTTTTGACTTTTAAATAGTTATTAAATCATGTAAAAAAATATTTTACTAAATTGTTTTTTATCAAATTTAAGTAAGATATTTAAGGACTTTTATTGATGATTTGTCATAAATAAAATTTTAAGAATATATGTTGCAATCAGAATCTATAACTTTTGCTTACGATAAGGTAAATCAGTTTTTATTTCCTGATATAAAATTAGAAAAAGAAGAGGATTTATTGATACTTGGAGAATCAGGTGTTGGAAAAACAACCTTAATTCAAATTCTTGCTGGATTATTAAAACCTCAGTCAGGAACATTAAAGTATAATGGACTTAGCTATCATGATTTACCCTCAAAAGAATTAGACCAATTCAGAGGGAAGCATATTGGAATGGTATTTCAACGTCCACATTTTGTGCGAAATATCAGTATTTTAGATAATCTTCTTCTTTCGCTTTATCTATCCAATAATGAGCAAGATAAGGAAGGTGCTATCCACCTATTAGAACAAATAGGCTTAGCAGATAAACTGAATTGCAAACCAGATGAATTAAGTCAAGGAGAACAGCAAAGAGCAGCCATTGCTATGGCAGTAGTCAAAAATCCAGATATAATCTTGGCAGATGAGCCAACTTCAAGTTTGGACGATACCAATTGCGAGAAGATTATAACACTACTTAAAGAACAGGCATCTAGTACAAATGCCCAATTAATTATAATTACGCACGACAGTAGATTAAAAAGTCAATTTAAAAAATCTATAACATTATGAATATTAGACGATTAGGTTGGCGAAATCTTCTGAGTAACCCTTTAAATACTACTCTTAGCTTGTTGCTAATGACCTTTGGTGTAGGTGTTATTTCATTGCTTTTATTGTTGAACAACCAAATAGAACAACAACTCAAAGCTAACCTCAAGGGAATTGATATGGTTGTGGGGGCAAAAGGAAGTCCATTACAGCTTATCCTTTCCAGTATATACCACATAGATAATCCGACTGGAAATATATCGTATGCTGAAGCAAATAAACTCAGTAAAAATTCATTGGTTGACTTTACTATACCACTTTCCTTTGGAGATTCTTATAATGGATTTAGAATTGTGGGGACAACCCACCAATACCCTAAACTCTATGAAGTGAGCCTGAAGGAAGGAAGGATGTGGAGCAAAAGTTTGGAGGTGGTATTAGGAAGTACAGTTGCAGATGTTCACCAATTGAAAATTGGGGATACCTTTTATGGTACACATGGATTAGTCGAAGGAGGGCACGTTCATGATGATTACGCTTATGAGGTTGTGGGAATACTAAAGCCTTCGTATTCTACAATGGACCAATTAATATTGACCAATTCACATAGTGTTTGGAAGGTGCATAACCACGAAACTATTGACGACGATCATGACCATGCCAATTGTGACCACGATCATGAGGATGACCACCACGACCATGCCAATTGTGACCACGATCACGATGACCACCACCACGACCATGCCAATTGTGACCACGATCACGATGATGACCACCATGACCATGCTAATTGTGACCATGACCATGGTGAAGGGGTGGAGTTGAGTATATCCGAAGACCTAAGCATCCCCGATGATGCTATGATAACCGCTCTATTAGTGAAATTTAAAAGTCCAGTAGGTTTTATTCAGTTGCCTAGAAAAGTGAATGAAACAACAAGCCTGCAAGCAGCAGTTCCAGCACTCGAAATAAGTCGTTTGACTTCCTTACTAGGTTTTGGTGTTAAAACCATCAATGGTATTGCTTACATAATTATAATAGTTTCAGGATTAAGTATATTCATTAGCTTATATAATTCTTTGAAAAAAAGACGTTATGAATTAGCGCTTATGCGTGTTCATGGAGCTTCAAAATGGCAATTAGTAAAGCTCGTATTACAAGAAGGAATGACATTATCACTATTAGGAGCTATTTTTGGTGTGTTAATCAGTCGATTAACATTGTTCTTCATGACATTTTTGGTAGAGCAAAAATATGCCCTTAGTTCCTTTCAATTCAATTTAATTAATGAGGAATTGTGGTTGTTCCCAATTGCACTATTTATCGGTTTAGCAGCTTCCTTAATACCTACCATACAAACCTATAATATTAATATCCCTAAAACATTATCAAATGCATAAACTACTTATCCTTACTCTTTGCTTTTTTGTAAAAATCAGTTATTCTCAGGTTGAAATTGATTGGAGTACACTTGCTGATGTTGAGTTTACCGATGTTTATATGGAAGAAGAGGATGAGTACTTCTTATATCCTCACTTTGGGATGAATGTACAAGAACTAGCAGGTAAAGAAGTGGTAATACGTGGTTTTGTTTTAGCAATTGACCCAACTGATAATTATTACATTCTTTCAAAAGGACCGTTTTCTTCGTGTTTTTTCTGTGGTGTTGGTGGACCCGAAACCATCATTGAGCTAGAGATGAAGTCGAAAAAAGATGTTTTTATTATGGATGAAGTAGCAACTATGAAGGGGACGCTTAAGCTTAATTCAGACGATATTTACCAGTGTAATTACATTCTGCAAAACGCTGAAGTTTACTTAAGGTAAATAGTAATCTATTGATAAGATAAGTTTTCATAATCATTTAGACACCAAGAAGTAAAAGTATTGATAGTAAGCCTGAAAGTAGTCCAATTAATGCTAAAACCCATCGACGCTTTTTTGTTAGTCCTATTATTCCGAAAATAATCGCTATTAAGACAGATATTATAGTTAGTACAGCCATAGCAGCAGTTAATACAACTGCACCAGCGAGTGCACCTCCAATGGTTAAAACTAGTGCAGGAAGCCATAATATACCTCCAATAAGGCTCAGTGTGGCACTTACGTTTTTTTCTGAAGGGTTTTGATAGGCCTCTATCGTTTCCAATTCGCAAGAGTTGTGGCTGTTGCTGATAGGAAAGGAGGCATAGCATAGGCTCAAGCTAAAAAAGGAAAAAGTAAATAGTATTAGTCGCATAGTCAACCAAAGGTAAACTATTAATTGAACTACAAGGTGTAGTTTATATTCTCATAGGAACTTCCATCAAAAGAATCTTAGAGTTTTTCTTAGCAGAAATATTTAGTTCTTTACTATTCCAGATGCCAAAACCGTCTCGTTTTTCTAGCTTTTGCTTTTGAATAACGGCATCGCCCTCAATAATAAAAGCATAGACTCCATTAGTATCAGAATTCAATGTATAATTGATATCCATGTCTTGCGTAAATTCTCCAAGGCTAAACCAAGCATTTTGGTGTATCCATACACCTTGGTCCATAGAGCTAGGGGAGAGAATTTGATTAAATGTATTTTGTTTGCTAATAGACTTTAGAGAAAGTTGATCGTATCTAGGTTCTACATTTCTTTTATTGGGGAACAGCCAAATTTGTAAAACCTTTACTGGCAACTCTTTATTGGCATTGAATTCACTATGTTTTATTCCTGTACCAGCACTCATTACTTGAATGTCTCCATTTTTGATAACGGTGCCATTACCCATACTATCTTTATGCTCCAAATCACCCTCGAGAGGAATAGTGATAATCTCCATATTATCATGAGGATGAGTGTTAAAGCCTCGTCCACCAGCAATAATATCGTCATTAAGAACTCTCAAAACCCCAAAGTTCATTCTGTTGGGGTTGTGATAGTTTGCAAAGCTAAAAGTGTGGTTTACCTTTAGCCAACCATGATTGGCACTTCCTCGAGTATTTGCTTTGTGCAGTACAGTGCGTTCAGTTATGATTTCATTATTCGGCATGTGGTTAAAACCTACTTGCTCGCTTAACTTATCATAAGTTGATGCTTTTTTTATGTTTGACTTGAGAGCAAGCGGGGCTGCCATTGCAGCAACTCCAGAAATAATAGTCTTTTTTAAAAAATCTAATCGTTTCATCTTTTCTTAAATTATGTATTTTCCAGAGGGATATTTTTCAAGCCAAGCGGACAAACTCTTTTGGGAACGTAAAGTTACTTTAATATTTTTTGATATAAAGATAATTTTACGCTCACTTTCATTAATTTCTTTAAGAGTTAGCCGTTTCTTTTTAGACCTAGGCATATTAGATTTCTAAACTCACTTTGATTTCAAATTCATCATAAATCATCTTGTCACCAAGATTGTCAAAAAAGCTACCTGAACCGTAGTTAATATTGAAGTCAGTTCTATCGATTTTTAAAGTAGCATTTAAGCTATTGTTTTTTTCTACCGCAGTAAATTCAATTGTTTTACTCATTCCTTTTATAGTAAGCTTTGCACTTATTTTGTATTGATCAGCTTTAATTTTAGCAACCTTTTTAATATTAAGACTTGCGGTAGGGAATTTTTCCACGCCGAAGAAGTCATCAGATTTAAGGTGTCCTTCTAAATTGTTTTTGTATTCACCAGATAAATCTGTACAAACAATAGTTGACATATCCATAACAAAATTGCCGCCTTTAAGGTTTTTCTTTTCATAAATTAAGTCTGCAGATTTTAAAGATATTGTACCCTTATGAGAACCTACAACTTTTTCACCTTTCCATTCAACTGTACTTTTCTTTACTTTTACATTATCTTTAGTAGTAAAACTTTGGAACGTTACACTTAGTAAAATAGCTAAGAGTGCTACAGTTGTTTTGAAGAATGTACTTCTTGGGTTAGCGTGTGAACCATCACAATTTCCATTTGGATTTTTTGTTTTTCCACATCTGCATTTGGGTGATTTTAAATTTTTCATAATAGTTTTTGTTTTATTAAGTTTTTATTTTAGTTTCGCAAAGTAACTAATATTAGTAACAAAAAGTAACGGTTACCCAAAAGTAACAGTCTAAAAACTGGTTTCCTAGAGGTAACAAAAAGCATAGAAATGAAAAATATTGAACAAATCTGTTCTACAAGTGTATTTACTGACAAGCTTGGTGGTAAATGGAAATTAGCAATTATTTATAACCTAAGAAGCCGTCAATTGAGGTTTGGTCAATTAGCAACATTAGTTCATGGAATTTCTAGAAAGGTACTTACTGAGCACCTAAAACAAATGGAAAGCGACAATCTAATTACTAGAAAAGAGTACAAAGAAATACCGCCTAAGGTAGAGTATAGCCTTACCGAGGCAGGCAAAGACTTATTGCCACTTTTTCAAAAAATTGATAGTTGGGTTACAAAGCATTATTTGAAGTAATCCATTATACTTCTTTAATGACTAAATCGTCGTCAATTCTGAAACGCTCTGTGTAAACTCCTCCTCCTTCGGCTTCTCCAATTCCAAAAATCATTACGACGTGGCATTGCCAGTTTAGGTTTAGTAATTTTTTAACTTTTTTCTCATCGAAGCCTTCCATAGGGCAAGAGTCAAAGCCTTCCGCTACCAGTGCCATCATGAAATTCTGACAAGCCAGTGCAGTGGTTTTTGTTACGGATTCAAATAATTGATGCTTGTAAATAGGACCTCTTTGGATGGGTCTGAAAAAGCCAACAATACTAAAGAAGATATAAAATATACGCTTAAAAATGCCAAATATCCCAAAGCGATCGTGGGTGTAAGCTAAGGGAATTAAGGTATTGTAATACTTATCAACTAATGGATGAAGTTCTCCTTTTTTGAGGTATTCTTCAATAATCATATTACGGTTTCTTTTCCATGTGTCAATTCTAGAAACAGAAACAACGATTTCTTTGGCAGTTTTTGCTGCATTCTGAGAGAAACACGCTTCAATAATCTTTTTTTTCTTTTCCTCATCCCTAATCCAATAAAACTCCCAGGGTTGAAGGTTGGAGGAGTTTGCTGCCAATACTGAAGCTTTAAGGCATTTTCTCATGACAGACTCAGGAACTGGTGTATCTGTAAATCGTCTTACGGACCTTCTTTTATTTACTGCGTCAAAAAAATCCATAGGTTATTTCAATTTGTTTTTGACTATAGTTTTTAGCTCTTTTATTTCTAAAATGATATTTTGTTCTTGTTCAAGTATAGAACCTTCGAGCTTTAGTATTTGATTCTCTAATTCTATAATTTTATTTTGCTTCTTTTTAGATTTATTAAGGTCATTAATTAGCCATGCAAAAGCAATAAGTTCTATTATCAATAGAATTATCGTCAATATTATTTGAGTATCCATATTTAAGGTTGAAGTATTACTAATTAGTCTATAAAACTAGACTTTTATTAGCTACCATTTCTATAAACAAAAATATTCTATTCACTAGCTTTTGAACAGTTCTCTTTTCTCACATTCGTTATATACGAGCAGTATTAAAAGCCCAAAAATTAAAGATGAAATGATGAGTATGATATTTGAAATTCCATCTGTAAAAAACGATACTCTTATGAGGATTGTGGAGATTATAAAACCAGAATTTCGCATGATTTTATGAAAAAGTTCTGAGTTAAAGAATGAGAATAATAGAAGTAATACGTCAACGATAATGAGTAACTGAAAGAGTTCGTCAAAGAAAATATTGTTGATAGAAATCATTTGAGTGTTTGCCCATTGAGAATCATAGAGTCCACTTATCCATGAAATAAAATGATAACTGGCTAATGTTATGATAATTGGTACTAGTATAGTAGACATCCATTTTTTGATTCTTATAAATCGATTTAACACATCTGCACTTGAAGTAGACTTGAATTTTATAGAATTACGCCTGAATAGATATATTAACAGAAAGAGTACTAGTGATGCTCCTAAGTCAAGGAATATTTGGGTATTTGTTTCATTACTGAATAGGCTTTGGTTTAAATCTAGATTGGAGATATCTTTAAATATTCTTCTTATAATTATTAAGGTAATTATCTCGTACTGTTTTGAAATATAAGTAGTTATCGAACGAGGGAGATAATATATAAGAAGGTATATTTCATAGGCTAGTATGAATGAAAAAGGGGTGTAAATAGCAGCAATTGGACTTGATAGTAAACCGTGTTGGTCGTTGATCTCTAGCACATTTAGCTTTGCTAAATAAATCAAAGCAAGGTGTACAAAAAAGCTAATTACAGAAATGTATAATATAAACCGCTCTACTTTTTGCTTTGTTTTTTTACCTGTAAAAGTGTTAAATATTTTAGCTTCAAAACTTGACATAATATTAGTTTATAAAAAACTACATACAAATTTATCTACTGAAGTATAAGTTTGTAGTTAATAGCTCCAATTGTGGAGCTAACAGTTAAATTATATATCCCTTTTGGAAAGTTGGATAAATCAATCTGATTTACATAGTTTCCATTTAAATTCAGTTCCTCAGTATATATTTTTTCTCCAATTACATTTGTTACCGACAGTACATATTTATCGTATCCATTCAAATTGATATTAAATACATTTGAGGATGGATTTGGATATATAGAAACATCTAGACTGTTTTCTTCGATGGAAGAAACAATACCCTCACATGTAAATTGACAATCGTTCAAAGATGAGAAAGCACCAGTACCATCCATTGGGTCAACACAAGCATCATTTACACAATTCCAGCTTTCTGCAATCATTGTGCAAAAAGGAATATTGAAAGCGTCTTCAGGTGCCACGTTAACAGTATTATCATTTATGATAATTTGACCGTTAGTATCAAAAACTTTATAACCAGTTTCTTCTGGATATACTGGATTATTAACTACAAAATCAATAGTATCGTTGTAGTTAGCGTTAATTTCTGTTATTTGCTTATAGCCTACTGGCATATTTATTGAATGTTCTAATTCTCCGTTTTTATACACTTGAAGAGGTCCATACCATCCGTATCCAATGTCATGAAATAATTCAATTTTTATTTTACCACAATGATCCTCACCAAACACTTCACATGCAACGATATTTGTGACATTTGGGAGCTTATAGTTTTGAGAGTCATTAATGCTAGTAACTAGTTGTCCATCACCATTAAAGAGTTTATAACTGTGATTATACCCACCATATCCACTTCCATCGTTTCCTACAAATAAATCAATGATATCGCCTTCATCAACGCCAAAGTTGAAGTTTCTTGAATTTGACCCTTCGTAAACAGTTAAATCTTCTACGAATTCATCATTGATGTATAAATATAATATATCGCCTTCCCATCCGTCATTGTTTGATTGTAAATTTAGTCGCCATACTCCACAACTTCCCTCTAATACTGGAATGTTTGGTCTAATTACAGCATCTATTACATGTACAATACCATTGTAAGCCATTAAATCTGTTATTGTAATTTCAGCAGTATTCTCTTCTCCAATTATGAAGAATGTACTGTTGGTATAGTCGAATTCTACACCAATTCCGTCTACATTGAAGGCTATATTACCAGAGTACATTTCAGAGCTTGGTATTTGATTTTCAAAAATATGATTGAATACAATATCGTAAATGTATTGGGACTCTAAGAGTTCCTCAACTGTCATATCAAGCTCTTGTGCAAAAAACTCAAATGCATCGTCAGTAGGAGCGTATACTGTCCAAGGACCTGGCAAACCATTGTCGTTATTTATAATTGCTTGGGCAGATAGTTCATCGTCGTAACTGACAGATACTATAGCTTCTTCAAAAGTTTGGTGTACTTCGCTTCTAGCGATTATCTCCATTACTGTTGCTTCGGGTAAGCCACTAGGGGCAAGGCAATAATCAATAACGTGTATAACACCATTGTATGCTTCTAGGTCAGTTGTTACTATTTCAGCATCATTCACATAGAAAGAATTATTATTTTCAGTGATATTCAACATTTGACCTTGAACAGAAGGAATTTGTAATCCACTATACAAATCCTCAGCTAGCAATCTTCCTGGAGCAATATGATACTGTAGTATTTCTGTGAAATCAGGAATATTCAATCCGTCAAACTGATTCAAATTCATGTAATCAAGAATTTCATTAACTGCATCATCATTAGGAACAAAAATAGTCCATGGTCCGCCTTGTGTTAAGTATTCATTAGCATAAGAGTTGAAAGCAAAAAAAGAAAGAAATACATTTTGAGGATCAGGATTATCAGAATTGTATACAGTACTCATTAAATCATATAAATCAAATGCATCAACATTTATGCTTAAAGTCATTCCGGCCTCAGCATTGTAGCCTACACTACAATCAAAATTAAAGACACCTGCTGTGTCAAATTCAATAACTCCCATACATACGCCTTCAGAACTTCCAGTGGTTTGCTCTAAGAAGTAATCGTAAGCATTGTTAAATGGCTCACCTGTAATACTGTTGTTAATACCGTTCAATGTATGTTCCCCTTCTATATTAATAAAGGCAACTGTTTCTCCGGGTTCTATAGTTAACTCTGAGGGTACGAAATCAAAATTATTTAAAATCACAGTGTAATCCGCTTCACATTGAGCATGAGATTTACTGCTATATAAAGAGAGTGAAAGTGATAAGGCAAGTATAAAGTGTTTCATTATTTTTTAAAATTTGCTAAACAAATATATAAATAAATCTCTATTTTGTATAACTACAAGTCAAATAAGTTATACAAAGTCTTATATTTATTTTAAGTAGATTAATTTTATTTTCGAAAAAATACGAATCAAATTAACTTTCAAACTTGGATATATAAGTAAACGCTGTAAAGATTATTTACTACTCATTATTTTATGTAAATTAGATTACATAATCAGCTCACTACTTAATCTTTCTGTTTTTTATGATTTTACAAAAAAACTTTAAAAACATTCCAATAGTACAAATACAAAATAAGTGAATGCATTAGGAGTTTGTATCAAACAGCAATTTTTTAGTTCAAATTAGTTCGTTTATGTAAAGGTATTTCAAGCCTGAATTCATAAGTCATTACATGATAAAGAAATAGTATAAACTTTAAATTGAGGTTGTAAGTAGTGAGAGCTAAACATTTGGTAATCAGTCAATTTGAAAATACATTTGTACCATTATTAACAAACTAATATTATGAAGAAATTATTTTTACCCCTCTTAGTTTTGCTTGGGCTACAAACACAAGCACAAATAACACTTTGTGAACAAACCTATACAACAGGTAATTATTATGTGTTTGAGGTAGCGATTCCAACTACAGGAAATGGTTTACCAAACATGGTTCCATTGTATGCTGTTACTAACACAATACTAGATACATGGGAAGATAGTTGTTTCGGTGGTCCTTGCATACATACTGTTTATAATGAGTATGGTGAGGATACAATTACAACTTGTATATCTTATACATTGGAAACACCAAATGTATTAGACACTTTAATGTGTTGCCTAACACAATATTGGAACGGTGAAGCCTGGGTAACTGTAGGTGGAGATGTTACATCTACTTGGACATGTTCACAAAACGCTTTGGGTTGTACTGAATTAATGGATGGAAGTGGAGAATTTGCAACAGAAGAAAGCTGTTTAGCTTCATGTGATTCAATCATTTATTGTAATGGTTATTTAGAAACTTCTGATGACAATGGACAATTGACAGTGTCTGTTTATGATATGGCATTGCCTGTGAGTTATATGTGGAGTACTGGAGAAACTACTCAATCAATCTCACCGTCTTCAAGTGGTGTGTATTATTGCGATATTACTGATGCTGATGGATGTGACTACGCGACTACATTCACTTATTTCGATTTTGATTTTTGTGATTCTACTTGGTACGATGCTGCTTTTACAGAAGTAGATGGCCTTTGGGAAGTTACTCTGACAGGATATATAACAGAATCTTTGAATGACCTTACAGATACCGTAGTGCATGGTTTTGTAATTACACCTTCAAATGAATTTATGTCACAATACGGTGATGCAGGTTCTTATCCTCACTCTTGGACACCTGAGTTTGCCTTATCATTATCAACAGATGATACACTGACGGTTTGTTGGAATGCTTCAATATATGCTGATGGATTAAATGCATACCCACAAGGTTGGAGTGAAATGTGTAATATGAATCAAGAGATTTGTGACGAATGGGTTTGGGATGGTGATGCTTGGGCTAGATCAAGCTCTGCTCCAACCTCAATCAACGAACCTTTCAGTGTACAAAGTAAAAATCTAATTAGAGTAATTGATGCTTTAGGTAGAATAGCCGATAAAGATGCTACCAACAGATTGTTATTCTACATTTATGATAATGGTGATATAGAGAAAAACTTCATTATTGAGTAAAATTCTTTTTCCCTCTAAGTGTGCAAATAGACCCTCTCAATTTTGAGAGGGTTTTTTTCATTTCAAATCTTGACTAACTAATCGTAAAATTTACCTTATTTTTGCACCCTTCTTTATTTTAAGAAAATACAATAGATTAAATGAACGGCGGAAATACAGCTAAGAATAGTGTGTCTAAACGTTTGGGTTTACTCAATAGGTACTTTAAGATTACACGTTTTTATTCCTTTTTAAAGCATACTGCTTTTAAAGGGGGCTATCTTATTGCACTTTTTATTGCTATTGTTTTTCTTCTAGACACCTTTGTTGTTGACATTAATTTATTGCTTAGCAATTTAGTTGACTCCTTTTCTCCACTAGTTATATTTACAATTTTTCTAATATCAGAGTCTGTTTTAGGTTTATTACCTCCTGAAGTATTTATTGCATGGGCATCTAAGTCTTCTTTCCCATATTTGTTTTTATTTACTCTAGCTTCTATTTCTTACTTAGGAGGAGTAATTTCTTACTTTATAGGCGGACGTCTGTTTTTAATCCCTGCTGTAAAAAACTATATAGAAGTTAAAATAGCAAAGCACATTGTCAACTTACGTAAATGGGGAGGAGTATTTGTGTTTTTAGGAGCTGTTTCGCCATTACCACATTCTATGGTAAGTATGGCTTGCGGATTAATCAAATACAATTTTAAACATTACTTATTATGGTCTTTGTTTAGATACGTTCGTTTTTTGGTTTATGCTTTGGTTATTTTTCAAGTCTTTTAATACCAAAAAGGTCTACTTATACCATCTTAAGTGATTGGTGTTGCTCAATAGCGAATTCAATTTTATTTACAATATCTTCAATAGAATCACTTTCATAGTTTATTTCTAATGGAGATTTAATTTCGAATGATTTCAGAACTCCTTTCTTTTTAATAACGAGTCCTTTTTTATCAAATGAACGTCTGAAACCATCAATAACAATTGGAATAACGATAGGTTTATTTTTTTTGATGATATGAGCGGTTCCTTTTCTAACTGGCATCCAGGCTTTTGTTGTGCCTTGGGGGAATGTAATGACCCAGCCTTCAGCTAATGCTTTATCAATATTCGAAACATCTTCTGAATTGACATCTCTTTCAATACTTTCGCCTTTACACCTCCACGTTCTGTCGATACTTATAGAGCCAGCATGTGCCATTAATTTTGGCAATAGTCCTGACTTCATGGTTTCTTTGGCAGCAACAAAATAGAGGTTCATTTTAGGCTTCCATAGGTAGCCAATATTTTTAATGCTATTACTTCTTCCTTTTAAACTAGCATTGATAACGTGTATCATGGCTGCTACATCGGCAAAATAGGTTTGGTGGTTTGAAATGAATAAGACATTTTTATCAGGTAAACCTTCTAGAACAGAAGTTCCGCTAATATGCATCTTATTTGTTCCTCTAAAACGAGCATGTGATAGAATACCCAGTATTCTTACTAGCCATTTTTTTAAAAACAGATTGTGACCAAAGTTATTTTTCTTTGTTAGAAACATAAAACTTGTTAAAGACAAAATGTTGAAGTGTCTTCGATAAAAGTAGTAAATATTAAATGAATTCCTCAAAATTTGTAAATTTGAAATTATGAGGTCGCTATTTACAAGTTCATTTTTACTGTTATTTTCATTTACTGCTCTATCTCAGAATACCTATTCTGATATTGCACCAATTTTATTTGAAAAATGTGCACAATGCCATAGAGATGGTGGAGGAGCTCCCTTTTCGGTATTAAATTACGAGGAAACGTATTTTTATCGCAATTCTATTTATCACCAAGTTTCGGAGGGTTATATGCCGCCATGGGCACCAGATACATCCTACATGCATTTTGTTAATGAAAGAGCTTTAACGGAAAGTGAAAAAAATGCCATTTTAGATTGGGTGGATGCTTTTGCTTTAGAAGGAGACACATCCTTATTGCCTGATATTCCAGAGTTTTCATCTACTATATTAAACGGTGAGCCTGACTTAATTATCAATACACCAACTTTTCAAAGTAATGCCTTTACTGAGGATGCTTACAACCTATTAGTTGTGCCAAGCGGTTTAAGTACGCAAAGGTATTTAAGAGCTATAGAGATAGTGCCAGAAAACCCTGAGCTTACACATCATATTGTATTTAATGCTGACAATTCAGGTATAGTATCAGAAGATTTGTCTGGACTAAGTGCTAATATTGAAGGGGATATTTATGTTGGAATTTATACACCAGGGGGAAATCCTATTATTTTCCCTAATTCATCAGAAATAAAAATGGGAATATCACTACCTGCCCAAGCCGACTTAATCTTTCAAGTACATACACCAAACTATGTATCTACAGGTGCGAGCTACGGAATGGATGTAAATATTCAAGTTAGGCTGTTCTTCTATCCGGAAGATGAGATAGGAGTTAGGGAAGTATTCTCACAAACACCCCTTCAATACTGGGAGGATGACTTTTATATTTTACCTAATGAAGCAAAAACTATTAGTACAGAGTCAGAGCCAGTAGAATTTGATTTTTCAGTGTATAATGCCTTGCCG
The DNA here is from genome assembly GCA_965277895.1 of Flavobacteriales bacterium. Classification (GTDB taxonomy): domain Bacteria; phylum Bacteroidota; class Bacteroidia; order Flavobacteriales; family UBA7312. Next base: position 1,013,496 of record CBDIDR010000001.1, read on the forward strand.
CATTCTCATAAAATTTGTACAGAAATACTAAATTATGCCTATGAAGGAGAGGACACTATTCCTTTAATTAAAATAAACCGTTGGGACTTTAATCATCAAGAGTATTATTACTTCAAAAATTTAGTGAAAATCCCTGCCGGATACACTCTTTATTCTGAACACACATATGACAATACTGTAGGAAATCACCATAATCCGTTCAATCCACCTCAACTTATTTCTGTTGGCCCTAATTCAAATGATGAAATGCTATTTGATAGCTTTCAATTTTTACAATATCAAGAGGGGGATGAGCTGATTAATATTGATAGTATTTTAAGTAATGATCCATTGCTAACGGTCTCTGGAGTTTCTGAATACGGTTCAACTGAATTATTTAATTCCTATGTAGCTCCAAATCCAGTGAGTCAATCCTCAAGTATATATTTTCCTCATTTTGATGATTCTTTCCAAGATTACACTTTAGATGTTGTAAATACGGAAGGTAAAAAAGTAAGTTTGGATTATTTTGTAAACAGAGGTAAAATCTCTTTTGAAAGAGGTGTTTTATCTTCAGGGGTGTATTTCTACTTAATAATTGACGGGATAAATGTAGTGTCTTCTGGTAAGTTTATTGTAGTGGATTAATGACTTACTTTTTAAGCGACATAGGGTTTGCAAACTCTGTGGTAACATAAGAATTAGGTGCAGTTTCTTCAATTATCCGTAGTACCATTTTGAGTTTTCTTTTTGGAATTATACACCAGTAAATTCTTACTGAACCTTTAATGCCTTCACCATCTATAACGGTTACTCCAAAACCTTCTTTTCTAAGAGGTTCAGCAACATTTGGGGAGTCAATGGAAGTGAATACTCTTACTACTACATCACCGAAACCGAGAAAACCTTCAATATAAGAACCTAAAATTGTACCTGCGGCAAAACCTAGTGCATAGCCTGCAATAAGTAAAGAGTCATCAATGTCTTCAATTACTTTTGATACGGCTAAAATCCAAATAACGGATTCTGCTAAGCCGACTAAGCCAGCATATAAAGGTTTGTTTTTTGCTATTAATAAAGCCCTAACAGTCCCAAGACTTTGATCACATAAACGTAAAAGGAAAATGGTTAATGCTGCTAAAAAGACGCTCATCGAGGTAATTTTTACACCTCAAATGTACTAATTTAATCCAAAGAGTTGAGGTAAGATTCTGAAATGGTTTTGATGTTTTGTTTCTTCTCATCACTCATGTTATGGTACATATTAACCATGAATTTCATTCTTATATTATTTTTGAATACATCTTCATATTCGTGAATAAATCGCCAGTATAAAGCGTCCCATGTTTCCTCCCAATTTGATTTTTTATAATCACTCATTTTTTTGATGTAGTTACTGCTACTGAAATAGGGTTTTGTAGACATCAGACCGCCATCTGAAAATTGACTCATGCCATATACATTTGGTACCATAACCCAATCGTATGAATCAATAAACACCTCCATAAACCATTGGTAAACGTCGTCAGGGTCAAACTCACACAGTAGCATGAAGTTACCCAAAATCATGAGCCGTTCAATATGGTGAGAATAGGCTGTTTTTAGAATTTTTTTTATGGTGTTGTCAATGGGTTCAATACCAGTAGTGCCATCATAAAAGGAGGCTGGTATTTTTCGTTTGAAATTAAAGAAATTAGTAGTTCTTTCTTGAGAACCCTTTACAATATATATGCCCCTTATGAATTCTCTCCAGCCTATAATTTGACGTACAAAACCTTCAATAGAATTTAAAGGAATATCATTTTTATCGGCGAAGTTCAGTGTTGTTTTTAAGACGTAATCAGGCCTTATTAGACCTATGTTCATCATCGGTGTAATTACGCTATGATTTAAAAAAGATTCTTCTTTAACTATGGCATCTTCATAGATTCCAAAATCATAAAATCTATTCTGTAAAAAGTCGTCAAACCATTTTTTCGAAGACTCAAAATTAGTAGGATATAGGGGTGTAGGACTTAATTCTCCAATATTATCTGAAAAATTTTTATTGACATACTCAATAGCTTCTTCATAAAAAGCATCACTTTCAAGATTTTTTATTGCAGGAGGTGTTTTTCCTTTAGGGTATTTTCTTCTATTTTCTGTATCAAAACTCCATTTTCCACCGATAGGAGTTTCGTTCTCATCGATTAAAATTTTGAATTTCTTTCGCTGATTAATATAGAATGAAGTTTGAAAAAACTTTTTCTTATCAGCTTTAAAAAAAGTACCTAATTCCTCCTCATTAGTCAAGAAATTTGGATTATCGTACTTTTTTAAATCTAGACCGTATTTAGCAGCATTTTGCTCAATTTTTTTAGACAGATAGTTATCGACAGGGTCAATGAAATGAATACATGCAATTCCTTCATTTTTGAAGTGATTAAATAGACTGTCAATTGTTGCTAAACTATCATTACAGTCAACATACACTGTTGGTTGGTTTTTACTATTCAAATACGATTCATAAAACTTCATACTAGATCGGTGCAATGCCAATTTTTGTTTATGAAAATTGTATTGTTTAAAGAATAAATCATCTTCGATGAGATAAGAAATAGACTGTTCTAATGGTAATGGACTAACTTCAAATAATTGATTTGGAAATATGATATTGACTGTTTTCATGCTCTATGCTGTTTTGAGTTCTTTTTTACACTTATTCCAAAATTTAAAAAAAGAAGGGAAATAACCCTTGACTGTAAACATCCAGTCTCTTTGGTCTTCAATGCCTTTGTAGTGTGTATTTAAGGGGTGTTCTTTAAAATATATTGGACTTGCTTTAGTAAGTTCTTTAAGCTCTTCAAAAGAGCCTACAAACAGTTGAATGTTATCAATGTTTTTTGAAAGATTAAGCATAAACTCCATTGACTTTTTGGAAATGGGATAGTTTTCAAACACACTTGGCTCTATGAGTAGTATTCTGTTAGCCTTCTGCTCAGTTCTCCATTTTGGGTCAAGGTTATAGTAATTATAAATAAGTGTTGGTAATTCAGTAGCAATCTGTAAACTGTTATCGCTTTTGGGTAGTGGAGTTATAAGTTTTAAGTCTACCGTTTCTTTAAGCTCAGAAGGAATGCCCATTGAATAGAATTCTGAATAATCGACATCCAGAAAAGTATTCTTCTGTTGAGTATAGCAGTATTTGTTAATGTTATCTTGATTTGCAAAATAGAGTTTAGTGCTATTTGCTCCGCATACCCATTGCCAGCTTAAAGCATTACTTGCCCAATCGCCATCTAGTAAATGATAGTACATCCATTGAGCAGGAGCTTTCCAATGGGATTTAGCGTTATTGCAGCTGATAGCAGCAATATACATGCGGACATGGTTGTGAATATAACCAGTATTGTAAAACTCTTTAATAGCATTGTCAATCGCTTCAATTGAACTATTGCCTTCTACTACAGCTTTTGGGATTTGGTGATTATCGACCTTAAGTTGATTATTTTTTAAATCGCTATTGATAAGATCTTGTTTTTCTATCCAAATCTGTTGCCAATAATCTCTCCAGGCTAATTCTTGAATGAATTTCTCAATTTTATTTGGATTAAAGCCACGATTAAGTAATGAGTTTAGAATTTCTTTAGTAGAAATTACACCTCTAGAAATATAGGGTGATAATTTACTGACTGCACCATCAATGTAGTTTCTGTTTTTAGCATAAGAGACTGGCTCTATGGTCTCTATTTTGTCGTAGATGAAGCTTAAGTCAGTATTCATTTTGTATAACTAATAATTAAAATAGTTATACAAAAATAGTTAAATTATATATTCAACTAATTAAATGGGGTCTTTTTTTGATGGATTATTTGTCTCTATTTCCTCTGAATGCCTTATAAAGTTTGTCTTTTATTTCTTCTTCCATATCAGATTCTGCTTGTAAATACCCTTTAGTTCGCCCAATAAATAATGCAATTAGGGCAGCCTCACGAACATTATGCCCTTTTTGGAGAAGTTTCATTACTGCATCATAGGTAGAGTCAGTTTCTTCAGAAATTTCGTAAGCTAATTTTTCGAAATCGAATAATTCGTTTTTATCGCATTGTAGCAAGTGACATAATTTTTCAATTTCAAATTGACTTAGTAGAGGTGTTTTTTTTGGAACTTTCATAACTAATACTATTTCTTATTGATTGTTATAGGCAAAAGTTATGCCAATCCACTAAATAAGGTCAAAATGTCAGATTTTTTTGAATTAGGTATTGTATAATGTAATAAGTCTTTTCATTAATCACTTATTTATCAAATAGTTTAACTAAAAACAAACCCTAAATCCTCATTCAAAAAAAACATACATTTACTTTTACGATGACTGTTGTTATAAAAAGAAGGTTATTTTTGTACCTAAAGATATATTACTAAGTGTTAAAATTTAAGAGTTTTATAAAAAGCGACGATGCCGATTGGGTGACCTTCATTCATGGAGCGGGGGGGAGTAGTACCATTTGGCACAAGCAGGTAAAGTTTTTAAAAAACCATTTTAACCTTTTACTCATTGACCTTCGTGGACACGGAATGTCCAATCAGCTAACCATAAAGGATGAATATTCATTAGACTTAGTTGTAGAAGAAATTATAGAAGTAAACGAACATTTGGGCATAAATAAATCTCATTTTATTGGTGTCTCTTTAGGCTCAGTTATCATTACTAAGATTTCGGAAAAATACCCAGACTTAGTTGATAAAATAGTGTTGAGTGGAGCGATTACAAGCTTTAGTTTTAGAACTTTATTCTTATTACGAACGGTACAGATTATCAAAGGTATTATTCCTAATATCGTATTGTATAGATTATTTGCATGGATTATTATGCCAAGGAAAGGACATCAGAAGTCTAGACAGATATTTATCAATGAAGCCAAAAAAATTAAAGCCAACGCCTTCAAAAAATGGCTAAAACTGTTGCCGGAAATCAAGAGAACTATTGATAGTATTCCACATATAGAAATTAACAGACCCATTCTTTTTATTTCTGGACATGAAGATTATCTTTTTGTCAATCAAATTGAAGAATTTGTTAAAAATAAATCGAATTGTATTCTCAAAAAGATTAAAAAATCAGGCCATATTGTCAATATTGACCAACATCAGATGTTTAATCAATTTACTGTCAACTTTTTAAAATGAAACGATTTATATATCTATCATTTCTTATTGTATTGTTTTCGTGCTCAAGCAATTCGCAGACGTATTCAAATTTAAAACCTAAAGATTTTAAGGCTGAAATAGAACAAAATGCAGGCATAATTTTAGATGTTCGGACACCCAATGAGATCTCGACTGGTCAAATAGAAAATGCCAGTACTATAGATTTTTATGACGAAAAATTTAAAGATAAAATTGCTAAAATTCAAAAGAATAAAACAGTCTATGTTTATTGTAAAAGTGGCGGTAGAAGTTCCAAAGCAGCTCAACTATTAGTTGACGCAGGACAGTCAAAAGTCATAAACCTTCAAGGTGGTATTATGGCGTGGAAAAGAGCAGGCCACACCATTACTTCATTTGACGATACACACGATTCAAACATTCAAGAGTTTTCCATTTCTGATTTTAATACTGTTTTATCAGAAAACAATATAGTTTTAGTAGATTTTCATACGCTTTGGTGTGCACCCTGTCGCAAAATGGCACCTATGATTGATGCACTTGAGAAAGACTATGAAAATAAAGTGTCAATATCAAGAGTTGATATTGACAAGAGCGAAGAATTAGCTGACGAACACAATATAGTAGCCGTGCCTACTTTAGTCTTATTTGAATCTGGCAAGGAAATTTGGCGAAATACAGGTCTACTATCTAAAGAAGAGCTAGTAAATGTATTGGAAAAACAGCTTAACTAAGATTACGATTTAGCTGTACTCTTATTTTTATTTCGTCTGCATCTTTCGCTGCAGTACTTAACCTCATCCCAATTCTTTTCCCATTTTTTACGCCAATCATATGGTTTTTGGCAGACCAGACATATTTTTTGTGGTAAAGGCTTTTTCATTAAATGAAAAATATTAACAGGATAATTAGTATTTAGTGGAGCTGGCGGGAATCGAACCCGCGTCCAAACAAGGAACTTAAGCGCTTTCTACATGTGTATTGCTTTTTAATTGTCGGGAAGGGTAAGGAAAAACACAACCATACTCCAACCTTATCTTCTTTAGTTTCGCTTTTTAGTCGAAGCCCTAAAAAACTAGCTCAATCTTTTTATGATGCTTCATAAGAACGAAAGCTTCGAGCCCTCTTTCATTCGGAAGCAAAGGCGTCCTAATTACTATAATTAGGCAGCCATAGCGTAGTTATACTCGCCATTTAAAAGTGTGTACATTGATATTTACGAGCCAACAAACAATGCTCGACATGCTTACGGTTAACTTCAAACTTGTAGTCAAAACCAGTCAGCCCCAATAAAAAAAGAACGTAATCAGATGCAAAATTACACTTTTGTATTAACTTAGCCTTCCTACACACAAGCTTTTCAGCTATTTCTTTGGGCTGATAAATCCGATGCATCTAGTAAAAATATTTGACTAAGGTTGGTTTTTTGCGGATAAAAAGATGTTTTTGATTGACAAGCTATTTTTTCTAATCACAGACTTTACACCTTTCTTTTAAGCATTTTTACCTATTAGTATTTTGGCGTGCTAGAAATGTGAAGGATGAAAAAGCTAAAAGCCATACTCGAAAATGTTTTAGAACGTTTAGAGAAATTAGAGGAATAGCCCTCAAATTTTAAGAGAATAAATTTTATTTATTTGAATTTAATCTCTTAGTTTTGACACATGCAAACCATAGCAATTTTAAAAGAGGGTAAGACGCCACCAGACAAGAGAGTACCACTAAGTCCACAACAATGTGCCGATTTCATTGCTCAATATCCATCCATTAATTTAGTGGTTCAGAGAAGTCCTATTCGATGTTTTTCTGATGAAGAATACTCAAAATTGGGAATTACTCTTGTTAATGATGTTTCCGATTGTGATGTATTGCTTGGTGTAAAGGAAGTTCCAAAAGCTGACTTACTTTCAGATAAAACTTACTTTTATTTTTCACATACTATAAAGGAACAACCTTACAACAGAGAATTGTTGCAAAAAATGGTTGAGAAAAATATCACTATGGTTGATTATGAAACCCTTAAGCACGCTAATGGAAGCCGAATTATCGGTTTTGGTAGATACGCTGGCGTAGTGGGTTGCTACAATGGATTTTTGGCTTATGGTAAGCGAACAAAACGCTTCGATTTGAAAGCGGCTAACCTGTGTGAAGATAGAAAGGAGCTTGAGCAAGAGCTTAAAAAAGTAGATTTACCCAATATAAAAATCATTGTTTCTGGAAACGGTAGAGTGGGTAAGGGGGCATTAGAAATCATTCAATTATTAAATATTAGAGAAGTCAGTAAAGAAGATTTTAAGACAAAAACCTTTGATGAGCCTGTTTATGTACATGTCGATTTTCCAGATTATAATACTAGAAAAGACGGCTCAGAATTTATAGCTGATGACTTCTTTAAAAATCCTGAATTATTTAAATCCACTTTTATGGACTATGCCTCTTGTGCGGATGTCTTTATTGCAGGACATTATTACGGAGCTGGTTCTCCGTACTTATTTACAAGAGAAGACGCCAAATCAGCAGATTTTAAAATCCGTACCGTTGCAGATATTTCATGCGATATTGATGGTCCTGTAGCTTCAACAATTAGACCTTCAACTATTGATAATCCTATCTACGGCTATAACCCTCAGAGCGAAAGTGAGGACGATTTTGATAAAGAGGATGTAATAACAGTAATGGCAGTAGATAATTTACCTTGTGAATTACCTAAAGATGCATCAGAAGATTTTGGAAATGAATTAATGAAACATGTTTTTCCGGTTCATATTGGTAATGACCCTCATTCAATAATTGACAAAGCAACCATCTGTAAAAATGGTAATTTGAATACTCATTATGAGTATTTAAGAGATTATCTAAATGGAAATTAGCAGTTCTTTAAACCGCTAATCGTATCAATTGGATTTTCTGAACGGAATACAAAGCTACCTGCCACTAAAACATCCGCTCCAGCTTCAATGAGTTTTGGAGCATTTTGAGAATTTACGCCGCCATCAATTTCAATTTTAGTATGTGCTCCCTTACTATCAATTAGTTTTTTTAACTCTCTTAATTTGTCATAGGTGTTTTCTATGAAAGACTGCCCACCAAATCCAGGGTTTACGGACATGATACAAACGAGGTCAATATCTTGAATGGTATCTTTTAGTAAATCTACTGATGTATGAGGATTCAATGCAACTCCAGCTTGCATGCCTTCTACTTTTATAGCTTGAAGAGTTCTGTGCAAATGCGTGCATGCTTCATAATGAACAGTTAGAATATCAGCACCTACTTCTTTGAATGTTTTGATGTATCTATCTGGGTCCACAATCATCAAATGTACATCCATAGTTTTTTTGGCGTGTTTTTTAATAGTCTTTATCACTGGCATACCAAAAGAGATATTAGGAACAAAAACACCATCCATAACGTCAATATGAAACCAATCGGCTTGACTTTCGTTGACCATTTCACAATCTCTTTGAAGGTTAGCAAAATCGGCGGCTAGTATGGAGGGTGCTATTAAATGTGACATAAATGATGTATTAATTTCTGGCAAAGTTAAAAAAAAAGAGAGCCGAAGCTCTCTTTAAATTATCCTAAGTAGGTTTTTAAAATCTTACTTCTAGAAGTGTGTTTTAATCGCCTTACTGCTTTTTCCTTAATCTGACGAACTCTTTCTCTAGTTAGGTCAAATGCCTCACCAATTTCTTCAAGAGTCATGGCGTGAGTACCATTCAATCCAAAATAAGCCTTGATAACTTCACCTTCTCTAGGAGTTAGTGTAGCTAAGGCACGGCCAATTTCTTGACGTAAAGAGTCAACAATAAGTCCTTCATCAGGGTTAGGGCTGTCTTCACTACCAATCACATTATACATATTGCTGTCTTCACCTTCAACAAGTGGAGCATCCATAGATACGTGACGTCCAGAATTTTTCATAGCCTGTTTAACTTCCTCTTCAGTTAAGTCTAACTCTCTAGCTACTTCTTCAGCGGTTGGAGGTCTTTCAAGACGTTGTTCTAAAAGAGCGTATGCCTTATTGATTTTGTTGATTGAACCAATCTTATTTAGAGGTAAACGAACAATTCTTGACTGTTCAGCTAGAGCTTGTAATATAGATTGACGAATCCACCATACGGCATAAGAGATAAACTTAAATCCACGAGTTTCGTCAAAACGACGAGCCGCTTTTATGAGACCTAAATTTCCTTCGTTAATTAAGTCAGGTAATGATAAACCTTGGTTTTGGTATTGTTTTGCAACAGATACAACGAATCTTAAGTTAGCTTTTGTAAGCTTTTCTAAAGCGGTTTCGTCACCTGCTTTAATTCGTTGTGCTAATTCTACCTCTTCCTCCGCAGTGATTAAGTCAACTCGACCAATTTCTTGTAAATATTTATCAAGAGAAGCTGTTTCTCTATTGGTAACCTGTTTGGTAATTTTTAGTTGTCTCATCTGTGTTATTTAAATTTTTAGTGCACTAAAATCTAGTATACGAGCACACTAAAGAAAAGGTTTCATTTAATTACTAATTTTTTTCTGGTTTTGGTAAAAGAACTTTTCTTGATAGACGAAGCTTTCCAGATTTTGGGTCAATTTCAGTTAATTTAACTTCAACTTTATCGCCTTCTTTCAGTACGTCTTCAACGTTTTCTACTCGTTCCCAGTTAATTTCAGAAATATGAAGTAAACCATCAGTTCCTTTACCAATATTTACAAATGCACCATAAGGCATTATTGAACGTACTGTTCCAGTAAATATATCTCCAACTTCTGGAGTAAAGGTTAATGCTTTAATTTCAGAAATTGCGTTGTCAAGTAATTCTTGCCCTGTTCCTAAAATTTCAACTTTACCCTGATTGTCAATTTCTTCAATAGTAATAGTTGTATCCGTATCAGCTTGTAACTGCTGAATAATTTTTCCACCCGGTCCGATAACAGCACCGATAGTTTCTTTAGGAATATACATCACATGAATTTTTGGTACATGTGGTTTGAGTTGCTCTCTAGGCTCAGAAATAGTATCCGTTAATTTACCTAAAATGTGCATTCTACCAGCATGTGATTGCTCAAGTGCTTTGGTAAGAATTTCATAAGATAAACCTTCAATTTTAATATCCATTTGGCAAGCAGTAATACCGTCTTTAGTACCACACACTTTAAAGTCCATATCACCTAAGAAATCTTCATCTCCTAAGATATCTGAAAGTACAGCAAAGTTTGTGCCATCAGTAATAAGTCCCATTGCAATTCCAGAAACTGGCTTTCTTAGCTTTACACCAGCATCCATTAATGCCATAGTTCCAGCACATACTGTAGCCATTGACGATGAACCGTTGGACTCTAGAATATCAGATACAACTCTAACTGTGTAAGGGTTGTCTTCGTCAATCATTCTAGATAAAGCTCTTTGTGCTAAGTTACCGTGTCCAATTTCTCTTCTGCTGACACCTCTAATTGGTCTTGCTTCTCCAGTTGAGAAAGGAGGGAAGTTGTAGTGCAAATAGAATCTTTCAGAGCCTACCATAGTAACGCCATCAATTCTATTTTCATCCATTTTTGTACCTAAAGTTACTGTTGTAAGAGATTGAGTTTCTCCTCTAGTAAACAGGGCAGAACCGTGTGGGCTAGGAAGATAATCAACTTCACACCAAATTTGGCGAATGTCAGAAGGGCTACGACCATCTAAACGAACATTTTCATTTAGTACCATATCTCTAACTGCTTTCTTTTCTGCTTTTTTGAAGTATCCTCCAAGCATAAAGCTCTTTTCTGATAACTCTTCTTCAGAAAGAGTTTCTTTAAAAGCATCTCTTACAGCCTTGAATTTTTCACTTCTACTGTGTTTGTCAGAAGCTTGTTTTGCAAGAGCGTAAAATTTATCGTAACAAAAAGACATTACATTGTCTTCTAGTTCCTTATCGTGATTTTCGTGAGAATATTCTCTTTTTTCTTCTTTACCTACAGCTTTAGTAAGTTCTAATTGAACAGCACAATGGTTTTTAATTTCATCGTGAGCGAATTTAATAGCTTCAACCATTTCAGCTTCAGAAATTTCATCCATTTCACCTTCCACCATTGCTACGCTTTCGGCAGAAGCTCCAATAACCATGTCAATATCAGATTCTTCTAATTGTGCTGGTGTCGGGTTAGCAATTAACTCTCCATTTACTCTTCCAACTCTAACTTCAGAAATTGGTCCGTTGAACGGTATGTCAGAAACTGCTAGTGCTGCAGAAGCACCTAAACCAGCTAAGGCTTCAGGACAAACGTTTTCATCATGAGATATTAGAGATAGCATTATTTGCGTTTCTGCGTGATAATCGCTAGGGAATAGAGGTCTTAATATTCTGTCAACTAATCGCATGATTAAAATTTCATGGTCAGTTGGTCTTGCTTCACGTTTTAAAAATCCACCAGGGAATCTTCCGTCAGCGGCAAATTTTTCTCTGTAATCTACTGTTAGAGGTAGAAAGTCTACATCGTCTTTAGCTTCTTTATTGGAAACAACAGTGGCTAAAAGTACGGAGTTACCCATTCTTACTTCAACAGTTCCATCAGCTTGTTTAGCCAGTTTTCCTGTTCTTAACTCAATGGTTCTTCCATCTTTTTGTTCAATCTTTTTTACAATTTCTTTCATTTTTTTTCAATTTACATACATGCGTATAAATACACAAAAAGGCAATTGAAAAATTGCCTTTTGCGTTTTATCGCTAAGAAGATACCTTATCTTCTTATTCCTAATTCTTTTATAAGTATTCTGTACTTTTCGATATCTTTATTCATAAGATAATCTAGAAGACCTCTACGTTTACCAACTAATAGCTGAAGTGAACGTTGTGTATTTTTATCTTTTCTGTTGAGTTTCAGGTGATCAGTTAAGTAGCCTATTCTTTTGGAGAACAAAGCAATTTGTCCTTCAGTTGAACCTGTATTTTTTGAATCTCCGCCATGTTTTTTAAAGATGGCAACTTTTTCTTTAGCAGTTACGTGCATTTTCTTATTAAATTTTCATTTTCAAAATGGTTGGCAAAGATAGCAAAAGTTTTAAATTATAGCAGATATATCACTATTTTTTGTAATCTAAGAACATATCGAGTAAAAGTGAAAGTTTACTTTTTAAGTTTTTTCGTTCAACTATGAAGTCTAAAAAACCGTGCTCGAGTACAAATTCTGAGGTTTGAAATCCTTCTGGTAAACTTTTACCTATAGTCTCTTTTACAACTCTTGGTCCAGCAAAGCCAATTAGAGCTCCAGGTTCTGCAATATTCACGTCTCCGAGCATAGCAAATGAAGCTGTTACACCACCTGTAGTAGGGTCGGTAAGAAAGGATATGTAAGGGAGTTTAGCTTCAGATAATAGGGAAAGGTTTGCGGATGTTTTTGCCATTTGCATAAGTGAAAATGCAGCCTCCATCATTCTAGCACCTCCTGATTTTGAAATCATTATAAAACCACACTTCTTTTTTATTGCATGTTGTATTGCTCTACTTATTTTTTCACCTACTACGGAACCCATTGAACCCCCAATAAAATTGAAGTTCATACAGGCTATAACAACTGGTTTTCCATCAATTTTTCCGAAGCCTGTTGTAATAGCGTCTTTTAGACCTGTTTTCTTCTTAGTTTGAGATAGTCGGTTTTTATACTTTTTAGTGTCTTCAAAAGTAAGAGGATCCAAGGCAATCATTTCTGGGTCTAACTCCTTGAATTTGCCATCGTCGAATAGAATAGAGAAATACTCTTTTGCATTTATTCTTTCATGGAAATTACATTTTATACAAACGTGAAGATTATGTTCGTGCTCTTCGGTGGATGTAATGTGTTTACATTTTGGACATTGGTACCACAACCCTTCTGGAGTTTCTTTTTTCTCATTTGTGGAAGTGGTAATTCCTTCTTGTATCCTTTTAAACCAATCCATTTTTAACTCAATTGATTAACATTATTTAAATCTTCAAATGCCTTGTTAAGTCGTTGTTTAAATGCTTCCTCTCCATGTCTTAGCCAAACTCTTGGATCGTAATATTTTTTGTTAGGAATATCACTTCCGTCTGGATTCCCAATTTGCGAGGCTATGTAGTCTTTCTTTTCAGTCATGTAGTCTCTAACACCTGAACTAAATGCGTATTGGAAATCAGTGTCAAGATTCATTTTAATAACACCATATCCAATTGCTTCACGAATATCTTCAACAGATGAACCTGAACCGCCATGGAATACAAAATCAACAGGATTATAATCTGTGCCAAATTTTTCTTGGATAAAGGTTTGAGAGTTTTTAAGGATTTTAGGCTGTAAGTCTACATTCCCAGGTTTATAAACACCGTGTACATTACCAAATGCAGCAGCTACTGTAAATTTGTCGCTAACTTTCATTAGCTCTTCATATGCATATGCCACTTCATCAGGTTGAGTGTATAGTTTTGAGCTGTCGACATCTGAGTTATCCACACCATCTTCCTCTCCGCCAGTAATTCCTAGCTCAATTTCTAGAGTCATATCCATTTTGCTCATTCTCTCAAGGTATCTTTTACAGATATCAATATTCTCTTCTAATGATTCTTCAGAAAGGTCAATCATGTGTGAACTGTACAATGATTTTCCGTGTACTTTGTAAAAATCTTCACCTGCACTTAACAATCCATCAATCCAAGGTAATAGCTTCTTAGCACAATGGTCAGTGTGTAAAATAACTGTTGCCCCATATAGTTCAGCTAATTGGTGTGTGTGCATTGCTCCAGAGACTCCTCCTGCGATTGCGGCTTGAAAATTATCATTTGAAAGTCCTTTTCCAGAGAAAAATTGACATCCACCTGCTGAAAATTGAACTATTGCTGCAGAATTATTATCTCTTGCTGACTCTAATACTGAATTCACACTACTGGTATTGACAACATTAATTGCCGGTAAAGCATATCCATGCTTTTTTGCGTGTTTAAAAATTTCTTGTACTTGGTTTCCTGTAGCTACACCAGCTTTTATCATTATGTTATTATTAAAGGTTAGAACGGCAAATGTATTAAATACTTATTTTTTATGAATATTTACCAAAGATATTTTTTTACTTTCGGCTTAAAGTTTTAAACAGATAATGTTAACTAATAATAAAATTAAGCAAATCCGTTCTTTATCACTAAAGAAAAATAGAAAAACAGAGGGGCTTTTTATTGCTGAAGGAGAGAAAATTGTTAATGAGCTTGTTAATTCGGACTTCGAAATTGAGTCTATTTACGCTACTTCAGAATGGGAGGGAAGCGATGCTACCATTATTTCAGAAAAAGAACTTAGTCGAATTTCCTTTCTCAAAACACCAAATAAGGTTTTGGCTGTTGTACACATTCCTTCAGATAGTTTAAAGGTGTCTGGCGAAACAATATTAGCTTTAGATGGTATTAGTGATCCTGGTAATTTGGGCACAATAATACGTTTGGCAGATTGGTTTGGTGTAGAGCATATTCTGTGTTCAGAAAACTCTGTTGATTATTTAAATCCTAAAGTTGTTCAGTCAACAATGGGTTCAATTTCTAGAGTTAAAGTACATTATGTTGATTTACATAGCGAGCTAAAAAAACATACAGATTACACATTGTATACTACTGTAATGGATGGAGTTAATTTTAAAGAAGTAGAACTTTCTTCAAAACGTATTTTAATTTTTGGAAATGAGTCAAATGGTGTAAGTGATGAAGTTCTGAGTTTAGAATCAAAAAAAGTGAGTATCCCTAGAGCTAATCATTCTAAAGCCGAATCTTTAAATATTGCAGTAGCCTGCGGTATATTTTTATCTGACTATTGCGGTTAAACAGTTTAAAGGTGTTCAATTAGATATAGTTAATAAATTAAAGTAGTTTTTCAGCACACTTTATTCCGTCAATTGCGGCGGAAACTATTCCACCTGCATATCCTGCACCTTCTCCACATGGATATAGGTTTTTGATTTGAATATGTTGAAGTGTTTGCTTATCTCTTGGAATATTAATTGGTGAAGAAGTTCGGCTTTCCACGCCAATGATATTGGCTTCGTTAGTGAGGTATCCTTTCATCTTTTTGCCGAATACTTTAAAGCTTTCTGAAAGATGAGATGATATTGATTGTGGTAAAATTTCATGTAGAGGAAGGGAATGCATACCAGGTTGGTAAGAGGTGGTGTTTAGTTTAGATGATGTTTTTTTATTAACAAAATCTACCATTCTTTGGGCTGGAGCTACTTGTAGTTCTGGCGTTAATTGACACATGCTTTTTTCAACTGACATTTGGTAGTGAAGCCCTCTAAGTTCACCGAATTTTTCAAATGGTGAAAGGTCTTCATCTTTTACTTCAACAACAATTCCTGAGTTTGAAAACACTGAATTTCTTTTAGATGGAGACATACCGTTAACTACAATTTCACCACTATTTGTTGCAGCTGGTACAATAAATCCCCCAGGGCACATGCAAAATGAATAAACGCCTCGGTCTTTTACCTGAGTAACTAATTTGTATGCTGCTGCTGGAAGATACGGACCTCGCTCTTTGCATGAATATTGAATACTGTCTATGAGTTCTTGAGGGTGTTCAATTCGTACACCCATAGAAAATGGTTTATACTTGAGAGCAATTTTGTTGTTGTGCAATAGAGTATAAATATCTCTAGCTGAATGCCCTGTGGCTAAAATGGTATTTTTAGCAAGTATTTTATCGCCCTTTTCTGTGACAACACCATCAATTTTTGAGTTCGAGATGATAAAATCAACTACTTTAGTATTAAAATGAATTTCTCCTCCATTACTTTCTATAGTCTCTCTTATATTGGCTATAATTTTAGGTAATTTATTTGTGCCAATGTGTGGTTGCGCATCTATCAAAATATCTTCTTTGGCACCGTGGTAAACTAATGTTTCAAGTACCTCTAATACAGACCCTCTTTTTTTAGAACGTGTGTATAATTTCCCATCAGAATAAGTGCCTGCTCCACCTTCACCAAAACAATAGTTCGAATCATTATTTACAACATGATTTTTATTGATGGCAGCAATGTCGCGTCTTCGCTGTCTTACATCTTTTCCCCTTTCAAGAATGATTGGTTTTTTGCCTTGCTCAAGTAATTTAAGAGCAGCAAATAGACCGGCAGGACCGGAGCCAATTATTATTACTTCTTCTTTATTCTCTACGTTAAGGTAGTTTCTTTGAATACTATTATCCGTTTGAGAATCATCGAAAAATTGAATTTGCATTCGAATTTTTACATTTCTACTTCTGGCATCGATAGATTTTTTTACAATTTTCCAGTAGTCTTGGGAAATAGAAAGTTTATTTTTCTCTTTTTTAATTGTTTTGGACACAGTATCTATGTCAGAGGCTTGTTCTGGAGTGAAGGTTAAGTTTATGAATTCTGACATTATAGTGTATTATTCAAATGTAAATGATACTGTAAAGCCTCTTGTTTTCATACTTTTTATAGAGCTACTGTAGATGCTATCGTCATCTACTAGTACATTAGGCAATCCAAAATTAGCCTTTAATTCCGGAGAAAACTTAAAATAGGGAAGATAAAAATCGAAACCTAGACCAATCTCATATGAAAAGTCATTCTTTTTAATTTTAACGATATCAAAACCCTCATCATCAATATTTCGTTGTGAGGCAAGGTCAATAGATGCCTTAAAGCCTGTTACAATATAGCTTCTCATATTATTATACCTCTCGGATTTATATTTAAGAGCTATGGGAAACTCGATGAAAGTAGATTCTATTTTTTTATTCTCATCCGTTAATATAGTGTTATCATTAAGCGTATAAAGTACTCTCCGTTCTGCCAATGACAAAGTAGGTATAGCTCTAAAATCTAAGTTTCTACCTAATCTAAAGTTGGATACAATTCCTAGATTAAATCCTTTTTGACTTTCTGACTCAATAACAAATAGTTCTTCATCCGTATTAGTCACAGGTGTAATTTTAAAGTCAAGCGTGTTTATACCGATTAAGAAACCGAAGTGCATGGCTTTATTGTCGTAATTGGGTAGATTGAGTGGTACGTTATACCGTTGTGCAAATACTTGCTGACCAAGAAATAAAATAAGGGCTATTGAGTAAATTTTTTTCATACTGCAATATCGTAAAAAAAATAGATTTATTTCGTTGCAACGTACAAAGCTGCAACACCAAAAGTCAATGGAATGAATTTGGCATCTTTAAAACCAGCTTTATTTAATTCTTCAATAAATTTTTCTCTAGAGGGAAAAGCCTCTACAGATTGTGGAAGATAGGTATACGCCGAATCGTCTTTTGAAAAATATTTTCCTATGAAAGGTAATATGCCTTTGAAATATAGATTGTATAACTGTTTAAATGGAAATACAACGGGTTCGGCAGGTTCAATAATTGCCACAATCCCATCTTTTTTCATGACCCTATTCATTTCTGAAAGTCCTTTTCCTAAATTCTCAAAGTTTCTTACGCCAAAGCCTGCCGTTACAGCGTCAAAGGAATTATCCTCAAGTTGAAGATCTTCAGAATCTCCATAAGTCATCTGGATGATATTCTCTAAGCCCTTTTTTTTGATTTTTACTCTTCCAAAATCAAGCATGTTGTTGGAAATGTCAATACCCACTACTTTTTTAGGCCTTAGTCTACAAGCTTCAATTGCTAAATCTCCAGTTCCTGTAGCAATATCCAAAATGTATTTCGGATTAACCTTACTTATTTCTCTAATGGCTCGTTTACGCCATAGAATGTCAATACCCAAGGATAAGAAATGATTAAGAAAATCATAGCGTTCGGCAATAGAGTCAAACATTTTAGCTATTTGCTCTTTTTTGGATGATTTATCTTTGTTGTAAGGTTTGATATTGGTTCCCAATGCGTGTAATTTTAAAGGTTACAAAGATAGCCAATTAGAATTACTCAATATCTTTTTTATTGACGCTATTTACAAATAAAATATTACCAATATTATTGTAACCCTCAAAAATATCGAGTTTTTGTTTTTTCACGAGTTCTCCTCTAAAACCAATTATGGTTAAGTCGGAATTTACTGAGCGTTCGTTGATAATATCTTTTATACTCACGCTTTCATCATGGGGTACCATTTTCATATTTCGAGGAGAAATGGGCAAACGACCTGATTCAATAAAATCAAACATTTGATTTTTATACTGTTCAAATTTGTCTTTAGGATAAATGGTAAATACTTTGATTTGTGCGTTTCTCCATTCAGGGTGACCAATAATTATATAGCCTAATAGAATCATCATGTTAGAGTTTTCGTAGTCTCTTGATGATATCCAGATGTGTATTTCTTCTTTTTTATCAACCTTACCACTTGAACGCATAATACATACGTCATAACCAGTGGTGTGAAGCAAGTTGAAGTTGCTTATGACATCTGAAAATGATTCTTTTTCCGATTCACAATATTCTAGTAGTATCAGATTATTTTCTTTACCAGAAATACTAGATAATTGAACAACTTGAGCCAATGCTGAGGTGTAGGATGGTGAAATCATTGTATCAACATATACATTTGATTTTTCTCCTTCAATAAGTTGGTGTTTTATTTCCTTAGAAAGGTTGAAAGTCTGACGACTCAAATATCCTTGAATAAAGTGAATGTATGTGCCAAAACCATATTTGTAGGCTATCCATCTAGTAACATCAAAAGCATTTGTTCTCTTTAGTGAAGCATCACTAATACTTACCACAAATGGTCTCCAATGCACTCTTTCCTCTGAAGTTTCGTTTTTTCTTTGAAGAAATACTTGAAGTTGTCTGGCTATTTGCTCAAGAACATCTCTAAATAGATTGACAAATTCTCTTTTATCTGAGGATTTTTTACTGATAAAATGATAGAATATTATCATTATAATGATGGATATAAAAGCAAAAAGAGTATCCATTTTGAACATTAACCAAATGGATAAAACAGCTCCTAATAACGATATGTACCACCTTGATTTAAATACTGGTCTGTAAGATGGATCACCAGAGAAATGTTCCAAAAATGAGATGAGACAGATGGCTCCATAAGTTACCATGAAGAACATCGATATTATTCTGGCCACAAAATTTATATCTCCGACGTATACAAAGAAAAATGCTATTGCACATGTAATAATTGTTCCGTTAGTTGGTTCGTTAGTTCTAACATTACTTTTTGAAAGCCACTGGTCTATTTTTTTGGATGGGAAAATATTATCTTTTCCTAATGCTTGAAGAGTCCTTGGAGCTACCATTATTGAGCCTAATGCAGAAGAAATAGCAGCACATGCTAATCCTATTGGGATAATTGGTCCCCAAATAGCAATGTCACTCATTACTAATTGATTATTAGCAAGGTTTTCTAAACTTGTTGAAATAGTGAGCTTGAAAGCCACAAAAACATAAATAACAGCTCCTAAAATTGTAGCAAAAATTGTTCCTCTTGGAATGGAAACTCTTGGTTCTTTTAAGTCTCCAGATAGCCCTAAGCCAGCAGAAATTCCAGTAAATGCTGGGAAAATTATTGTGAATACATAGAAGAAACTATCGGCATCATCTACTTTGGAAAAGAAACTTACTTCGCTCCAAGCTATCTGACTATCTCCTAAAAAGAACATAATTAGAGAAACAAAAATGATACTCGCAACTACATACAATGCTTTTACGCCAATGTTAGCCCCTTTGTAAAGGAATAGCATAGAGAGTAAGGACATTGAAATAAGTCCGATGCTCTTCTTTTCCAAAAGAAAATGACTCCAGTCGCCTAAGGCATATGTGTCTATCAAATACTTCCCGAAAGGAACGAAAGACTCTGAAAATGCAATGATGTAAAAGGATACACTAATGGCTTGAGATAGAAATAATGCTAATCCAATAGCAGCACCAATATTGAGTCCAAATGACCTAGAAATTACGTAATAATCACCACCGCCTTCAACTTTTCTGTTTGTAGCAATTTCTGCTACAGCTAATGCTGTTGGAATAGTAACGGCATGTCCTAAAATAATAATGGCAATAGCACCAAAAAAACCAACATTTCCGACTGCATAACCAAATCTTAGAAAAAGAATTGCACCTAAAATGGTACTTATTGATGCCATAAATACTGGCGTTGTACCAAATTGCCCTCGGCTTTCTTTTAGTCTTCTAGACATATATAGATTTAGATAATTTTTGTCAAATGTATAAAAATATAAATTTTTAAGGCAATTTTTAAAATAGTCTTAACTTCGCCAAGATGTTCGATAAGAATAGAATTCATGAAATAATTTTTGAAGCTGATACCAAAGAGGGTAAATTATTTGATATAGCTCTCTTAGTAGCTATAATTTTATCCGTTATTGGTGTCATTCTTTCAAGTGTTGATTCAATCTCAATTAAGTACGGGTATTTACTCAGGTGGTTCGAGTGGTTTTTTACGATTTTATTCACTATTGAATATTTCTTAAGGATTTATTCCATTAAGAAACCGTTTAAATACATCTTTTCATTTATGGGTATAATTGACTTATTATCAATTATTCCTACCTATCTAGTCTTTTTATACCCTCCGATGCGTGTGTTGGTGGATATCAGAATAATTCGATTGATACGTGTTTTTAGAGTATTTAAGTTGTCGAGATATTTAAGAGGTGCAAATATTATGCAAATTGCTTTGAGGTCTTCTCAACCTAAAATCATTGTATTTCTTTTGTCGGTAATTTTAATTGTAGTTGTTCTTGGTAGTTTAATGTATATTATTGAAGGGCAGAGTAATGGTTTTGAAAATATTCCTAAGTCAATTTATTGGGCAGTAGTAACCCTTACAACAGTGGGTTATGGGGACGTTGTTCCTATAACATCTTTAGGGAAGTTTCTTGCTTCAATAATCATGATTTTGGGTTATGGTATAATTGCTGTCCCAACTGGTATAGTGTCAGCCTCTATGGTTAAGGCGACACAAAAAAATGTCAGTACTCAGGCTTGCAGAGAATGTTCAAAAGAGAGGCATGAACCTGATGCGGTTCATTGTAAATTTTGTGGCGCTATATTAAACGATTAGCTTCTTTTAGTAAGTTTTCCTTTTCAATTGGATTAACACCAACTTTTTCACAAGATAATCCTCCTGCTAGATTTGATAATTGAGCAATATTCTCAGAAGATAATCTACTGGCCAATGCTAAAGAAGCTGTAGCTATTACACAATCACCTGCTCCTGAAACATCAATTACATCTCGTTTAAAAGCAGGAAATCGATGGCTATTATTTTCATCTTGAATGTGAATGCCAAACTGTGACAGTGTGAGCATGAAGTATTTGGCATT
The DNA here is from genome assembly GCA_965277895.1 of Flavobacteriales bacterium. GTDB lineage: Bacteria > Bacteroidota > Bacteroidia > Flavobacteriales > UBA7312. Next base: position 1,034,870 of record CBDIDR010000001.1, read on the forward strand.
AAGTTTTTGTTGTTGAGCTGAAACTTCCTTAGTGAGTTCTTCAATTTGAGTGGCTTCAACATTATTGTCGCTGATTTGATTTAACTCATTTAAATTAGGTTTAAATAAATCCACATTTTTGTAACTCCAGTAGTTGTATTTTTTAGGGTCAACAAGTGTTAACTTATTTAGCCTTTTACTTTCGATAATTAACTCATTGATTACTTTTTCAGTTAAAACACCTTTGTTATAATCTTGAAAAATAATTACATCAACATCAACCATTAATGCTATTGTATTTTTTATGAAATCATCTTCGATTTTAATGGGAAAAACATCTTCTTCATCAATTCTAAGTTGATGTTTTCCTTCGCTAATTACTCTGGTTTTTATGGTTGTCTTTCGATCATCTGTAAGAATACCTTGAGTAAAAAGTCCTTCCTCTTTCATTAACTGATAAAAGGCATCTTTATCGTTCCCAATTACAGAACATAAGATTGGCTCTGCACCAAGTGCTTTGATGTTAATGGCAACATTGGCAGCTCCACCTAAACGTTTTTCATGCTTTGTAATATCAACAATTGGAATTGGTGCTTCAGGTGATTGACGGTTTATGTTTCCCCACATATAGGCGTCAATCATTGCGTCACCAACAATTAATACTTTGAATTTTTCAAATCCATCAAATATAGATTTCCAATTATTTAAACTCAATTAGTTCAGTTTTTCTAATGATTTTTTAATTCTTTTAACTGCCTCAATAAGGCTTTCTTCAGAGGCAGCATATGAAATTCTTACGCAGTTTGGTGAACCAAATGCTTCACCAGCTACCAATGCTACATGGGCATCATTTAATAGATACATGCAAAAGTCGGATGAATTACTAATAGTATCTTTTCCATCTGATTTTCCAAAATAATGAGAAATATCTGGGAAGATATAAAACGCTCCATCTGGTGTATTTGTTTTTATACCTTCAATCTCGTTTAGCATACCTAGCATTAAGTCTCTTCTTTTATGAAAAGCCAATTTCATATTTTCAATTTCAGACGGATCGGCAAGCATAGCCGTTTCAGTTGCCTTTTGAGCAATTGCACAAGTTGCTGAAGTAACTTGACCTTGAATTTTGTTACATGCATTTGCAATCCATTGTGGTGCAGCAATGTAGCCAACTCTCCAGCCAGTCATAGCAAATCCTTTTGAAACACCATTTACGGTAATGACTCTATCTTTAATGGATTCTATTCTCGCCATACTGTAGTGTTCAACTCCAAAATTGATAAGTTCGTATATCTCATCACTAATAATATATACATTGGGATGTTTTTCAAGAACAGTAGCAAGAGCCTCGAGCTCTGATTTTGTGTATACTGTGCCACTTGGATTACACGGTGAACTAAAAATCATCATTTTAGTTTTTGGTGTAATGGCTTTTTCCAATTGTTCAGGACTTATTTTAAAGTCATTATCTATATCACTTTCGATTACTATTGGAGTTGCTTCACCAAGTTTAACAAGTTCATAGTAACTTACCCAATATGGAGCTGGTAAAATCACTTCATCACCTGAGTTTAATAAGCTCAAACATACATTGGCAATAGATTGCTTTGCACCTGTAGAGACAACGATTTGAGTAGGGGTGAAATCAAGTTGATTATCACGTTTTAATTTGTGGCAAATAGCTTCTCTAAGTTCAATTAAACCTGGCACAGGAGTGTAGTGCGAGAAGTTGTTGTCAATAGCATTTTTTGCAGATTCTTTTATGAAATCTGGCGTGTCAAAATCAGGCTCTCCCAAGCTTAATGCTATAACATCATGACCTTCGGCTTTAAGCTCACGGCTCATTCGTGCCATAGCTAATGTGGCTGATTCTGAAAGTTGTAATAATCGGTTTGATACTTGTTTCATTGTAGTGTGTAAAATTGTGATAACAAAAGTAATAAAATGTAGGTCTAATTATGGAATGAGATTTATGATTTTTTACCATTTATGCCTATCTTTGTTAATAACACATTACCTAACCCTACAATGAAGCACTTTTTAATAGTCCTATTACTATCTTTTTATTCCTTTTCATTTGGTCAGGACTGTCCTCAAGCTACTGGTCTTAGTACAGATAACTACATATTTAATTCTACGGCAGCTTTTGTGGATGGTCATTGGGATTCAATGTTAGGTACTGGTGTTGAAGATTTTTTGATAAAGTATAAGGAAATAGATTCATTGGATTGGAATAATTTATCTAATCTTGATAGTACTTCTGTTAGCAGAACAATTGGCCCGCTTGACTATAACACGACCTATGTGTGGAGTGTCGTTGCATTTTGCTCTGATAATTTTCAAGATGAAGCAGAATGGTCTGTTGTAGATACCTTTACAACTTCTGCATACATTGATTGTCCGTCTCCAACTGGTTTATTTGTTAATGATATAATACCTCTTCAAAACAATGGTTTTGCCGTTGGTAATTGGGATTCAATGCTAGGTACGGGAGTAGACCATTTTATCTTAAATTTTAAACTTCTTTCTGAAACTGAATGGACAGTTCTTTCTGATATGGATAGTACTGTAAGTTCCAATATGATGGGTAACTTATCACCAGATAATTATTACGAGTGGAGGGTTCAAGCATATTGCTCAGAAAACGCTAGTTATTATTCAGATTGGTCAGAATTGGATACTTTCTATGTTGGTGAATTTGTGCCTCAAGCATTTTCTCCTGAAATTTTAATGGAAATTAGCACTTTAGAGTGTGAGGAAGTAGCTGATATTACGCTTAATATTGAACAAGACACCAATGAACCAGATATACAATCTACTATGGTAACTTCAAATAGTGGTAGTTTTGATATTTCCAATTTGTCAGAAGATCAGTTTGTTGGTTCAGCAGTAGGAATAACTGGTATTAACGGATTTATAAATAATCAATATTCACTTGTAGTACACGATATTATTAATGATAATGAGGCAAAGATTGCTTTGTTTAACACTGAAAGTCAGTCAAATGACGGCTATTTTAATATTGAAAACTCCAGCGATACTGGAATTGTCATTTCAATAGTTCCACCAAGTGATGATAATTCGTATACATCGGGCAATAGTTTGACTATTTCTTTAGAAGGAATATTTGTGAACCCTATTCCAACTAATCTTGAGTTTAGTGTTAATATCAATTCTGAATTAGTTGATAATTCGTTCAATACTTTTGATTTTTTGATTGACTGTGAGGTGAATGTTTTGGATGAGTATTCAAAGAATGATTTTATATTCCCAAATCCAGCGTCTAACTATCTTAATATGAACTTAAAAGGTGAAAAGTATATTGAAATTTCAAATTTAAGTGGAAGGTTAGTAATGAGTTTAAATACTTTTGACAATATAATTGATATATCGCTTTTAAAAGAAGGTCTTTACTTTGTCTCTGTAAAGTCACATCAACTATCTCAGAAGCTAATTGTTAGATAGTTTAACTAGTTTAAAGCAAGAAATTAAACTAACCGCAATCACTAGAATACCTAACATTATAAAACTTTCTTGTAGAGAATAAATATCGGCTACCCATCCCATCAATGGAGCGAAAATGGAGAATGTTATTCTAATACAAAAACTACGAATGGATAAAACTGTAGCTCTTACGTTAGATTCGGTTATTTCATTTATTAAATTCCTAAGTATTGGTGTTGCTATTCCTCTTACAAGATAAATTATAAATATCATCAACAATCCAATAGCTGGGGTAGAGCCAGAAAGTAGTAGTATTGGCAAGCTAATTCCAATGGAAATAAAAAGTGACAAACTTTTTTTAGTAAAAAGAGATTCAAATCTATACGCGTTCATAGAAGAAAAACCAGTGCTTAAATTAAGTATTGCCCATGCGAAGCCAAAGTATTTTATGGGCAAATCAATGCTTTTAAAATAGGGTTGTGCAAACCAAGCCATTGATAGTGTGGCAAAGCCAATAATTGAGGATAAAATAATTAGCCACTTCAATAATTTATTTTCTAAAAGAGAGAATTTGACAACTTCCCAAATTGCTTTAAAGCTTTTTGGAAGAAGGTTTTCTTTGTGAGATTTGGGTTCTATTAATGAGAAGGTGAGTGGGATTATTAAAGCTGCAATAAAAACCTGAAAGTATAAGGGGTAACGTAATGATATATCGGCTAACAAACCACCGCATATTCCTGCTAACGCTTCAGAAAAGTTTCCAATTCCGTAAGCTCTTCCTTCGACTTTGGTGTAGTCACTTTCCTTATCGCTTTCAAGTAGAGAATCGTATAGTAAAGCCGAGTCTGCACCAGAGATAAAACTTGCTCCAACCCCTAAAATAATTTCACCAATAAAAAATGGCCAAAAAGTAAATGAAAGACTGAGTATTAGAAACCCCACAAATGCTAATATCGCCCCTAAAGTGAGAGTATGTTTCCTGCCAAATACATCAGCCAAGTAGCCAGATGGTATTTCCATTAAAGCTACCATTAATGAGTATACGCCTTGAAGAATCATGACCTCTTTTAGGCTAAGTCCATTTTCTTGAAAGAAAATAACGATGATTGGCATGATAATCATAAACCATCGTAAACCTTTAATCACATAAAGTTTCCATATGTTGGAGTAAACTGTCAAGAGCGGGGGTGATGAGTGATAATAGATTCGCGTAAAAATTCCCTATCAATGTGTGTGTAAATTTGGGTTGTACTTATAGACTCATGACCTAACATTTCTTGAACTGCTCTTAAGTTTGCACCTCTTTTTATCAATTCAGTAGCAAAGCTGTGTCGGAAGGTGTGAGGACTAATGGTTTTTTTGAGTCCAGTTTTTTCCGCTAAATTTTTAATGATGGTAAATATCATTACTCTACTGAGTTGATTTCCACGTCTATTTAGAAATACAAAATCTTCACAGCCTTTATTTATTTTTTGATGTACACGAATTTGATCTACGTATATTTTTAGAATACCCTCTGTAACTTTTCCAATTGGTACTAAACGTTCTTTATTCCCTTTTCCAACCACTTTAATAAAGCCATCTTTTCTGTACCAATTAGTAATTTTTAGGTTTATTAGCTCAGAAACCCTTAGTCCGCAACCATAAAGAGTTTCAATAATAGCTTTATTTCGTTGCCCTTGTGGATGACTAAGGTCAATACTTTTTATAAGGTTATCTATTTCGTCTGTACTAAGAGTTTCTGGCAACTTTAGACCTTTTTTAGGACCTTCAATCAATAGAGTAGGGTCTTTATCAATGATTTCTTCAAGGATTAAATATTTATAAAACGCTTTTATTCCAGAAAGTAGTCTTGCTTGCGAATTGGCACTAATTCCAAATTTCACAATCCATTGTATAAAGGTTGAAATATCCTTTGATGTAAGCTCTTTTGGAGACTTTTTTATGCCGTTAATAGAAAGATAATCAACCAATTTATTGACATCCCTTATATAGGCTTCAACAGAGTTTTCGGACAGTGAACGTTCTAGCATAAGGTAAGAACGAAAACCATTTATGTAATTTTTCCAACTCATTGATTACTTTTGTACTATGAATGTAGCAATTGTTAATGGTCCAAATTTAAACTTATTAGGAGTAAGACAGACGGATATTTATGGTGAACTTTCATTTGATGATTATTTCGCAAACTTATCAGTTGGCTATCCAAATGTAAATTTAATTTATTTTCAGAGCAATGTCGAAGGCGAACTCATTAATTTTTTGCACGAAAAAGGGTTTGAGTTAGATGCTATTATCCTCAATGCTGGGGGATATACCCATACTTCAGTGGCTTTGGCCGATGCAATTTCATCTATAAAGTCAGATGTGATTGAGGTTCATATTTCGAACATATATTCTAGAGAAGAGTTTAGAAGAAAATCTTTAATTGCTCCTTACTGCAAAGGCAGTATTTGTGGCTTTGGATTGGATAGTTACCGATTAGCTATAGAAAGCCTGAGTCATTAATTCCTTTCAAACATATGATTGACAGCTTTGTTGAACAATTCTGTTAAGCTTATACCCTTGGCTTGTGCTTGTTGAGGAATAATACTCTCTTTAGATAGACCAGGAACTGTATTTGCCTCAATTACAAACGGCTGACCATCTGTTATTATGAAATCTATCCTAGCTATTCCATCAAGATTTAGGAGCTTATATATTTCAATTGTTCTTTCAGACACTTTTCTGGCAATGTCTTCACTTATTCTTGCAGGTGTGATTTCCTTAGATTTACCTTCGTACTTAGCTTCAAAATCAAAGAAATCGTTTTCACTAACTATTTCGGTAATGGGTAAGGTTTGAACATCTCCGTTCAAATTATGCACCCCGCAAGTCACTTCAGTGCCAGATAAAAATGATTCAACCATAACATTATCATCATGCGTAAAGGCTTTTTTTATGGCAGGAAGTAGCTCGTCAGAGCTTAAAACTTTACTAATTCCAAAGCTACTGCCATTAGAATTTGGCTTAACGAAACAGGGCAGTCCCAATGTATTAATCAGAAAGTCTTGTTGCACAGTTTCATTTTTCTTTAGAATCACTGACTTAGCACATGCAATGCCTTTATTTCTTAAAAAATCATTGCATTTACCTTTGTCAAAGCTCAACTCAGATGCTTTTGCACCAGACGATGTGTAAGGGATATTTAATGCGTCTAAATAGGTTTGGAGGATGCCATTTTCACCTGGAGGACCATGTACAGCTATAAAAACACCATCGAAAACAATTTTTTGACCATTTAAATCAACTGAAAAATCGGTGCGATTAAGTGGGTAGGATGTATTGCCATCAACCATTGTCCACTCATTTTCATCAATAACAATAGCGTATGGTTTGTATAAAGACTTATCTAGAAAATTCATAACCACTTCACCACTTTTCATGGATATAATTTTTTCAGCAGAATAACCGCCCATAACTACAGCAATAGCTTTCATAATTTCAAAAATAAACTAAAAGTAAATATGGAGGGCACACCTTTCATAATTATTATATTTGTTTTTCGTTATCACTACTAATTATGGAAAACAATAATCCGACTTGGCTGAAGTTTTTATTGACTAAAATTTTTTACAAAAACTTTTTTTATTCAATTGGTTTTGTAGTGATTCTCATTTTATCAGTTTTGATTTTTTTAAGGTTTTATACCCGTCACGATAAGCTTATTGAATTGCCAGATTTATACAGTATGGATATTTATGAGGCTGATAGTGTTTTAAAATCAAATTCATTGAATTATGTTGTAATGGACTCTGTTTTCAATCTAGAAATGCCTCCTCTTAGCGTAATTGACCAAAACCCTAAAGCGGGTTCTTTTGTCAAGGAAAATAGAAGAATATATTTGACTATAATATCAAAGAAAAAGAAAGAAGTTCAGTTACCTAATCTAGTAGACTTAACGCTCAGGAGAGCAATTTCTAAGCTAAAATCCATAGGGCTATCCGCTGGAAATTTATCATTTGTACCAGATATGGCAAAAAATGTTGTTCTTGAACAGTCAGTAAATGGTAAAGAAATTGAATCGGGAACATTCCTTTCAGTTGGTTCCAAAGTAGACTTAGTGATTGGTAATGGATTAAGCGATGTAATGGTCAATTTGCCTAATCTGAATGGCCTTACTAAAGAAGATGCAGAAATTCTGTTACAAATGAATTCTATTAATCTTGGGCTTATATTATACAATGATAATGTTACGGATAGTAGTACTGCAGTAATTTACCGTCAACGTCCAACTGCTTCAGAAAATAAAATGATTAATCTAGGTAGAAATGTAGATATTTACCTAAAATCACCAGACGCAAATGATGAAGAGTAGTTTTTTACTTTTAATTTCAATGCTTTTATCTACTTTACTCTATTCACAAGAGCGAGTAAGTCCTTTGAAGTATAATTCTCAATTGTCTGATGCATCAAAAAAATCCACTATTTCAGTTCAATCTAATCCTGTACTTCCCTTTTTCGATGATTTTTCCAATTACAAAGGTTATCCAAATGCTGAACTATGGCAAGACAAGGATGTGTTTGTTAATAATACTTACCCAATTAATCCTTTAAATATTGGAGTAGCTACATTTGACGGCTTAGATTCCCTTGGCAATCCAAGAAATAGTGTTTCGGAAACAGCTCATGGAGATGCTGATTATTTAACATCTAAGCCTATTGACATTTCGGCTTATAGTAACGTATACTTTTCGTTTTTACTTCAGTCGACTGGATACGGTAACGAGCCAGAAAATAATGATGAATTATCTGTTCAGTTTTTAGATACTGCATTGGTGTGGCAAACTGTTTGGGATACAGTAGGTTTCTCTCTTTCAGATTTCACTAAAATCAATTACACCATAAATGATTTGGCTTTTTTACATTCTGATTTTCAGTTTAGGTTTCATAATATGGCAACTCTTTCGGGAAACTTTGACCATTGGCACATTGATAATGTCTTACTTACTAATGATATTAGCCTATTGAATGATGTTGAAGATGTAGCCTTCATTTATGAGACTTCTCAAATGATTAATTTCTATTACACCATCCCTTGGTCACACTTTGATAAAAATAGAGCAGCATATATGTCTACTAATATGGATACTTGGATAAGAAATAATTATAGTACTCCTCAAAGTGTTGATTACCGCTACGACATATATGATTATAATAATGATTTAGTTTTTCATTACCCTTCAACAGGTCCAACAAGAAATGATGAGATACCTGCACTAGATGTGAATTTTTCTTATTCTGACGATTCACCCACTGCTATAACTGTTGGAACTAGTGCATTTCCGCCGTCTGTTGATGCGCTGCAAAGTAATTCATACACAATCATTCAATCTATAGCTACTGACGATAACAGTCTATTTCAAGAAAATGATACACTAAGGTTTAGTCAAGTTTTTGATAATTATTATGCTTTAGATGATGGTACTGCAGAAGCATCCTATGGAATAAATGCTGAACAGGGAAAGGTAGCTATGCTTTTCAATATTGCCGAACAAGATACTTTGAAAGCTGTTCAGTTACATTTTGAAAAGAACTACGAAGATTCGTATGGTATAGCATTTCGAATTAAATTGTGGAGCAGTGAGTCAGGAGAACCTTCCAATGAATTGTATGAGAGTCAAATCTTTTATCCTGAATATACTGATACCAAAAATGGTTTTTACGAGTATGTTTTAGAGAATCCTGTTGTTGTTTCAGGCTCTGTATTTGTAGGTTGGGAACAGTATTCTGAAAATATTATCAATGTAGGACTTGATAGAAATAGATTAAATAACGACAGAATGTATTACAATTTAGGAGGAAATTGGCAACAGTCCAATTGTGCCGATTGTGATGGCACTTGGATGATTCGTCCTGTTTTTGGAAATCTTTCAACTCCATCTAATAGTGTTGAGTTCCAATTGTCTCCACTTTCTATTTTTCCAAATCCAGCGACTGGTGTTGTAAATATTAATGGTAACGAATCTTCGATAGTAGATGTGTACAGTCTAAGTGGTCAACAATTATTAAGTACTGACTTTAATACATCACACAGAATTGATGTCTCTGGCTTTTCCAAGGGAGTTTATATTCTAAAGATGACTTCACTTTCTAATCGCTCACATATTGAAAAACTAATTATTCAATGATTGAAGAAGAATCAAATGAGTTGTATGAGCACCATAGGGTAGAGGCTGATAAAGGTCAAGAGCCTCTAAGAGTCGACAAATTTCTGCTTAATCGATTAGAAGGTACTTCTAGAAATAAAATTCAACAAGCTGCTGCTGACGGTTTTATCAGAGTAAATGATAAAGCTGTAAAATCAAATTATAAGGTTAAGCCGTTTGATATAGTAACCGTAATGTTTACTAATCCACCTAGAGAAATTGAACTCATCCCACAAGATATTCCACTAAATATTGTGTATGAGGATGATGATGTAGTCGTAATAAACAAAGAGGCAGGAATGGTTGTTCATCCAGGCTATGGTAATTATGATGGTACATTAGTAAATGCACTATCCTTTCATTTTAAGAATTTACCATCAAATAATGGTGACTCTACTCGACCAGGCTTAGTTCATCGAATTGATAAAAATACGACTGGTTTAATGGTAATTGCAAAGAATGAGAATGCTATGGACTCTCTTTCTAAACAGTTTTTCGAAAGAACTATTGACAGAAGATACAATGCCATAGTATGGGGTGATTTTGAAGATGAGGAAGGCAGTATAGAGGGAAACATTGGTAGAAGTCTTAAAAACCGAAAGGTGATGACTGTTTTTCCAGAAGGTGATTTCGGTAAAGTTGCCAAAACGCATTATAAAGTTCTTGAAAAGTTTGGTTATGTTTCATTAGTTGAATGTAAACTAGAGACTGGAAGAACTCATCAGATTAGAGTTCATTTTCAATACATAAAACACCCTTTGTTCAATGATTTTGAATATGGAGGAGACAAGATATTAAAAGGTACTACCTTTACTAAATACAAGCAATTTGTTGAGAATTGTTTTAAGATGATTCCTAGGCAGTCATTACATGCTAAAAGCTTAGGATTTACCCACCCAAAAACTAAAAAATGGATGTCCTTTGAATCAGAACTTCCTGCGGATATGCATAGTGTTATTGAAAAATGGCGAAATTATGCCAAGCACAAAGTTTAATAGCTTTTTTCCTCAGACTTAAATTCAACGTCTTTATAGTCTTTTACAACCTTGTAAAGCGTGTCTCTTTCGATAGGATGTCTTTTCACATTTTTAATCAGCTCAACTAACTGTTGAGTAGAAAGAGTAGGTGTTTGCTCTTCAGCCCCAGCCATTGAGTATATTTTGGTAGTATCGTCAATTGTGCCATCAATATCGTTCACACCATAGGAAAGTGATAATTGAGCTGTATTTCTACCAATCATTGGCCAATAGGCTTTGATGTGTGAAAAGTTATCCATGAATATTCTTGAAATAGCATATACCTTTAAGTCATTAATTACACTAACTTCAGGAATATGAGACATTTGATTCTCACCATTTCTAAATTTTAAGGGTATAAACGTATTGAAGCCACCAGTCTTATCTTGTAAATTACGTAATCGATTCATATGATCCACAAGATGTTCAGGCTCTTCAATATGACCATAAAGCATTGTGGCATTAGATGGCATTCCTAATTTATGAGCCGTTTCGTGGATTTCTAACCATTGGTCAGAAGTACATTTGTCTTTACAAATTTGTTCACGAATAGATTCGTCAAATATTTCAGCACCACCTCCAGGAAGTGAATCTTGTCCGTGTTCTTTCAAAATACTTAAGCCTTCCTCATAACTCACTTTGGCTTTTCTGCACATATAATCAAGCTCAACAGCAGTAAAGGCTTTAACGTGAATGTCAGGTCTAATTTCTTTGATTTTTTTGATGAGGCTAGCAAAATAGTTTAGTCCCATTTTAGGATGAACACCTCCTACAATATGAACTTCAGTTATAGGCTGGTCTTTGTATTCTCTCATTTTGTCGAGGATTTCCTCCTCTGATAGTTCCCAGCCTTCTGTTTTGTGTTTTAATAGTTTAGAGTATGAACAAAACTTGCAGTCGAAGACACAAATATTTGTAGGTTCGATATGTATATTTCTGTTGAAATAGGTGAAATCTTGATGTTTAGATTCTCTAATATAATTTGCGAGTACACCTAAAAAAGGTAAATCGGCATCAAATAAACGAACACCATCTTCAATAGTAATACGTTCATTGTTGGCAACCTTCTGAGCGATACTTTTTAAATCCTCTGGTGTAGATTTGCTGTTTAGTATAGTAAATAAGGAGTTTGTCATTTATCTATTTAAAATCAATCTTTCGCTAGTAAATGAATTTTCATTTCTGACTTCTATAAAGTAAACACCATTACTGAATTCAGATAGGTCAATCTTTAAGGTTTCTAGTAAAGTGTTGGAGTAAATTTCTTTACCTAATAGAGTTATTACTCTTACTTCAGCATCACCTGATATATTTTGACTTAGATAAACAATACCAGATGATGGGTTAGGAAAAATATTAACAGAGAGTTTATTTTCTTCAATTCCTATACTTCCACCGAATTGGTCAACCTTTATATAAGCAGATTTAATTTCATAACTTGAGTTGTCATTTTCACCCGTAACATCGAGCCTTACGGTGTAGTTGCCATCGTTAGAATAAACTACTACAGGAGCTGGATCTGTTGAGCTTGAAGGATTTACTCCATTGCCATAAAACGTCCAGCTATATGTTTCAGGATTACCTGTTCCAGTATAAAAGAATTGAGTAGGCAAGCCGGTTTGTACGTGTGTATATGCTGCATTGAAGTTGGCCACCATTGGCGAACCACAAAGCTTTCCATTCATTGAAATCACTCCTGAGTTCGTTGGGTCTAACCAGGGTTTAAGCCTAAGGTCATTAGTACTTCCATTTTGATCCCAACTTTCTGAAAGTTTACCATAATTATCAGGTGCATTTAAAAACTGTGAAGGTGTGCATGCAGAGCTACCGGTTGATAGATCACCTATAATTTGCTTATCCATATTCAACAATGGACTTCCAGAAGAGCCTCCTTCCGTAACGCCGTGTCCACTTTCAGTATTTGCCCACCTTACTCTCCAGTCTCTACCACCATTAACAGAAGTTGTAGATTGTGAGTAGGTAGATATTTTCTTGATGTCCCCTGCTGGGTGGTGAATACCAACACCTTCTGGTGAAGCTGTATTACTTCTATTCCAACCTGCTACATACAAGCCGTAGTCAAATGGCAAGCTATTATTTAGTTCTACTAGATAAAAATCAGAAGTACCATTCCAATTTCCATTGTTACTACTTTTTGAAACAAATGAGCATCCAGTCATTGTGTTTGAGCTAGGGTTTGAGCTAGGATTTTCGCATTCATCAGCCTCGTAGTTAAAATAAAAGACCCATTGATTCATGTCATTTTCAGTAGCGTAGTTGTTATTGTCGTCATCATAGGCACAATGTTCGGCAGTCAATACATATGGAGTACAGTCTTCAGCTGTATTGTTTATTAAAGAGCCGCTACACCAGTATGTACCATTACCAATTCTAATACTAAGTCTACAAATAGCAGTTTTAACATCTTGCCAGTCATCGCCTTCTGGACAGTTTACATTATTTTGACAGTCACCAGAGTCACCAAAGCTTTTTAGTTCACTTGCAGTTTTTATTGAACGATAGGCGTAAGATATTTTATCAATATGTAAAATTGGATTTCCAGAGCCTCTTTGTATATACTCAATACAAAGTTTGTCACCTTCAATAATTTCATGAGCAAATACACCGCTTTCATGGTTATTTCTACTAGTGTAAGCTCCTAAGACTTTTGATTTATCTTCATTATAAATATATAATTCTCCGTTTGAAGGAATCCAAAAAGCATCGAAATATAGAGAAAGAGCTTTAGCATTTTCTGATTCAATATTTAGCCTCCATACACGTACACCATTATCTAATTCTTCCCACAAGCCTTCATTACTAGGGTCGATATCACAATCAATTAATTTAGCATAACGGTATGGTTTTCCTTTGATAGATGCATCTTGGTCTTCGCTTTCAATTAGCATCATATCTGGAGATGCTATTTCTAAAGTTGGCACATCTCTTGATAGTGTTTGTGTTGAGCTAATTGGTATTTTATTGATGCTAATCTGAGCAATTGAAAAAACAGAGATTAGTGATAGAGAGAATAGTATAAGGGCTTTTTTCATCTTTTGATTATCTTAACGGATTGTGTTTGATTGTTAGTTAACAGTTGTAAAAAGTACGCTCCTGAACTGAGCATGTACAAATTTACGAGTTCTTTATTGCTATGACAATTTTTTTGGAGTACATTTTTGCCGTATATGTCATAAATTCTTACCTCTTTAATGAGTGTTTTGGACTCAATAGTAATATAATCATTTGTAGGGTTGGGGTAAACTTTTACAAAATCACTTTTAATAACTTCGTCAATACCAATTGTATTACATAAGTCAATCTGTAGTTCAGAGCCAAAATCACCACTAAAGTTTTGACCATTAACTGCGACAAACCCATTTCCAAAGTCGCAACATATTCCATCATCATAGATATCATATATAACTAGAGTATAGCAGCTATCCAAATCTTGACAGTAGTTGAATGTATTAATTTCATTACTTACTAATTCATTTCCGGAAGCTACTGTATCGTTTTGACTATTTAAAATTGCCCAATAATTTTCTTCAGCATAATTATCAGTTTGAATAGCGAAGTCAATATTGGTTCCTTGAGTTATTGTAAAACTAATATAGCTAGTGTCATTTAAAGGATTAATATCTCTAAAGCCATTAGGTAAAGAGCTGTAAATTTTTAAAATATGCTCGCCAGTACTGAATATTTGGTCTCCTAAGTTTATTTCTTGGGAAGTATTTGGGTCTATATTTCCAGTCCATTCAAACTCAATTGGGTTTTCATCGTCAAGCTGATAATAAATTTTTGCCTTAGTTATAGCGTTTTCAGAGTAATTATATAATGACGTTATGAGCTCAAGATTTTCACCACAATATATTTGATTTTCTAATGGCTGAATATTACTGTTAATACCAATATCTTCATAAGGAAGTTGACAGAAGTCTGTATTGCCGATTCCAAGTCTTTCAGTATTTAGTGTAGCGTGCATTCTCTCTTTCTGTCCATTGGTAAACAGGTTCATACAAGCATCATTAGTATAGTCCATGTAATTCTGAAACATATCCCCGCTATTATCACAAGTAGGACTTGGATGTACAGGGCAGCCATAATTTTCAGTCTCCTGACTTGGTGTATCATCCACTTCATCAGTGCTACAATTTCCGCCGCCCCATATGTGATAGAGGTCGAGCCAATGTCCTAGTTCATGTGTTGCAGTTCGTCCTTTATTGAACGGTGGTGTAATGTCTATTGTTCCAAAGTTTGAGAAATCAACAACTACGGCATCTCTGTTTGGGTTTCCTCCAGGAAATGAAGAAAAACCTAAAGCATTGGTTAAATCACAAACGTAAATATTGAGGTAGTCCGAACTATTCCAAATGGTTTTTCCACCTAAAGAATCTTGAAAAATACGATTGTCATACAAAGAAAAAGAACTTACGCTTGTTTGCGTGTATGTGATGCCAGAAGTTGTATCGTTGTTTTCAGTACGTTGTGCTAAACAAAAGTTAATGTTACAATCTGCGGCAACATCTTGAAATTGAGCAGGGGTAAGGTTTGCGTCTGGATTTGTACGATTGAAATCTTGGTTTAGCACCTCTAATTGACTCATTACTTGTTCAAACGAAACGTATTCACTTTCATTTTTGTAAATAATATGAAAGACTACAGGTATAGTGTATGAATCTGGCGTTGAGCTATTTTTTTTCCATTCTTTAAGAGTCTTGCTGATGTTATTCCTTTGTAGTAATAAAGCGTTATTTTCTTTGCTTTCATATTCAAAACGTTCCATAGTGCCACATCTCAACTCTTGAGCCTTAGAATGATTAGAAAGAACTAAGACTAAGAAGCTAATTAAGGTTATTACAGTATGTTTCAGTTTGTGATACATTAATAGTTATCAGAATTTGTTGCTAAGGTCGGAATTCAGGGTTATTAATAAAAGTACTATCGGTTAATGTTTTCAAGAAATTTACGAGGTCAGTTTTATCTTGTTGAGTCAATCCTAGTCCAATATCAACCTTTTTCATCAATGGATCAATAGTAGAAGAATTATGTCCTCCAAAATTATAGTGGTCAATAACATCTTCTAATGTGGCAAATCTTCCGTCGTGCATATAAGGTGCTGTTAACTCTACATTACGTAGCGTGGGACTTTTGAATTTACCTTTATCGTTAGGGTCATTAGTTACATTAAATCGACCATTATCCATACTTTCTTCAGGGTCAAGACCATTGTTATGAAATAGATTGCTTGTAAATAGAGGGTAGGAGTGGCAGTGAAAACAATCGCCTTTTTCTGTATTAAAAATCTCTTTCCCTCTCAGTTCAGAGGGTGTTAGACTAGCTTCATAATCTAAAAATTTATCGAATTTAGACTCTGATGATATTAGTATTCTTTCAAATTGAGCAATAGCTTTTACAACATGAGATGAATCAATGACATCAACATTGAAAGCTTGTTTGAATAAACCTTTGTATTCTGAATTATCCATCAGTTCTTGAGCCACTTGTTCCCAAGAAGGGGAATGAAGTTCAATAAAGCTTGTAACCGGACCAAGTGCTTGTTCTTCTAGTGAAATGGTTCTTCCATCCCAAAAATTGGTGGTATTCCATGCCGCATTAATAATTGCAGATGCATTTTTTGTGCCAGGAACACCTTCAATTCCAATACTAACTCTTGCAGGGTCACTAAAGCCTTTTGATTGGAAATGACAATCAGCACAAGATAAAGTGTTATTACCTGAAAGGATTGGGTCGTAAAACAATTTTTTTCCTAAAGCAATTCCTTCTTCAGTAAGGGAGTTGTCTGTGGGTAAATTTGGCGATGGAAACCTATTAGGCACATCAAAAGCTACAAAAGTTGGGTTGTAATCGATGGCCTCAACAACAGGAATATCTCTCTCACAAGAAAGAAGCCCAAAACAGCATAGAAGTATTGTTAATTTATTCCAATTCAATAGCATTTGAAAAGTTTGTAATTAATTGATTGGCTAAAGGACTAGAAGTACGTTCATGTGCTAACTCTTCGGAAAGGTCAACATCAGTGAACAACTCAGATAGGTCTATATTAAATTGTAGACTGGCTGTATTGTTCTCGTCAAGTGATATGCTTTTTTGAAAATCCAATGCTCTGTATAAATCCTCATGAGCTAAATGGTAAGTCAGTGGATAAAAAGTAGACGTTTGTGAGGTGTCCATTTTTCCTTCTATCTTAACAAATATATAGGAACCAGATAACATAGGCCAATACGTATTCTGATTAAGCCCTAAAGGATGGTCGGTAGCGTAGTCAGAAGGCTCTGTACTATTAAGTTCAGGGGTTAAACCCAGTCCAAAAGATACGCTTTCATAGTTGCCGTTAGGAGCTGTAACTTGCAGATTCATGGTGTTCGGTTCATCCAAACGAAAGAGGTGAACATCCTTAACATTTTTACTGATTGAGGTGTTATTCAGCGTAATGTTAGACATATAAAACGTTATGTTCTCTACTCTAAATGAGCCTTCATTAAAATTAAGTGTATCGTACCTAGAAAATGCTTGTTCATTATTTTTCAGGTTAAATTGTAAGTTCAGATTATCATAGATACACGAATCGTCTTCTTTGTCAGCATCAGCGTTATAATTGGAGGCAGTAGGATCAGTGCATCCAGGCTGTTTACACGATGAAAAGACTATTGTAAAAACTACTAATAATGAAAAAATTGACTTCGATAAATGCATAGGTACAAATATAAGGTTATAAAAAGGGATTTAATAATCTAACGACCATTATCTGAATAAATTATAACTTTCAAATTGTGAATAAAGTATACTTATAATTTTATAATAAATCATACATAATTGTCTATTTTGCGAAGTAATTAATGGAAAAAAATCTCCAAATATATCGCTCTTCAGCCGGCTCAGGAAAAACCTACACTTTGGTTAGGAATTATATTCGAATAGCTCTTTTGGGTGATGGCAAGGACTTTTTTGCTAGATATTTTAGACACATATTAGCTATTACTTTTACAAACAAAGCGGCATCTGAAATGAAAGAAAGGGTGCTTTCTTTCATTCAGGATTTATCTAAGGGTGTAGGAAAAGGAAAGCCAAATTCATTTTTTAGTCATATCCAGCAAGATACATCTTTGACTGAGGAGGAGATAATAGAACGTTCGCAGAAAATTCTTACTGCTATACTTCACAACTATACGGATTTATCAATTTCTACCATAGATAAGTTTGTATTTAGGATTGTAAAAACATTCGCCCATGATTTACAAATGGCACAAGCCTTTGAGGTTGAGATGGATCAGGATCAATTGATTCAGCCAACGGTATCATTTCTTATCAGCCGAATAGGAACAAACAAAGAGCTTTCAAAAGCTTTAGTGTCTTTTGCTATTTCCAAAGCAGATGAGGGGAAAAGCTACAATCTAGAACGCTCTTTGGAAGAATTTTCAAAGCATTTGTTCTCTGAAAAGTCAGAAAAATTTATTGATTCTCTTTCACAAGTTAGTATTACGGATTGTTTGGAGGTGAAAGATGAACTCAATGCTGAGATGATGGCTTTCGAAAATGTGTTATTGGAAAATCGTTTTGAATTTTTGGAGTTTTGCAAAAGACATAATCTAGTAGCTGGCGATTTTACTGGTAAATACTTTTACAACTATTTTGATAGTTTTAAAAAGCGGTCATCCAAAACGTTTTTCCCAAACAAAACGGTTAAGAAAAATGTAGATAATAACCATTGGTGTAAAAAAGACGCTCATGAAGAAAAAAAATCAATAATAGAGGCCAATTCGGCATACTTAATACAGTTATTTAATCAAGTTCAGGAACACATTGCTAAAGAGTACAAGAATTACGTATTCAATAAACTACTATCAAAAAATATTTATTCGATAGCTGTACTGAATGAGTTGTCTAAAGAGCTAGACCAATTCAAAGAAGAAAATAATGTTAAGCATATTTCAGAATTTAACAATGCAATCGCCGAAATTATTAGAAAAGAACCAGCCCCATTTATCTACGAGAGGTTAGGAGAACGTTATCATCATTTTTTAATCGATGAGTTTCAAGATACGTCTGTGATGCAGTGGCACAACTTGTTACCATTAGTTCATAATTCTCTATCAGAAGGATATCAAAATTTGATTGTAGGTGACGCCAAGCAATCTATATACAGGTGGAGAGGTGGAGAGGTCGAACAGTTCGTTCAACTCCCTAATGAAATTCTTCAGTCCGAAATGTTACCCAACCCAGAAGAACTCAAGCAAAGCTTATGGAATAATACCGAAGAAAAGGTATTATCAGATAACTGGCGAAGCCACAAAGAGATTGTTAATTTCAATAATTCTTTTTTTACAAAACTTAAAACCGTCATTAGCCCAGAGCTACAAAAAGTATATACCTCAAATGAGCAAAACCCTATGGGAAAAGATGGAGGTTATGTTCATATTGATTTATCACCTAAGTCTAAGGAGTTTTTCAAGGCTGAGGTCATGCAGAAAATTATTCTTCAAATTCAGGAGTTGAGGTCTTTAAATTACAACCTTAAAGACATGGCTATATTATGCCGTACTAAAAAAGAAACGTTTGAAGCAGCATCTGTCTAAGTGCTGCAGGTGTAAATGTGTTATCAGACGAGGCACTTCTACTAAACGCTTCCAAAGATGTTCATTTTGTATTATCTCTTTTGAGTTTTTTACATCATCCGTCAGATAAAGTAGCACAGACTTTTATACTGACTTACCTTCACCATAGGATAAATGATGAAAAACTTCCTATTCATAAATTATTACTATCAGTAGGAGAGGGAGATATAAAATCCTTTTATTCTTATTTAGAGTCTTTAGGAATCCGATTTGTTCCGCAGTCATTATGGGAGCTACCTATTTACGATTTGGTTGAGCGATTAATTCAAGTGTTTAATCTATCATCTACAGACATATATCTGCAGTATTTTCTAGATGCAGTACATAAATTCTCAATAAAGAATAGCAATGATGTCTCGGCTTTTTTAGAGTGGTGGGAAAAGAACAATGAAAAAGAAGCCATTGTAGTACCAGAAGATACAAAGGCAGTTAAGGTTATGACGGTACATAAGTCCAAAGGACTAGAGTTTCCCATTGTATTTATTCCTTTCAATTGGAAAATAGGAAAGCCAGCAGAGGAATTATGGGTAGATGCTAAGGGTAAGATTAAGAAAATGAAAGTGGCTTTATTAGACAATACAAAAGAATTGGAAAAGTCTGATTATGCCGAACTTCACAAAGGTGAGAGTGATAAATCCTTGATGGACGATTTAAATGTTCTGTATGTAGCCATGACGCGACCCAAAGAGCAGTTGTACATATACACCGAATCCTTTGGTAGTGGCGATAAACCTAATTCCTTGAGCCAGTTAATAGCTCATTATTTTAAAGATGCTGCCACTGAATTCCCCGTTCGAATAGGGCAGTTATTACCAAAACAAAATACAGACGAAGAACCAGATAATGGTTATCACTTATCTTACACCTCTTTAGCCAATTGGAGAAAGGTTATACAGTTAAAAAACAATTCAAATCAACTTTGGGATGTGAATTTAGACCGCCAACAATGGGGGAGTCTTTTGCACGATGCCTTATCAAAGATTCATTATTTGGAAGATAAAGACAAGGTGCTTAATGATTTGGAACGAAATGGTTTATTGACTTCAGAACTTAAATCTAAGCTAAGAAGTCGCCTTGATGATTTATTAAATGATGATGAAATTAAGCCTTTCTTTTCGGAAGAATGGAAGGTGAAAACGGAACAAGAAATACTGTTAGATAGTGGCGACACCTACATTCCAGACCGTCTTTTAATTAAAGATGATGAGGTAAAGGTTATCGATTATAAAACAGGATCTAGTAAGAGAATGGAAAGTCATAAATCTCAAGTTGATAATTATTCTAACTTGCTGAAAATGATGGGTTTTAGAAAAATATCTAAATATATCGTTTATACAGAAAATATAGAAAAAGTAGTATCGTGGTAGGCTCATTTTTAGAACATATTGCCAAAGAAATACTTTCAAACAGAAAGCGTATGGATGGTTTGACTATAGTCTTGCCTTCAAAGCGTTCTATTGTTTTTCTAAAACACCATTTGTCTCAAAAGATAGATGAACCTATTTGGTTACCAAAGATCTATTCTATTGAAGATTTTATAACTGAACTTTCTGGCTTAAATACACTTGATAATTTGAGTTTACAGTTTCGACTGTATGAGGTATTCAACACCAATAGACCACCAGAAAACGATGATACTTTCGAGCAGTTTTTAAAATGGAGTCAGACCATACTGTATGATTTTAATGAGATGGATCGCTATATGGTTGATGCCAAGGCATTACTTACCAACCTTAGAGACATTAAAGAACTGGAACTTTGGAGTCTGAACAGTGCAGAGCTTACTGCCTTTCAGGAGAAATACGTGCAGTTTTTCGCCTATTTGTTTGAATGGTACACAGCATTTACAAGCTCTTTATTAGAGGATAATTTAGCCTATCAGGGACTGGCTTATAGGAAAGCGGCTGACAATATACAAAGCGTAAAACATCAGTTCGATGAGGTGTGGTTTGTAGGACTAAACGCCCTAACCACAGCAGAAAATCAGATTGTAAATCATTTTGTAACTCATAAAAATGCCCGTTTGTTTTGGGATGCAGATGCCCATTATGTAGAAAATGAAAAACATGAGGCCGGTCTATTTCTAAGGCAACATTTTCAGAAGTGGGGTGCTAGTAAATTAACTAACTACTTTAAAAAGGATAAAACAATAAACATAATAGGTTGTGCCAAAAATGTCGGTCAGTCTAGAGTAGCTGGTAATCTTTTGAGCGATTTAGCTTCTGATGATTTAAAAAATAGTCAGACAGCTTTAGTTCTTGCCGATGAAAACCTTTTGTTTCCCGTACTGAATAATTTGCCTGAGAGCATAAATGCTGTAAATATTACCATGGGTGCTCCCATTGGCACTACGCCATTGTATAGCCTGATTGATTTACTCTTTAAATCACACCTTAAGAAAGCCAATAATCTACAACAGAAGTTCTTTACTAAAGACCTACAGAAAATCTTCAGACACCCTTACATGAGCCGCTTGTTTGAGCCTACACTATTTAAGGATATAAACCAGTATTTGGGGAAAGAAAAGATACTTTTTGTGAGTGCTTCTACTTTAAGAAAACACTTTAATCAGCATAAGCAGTGGGATGTATTATCATTACTGTTAGGGGATTGGAGTGAGACGGATATGTGTCTTCATAGCATCAAATCACTTTTGGATGCCTTGAAGAATCAGCTGATTTCTGAAAAAGCCAGTGTGGAGTCTGAAATTTTATTTTCTTTTTATAAATCCTTGCAAGTATTGGAGAATCACCTCGTGGATTTTCAGGGTGAGATGGATTTAAAGACCCTCAGAGCCATCTTTTTCCAAATTATAGGTAAGGAGACCATATCCTTTATGGGAGAACCTCTTAATGGTCTACAGATGATGGGTGTCTTAGAAACGCGAACACTGGACTTCAAAAACCTCATTGTTCTTAGCGTAAACGAAGAAAAACTGCCAGCAGGTAAGTCGGTTAATTCTTTTATCCCTTTTGTGTTGAAGAAGTATTTTAAAATGCCAACTCATGAGGAGAGAGATGCTATTTTTGCTTATCACTTTTACCGTTTGCTACAACGTGCTGAAAACGTTTTTTTACTCTACAATACCCAAAGCGACGATTTTGGAAGTGGCGAAAAGAGCCGTTTCATTACGCAGATAAGCACCGAGCTTTCACATTTGGACATTAATGAACAAGTGCTACAATCCAACGCTTCAACTTCTACATCTTTTCAACCAATTCATATTAGTAAAACAGATGAAGTAAAAGAACGCATACTAGATTGGGCAACGCACAAAGTATCGCCAACTTCCCTAAATACATTTATAAACTGTAAGCTGCAATTTTACTTCAAGTACATTGCTAAAATATATGTTGAAGACGATTTGGTAGAGTTCATGGAAGCTCATTCTTTTGGTACTATAATTCATGAGGCATTACACCATGCTTATCAGGTTTATTTGGAAGCTCCATTGACCGAAGAAAATTTAGATCACATACAAGAACTTACCCTCGCTTTGATTGATGAAGGCTTTAAAAAGGAAGTGGGACAAGGCATGTATCAAGGTAAGAATCACCTTATTTGGAAAGTAGCACAACGACTCACCAAGAACTATTTTGAGACGGAAAAACAATTTATAAGAGACACGATCGCACCTCTAAAGGTAACAGATACCGAACGGTCTTTGCCTTATGAACTGACGGTAAAAGGTGTGAATTTCAAACTCTTTGGAAATGTGGATAGGGTAGATCAAGTAGGAGATTCCATTCGTATAGTAGATTATAAATCGGGTAAGGTGGAGCAAAAAGATTTGAGTTTCAAAGAATTTTCCGAACTGACCACTAATCCTAAAAAGTCCAAAGCCTTTCAGCTTATGACCTATGCTTACCTCTATTCCAAAAGTGTGTTGAAAGACGATACTGCTTTTAGAGCAGGGAATTATTCCCTTAGAAATTTAGAGGATGGTTTGATATACGTTACAAAGAACAAAACTCCTCTAAAAATGGATGCTTTGGTTTTGGATGAATTTGAAGACGAATTGAAAGGATTACTATCCTCTATTTTAGATGAAAGAAATGATTTTTACCCTACTGATGATGAATCGGCTTGTAAATGGTGCGATTTCAAAACCGTATGTGGGAGGTAGTTTTTAATCTTTAAATATAAAAGAAGAGATACTTTTATCGTAATCAACTACCAAATGAACCAATCCCATTTCAAGAGCTTCTTCGATATTATGTTTATCAATACCATAAACGATTTTACGCTTTAGGAGTTTTTTATTTTTTAAAAAGTAAAGGTGATTTTCATCAACTTCAGAAAAAAAGCTAGCCCAATAGTTAGGTTTATAACGTTCTGGGATAAGGTAGTAAGTCCATTCTTTCCCTTTATTAAAACCTTCAAGTACAGTTTGAATATTAGGATTTTTAGACTTCAAATAGGTTAAAAATAGAACGTTGGCATCTGCAACTAAAAAACGATCATAAGCATTGTACTTTTCCATTAAAGATAAAAGGCTATCGGCAATGGTTTTTGAAGTTGTTTTAAAATCAAGGTAAACCGTTTGAAAAGCGTAGTCTTCTTGTAGTAATTCTTCTAATGTCAACACATTATTGCTGCTTATTTTGTCTTCGTGACGAATACTTAGATTTTCTATGTCTTCCCAATTAAGGTCATTTATGTCTTTGTCAATACCCAACAATCTTTTAAGATTATTGTCATGAAGTAACACTAATTTATGGTCTTTAGTAAAGTTCACATCTGTTTCCAGTGCAGTGAATCCAACTGATTTGGATTGTAAAAATCCTTCATGACTATTTTCTGCTAAATGTGGCAAACCCCTGTGTGCAAAGAATGTATTATTAATGGGAGAGGGTATGTTTTGTTCTTTATTATGAGGTAAAACCAAGAATAGAAACAAACAAAAAAACAATAGAATACTTTTGTAGACAAACTTCATTTGAACGTGTTAAGTAGGATGCAAGTTACATCAATCTGAAAATTAAGACAAAAAAAACCCACTCTGAATGCAGAGTGGGTTAGCAGCCCCTAGGAGAATCGAACTCCTGTTTCCAGGATGAAAACCTGGCGTCCTAACCACTAGACGAAGGGGCCAGTGTGTTAGTCCTTAAAAAAGGCGAGTGCAAATATAATATCTTTTATAATTTCACAAAGGGGTTAAGAAAAAAAATGAAATTATTTTTCGCTGTTGAACCTGTAACCTAATTTTTTAGAGGTTTTTAGCTTCATTTTTTTGCTCATTTCCATCACTTGATGTACGCTTACGACCTGAACATCTTTAAATGGAGGAGTAATTAGCTCAAAATCCATGGCATTTAGCATTAATTCTTCAATTATACTTTTGAGAATGTCTTTATTTAACACAGAATGTTCAAAATCGTTGTAGAGAAAGCCCATTTTGTTAGTGCCGTCTGTAAAAAAGTGTTGGTCTTTGTTGATAAAAATACGTCCTAACAGAAAGCCTAAGTCATTTTCTCTGTGGTACTTGAAGCTGTCACTTAGAAAATTATAGACATTAATAACACCACAATAGGCACGGTATTTATCTTCTTTTACATACTTTGAATTCCATATTTGATGGGTTTTATCAAAAGAAAAGGTATTAGTATGCATGTGGAAGATGAGAGTGTCACCAGAAAATTTTATTTCAATTTCAAACTCGCCCTTGTCAGTAAATTTGACTTCAACGTTTTTGTCTATTGGGGAGATTTGATTCTCTAAATCATTGGACAGTTCTTTAGCTACTTCCTTTAAAGAATTAAAAGCCGACTTACTTACTCTGAACACCTCCTGCTTAGTAGCCGCTTTTTTACTCAGTTTATCGATAATTTTTTTTGAACTATCCATTTAGTAGGCTTTGGCAAATATCACTTTTTGAGTTGATGGCTTTTTACTGTAAATGCATTCGCCTTCTTCTTTGGTGTTATTCAAAGGAATACAACGAATGGTTGCTTTGGTTTCTTCTTTTATTTTTTGTTCAGTTTCTGCAGTTCCATCCCAATGGGCGTATACAAATCCTGAATCTTTAGACATCAATTCTTTAAAGTCTTCCCAGTCTTTAGCATGATGCGTATTGTTATCTCTAAATTGTTGGGCTTTTAACAATAAAGTTTCTTGAATCTTTTCCAGTAAATGCTCAACCTTGTTAGTCAAATCATCCATACTAATGACTTCTTTTTCTAAAGTGTCTCTCCGTGCCAATTCAACGGTACTATTTTCTAAATCTCTAGGTCCAATAGCAATTCTTAATGGTACTCCTTTAAATTCATATTCAGAAAATTTCCAGCCTGGCTTGTGAGTGTCTCTATCGTCATATTTTACGCTAACACCTGCTTTTTCTAATTCCTTTTTAATGGATTTAGCTTTTTCGCTTATAGTATTTAACTGCTCTTCGCCTTTGTATATTGGTACAATAACGACTTGAAAAGGAGCGAGTTTAGGAGGAAGTACCAACCCATGGTCATCAGAATGTGTCATAACAAGTGCTCCCATTAATCGAGTTGAAACTCCCCATGAGGTTGCCCAAACGTATTCTTGTTTTCCTTCTTTACTGGTGAATTTTACATCAAAGGCTTTGGCGAAATTTTGCCCTAGGAAGTGCGATGTCCCAGCTTGTAAAGCTTTACCATCTTGCATCAGTGATTCTATGCAATAGGTTTCTAGTGCTCCTGCAAATCGTTCGTTAGCACTTTTTAAACCTTTTATTACAGGCATTGACATAAAATCTTCTGCAAAACGTGCGTATACCTCAATCATTTGCTCAGTTTCTTCAATAGCCTCTTGTTTAGTAGCGTGTGCTGTATGCCCTTCTTGCCATAAAAATTCAGCAGTTCTTAAGAATAATCGTGTTCTCATTTCCCAACGAACTACATTGGCCCATTGGTTTACCAAAATAGGCAGGTCTCTATAAGATTGTATCCACTTTCTATACGTATCCCAAATGATGGTTTCTGATGTTGGTCTTACGATTAACTCCTCATCCAGCTTTGCGTCTGGGTCTACAACAACGGATTTACCATCTTCACTGTTTTTTAGTCTGTAATGCGTTACAACAGCACATTCCTTGGCAAAGCCTTCTACGTGTTCGGCTTCTTTACTTAAATATGACTTTGGAATGAATAAAGGGAAATAGGCATTGGAGTGTCCAGTTTCTTTAAACATTCTATCTAATTCACTTTGCATTTTTTCCCAAATGGCGAAGCCGTAAGGCTTGATAACCATACATCCTCTCACACCTGAATTTTCAGCCAAATCTGCTTTAACCACTAATTCATTGTACCATTTCGAGTAATCCTCAGCTCGACTAGTGAAATTTTTTGCCATTTTTTATATTGAAAGTTTGTTTGTAATTTTACAGTTGATTGTGCGTTATAAGTATGACAAAATTAAACTTTTTAGCGAATAAGCATTCAAAGATTCGCTATCATTAAATAAATACATTATGAAAAGTCCATTCCTTATTTTATTTTCATTCATCTTAATTTTTTCATCCTGCATTACTATTGAAACAACTTCATCGGGTTTTAAAGATGAAATATATTATACATCTGATAATTATGCCGAAGTTGCCGAGCAAGAGGCTACCGAAATTAGGCTTGAAGAGGAAGTAGCAGAGGAAGAATATTCAGAGGAGGAGAACTATGTTGACGAGTATGCTTCTGATGATTATTACGATTATCAGTATTCTTCACGAATTAGACGTTTTCATGGTCCTAGCTTTGGCTTTGGCTATTACAATAATTATTTCACCAATTCTTTTTGGTATTCCAGCAATCCACTGCATTGCGGTGTGAGTATTTATTACGGCTATAACTTTTGGGATCCATTCTATTATGACCCATTTTATCATAGCTATGCTTACAGTCCGTTTTATTACCATCCTTTCTATCATCACCATCACCATGGCCATTATGGACATCATGGCTATCACGGGCATCATGGTGGTTTGTTAGCTTATGCTCCTACATATTACAATTCATATGACAACAATAGTATTTATTATGGGCCTAGAGAAAATAATAAAAATAAAACGCCAGAGAGATTTGCTTCATTATACAGCGAAGAAGTAAAAAACAGAAAACCACAGACGACCTATTCTAAAGGTAATTTTGAAAATGATAAAAAGCCGAACTATAATGTTCAGCAAACTACAGAATTTGGAAGTAGAAGACCAACGTCAAATAAGATTAACAACTCCATTAATTCAAATTCAAAAGTGAATAATTCGTTTTCTAAACCTGTTTTTAACCAGTCTGTTAATACAAATAAGAAGCCGCAGAATAATAAACCAACTTATTCTAAACCATCTTACAATAAGCCTGTTTATAGTAAACCATCGAAAACTAAAAAACCTTTTGAAGATAATTCAATAAAAACACCATCCAGTAATAAAACATATTCAAAACCATCTTTTAATTCTTCACCAAGAAGTTCTTCACCAAGAAGAGGAAGTAGTGGTAGAAGACCAAGATAATTAAGTTATGATTAGAAACATTTTCAGTGTATTTTTAATATCCACAGCCTTGTCTGTGAACGCACAATCGCATCAAGATGCTTTATTTTTCTCTGAAACAGATGTTATCGGAACTGCTCGAACGGCAGCGATGGGTAACGCCTTCGGTGCTTTGGGTGCTGATATTTCTGTTCTTAGTACTAATCCTGCTGGTTTGGGAGTTTATCAGTCTTATGACTTTGCTTATTCTTTGAATTTAAGTGGTCGAGATATGACATCTTACTACAGGGGGAATAAAATTATTAATAGCACCGGTAACTTTAACTTACCTTCGGTAGGTTTTGTTGCTCCTCTTTCTGCGTCTAAGGACTCAGATTGGAGAAGAACAAACTTAGGTTTTGCTTACAATACTACGAAGGTGTTTCGCTCTAACACCATTCAAAGTGCTTACAATTCAAACTCATCTTTAGTTGATGTATATTTAGCTTCAGCAATGGGTTATATGCTTGATGATTTAGATCCATTCTTTGAATTGGGTGCTTTTGATACAGATTTAATTGATTTGCAAACGGACTCTAGTGGTTGGATTGATGATGGTAATTACTTTAGAGAAGTTGAAACTGGTCAAGACCAATTTAATCAAACAAGTATTTCTGGTTCTATGGGTGAGTTTGCAATTAGTTATGCTGGTTCTTACCAAGAGAAAATTTATTTGGGAGGTACAATCGGACTAACAAATATTAATTACCAAAAGAAGACAAGATATAACGAGCGAAATTTTGCTGACACTAATTCAACGGTTCAATATTTTGATGTTTACGAAAATCAAATGACAACTGGAAGTGGTATCAATTTAAAATTGGGTGCAATATACAGGGCTAATGATAATTTTAGAATTGGTTTAGCTTGGCATTCTCCAACTCTAAATGATATGCATGACGAGTGGGAAATGACTATGAGAACTCAACATAGTCTTAATGACAGTGATTATGCCTACTCTTATACTTCGCCTTATGGCATTTATGACTACGAGATAGTTACGCCTATGAAAGTCATAGGAAGTGCGGCATTGATTCTCGATAAACTTTTATTGAGTGCAGATGTTGAATTTGTTGATTATTCTACAATGCAGTTAAATGGCGATGATTATGACTATTTTAGTAATCAAGAAAATATCATTTCAAACCATTATACAGATGTAGTAAATACTAGATTGGGAGCAGAGTTAAACCTTTCGCCGATATTAATAAGAGGAGGTTATTCGTATTATCAAAACCCATTGGCTAGTGATGAAATGGTTGGTGCTATTGATGAGTACAGAAATGAAAAAACATCTTATACTGTTGGTATTGGTAAGCGAGGAAAGTTTAGATATATTGACTTAGCTTATGTTTTTTCGGAATACTCAGAGGGACAATCGCTTTATAGTACTGTTTTTGAGCCGGCTCATAAGACTACTAACACATCTTACAGTTTGATTTTCACAATGGGCTGGAAGTTCTAGTTTAGGCGTTCAAGACCTGCTTTAGCCTTTTGCTCTAAACTTTGTTCATACAAATGATTTTGCATGTCAATACAGCTTTGAAAGTATTTTGAAGCTTGTTTTTTATCTCCTTTTTTTTCATAAATTAATCCTAATTGTAGAGCGGATTTAGGAGAAAAATAGAAAGTTTCATTTTTACCTTTTTCAATGGTTTCTTTGTAGAAGTTAATGGCTTCATAAGTATTTTCCAATTTTTCGTATACTCTAGCTTTTCTATAATTAAATTCTAAACAATTGTAAATATTGTTTTCTAGTTCTTTTTGGTTAACAGCATCAAGTTCTTGTAGTGAGTTTTCATAATAACCACCGTCAAAATATAATCTAGCTTTAAGCAGTTCTTTATGAGGCTCAAGTTTATTTTTATAAAAATCCTGAGCTTCTTTATCTGCTCCTACAAACATAGCTCCAATATCATTGATTTTATTTCTGTACTTCTTAAAATTTAGTTCATCATCCATTAGTAGGTATTGCCAACTTATCCTCATCAAGGCTGACTTTTTGTAATTCAAGCCACTGAAGTCCTGAACATAATCTTCGAAGTACTCAATACAGTTTGAGTCTATTTTATTTTGTTTTCCAATAGCAATTAAATAATCCAAATAATGAAAAGGGTAGTAGTCCTTATCTTTTAATCTATTTTCTAAAATGCTAATAGCTAAGTCATTCAGTCCTAACTTCGTAGCCATTCTACTAGCTGCAAAATTCAAAAGCAGATAGTCACTATTTTCAATTTCTTTTAAAAGGCTTTTTAAGTCATTGTGATTGCTGTCTAAATTCATTTTTAGGAAAGCGTATAAAAAATATGTTTCTTCAACCATTGATGAATACATAGAATTTGTTTTCATTTCATCAATAGTGGTTTTCATAAGTTTTAAACCATTGTCTAAATTCCCTTGCATACCAATAATGGATAAAATCCAATTGTACTGTTTAGGTACACTGCCTATAAGAGAGTACAAAACTCCAAGACTTTTTTTGTTTGGTAAAAAATGAGGGTATTTCTTATCGTTTTCAGTTAATAGTCGGTAGGCTTTATTGATTTCGTAAGCAGCTGTAAAGTATTCTCCAAATTTCAGTCTATTTGCTGCCCACTGCAAATGAATTTCGGCTTCGGCAAACAATTTCCAAGGTGATTCTGAATCGTCGTCTTCAATAATTGACAGACGGTCATCTTTCAAAGATTTTAATTTATCAAATTCATCTTTTTCTTCACTGATTTGAATTTTAAGGTAGTCAGCATAGTTTTCAATAAGATAGACTAATGAGTTTGTAGGATTGAGGGATCTTTCCTTTTCTAAAATACCGTTTGCTTTATCAAATTTAAGCTGAATGGTGTTCGAATATGCTTGTTTGCAATTCTCGTTCCAGTCAAAACTAGCGTAAGCAGAATGGATTAATAGAATGTGAAATATGGTAATTAAAGTAAAACGCATAAAAAAAGGGATTCTAATTTTAGAATCCCTACAAATTTAGTTTAAAAAATAAATTATGCTTTTTCTGTTTCAAACATTTGAGAATCGATTAGAATTCTACCACAATGTTCGCACACAATTACTTTTTTATGAGCTTTGATGTCTAACTGTCTCTGTGGAGGTATTTTACTGAAACAACCACCACAAGCATCTCTATCAACAGATACTACTGCTAATCCGTTTCTAGAGTTAGTTCTGATTCTTTTGTAGGCTGACAATAAACGCTCGTCAACTACTTTTTGAGCAGCCTCAGACTGTTTCAATAAGCTTTTTTCGTCTTTTTCGGTTTCAGAAACAATAGTATCTAATTCTTTTTTCTTTTCTTCAAAGATGTCTTTTCTTTCATTGTAATGCTCAGTAGAACTAGCTTTAGTTTCGTTTAAGAATTCAATTTTAGAAAGGTTATCCTTTATTTTTTTGTTAGCAAGTTCAATTTCTAAGTTTTGAAATTCAATCTCTTTGCTTAAAGAATCGTACTCACGATTATTCTTAATGCTTTCAAGTTGCTTATTGTACTTTTTTACAAGCTCTTCAGCTTCTTTAATAGCTAATTTTCTTTTAGTGATAAAGCTTTCTTTATCGGCGATGTCTGCATCAATCTTTTCGATTCTTGTTTCCAGACCTTTTAAATCATCTTCTAAATCTTGAACTTCAAGAGGTAATTCACCTCTAACTGTTCTTATCTTGTCAATCTCTGAATCGATGGATTGTAATTTATGTAATGCTTGTAGTTTGTCTTCAACTGAAAATTCTGTTGTTACAGCTTTCTTTTTTGCCATTATTTCAAATAATTGATAGGGTTCGTATTTACACTTGATAAACGGGTGGCAAACTTAGTAAATTTTTTCTTAAGAATGTCACTAATAAGCTCTTTGGTGAATTGTTCGCTTTCATAATGTCCAATATCGGCTATTATAATTTCATTATCAGCGTCAAAAAATTGATGGTATTTAAAATCTGCACTGATGAATATATCTGCTCCAATTCTTTTTGCATCTTCTAGTAAAAAAGAGCCAGAACCACCACAAATTGCTACTGTTTGAATATTTTCTTTACAAACTTCTGTGTGTCTGATACAGTCAGTTTTCATCTCATTTTTCACAAAATTCAAAAAAGCTTGGCTATTCATAGGTTTTGAGAGCTTACCATAAATCCCTGAACCAATATTTTGATTTTTATTCTCTAGAGTATATACTTCATAAGATACTTCTTCATAAGGATGGGTTTCGAAAAGTGTTGATAGGATTTTGTGTTCCAAATATGTTGGGAAAATCATTTCAATTTTAATTTCACCCTCAGAATGAAGTGTATTTTTAGTTCCAATAGATGGATTACTATCATTATTACCTTTGAATGTTCCTTTACCTTCACTTCTGAAACTACATTGACTATAATTTCCAATATTACCAGCTCCAGCGTCCCACAATTTATCTTTTAATGTTTGTTCAGAATCAGTTGGGCAATAAACAACCAACTTTTTAATAAGTGATGATTTGGGCCTAAGTATTTTGGTGTCTACTAAACCTATTTTATTTGCGATAGCTCCATTCACACCTTCTTTGACATTATCCAAATTAGTATGGATAGCATATATGGCAATATTATTTTTAATAGCTTTTAGTATGGTGCGTTCAATATAGTTTGAGCCAGTAATTTTCTTCAAACCTTCAAATACAATTGGGTGATGAGCAATTATTAACTCACAATTCTCATTTATAGCTTCTTCAACAACTTCTTCAGTGCAATCTAAACTGATTAAAGCTGCATTTACTTCTTTACTTTTATCTCCAACAATCAGTCCAGAATTGTCGTAGTTTTCTTGTAGACTGAGCGGTGCAATTGATTCCAGATGATTGATAATTTCATATATTTTCATAAAACCAAAAATAACATATAATTAATTTATATATTTGTTCAAATTGAAAATTTATTTCCTTATAGTAATATGCCATTTCTAAGATTGTTTCTTCTTCCTGTTACTCTTTTTTATGGAATTTTTGTTTATTTCAGAAATTTGTTTTTTGATGTTGGCTTATTTTCTTCGAGGGAATATTCTGTCCCAATTATTTCAGTTGGTAATTTGTGTACAGGGGGTAGTGGAAAATCGCCTCATGTTGAGTATATTATTAGATTGTTAGAAAATAAAAGTAAAGTTGCCGTGTTAAGCAGGGGCTATGGCCGAGATACAAGTGGATTTAAATGGGTAGAAAGCGATTCTTTTGTAAAAGATGTTGGTGATGAGCCTTTACAGATTCAAAAAAAATTTCCTGATGTAAAGGTTGCTGTTTCTGAGAGCAGAAACGTTGGTATTCAAAATATTATTCATGAGGAGTGTGAATTAATTATTTTGGATGATGCTTATCAACACCGCTGGGTAAAGCCAGGTTTGAATATTTTACTTACTACTTACGATAACTTATTTATAAATGATCATTTAATTCCATTTGGTAATCTTAGAGAATCATGCAATAGAGCAAGTAGAGCCGATATTATAATTGTTACAAAGTCTCCTTTTCCTTTGTTGCCATTAGATGAATACCGACTGAATGAACAAATTGCTCCATTTTTTCATCAAAAGTTATGCTATTCATACATTCAATATTTAACTCCTCAATTTTTGTTCTCGCAAGGAAATGTAGAAATTGATAACAAAAAAATAGTTTTAATAACTGGAATAGCATCTTCAAAAAAGATTAAAGATTATGTAGATACTAAGGCAGAAATTCGTGAACATTTTGAATATAGAGATCATTATCATTACAAAAAAAGAGATGTGTTAAAAATTATTGACTGTTTTAAAAAGATTGATTCAGAAGAAAAGTTAATTTTGACAACAGAAAAAGATGCCGCTAGATTGGCTGTTTTTGAAAATTACTTTGAAGGTCTTCCCATTGTATTTTTACCAATTGAGGTGAAATTTCAAGGAAAGACTAATTTTGATGACTTAATCTTAAAATATGTTGAACAGAATAGACTCGATAACACAGTTTCTAAAAAATAAGATTCCTTTTTCTCCTAAAGTTGGTATTATTTTGGGTACAGGGCTTGGAGGCCTTGTTGAGAAAATAGAAATAGAACAAACCATCCCCTATGATGAAATACCTGATTTCCCCCTTTCAACAGTCGAAGGACATAAGGGAAAGCTAATTCTAGGTAAACTTTCAGACACTAATGTCATTGCCATGCAAGGGCGATTTCATTTTTATGAAGGCTATTCCATTCAAGAAGTTACAATGCCCGTCAGAGTGATGAAAAAGCTAGGTATTCAACAACTCATTATTTCTAATGCCAGTGGTGGTGTTAATCCAGATTATGAAGTTGGCGATTTAATGATACTAAATGATCATATCAACCTTATTCCAAGTCCACTAATTGGTCCAAACCTTGATGAATTTGGTCCTCGTTTTCCAGATATGAGCGATACATATGATAAAGGAATGATTGCAACAGCCATGTCAATTGGTAAAGATAACGGTATTAGAGTTTTTGAAGGGGTATATGCTGCAGTAACAGGTCCATGCCTAGAAACACCAGCCGAATATAGATACCTAAGGATTATTGGTTCAGATACAGTAGGGATGTCAACAGTTCCTGAAGTAATTGTAGCTAGACATATGCAAATCCCTTGTTTTGCCATATCTGTTATTACTGACTTAGGAGTTGAAGGAAAAATTAAAAAAGTAAGTCACGAAGAAATTCAAAAAGTAGCAGAAGTCGCAGAGCCCAAGCTGACTTTAATAATTGAAGAATTAATTAAAACGATTTCCTAAGATGAAATTACTTTTAAGACTATTTTTTGTGTTAACGCCTTTTTATTCATTTTCTCAACTTTCAGAGAATGTTGAGCTACTATTTCATTGGGATGAGGATTCTTTAGTAGGTTCTCAAATCTTTGATAATACCTACAATGAAGTTTGGGGTGTCGTACAGCTGGGGAGAGAATACGCCATTATTGGTTCTACTGCCGGAACACACATTTTTGATGTAACGTCAACTGGGAATATTTCAGAAGTTGCCTTTGTGGCTGGTAAAGTTCAAGGACCTGAAATCATTCACAGAGATTATCACGACTATCAGAACTATTTGTATGCTGTTTCAGACGAAGGAGCAAGCTCTCTGCAAATTATTGATATTAGTACTTTGCCAGATTCAGTTTCTTTGGTTTACGATTCTTCAGATTTATTCGAAAGGTCACATAATATTTTCATTGATACAGCTACAGCAAAACTTTATACCACTAATGGAAATATTTATACCCTTAATGACCCTTTAGACCCAAAGTTTTTATACAATACGTCACTTTTAAGTTGCCATGATGTGTATGTGCAAAACGATACGGCATACATTAATGGTGGAAATAGCGGATTTATAATTGTCGATTTTTCACAAACTACCATTGAAAATCAAGAACATGAAGTGATAGGAAGTTTACCCACCTATCCTGACCAAGGGTACAACCATTCTGGATGGTTAACTGCTGATGGCAAGTATTATGCTATGGCAGATGAAACGTGGGGAATGAGAATGAAAATGCTAGATCTTTCTGATTTCTCAAACATCGAAGTTATAGCTTTGTTTGGTTCTGATATTGACGAAAACTCTATTCCTCACAATCAGATAATTAGTGGAAACTATCTTTTTACCGCTTATTACCACGATGGCTTGTACGTACATGACATATCAAATCCATCCAATCCAATATTAGTTGGATATTACGATACGTTTTTACCCGACCATCATGATAGTTATATGGGAGCTTGGGGTGTGTATCCATTTTTACCCTCAGGAAAGATATTACTTTCTGACATGCAAACAGGCTTATATGTTTTTGATATAAACTATGATAATCCATTAAATACATTTGAATTTGACGACACTATATTTTCTGTTTTTCCAAACCCATGTTCTGAAGTATTAAAAATTCAAACATCTAGTACGATGAATGCAAATTTTGAGTTAATAGATTACAGCGGTAAAGTTATTTTATCAGAACGTTTTTCATCCAATGAAACATTAGTGAATACCAGTAATTTATCAAAAGGAATTTATCTTTTAAAGGTTTACAACAAAAACAAATACTCAACTTATAAAATACAAGTCCAATAATCTTCTAAAAATTCTCTTTGAATAAAGAAAAAAGATTGTAGATTTGCAAACCATTTCAAAAACAGTTAACAATGAAAAGAACATTTCAGCCTTCTAACAGAAAAAGAAGAAACAAGCACGGTTTTCGTGATAGAATGGAATCTGCTAATGGCCGTAAAGTTTTAGCTAGTAGAAGAGCAAAAGGAAGAAAAAAATTAACAGTTTCGGATGAAACTAGACATAAACGCTAGTCGTTTACAATTATACGTCTAAAGGTGTTGCATTTGCAGCACCTTTTTTTTAGACCTACTGTTAAAAAATCATAGAATTTTGTTAATTATTTAGAAATCAAAAATTGACGCTTTATTCTTAAATCGGTTACATTCGCACAAACACTGTAAAACTATGCCCAAAGACAATTCAATTAAATCCATTTTAATTATCGGAAGTGGTCCAATCGTTATTGGTCAAGCTTGTGAATTTGATTATTCTGGTTCTCAGGCAGCCAGATCATTAAAAGAAGAGGGGATTGAAGTATCTCTTATCAACTCTAATCCAGCAACAATTATGACAGACCCAGTTGTTGCTGATAATGTGTATTTAAAACCTCTTACTGTTGAATCAATTGAAGAAATTCTTTCTGAACGACAAATCGATGCTGTTCTACCAACAATGGGTGGTCAGACTGCTTTGAATTTGTGCATTGAGGCCGATGAAAAAGGTGTTTGGGAAAAACACAGTGTTAGAATTATTGGAGTAGATATTGACGCCATTAATATTACAGAAGACAGAGAAGAATTTAAGCAGTTAATGGAAACAATAGGCATTTCATGTGCTCCTTCACAAACGGCTACTTCTTACCTTGAAGGAAAAGAAATTGCTCAAAAATTTGGTTTCCCATTATGTATCAGACCTTCGTATACTTTAGGAGGTAGTGGAGCTTCTTTTGTTCACGAAGCCAAAGATTTTGATAACCTTTTAAAAAGAGGAATGGCTGCATCACCAATTCATGAGGTGATGATTGATAAAGCACTTTTAGGTTGGAAAGAATATGAGCTTGAATTATTAAGAGATAAAAATGATAATGTAATCATCATCTGTTCAATAGAAAACATGGATCCAATGGGAATCCATACGGGAGATTCTATTACCGTTGCACCCGCAATGACTTTATCTGACACCACTTATCAAAAGATGAGGGATATGGCTATCAAGATGATGAGAGCTATTGGAGATTTTGCTGGTGGTTGTAATGTTCAGTTTGCTGTTTCTCCTGATGAAAAAGAAGATATTATATCAATAGAAATTAATCCAAGAGTATCGCGTTCATCAGCTTTAGCTTCTAAAGCTACAGGTTACCCCATTGCTAAAATTGCATCAAAGCTAGCAATCGGTTATACGCTTGATGAATTAGATAATCAAATTACGAAGTCTACTTCAGCTTATTTTGAACCTACTTTAGATTATGTTATTGTTAAAATCCCTAGATGGAATTTTGAAAAATTCGATGGTGCTAACACAGAGTTAGGACTACAAATGAAATCTGTTGGAGAAGTAATGGCTATTGGCCGCTCATTTCAAGAAGCACTACAAAAGGCATGTCAGTCATTAGAAATTAAGCGTAACGGTCTTGGAGCTGATGGTAAAAGTTGGACTAACCAAGACGATATTCTTCATGCTATGAAGCATGCTAGTAGTGATAGAGTATTCAGAATATATGATGCTATCCGTCTTGGTATTCCATTAAAAACCGTTCATGATATTACTAAAATGGATTACTGGTTTTTAAGACAATTAGAAGAACTTGTAATGCTTGAGTTTGAAATTGAAAAATATCACATTGATAATATTTCAGAAGAGCTACTCCTTCAGGCTAAAATGAAAGGGTATGCCGATAGACAAATTGCACATTTATTGAGATGTCTTGAAAGTGAGGTCTACAAAAAACGTACTGATTTTGGAATTAACAGAGTATATAAGTTAGTAGACACTTGTGCTGCTGAGTTTGAGGCAAAAACGCCTTATTATTATTCTACTTTTGAATCACAAAAACAGTTAGCAGGAGGAAAGCCATTTTCTGAAAACGAAAGTGTATCATCAGATAGAAAAAAGATAATTGTTTTAGGTTCTGGACCTAATAGAATAGGGCAGGGAATTGAATTTGATTATTGCTGTGTTCATGGTGTTTTAGCAGCCAAAGAGTGCGATTATGAAACTATAATGATTAACTGTAATCCAGAAACCGTATCAACTGATTTTGATACATCTGATAAGCTCTATTTTGAGCCTGTTTTTTGGGAACATATATACGACATCATCAAACATGAAAAACCCGAGGGTGTCATTGTTCAGCTAGGCGGTCAGACAGCTCTAAAACTAGCTGAAAAACTAGAAAGATATGGAATCAAAATAATGGGAACTAGCTATGAGGCTCTCGATTTAGCCGAAGACAGAGGTCGATTCTCTAATTTATTGAGAGATAATAATGTTCCATTCCCAGATTTTGGAGTTATAGAAACTGCTGAGGAAGCTTTAGAATTAGCTAAAGATTTAAACTTTCCAATCTTAGTTAGACCATCTTACGTTTTAGGAGGTCAAGGAATGAAGATTGTAATTAATGAATCTGAGCTTGAACACCATGTCGTTAATTTACTCAAAGATATTCCTGGAAATAGAGTATTATTAGACCATTATTTGGATAATGCTATTGAGGCTGAGGCAGATGCCATCTGTGATGGAGAGAACGTTTATATTATCGGTATAATGGAGCATATTGAGCCTTGTGGTATTCATTCTGGTGACTCGAATGCTGTATTACCAACATTTGATTTAAGTGATAATGTACGTCAGCAAATGATTGATATCACTAATAAGATTGCAGTTGCCCTAAAAACTGTTGGGTTGATAAACATTCAATTTGCTATTAAAGACGAAGTAGTATACGTTATCGAAGCAAATCCTAGAGCTTCAAGAACAGTTCCGTTCATAGCAAAAGCATACAAAGAGCCTTATGTGAATTATGCAACAAAGGTTATGTTAGGAAATAAAAAGGTCAATGATTTCGACTTTAATCCTTTCAAGAAGGGATATGCAATTAAAGTTCCTGTCTTTTCGTTTAATAAATTTCCTAATGTAAATAAAGAGTTAGGACCTGAAATGAAATCTACAGGAGAAGCAATACATTTTATTGATGATTTGAAAGATCCATTCTTTAAGAAGGTATACTCTGAAAGAAGTCTTTATTTAAGCCGATAAAAAATGTTAAAAACCATTTTTTTAATCCTTATTATCTTTTATTCTGTTAGATTTCTGACACGAATATTAGCACCACTTTTTTTGAAAAGTATGATTAATAGGGCTCAACGAAATATGAATCCAAATCAGCCCCCTCGCCAAGAAGGAGAGGTGTCAATTAAGAAAGATAAAAAGTCAGAAAGTAAAAAATCTTCTTCAACAGTTGGTGAATACGTAGATTTTGAAGAAATTGACGACAATCAATAAACCTTGTTATTATGAAAGCATTGAATTGGAAAAAGTTGTTGCCCCACCTAACAGCTATTGCAGTTTTTGTATTGATATCACTAGTCTATTTATCTCCAGTACTTGAAGG
Organism: Flavobacteriales bacterium; assembly: GCA_965277895.1. Classification (GTDB taxonomy): domain Bacteria; phylum Bacteroidota; class Bacteroidia; order Flavobacteriales; family UBA7312. Next base: position 1,074,295 of record CBDIDR010000001.1, read on the forward strand.
TAAAAAAGTAGATCAGCAAGATCATCGTCAATATAAGGGAATGTCTGAGGAAATTGTTCAGCACAGAGCTGACTATAACGAAGATCCTTTATGGACAAACTCAATGTTTGGAGGCATGCCAGCCTATCAGATTTCTGTAGAAAGTGAATCGAATCTAATTAAAAAGATATATAGGGTTTTTCAGCTGTATTTACCTCATCCAGTTGGCTTAGTTTTTCTCTATATGTTTGGGTTTTATTTTTTGATTATTTCCTTAAAAATCGACTATAGACTAGCGATATTAGGAGCAATATCATTTGCATTTTCATCCTATTTTTTCATCATTATTGAAGCTGGACACAACACAAAGGCTCATGCTATTGGGTATTTAGCACCAGTATTAGCATCAGTGCTTATGGTATATAGAGGTAAGTTATTAGCAGGAACTGCATTGACAGCATTATGTACAGCTTTGATGATAAATGCCAATCATTTTCAAATCACTTATTATCTAGTATTGCTTTTAGTAATATTGGGTATTGTATATTTGATAAAATCGATAAAAGAAGATACACTTCCATCATTTTTTAAACAAGTTTGTTGTTTACTAATAGCTGGTGTTTTGGGTTCTGTTACTAGTTCTAGCAAGTTACTCACTACCATGGAATATGGACAAGAATCAATTCGTGGTAAATCAGAATTGACTTTAAATCAAAGCAATAAAACCTCTGGACTTGACAAAGATTATGCCACTGCGTGGAGTTATGGAAAAGCAGAGTCATTTACTTTACTTATTCCTAATTTTCATGGTGGTGCTTCAGGCGGTGCTCTTGGTACTGATTCCGAAACATATAAGTTATTTAAAAATAGTGCTCAGGCTAATCAAGCAAAGCAAATAATTAAGCAATTACCTTTGTATTGGGGAACTCAGCCATTTACCTCAGGACCAGTCTATGCTGGTGCCATATGTTGTTTTTTGTTTATTGTAGGTTTGTTTCTTACAAAGGGGTATCTAAGATGGTGGGTTGTGAGTGTTTTTTTACTTATGCTTGCTTTAAGTTGGGGTAAAAATTTCATGCCCTTAACTGAATTTTTTCTTGACTATGTTCCTGGATATAATAAATTCAGATCCGTTTCAACAACTTTAGTTATTGTTGAGTTACTTATTCCTTTTCTTGGAATAATTGGTCTAAATAAAATTATCGTTAATGGTAAATCTGATTCCACTGTTAAAGCATTGAAATATTCTGTTGCTATAACAGGAGGTTTATGTTTATTATTTGCTCTTGCTCCAACTATGTTTTTTGACTTTAAAAGTCTAAATGATAGTCAATATGGTGATGCATTAAGTAATGCTTTACAACTTGATAGATCTTCTATTTTTCAAGCTGATGCTTTTCGTTCTCTTATATTGATTCTTTTAGCAGCAACTGTAATATGGCTTTATTTATCGAATACCTTAAAAAAATTACCCACAATCTTGATAATTGGTATTTTGATACTAGGCGATATGTGGGTTGTGAATAAAAGATACTTGAACAATGACAATTTTAAAGCTAAAAGAAAGGTCGTTCAACCTTACACACCTTCAATAGCTGACAATCAAATTTTGAAAGATACAGACCCTAACTTTAGAGTCTACAATACGACTGTTAGCCCGTTTAATGATGCTTCTACTTCATATTTTCACAAATCCATTGGAGGTTATCACGGAGCTAAATTAAAACGTTATCAAGAACTTATCGATTATCATATTTCCAAAGGGAATATGGAGGTGCTTAATATGTTAAACACTAAGTATTTTATTGTTAAAGGTCAAAATGGACCCGTAGCTCAATTAAATCCTGGAGCACTTGGCAATGCTTGGTTTGTTAAAGAAATTATTAAAGCTGAAAATGCCGATTCAGAAATTGACAAATTAGGTCAGATTACCACTGCAAATCAGGTAGTCGTCGATAATAGATATGATACTCCAGAGACTTTAAGGTTTGATAGTACAGCTAGTATTAAACTTATAAATTATAAGGCAAATCATTTAACATATGAGTCTATTTCTTCAACAGATCAGTTTGCTGTATTTTCTGAAATATTTTATGATAAAGGCTGGAATGCCTATATAGATGGAGAGTCTGTCCCTTATGTTAGAGGAAACTATGTTTTAAGAGCAATGGCTATTCCATCTGGTAGTCACACTGTAGAATTTAAATTTGAACCTTCAACATATTATACAGGTGAAAAAATATCATTAGCTAGCTCAAGTATTTTGGTTTTAATGCTAATTTTTGTTCTATATAAAGAACTTAAACGCTAATAATATGAAACTAATTATTTCTTTAAAATCGTTCTTAGACTCTTTCTTTGGGTTCATTTTATCTATTTTAAGGATAATTATATTTACTAGAGTGTCAGCAATCTATTCGCCTTCCAAAAATAAAAGAGAAAAGAGCATACTTATTTTAGGAAATGGGCCATCATTAGTGTCAGATTTAAATAATAAAGTAAGTGACTTTAATAAGTTTGATTTTTTAGCAGTAAATCATTTTGCAGAAAGCGATTTGTATGAAAAAATTAAACCTTCAATCTATTGTATTGGAGCGCCAGAATTATTTGAAGATAAGGCTGTTGAGGAACTAAAAACTAAAAGTGATAATTTATTTAAGGCTATCAATCATAAGACATCTTGGCCAATAACACTTTATCTTAACACTAGAGCACTTAAATCAAAACGATGGCGATTATTTATTAATGACAATCCTCATATTTCTATTAAATTCTTTAATAGAACACCAATAGGTGGATTTTTTAAATATATTTTTTGGAGATATAATGTTGGAATGGTTCGACCACACAATGTATTAATACCTTCCATAATGATTGCAATTAATGAGAATTACAAAACAATATGCCTTTTTGGAGCAGATCATTCGTGGTTGAAAGAGTTAAGTGTTTCTGATAATAATGAAGCACTTATCAATCAAAAGCATTTTTACGATTTAAAAAAATCAAAAGCAAGTAAAATGCGAAAAGACCTTAAAGGTTTAGAGTCAAGAAAGTTGCACGAAATACTTTACAAATTCTATTTATCCTTTAAAGGATACCATGAAATAAATAAATTTTCAAAAATGTTTAATGTAAACATTTTTAATCTTACTACTGAATCTTTTATTGATGCTTTTGAGAGAAAAGAAAAGTGTTAATTTTTATTTATTAAAAAAATAAAACCAGGGCATTTCAAATTCCTTATTTTGATACCAAAATACTAATGCAGTACTTATACTAAATGATATGGCTGTTGCGTATGTAGCTCCAATTGCTCCGTAATTATTTATCATTGTATAATTTAACAATAGGTTTATAATTGCTGTAAGCATTGTACTATAGCCTAAAAAGGAAGTTTTATTAATATGTACTAGATATGGAAAAAATATTTTATAAACACCGTGAATGGCATAGCCCATTGAAATCCAGAAAATAAATTGCTCAGCACCACTAAATTTTTCATCAATAAAAATATCAATCAAAAGCTTTGAAATTATTGAAAGTAAAAAGGCAATAGCAAATAGTCCAATTATATATAAGTAACTGTATTTAACTATTTTCTTTTTTACAATTATTGATGGCTTTGCAAGTTTTTTATAAAACCATGGTGACCAGGCCTTTATAAAAGCATCACTGAAAATAAATATTATCATTCCGAACATATACCCTACGGAATAAATCCCTACCATATCAATGCCTATCATCTTCTCAATAAAAAATCTATCGCTTAAAGAAATAATTATTCCACCAACAGCATGTGGAATAAGTGGTAAGGAAATATTTAAAATATTTTTTATCTCGAGCGGCTCATATTTTAGACTTAAATAGTTGTGCCTTTTCATATAAATTAAAGAAATAATGAAAAATAAGAAGTAGGCTAGAACAATTCCATAAGCTCTTGATTCCCAACCAAGTTTATAGACTACAAGAAGTAAAATAGAAACACCCATATTTACTATTGTATTTGTTACTTCAAAAACACCAAATAAGGCTGAATTTTCTTCATTTCTTAAAATGGTAAGGTTTATGGTATTCATCATAAACATAAAGCTTATAAAAGGTATTACATTAACCCATTGAGACGGAACAGAAAAAAAACTATCACTAAAAAAACTTCCAATTAGTGTTGGAACAAAAAATATAAGTGTGGTAATGCAAAGTATAATTAAAATATTTCCTATTAGAATAGCTAATTTATCCTTTGAATAAGTATAAAAGTTTTTGGAAATATTAGTGTGTATTGCCATTCCAATAAATGCGGAATAGAATGTAATGAAAAGCTGAAAAATAGATAGTATTCCAAATTCCTCAGTACTTAAATATTCAGTAAGTATTGGTAATAATAGAAAGGGAATAGATTTATTTAAAATACTACTTCCTAGATAAATGGATGAGTTTTTAATTAATTGCAAATTACTTTTAGTTTTTCAAGATATTCATCATCTAATTTTCCTTGAAATAGCTCAATATTTTCTTTAATACTAGTTTTGTCAAGGTTCCACCATTTCAGTTCCAGTAGGGCTGAGATTACTTTTTCTTCAAAACGATATTTAATGATTTTTGCAGGTACACCTCCTACAATAGCATAATCAGGAACATCTTTTGTAACAACAGCATTTGCTCCAATTATAGCACCGTTTCCAATTTTTACTCCTGGCATAATAACACTATTTGCACCTATCCAAACATCGTTTTCAATAATTACTTTTTGATAATGTTGCTCTCTTTTTGCTACAAAATTTCCTACGTATGGAACATATGGAAAAGCACTTATACTAATTCTATCAGTAGGATGTTGTATTGCATTAATTGAACAATTCCATGAGATAGCACAGTATTTTCCAATGGATGAATATGATATTTTTGTATTTCTTCCTATCGAACTTAAGGTGTCAATTTTAGTATGATTTATACTTGCATATGGTGCCACCATTACTTCTGATTTTAGCTCTGAATGTCTAATGTCAGATTTTTTTGACAGTAGAGTGTAGTTTTTAATGTCATTAGTGGATGAAAATTTAATTACAAGTTTTATTTTTCTTAGAAATGATAACATATGCTCTCTTTTATGGAAGGTTAGAAATAAAATTTTCCATTTGTTTGTAATGTCTATTTATTTCAAACCTACTTTGTTGAAACTTGTTTCCTATTGTTAGGTTGTAGTTAATTGTGTTTATCAAATCTTGACAAATATTTTTTGGGCTTATTGTATCATCTATATTAATTCCCATCAGATGTGCTGCTTTTATATACTTAGATTCATTGACAGATTCAATTGCATCAATAGTTACACCGCCAATCACATCTTTTAGTGCTTTGCCTCTTCCATCTTCATTTAATAGTACTGAGGGTTTTGAAATACTATTCATAAAAATATGAGCATGTACTCTGTATCCAACATGAAGGTCAATATTTTGATAATACGTTTTTAAATTTTCAGCACTTCCTGAAATATCAGTCCATGAAAAATCATTTTTTTTCAACCACTCTAAAAATTTCAATTGCATCTGATGAAAATGCTTATTGGAACCTGGGCTATTTAAATATTTTTCAGAAGGAGAGTGGTGAAAAACAGTTTCTATCTTTGAATCTTTAAAATTATTTTTAAGAGCTAGTAGCACATCTTGCATTTGATTAAACATCTTTTGTGATGTTTTAAACGATGCTCCTAATGAAAAACCTATCTTTTTTATGTCAGCAGTAGCAGGAGTTTCAACACTTTTTTTGAAAAAATTAGTATTATATACTGCAGGACAAGCAGTCATTATAAAATTCTTAAAGCCTAATGTTTGTAAAGTGTTTAATGTATGATAATCCCTAACACTAGATTTAAATCCAGTAGAATCAATTTTCTTCAATAATTCAATAGTTTTATCAGAAAGTGAATAATTGTGAGTATTACTCCAATCTCCTTGTTTTGAATACCAACCAATTCCCATTGTAATAATTGGAACTTTAATATCATTTAAATTATTACAAAGTCTATATATTTTGGGATACATATGCTTTTGTAAAGCTGGACCACCTAAAAGAATAAGTGCTTTCGAATTATTTATTTCTTTTAATTTACTTTCGTCTAAAATTTCCCATGCATCATAGTCAATAAGTTTTACAGAAGGTTTTAATAAGGAAAATAAATCTTTAGCACGATCTTTAATTAAAAAGTCACCTGCATTATTTTTACTTCCTGTCAATAGAACGTATTGAGTCATTATTTAATCATTTCTTTTTTAAGAACAGTATCTTCTTGAATGTCAATAAACGCCACTTTACCAATTACATCATCTATAAATTTTGGACTTATACCGTGTGCTGGTCTTTTAAAGGTTAAGTCATCTTTTGAAATAACTTTTCCTTTAGGAATATTTTTACTAGCTACTAAGCTTCTTCTAGCATGTTGTCTTGATTTATCTTCATCAGGGATAGCTACAACATCAAATTCACCTAATAGCTCTAAGGTTTGTTTCATGTTATTTCTGAAAACTTTTAGGTCTTCTTTATCCATAGCATGATAATGATCGTTTCCAGCAAGTGTTTTATTGTGAGTAAAATGTTTTTCTATAATTTTTGAGCCTAAAAGACTAGCAACTTCACATACTTTCATATCTTTTGGTAGGGTATGATCTGAATAGCCAATAATTAAGTCAGGAAATGCCTCTTTTAGACCAAGAATCATTCCAAGATTGGCATTCTTGTCAGGAGTAGGATAATTTAATACACAGTGCATAAGAGATAGTGGTAAATCGAACGCTTTAATCCACCCTACAGCATCTTTCACTTCTTCTAAGCTACTTGCACCTGTTGACAACAATATAGGTTTGCCAAATCCACACATATACTCAATAAAAGGTTTATTTGTTATGTCAGACGATGAAATTTTAAATACATTCATCATTTCATTCAAAAATGTAGCAGATTCAATATCAAATGGAGTGCTTAGAAACTCAATACCTACTTCATCACAATAATTCTTTAATTCTTGCATTTCTTCTTTCCAAAATGAGTCATGTTTTTTGAATAGCTCGTATTGAGAAAGAGTAGGTTCTTTACTGGTATCCCAATATGCTGGGGAATCTTTTGAGGCTAATGTTTCTGCTTTATAGGACTGAAATTTTATAGCATCTGCTCCACCTTCTTTTGCTTCTCTTACTAAACGTTTAGCTGTTTCCATTGAACCCTCATGATTTACTCCTGCTTCAGCAATCATATAAGGGTTTACTATTTTACTGTTTGTTTTACTTTTAATCAGATCACTCAATTTCATAGTATGTTTTGTATTATTTTTTGAACGGTTTTTCTTCCTTTTTTTAATTCGTTATTCTGCATCAAAATACTCATTTCTTGCCTCTTTGTTTTATCTTCTACAAGTTTAATAAAGTTTTCTAAGATATCTTTTTCTTTAACATCGTATCCAAGACCAAGGTTTTGAAAACCAAACTTTTCATAGGCGAAAAAATGAGTCGTTTCTCTCTCATTTTGAGACAATACTATTGCAGGTGTACCGATGCTAGCAATCTCATAAATTGTTCTGCCTGCTGATGTGAAAATAAGGTCACTATTGTACATGTAATCAGAAATATTAAAAATATCCTTTAAGATATTAATTTTTGCAAAGGAGTTTAAGGAATCAAAATTTTGATAACCAAAACCTGCAATAACATTTATTTCAATATTATTTTCCATACAATAGTCATATATGGATGATATCACTTTTTTAGTATAATTATTTGGGTCAACTCCTCCAAATGTTATTAGTATTTCATTTACATCATTAATTTCTTTTGCTTTTTGAAAATGAAAAAATTCGTCTCTTAGAATAAAGTAATCTTGTCCATAAAAGTGATTTTTACTTTTATTTATTTCTGGATAAATGGCGTTAACTACTGAGTCTGCAATATTAGCTCCAGGTCCTAAATCTTCAAAATTTATAGTTTTGATATTCAATGACTTAATAGCATGCATATACTCTAGTGAAGTGTCTAGTCTGTCATTAATTATTAGGTCTGGATTTCTTTTTTTGATATCGTCAATAATATTATCTTCTTCTTGAATAAAACAAGGGTAGTTGAAAGTAGAAATTTTCTGAAAAGCAAGCTCACTATTTTTGTCTACTAAGAATTCAATACTGTGATTAAGAATATCATTTGCTAGTATTAGCGTATTGTGAACATGTCCTAGACCAAGTTTTTGATTTCCTGTAACAACAAATAGTATTTTCTTTTTGGCGAGGTAGTATTCGCACAAGCTCCAATCTTCATAAGTATCAATATCAATTTCTTCTCCATTTGACAATAGGTGTAGTGACACTTCATTTCCTATTCTGCTATTATTACTTACACACTTTGATTTTGTGATTAGAAATCCTCCTGTTTCTGAATAAATTTTAGTTAGATATTGTCTATTTAAACGCTCACTATAGTTTGGGACATATTTCCCTTTTTCTTCTCGCCAGGATAAATGTGTAGAATCTTTTGCTGAAATTATGGAGTCAGTTTCGTCATTTTTTAGCATATTTTGAATAGCAGAATCTAACGAAGAAGTCTTTAAAAGAGGAGAAGTTGGTTGAAATGTTATTACTAAATCGTAAGATTTTCCTTCGATTTTTTCTACAGCCTTGAAGCATTCATAGATGACTGGGTCTAAAGTCGTATTATCATGAGCATTATTTTCATGCCTTTTAAATGTTTTAGCATTAAATTTAGTTGCCATATTTAATATTTCATCATCATCAGAAGAAACATAAACATCGGGCTTAAAAGTTGATGATAAGGCAGTTTTAATACTGTAATACAATAGAGGTTTACCGCCAAGAAGTCTTAAGTTTTTTCTTGGAATTCCTTTTGATCCTCCTCTTGCAGGTATTATTACTAGAATATTCATTGTTACTTTATCGTATTGTCTAACGAATTCAAATATATCACTTAAATATACATTTACTAGTTTGTATTATCTCTATCAAATAATAATCCCAAACTAACCCAGTAACGAAATCTTACAATCATTATTCCTTTATGGGGCTTTAAAATGAATAAATAGGCGAAAAATAATACAATTGAAGCGATCCATTTTGTTCCTTCTTCTAAAATTCTTGAGAAATAATTCAAAAGTCCTAATTGTGTGGTTCTTATTTTTTCGGATTTCCCTATACCAAGAGCTTGTCTTTTTATAAAATCACTTTTTGTTCTCTCTTCGGGAATTCTATGGTGAACAATTGCATCAGGAACGTATAATACTTTCATTTTGTTAGCATACATTCTCATGAAGATATCTTTTTCTTCTCCTCCGCCCAATCCTGACTTGACTCTTCCAAGTGTTACGTTAAAGTCGCCTATTTTTTCGAAAACTTCTTTTCGAAAACTCATGTTTGTTCCAATAGGGTATTTTGATTTACTGAAATATTTTTTTTTATTTCCTAAATTAAAATAAGCGTGTAGAGAATTGAGGTATTTATTTTCCCATAAAGGTGGTTTTGGACTTTCATATTTTAGAAAAATTTTACTCCCAATTGCCATCGTTTCTTTTTCTGTTCTAAAATAGAAATCTAACTTTTCGAAATAATTTTCATCTAAAATGGCATCATCATCAACAAAAATGATGACATCTCCTTTTGCTTCTTTAATACCTCTGTTTCGTGCATACGATAATCCTTGCTGAAGTTCTAAAAAATACTTTACTGTAAATGGGCTACTTTTCTTAAATTCTGATGTAAGGTCTTTTGTGTTTCCTGGCGAATTATTATCAACAATAATGATTTCAAACTGAGAATTATCTAGACTTTGTGTTTGAATGGATTCAAATAGTTTTGGTAGAAATCGTTCTCTATTGTAAGTGCTTATTATTGCTGATATCATCTTGTTTTTTGTTGTTCCCATTTCCACGCGCTTTTCATGGCGTTTCCTAGTGGCATTTTAGCTTTCCATTTTAGTTCATTAGTAGATAGTGTGTTGTCTGAGTATATTTGTTCAACATCACCAGCTCGTCGTGGTCCTATCTTAAAGTTAATTTGTAATTCATTGACTTCCTCAAATATACGAATAGCTTCTAATACACTAACGCCTTTCCCTGTTCCAATATTAAAAACTGATTTATTACCATTGCTTATCACATAATTTAATGCCTTTACGTGTGCATTTGCTAGATCAATAACGTGAATATAATCTCTAAGACAAGTACCGTCAGGTGTGTTGTAATCATCACCAAATACGGTTATTTGTTCTCTTATACCTATGGCTGTCTCTGTAATTATTGGCACTAAATTACTTGCTTTATCAGAAGAGCAATCGCCTATCAATCCACTTTCATGAGAGCCAATTGGATTAAAATATCGTAAGGAAACACTATTTAAATCTACTTTGTTTAGTAGCTTTTCACAGAGTTGTTTGCTTTCTCCATATGGCGATTCTGCTTTTTTGAACGGTGCAGATTCGTTAACAGGTAATACATCAGGACTTCCATATACAGTACATGAAGATGAGAAAATAATATTGTTTATCCCAAAGTCTTTCATAAGCTTTAATAAAACTTCAAGAGACCCAATATTATTATTGAAATACTTCTCAGGTTCTCTGACCGACTCTTCAACAGATTTGAAAGCTGCAAAATGAATGACGCCTTTTACATTCTTCTCTGTTTCAAATACCTTTTTAAATTCGGATTCATTAGTGCAATCAATTTTATAAAAAGGAATTTTTTCACCAATAATTTTTTCAGCTCCTTTTAAATTTTCAATAGAGGTATTACTAAGGTTATCGACTACAATAGGAGTGAAACCATTTTGACTTAGTTCTACAAGTGTATGTGAACCGATATAACCTGCTCCTCCAGTAACTAAAATTTTATTCATGTTTAAAAAGTTCGTCCGATACCAACAACAAATCGGTTAGTTTGATAGCTATCTTCGTCAATATCTGGATATCTATTTAGGAAAAATGGAAAATCAACTCTAACCGTTAGTGGTTTCACCATTTGAAGTGCTCCCCACTTTCGTATTGTTAAAGCGACTCCTATACCAGCATCTGTACGAACATCTGAAAAAGCATCTTTTATGTTCTCAGATGTAACTTCAGTAGTATTTATAATTCCCGCATCGGCAAATAGGTAAGTTGTTAAAGGAGAATTGAATATTTTAACAAGTGGTAATAAATTTTGAAACTCTAATTCAGCACTGACAGATGCTCCACTTTCTCCTGAGAAGCTTTCTACATACTCAGCTTCCGAATTAAGTTCTGGAGCTAAATAACCAGAATATCCTCTAAGATTAAGTCCACCGCCCATATGAAAATGATTTGTAGTAGCACCATAGCCTAACCATTCATTTGGAACAAATCCAGCAGAACGCGTAAACTTATTTTCCATCATTTCTTCAGAGTTAGCACCAGCTAGGTATAATTTTGATTCATTTGCCCAGTTTGAACCAGTACCATATTGACCAAATATTCTTGTATTGAACTTAAGTTTACCAATAGTATTTTTATGTACTGAAGTAAATGTTAATTTAGAATAATCATAGTCGCTACCAACAGAAGAATTGTTTAGTTCTAATAGAATTTTTCCTTTTCCATTTTTATATGAGTAGGAGTGTACCCATCCAACAGAGGTTGTATTGTTAAATTTATTGGATTCCCAGACATTATAATTGGTATATGTTAAATCCGTATTCTTTGACCTATACATACTTTTGTAAGATGCATAGAACGTGTTCTTCTTAGAATAGTCTTTCTTTTCAATTCGGATTTTGTTCAGTTTTAATCCATCAAGGAATCGACTATGTAGGCTAATAGCAGAATGTTTGCTGAATTTATCTAATCCAGTACTATAATTAAATCTGTATGAAACTGGATTGTATTTATCCACTATATTTTCATCTATATCTCTTTGTAATACGGCAGTATTAAGCCAAACGTTGGAGTTAATTTTATGGTGATAATTCATATAGCTACCATTGAAATGCCAACCAACTTTCACTCCATCAAAATTATTGTACCATACATCAGGACGACTGTTTAATTCATATTTCGTCCAATCAGGCATATTCCATACTTTCGAATCAAAACTGACTCCTAATGGCATTTGACTTTTATTATTTAACATGTAGCGGTCTGCCAATCGTTTTGTTGGGTCAATTTCAACATAGTCTATGCCTCCAGGAATATTAACTGTAGCTGTATAGCTTGGGAATATTTTGCCCCAAGCATGCCATTTGTCAAGTACTGTAGCAGTAGTGTTTTTCACAAACCAATTGTTAGGTATATGGAAGGTATATTCTTTGCCATCATTTGAAAATACACTGAAATCAATAGGCATTTGCATTTCGCCTTTTCTCTCAAAAGTAATTTCGAAATTATCGTTATCAACAGACTTTATATTTTGGATGCTGTAGTCAATAGTTTTAGTTGTTTCTAACCATTGGTCAAAAAACCAGTTTAAATCTACTTCAGTATATTCTATGATTGCTTGTCTAAAATCATCAAAATAGGGGTGAGCCATTTTCCATTTTTCAAAATAATGCTTCATAGCGTTAAGAAATAAGTCTTCTCCTAAAACATATTCCAAATTATACAGCATAGTTGCTGTTTTGTAATAAACGTGTCTGTAGCCACCACCATGTCCAACGGCACTGCCAAAATCATCTGAGTGCGTATTTAAAGGGGGGTCATTGTATTTAGTAGCGTCCCTCATGTATGCGTAGTATACCCTTGAGTCTATAGCTTTTACAGCTTTAGTAAAGCGTTGTCCGTATTTACTAGCTGGTTTTTCTCTAACAAGGAACTCGCCGTCTATCTTTTTTAATGCCCATGCTGTAAGGAACTGTGTAAATCCTTCATCCAGAGCAGCTCTGTATGTTTCATTTGAACCTACTTGAGCATAAAACCATTGGTGACCAATTTCGTGGGCTAGTAAACCTCTATATCCAGGGTCACTACCACCATCTAAAGTAATCATTGGGTATTCCATTCCGTCTCTAGCATCAGCAACAATAATTTTATTGTAGGTGTACATCCCTATGTCTTCTGAAAAAATCCTAATTACTTCAGCTGCAAAGTCGGCAGCATTTTGCCATTTGGAAGCGTGTGGTTCCTGAACTAATGATATTGCACTAATACCATTCCATACAGTTTCTCCAATTCGGTAAGTGGGGTCAGCTGTAAAGGCGAAATCGTGAACATTTTCAGCATGATATATCCAAGTTTTCCTTGATAAACTATCGTATGGTGTAATTATGCTAGCAGGGGAGTTCCATTCTTTGTCAGCAAAGTTTTTGATATCTAACTTTTTCCTCAAACTTTCAGGCATAACCTCATCTCTATTTTGAAGTGCTCCAGTAGCTTCTACTACAAAGTTTGATGCGAAAGTTAATTCAACATCAAAAGTGCCAAAGTCACCATAAAATTCTTTTCCTAGATGTTGGTCTTTAGTCCAGCCGAATTTTTTATCATAAACGGCAATTCTAGGATACCACAATACACCATCATAGTGTTTATTGCCGAAGGCATTGAATGTCTTCATTCGTCTTCTTAAAGTACCAGTATCAAAATAGGTTTTGAAATCCATAGTGATAGTGATGCTTTCACCGCTTTTAAGAGGTTCGTTTAACTCAACTTTCAAAATAGTATTATCCAGTGTGGTTTTTACTAATTTTCCATCAATTCTTAAATCATTTACTACTGTTCCTAAACCTTTTTCTTCATATCTACCATAAGTAATATCTCTTTTGTTTTGATTGTATAATTCAGAACAATACGAGTTAGGAGTAAAGGCATTCTGATAGAGGTGGAAGTAAATCTCATTTAAAGTGTTTGGAGAGTTGTTCCAGTATACGAGTTGTTCACTTGCGTCTATGATATCCTTAGTTTCATCAATATTTGCTTTGATGGTATAATGAACATCTTGTTGCCAGTAGCCTGCTGGAGCTTTATTTTTCCAATAATTGGGGTTATCGGCCTGACGGTAGGTATTTGGTGTAGTTATTGGGTTGTATGCACTTTGAGCAAATATGTTTAAAGTGACTAATGCACTTATCAAAAAAAGAAAATTTCTCATTAAAGTATTCATGTTGTTAAAGGGCAAAGTTAAGCTATTTAAAATTCTAAATGAAGCTTCAAATTAACTAGTCTGGAAGTGAGTCGATTAGGTACACCAAATTGATAGCCGTTAGTATCTTTTACCCATAAAAACGAAATGGTATTGTCGATATCTAATAAGTTAAATACTTCCATGCTTAACCAAGTTGTTTTTGTGAATTTAAGGGGGTTAAAACGTTTTGTCTTTTTACCTTCTTTTTTAATCACTGCTGAAAAGCCTATATCTACTCTTCTGTAATTTGGTAACTGAAAGTCATACTCGCCTTTATAGCTGCCTGGAGCGGTAAGTGGTAGTCTTGAGCCATACACCAAATTCAAGTGCATTTTAAAGTTTGGATTTTTAGGGAGGTAATCTTGGAAAAACAGATTAAAATTGACCAATTGGTCGGTAGGCCTATCGTAATAACCAGGCTCTATTAAGTTACCTTCATTATCCGTGAAGCTATCATTTAAAATGTCAGCCTTAGTTTCTAATAAAGAAAGGCTAGCCCATGATTCAATTCCTTTAACAAACTCACCATTAATCCTGAAGTCTAAGCCTTTTGCGTAACCAACAGCATCATTGTTAGCATAGTATCGAATTCTTACGTTTTCAACCTCATATGGAATAAGGTCGGTGATATCTTTGTAATAAATTTCTGAAACCAGTTTGAATGGACGTTGCCATATTTTAAAGTTGTAATCACTTCCTAAAACAAAATGTACAGATTTTTGTGATTTTATGTTGTAATTAATATTGCCATTAAAGTCACGAAGTTCTCTGTAAAATGGAGATTGATAATAATATCCGCTTGAAAATCTAAATACAATATCATTTTGCCAAAGCGGTTGATAGGATAATGATATTCTAGGACTGAATAGATATTCATCGTTTAAGTCCCAATACGATGTTCGAATACCTGATGTTAAATCAAATTTACCCAGTTGTTGGCTAAACTGCATGTATGCAGTATGACGGTTGGAGTTCAAATTAATTGATGTTCTTAGTGCATCGTCTAAATAAAAAGGAGTAGAGTTTTGAATACCTACACCTATGGAGTCTGCAGGGTGGGGAAGTGAAAAGTCAGAGGAATCAATTAGCGTATATTCATTAATTTCGTCTTTAATTTTTTCTCGTTGAGTTTTTATACCCCATCTAAACTCGAAATCATTTTTGAAATATACCCCTTTATGTTCTGCATTGTATACCGTAGCTTTCAAGTAGTTTCTGGCATGGTCTAAGTGAGAGCCTACACCAATATTGAATGTGGATTCGCCAAAGGTTTCAGAGCCTAAATCGTTATCGACTTCAGAAAGCCAATATTGCCCCAAAATATCGAAGGTTTCGCTTTCAAACGTCTGAAAGGCCGAAAGCGTCATTTTAAGATTTAAATTGCTTTTTGGTGAATAGCTGAATTCGTGTGCACCAAAAAACGTTTCATAGCTATCCACTTCTTGACCTTCAAAATAAATTCGTAACTCTAAAGGTACGCTGATGGTACCAAAACGGGTAGTCTTATTGCTAGGGATATGTTGGTATTTATTTCTTGAATAGTTGAGTAGGGTACTCATAGAAAACTTATCGTTAAAGCCGTAATTTATATAGGACTGAACATCTGTGAAGTTAGGTTTGTATTCGCCTTGTGTTTCTAGACTATTTAAAAGGTATTGATTGGATTTATTCCTAACCCCTAATAAGTAGGATAATTTTTTAGATTTATTAGCTCCTTCCAAATGTAGATTGGCACCTAATAAACTTAATGTTACAGAGCCGCCAAATGTTGTAGGTTTCTTGTATTGAATATCTAACACAGAAGACATTTTATCTCCATACTGAGCACTATAGCCTCCAGCAGAAAATTTAATAGAGGATACCAAGTCAGAGTTTACAAAAGATAAACCTTCTTGTTGACCAGAACGAATAAGAAAAGGTCTGTATATTTCAATCCCATTAACGTATACTAGGTTTTCATCAAAATTACCACCTCGAACAGAATACTGAGAGCTAAGTTCACTAGAAGAACTTACTCCGGGAAGTGTTTTTATTAATCCCTCAACACCTCCACTTGTAGATGGAAGACTAACGGCATTTTTTACATCTACCTTTTCAAAGGTGTTTGTCCTTGTCTTTTGGTCTTCAATATCTACGTTGTCAATGGAAACTCCAATAACATTTAATGTGACGTTTAGTTCATAGTTTTGCCCATTTTTGAGCATAGGTAACTTTATCTTCTTCGACCTGTAACCAATAAAAGAGAAAATAGCTTCTTGGTTTTGGTTTGCAGAAATTTTGACGGAGTAGAAGCCTTTTGAATCAGAAATAGTCCCTTTATTCTTATTGACAATAGATATGTTTACACCTTCAATAGCTTCACCATTATCTGAAGTTATAAACCCTTCGACAGTTTGAGCATTACTTGAGAGAGTAATGGTTAAGAATATGAGAAAAAGAAAATATTTCATTATCAGCACACAAATGTATTAATAATCATCATAAAAAATCCCTTATTACTTTTCATAATATTCTAACTTTGTTACCATTGATAACTTTCTAATTTTCAATATATTATTTATGAAGAAAATATTGGTTTTATGTACTGGCAATTCGTGTCGATCTCAAATGGTTGAAGTGTGTTTGAAATCCCTTTTAGACGAATCGACTTTTTCTGTTTTTAGTGCTGGAATAGAAGCTCATGGTATCAATCCATATATGAAAAGAGCAATGGAAAAGCTAAATTACTCTCTAGAAGGTCATACTTCCAATAATATGGATGAGTACGAGAATATGCATTTTGATTATGTTTTAACGGTTTGTGACCATGCCAATAATAGTTGCCCATATTTCAAAGATGCTACCCATCGAATTCATCACTCTTTTGAAGACCCTGCAGATGCAGAAGGAACTGATGAGCAAAAGATGCTTGTTTACGAAAAGGTAAGAGATGAAATTATAGAGTATTGCAAAAAACTAGTGGAAGAGCTGTAAATATTATCTGTAAAACTCAGCCTCGTAGGTTGTTGAATTATCTACTTTATCTGTAACAATTAGTTTATATCGATGCTTACCGGCTTTTAAATCACTTTTGAAATAGTGAGTCAATTTATTACTCTTGGGTTCATATTCCATTAAAACCCATTTGCCATCTATGTAAGCATTGTAGTTTTTGATACCGCTAAAATCATCATAGATAGTCATTTTCAGAGTTGAGTTTTTCATTGTTTTTCCAGGGTAAATATTTAGCCCTTTAACAACAGGTGCAATTGTATCAACAGAAACGCTGTAATTACCAAAAGTTTTGGTTTTAGTAGAAATATACCCATTTTCAAACTTTCCCCCTATGTAACTTAACTTATTCTTAACACCAACTTTACAAATAAATGCTTTTGAACTCAATGAAGATGGGACATCTGTTTTTAGTTTCATTGAATAACTATAATGTACGGCAGTTTTTTCATTATGAATATGATGTATTGGGGAGAATAGGGTTGAATCTGAAGTCATCTTATAATCAAAATATAAGTTATCGTACAACGAATTGGTAGGAATATCTACAGTCAAGTATTCATTTTCGAAATAATTTCTTTTGTTAAATGGAAACTTCTTAACATAACTTATGGAATCTCTTGGAACAGATTCGTCATAATCTACTTTTTCTGCATAAAATGAAAGTAGTGACGAATTTCCATGTGAGTCATCAACAAAAATTTCTACTAATTGTACGCTATCATGAGGAGTAATAGTACCATCATTACTTAAAAAGTCATAAATACTTAACTTGTTATTAGGTTGAATAAGGCATTTATGAAGTTTAGTGTTACTTTCTGTTTTTTCGGAATAATCTAAATGAGAATTGATATAACGGCTTTCATGAAAAGCAAACTCTTCCATACTCATTGAATAAAATAATAGGTTGTCAACAAAAATTTCTATGGAATACACACCATTTTTATTGTTAGCACCATTTAGTAAGTCATAGGTATGAATACCCAAGGCATAAGGCCCTGAGACTTTAATAGTATCTTTTAATGTATACTCGCCACTACCACCAATTACTTTAATCAATTTATCAGCATGTTTTCCATCAATTTGAGTGTTTTCTGATTGAGAATATACTTTCAAACTCCTAATAATTGGAGAAATATCATCCCTTACTCTTAGGCCGAAATGAAGTGCATTAATAGGATTTTGATTGTGAGTGTGCCTAATTTCAAAGTGAAGGTGAGGAGCAAAGGAGCCTCCAGTATTTCCTGATAGACCAATGATATCTCCTTTTTTAACTCGTATCGAATCAACTTTAGGGAATAATTCTATTTCATATTTTTCAGATGCATATTGATTATTAACCACATAATCTTGAATTTTACCGCTGTACCGCATTAGATGAGCATAGACAGAGCTGTAACCATTGTCGTGTTGAATATAAATGGCTTTTCCATAACCCCCCGTAGATACTTTAATTCTAGAGATATACCCATCTGCTATGGCATATACTTTGAGCCCTGATTTGCCTTGGGTTTTTAAATCTATTCCAGCATGAAAATGATTAGGTCTTAACTCCCCAAAAGTGCCAGATAACAACAAAGGAATATCAAGGGGTGAGCGAAAATAATCTTGAGGGTAGTCTTGGGCTTTAACTTCCTGAATAAAAAGAATAAAAATTATGGAAAGTAATAACTTATGCATCTAAAATTAAATAAGGCAATTAATGTGACGGCAAAAATAACACTAAAAAAATAACGTAATGCTTTGCAATTATGTTATTCAATGTTAAATTTGCTTAATCGTTTCAATTGAACGTAATTTCGCGAAAATTATGAAAGCAACTATTCAAAGATTATACAGCAAAATGGAATCTTTGATTGCTAAATACGAAGCTGTGAACGAGCAACATCAACTGTCGCTCAGTCGAATTGAAGAACTTTCTAAAGAGATAGAACTTCATGAACAAGCTATCAAACAATTGGAAGAAAAAAACAAAATCTTAAAGCTTTCTACCTCTATTCAATCAGAACAAGGAGATAATAAAGCAGCGAGAAAGAAAATAAATGAGTTGGTGCGGGAGATAGACAAATGCATCGCTTTATTGAACAAATGATTTTAATTGCTCTATGAAAGAGTTAAAGATAAAAGTAACAGTCGCAAACAGAGTTTACCCACTTACTATTAGAAGGGAAGATGAAGAAGGCGTGCGTAAGGCTGTAAAGACCATTGAAGATAGATTGAAAATCTATGAATCAAGGTTTGAAGCGAGAGATACACAGGACTTATTAAGTATGTGTCTTCTAGAAATGGCTGTGAAAGTGCTAGGCGATGAGCAAAAAGTGAAAGTTGACAGTAGCTTGGAAGATAAATTATTGGCAATGGAGTCTATTATCGACAAACATTTATAAAAAAACGTTCTTTACATTTTAACCCGCATCAATCCAGTTTTTAAACTCAACACGTTTTAATCTGGGGAATGACTTATGCTTTCAAAAACCGGCCTCAACCCTTGTGGTTTCTATTTAATAGGACAGTGGACTTTTGCGATTGTGTAGCAACCCCAATCATATTTTTAAGGAGTTTTTAAGCTCAATGATTGGTGTGGGTTTTTTTAATAATAAAACTAAAAACTATGAATGTATACATTTTAATTTTACTGACACTTTTTGGTCTAATTGCAGGAGGGGGAGTGTCTTATTTAATATTTAAAAATAACCTCAAGAAAAAATCAAATTCATTATTGTCTGAGGCTCAAAAAGAAGCTGAACAAATAAAGAAAGATAAAATTCTTCAAGCTAAGGAAAAGTTTATTGAACTTAAGTCCGAACATGAGAAAGTCATAAATCAACGAAATCAAAAAATCTCTCACGCAGAAAGTAGAGTAAAAGAAAAAGAAAGTAAACTTTCCCAAAAACTTGGTCAGGTAAACAATAAGGAAAAACAACTTGATGAGGCTCGTAAAAATGTAGACATACAACTTTCAATCCTAAAAGACAAAGAGGGTAAATCAGAAAAGTTACTGCAAAAACAAGTGGAAGCTCTGGAAACTATTTCCGGTCTTTCTGCTGAGGAGGCTAAGAAAGAACTTATACAAGCCTTACAAGATGAGGCAAAGACAAATTCTTTGGCTTACGTTCAAGAAATTGTTGAGGAGGCCAAGTTAACAGCCACTAAAGATGCTAAGAAAATAATCATTCAAACCATTCAACGAACAGCAACTGAACAAGCCATTGAAAATTCGGTTTCTGTATTCAATATCGATAGCGATGATGTAAAAGGACGAATCATTGGACGAGAGGGAAGAAACATTCGTTCTTTGGAAGCCGCAACTGGTGTTGAAATTATTGTAGATGATACGCCAGACGCTATATTGCTTTCTTGTTTTGATCCAGTTAGAAGGGAGATTGCCCGTTTAGCTTTACATAAATTAGTTACTGACGGACGAATTCATCCTGCTCGAATTGAAGAAGTAGTTAAGCAAACCAAAAAACAAATTGAGGAAGAGATTATAGATATTGGTAAACGAACATCAATTGACTTAGGAATTCACGGTTTACACCCTGAAATTATTCGAATGGTAGGGCGTATGAAGTACCGTTCCTCTTATGGTCAGAATCTATTGCAGCACTCAAGAGAAGTTGCGAATATGTGTGCCACAATGGCTTCAGAGCTAGGCCTAAACGCTAAGGCTGCTAAAAGAGCTGGATTACTTCACGATATCGGCAAAGTGCCAGATGATGAGCCAGAATTGCCTCACGCTATTTTAGGAATGAAAATTGCACAAAAATACGGCGAGAAAGAGCATATCTGTAATGCTATTGGTGCTCACCACGATGAAATTGAAATGACTTCTATGATTTCGCCTATCGTTCAGGTTTGTGATGCTATTTCAGGTTCTAGACCAGGAGCACGTCGCGAGATTGTTGAATCGTATATCAAAAGAATAAAGGAGTTAGAAAGTACTGCACTTTCCTATCCAGGAGTGGTAAAATCATATGCTATTCAAGCTGGTAGAGAGTTGAGAGTTATTGTAGAAAGCGAAAAGATTTCAGATGCAGATGCTGAAAAATTATCTTTTGAAATATCACAAAAAATTGAGACTGAAATGACCTATCCTGGTCAGGTGAAAGTAACGGTTATCAGAGAAACAAGAGCAGTTAACTTCGCGAAGTAGATTGGCTGTTATATTGATTTGAAAAGCTGAAGAAATTTTACCATTTCTTCGGCTTTTTCTTTTTTACTACGATAGGTGTACGAATGTAATAGGTTATTGATTAAGCGTTTCAATATTTCCTTATTTCCACACGGAGAAAAGTATTTAGAAGACTCTTTAATTTTTTCTCTTTTAAGGAAGGTTTCTAAATCTTGTCTGTTCAGTATTGTTCCTTTACTAAAAGGGTTGATGTAAAACTTAATAGAGTCAATGTCAAAATGATGTTCGCTTTCAAAGCCAACAATGAAATGCTTTGGCATATTAATTCCACAAACAGGAAGACCAATTTTTCGTGAAATATGCATGTAAATAATACTCAGCGATAAGGGATTTCCTTTTCTATTATCTATAACATCATTAATAAATGAGTTTTCTGGAGAATGAAAATTTTTCACATTTCCTCTAAATCGATATCTGCTAAAAATAATTGTGTTAAGAGTAGATATTTTTTCCAAATCACTATTACAATTTTCAATAGCCAGTTTAGCCTCGCTTATGATTTTGGTAAGTGTGCTTTCAAAGGATTCTCTTTTAAGTTCTGGGTACTGATACCTACTTACTATCATCCATCCATCTAGAATATCTTTGGGTGATGATATCCATAGTTTGAGTTCGTTAAGCAAACTTTTGAACTGAATTTCATGAATGATTTCTTCAACTCTATCTTGAATGAGAGAGTCAAAGTTCTTTTCCCAGGCTTCCTCAAGGTTTGGAATAATATTTGTTCCTAAATCTATGAGTTCATTTTTTACGGTTTTATAAACCTCCTTGTCAGGATCTTCAAGTAATTCAATAAGTGCTGAAAGAACTTTTGGGTTCATACTAATACAGTTTAGCTAATACGGTATCAATCATATTGTCAATAGCAGATTTATAATCTGTAGATTTTCCACCCGTTGCTCTGTTTGCCAATATGGTGCAAATAGTTAGGCAATTATGCCCCATAAGCTTTCCTAATCCATAGAGAGCAGAGGTTTCCATTTCAAAATTGGTAATTCTTAACCCTTTATGTTCAAATGACTTCAATCGCTTGTGTAAATCTTCAATAGCAAAAGGTAATCGCAATTTTCTGCCTTGTGGAGCATAAAAGCCTGGAGCAGTAACTGTAATCCCACTTCTTAAATCACTAAATTTTGAAAGTAATTGCTTATTTGCGGCATAGATGTAAGGAACTGAAAGCTCTTTTGGCCATTCTAGCTGTTCATTAATAGCCTTTTGTAAATCGTCATCAAACTGATTGTTAGCATAGAAATGCATAAGATTGTCAATACCCAGACCATGAGTTGAAGCTACCAGTGAATCAATTTCAATATCTTTCTGAATAGTTCCTGACGTTCCCAATCTGATGAGATTAAGCGATTCATCTTCTGGAACTAGAGAATCAAGTTCATTTAATACAATATCAATATTATCAGTGCCTATACCAGTTGATAATGCACTTACCCTTTTACTACCAATATAGCCTGTATGTGTTGTAAATTCTCTATTTGAAATCTTGTGTTCAATAGAATCAAATCGTTTTGATATCTCGCTTACTCTGCCTTGGTCACCAACTAAAAAAACATCTTTAGCTATGTGCTCGGCTAGTAAATTTAAATGATACACACCTTTTATCTCGCTCTTAATCGATTTCATACTCATTTTTATTACTTTTGCACATATACAAAGCTATTCAAAATTATGGGTTCTACTAATGAAAAAATTCTTGTTCCAATTGGTTTTACTAACCAATCTATCTTAGCTCTTAAACAAGCGGTTATAGTTGCCAAACACACCAATTCTGATTTGGTTCTTTTATCTGTTGTTGAAATGCCCTCAGCTCTTCAGAAGTTATTTTCTGATTATGAAGAAAAGCAAAAAGAATTTAAAGTAAAAGTGAGAGAGAATCTTAACGCTCTAGTTAGTGAACATTGCGGAGGTGTAAATGATGTTGAATGCATGGTTGTTGCGGGTAAGATTTATGATAAAATTACCGAAACTGCCGAAATGATTGATGCTAGTTTGATAATTATGGGTACAGATGGAACACCAAAAGATATGAAGAAGAAGTTTATTGGTTCTAATGCCAATAAGGTAGTTCGTTCAGCTTCATGCCCGGTAATTACACTTAAAGGAAAAGAGATTAAAAATCAATGTGACCTTATCGCATTGCCATTAGATTTGAATAAAGAAACCAGAGAAAAGGTAACTCATGCTATTAAGTTTGCTCGATTATTTAATTCGGCAGTTAGAGTGTTCTCAGTTTCCTTTGATAATAACGATGATTCTGTTAAGAATAAACTTAAAAGAAACCTATCTCAAGTAAATGAATTCATTCAATCTAAAGGTGTTGAGTGTTCAATGGAATATGTCGAAATAAGTTCTTCTAAAAGTTTTTCAGGCTCAATAGTTGAGTATACTCAAAACATAGGTGCTGACTTTTTAATGATAATGACAAAGGAGGAGGATAATTTAGAATTAAACTTCCTTGGGTCTAACGCTCGGAAAGTGATTAATAAATCAGATATTCCAGTGATGAGTATACGTCCAGTTCCTAAAAAAGACACTAGCTCGTTCATGGTCTAGTGAGACGCTTATTTATTGTTCATAAAGTTTTTATGCAATCTTCTTAAAAGCGATGTTCATTTGTTAGTTTTGTTAACTCATTACTTGATATGAAATTTTTGTCGGCAATAATTGGTGTTATGTTACTTCTTTTTACCTCTTTCCTAAACGAGGAATCAACTGATGTTACACCTATATCAGCCCCTATTTACCAAGCCGATACACTTTGGGTAGATAGTGTATTAACTTCTCTAACACAAGAGCAGAAAATAGCTCAATTATTTATGGTAGCAGCTTATTCCAATAAAGGAGAGAAGCACCAAAAAGAAATTGAATTTTTAATTGAGAACTACGACATAGGTGGACTGATGTTTTTACAAGGTGGCCCAGTTCGTCAATTACGACTAACCAATCATTATCAGTCGCTTAGTCAAGTTCCTTTAATGATAGCACAAGATGCGGAGTGGGGCGTGTCTATGAGAATAGATAGCACTATTCGTTTTCCTTGGCAAATGACCTTGGGAGCAATTCAAGAAGATTCACTGATTTATCAGATGGGAAGACAAATAGGCAAAGAATGTAAACGTTTGGGTGTTCATGTGAATTTTGCACCTGTTGTAGATGTAAATTCCAATCCAAACAATCCCATTATTAATAACCGATCTTTCGGAGAAGACCCACAGCGTGTGGCTCAATTATCCTTAGCCTATATGCAAGGATTACAAGACGAAGGTGTTTTGGCTTGTGCTAAACACTTCCCCGGTCATGGCGATACAGATTCGGATTCTCACAAAACATTACCCACTATCAATCATTCAAAAGAACGACTAGATAGTATGGAGCTAATTCCTTTTAAGTATCTTTTTGATAAAGGTTTAGGTAGTGTTATGGTGGCCCATTTAAACATTCCATCTCTAGATGATACGGACTCACTAGCTTCCACATTATCCAAAAAAGTAGTAACAGATTTACTGAAAGAAGAGCTTGCTTTTGATGGACTCGTATTCACCGATGCTTTAAATATGAAAGGAGTGAGTAAATTTTATGAGCCAGGAGAGGTTGATTTAAAAGCATTATTAGCAGGCAATGACGTATTACTTTTCGCACAAGATGTACCTAAGGCTATTGTTAAAATAAAAGAAGCCATTGATAAGAATATCATTTCACATGAGTATGTTGATGAAAGATGTAGAAAGATACTTATGGCAAAACAGTGGTTTGGCTTAGATGAAAGCATTCATTTGAATGAAGGAAACCTTGTTGAAGACTTAAATTCAAAAGAATCTAGACTATTAAACCAAGACTTGATAGAAAAATCACTTACAGCATTACAAAACACAGACGATTTATTGCCTCTAAGGCATTTAGACACCCTCAATTTAGCTGTGGTATGTATTGGTGAAAACTCCAAGCCATTTGAAGAAATGCTGATACAATATGCTCCTATAAAAATATACCATATATCAGAAGAGCATTCAGAAGAGGAACGTAACGCTTTATTGCGTGAACTTCAGAAGTATAATTTAGTCATTGCATCGATTCATAAATCCAACAAGAACGCTTGGAAATCTTACCACATACACAAGAATACAGATTTGTTTTTGCAAACTCTAGCCCTTCAATCAAAGGTTATCCTGAATATATTTGCTAATCCATATTCGATTAGTGATTTATTGATGACCTATTCTTTTGATGGACTTATTTTGGGTTATCAAAACTCTAAAATTGCCCAAGAATCTGTTGCTCAACTTATATTTGGTGGTATAGGTGCAAACGGTAAATTACCCGTTTCCAATACTCACTTCAAAGTAGGAGATGGGTTAAATTTAACTCCTAACAGAATACGCTATACATCTCCTGAGAATTTGGGTATATCGCCAAAAATACTCCTACAAGTAGACAGTATTGCACAAGATGCTATTGAGAAAGAAGCTACTCCAGGTTGCCAAATTTTAGCCATTAAAAATGGAGCGGTTTTTTATCAAAAGAGTTTTGGATACCATACCTATAAGAAAAAGCAAAAAGTTAAGAATACAGATGTTTATGACTTAGCTTCACTAACGAAGATTATAGCCTCTGTTCCTTCTTTAATGCACCTCGAAGAAAACAAAACAATTGATTTAGATAAAACCCTTTCTAACTACATTGAACTTGCCGATACTTCAGATAAAAAGAATTTGAAAATAAGAGAAATTTTAGCCCATCAGTCGGGATTAGCGGCTTGGATTCCTTTTTACATAGAAACTCTTGAAGAAGATGGCAGTTTGAGAGATACATTATACAGTTCTACTTATTCGGATACATTTAGTGTTCGCGTAGCCGATAATATTTACTTGCACCGCGAATATCCTGATAGCATAATGGAACGTATTTTGGTTTCCGAATTAAAAGAGAAAGAATACAAGTACAGCGATATGGGCTTTTATATCTTCAAAGAAATTATTGAACAAAAAACCAATATGCCATTGGAAGCATTCGTTCAAAATACCTTTTATGAACCATTAGGACTTAGTACTATGGGTTATTTGCCTACAGAGCGTATTGACTCTACACGCATTGTGCCCACAGAGTTTGATTATTACTTCAGAAGTCAGTTGCTGAAAGGTGATGTACATGATATGGGAGCAGCAATGCTAGGTGGTGTAGGTGGGCATGCTGGTTTATTCTCAAACGCTAATGATTTGGGTATTTTTATGCAAATGCTAATGCAAGGCGGACAGTATGCCGATAAATGCTATTTTGAAGCTAAAACTGTCAATAAATTTACGGACTGTCAATATTGTAAATTGGATAATAGAAGAGGTGCAGGATTTGATAAAGCTGCATTAGAAGGACAAGAGGGAGGTCCCGCTTGTGATTGTAGTCCATCCTCAACCGCATTCGGACATACAGGCTTTACAGGCACTTTAGTATGGGCTGACCCACAAGAGCAATTAGTTTATGTATTTTTGTCAAATAGGATACATCCAACCTCTGAAAACAAAAAGTTGCTAAAGATGGATGTCCGAACAAAAATTATGGAAGTCTTTTATGATGCCATACGAACCACTGAGTAGATGCAAAAGCAGTTAAAGATAGGAGTAGTGTGTTATCCCACATTTGGTGGTAGTGGAATTGTAGCCAC
Source organism: Flavobacteriales bacterium (assembly GCA_965277895.1). Classification (GTDB taxonomy): domain Bacteria; phylum Bacteroidota; class Bacteroidia; order Flavobacteriales; family UBA7312. Next base: position 1,101,237 of record CBDIDR010000001.1, read on the forward strand.
AGAACTTGGCAAGGCTTTTGCAGAGCGTGGTCACGAAGTGCATTTCATTACCTATAGTAAGCCAGTGCGTATGGATATGTTTACTGAAAACATGTTTTACCATGAGGTTTCGGTATCTGATTATCCATTATTTGAATACGCACCTTATGAGTTATTACTCTCTAGTAAATTGGTTGATGTAGCCATATCTCAACAATTGGATTTACTGCATGTTCATTATGCCATTCCTCATGCTTCTGCAGCCTATTCCGCAAAGCAAATACTAAAAAGCCGAGACATAGATTTACCTTTCATTACGACTCTACATGGAACGGACATTACGCTATTAGGAAAAGATAAATCCTATCAGCCAGTTATTGAATTTGCCATTAATCAATCTGATGCGGTAACGGCTGTGTCAGAGAGTTTAAAAGAAGATACTTACCGCTTTTTTAATGTTGACAAAAACATTAAAGTCATTCCAAATTTTGTAGATTTCTCTCTCTACAAGAATGGTGTGGATGCTAAACTCAGAAGTAGTTTTGCAAGTGAAGAAGAACGAATTGTAACGCATATTTCTAATTTTAGAAAACTCAAGCGAGTGGATGATGTTATTCACATTTTTGAAGGCATACAACAGAATATTTCAGCAAAATTATTAATGGTTGGTGAAGGTCCTGAATTGGAAGGAGTGAGGGCATTGGCAAAAAGTAAAGGTCTTGAAGATAAAATCTTCTTTTTGGGTAAGTCCAAACGCATAGAGCAAATCACACAAATATCTGATTTATTCCTATTGCCTTCGGAAACAGAGAGTTTTGGATTAGTCGCTTTGGAAGCTATGGCATCGAGTGTTCCAGTAGTATCATCAAATGTTGGTGGTTTGCCAGAAGTAAATATAGAAGGTAAAACAGGTTTCTTACGTCCAGTAGGTGATGTTGATAGTATGACCTCCGCAGCTTTAACTATTTTGAAGGATAAAACAAGTTTAAATCAGTTCAAGAAAAATGCCTTAGAACACGCCAAAACCTTTGATTTGGATACTATCGTTCCATTGTATGAAGACTTGTACCGTTCCTTAGTTTAGCCCCCTACACGTTTGCAGAAATACCCTTTATCCTCTAACAATTTCATGACTTTGTCACGAACATTTCCTTGAATTATAATTTCTCCATTTTTAGCACTACCACCCACGCCACAAGCAGATTTTAGCATTTTCCCTAAGTCTTTTAAGTCAGACTCTGTACCAACAAAGCCTTTGACTATAGTAGCTATTTTTCCACCTCTATTTTTTTTGTCTATCCATGCCTCTAAACGTTGCTCGGCAATAGGTAGGGTTTCTTGTTCGCTTTCGTATTCGTATTCGTAGTTTGAATTGGTGGAATACATTACACCTATTTTCTTTTTCTTCTTAGCCATGAGGAACAAATATGTTTAATGATTTTGGTACGGTATTTATCAATATGCTTGAGCCTAAGTCTACACCCTCACCATCGAGGTGACTAATCCCATTCTGACAACTGATTTTCACGCTTTTAGTGCGTATAATTTTCATGTATTTAGAATGCTGAATACGTTCCGTAAACAAGCGGTATAAAAGTAAGGGAACTTTGAGTCGGTTAAAGTCTTTTAGAACGCAAATGTCTACAAGTCCATCGTCTACTTTGCTTTCAGGAGATATTTGAGCATTGTTGCCAAACTGAGTAGCATTTGCCCATGAGATAATAACCGCTTTATGTGTTTCTGTTTTACCATCGTATTCTAGCGTATACTGTTGTGCAGGATAAAAGGCACATTCGCGAAGTACTAGTTTAACGTATGTCATAAAACCTCTGACCTTAGTTGTGGCAAATAGCTTGGCAATATGTGCATCAAAGCCAACGCCAGAAACATTAAAGAAGGGCATACCGTTGGCAGTACAACTGTCAATAGTTCTAAACTCACAGCTATTGAGCTGAATAATGGCCTTTTCCAGTTCCGATTCCATTTTGAAATGAAAAGCAAAGCCATTACCAGAGCCGCATGGCAAAACCGCTAAAGCCGTTTTACTATCTAATACACCTTTTGCACATTCGTGCATGGTGCCATCTCCACCTACAGCTACAAGAACATCAATATTTTCTTCAGCAGCTTTTTTGGAAAGTTCGGTAGCGTGTTTGCTTCGTTCCGTAAATACGTAGTCGTAGTCAAAACGCTTTGTATCTATATTTTTTTCTAGTAAATCCAGTATGTTTTTATGCTTTCCACCACCAGAAATAGGATTTATGATAAATCTAATTTTCATTGACACGCATTTGATTTTTTATCATTCTGTTGTTAAAATCCTGTTTTACAGACTGCAACAAAAGCTTTAAACTATCGCTAGTTTCACTTTTGTTTTTTAATGCTTTATCTGTAAAAGAAGAATATTTTTCTTCTCTATTCAACAGGTAGTTTTGATCAGAAATGAAAAGGTATTGCCCTTTTAAAAAGGAGACTGCCCAAGACCTATTGTCGAATATTGATTTCCCAAAGCTAAAAAATTCTTTGTCATACTTAAGGATATCCAAAATTGAGGGCATTATATCGGTGTGCTGACTAATGGTTTTTGTGTTTCCTTTTATTGAGTGGTTGGCTTTCCAAAAGACAAGTGGAACAGAATAACGTCCAAGCTTATTTTTATACTCTGAATTTGAAGACAAGGGAGAGGTATGGTCGGCAGTAATGACGAATAGCGTATTATCAAACCAATCCATTTGCTGGGCGGTAGTGAAAAACTGCTCCAGTGCATAGTCGGTGTAGCCAATACTTTCGTGGATGTCAAGAGTACCTTTTGGAAACTTCCCTATGTGCTGTTCTGGAATTTGATAGGGTGGATGAGAGGTGAGTGAGAAAAACGTACTTATAAAGGGTTCTTTTGTCTGACTCAGTTCTTGAGCGAAAAATTGTAAAAATGGCTCGTCGTATATTCCCCAATTGTTGTCGTAATCGGCATCGTTATTGTATTCTTCTCTACCGTAATAGTCTTGAAAAGCAGATTTTTTAGTGAATTCGTAAAAGCCCATAGTCCCTCTTTCACCACCATGGAAAAAGGAGGTAGAATAGCCCTCTTTTAGTAAGAGGCTAGCAATACTTTCAAAGCTATTGTTGGCGTATGATGTAGTGATGAAAGGCTCGATCATTAAAGAGGGAATGGACGCCGTAATAGCTGGCAATGCTTCTATGGAACGCACCCCATTGGCAAAGGCGTTTTCTACAACAAAACCACTAGACATGATGCTGTCCAAGAAAGGAGTATAGCCTTTGCCATTGTTATGATAGCCTATAAATTCCTTTGAAAAACTTTCTAGAATGATTATTACCACATTTTCTCTAGAAAAAGAATCTGAAGGGTAGTGATGTATAGGATTGTAGATAGTCTTGTCAATATGTTGAATGTAATTGAAAGGACTGAGGTTTTCTTGGTTGTAAGAGTGTAAAATTGTAAAGGGCGTGTTGAGTACTAAATCGGATAAACTGCAATTGCTTAGTACTCCGGCATTAATGGGTTTTATAGGTTTTAGCTGCGTACCGCCTCTGAGTCCGATTATTAGAACACCAAGGCTAATAATTAATATAGCAAAGGCGTGTAGCTTTCTTTGTGTTGAAGGGGCTATGCTTTTGAGGGACAGCAGGAAACCTATCTGAACACAACTTAACAGACTAACTTGCCAATAGTCAATTATATACTTTAGGTAAACGTTTTTAACATCGGTATAGGTAATGAAATTGAAAAAGTCAGCCGTAGAACGCTTGAGGTTAAAGGCGTAAAATACAATATCGATATTGTTCAGTAGAATAAAGGGAATATTAATGCCGTAGAAGATGATATTAATCAGGCGATTGAAGCCTTTTTTATGAGGGATGAAGAAGTGGATAATCCACAATACAAAGACAGGAAGGTTTATATAAAGTAGTGCCGAAATATCAAAGCGAAGACCTTCCACGAGGGCTAGCAGTAGTTCATCAATTTGATTAAAGGAATAATTGTAGAAGAAAAACGCCATTCGACTTATGGCATAAATGGCACATAAGTAAAGAATTCGTTTTAAAAAGCTAATCAAGTGTTTTATGCCCATATTTTATCCACAGTCGCAGTTGTTGTCACCACAGTTAGACTTAGGTTTGCGTAGTGTTTTAAACAGATAAAGGACGGCAGCACCGACTAAAATACTAATGATGATATCTTCCCAATTCATTGCTCTTAATTTATTGCACAAAGTAACGAATTATTATATTTTTACCACCTAACGAAGGTATTAGTTTATGAACTATAATCGTAAAGGAATTAGTGATGAGCAGTTGTTAGAGCTGTACACCTCCATCCTTAAACCTAGAATGATAGAAGAAAAAATGCTTATTCTTCTTCGTCAGGGAAAAATATCAAAGTGGTTTTCTGGCATTGGTCAGGAAGCAATTGCTGTTGGTGTTACCTCTGCTTTAGATAAAGAAGAATACATTTTACCCATGCACCGAAATTTGGGTGTGTTTACCACCAAAGGCGTTCCTTTACATCGTTTATTCTCTCAGTTTCAGGGTAAGATGAATGGCTTTACTAAGGGTAGAGACCGTTCTTTTCACTTTGGTACGCAAGACTATAATATTGTTGGGATGATATCCCATTTAGGTCCTCAGCTAGGGGTGGCAGACGGCATTGCCCTTGCCAATAAACTTAAAGACAATAAGCAAGTTACAGCAGTTTTTAGTGGGGAAGGCGGTACATCCGAAGGTGATTTTCACGAAGCTCTGAACGTTGCAGCCGTATGGGATTTACCTGTAATATTTGTGGTAGAAAACAACGGTTACGGTTTATCTACACCTATAAACGAGCAATTTCGTTGCGAAAACATAGCCGATAAAGGCAAAGGCTTTGGTATGGAATCCTATTCCATAGACGGTAACAACATCTTGGAAGTGTACCGAACCATTAGCCAACTCAAAAAAGACATGCAAGCCAATCCTAAACCCGTATTGCTAGAGTGTATGACCTTCAGAATGAGAGGACATGAGGAGGCTTCAGGCACTAAGTACGTTCCTCAAGAAAAATTTGACGAATGGGCACCAAAAGACCCAGTTAGTAATTTTGAGGCTTACCTTTTGAAGGAAAAAGTATTAACTGAAGACCATATAGCTAGTACTAAGGCGGATATAAAAGCAGAGATTAACCAAGCACTAGAAACCGCCTTTGCAGAAGAGGAGATTAGCTCTAGTATTGAGCAAGAGCTAGAAGATGTATTTGTGTCCTACGACTTACAGCCGCAAGCCCCACAAAGCGATGCTGTTTCAAATATACGGTTGGTAGATGCCATTTCGGACGGACTGAAACAATCCATGCAGCGTTTTCCTAATTCTGTGGTGATGGGGCAAGATATTGCCGAATACGGTGGTGTATTCAAAATTACCGATGGTTTTGTAAAAGAATTTGGAAAAGAAAGAGTACGAAATACTCCCATTTGTGAATCGGCTATTGTGAGTGTCTCTATGGGTTTAGCAATTAACGGTTACAAAGCCATTATGGAAATGCAGTTTGCCGATTTTGCCAGTTCAGGATTTAACCCTATTGTTAACTATCTAGCTAAGGTGCATTACCGTTGGGGACAAGCTGCCGATGTAGTTGTGCGTATGCCAACAGGTGCAGGTGTAGGAGCAGGGCCATTCCATTCCCAATCCAATGAGGCGTGGTTTACCCATACACCAGGGTTAAAGGTGGTTTACCCAGCATTTCCTGCCGATGCTAAGGGCTTGCTAGCAGCATCCATTGAAGACCCTAATCCGGTGATGTTTTTTGAGCATAAAGCACTGTACAGAAGCGTTTACCAAGATGTGCCAGACGATTATTATACACTAGAGTTAGGTAAAGCCAAGCGATTGAAAGAGGGGAAAGAGGTAACCATTATAAGCTATGGTGCTGGTGTACATTGGGCATTGGATGTTTTGGAGAATAACCCTGATATTTCAGCTGATTTGATTGACCTAAGAACCCTTGTGCCTTTAGATACGGCTACTATTTTTGAGTCGGTAAAGAAGACGGGCAAGGTCATTATCTTACACGAAGACTGCGAAGTAGGTGGTTTTGGAGCCGATATTTCGGCACTTATCGCTGAGCATTGCTTCGAGTATTTGGATGCTCCTGTAAGGCGTTCAGCCAGTTTAAATACGGCTGTTCCTTTTGCTAAAAACTTAGAAGATAATTTCTTGGCTAAGAATAGCTTTGAACAAAAATTAAAAGAGCTTTTGAGCTATTGATTTAATTTGTAAATTGTCAAATCATTTAAACAAACAAACACTTATGAAAAAGATATTAGTTTTTTGCCTAGCATTTATGACCTTGAGTACCTTTGCTCAAAGCAGTTCTGATGACGTTTTAAGACGTGCTGAAGTAATGCCTGTATTGCAAGAGTGCCAAGACGAGCGTTTTGCGGATGCTCCTTATCCTTGCACTATGAATCAGTTGTCTACTTACTTTAAGAAAGCTATTAAAGTAGAAAACCCAGTAGGAAAAGTTACAAAATGCGTTATTTCCTTAGTAGTAGAAAAAGACGGCTCGGTTTCTGATGTACAGATGCCAAGAGGTGTTTTCGTGAATATGGACGATGCTGCAGCCAAGAGTGAATTGGAAGAGTCGCTTAATGCTAAGGTATTGGCAAAAGCCAAAGAACTACGTTTTAAATCACCAGGCTATCAGAATGGTGAAAAAGCAAGAGTAATGATTCAATTCTCTGCAGGATTGAGTTACTAAATTATTGAATATCAAAAAGTGACTTTTTAGTCGCTTTTTTTTTGCCTTATTAGCCCATGAATCATAAAAAAAATACATTTTAATATTAATTTCAACCACTTTGCTAAGTGCTTGTATGCCACAAGTATATAACAAAACACAAATTAGTCCACGAGTAGTTAATGTTTTGGAATTGTGGTCATTAGATATACTTTTTGATGACATTTTTCAGATTTTAAGAAATGATTCTGTCATAACTGATGAGTTACTTTAATGATATAAATTTTATTCTTAAAAAAGAAGGTAGAGTAATTCAATCTCTTAATGATACTTCAACTTTTAATTTTTTAGATTCTTCGATAAATTTTAAGCCGAAACCCTATAATATTTATGATTGGGAGGATAGTTTATCATTTAAAAACTCTTTAATTTTAATGAAACTAATTTCTGATGAAGGTCATTGTTTTATTGGAAAGTACATTTTTAATAATGAAGAATTAAAGCTGGATACATTAATAAGTAATTGTAGAGATTCTAAATTTTATTTAGATTCAAGCATTTGGAATATGAATAAAACATATAATTTTCGCTCACAATATCCTACTCAATATCGTCGTAAATACAAATAGAATCTCGACTAGCGCGAGCATCTTGCTGTTGCAACACTAAAAAAGCGACCGAAGTCGCTTTTTTTATTTCATGCCAAATAATTTCTTTTTGCTGATAATTTCACTAACTCCTTCAGGCACACCATCTTGCCAACCGTCTTCTTTTTTCTTGATTTTATGGAGTATATCTCTAGAGAATATCTGCAAGACGTTGTCGTTGAACTTTAAATCTTTTATCCTGCCATTTTTGAGGAGGTAGTCGTACAAGGGTCTCAATCGGCGATGGATAGGGATGTTTTTGCTGTTTAGCAGTTCGTCTTTAGCATCCGCCTGATAAGGGTAGAGGTATATCTTTAAATCTCTGGTAAAGAGAATTCCAAAAGCTTCCAGTATGCCGCCATTGAGGTTGCGGTAATACTTATCGTCAAATATCTCTAAAAGGTTGTTCACCCCAATGATAAGCCCCATACGAGCTTTGGTATAGTTAGAGAAATATTCAATGAGTTTGTAGTACTTTCTGTAATTGGAAATCAGTACGGTATGTCCTAAAGAGCATAAAATATCGGCTCTGTCTAGGAAGTCGTTTTCGTCAATATCACCTTCCATTTTTAGGTTAGAGAGCGTAATCTCAAAGAGCAATTGCACATTTTCTTTGTCCACTCTATTTTCTTCTACGAAGGCTTTGTAGCCATTTTCCATCATGTCCAAATTCACTTTGGTAACTGGGCGAAAGCTCCCCCTGATGGTCAGTATATTTTTCTTGTAAAGTACATCCGAAGGCTGTTGGTTTTTCCCGTCAGGACCAAAGATAACGGCATCGGTCATGCCTTCTTTGACAAGGATTAAACTAAGCAAACGGTTATCTACATCTTTAAAATCAGGACCTTCCATGTGTATCATGTCCATCTCCACATTATCTCTGGTGAGGTTGTCGTATAAGGACTTAATGAAGGTCTTTGGTTGGTAGTAGTGGTTAAAACAAGCGTATATGAGGTTAGTACCCATAATGCCTATGGTCTCTTGCTGCAATTTTGCATCTGAGTCATTCAGTCTAACGTGTAAAATAACCTCGTTAAACTCTTTGTCTGCTGCCGTCTGAAAACGACAACCCATCCATCCGTGACCTTTTACCGTTTTGGTGTAGTTAATGGTGGCTAGGGTATTAGCAAATGAAAAGTACTTTTTATCGGGGTGTTCCTCTCTGCGGAGTCGGTTTTCTATTAGGCCGTACTCTTGCTTTAGAATCTTTTTTAATCGCGATTTAGAAACGTATCTGCCGTCAATCTCCTTGCCGTAGATGGCGTCGCTAAAATCTTTATCGTATGCCGACATGGTTTTGGCAATGGTACCAGAAGCACCACCAGCTCTAAAAAAATGCCTAACGACTTCCTGTCCTGCTCCAATTTCTGCAAATGTTCCGTAGATAGTACTGTCCAAATTTACTTGGAGAGCCTTTTGGGTGGGCGATAGAATAACTGGTTTTGTCATTTTTCAGATTCTTTCAACAAATGTAAAAACTGTATGTTAAATAACAACTATAATAATCTTATTTTTGGTAAAATTTTTGACGAGGATGAAATTAACCTTTTTAGGTACAGGCACTTCTCAAGGCGTGCCGGTTATTGCTTGTGAGTGTGCGGTCTGTTTATCTGAAGATTCTAAGGATAAACGTTTGCGTTGCTCCGTGCTTATCGAAAGCGATACCACATCGGTAGTTATCGATACAGGTCCTGATTTTCGTCAGCAGATGTTGAACAATAAGGTTAAAAAGGTAGATGCTTTGGTATACACCCACGAGCACAAAGACCACGTTGCTGGTATGGACGATGTAAGAGCCTTCAATTTCAAATTCAAAACCGATATGCCCATTTATGCATCAGAACAAGTGCAGGTGGCTTTAAAAAACGAATTTCATTATGTATTTGGAGCAAATAGATATCCAGGTACACCCAAAGTATTTTTTAATACTATAGATTCAGAATCTCAGTTTACCATTGGCGATATTCCTTTCCAATCTATTGAGGTCTTGCACTACAAAATGAAGGTCTTTGCCTACCGCATTAAGGACTTGGTTTACATTACCGATGCTAATTTTATTAGTAATGAACAATTTGAAAAGGTAAAAGGATGTAAAACGCTCGTTATTAATGCATTAAGAAAAGAAAAACACCTTTCTCATTATACTTTAGAGGAGGCTTTAGAGGTGGGAAAAGCCGTTGGTGCCGAGCGAATATACCTAACGCACATTAGTCACCTTATGGGTAAGCACAAAGAGGTCAGTAATGACTTGCCTAAGCATGTGCAAATTGCCTATGATGGTTTGCAAATAGAGTTTTAGAAACTGGATTGCTTACCGTTTACTGTTCCCAAAACTTTAGTGCTGAAGCTTTTGCCAATAAAGGGACTGTTTTTGGATTTAGACTCAATAGCTTCTTCATCAAATACCCATTCATTGCCCATAGAGAAGCAGCAAAGGTTTGCTGTTTGTCCTTCCTCAATCGAAGAACTTTCAATTCCTAATAGTTTTCTAGGGTTTTTGGACAGTGCGTTGACAATAGTCTCAAGTCCAATTTCCTTCTCTAGCTCACAGGCTAGGGGAAAGGCTGTTTGTGTTCCTATAATTCCAAAGTTAGCGTGGTCGAAGGTCAGTACCTTGTGTTCTACGTCTTCTGGGTTGTGATCAGAGCAAATGGCATCTATGGTACCGTCTTTGAGGCCTTTTTTAAGTGCTTTTATATCGCTTTCTGTACGTAAGGGAGGAAACACCTTGTAATTGCTATCGAAAGTGGCACAGTTTTCGTCCTTAAGGATAAGATTATGTATTGCCACATCGCAGCTGATGTTTACGCCACGTTTTTTAGCAGCACGAACCATTTCCACACTTTTAGCCGTGGATATTCTGTTGGCGTGTAGCTTTCCGCCAGTATATTCTGTAAGTTCAATGTCTCTGGAAAGCATAACTTCCTCAGCTAAGGCAGGAATACCTTTCAAACCTAGAGTAGTGCTGGTAATGCCTTCGTTCATCTTACCATTATTGCTAATGGTAGCGTCATTGGGTTGATTCATTATCACCCCATCGAAGTTTTTAGTGTAAAGAAGTGCCAACTTCATAATGTCGGTTTTCTGTACGCTTCTGCGGTCATCTGTAAAGGCTTTGGCACCTGCCTGATTCATTTCAAACATCTCGGTCAGCTCTTGCCCTTTATTTTCTTTGGTAATGTTTCCTGCAGGGACAATATTTACTAGAGCGTTTTTGGTGTTGTTAAGCAAATACTCCACTTGAACTTTATTGTCTGTACTTGGTAAGTTACTTGGCATATACAAGACGCCTGTAAAACCTCCTTTGGCAGAGGCTTTTATACCTGTATTTAAATCTTCTTTCCAATCAAAGCCAGGGTCTCTAAAGTTCACCTGCATATCAAACAAACCAGAGGAGAGGTGTAGGTTTTCACCTTCTACAATTTTATAGCCTTTCTCAGCTTTTATGGAGGATTTAATGGATTCTATTTTACCATTTTTCACCAGTACATCTACCACTTTATTGTGGAAGGATGAGTGTGTGTCAATTACTTTTACGGATTTGAATAAAATGCTCATAATAGTCGGATTAATAGGGTTTCAATTATCAAGAACAACAGAGCTAGCATTATGCAGTAAATCCAAAGAGGAGTTCCTGTATTTAAGGTCTTTAAATAGTTGCTGATGCTATCGCTGTTTTTGTCGATTAATAAGATATTACTGTAACGTTGACTTAAGGCTGTTAAGTCGTCTTTTTCTAGTGTATTCAGTTGGCTTTCTAGTCGGTCGTAGTTAAATGCCAAACGACTTATTAGGCTGTTGTCATTATCTACTAAATTGTAATGCCCAGCAGTATTAATTTGATTACCTATAAACAAGCTTTTGGCTCGTGCATTAGGAATGCATTCAAATTCGCCTTGCTGAATCGAGAAAGGTTTACTGAAGCCGCTATTGATTAAAGGAATACTTTCGTCACCAATGGTATAATACAGTTGTTGTTTGCCTCCAGAATAGGAAGCAATATTATACAAGATAGGGACAAATAGGGCGTGTTTGCTAAAGTTACTGAAGGATTTGTCTAATCCTACCGCTGATAGGTAGATAGTTCCTTCTTGCACCTTGTATTCGCTTAAAAAACTGGATTTATTATCTAAAGTCAATATGGAAGTGGCGTTGGTAGTACTCAACTGACTTATGGAATAGTAACTGTCTACTTTAGGGAAGTTTAAGCGTTCTTCTTTTTCTTCAAATACCCCATCAAATAAAGAGTTCTTGTAGTCTATCTTACTAATGGCACTTTCTGTTTTTTCTAGAGATTTGTAAAAGTCAATACCCAAAGCAGTCGCAAAGGATTTGTAACTTTCAAAATCCATTTTTTCAGAAGGAAATACCATGACGCTTTGCCCGTCTTTTAGAGCATTTAGTATACTTTGTTCCAAACCAGACGATATGCCTTCAACACCTTCCAAAATAATCAATTGATTTTGTGCTAAATCGGTGTAATTGATTTGGTTTACAGACTGAGAACTGTAGTTGAAATAATCGTCTTCATCGAATAGTTTTACTAGCGATGGGTGAGCCTTAGTATCATAAATGTGTTGGACATTAATTTGGGGCTTTATCTCAAAACTAAAATGGAATTCATCGTCAAAGGTAATGGGGTAATCTTGTAGGCTCAAGGTACCATTGTGCCAGCCCAATTCATTGATGTTGAAATTAAGCTCCACTATGCTTTTCTCTTGCAAACTAGTGTTGGCTATAGCACGTTGCTGATTGTCAACAGTTAATTTAATACTCACATCGCGTTCTTCAATGTTGTCAGCTTTTAATCGGGCAAAGATGCTAATATTACTTTGCACCTGTGGGTTGGGTTTACTTAGCCAACAGCTATCGATATAGACGTTTCCATTTTCATAAGGATTGGCTTGAATGAGTCGAATGGAATAAGCAGAGTCGGCAGCTTCTAAATCCAAATCGGCTATGGTTTTTTGAAAATCAGAGATAATGTAAATATCTTTCTTTTCGGCAGTGCTATTTTCTAGACTGTACTTTTGGCGTTTGAAAACCTGATTGAGTGAATGAACATTTGAACTTGTTTCAATAGCGTTAATCTCTTCAAACAATTGTTCTTTAGCTAATTTTCGTTGGTGGATAGGCTTGAAGTCGTTCTCTAAAAAATAGAAATCATCATTTGGCGAATAAGCATCAAATATGGCTTGTGCTTTTTGCTTGGCACTTTGCAATAATCTACCAGATTCATTTTCAGCATCCATACTGAAGGAATTATCAATATACACACTAAGGGCGTGCTTTTTGGCTACTTCATCAGATTCTTCACTTTTTAAGTAGGGTTGTGCAAAGGCAAAAACAATAAAAGCAATCGTTAGTATTCTCGATAATAAAATGAGAAGGTGCTTTAGTTGAGATTGAGATTTTGTTTTTTCTTTAACAGACTTTAGGAACTGTACATTACTAAAATAGACAGTTTTGAATTTTCTGAAATTGAATAAATGGATAATAATGGGGACAGCTACTAGAGCTAAGGCGTACAAAAAGGTTGAGTACAAGAATTCCATTAAAGGGCAAAGATAATACAAATATTGGAATAAGGATTATGAAATTAATCCATCCACCATCGTTAACTTTCTATCTGCCATATTTGCTAGTTCTCTATTGTGAGTAACGATAATACAAGCATGTTCCGTTTCCTTATTGATGTTAAGTAAGATATCGTGCAGCTGTTCGGCATTTTTAGAATCCAAATTTCCAGAAGGTTCATCGGCCAACAATACGGCAGGCTTGTTGATTAAAGCTCTTGCTACAGCTACCCTCTGTTGTTCTCCACCTGATAATTCATTGGGCTTATGGTGGGATCGGTCTTTTAGGTTTAGCATCAATAGTAACTCTTGAGCTCTTTTTTCTGCTTCCGCTTTTGGAATACCTTTGATGAATGCGGGTAGGCAAACGTTTTCTAAAGCATTGAACTCCGACAGTAAATTATGGAATTGAAAGACAAAACCAATAGACTCGTTTCTAAAAGTGGATAGTTGCTTGTCGTTGAGGGTATGTAAGGCTGTATTATCAATTTCAATTTCTCCAGAATCGGCTTTGTCAAGAGTACCGATGATTTGTAGTAGAGTAGTTTTCCCAGCACCAGACGCACCCACAATAGAAACGGTTTCTCCACTCTTTACAGTTAAGTTAACCCCATTAAGGACACTTAAGTACCCGTAGCTTTTACAAATGTCTTTTACTCTTATCACTTCTTTTTCAAATATTGATAATCTAAAAAATATCGAACTCTCAAAGATAAACTATTCTCATTAGGGTTGTTCAATAGAGCTTCTAAATTATCGGTGTAGTAGCTTTCGAGACGTTCACCAGAGCTAAGAATAGCATTTTTCCAAACTAAGCTTATTTCACTAGCAGGGGCAAACCAATAATTGAAATTTAAATCGATGTTCCAAGCATTAAAATTAACATCCTCTAGTCCTTCATAGTCGCTAGCTTGTAAATAACCTTCGTCATCAAGTGTATGGAAGGAGTAATTTTTGACTTGTTCCCAATGGTGACGGAATTTGAAATCGAAACTCATCTTTGTATTGAGTACATATTGAGCTTGTAATACATTGGTAAAGAACTGTTTTTTACGAGTGGAAAATATAGAATTATCATTATTATCTTTAGCTATGAATCCAGTTTCGTTTTCGGTCATGCTCGTAGAAAAGACGTAGTAGGCAAATAGTTTTTCGCTAAAACGAATTCGTGGCGATATCCTATAAAATAGGGTAAACTCATCGTATAAGGGAGCCTGACCACCACCAAAGCTGACGTCCAATGCCAATTTCTTTCTATAGTCACTAGAGAAAAACATTCGCCCTTTATAGTTGGCAGACCGTTTGAAGACATCATCAATGCCTGACCTAGATTCAAAATAGTCGTTTCCTTCAGTTAAATCTCCACTTGAGGAAACGCCCCATGTCAAAAAATTCTTGAAAGTGGAAACCTGACGAGCCTCATAACTTAACTCGCTGAAAAGTCGCGGTTTGTACAATTGCTCATAGCTCAAAAATGCCGAGCATTTAAAATCGACTAAGTTCTGGGTAGATTCAGTAATTCGATAGTTAACATCTGCCGAAATATTAAATTCGTTGTTGTTATACAAGAAGCCCATATCGTTAGGGTTGTAAGTATCGCTTTCAATATTGTTTGAAAGCCCGAATTGGAATTTACCTGCTACCTTACTAATATTCATGTATGAAGCAAAGCCTTGTTCGGTATCTCCTAAGCCTTTTACATGGCTAAACCTATAGTTACCGAAAAATTGATAGGTATTCTTTTTATTTCTTAAAACCGATAATAGACCTGTTACATTGGCTAAGTCGCCCCCTTTACGCTGAACATTGGTATTCGTTAAGGTTAAATAAGAATTATTAGATAACGATTGATCAAGTACAAGAATGTTGTAATTGCTGAGAGGGTCGTTATCTGTTTCATCAGTCACTGCGTTTAAAACACCTATAGCTAAGTTATTTTTATTTCTTCCTGTTACTTTGGTGGCATTTAACAAATTGTCGCTGATACGACGAGAATAGAACAAATACCCTTTATCAAATAGTTCTGTTCCTTCCGTGAAAAACGGTCTTTTTTCATCGTATTGTATCTCAAATGGCGATAGGTTAAGCACTTGATTGTCAAAGCCAACTTGTCCAAAATCAGGAATCAAAGTCATGTCCAAAGTAAAGCTTTCATTGATACCGTATTTGATATCCATACCCCCATTGAAGCTAAATTCTGTTTCACCGTCGTAATTGGTAACATATGATGAAACGTAAGGTAAAAAGGACAGCCTTAAAGGAGGCTCTATATTTTTAAACCCTTTTATTGTACCTGCCTGTGAGCTAATATTTTCGTTGGTGATATCTATGGGGTTCCAAGCGTAGTTAGCTCGATACCTTCTAATGTGCCTGATGATGTTTACACTCCATTCTTGCACTTCACTTTTAGGAAAACGCAAAGCAGAATAGGGGATTTCAAATTCGGCATACCACCCTTTATCGTCTATGTGGGTAGCACTTTTCCAAACCATATCCCAATTGGAATCTTCATTATTAGTTGTGAACTTTATATCTTCTTGAACACCAAGAGGCGAAAGCCTAAAGCCAAAATCGGTCTGACCGTCCCCATATGGGTTAATACGTATCATGATATTATCGTTATTACTGCCTTCGATTCTATCTCTTTTGCACAGTTGACTCATAATACTATCCGGTCGAGGATCGTACATAGATACTGCAATATATATAGCTTGATTGTCGTAAGTAGCTTTCCATTCGGTCCTAAATCCTGTGGGCATTTTGGCACCACTTATGGGGTAGTAGCTGATAAAATCTCCACCGATGTCGTATTTAGACCATTCTCCGTCTTCAATTTTACCATCGGTTACTGGACTGTTTTCAGTCCTTGTGATAGCATATTCTTTAGATTGTGCCAATAAACCGATAGGTAGGCTTAATACAAATAGAATTAGGTACTTCATCAAGTGTTAATAATTAAGAGCACAAATTTACCAAATAATGCCATTCTGTTGTTTTATTATTCCAAACATTAATTTACTTTTGCTCAACTAAAAATTTCATTATGAATTTACACGAGTATCAAGGAAAAGAAATTCTAAACAGTTTTGGAGTACGTATCCAAAACGGTATTGTAGCTAGCACTCCTGAGGAGGCAGTGGAAGCAGCAAAAAAACTAAACGAAACAACTGGAACATCATGGTGGGTAGTAAAAGCCCAAATTCATGCTGGTGGTCGTGGTAAAGGTGGTGGAGTAAAATTAGCCAAGTCTTTAGATGAGGTAAAATCTATCGCTGATGAAATTTTAGGAATGCAATTGGTAACTCCACAGACATCTGCTGAGGGTAAAACCGTTCATCAAGTACTAATCGCTGAAGATGTTTACTATCCTGGAGAAAGTGAGACTTCTGAGTTTTACATGTCTGTTCTATTAAACCGTGCAACTGGAAGAAATATGATTATGTATTCTACTGAAGGTGGTATGGATATCGAAGAAGTAGCTGATAAAACACCTCACTTGATTTTTACTGAAGAGATAGACCCTAAGGTTGGCTTGCAAGCCTTTCAGTGCAGAAAAATTGCTTTTAACTTAGGCTTAAGTGGAACAGCTTTTAAAGAGATGACCAAATTTGTATCCGCTCTTTATTCAGCTTACGATGGTATAGACGCTGCTTTGTTTGAAATAAACCCAGTTCTTAAAACGTCTGACGATAAGATATTAGCAGTAGATTCTAAAGTTGCTCTAGATGGTAATGCTTTATATAGACATAAAGATTACGCTGCCTTAAGAGACAAAAGAGAAGAAGACCCAACAGAAGTGGAAGCCGATGAATACGGTCTAAACTTTGTTAAGCTTGACGGTAACGTAGGTTGTATGGTAAATGGTGCAGGTCTTGCAATGGCTACTATGGATATCATCAAACAAGCAGGTGGTAATCCGGCTAACTTCTTGGATGTTGGTGGTACAGCTGATGCTGCTCGTGTAGAACAAGCTTTTAGAATTATAATGAAAGACAGCTCGGTAAAAGCGATTTTAGTGAATATCTTCGGTGGTATCGTAAGATGCGATAGAGTAGCTCAAGGTGTTGTTGATGCCTACAAAAATATAGGTGAAGTAAATATTCCTATCATTGTAAGACTACAAGGAACTAACGCTATTGAAGCAAAGCAATTAATTGATGACAGTGGACTTAAAGTAATATCTGTTGTTTTATTGCAAGAGGCTGCGGATATGGTAAAAGAAGTCCTTGCTTAGATAAACGTTCAAAAAATATAAAGCAGCTATTTAGCTGCTTTTTTTTTAATACTATATTTATCAAATGAAAAAGATATTAATTGCTA
Source organism: Flavobacteriales bacterium (assembly GCA_965277895.1). GTDB lineage: Bacteria > Bacteroidota > Bacteroidia > Flavobacteriales > UBA7312. The sequence goes on from CBDIDR010000001.1 coordinate 1,118,492, forward strand.
ATAGAGGAGAGATAGCACTACGAGTTATGCGGTCTGCAAAAGAAATGGGAATTAATACGGTCGCTATTTTTTCAGAAGCAGATAGAACGTCTCCTCATGTAAAATATGCCGATGAGGCAGTTTGTGTTGGTCCAGCACCTTCTTCGGAATCTTATCTAAATGTTGACAAAATAATAGAGGTCTGCAAAGAACTCAGTGTAGATGCTATACACCCTGGTTATGGCTTCTTATCAGAGAATGCCGATTTTGCTAGACGCTTATCCAATGAAAATATAACGCTTATAGGTCCATCAGCTGAGGCAATGGAAATGATGGGCGATAAACTAAAAGCCAAAGCGGCAGTAAAACAGTACGATGTGCCATTAGTGCCAGGTACGGATGAAAAGATTACGGATGTAGCCTTGGCAAAAGAAATAGCCAATGGCATAGGCTATCCCATTCTAATTAAAGCTGCTGCTGGAGGTGGTGGAAAGGGAATGCGAGTTGTGGAAACGGCAGATTCCTTTGAAGAGCAAATGCAACTGGCTGTAAGTGAAGCGACTTCATCTTTTGGTGATGGTTCAGTATTTATAGAGCGTTATGTAGGTTCACCACGCCATATAGAAATTCAAGTATTAGCGGACAGTCATGGAAATGTGGTGCATTTATTTGAAAGAGAATGTTCTGTTCAGAGAAGGCATCAAAAAGTGATTGAAGAAGCACCATCTGCCGTGCTCACTAACGAAATGAGAGAGGCTATGGGACAGTGTGCCGTAAACGTAGCCAAATCATGTAATTATTTAGGTGCTGGAACGGTGGAGTTTTTACTTGATGAAAATAAAGAATTCTATTTCTTAGAAATGAATACTCGTTTGCAAGTAGAACATCCTGTTACTGAAATGATTACAGGCGTAGATCTAGTAAAGGAACAAATTTATATTGCAATGGGTAAGCCTTTGTCTTTTACTCAAAATGATTTACATATTCAAGGGCATGCCATGGAAGTAAGAGTATATGCTGAAGACCCTATGAATAATTTTGCACCTGATATTGGGCGATTAAAAACGTATAAATTACCAGAAAGTATCGGTGTTCGTGTTGACAACGGTTTCGAAGAGGGCATGGATATTCCTATTTTCTATGACTCTATGATTTCTAAACTCATAACGTATGGCAAGGATAGGGAAGAGGCCATTAGCAAAATGATACGAGCCATTAGAGACTATACTATTGTTGGCGTAAAAACAACCTTGCCTTTTGCTGATTTCGTAATGCAAAATAAACACTTTGTTTCAGGAAACTTTGATACCCACTTTATAAAAAAGCATTTTAATGCAAAAGATTTGGAAGAATCTCGAGAAGATGAAGCTCACATCGCTGCTCTATTAGCTAAACATATAGTCAGTAATCATAAAACGTCTATGAGTGTTAGTAGTAGTGAATCTTCAGTAAGTAAGTGGAAAAAGAATAGACTATAAATTATTTACCTCTACCTTCTAGAATTATGAGGATGGTATGAATCATAATCTTTAGGTCAATCAGTAAAGACATGTTTTCAATATAAAGAACGTCGTACTTAAGGCGTTCCAGCATTTCATCTACATTTTCAGCATAGCCATATTTCACCATTCCCCAGGAAGTTATTCCAGGCTTTACTTTGTAAATATGTTTATAGTGCGGAGCTCTTTCAAGGATTTGTTTAGCAAAGAAATCACGTTCTGGTCTAGGGCCTACAAAACTCATATCTCCAAGCAATACATTGAAAAATTGAGGGGTTTCATCCAGACGAATTTTCCTCATAATACGTCCCCATGCCGTTACTCTACTATCTGTTTTACTAGAAAGCTGAGGACCATGTTTTTCAGCATCTGTATACATAGACCTAAACTTATAGATATTAAATTCCTTTCCATATTGCCCCAACCTCTTTTGTTTATATATAATTGGACCTTCTGAGCTTGACTTAACGAGTATTGCACAAATGAGATAAATAGGACTAAAGGATATTATGATTACAAATGACAAAACAATGTCTATTGTGTTTTTCACTAGTAATTGCGACTGTGTTTGTAGCTTATGGTTAATCTCTATGAGAGGCGTTCCAAGAATAGAATTCATTTTTACAGTACCAGAAAGAATATCGTAAACGTCAGGAATAATTTTAATAAAGACATTTATATTTTCAAGCAAATTCAAGATATTTTCAATTTTACTGTGCTCTGAAGATTCTATGGCAATAATGATATCTTCTATTTGGTGTTTTTCTATTATGTCTTTAATTTGATTGCAATCTCCTAAATGAGGTATATATTCTTCTAGTTTATACTGTTTTTTATTTTCTACACTGACAAAGCCTTTTAGTATATGTCCACTGGATTTTTGCTCATTTTCTATATCGTGATAGAGCTGAATAGCCTTTTCGTTATCACCAATAATTAAGGTGTTAAAGCCTATTATCCTTTTATGAACTTTTCTAGCGGTATAACTCGTTAGTATAAATCTTAACAATGAGGTTAATCCAAAATGAATACAAAATAATGCCAAAAAGGATGAATAATACTGCTTGTAACTTACTATGAAATCATCTAGCAGAACAGCAAAGAATATTATAGTTACTCCAATAATGGAAATAATAAAAATTTGTGAGAGTTCTTTAAGCCTCGATTTTCTGTAAATATTAGAATAGGAGCCGCTGAGAAGGTAAAAAATGATCCAAAGCAAATTGATGGATAACAGACCTAAAATTCGTTCTTCATTCATGAAAAACGTTTGTCCATTTTCCATATATACAGTCCTGTAATAGAGAAAAATTAACCATGATGACGAAGCACTTATCAGGTCAAGTGTAATGTATTTAATGGTATGGAGAAGATTATTCTTCATGTACAATTCTAATATTATCTAAATACATTTCGTTTTGCACTTTGCTTGTATCACGTGACATTCCGAAAAAGAGTTTGAAGCTCTGGGCGTTACTATAGCTAGATATAATTTCGCTTAATGAAAGGTATATTTTATTCCAGTCTTCTTTTTCGTTGAGGTATATCACTGCCGATTTATTTACTTGGCTAGTCATATTAGCGTAAATGCCTACAACAAGTGTTGAGTTACATTTGTAGTCGAGCTCAAGGTATACTTGTTTATCAGTTGGTAAATTTATATCTGCAGTAGTACACTCAAAAATTTCGTTTGCTTCTCCTGAGATAACACTTTTTATGTATTTGTTGCCAAATGCTGGATTAGAATTGTCATATATAGGCTCTAATGAATGGTTTAAGGAGTCAGTAATGACTTCTAAAACAGTTCCAATCCCTTCAAAATCTTCAACATATGGAAATGAATTAACTGAGTAGCTAACGGTTGGGTTTATAGTTGTTGTCTCATTAGGGGTTAATTCGGCATAAATGTTATATGAAGTGAAATAAGGGTAGCTTACTCTACTAGATGAGATTCCATTCTTTTTTATTCCAGCTTCAATTAGAATGGTTTGATTGCCAGTATTCAAAGTAGGAAAGGAAGTGGGTAGAGGGTACACTCCCTGAAATTCGTTATTAACATATACCCAAGCATCAGTAATGTTGTTAGTATGGTCTCCGTCTACTGATATAGCTTCAATTTCAATGATAGAAGCAATACTTTCATCAGTGTTGATGATTTCACACCCACATAAGATAAGAAGCAAAAAAGTATAAATTAGTTTCATTGTTTTTAGCTTAAACGTTAATTAGAAAAAAGTATTACACTAAATTCATTTGATGACTAACTTTCATCTTTTCAAGAATTGTTTCAGCAAGTTCCAAGGCACGTAATCCATCATTTATGGTAACGACTGGCTCCTTATCAAAAAGTACAACTTCATGAAAACTCTCTAGTTCATCTTTTATGGCGTTAGTTTCTTCTACCTCTGGATTTTCAAAGTAAATTTGTTTTTTTCTTTTACCTTTTCCGAGGTCAAGCACTATTGCTAAAGGGTCAATCTTTTCAGAAGGTTTTAGATTTTTCAATCGGATAACTTCTGTTTTCTTTTCTAATAAATCAATTGAAATATAGGCGTCTTTTTGAAAGACTCTTGTCTTACGCATATTTTTTAAGGACATACGACTGGCGGTTAGGTTACAGACGCATCCGTTATTAAACTCAATTCTAGCATTTGCAATATCTGGGGTGTCACTAATAACCGCTACTCCTGATGCACTGATGTTTTTTATTGAAGATTTTACAATTTTGAGGATAATATCTAAATCATGAATCATCAAATCGAGTACTACACTAACATCGGTTCCTCGTGGATTAAATTCAGACAGACGATGGGTCTCAATAAAGAGAGGCTTATCTATAAAGTCAACCGCCTTCTTAAAAGCAGGATTAAAACGTTCAACGTGACCAACCTGAACTTTGACACCAGCCTCTCTAGAAAGCTTAGTGAGTATTTCGGCTTCTAAAACAGTATGAGTTAGGGGTTTTTCTATGAAAACGTGTTTGTTAGCTTTGATTGCACTAGAAGCACAGTCAAAATGTGATACGGTAGGAGATACGATATCTACAACATCAGATTCCTCAATAAGTTGTTCAATGGATTTGAAGGATTTTACTCTAAATGTTCTGTTGACAATTTTAGCGTTTTCTCTGTCGGGGTCATAAAAGCCAATGACTTCGTATTTATCTTTTAATTCCAATAATATTTTTAGGTGAATTTTACCTAAATGTCCAGCGCCTATGACTCCAATTTTTATCATTAAAAAATATTATTTCTGCTAAAATAGAATTTTTATACACACTAATAAGTATTTTTGGAAGCGATTAAAGATGAACGATAATTTTAGACATCAAGGCTTACGTTTAAATCTAGTGGAGCTGTTAAGAAATAAGGGAATTGCTAATGACAAAGTGCTCATGGCAATTTCTAAGATTCCTAGACATCTGTTCTTGGATAAAGCCTTTTTAGATTTTGCATATCAAGATAAAGCCTTTCCAATTGCTGCTGGTCAAACCATTTCACATCCTTATACGGTGGCTTATCAAAGCGAATTGCTTGAAGTTAAGCCACATGAGAAGGTTTTAGAGGTAGGGACAGGTTCTGGTTATCAGACTGCTCTTTTGTTGGAGCTTAAAGCCCAAGTGTTTACTATTGAAAGGCAAAAGGAACTTTACCAAAAAACCAAATCCTTTTTACCAAAGCTTGGATACCACTGTATGTTCTTCTATGGTGATGGCTATAAAGGCTTAACCAATTTTGCCCCTTTTGACAAGATTATAGTAACGGCTGGTGCACCTTTCGTACCAGAAGATTTAGTAAAACAATTGAAAGTAGGGGGTAGAATGGTTATTCCTGTAGGAGATTCGGACAAGCAAAAAATGATTTTAATTACAAAGAAATCAGAAGATAGTATAGAACAGACGGTATTAGGTGATTTTTCTTTTGTTCCACTTTTACCGAAAAAGAGCCAATAGTATTTATTACTTTTGCTCGAATTAAAATAAATGTATTATGAAACATATTGGTGTTATTGGTGCAGGTACAATGGGTAATGGAATTGCTCATGTTTTTGCACAAAGTGGATATTCCGTTAGATTAATTGATTTATCTCAAGATGCTTTGGATAAAGCCTTATCTACAATTTCTAAAAACTTAGATAGAATGGTGGCTAAGGAGAAGATTTCAGAGTCGGACAAAACCAATACATTAAATAATATTGACACTTTTACAGATATATCATCGGCTGTAAAAGGCTTAGATTTAGTTGTTGAGGCGGCGACTGAAAATATGGATATCAAACTCAAAATATTCTCTCAGTTGGATGAATTGTGTGATGCACACACCATTTTAGGTTCTAATACCTCCTCAATATCGATTACAAAAATTGCTTCTGCGACTCAGCGTCCTGATAAAGTAATAGGTATGCATTTTATGAATCCAGTACCAATTATGAAGTTGGTAGAGGTTATTCGTGGTTATGCTACTTCTGATGAAGTGACAAATACCATTATGGAGGTGTCTAAGTCATTGGGTAAAGCTCCTGTTGAAGTAAATGATTACCCTGGTTTTGTAGCTAATCGTATACTTATGCCAATGATTAACGAAGCTATTATCACCTTGCACGAAGGCGTTGCTGGTGTTGAAGAAATTGACACGGTAATGATGCTTGGAATGGCTCACCCTATGGGACCATTGCATTTGGCTGATTTTATTGGTCTGGATGTTTGTTTATCTATATTAGAGGTAATGCACCAAGGGTTTGGTAATCCAAAATATGCACCATGCCCATTATTAGTTAATATGGTAACCGCGGGTAAATTAGGAGTGAAGTCTGGCGAAGGATTTTACGATTACTCGGATGGATCTCGCAACAAAAAGCTTTCAGCACAGTTTGTGAGGTAATTACTCAATCACTCCTTGCCGTTTAGCGTCCTCTAAAATATACTCAATCCATTTATCCTCTTCAACGCTTTGGGGTTGGTAGGGCGTTTTTAGATTGTTGTCGTATAATCGAGCTAGGCTTTGCCAAAAAAAGGCTTGAAAACCACCCCTCAAATCCTTAATGATTTCATAGGTGCTAATGTTGGTTTCTCTGTAAATCAGTTTAGAGAGAATACGTCCTTCCCATCTAGAAAGTTTTTTTAAATCTTCAGCTAATTCTTCTTTCGCCCATTTTTCTACAGCCTTTATATAGGCTTTCTTCTTTCTGCGTTTGGGAATGCTGTCCAAATCGGCTAGCACACTATCCAGTTTTGAAGAGGCTAATTTGGCATAAGGGTAAACCTTAAGGGTTTTGTATTGCAATCGTCTAAAATACCGTTGGTCTTCCTTATTTTTAAAATGAAGAATTTGAACTTCGTCAATTTCACTAAGTACTAGAGTGTCCTTTTTGTCATAATACATTTCTTTAATCATAAAGGTATCTACTTGTGAAAAGCATATAAAGGGGAAAAGTAATATGACAACAATTGATTTCACTACACAAAGATATAGTAATGAAACAAGGAAAAAAGTAAAATTATTATGTGAGATTACAAATACAAATCAATAAGCCCGTCGGGAGTATCCAAAACGATTTGCTTATTTTCTTTATCAATCTTGTGAATGAAGGGTTCGGCAATGGGAATGAGTATTTCTTTGCCTTTAAAGTCAATGACAAAAAGCTGTTGACCACTATTATCTTGAATGTTTACGATTTTACCAAGCTCACCGTGTTTTAAATCGCTGATAGAAAAGTTGATGACTCCAACAAAAGGGTTTTCATCTTCTGGTAGAAAATCTAGAGGTAGATAGGTTTCTTTGTTGATAAGTGTTGAAGCGTCTTCGTCACTATTAATATCTTCAAACTTTAAAAGAGCGATGCCATTATTTTTGAAACGAAAGTTGCTTATAAAGAAAGGAACTAAGCTACCATTCATATCTATGAATAAGTGACTTAGTTCCTTAAACTTTGGGGATGAGCTAACATCTAATTTAATGTTTACTTCTCCCTTGTATCCGTGTTTTCGACTGATTTTACCAAGAAAGAAACAATCTTCCTTTTTCATAATCTGTTTACTCAGCAGAATCTTCTTTCTTTTCTTCAGTAGCAGGAGCTTCCTCAGTAGCAGGTGCTTCCTCAGTAGTAGGTGCTTCTTCAGCAGCAGGAGCTTCTTCAGCAGCAGGAGCTTCTTCAGCAGCAGGTGCTTCTTCAGCAGCAGGTGCTTCTTCAGCAGCAGGTGCTTCTTCAGTAGCAGGAGCTTCCTCAGTAGCAGGAGCTTCCTCAGCAGCAGGAGCTTCTTCAGCAGCAGGTGCTTCCTCAGTAGCAGGTGCTTCTTCAGTAGCAGGAGCTACTTCAGCAGCAGGTGCTTCCTCAGCAACAGCTTCTACTTCTTCAGCTAGCTCAGCATTAGCGTTAGCCAATTCTTTTGCTCTGTTTTCACTGATTTCTTTTTCAGCAGCTAATCGTGCTTTTTTGTCGTCTTGCTCAGCTTTAGAAAGAGCATCTTTCTTAGAGTTGATTTTCTCTTCTTTTTCAGCTAACCAAGCTTCAAAACGATTTTCAGCTTCTTCTTCATTAAATGCTCCCTTAGCAACACCACCTAAAAGATGTTTTTTCATCATTACTCCTTTGTATTTCAAAAGAACTAAAGCGGTGTTAGTTGGTTGAGCACCTTTCATAACCCAATCCAATGCTCTATCGAAGTTTAGTTCAACAGTCGCAGGATTTGTGTTAGGATTGTACTGACCTAAATTCTCAATGAATTTACCGTCTCTTTTTGCACGGCTATCAGCAACAACTATTTTGTAGATTGGCTTTGATTTTTTACCGTGTCTTTGTAATCTAATTTTTGTAGGCATAATTTTTCAGTTTAACTATCTCTGTAGTATCTGGTTAATAATTAGGGCGGCAAAGATGCAATTATTTCTTTGAAATAGAAAGAAAAACTAGATTTTAATACTTATCAACAATGGGTAATATTATTGGCTTAATTTTTACTTTTACAAAGCATTAACTCAAACATACAAAGTGTACTTAATTTTTGATACGGAAACTACAGGCTTACCTAGAAGCTGGAAAGCACCCATTACGGATGTAGAAAATTGGCCTAGGTGTGTGCAGATTGCATGGCAGTTATACGATGAAATGGGTGCTTTGATAGAGCAAAAGGACTTCCTTATTCGTCCTGATGGTTTTGATATTCCTTTTGAAGTTGAGAAAATTCATGGTATTTCTACCGAACTAGCAATACAGAAAGGTCACGATTTAGCACAAGTTATTGCTGAATTTAAAGATGCAATTAAAAAAACAACTTTCTTGGTCGGTCAAAACGTAGGTTTTGACGTTAATGTATGGGGTTGTGAGTTCCATAGACTGGATGAAGATTTAGAATGGACTAAGCTAAAGGTATTAGATACGTGTACAGAAAAGACAGCTTCATTATGTCAAATACCTGGAGGTAGAGGTGGAAAGTTTAAATTACCTAATCTTACGGAATTACACCAGTATTTATTTCAGCAGTCTTTTGAAGAGGCACATAATGCCACTGCCGATGTAGAAGCAACAAGCCGATGTTTTTTGGAACTTCTTAGAAAGGAACACTATTCTTTGGAAGAGCTTCAGCAAGAAGCGGCTTATTTTTCAGAATTTCAATCAGCAAACCCTTCTACTATACAGCCTTTGGGTCTTAAGCACTTAAACCTAAAGGAAGAAAGTGCAAAACTTGTAAAAGTTGAAGATGTAAAGCCTGAAATTACAGTTGATAAGGAAATTGATTTAAGCTCATCTCCATTTGTTCATTTACATAACCATACGCAGTATTCTGTGCTTGAGTCAACTACCAAAATTCAATCCATGATTGATAGGGCAGTTGAGTTTGATATGCCTGCTGTTGCCATAACGGATTATGCCAATTTGTATGGTGCTTTTCATTTTGTTGATGCTATACACAAACACCCCTCAAACAAGGAGATTATAGAGTTCAATAAAGCTGTTGATAAAGGGGATGAAAATGGACCTAAAAAAGACTTATCCATAAAAGGAATTGTAGGTTGCGAACTGTCTATTTGCAGAGACCATGCTAATAAGGATACCAAAGACAATGGCAAAGCCATGGTTTTCTTAGCAAAAAATAAAGAAGGCTATCATAATTTATCAAAGATGAGTTCTTTGGCATTCACTGATGGTTTTTATTATGTTCCTCGAATAGATAAGAAAATTGTAAGTAATTACAAGAAAGACCTTATTGTTATTAGCGGTGGTATAAGTGGTGAGATTTCCGATTTAATTTTATCGGTTGGTGAACGACAAGCTGAAGAATCCATAATATGGTGGAAGGAGCAGTTTGGCGATGATTTCTACATTGAACTTGTACGACACGGAATTGAAGAAGATAAACGACTAAACGATACACTTATTCGTTTAGCAAAAAAGCATGGTGTAAAACTTATTGCAGCAAATAATTCCCATTACTTACACAAGGAAGATGCCAATGCCCACGACATTCTGTTGTGTGTAAAAGATGCTGAATTGCAATCGACACCTATTGGTAGAGGACGCGGCTTTAGGTATGGATTTCCAAATGATGAATACTATTTCAAATCTCAAGAGGAGATGAAAGCATTATTCAAAGATATTCCAGAAGCTATTTCAAACATTAGTGAAATTGTATCAAAAGTAGAAAGCTATCAGCTTCAGAGAGATGTTCTTCTTCCTGCTTTTGACATTCCAGAGCAATTTGTGGTCAAAGAAGATGAAGAGGACGGAGGAAAAAGAGGAGAAAATGCCTATTTGAGGCACTTGTCTTACGAAGGGGCAAAAGAAAGGTATCCAGAAATTACGGATGAAATTCGCGATCGTCTTGACTTTGAACTTGAAACCATTGCCAAGACAGGCTATCCTGGTTATTTCTTAATTGTTCAAGACTTCACCAGTCAGGCACGGAAAATGGGTGTTTCGGTAGGTCCAGGTAGGGGATCTGCAGCTGGTTCTGCGGTAGCCTATTGTGTAGGGATTACTAATGTTGACCCTATAAAGTATGACTTACTTTTCGAGCGTTTTTTGAATCCAGACAGGGTGTCTCTTCCGGATATTGATATTGACTTTGATGATGAAGGGCGAAATAAAATTATCGATTGGGTAGTCAATAAATATGGTCAAAATCAGGTAGCTCAAATTATTACCTACGGTACTATGGCAGCGAAATCTTCTTTGAGAGATACGGCCAGAGTCCTTGATTTACCACTTTCTGAAGCCAATGGTTTAACTAAGAAAATGCCAGACATAAAGTTGAATAAACTCTTCAACTTTGACGATAATGAACTTAAAGACAAATTAAACGGTGAGCAGTTTAAGATGGCTCAAGAATTTAAGGAATTAGCCGATGGCGATGACTTACAGTCTAAAACCATAAAGCAAGCTACTATACTTGAGGGCTCACTAAGAAATATTGGACTACACGCTTGTGGGGTTATCATCACGCCTGATGATATCTCTAAATTTATACCTGTTCGTAAGGCCAAAGATACTGAGCTATTAGTAACTCAGTTTGACAACAGTGTTGTTGAATCTGCAGGAATGTTGAAGATGGACTTTCTAGGACTAAAAAACCTAACCATCATCAAAGACTGTTGTAAGATTATCAAACACATTCACGATGAGGATATAGACCCAGATAAAATTCCTTTAGACGATGAGTTAACTTATCAGCTTTTTCAAAGAGGAGAGACCAATGGAATTTTTCAGTTTGAATCTCCTGGAATGCAAAAAAACCTAAAAGCACTTAAGCCGGATAAGTTTGATGACTTAATTGCTATGAATGCCTTGTACAGACCTGGCCCTATGGAATACATTCCTAATTTCATTGCACGTAAGCACGGCAAAGAGGATATCATTTACGATTTACCTGAAATGTCTGAAATCCTTTCGGATACTTATGGAATTACAGTGTATCAGGAGCAAGTGATGCTTTTATCTCAGGAATTAGCTGGTTTCTCTAAAGGTGATGCCGATGTACTTCGTAAGGCTATGGGTAAAAAGATTTTTGCTCTTCTAGAAAAACTCAAGCCTAAGTTTTTGGATGGTTGTAATGAGAGGGGTCATGATGTAGAGATAGCCGAAAAGATTTGGGGCGATTGGGAAGCTTTTGCTGCCTATGCTTTCAATAAATCGCATTCGACTTGTTATGCTTTAATTGCCTTTCAAACGGCATATCTAAAGGCTCATTATCCTGCTGAATATATGGCGGCTTACCTTACCCATAACATGAACGATATAAAGAAAGTTACTTTTTATATGGAAGAGTGTAAGCGTATGGGTATAAAGGTATTAGGCCCAGATGTAAACGAGAGTTTTTACAAATTTGCGGTTAACAAAAAAGGAGAAATCAGATTCGGATTAGGTGCTGTTAAAGGTGTTGGAGAGGGTGCTGTAGAAACGATAGTAAACGAACGTCAGGAAAACGGAAACTACCAATCCATATTTGATTTAAGCAAACGTATTGATTTGAGAGCAGCCAACAAACGTGCTTTTGAAAGTTTGGTTTATGCTGGTGGCTTTGACAGTTTTGGTCATAAGCGTTCGACTTATTTTTATGATGATGGCACTGGAAGTATATTCTTGGAACGTGTTATGAAATATGGACATAAGTTTCAGGAAAATTTAGATTCTGCTCAGGTGTCTTTATTTGGTGAATCTTCCGAAGATGTGCTTTTAGAACCTAAAGTTCCGGACGTAGAGCCATGGAGTACATTAGAGATGCTTAATAAGGAAAAAGAAGTAGTTGGGTTTTACATTTCAGGACATCCATTGGATGATTACAAACTTGAAATGGAAAGCCTCTGTAACTTCAATATATCTGAAATAAAAGATTTTCAAGCCGTTAAGGGTAGAGATATTCTTATTGCAGGAATGGTAGCTCAGGTAGAACACCGTTTCACAAAAGGAGGAAAGCCATTTGGTACTATTTCCTTAGAAGACTATCACGACCAAATTACCTTCTTTTTGTTTGGTGATGATTACCCAAAATATAAGGCGTATATGACTGAGGGGTGGTTTGTCTATGCTCAGTGTAGAGTGCAAGAGCGAAAATGGAGTAAAGAGAACGAGTTGGAGATTAAGCTTGTTAATGTGGAGTTACTATCCGAAATTAAGGAAAAAGCTATTCGGTCAGTCTGTGTGAATATTGACTTGGAAGATTTAACGACTGATGTTATCAACAGAATTCAGGCTCTGGCAGAGGATAATGTGGGTAAGCATAACCTTAAAATTGTAGTAAACGATTCATCGGAAGGATATGCGGTTTCTTTGCGTTCAAAGAAATTTAAAATCAGTCTTGATGAAGACTTTATAAATGGTCTAAAACAAATTCCAATGTTGGAAATTCAAATCAATTAATTGTGTAATTTTGTAAAGGAAATAAATCAAACAAATAATAAAATAAAACCGATAAAATGGCATTAGAAATCACTGACAAAAATTTTAAAGAAGTAGTACTAGACTCTGACAAACCTGTATTAGTTGACTTTTGGGCAACTTGGTGTGGTCCTTGTAGAATGGTTGGTCCTATTGTTGATGAATTATCAAACGACTATCAAGGAAAGGCTGTTGTAGGAAAGGTTAACGTTGATGATAACTCAGCAGTGCCTTCAGAATTTGGAATTAGAAACATTCCTGCACTTTTAATTTTCAAAAATGGTGAGATTGTTGATAAGGTAATCGGTGCCGTTCCAAAAAATGTATTAGCTGAAAAATTAGACGCTCAGCTTTCATAGTATTTTAAAAGATTAAAAAGGGGCTTTTAGCCCTTTTTTTTTGAGATGATTGATAGAAAACACATAGAGAAATTTGAAAATTTAGAGCTGCTTGCCAACCAGGTAGTAGAAGGCTTTATTACTGGACTTCATAAAAGTCCTTTTCATGGGTTTTCAGTTGAGTTTGCAGAGCATAGACTTTACAATTCAGGAGAAAGTACGCGTCACATTGACTGGAAGTTATTTGCTAGAACAAATAAGTACTTTGTCAAACGTTACGAAGAGGAAACAAACCTTAGGTGTAGGATAATCATTGATCAATCGTCCTCTATGTATTTTCCTAAAGTTGAATCCCCCTCATTGGAAAGCCCTAATAAGGTCTTTTTCTCGGCAGTTTGTTCTGCTGCTCTAATGAACCTTCTAAAACGCCAAAGAGACGCTATCGGTTTAAGTGTTTTTTCTGATAAAGTTCATCTTCATACTAATGAAAAGACGAGTACTAAACATCATCAGTTTTTGATGCATCAGATCGATGGTATTATCAATGATTCCTCTACTATGAAAACGTCAAGAGTTACTGACGCTCTGCATCAGATAGCTGAGAATATTCATCAACGTTCTTTAGTGATACTATTTAGTGATATGATGGATAATTCTGAAAATAATGAGGAATTGTTTTCAGCACTACAGCATTTAAAATTTAATAAGCATGAAGTGATTTTGTTTCATGTAATGGATAAGTCTAAGGAATTGGATTTTGAATATGAGAACAGACCATACAAATTTGTAGATATGGAAACAGGAGAGGAGTTAAAACTATCTCCCAATGAGGTTAAAAAGAACTACAAAGAACAGTCGCAATCTTTTCTTAAAGAGTTAAAGCTTAAGTGTACTCAATACCGAATAGATTTTATTGAAGCAGATATTAATGAAGGTTTTGATAATGTCTTGTTATCTTACCTTGTCAAACGTTCAAAATTATATTGAGTTTTTTTTGTGATTATCTTGTAAGTAATTCAAAAAACAATTTATATTTGCACCTCTTCAATTTTGAAGTTGTTCTTTTATAGAAACGGTCTGGTAGTTCAGTTGGTTAGAATACATGCCTGTCACGCATGGGGTCGCGGGTTCGAGTCCCGTCCAGACCGCCAATAACATTCCCTCATTCTCTAGTAGAGTGAGGGATTTTCTTTTGTTGGGGGGGAAGGATATGGGGAAGAATTTTATATCTAGAATCTATTTCAAACTAAATAATTTTACTTTTAATTAAATTAATTATTTAAAGTTAAAATCATTGTTGGTAAGTTTATTTATTAAATGTTTTTGAAAGTGCTGAAGCTAACAAACCTGTTGGAACGGCAATCATACCCATACCTATAAAGACAATGAATGTTGTAAATAGTTTGCCACCAATTGTTACAGGATACATATCGCCATAACCTACTGTTGTAAGAGTTGTTACTGCCCACCACAATGAATGGAAAACTGATTTAAATGCTTCAGGTTGTACAGGGTTTTCAAAATAATATATACCAACAGCTGAAACATACAGCAAAAAAATAGTCCCAACTATAAATACGATAAGTTCATTTTTAATTGATTTAAAAGCATCTGTTATTCTATGAATTGCTTTATTATACTTGAATAGTTTTAACACTCTAAATAGTCTAAATAATCTAAATATTCTGATTGACCTTAAGTCAATTCCTGAAGTTAAATAAAATGGTAAAATAGCAAGGATGTCAATAATTCCGTAGAAGCTAAATAAGTAACTTCTACGAGGTTTTGTAAGCCAAAATCTAAGAATATATTCACAACTAAAAATAACAACACAAAAGAGCTCAAATCCATTTAAAATTGATTTATACTTATGATCTAAATCAGGAAGTGTTTCAATTGAAAATGATAGAAGTGATAAAATAATTAATGATTGAATAAAAAAATCAAAAAATCTACCAATTCTAGTGTCAGATTCTATTATTATTTTGTATAATTTTTTCTTCACTTCTTACTTATAAATTATCTGTTCATTTTTGAGATTTATATGATTCCGTCCAATCTTTTAAATTGTCTTTAACGGAAAGATGTAATTCCCATATCTTTTTCTTTTTACTTTTAAAAATTCCTTTAGGCTTAGGCGGAAGTATAAATTCATTGTTTAGTTCAACAAAAAAGTCAAATAAACTATTATCCAATTCATCCACTTTTTGAGCTAAATCTTTTTTATCAAGTTGCTCTAAAGCTACTTCAACTTTTTTTAGTTGAGGTCTCATCATAACAAAGTTTTCCATTAGATCTAAAATTTCATGAACATTTATAACGCCATCAGATTGAGATTCTTCAACTAAATCAAAAAAAGATTTATACATATTTTGAGCTACATTAAAAGTAGCCACAGCTCCTTTAACTTGCCATGTTTTACATATTTTTTCCAATTGATTTTTATAGTTTCGACCTCCTGTATTTGCTCCCAAATGATTAATCACTCTAATTGGTGTCGAATGTTTATCACCTAATAAATTATTAGAAACAGCTTTTCCGTAATTTCTACCAACTTCTCTTACTATCGAACGAACAAAAACATTACCTAATCCCATAATTTTTTATTTTAATCAAACATAATCATAATCTACATTTTAATCAATTTAATTTCACATTTACGGATATTTAATATGATTGTTGAATATTTTAAGTTAATGTCAATAACTATGACTTTATCCTTTCTAGTTCTTGTTGTAATTTAGAACCATGAAAGAAATCGATATTATTATTACGAGAAAGATTGAGGCTTTATTAAACGAAAGATTTGAGGCTATTGAAAGAAAATATAATAAAGAATTATTCTATAATTATTTTCTTTTCTACTGAACCGTCATTATAAATTTCAATTACTGGTTGATTTTTAACATTTGTCTTTCTGCCAAATAAATCAAATTCTGAAATTTTAAATTTATTAGTGAGCTTTAAATCATCTAAAGAAGTCATATTGCAATCTTCACTAAAAAAGTGTTGAGTATCTATTTCGAACCAATTTTCAGAAGACCATTGACTATCATCAACATTTATACAAAATAAATCAGGGTTATCTGTTAAATTAATAATCATCTCAGCATTATTTCCATTTCTTAAATCTAAACTATTCAGATTATTATTATCACATCTAAAATCTTCTAATAAGATATTCGATGATAAATCAATTTGAGTTATTTGATTCTCAAAACACCACACTTGAACAAGTCCAGTATTAGAAGAAATTTCTAATTCGGTTAGATTGTTTTGATGAACATATAGTGTATCAATAAGTAAATTATTACCAAGGCTTAAAAATGAAATTTGATTATTTCTACAATTTAATATATTTAAATTCATATTTAAATGTAGATTGAGTGTAGTTAGAAAGTTGCTATGGCATAATAGTATTTCAAGATTTGTATTATTAAATAGATTTAAATTTTCTATTTCATTATCACCACAATTTAAATAAGTTATTTCGGGGTTTTGATTTAAGTTCAATTCTATTAGCTGATTATTTCTAATATCTAACTCTTTTAATAAAGTATTATTTTCAAGATTAATTTCAGTAATTTGGTTGTTTCTCAGGTGTAAAAATTCCAATCCCAAACAATTGTTAACAATGATACTTTCAAGATTATTGTTGTTTCCATTAATATCCACTAGATTTAGGTTAGTATCAAAATTGATAGTTTGAAGATTGTTTGATGAAAAATCAATAGAAATTAAATTAATGTTGTTGTCTAAATTTATAATTTCAATACCGTTAGAACTTATATCTAACTCCGTTAAGTTATTATTTTGACTTAAATCCACATTATCTAGAAAATTGTTGCTGATATTTAAAATTTCTAGATTAGTAAAATCTTCAATTCCAGTGATGTCAAAAATCATTAAGCAGTTTAAATCTAGTAATGATACTGCTTCAATATTTGCAGTAATTACAGAATCATCCAATATATCATCTAGTCCTAAATCGATAAGTGCTTGTTCAAAGTTATCGTCTGGAATAAATGTTTGTTGACATAACCCAACATATGGAATCAACAAAATGACTAGAGTAATAATTGCTTTCATATTTGAATCGATAAGTTCTCTCAAATCTAACAATTTAGTTTGAATAGGGCAGTACAATAGTAGTACTTATGAAAAGACCTTAGGAGCGAACTATTACGTCACTAAGTTTATTGGTAGTGATAAGATTGAGTGGGATGTATTAAAAAACCCCCACTAAAAAGTGAGGGTTTAGTTTCAAATAAATGAAATATAATTCTAGATTTTGTTAGACGTAATTAAATAAAACAAATATTAGTAAAATTAATATGCTGAATGCTGGAAGAGACTTCTTGATTGGGTCTTTTACTTTAAAATGCATTGCTAGAGCTCCTAGCATTAACAAAATCATAGACGATACTACATAAATATTAATTTGTTGTTTCCATACCCCAACGATTAATAAAATTGCAAGAATGACTTTGATTGTGCCAATTATGTACATAAACCAATTTGGAAGACCATATATGTGAAATTCTTCTTTTAATGAAGTTGCATCCCCACCTCTATATGGTGTTTTATTATTAAAACGTAGTAACCACACATTTAAGATTGAAAGTGATACTATTAAATTGATGTAAAGTATATAATCCATATTTTTATTTTTTTAAATCTGATTGCCTAAAATGACAATAATTGACATAAATATATATAAAATGTTGATAATAATTGCTTTAGCTCCATCGTTTCTTTGAACGTGTAAAATAATTGCAACTATCATTGCGGCTATTATAACCAATGATGAAAGACTAATAATCCACGAATATTGATTGAATATTTTTGGAAGAATTAACCCTAATGATGTAGAGAATTCAATTATCCCTATTAACAGTAGCTGATTTTTTGATAAGCTATCTACATACTCCATTTCTCGCCCACCTTTATGTTTTAATTTTTCTTTTGAAAACACAAGTTTTGGGATAGAATAGTATAGCATTGCCAAGGCAAGAAAGATTTGAACTACAAAAGTTATTAGAACCATTTATTGAATACTTATTAAGAATAATTCCTTTTAAAAAACTATTTAGTTTTTTGTTATGTCCAACAAATAAAGTGCAAAAAAACATAAGATTTACTTATTGCATCCTTAAGTTTATTGATTACAACAAGACTGATCTATTTATATTAAACTTTAATTAAATCAAAAGTTTTTTACTTTGACAACTAATACTATTTTTGTCTTGATTAAAACATACGATGGGCGCATTATTTTTTTATCTTTTCATTGCTTTATTTATATCTTTTATTTGTTCACTAACTGAAGCTGTTCTTTTATCCATTAATCAGTCTTACTTAGTTACAATAAAAAATAAATACAAATGGGCCAATTCATTTTTGAATTACAAGCAAAATGTTGATAAGCCATTGTCTGCAATTTTAGCACTAAATACAATTGCACATACAATTGGAGCTGCTGGGGTTGGTGCAGAAGCCACTAAACTTTTTGGAGATACATCATTAGGAATAGTTTCAGCGATATTAACTTTTCTCATATTAATTTTCTCAGAAATAATTCCCAAAACACTTGGTGCTAAATACTGTAAGAATTTGTCAAAATCTACTTATTTTTTAATCAAGTGGATGATATTTTTAACATATCCATTGGTTGTAATTTCATTTAAAGTAACTCAGCTTTTTTCTAAAAAAACAAATACTATAATCTCAAGAGAAGAATTATCTGCTATGGCAGATTTAGGTTTTAATGAGGGTATCTTCTCAGAAGATGAGAATAGAATCATTCAAAATATTTTAAATTTAAAAAAGATTAAAGTCACTGAAATTTTAACACCAAGAGTAGTCGTTGTTTCTGCAAATGAAAACCTTTCTCTAGAATCCTATTTAGAGCAAAAACCCATTTCAAATTTTTCGCGAATTCCGTTATTTTCTGAACAAAAAGAAAAAATTACTGGATATGTTTTATTACTTGATTTACTGAAAAACAATTCTGATGAAAATATATCTAAAAAGACATTGAAAGATTTTAAACGTGATATTTTAACTGTACCAAATACCATTAATCTTTTCGTTTTATTCAATCGATTGGTGCAAAAAAAAGAACATATCTCTATAGTTGTTGATGAGTATGGTGGATTCGATGGAATTATTACAATGGAAGATATTATTGAAACTTTATTAGGATTAGAGATAGTCGATGAAAGTGACCAGGTAGCTGATATGCAAAAATATGCTAAGCAAATTCGAAAAGATAATTTATCTTAAGCATAAAATAGATAGATTTTTCTGATGCCTTCTCAATCAAAAATTGAGGCTTAAATTTTCCAGCCACCTAGCTTAATTAGACAAGCAGAATTGATGAGAACAGCTGAAAAGCTAAGTGTTAAATTTTTTAACAGACTGACTGCTTTCGGAGTTTTAAAATCATTAAAACCACTGCATGTTAAAGACTTAGCATTAAAAATGATTAATGAAGCAAAATCAAGTCAATTAGATAAAATTAATGTGTTTTCGAACTAGCGATAACTAATACTGAAACAAGAGGATTTAGTTTATGTACCCATTTTCTCCACCTCTTCCATCTTTTCTCCCATTTAAGTAAACGTCTTTGGTACTATCATTTACTGTGCTAAAGAGTGTCATATTTATTGAGGTATCAGATGTCCAACTGTATTTAGCTTTGTTAAATGAATTTTCAAGCTTAAAGCCGGCATGAAATTTGGCTGTAGAATCAATTCCGATATAGCACATACTTATAAAATATATACTGTCACCATTATTCATTTCAGTTTTATGAACAAAAACATCTTTATCATCCATTGTGCTATTAACAAAGTTATCAGCAAAAGAATTACGGTTTATATCAATTGTAATTTCTTCAGAAACGCTAGAGTTAGGTTCTGAACAAGAACTTACTATTAAAACTAGAAGTAATACGTATTTATACATCTTGTAAAATTAATCAATTTTTTCTATTTCTAATAGAATATCATTTGCTTCCTTCTCAAGCTTATCACTTTCTTTTCTATTAGTTCTGGAAAGCTTAAAAGCTTGTTCTTTTTTCTTATTGTAAGCCTCTATTAGCTTTTCTTTTTTTGATTTTTTTTTGAAAAGTCCAAACATATTTTTAGTGTTTTTTTTATTGGAGTATCAGTTTGTGATTGCTTATGCCGTAAGATGTTTTAATAGTTAGGTTATAAACCCCTGTCGAGTAGTTAGATAAGTCTATTTGAGTATAAAACTCACCAATAGATTGGGTTGATTCAATATATACTTGTTCACCTAAAACATTAGTCACTATAATTTCAGATTTAGAATCTGTGTTAAGTTCTAGATTGAAAATGTTTGAAGATGGGTTAGGATATATATTAATATCTAAGTTAGTTTCATTGATAGAAGTAGCATTACAATTAGCTTCACATTCTTCTAGAGATTGATACATTCCTGAACCATCCATAGGGTCTGTACAAGCATCTTCAATGCAGTTCCAGCTATCTTCAACTACACCAGAGCAATTGGCTTCACATTCTTCTAGTGATTGATACATTCCTAAACCATCCATAGGATCGACACAAGCATCTTCAATACAGTTCCAGCTATCTTCAACTACACCAGAGCAACTTGCATCACATTCTTCATATGTAAAAAACTCTCCTGAACCATCCATTACTACCAAGCATTCGCCAGGTGATATACAATCATAAGTGATTTGAATTATTGTTTCACACATAAATTCACATTCTTCAAGAGAGTCGAATTCTCCTTGACCACTCATATCTTCAAAGCATGACTCATCCATACAATACCAAGAACTTTCGTTATCGCATTCAACCCATTCAGAAGCATCAAAGGAAGCAGACTCAAGGTTAATTATACCATCTGGTCCTGATAAAGAAAAAGAATTTGGAGTAATATTTAAGACTTCCACATTTATTTCAAAGCCATCATCAAATAAAGTCATAGAATTTCCATTTAATTCATAGGTATATTCTTCGAGTTCATAACAGTCTTCTTCATCAAATATATATATAGTAAAATTGTTGGAGGTAATTTCTACATAATCGCCAATATCGGCATACCATTGACCTTGTATTGGATTTCCTTGAACAGTAATAGTTCCTTTCATACCCATTTGAACATGAGGTGTGCAGACATAATAGTGTGTCCCAACTTCCTCAAATACAACATAACCATCCGAATATAACTCAAAACCTCCATTGGATGCAGTGCCATCACTGTTGTACGTCTCTTCAGATACTTCAACAGCATTATGTGAGCTTAAGTTTTCAAAGTAAACGGTATCTCCTAGATTTATAGTTAAGTCTGAGGGACTGAAAATCATATAATCTGTTGCATCAACATTGTGTGATGTTGGAGTTTGTGCAATAGAAATAAATGGAAATAATAAAACGAATAAGGTGTATAAAGGTTTCATAAATAAACGGTTTAGGTTTCTTCAAATATATTAAAAGCTTTCTAGTTTTTAACTTTAATGAGTTTGAAGTCTTAGATTATTCTAAAATAATTTTTTTCTGAACTGACCCATCTTCATATATATAAAAGAGAGGTACATTGACTTTAGGTAAACTTATTTGGCCCAAAACATTAACGATTTTACTCAACTTTTTGTTTGTAAAAGAGGGGGTGTTTAGATTACTCATCCCACAGCTTTCTAAGCATTCATTTATTGAATTATATTCAATAGTATCCGTGCTAATTTCACAGTCGATTGAATTGCATTTCCATCCTGCATTAGCCAAAATTTTAATGCTTTTAAAACAAACGATTTCAATATTATTAGAATTTCTGATGTAGTGGCCATCAGTCAAATAATCTCCATAATACGATAGTGTTGAAGTATCGTTTAAAAATTCTAAATCTTCAATAATGATATAGTTTTTATAGGTGCTTATTTTGGTGCTATCAATACTTAATCCATTGTATTTGAAATCATTTGCGAGTTCATCACTTTGCAGTTCAATAGAATTTGTTACTATAACTACATTATCAATTCCTATTTGGTAGGCTTGAAAGTCATATGGAGCATCTATTTCTGAATTTGAGGAATAGCCATACACATCCCTTTTTACTAGATTAAATAGTCGATTTCCAAACTCTTCATACCCATTGCTAAATGTGAAATGACAGTTGTCAGTATGGTGCTGTAAACTTGCTGTTGGAATTATTGATATAGTTTCATTTTCTAAGGCTAGTTGCCTTTGTGCTTCTTTTATATCCATTAATTTTTCAATGGGTTTATTGCATCCGTTTTTTGTTTGAAAAATATAGATGTGCTCTAGATTTTGAAAATCATCCTCCCATGATTCTTGAAGTTGCAAAAACGCATTTTTGTAGGCTTCTGTATCTATTGCTATTCCATTTTCTATTGTCAGAGGACTATTAACGTTTGAATCGTATTCACCTTGAGACCAGAAAACAGCTTTTACAAAATCTTGAAGTTTATTTTTGGCCAAGCGATAGTATAATTTTGAGTAAATACTTTCAAGTTCAGTCTGATAATTTGTTGGGGCTAAAAAACTGTTTATTCCTGTTCCGCTTAATGATTGGTTAAAAATAGCTACTGGAAAACCTAGAGAATCAACAAGATGTTTAGCAAATCGTAATCCCCATTGTCCAGTATTTCCATTTGTTTCTGTATCTCCATCACCTTGTCCATAATACCATTGATGATTTTCAATTAATAAATCTATGCTATCCGTACTTAAGGAATAAACTCTAATAAAATTATTTTGAAACTCTTGAGAGCTGCCATTTTCCATTTTTGCCTGAGCATTGGATTGTCCTTGAATTACAAATACATCTCCACAAACAATATTTATAATGTTCAATTCTAGGGTACTGTCGTTGCCAAAATGACTGTATAGATTCACAGAATAGTTCATTAATTCTGCTGCAATTGTTATTTCAAAACTGAAAAATGTAGTGCTATCGTCAAAAGATAAATTTTGAGTCTGATACTCATGTAAATCATCTTCTCTATTAACAATGATAGAAATAGAACTATATGCTAATTCTGAATTATAAACTTCTCCAGCAATATTGAAGGTGCCAGAATTCGTTAAATCGTCTCTACCAATTAATTGATTATCTAAGGGATACTCAGTTAATACAACTTGAGAATACAAATTAATAGATAGTAAACTTAAGAATACTATTAGCTTAATTTTCATTTTACAACTGTAAACTAATTCTTATTGAAGAATAAGTTTGTGATTTTTTATTCCATCCGTGGTTTCGATACTTAGGTTGTAAACTCCTTTTGAATAGCCTGATAAATCAATCTTAGTATCAAACGTTCCTTTAATTTCTAGAGAATTCTCATAAACTTCTTGACCAATAGAATTTACAACTTTCATATCAACTATTTGACGTTCTGAGATGTCAAAGGATATATTAAACTCTTTTCTTGAAGGGTTAGGGTATACCATCAGATTCTGCAAATTTGATAATTTTTCGCCACCTAAAACGTAGTATACAGTTGATGAAAATGGAGTAGCAAATGAGGTTCCGTTTGTTCCACAAGCCCCACGTATTTTCCAAGAAATTTCATCTCCAGAACTTTGATTGAATTTAGTTTTAGAATTATCAGTTCCAGGAATATTGTTCCATTCGTAAACGTCACCACTAGTAATATTTGTCATTTCTAAGAAGTAATGGTCTGGGTTTCCACTTGGTGGCGTATCCCAAGACATTATTACAGCCGTATTAGCTCCATTTGAACTTGTACTTAAGTTTATAGGCATCTTATCGCAAGGGTCTTCAGTAGTAAAGTTTGAGAATTCGCCCCATCCTGAATGATACATTGGGTCTGAATTACCGTCTTCATCTACATTTGCTGTACACCATGCTTTGGTATGCCATTCATAATTAGTAGATTCTGTAAAGTTTCCTTTTAAGGAGTTTATATTTCCATTATCATCTCCGTTAACATAGCGGTAATTTGTTGATCCAAATTCTCGAATCTTTCCTTTGGATTGCCATACGCCCCATTCTTGAGAAGGTGCATCAGCGAAGAAGGTTACCCAATTTGCTTCAGTAAATACCGACAGATTTTCAAGGTTAGCACAAGCGGCTAGAGTAGTGTACTCAGAAGTTGCTGACCATGCCGATTGACAATCTATTGATAAGTCATCATTTAATACTCTAGCTCTTATGGACCATTCGTAAGTAGTGGCTGGTTCCATAAAGTAACGTGTTCTGCTCGTTCCGTAATAGGCTTGTGTGTTTACAGGACCTGCCGTAATTACTGTCCAACTATTAGTGCCTAACTCTCGGTACCTTATCATGTAGTGAGAAGGAGCTACTTCAGTAGGTGACCAATTGAATCGTATTCTGTTATCGATAATATTATCAACAAATAAACCATTTGGAACACTGTCGCATGGCGAAACTGTTACAGAGGAACAGTTTGCTTCACATTCTTCTAGTGTAGAGTAGGAGTCATCTACTACAGAAGATTCAACACACCCTAGATTTGTACAATTAAAATAAACTGTTGGCTCGTAAATTGTAAATAATGTTTCAGCCACACATCCTGTTACAGCGTCAAATACAGCAACTGTATAAATGCCGGCTGTTAAACCAAATGGATTTTGAGGGATAAAGTTTTCATCAAATACATTTAAGCTGTATTGAGCTGAACCACCAATACCAGAAGCAAATACATAACCATCATTACCACCAACTTCTGAAACATCCGAACTAGCTGTTATTATTATTGAAAATGATTCACAATAAACACAGCTTCCATCGTCCAATGTTGCATTTGGATTAAAATTATCAGCAATTGGGTCAATACAGCCACAGTTTTCAATGGTTAATTCTAAAACTTCAATTATATCACAACCAACAGAATTAATTGAATAGTTGTAATAGGTTCCGCTTTGGTAGTAAGTTGTTCCGTACCATTCAAAACTACCACATGCCACAATTGAAGTATTAGTTTCAGTGCTTTCTAAAATAGTTAAGTTCAGGTTAACAACACTATCACAACCAACTGAGTTTGTTAATGTGAAAGTTGGAGAGTTTGTGTTTTCTGTGTAGCTTATACCATCAATCCAAGTATATTCATCACAAGATACTATAGAGTCTATTCCGTATGTGGTCTCTAGTAATGATAAGTTAATAGTATAGACACTGTCACATCCGTTAATACTAGAATAAATATTAGTGTAAACACCACTTTCTATGTATGTACTATCGTCCCATACAAAGGCGTCACATGATGTAATATTTGTATCTAAATTATAACTATTGTAGATAGTCAGATTTAGTGTAACTAATGAATCACAACCCACAGAATTAGTTAATGTGTAAGTAGGGGAGCTAGTACTTTCTGTATAAGTAATACCGTCAATCCAAGTAAACTCATCACAATGCTCTTCTACATCTGTTCCACTATTACTATTGAGAATAGTTAAGTTAATAGTATGAGTACTATCACAACCATATGTAGTTGTATAATTATTAATGTAACTACCACTTTCAGTATATGTGGAATCATCCCAAATAAATACATCACAAATACTAATGTTTTCAAAAGTATTTGCGGAATTATTGATAGTAAGATTAAGTGTTACTATACTATCACATCCAATAGTATTGATGTAATTATTAGTGTATGTGCCAGTAGAAGTATAGGTGCTGTCGTTCCATATGAATTCATCACAATGCGTTTCATTAATAAATGTACTGTCAGATTCTAATATACTTAGGTTAAGGGAAACTACACTATCGCAACCCACAGAATTAGTTAATACATAAGTAGGGGAACTAGTACTTTGCGTATAGGTTATACCGTCAATCCAAGTATAGTTATCGCAATGTACTTGAGTATCTGTACCACTAGAACTGTTAAGAATCGTTAAATCAAGGGTATTGGTGCTATCACAGCCGTTTGAGTTTATGTAACTATTGGTATAAATACCACTTTCGGTATATACAGAACCTTCCCAAACAAATTCATCACAAGCAGTTATTTGAGCAAATGAGCTATCAGAATAATAGATACTTAGATTTATGGTGTGAGAACTGTCACATCCTTCTACATTGGTGTAGTAATTGGTGTAAATACCACTAATAGTATAGGTGCTGTCGTCCCATACTAATTGGTCACAGTGTGTTTCATTAGTAAATGTACTGTCAGATTCTAATATGCTTAGGTTAAGGGTAACTACACTATCGCAACCCACAGAATTGGTTAATGCATAAGTAGGGGAGCTAGTACTTTCTGTGTATGTAATACCGTTAATCCAAGTATAGTTATCGCAATGTACTTGAGTATCTGTACCACTAGAACTGTTAAGAATCGTTAAATCAAGGGTATTGGTGCTATCACAGCCGTTTGAGTTTATGTAACTATTGGTATAAATACCACTTTCGGTATATACAGAACCTTCCCAAACAAATTCATCACAAGCAGTTATTTGAGCAAATGAGCTATCAGAATAATAGATACTTAGATTTATGGTGTGAGAACTGTCACATCCTTCTACATTGGTGTAGTAATTGGTGTAAATACCACTAATAGTATAGGTGCTGTCGTCCCATACTAATTGGTCACAGTGTGTTTCATTAGTAAATGTACTGTCAGATTCTAATATGCTTAGGTTAAGGGTAACTACACTATCGCAACCCACAGAATTGGTTAATGCATAAGTAGGGGAGCTAGTACTTTCTGTGTATGTAATACCGTTAATCCAAGTATAGTTATCGCAATGTACTTGAGTATCTGTACCACTAGAACTGTTAAGAATCGTTAAATCAAGGGTATTGGTGCTATCACAGCCGTTTGAGTTTATGTAACTATTGGTATAAATACCACTTTCGGTATATACAGAACCTTCCCAAACAAATTCATCACAAGCAGTTATTTGAGCAAATGAGCTATCAGAATAATAGATACTTAGATTTATGGTGTGAGAACTGTCACATCCTTCTACATTGGTGTAGTAATTGGTGTAAATACCACTAATAGTATAGGTGCTGTCGTCCCATACTAATTGGTCACAGTGTGTTTCATTAGTAAATGTACTGTCAGATTCTAATATGCTTAGGTTAAGGGTAACTACACTATCGCAACCCACAGAATTGGTTAATGCATAAGTAGGGGAGCTAGTACTTTCTGTGTATGTAATACCGTTAATCCAAGTATAGTTATCACAATGCACTTGGGAGTCTATTCCAAAGGTAGATTCTAATATTGTAAGATTTAATACAGCGACACTATCACAGCCAGTTAGTGATGATGTAAGTTGACAAGATTGCTCGATAATATCAGAGCTATAATTAGCTCCATATATTATACCATCATTCCCATTTCCACTTAAATCGTAAACTGTATTTCCTTCTCCTTCTTCAAAATCTAAATACAGTTGTAGGCCTTCTTCTTCACCAGAAGGAGAACAAGACATGTATTTTTGAATATCTGAAAGTGATAAATCTAAATCCCAATATGAGAAATTATCGATAGAGCATTTAGCAAATGAAGGTGAATATCCAGAAGTATTAATACTAGCAATCTGAAAAGTGTTTTCAGAATTAGCAATTGTCCCCCCTGAGCCAGAATAAGCTCCTATATATTCTATGCCATCTAAGTATATACTCATGTCTTGGGGTCCTCTTATGATCGTGACAATGTTATACCACTGGCCATGATTTAAATTTAAATTTTCAGCATTATAAGATCTTCTATCTGCCTGACCTTGACCTGTTCCATCGCCATAATTTATTGATATACCCGTATTAGAAATGTGAGACCATATTCCATAATAAATTGATCCATTTATGATATCATTATCGGTATGAAAAGCAGTAATACTTTCACCTAAGGCTAAATCGGTTGATAATTTCACATTATACTGAAACGATATTGGAAACGTAGGGTTATTTAAAATATCTCCAAACGTTATATAATCATTTGTACCATCAAAATCTAATGAAAAAATATTGTCACCTTGTTGTGAGGAATTAGTATAAATCCCATTTTCAGTATAAACATTTCCATTCCATTCGTAACTATCACAAATAGTAATTTCTGTTAATGAAGTATCTGATTGATAAATTGTTAAATTTAGAGTTACAATAGAATCACAGCCATTTGAATTTCCACTAATAATAGTGTGTGTAGCTGAATTATTATTTTCTGTATAGCTAATGCCGTCTATCCAAGTAAATTCATCACAATGTACTTGAGTATCTGTTCCAAATGTTGGCTCATAAATTGTCAGGAATAATCTGGCAATACTGTCACAGCCAACAGAATTAGTAGTGTTGAATACTTTTAATCCTGATTCAGTGTATAAGGAATCGTTCCATAGATAGCTTTCACAAGCACTAGCTGAAGTAAAGGATGATGTACTTTCTAAAATGCTTAGATTAAGTATTACAATACTATCACAGCCTAGAGAATTAGTTAATGTGAAAGTAGGAGAGTTGGTACTTTGGGTATAACTATTGCCATCTATCCAAGTGTATTCATCACAATGCACTTGGGTGTCTATTCCAAAGGTGCTTTCAAAAATTGTTAAATCGTATGTGTGTGTGCTATCGCATCCATTACTATTCACAAATGTGTTAGAGAAAATTCCACTTTCTGTATAGTTAATACCGTTCCATACAAACTCATCACAAACTGTTGTATCTCCAAATGTATTAACGCTATTGAATATGGTCAAATTTAGTGTTACAATAGAATCACAGCCATTTGAATTTCCACCTATAATGGTGTGTGTAGCTGAATTATTACTCTCTGTATAGCTAATGCCATCTATCCAAGTAAATTCATCGCAATGTACTTGAGTATCTGTTGCAAATGTTGGCTCATAAATTGTCAGGAATAATCTGGCAATGCTGTCACAGCCAACAGAATTAGTAGTGTTGAATACTTTTAATCCTGACTCTGTGTATAAGGAATCGTTCCATAGATAGCTTTCACAAGCACTAGCTGAAGTAAAGGATGATGTACTTTCTAAAATGCTTAGATCAAGTATTACAATACTATCACAGCCTAGAGAATTAGTTAATGTGAAAGTAGGAGAGTTGGTACTTTGGGTATAAGTATTGCCATCTATCCAAGTGTATTCATCACAATGCACTTGGGTGTCTATTCCAAAGGTACTTTCAAGAATTGTTAAATCGTATGTGTGTGTGCTATCGCATCCATTACTATTCACAAATGTATTTGTGTACAGTCCACTTTGTGTATAGCTTATATTATTCCAAATAAACTCATCACATACCGTTATACTACTAAAAGTATTGTCGCTTTCATAAATAGTTAAGTTAAGTGTAACAATTGAGTCACAGCCGTCATTTGCAGTTAAGGTTACTGTCGCTGAATTATTACTTTCTGTATAAGTTATACCATCAATCCAAGTAAACTCGTTACAATCAAATTGTACATCTGTGGAAAACTGTGAGTCATTTATTGTTAAATCTAGTGTAGCAGTACTATCACAACCATTATCGGCGGTAGTAGTGTAAGTGTATTGACCACTTGTATTGTAGGTGCTTCCATTCCATGTATATGAATCACATTCTTCAACAGTAGTTAGTGAAGTTGGATTTTCTAAAAAGGTAAGATTTAGTGTAATTGTAAGTGGGCAATTATATTCATTTGCTATAATATATTGGGCAGTGATGTTATCTTCAAAGTAGGTGTTATTATCCAACCACAAAAAGGAATCTTCGCATGTAAATTTTTCATCTATGGCTTCAGAGCTTGGATTAATAGTAACATCGAAGTAATGAATGCTATCACAGCCGTTAGAGTTAGTATAAGCGAAAAAATAATTGCCGCTTGATATAATGGTGTCTTCAGCCCAAATAAATTCATCACAAACGGTAGTATCGTTAAATATACTATCGGATTGAAGAATGATAAGATTTAGATTTGTTATACTGTCACAACCTTCAACAGAAGTTAAAGTATCGCTGTAATCACCACTTTGATAATACATTGAATCATTCCAAAAATAGTTATCGCAACTAATAATAGTATCATTACTTTCTATGTAAATACATGATCCATCATCAGTATTTGCTGTAGGTTGGAAATTACATGAACTACTATCAGTACAGCCAAAAGTTACAAATCCAAGCTCACAATCTTCACTAAATGAATTCCAGTTATTAATACTCTGATTGTCAATAGTCCAGTTTGCACTTGACCAATCAGTATCATCAACGGTTATACAAAATAAATCTGGGTTTGAAGTAGCAGTCAAAACCAATTGAGTATTGTTCCCATTTTTTAAATTGAGACTATCAAGGTCATTATTTGAACAGTTTAATATTGTTAAATTGGTGTTGTTGCTTACATCTAGCTTAGTCAATTCATTGACTCTACAATAGAATTCGCTTAAAAAAGAATTAGTGCTAACATCTAATTCTGTTATGGAATTATTTGAGCAATAAATAATTTCTAAATCTAAATTGTTACTTACATCTAAACTTGAAAGTTGATTAATACCACACCTTAAAACTTTTAAGTCGATGTTATTACTTATGTCGAGGCTACTAAGTTGATTGGAGCTACAATACAGATCTTCCAACTCTGTGTTTAGACTTATGTCTAATATAGATAACAAGTTGTCATAGCATTGTAATTTTGTTAATTCTAAATTTTGAGAAATATCTAAGTTTGAAATTTGATTCCCCCAACAATAAAGATTTATAAGGAGAGTATTTTGACTAACATCAATTGATGATAATTGATTGTTATAACAATGTAAAAGTGTTAGGGAAGTATTGTTACTTACATCTATACTACTAAGATTATTATTCCCTATATCAAACGATTCTAGATTTTGATTTTGACTTATATCTATGTTGGTAATTTGATTATTGTAGCAATAGAGTGTGATTAAATTTGAGTTAAAGCTGATATCCAAGCTTGAAAGGTTATTTTCAAAACAATAAAGTATTTCTAAACTTTCAAAATCTTCAATACCTGTTAAATCAGATATTCCTTTAGTTGAGACGTTTAAATAGGTTATATCTGAAATATTTTCAGTTAGTACATAATCATCAAGAACATTATCATAACCAAAGTCTATAAGAGCTTGTTCAAAATTATCATCTGGAACATAAGTTAGATTTTGACAGTCTTCACTGAATGACACCTGAGTATCAATACTTCCATTGTCGTTAGTCCAGTTTTCAGTAGCCCATTCTGTATCATCAACATTAATACATGTTAGGTTGCTAGCTGTAGCATTAAGAGACATATTGATGTTATTTCCATTTCTTAGATCGAGAAAAGTAAGATTATAATTAACTGAAACATTAAGATTTATGAGATTACTATTATTAGATAAATCAAGGTATGAGAGTTGATTTCCATTTAGATTTAAATCGGTGAGCGATAAATTATTACTCAAATCAATAGAAATTAAATCACAAGCATAAAGTAAAAGAACTTTCAAGGAATCATTAT
Organism: Flavobacteriales bacterium; assembly: GCA_965277895.1. Classification (GTDB taxonomy): domain Bacteria; phylum Bacteroidota; class Bacteroidia; order Flavobacteriales; family UBA7312. The sequence continues at coordinate 1,150,156 of CBDIDR010000001.1, forward strand.
TACTAACATCTATTGTTTGTAAATCATTGTTATAAATGCCTGTTACCACCTCTAATAACAAATTATTAGTTAAATCAATATTCAATAGTTGATTTGAACTAAAATTCAGCTCGTTTAAAAGGGTGTTGTTTGTGACATTTAGAAAGGTTAATTCATTAGCTCGACAGTTAATGTAAGTTAAGTCAGGGTTATTACTAAAGTCAAGACTTGTTATATTATTAAAACCACAATTTACAGATGTTAAGTCAACATTGTTCGATAAGTCTAACGCTAGAATTGAATTAACCCCACAATTTAACGTACTTAAATTGGTGTTGTTTGATAAATCAAGATTAGTCAGAAGATTAGCATTAATATCAAGATTTATTAATTCAATATTATTGCTTAAATCAATTTCGGTAAGTTGATTTATTCTTATATTCAATTCATATAAAGCAGGACTATTTGAAATATCTACACTTGTAAGTTGATTTGCATTAGCATTAAGTGTCTCAAGTTGTGTGTTATTTGATAAATCTAAAGCAGTTAATTGATTTTCCGCACAACATAGATTGGTTAATGATACAAAATCTTCTATACCCGTTAAGTCGGCAATGTCTTTGGTGCATAAATCTATGTAAGTAAGTCCACTAATGTTTTCAGTTAATACATAATTATCTAATATATCATCATATCCAAAATCTATTAATGCTTGTTCAAAATTATCATCAGGAACATAGGTTAACAAGCCGTTAGTAGAATTGTATAGCTCAGTAATTTCAGTTTCAGTTAATGCTCTTGACCAATATGATAAGTCGTCCAATTTACCACTGAATAAGTACCAATGACCATTAGCCATATGTGTTTCACCAAATGTTAAATCAGTCTCTGAATAACTAATTTGACCTGATGAAGATATTTCACTATCTAATTCTCCATTAATGTACTTTTTCAGATTAACCCCATCAAAGGTCATTACGACATGATTCCATTCATTATAATTAATTGGATTTGGACTCGAATGTGTTAAATCTATATCATCAATAACTATTTGCGAATAATACTCTCCTGAATAGCTTATTTGATTTCTAAATACTGACGTTCCGTTTCCATCCCATCTCCCCATGATTGTATGAGATCTATTATTAAAAGGCGAAGGTTTTTCATTTAATAAAACCCAAGCACTCATTGTAAATGCATTAACATCAGGAATAGATGGATTTTCAACAACAATGCGGTTTTGTGCAGAGCCCCAACCTCCAGCGCTTTCTACATTGAATTCATAAGCACTATTTTCATTACCAAAACGATCAGTTGACAACGTTGCACCATAAACAATTCCATCATTAGAATTGGTGCTTTCATCGTTAGCATTTCCATTAAATGACCACCAGCCAACTAAACCATCATTTGATATATTATCAGGTATTTGTCCAAATCCAAAAAATGGAATTAATAGAATGATAATTGTATATAATGCTTTCATAAAGAAAATTGTTAAGTATCAGTAAAAGTAAATTATTGTTTTTAAATCAATAGTTCATATTTAGTACTTTTTGATTTATTTAGGTTTTAGTTTGAATAATTATATTAAGTATTTTTGTACCTATCTAACTTTCAAACCTTTTTCAAGTGAATAATATACTTAATGCAATATTATTTTGTTTCTTTTTTTGTCTATCAACTGCTAGTCTATTTGCACAAGAATGGAGTGTTATGCCTTCTTACAATGGGGATAGTAGACATCACCCTATAACATTTTCTAATGATACATATGGTTTTGTAATTGCTGGTCAGACTGGTCCTGGCGAATATCTTGAAGATGTACACCGATTTGACTCTCAAACAAATACTTGGGAGCAGTTAGCCAATTTTCCTGGTGGTCCAAGGGGTTTCGGATACGGTGTTGCTAGTGGCAATAAGGCCTATTTGGGTTTCGGCAGAAATAACGAAGGCTATACAAACGATTGGTGGGAGTATGATATGCAAAATGACATATGGACACAGTTGGCCGATTTTCCATCTGCAGGAAGAATTCACCCCGCTTTAGTGATTGTCAATGAAAGTGTATATATGGGCTTAGGTGGTAATTCGTTTGGAAACTTAGGCGATTGGTGGGAATATAATATAGAAGATGATGAATGGACTCAAAAAGCTGATTTTGAATTTGGAGACAGACACCATCCGTTTTACTTTGGAATAGGTGATTATCCTTATGTCGGTTTTGGTCATGGCAACTCATTAGGCAATGGCTATAATATTTACAACGATTTTTATAAATACGACCCATTCATCGATGAGTGGATTGTTATGTCTGAATTACCAGCTGAAGGTAGGGTAGCAGGAACGCAGTTTTCCTACAATGGAAAAGGTTATACCCTGAGTGGTGATGGTGATGACCACAGTACTTTAGACTCGGGTGAATTATGGGAATATGACCCGCAGAATGATAGCTGGTTGCAGTTAGACTCACATCCTGGAAATTCTAGATGGGCTCCGGGCTGTTTTGTCATCAATTGTAATGTATATTTTACCTCTGGATTAGATAGGCAATCGGGTACGTATTACAACGATATGCTAATGGCACAGTTAGGTGATGCATGCGGTTGTTTGGACAGTAATGCAATTAACTATAATTCATCTTCGACTCTTCAGGATAACTCTTGCTGTTATATTTCAGGCTGTACAGATCCTTCTGCTTTGAACTACGATGGAGAAGCGTGTTTTGATGATGGAAGTTGTGTAGAGGTCAATATTGGTTGCGATAATCCCATGTCCTCTAATTATGATGCAATGGCGAATAGCTTAGATGGATTGGGAGGTCCATTAGATATATACGAATTAGGTGTAGGCAGTTACCATTATGGTAATGCTTATGATATGGTCTTTGACTGTTTGGAAGAAGTAACGCTTAACTCTGTTGACGTATATGCTCAAACAGATTTTTCCATCCAAGTTGAAATTCAGGACGAAAACGATATTCAAGTTTTTAGTAATACGTTTTCGCTTTCTACTGGACTTAATACCTTATCATTGGATTATGAAATAGAAATTGGAGAGAATTACAAAATTGGAATTGAAGGAGAAAACTTTGGTCTTTTCAGAAATAACTTTGTTGATTCTACCATTTTTCCATTATATATTGCTGATGCACTTTCTATAACAGCCAATACAACAGATAGCCCACAATCGTATTTTTATTATTTCTATAATTGGAACATAACTGCTAGTTGTGACGCTACCTTTGGGTGTACTGATTCTCTAGCGTGTAATTACCAAGAATTTGCACTAAATGATGACAGTAGTTGTGTTTTCCCTCAACTAGGTTATGACTGCGAAGGAAATTGTTTGTTTGGCGACTTAGATAATGACAGTATATGTGATTGCGAGGATATGCAAATTATTATTGAGGATTGCGATTGTGAAGGCAATGATCCCAATACCTTTACGGTTTTCTATAATGATGTAGATGAGAATGTATGTGTTGTATATGAATTTTGTGATTGCGAATGCTACAATGATTTTGATAATGATGGCATTTGTGATGAAAACGAAAAAAGTTGGAATTGTGTAGATAATGTATGCATTGACCCACTAGATGGTTTAGGTACTTATTTAAGTCTAGAAGACTGTGAGTCTAGTTGTCAATTACCAACAGGTGTAGGAGAATTTCAAACTACTAAACGCCTTGTAAAGGTTACAAACTTACTCGGTCAAGAAATTACTCCAAACAAAAATATTCAAATGCTCTATATTTATGAAGATGGCACTGTTTTAAAGAGATTTATTGTCAATTAATTCAATTTTAAAACAAAATAAATACACATACTTATCTGTTTGTACTAAATGTGTATCAAATAGAAAATAGATATTTTATATATTTGGCTTCTTAACCTATCTTTTATGAAGCATTTTACTAAGTATATTTTCTTGTTATTTTTATTCTTCAATGCTACTGTTTCTTTTTCGCAAGGCCCTTCAATATCTGAAGTGATTTCTGGTTGTACGGATTCCGAAGCTTGTAATTATAACCCTGAAGCAAATACAGACGACGGTTCATGTGTTGAGCAAAGTATGTTCACCTTAACTGTTGAAACCTGTGAAGAAGAATTTTTATGGTATGATACCATTCGTACTACATCTGGTACTTATGTTATTCCAGCAAATGATACTCTAAGTTGTGATAGTATTCTTGAACTAACTCTATTACAAAATTACTCAACAACTAGTGATACAACAGTTTGTGATGAGTTTGTTTGGGAAGAAGATACTATTACTTCTAGTGGTTTACATACTAAGTCTTTTACTGCAGAAAATGGTTGTGACAGCACGCACACTTTTAATGTTACTGTAAATACAAGTACTTATACTTTTTCTGAAGAAACAGCTTGTGGTAGTTATTTCTGGCCAACAGATCAGCAAGAGTATTTTCAAAGTGGAACTTACCAATTTGAATATACAAATAGTAATGAGTGCCCAAGTCTTGTAGAATTAGACTTAACCATTAATGAAACTTATTATATAATTGATACTATTGTAGAAGTTTGTGATAGTTATACATGGCGAGGTGAGACTTATTTTCAAACAGGTACATTTGCTAAGGAATTTCAATCCCAAAATAATTGTGATAGTATTATAATTTTAGACTTAACAATTTATAATTCTGATACAACAGAAAGTGATATTACTGTTTGTGATGAGTTTGTTTTGCAAGGAAATACTTACACTACAAGTGGTGTTTACTTTACTGCTGGATTAGAAAATATAAATGGGTGCGATAGCACTCATTTTTACAACGTTACTATTAATTCGACTGAATATGAAACAGATTTTAAACAAATTTGTTCAGATTCTTATACCTGGATAAATGGCGTTACATATTTTGATAATAATAATACTGATCAAGTTATATTAACTAATGGTGCTAGTGGTACATGTGACTTAATAGTTACGTTAGACTTAATATTTTTAGAACCTTCATCATCTGTTCAGACTGTTGATACATGTAATTCATATCAATGGATTGATGGCATTACATATACTGAGAGTACAGATTCAGCTATATTCATTACAGAAAACTCAGTTGGCTGTGATAGTGTCATTACTCTTAATTTAACAATTTACAATTCTGATACTACATCTAGTAATATTACTTCTTGTAATGAATATACATGGGAAGATTCTACATATACTGAAAGTGGTAGTTATACTAAAACATTATTAAATCAAAATAGTTGCGATAGTATTCATACACTTAACTTAATCATTAATTATTCTGATAGTACATTTAGTGATATAACAGTTTGTGATGAATTTGTTTGGCAAGGAGACACTTATACTGAAAGTGATACCGTAACAAAAACTCTAACAAATTCAAATGGCTGTGACAGTGTTCATACTTACTTCCTAACAATTATTGAAAGTTCATTTGGAACAGACATTCAAGAGTCTTGTGATGCATTTACTTGGATTGATGGTATTTCATACACAGAAAGTACTAATTCTCCAACTTTCATTCTTGAAAATTCAGTTGGTTGTGATAGTGTAGTAACTCTTGACCTAACAATTAACTATTCGGATAGCACATTTAGTGACACTACAGTTTGTAATGCCTTTGTATGGGATGATAGCACTTACACTGCTAGTGGACTATATACTAATGAATATATAAATGCTAATGGTTGCGATAGCACACATACGTTTAACCTAATTGTTAATTATTCTGATACAATATTTGTTGATAGTACTGTTTGTGATGTATTTGTATGGTTAGGAGATACTTATACTGAAAGTGATACCATAACAAAAACATTAGAAAATTCAAATGACTGTGATAGTGTTGTAACCATAGATTTAACTATTGTAAATAGTTCTCTTACAACATTTATTGATAGCACTGTTTGTAACGAATTATTTTGGGAAGATAGTACCTATACAGAAAGTGGTACAATCACTAGAACATTTACAAATTCAGTAGGTTGTGATAGTGTTGTTACTTTGAATTTAACTGTATACGAGGATAATTTTTCAATTTCAACTGCTCAAGTATGTGATTCATATTTTTGGAACGACTCTATCTATACTGAAAGTGGTATTTACACATTTGAAGCAACAGGTCAATTTGGATGCGATAGTGTTGCAACATTAGAATTAACAATATTAGAAAAAAGCTATTCTACCGATACTCGTTTTGAATGTGATACTTTAATCTGGTTAGATGGTAATACGTATACTGCAAGTAATAATACGGCAACATATACCATCGAAGACGGAAATTCAAATGGATGCGATAGTATCATAACACTTGACTTAACAATTCATGAAGTTGATTCAATTTCTAGTGATACTACTGTTTGTGATGAATTTATTTGGGAAGGTGTCACTTACACTGAAAGTGATACAATTACAAGAACTCTTGTAGCTTCAAATGGTTGTGACAGCATCCACACTATTATTTTAACTGTAAATGAAACTACTTTTGGAATAGATATTCAAGAACATTGTGAAGAGTATGAATGGATAGATGGTAATACGTATGATGAAAGTAATAATACTGCTACATTCACTTTAACAAATTCGTTAGGTTGTGACAGTATAGTAACGCTTGATCTAACCATATTAGAAAGTTCGTCATCATTTACATCAGCAAGTGCTTGTGATAGTTATTTGTGGAATGATTCCTTATACACAGAATCAGGCTTAAAAACATTTATTACAACGAATGTTGCAGGCTGTGATAGTATTGCTAGAGTTTTCTTGACTATCAATGAAAGTACTAGCGGAATAGATACTCAAATTCATTGTGATGAATATACTTGGATTGATGGTATTACTTACACAGAAAGCACTAATTCTGTTACCGACACATTGCTTAATGCACTGGGTTGTGATAGTGTAGTCACTCTTGACCTTACGATTAACTATTCGGATAGTACATTTAGTGATACAACCGTTTGTGATGTATTTGTTTGGGGAGATAGTACTTATACAGAATCAGGACTATATACTCATGAATTTGAAAATGTTAATGAATGTGACAGTACGCATACTATTAATCTAATTGTTAATTATTCGGACAGCACATTTAGTGATACTACGGTTTGTGATGTATTTGTATGGGATGGTGATACACTCACTGTAAGTAATTCATATACTAAACTGTATACAAATAGTAATGGATGCGATAGTACACATACAGTTAATCTAACTGTAAATGAGTCTACTTTTGGTACAGATGTTCAAGTACATTGCGATGAATATATTTGGATTGACGGCATTACATATACCGAGAGTACAGACTTAGCAACATTTGTACTAACTAATTCAGTAGGTTGTGATAGTGTAGTCACTCTTGACCTAACGATTTACTATTCAGACAGCACATTTAGTGATACAACAGTTTGCAACGTATTTGTTTGGGGCGATAGCACTTACACTGAAAGCGGTGTTTATACACAAGATTTCGAAAATGTTAATGATTGTGACAGTACGCATACTGTTAATCTAATTGTTAACTATTCAGACAGCACATTCAGTGATACAACAGTTTGCGATGTATTTGTTTGGGACGGTGACACACTCACTGTAAGTAATTCATATTCTAAACTGTATACAAATAGTAATGGATGTGATAGTACACATACTTATAATCTTACGGTAAATGAATCTACAAGTGGAACAGATATTCAAGTACATTGCGATGACTTTACTTGGATTGACGGCATTACATATACCGAGAGTACAGACTTAGCAACATTTGTACTAACTAATTCAGTAGGTTGTGATAGTGTAGTCACTCTTGACCTAACGATTTACAATTCGGATAGCACATTTAGTGATACAACCGTTTGTGATGTATTTGTTTGGGGCGATAGCACTTACACTGAAAGCGGTGTTTATACACAAGATTTCGAAAATGTTAATGATTGTGACAGTACGCATACTGTTAATCTAATTGTTAACTATTCAGACAGTACATTCAGTGATACAACAGTTTGCGATGTATTTGTATGGGATGGTGATACACTCACTGTAAGTAATTCATATACTAAACTGTACTCAAACACTAATGGTTGCGATAGTACACATACATACAACCTTACTGTAAACGAATCTACAAGTGGAACAGATATTCAAGAATCTTGTGATGAGTTTACTTGGATTGACGGTATAACCTACACAGAGAGTACAGATTCAGCAACATTTGTGTTAATCAATTCAGTTGGATGTGATAGTACAGTAACACTTGACCTAACAATTAACTATTCGGATAGTACATTTAGTGATACTACTATTTGTGATGATGTATTTGTATGGGATGATAGCACCTATATTGTAAGCGGGCAATATGCCAATGAGTATGTAAACAGTTTTGGCTGTGATAGTATTCATACTGTTAATCTAACCATTAACTATTCAGACAGTACATTTAGTGATACCACCGTTTGTGATGTATTTGTATGGGATGGTGATACATTCACTGTAAGTAATTCATATACTAAACTATATACAAATAGTAATGGTTGCGATAGTACACACACGTATAACCTAACAGTAAATGAATCTACAAGTGGAACAGATATTCAAGAGTCTTGTGATGAGTTTACTTGGATTGACGGTGTAATTTATACCGAGAGTACAGATTCAGCAACATTTGTATTAATCAATTCAGTTGGATGTGATAGTACAGTAACACTTGACCTAACGATTAATTATTCGGATAGCACATTTAGTGACACTACAGTTTGTGATGCCTTTGTATGGGATGATAGCACTTACACTACTAGTGGACTATATACTAATGAATACACAAATGCTAATGGTTGTGATAGCTCACATACTGTTAACCTAATTGTAAACTATTCAGACAGTACATTTAGTGACACCACCGTATGTAATGTATTTGTTTGGGGAGATAGTACTTATACACAATCAGGAGTGTATACCCATGAATTTGAAAATGTTAATGAATGTGACAGTACGCATACTATTAACCTTTTAGTTAACTATTCAGACAGTACATTCAGTGATACTACGGTTTGTGATGTATTTGTATGGGATGGTGACACACTAACTGTAAGTAATTCATATACTAAACTGTATTCAAATGCTAATGGTTGCGATAGTACACACACGTATAACCTAACAGTAAATGAATCAACATTTGGAACAGATGTTCAAGAATCTTGTGATGAGTTTACTTGGATTGACGGTATAACCTACACAGAGAGTATAGATTCAGCAACATTTGTATTAATCAATTCAGTTGGATGTGATAGTACAGTAACACTTGACCTAACGATTAATTATTCGGATAGCACATTTAGTGACACTACAGTTTGTGATGCCTTTGTATGGGATGATAGCACTTACACTACTAGTGGACTATATACTAATGAATACACAAATGCTAATGGTTGTGATAGCTCACATACTGTTAACCTAATTGTAAACTATTCAGACAGTACATTTAGTGACACCACCGCATGTAATGTATTTGTTTGGGGAGATAGTACTTATACACAATCAGGAGTGTATACCCATGAATTTGAAAATGTTAATGAATGTGACAGTACGCATACTATTAACCTTTTAGTTAACTATTCAGACAGTACATTCAGTGATACTACGGTTTGTGATGTATTTGTATGGGATGGTGACACACTAACTGTAAGTAATTCATATACTAAACTGTATTCAAATGCTAATGGTTGCGATAGTACACACACGTATAACCTAACAGTAAATGAATCAACATTTGGAACAGATGTTCAAGAATCTTGTGATGAGTTTACTTGGATTGACGGTATAACCTACACAGAGAGTACAGATTCAGCAACATTTGTATTAATCAATTCAGTTGGATGTGATAGTACAGTAACACTTGACCTTACGATTAACTACTCTGATAGTACATTTAGTAACATTACAGTTTGTGATGCATTTGTATGGGATAGTATAACTTATACAGAAAGTGGTATTTATACCAATAGTTACATCAATAGCTTTGGTTGTGATAGCACTCATACACTTGTTCTAACAGTAGATGAGACCACATATGGAGTAGATGAAATTATTGAGTGTGATGAGTTTACTTGGATTGATGGTCTGACTTATACAGAAAGTACTGATTCAGCAATGTTTACTTTAACAAATGCTGAGGGGTGTGATAGTATAATTACATTAAACTTAACAATTCTTGAAAGTTCATCTTCATTATCTGTGGTTTCTGAATGTTATAGTTATTCATGGAATGATTCAACTTACACCCAAAGTGGAACATATATTTTTGAAACTACAGGACAAAATGGATGTGATAGTTTAGCCACACTTGAATTAACAATCAATAATAGTACAAGTGGGGTAGATGTTCAAGAGTCTTGTGATGAGTTTACTTGGATTGACGGTATAACCTATACGGAAAGTACTGATTCAGCAACATTTGTATTAATCAATTCAGTTGGATGTGATAGTACAGTAACACTTGACCTTACGATTAATTACTCTGATTCTACTTTCGAATCATTTACTGCCTGTGATTCTTATTCATGGAATGGAATTAATTGTATCGCTAGTGGTATGTATTACTATACCACTTCAAATTCACTTGGTTGTGATTCAACAGTAACATTAGATCTTACTATTATTAATAGTTCATCATCCATTGCAGACGTAATTGCTTGTGACAGTTATTTTTGGAATAATGAGCTATATACAGAAAGTGGTACCTACACTGTAAATACATTCAATGTTGAAGGCTGTGATTCTACTGCTACTTTAAACTTAACTATTAATGGCCCTAGTACATCAACAGATTATGTAAGCACCTGTGAAGCTTATCAGTGGAATGGTGAAGTATACTTTGAAAGTGGTACATACACCTATAATTCTATAGACATCTTTGGTTGTGATTCTATTGCAACATTAGAGCTTGAAGTATGTACACTTGAAGAACTAATAATTGATGGATTTAATAGTGTTGATACAGAATCTTCGGTTACATATTCTGTTCAAGAAAATTTAGGTTCATCCTATTTTTGGACTATTTCTAACTTAGGATTTATTTCTTCAGGTCAGTTTACTAATGAGATTATTGTAGATTGGTCAATTATCGAAGGTAACTCAACTATTTGTGTAACTGAATCTAGAGATTGTTTCGGTCTGGACTGTGAAGGTGATACATATTGTACAAATATTGAAGTTAAAGATGTTGTTGGAATTGAAGATATTTCTAGTGATTTTATCGAAATATACCCTAATCCTACTAGAGGAATATTTAACGTTTCAATACAACTTAACAATTTACAAAATGTGAGTTTAGAATTAGTAAACTCATTGGGTGAATTATTTTCTGACAAGAATTTAGGTGAATCAAAAGGTGAGCTTAACGAGTCATTTGATTTATCAAATCAGCCATCAGGTATATACTTATTAAGAATATCATTAGATGATAAGGTGATTACTAGAAAAGTAACATTGAATTAACGCTTAATACTCTTAAGCTTCTAAAAAAACTACTCTCAAATGAGAGTAGTTTTTTTATTTGTTATACATTCTATATTCTACAATCAAGTTTCCATTAAGCACCTAAATAATTATCTATATCAAAAAAAATACGGAGTATATGAAGTTCTTAATTTTAAACCTCATTGGTTTAATGATTGAAGAGTAGTCAAATCCAATATAAATTCAAACATATACTTATAAGTTATAGTTCAGTTGAAATAAAGTAATAATTATATGCTGTTTTTGAACATAACTATATTCTAACTAAATTATATTATGAATTTAAAGTATTTAATCAGTATATAAAAAAAGAGCTTAAACAGTGTTTAAACTCTTTTTAGTTTGATTTTATTAATAGTCTTACGGAGTAACTATTTTGAATACTGTAGAACGTGCAGCAGCTCTTTCTAATATAGTATTGGCATTTTGAGATTGACTTTCACCAATTGAAATACTAATCAATTGATTTGGATTTACACCTTTACTTACTAAAAACTTTTTAGCATTATCAGCTCTACGCTGACCCAAATCAAGGTTATATTCCTCTGAACCAATTTTATCAGCTCTTCCAGTTATTTTAAGCTTATAATTAGTGTTCGACTTTAAAAAGCCAACAAAATTCATAAGTTTAGCTTTTTCTGAATTAGATAATTCTGCACTATTGTATTTATTACTTAACTTATTGTCATCACAAAGTTTATTGTAATCAACTTTAGGTTTTGTTTCTGTTTTCGGTTTTACTTTCTCAACAACTTTAGGTGTTGTAGGTTTTGGAGTAACTTTCTTTGTTGGTTCACTAACTTTGACCGTTGTAGAAGTAAAATTCTTTGATGAAGGTACTTTTGGCTTCTCTACATTTTTATTTACTATAACAGAGCTTGCTTGTTTGTTCACTTCAATTACCTCTGTTTCCTTAGCTTTTTTCTTCTTTTTACCAAATAGTTCATAATTAACTGTAAGTGTTGGGCCATGTGTGATTGAATAACCAGCAGTAAAAGTAAAAGGATTACTTACAGGGTGGAACGCTACAGCTACTTCTTTTCTAAAACTTTCTGTTGAAAATAATGATGCATTAGTTAATCCAGTTGCAGCTTGTAAGGAAAAGTTATCGTTCAATCTATATGTTAAACCTAACAAATCAACATAATCACCATTTCCATTGTCTATGTACTCAAAAGTATAATAAAGTCCAAATCTATCTAAAATTAAATCTCTACTAGCAAGTTGGAATCTGTAAAAGTTAAAATTTTCTTCAGTGAAGAATAAACCTATACCAACACCTGCTTCAAGTTTTTTATCTTTTGAAATAAAAGGCTTCTTCGATTGAGAAAAAGATGCACTTGAAAAGAATAATATAATTAGAAGTGTTAAGATGTGTTTCATTTTATGAAATTTGTTAAAGCGTTGCAAATATATAAAAAGCTAACCACTAATTATTTAGAGTATTGTTTATTTTTAAATAGATAATCTAGAGAGAATTTGCCTCCATCGCTTACTAGCATTGAAAGGTAAACAACAACATAAAGTAAAGCTTTTTCTTGCTTGTGAATACCATCGCCATAGTGCGTTATGAATGCTGCTACAAGCATAGTAATAATAAGAGGTATAGTCGCCAGTCTTGTTTTGTAGCCTATAGCAATAAAAATTGAGCAAAATACTTCAGAAAATACCACCAGTATTAATGAAATAGTAGGACCTAGACCAATTGGATTTGCAAATTTAATTTCACCACCAGCCATTAACTTACTAAGTTTTGGTAAGCCATGTGTTAGCATCAAAGCTGCTATTGATAAACGAACAATTAATAGTATTATATCTGAAAAATACGGTTGTTTTGTAATATTCATTGGTTTAATTTAAAATTAGTTTATGATGTTTTTCTGTATGTGCTGTCTTAATGACCACATGGTATAAACCAGAAGCATATGACGAAAAATCATATGTTTTTTTATAAGTATTAACTTGAGTGTCTGAAAAAGAATGAATCATTTTTCCAATGGGGTTATAAACTTCTACTGAAATGTTTTGGGTGGTGGTAGAGTTTATATAAATTTCGAAAATATCATTGCTAGGGTTGGGGTATATAGAACTTTCAAAGTCTTTGTCAAATTCATTTATACTAGCAGTGCTAAACTGAAAGGGAGTTGATAATTCTTCACAGCCTAAATCGTTACTTAACATTACGGTGTAGATACCAGTTGATTCTGGAAAGTAATATTGAGCGTTAGCACCTTGTATAATTTCATCGTTTAAAAGCCATTGATAATCATAACCAGACAAATCACAAAGTAACACTTGACCTTCAATAAAAATCTCTGGAGTAGGAAAAGATACATTGATATTAAAAGTATCTGCTGCCTCACAACCTTCATTATCATTAAAATATGCCATTATTTCTTCTGATGTATTTGCTTCATATATCATTGGACTACCAGTGTATATTAAACTACCATTAGAGTTATACCATTCAACATTATTTGTATTCATGGGTTTAAATCTAATAGTTTGATTTTCGGCACTCCAAAGAGAAGAATTTCGATCTTCTACAGCTAAAGCAAATGTGCCGTATTGATTTTGAATTCCTTGAAGAGAGTTAGTGCATTCCGCTTTGTTAACTATTCTTATATCAATCCAGTTTGTAAAATTATGTAATGCAATTTGGAACGTACCAGCATATCCATCTTCCACTCCACAATTGTATGAGCTTACATCTTTGAATTCAATTACCATTTTATTATTCAAACTAGAGTATGAAACCTGACCTCCAGCATTAGGGTTCCAGTCTTCCCAAGCAGCAAATACACCTGCAAATGGACCACTCAAATTGGGGATTTCGTTTGAATTGTACCCATTTCCTGGTTCAATAAAGCTAATAAATCCGTTTGAAGAAATCCAGAATTGATGGTATACTTGATTATAGAAAGCAAATGGAAATCCAATATTGAAAGGTCCAAGAACTTCATCGTCACCAATTTCTTGGTTAACAGATTTTAATAAGGTGTCGTATTCTAACCCTAGAATTTCAACAGAATAAGTATTCAGAAGCTCAATAGTTTCCTCATTTTCTATAATTGAGGCAATAGCCATTTGGTTTTGACAAATAGCAATATCATTAACCTCAATTTCGCATTGACAAAAAACATTTAATGAAAATACTAGCAAAGATAATGTTAATGAATATTTCATTTGTTAATGGTTAGGTATTCTAAATTAGAAAAAAGATGGGTTTAATCAAAATATGACTCCAAAAATTTAGTGTCGAACCTTGAGTATTTTAGATTATTATGTAAGTCAGTAAACCTTTTTTTAATCGTATTCTTATCTTTAGTTTTAGAGTTATGGTAATCATATACCAGACAAATCATTTTTATAATGTCTTCGTAGCTATATCTGATTTCATCAAAATCAAATTTTCTGTAATATTGTTTTGAGGCCTTATTTTTATGTATTGACTTTAAGTAAATTGCACTCATTAAATAATAAATGTGTAGATAAAATAATTGATATTCATTTAAAATTTGATGTTCTCCTTCAAAATACTCATAGATGATTTTCATCAATTTTTTATTATTAGTGACAAGAGAAGTTACCATTAACTCAAAGAAATAATCAATTGGTATTTTATTCTTTTTAGTATTTGACTCAATATAGTGTTGTAAAAGTTCATCAATTGAATCGTAATTGTTAGCGAGTACTTTTACAGATAAAATTCTACTTTTGAGAATAGGATGTATTTTGTTATCAAATGCTAAATTTTTGAAAGAGTCATTTACTGGTTTGCGATTTAAATAGTTTTTAAACTCTAAAACTGCATTTGAGAATATAAGTACGTCCTCAGGTATTGGACATTTCTTCACAGTTTTAATCCAATTTCCGTAATAATTATTAAGGTTAGAATAATCGACAAAAATGGAATAAACTATTTTATTAAAATTTTGATTTTTGAATATATTATTATCTATAATTTTTTTCTTTCTGAAAATAATTCCAATGGAGTTTCCTAAGTCTAGAACTTCATTATACGAAAAGCTATCGAAACGCATTTCCTTAAGGTTAAATAGCTCATCTAAATATTGATAGTAGTTGTTATAAATTAATTCTCTAGAAAAGAAAATAATGAGGTCAATAAAATCTTCAGAGAAGTTTCTGATTTCATAAATAATGGTTGACAAATCTTTTTCATTAGGATTACTTATGAACTTATATATTTTATTTCTGTACTTGAGTCGCTCTCTAAACGAATAGGTTTTTATGAAATGAGCGAAATTATTGTAACCATTAAATTTTGAGAGTATATCTAGAGATTTGGTTCTTGTCTTAACATTTGGGATAATATCGTAAAGTCGTCGTAATGTATTGTAGTTAATTGACTCATCTATAGTTTCAAGAATAATATCAGATAACAATATACAATCACCAAGATTATTAATTTTGAATTTGAGTTTATTCTCTGTAGTTTTTTTTAATTCATCAATGAAGTAATTTTCGGTATGTTGAGATTTTTTAGACATATCAATTTATTATTTTAATAGTTGTTTGAGTTTATCAAAGTTTTGCTTGTTAACTCCTGATATGTCAATTCTATATTTGATTTTTTTGTTTTTAGATTTAGTAATTACAACAAAGTGTTTTTTGAGAGCTAATAAACTTGATATTTCATAACTTTCAACTATTTGTGTTTTTTTAATTGTAATTTCAGTATTGTAACTGCTAGTCAATTTTCTCCAAATTATATTTTCGGATTTTATTATAATTATTTCTCCAGAAACATTCACTGATATGTGTTTTGGAGAAAACACTAAAACTATTAGCATAACTGCTAAGAGTATAAATACAAATGGGAAATATTCTCCAATTGCCTTAGATAAATTTCCATCTGTAAAAGCCGCAGTAATCAGGTTAAGATTAATTACAAGAAATAGAATATAAAATAGTGATGAAAAAAAAAAGCACTCTATTTCTAGAAGTTAGGTTGAACTTGTTCACTTGTTAATTCAATTTAGACGAAAGGACAAACCTACAAAAATAAGTACATATTTAATACATTATTAATGTTTTGTTACAATAAAGTTGCTTTCTGTATCATAAGAATAGATTTTCAGAAAATATATACCATTAGACAAATGAGTAGTATTTATTGAAGGTGATGATGAAGATTCTAATTCATATTTAAATATAATTTGACCTAAAGAATTAGTAAGTTGAATATTATAAGTTTTGTCAATCAATCCATAAAGATTGATAGTATTAGTAAATGGGTTAGGAAAAACACTAATTACACCATCATTGCTTAGTCGTTCACCACCTAAAGTATAATATTCAAATTCTGAAAAGGATGTTGACCATGAAGTGCCATTTTCTCCACATGCTCCTTTAATTCTCCAAGAAAATTCATGACCCGAACTAAGTCCGAATTTAGTTTGTGAATTACTATTTCCATCAATGTTATTCCATTGGAACTGTTGGCCTGTCGTAAGGTTGTTTAACTCTAAAAAGTAATGGTCAGGATTACCACTTTCAGGAGTATTCCAATTCATAGTTAAGGTTGTTGCAGAAGAATTAGATGATGTAAAGAGTTCATTAGGGAGTTTATCACAAAGGTTTTCTGTAGAAAAATTATGAAATTCTCCCCAGCCAGAATGGTACTCTAAATCTGATTCTCCATTTTGATTTTCATTTCCAAAGCACCATGCTTTAGTGTGCCATTGGTAGTCGGTATTTTCAATAAAGTTCCCTTTTAGTGTATTGATACTATTTTCACCAATTACGTATCTATAATTTTCTTGTCCAATCTCACGCATTTTACCCTTCACTTGCCAAATAGAAGACTCCATTTCAGTAGGTGAATCGGCGTTAAATGTTACCCAATTGGCTTCTGTACTAACAGATTGATTTTCCAAATTAGGACATTCAGCTAATGTTGTAAAATAAGAGGATGCAGACCATTCAGACTGACAGTCAATGCTTAAGTCTGAATTTAAAACGCGACCTCTAATATTCCATATGTATGAAGTAGATGGCGTCATAAAATATCTATTTCTTGAGGTGCCACCGTATGTGTTATCATCAATTGCCCCAGCAGATATAACTATCCATTCTGATGAAGTTGTAGGTCTGTATCTTATCATATAATGTGAAGGTAATTCTTCAGGCAAAGACCAATTAAAACGCACTCTATTGTGAATAATGTTGTCAACCGTTAGACCAGTTGGTGCATTATCACAAGGTGAATTAGCATATTGACAAGAACCATCATCTTCAGTAGCTTGTGAATTATAGTTTAAGGCATTTTCATCTACACAGCCATAAACGCAACAGATGCAAGAGCCATCATCTGTGTTTGCCAAAGGATTATAGTTAGGTGCATTGGGGTCGGTACATCCAAAAACTTCAACAAAACAAGGAAATTCATGAATTCCTAAGTTGCTCCAATCATTAGAGTTTAATACTATCCATTCTGAATTGTCAGAAGTAGTACCTGCTGAAGAATACCAATTGTCATTGCCTTCTTCAGTCGAACATTTTCTAACTAAAGTATGATCTTTTGTAGCATTGGATATACCTGCTACTGACCAGCCACTTCCAGGGTCACCATTCCAGTCGCCAATTATGTCAACTATACTATAACCACCTTCTTCTGGAGATGAATTTGAGGAAGGTTGATTGCCGTAAACTAATGCCATTCCATCATCACCATTACTCAGATGAGTTGTAGTCATATCAGCTTGCTCTAAAATCTGTGCGTCAGAGGACGGATGAGCAACTATAAAAATACCGTTTGCCTCAACTGTTGAACCTGCATCAAAATAATGCCATGAGTCATACACTCCAACTTCTTCTGGAGAATTAACAACCAAAGCCAAAGCATAATCATCAAGGCTGACAGTACTTTCTGTTGGGTTATATATTTCTAGATATTTATTATTAGAATTTCCTTCAGCATATTCAGAGAAAAATAGTGAAGCAAAAGAATCATTATTTTCATAAATACATGAACCGTCATCGTCAATAGCATCCGGATTGTAATTGAGGGCTAAGGGGTCAGTACAACCATTATTATAAACCAGTCGAATACCTACTGGCATATGGTCGGTGATATAGCTATCGTAATTGTCAAAACCACCAACAATATAGTTGTCCACTGGAATGGTCAGCACTTCGCCACCTTCGGAGTTTAAATCGTCAAATAGTTCATTAGTTACAAGTAAGTGGTCAATATGGCTTGGCCAGTTAGGAAATGAAAAGTTTTGAGGATTTCCGTTGGCAATATCAATATCTGCAAACAGATAGTTTTCCGAATCATCTATAAAATCTTGGAATACATTATCCTCATAATCATCTGTTAGCTCATCATTATAATCACCTAGAACGATAACATTTTCGTCTGGTAGATAAGTGTCAATATATGTTTTGATATAACCAAGGGCTAACCATCGCCTATATTCTTCGTCCGAGCTGTCTGTAGTATCAAAATTACCATCTCCGCAGCATTTCAAGTGTATATTAATAACGTAATATTCAAAGTTATTTTTCTCTAGATGAATGAGGTAGGGGGAGCGACCAGCAAAAGCATAGTTATAAGTCTCTTCGGCATAAATTTTATATTCATCAATAACTGTAACATCGTCTTTTACGGCATATGCTAGATTTATGCCTCCATAATTAGCATCTGAAACATATCCGCTATAACCTTCAATATTTGCTAGCATATTCTCGAATGCCATCATGTCGTTTATCTCTTGAAAACCAATCACTTCAGACTCCAATTCTATTATAATATCGGAAACATAGTTAATCGTTGTTTCACCATCTTTAGGGAAGCTTTCGAGGTTCCATGTGGCGACATCGAAGGTTTCTTCAGTACCAAAACTTAAGTCTGAAAGACTTTGTGCAAATGAAGAAAATGAAATAAATAGGAGTAAAAACAGATAGTTTTTAGCTAAAGACATAGGTTAAATGTTAGTTATTGCTAAGTTAAGAAAAGCAAGTCTAATAAAATCATTTAAAACGTTAATAATCGTATTTTTGTGGCATGCGAAATACCTTAACAATTTTATCTCTCTTTATTTCTACCTTAACTTTCGGACAAAGTTTAAATGATCTTTTTTTTGGGGAAAGTGATGCTTTTGAAGCCGTAACGTGGAACTTAGAGTTTTTTCCAAAAAATAATCAAACTACTATTGATTCAACTGCACTAGCAATTAGCCGATTGGATGCCGATGTCTTTGCTTTACAAGAAATAGATGATGTCAATGCCTTTCAGCAATTAGCTAATAGTTTGCCAAACTATGAGGGCTACATTATTCCAGATAATTACGGAAATTTGACTTTAGCGTATTTGGTTAAAGAAAATGTAGAAGTCGTTAACCATATGTCCATTTATACTTCTTCTTCATATAATACTATGTTTGCTGGAAGACCACCATATTTAATTCAGCTTATACATAACGGAACTACGTATTATTTAATCAATGTTCATTTCAAATGTTGTGGAGACGGCACACTCAACATATCTGACTATTCTGATGAAGAATACAGACGACTTCAAGCATCAAATCAAATCAAAACGTATATAGATAGTTACCTGCCAGATGAAAATGTGATTGTTTTGGGTGATTACAACGATTTGCTCGAAGAAGGAGAGTCCAATAACGTATTTCAGTCAATTATAGATGATTCGGAAAACTATCTATTTGCGGATATGTTAATAGCTCAACAAACTAGCTCAAATTGGTCTTTTCCATCATGGCCATCTCATTTAGACCATATTTTGATTACCAATGAACTCATTGATGATTTCAATAATTCTTACAATAATGTTCAAACTATCTTGATGGATAATTATTTTTCAAATGGTTTTTATGGTTATGACAATTGTATTTCTGATCACCGACCAGTTGCTATCAAACTTTTTCAGACCCCATCAAATATAGAGGAGGAGAATAAGGCACCTTCAAAACTTAAAGGAATTCGTGATATACAGGGTAGAAAGACCCTTCCTCAATCAAATAATTTACAGTTTTATTACTATGAGAACGGAACTGTAGAAAAACATTTTATAATCAATTAAGTATGGATTTAAAAGGCAAGCACATTTTATTAACCGGAGGTAGTTTGGGTATTGGTAAATCAACAGCCAAGAAGTTAGTGGATAAAGGAGCAAAGGTTTTAATCACAGGACGTAATGCTGAACGCTTAAAAGTTGCTTCTGAATATTCAGGTGCTGAAGCTATTGTGTTTGATGTTTCTGATTTGGATAATATCACTGAAAATGCTCAGAAATGCCTTGACCTATTGGACGGTAAAGTGGATGTCCTAATTAACAATGCAGGAATTGGTTCATTTGAAAAAGTCGAAGATATAAATCACGAGCAATTTCTAGAAGTATTTAATACTAACGTTTTTGGTTTGGCTTTATTAAGTAAAGAGATAATTCCTACAATGAAATCTCAACAATCGGCTACGATTATTAATATTGGTTCTTCAGCAAGTGTTAAAGGTTTTGCCAGAGGAAGCGTTTATGCTGCCTCAAAATTTGCAGTTAGAGCTTTGACACAATGTTGGCAAGCAGAATTACGACCTTTTAACATAAGAGTATGTCAGCTAAACCCTAGTGAAGTGACAACTGCTTTTTACAATCAAGAGCGTATAGAGAGGGTAGAAGAAAAGAAAAAACTATCGCCTAATGAAATAGCTCACTCCATTATATCAGTACTGGAAATGGAAGATAAAGGCTTCATTACCGAACTAAATGTTTGGGCAACTAATCCTTTTTAATTAATTCTATTTTTTCTTATCGAAAAAGGCATCTAGTATAGTCTTAAGTCCTTTGTAAGCAAAGAAGAATAGACATAAGATAAAGAAAACGCCCAATGCTTGTAATGCCAAACTGCCTTTGCTATTGCCAATAAATAAAGTGACAGCAGCAGTAAAAATAAAAAAGATGGACATGGAAATCCATATCATGCCATTACTCAGTTTTTGTTTATCCATTGTTGTATTTGTTTAGGGCGGCTCTTACGCTTCCGGTTTGCTCTATTAATTCTTTGGCAGAATCGTAGTCCAGTCCTGTTTCTTCAGCTACCATAAGTGTGCCTCTATCAACAAGCTTATCGTTACTTAACTGCATATCCACCATTCTATTTCCCTTTACTCTTCCTAACTTTATCATTAATGAAGTAGAAATCATATTCAACACTAATTTTTGTGCTGTGCCAGCCTTCATTCGTGTACTACCCGTTACAAATTCAGGGCCAACAACAACTTCAATAGGGAATTGAGATACTGAAGCAAGGGGAGAGCCTTCATTACACGTAATACAAGCCGTAAGTATATTATTTGATTTACATTTTTCAAGACCTCCAATAACGTAAGGTGTTGTACCAGAAGCAGCTATACCTATTACGGAATCTAATTCACTAATATTATGCTCTTTTAAGTCTTTCCAAGCTTGTAGAGTATCATCTTCAGCAAATTCAACGGCTTTTCTAATAGCTGAATCGCCACCAGCTATAATACCTATTACATGGTCGTGAGATACTCCAAATGTTGGAGGGCATTCTGAGGCATCGACAATACCTAATCTTCCACTAGTGCCAGCACCTATGTAGAACAGTCGACCGCCTTTTTCCATTCTAGAGAAAATAGCATTAACAGTTTCCTCAATCATTGGAATAACAGCTTCAACAGAAGTTGCTACCTTTTTATCTTCTTCATTGATACCCTTTAATAGACTTAGAGTATCCATTTTGTCTAGATTATTGTGATTGGAAACTTGTTCGGTTGTTTTTTTCATTCTCTATAATGTGGGGTATTTTTTAGGGTTATGTTCGTGCATAATATCATAAACCTTTTCAAAAATATCATCCGTATTAGGTTTAGAGAAATAATCTCCATCTTCACCATAAGCAGGTCGGTGGTCTTTTGATGAAATTGTTTTTGGCTCACAATCTAAGTGGAAATATCCTTTTTGTTCTTCCAATACTTTTTGCATCATAAAGGCAGTAGCACCAGCCGATACATCTTCGTCAATAAAGACCACTTTATTAGTCTTTTTTAGGCTTTCTACAATAGCATGATTTGTATCAAATGGTAATAAGCTTTGAACGTCGATAACCTCACATGAAACTTCAACTTTCTCTAGTTCTTTGGCTGCTTCGCTTACAATTCGCCAAGTAGAACCATATGTTACTAGAGTGATATCACTTCCTTCTTTAGTAATTTCTGGTACACCTACTGGTGTAGTAAATTCACCAAGATTTGAAGGTAATTTTTCTTTTAATCGGTAACCGTTTAGGCATTCTACTACAATAGCTGGTTCATCACTTTTCAGTAGTGTATTGTAAAAACCAGCTGCCTTGGTCATATTTCGAGGGACAAGTACATGCATACCTCTTAAGCCATTTAGCATCATGCCGAGAGGTGAGCCAGAATGCCAAATGCCTTCTAGTCTATGGCCTCTTGTTCTAATGATTAAAGGAGCTTTTTGTTTACCTTTTGTTCTATAATGAAGGGTTGATAAATCATCAGACATACCCTGAAAACAGTAAAGTAAATAGTCCAAATATTGGATTTCTGCGATAGGTCTAAGTCCTCGCATAGCCATACCAATTCCTTGTCCTAAAATAGTTGCTTCACGAATACCAGTATCAGATACCCTAAGTTCACCATACTTTTGTTGTAAGCCCTCAAGTCCTTGATTAACACCACCAATCTGCCCGCTATCTTCTCCAAAGACCAACACTTCAGGGTGCTTTGAAAGAATTGCATCAAAATTATCTCGGATAATTACTCTAGCATCAACTTCTTCGGCATCACTATTGTAGCTTGGCTCAATTGACTCTACTTTATCTATGGATTGTTTTGACTGACTGTATAGATGAGAACTGTATCTGTCTTGATTTTCATCATTCCACAAACTCAGTTGAGTTTTAATTTTTTGTTTAGCATTCGTATTTTCTCCTCTAACTAGTCGTAGGGCTGAACGCAAAGCGGAAAATATATTTCTACGGTGTGGATTAAGTTTGGCATCAAACTCTAGCTTTTCTTTGATGGATTTAATGAAAACTCCATTTGAACTTTCGTTTATTAACTCATCCAATAATTGAGTTGCTAGACTTAACTCAGAGAGAATAGGGGATTGGTAAGCCTTCCAGGCTGTATTTTTTTGCTTTGAAACCTCTTTTTTAATTTCAGCCCTCAAAGTATCAAGTTCTTCAGTATTTGAAATAGAATTGCTTACAATCCATTCTTTAAACAAGTCGATACAATCAAAATCTGATTCCCACTGTAAACGTTCTTTGGATTTATACCTTTCATGAGAGCCTGAAGTAGAATGCCCTTGTGGCTGGGTCATTTCTATGACGTGAACTAGAACAGGAACGTGTTCTTTCCTAGCTATTTTTTCAGCTTTTTCATAGGCTTCAATTAAAGCGGGATAATCCCATCCTTTTACTTTTATAATCTCAAAACCTTTTCCATTCTTATCTCTTTGGAATCCTTTGAGTATTTCGGAAATATTTTCCTTTGTAGTTTGATGCTTACTGTGTACAGAAATACCATACCCATCGTCCCAAACAGACATAACCATTGGGATTTGCAAAACTCCTGCAGCATTAATGGCTTCAAAAAAGTGACCTTCTGAGGTTGATGCATTTCCTATAGTACCCCAAGCAATTTCATTTCCATTTTTAGAAAAAGATGTCCAGTCTTTGAGGTCTTTATTTTCTCTAAATACTTTTGACGCCTGAGCAAGACCTACTAATCTAGGCATTTGACCTGCTGTACAAGAAATATCCGATGCTGAATTGTATTGTTCTGTTAGAGCTCTCCAACTACCATCTTCATTTAGAGATTGAGTTGAAAAGTGTGCTACCATCTGACGGCCACCAGACTGTGGCTCGGCATCTATATCTGCATGACCATACAGAGCAGCAAAAAATTGCTGAACAGTTAATTCGTCGATAGCCATCATAAAGGTTTGGTCTCTGTAGTATCCTGAGCGGAAATCACCCTTTTTAAAACAGCGAGCCATGGCTATTTGAGCTAACTCTTTACCATCACCAAAGATTCCAAAACTTCCCTTACCAGAAAGAACTTCTCTTCGCCCCATAAGACTCATCTCTCTACTTCTACAAGCTACTTTATAGTCATTAATGACAGATGCAGTAAAATCGTTGTAGGTGAGTTCTTCTGTTTTGGATTCTTTTGTAGTCATTTAGCTTGGGGTTTGATTTCGCGAAATTAAGAAAAAACAGCCTTATAGTAAGATGTCAAGTATGACAAATGCACCAAAAACAACAGACGCAATACCATTTGTAGTGAAAAAAGCTAAATTAACTCTACTCAAGTCTTTTTCAGAAATGATAGTATGTTGATATATTAGTAGGGCAGAGAACAATGCAAAACCAATCCAATATAGTAGATTTATTTCTAGTAATACTCCTGCATATGCAAGAGAGAGGAAGGTGATGAGATGGAAAAATTTACTCAAATTCAAGGCCTTTTTTCTACCTAAGAATACGGGTATAGAATTTAGTTTATTCTCTTTATCAAAGGTATCATCCTGAAGGGCGTAGATGATATCAAATCCAGATACCCAAAACAATACAGCAACTGAAAATAAAATGGGAGTTAGTGCAAATTCTCCAGATACTGCCAAATATGCACCTAGTGGTGCTAGTGCTAATCCTAAACCTAAAACTAGGTGGCACAAAGACGTAAATCTTTTGGTGTAGCTGTAACCTAAAACAACTATCAATGCAATGGGTGATAAATAAAAACAAAGTGTATTTATAAAATAGGTTGTAATTATAAAGTTTACACTAGTGAAAATAACAAATAGGAGTGCTGCCTTAGGACTAATTACACCTTTTGGAATTTCACGAACTTCGGCCGTTCGTGGATTTTTTAAATCAATATCCCTATCAATATATCTATTAAATGCCATAGCAGCAGAACGAGCAAATACCATACACATCAATACCAAAACCAAATTTCCCCAATCAAAACCAAACTGACTACTTGCTAAGAAAAAACCGATTAGAGCAAATGGCAATGCAAACACAGTATGACTGAATTTTATAAGCGATAGGTAATTATTTAGTGTTGCCATAGTTGATTTATTTTGCCCAAACTTTTCTTAAAATGAGTTGTTTGTCACTAGCTTTATCCATCATTTTTAGGTTGTAAATGGGGTAGAAGTTACCGCTATCTAATTTGACTTTAATTGTTTCAAAACGTTTTTTGATTTCTAGAGTTACAACCTCATCAGTATCTTTAATGATGTCATTAAGTTTTGAGTCGTTTGCAGCAGTTCCATTAACAGACAAAATCTCATCGCCTACAGCAATGCCTTTACTTTCTGCTTCACAAGTATTCTGTATTTTCTTAATAATGTGTTTGCCGTTTTGAACAATTGAAATAAACCCAAATTTATGTGCACTTAATGACTGGTTGTTTGTTTTTACTAATTCAAAACCAACGTAAGAAAGAGCTTCAGTAAGTGTTTTCGTATACTCTTCTGTTCCGTAGATGTGATTGTTAAATACTTCACTAACTTTTAGACTTCCGTACTTGACGCATAATTGCTGGAAATCATCTTCAGTATATCCACTGTTTCGATAGTCTTCATACAATTCTGTCATTACATCATTAAGAGAATGTTTTCCTTCAGAATGCTTTATGATGAACAAGTCTATCATCAACATATTTAATGCTCCATCAGCGTATATAGAGGTTTTTCTATTGGGAATTCCTAAACTGTAGCCATCGAGCCAAGTATCAAAAGCACTATTAGCTACTGAAAGGTTATGTCTACCGTCATTTTCATAATGGCGTTTTAAGTTTTCGTTTTGAGTTTTTATAAATTGTTCCCAATTGAACACATGGCCACGTTTTAGCATCAAATCACCCATGTATGTAGTAACCCCTTCAGCTACATAGCCTAATTTGGAGTAGTTTTCTTTGGTGTAATCGTAGGGTAACATTTCTTTTGGACGAATGGCTTTTATATTCCAAGTATGGTAAAGCTCATGAGAACAAATTCCTAGAATATTATCGTATTTGGTTTTAAAAACATCCTCTTTGTCACCCATTAATATTACCGTTGAATTGGTGTGTTCAACACCATGATAACTAGGGTATGGTGTGATTTGAAATAAGAAGTGATAATCGTCCACTGGAAGACTTTTAAAGCATTCTACCTGTGCTTTTGTAAAGCCTATAAAATCGGCTTTAACTTTTTCAAAGTCAGGCTTACATTTCCCTTGTATCCAAAGGTGATAAGTAATGCCATCAACAATGTATTCGTCATGCAGTAGGCTGTTTGATGCAATAAATGGTGATTCGGCTAATTGATCAAAACTATTAGCGAACAAATAGCCATCATCGTTCATTTTCATTCCACAAGCAATTTTGTAGTCTGAAGGTATTTCCAATTCAAGCTGACAGGCTGAATTTTCTCTGCCTACTACATACATACAGCAGTTTACTGGATTAACGTAGAGTTGATTCTCATCCAAATAGGTAGAGCCTGCATCCAACTCATTAGCGTAGTAGTTATAGGTTATAGTTACACTACTAGCATTATGACATTCTACTTCCCAACAATCCTTTGTTGTTTTTTGAAAAGGCAATTCATTTCCGTTTTCATCAAAGGCATTCCACTTTTGAATATTTTTAGCAAAATCACCAAGTTCATATCTACCAGGTCTCCAAGCAGGAAGCTGAAAACATAGTTCTTTATCCCCATTAGTTTGGACGGTTAAATCTATGTCTATAAGGTGTTTATATGCTTTTTTGTACGAAAATAAGTAGTGTGTCATTTGGTCTGAATAATGGGCTCAAAGATACAGATTCTTAGTTGAAAACTCTGTTAATAAAGTTGACTGACTTTGTAGCTTATTAACTAGTGCTTTTTTATTTTTACACTCCTATATTAATCAGACCAAATTTAAAGCTCAAAAAATGGCAGAGAATCAGTATACAGAAGATAATATTCGCTCACTTGACTGGAAGGAGCATATTCGTCTTCGTCCAGGTATGTATATTGGTAAGTTAGGAGATGGTTCTTCAGCTGATGATGGTATTTATATTCTTATCAAAGAGGTAATAGATAACTCCATTGATGAATATGTAATGGGCAATGGGAAGACAGTTGAAGTTACAATCAGAGACAAAAAAGTATCTGTTAGAGATTATGGTCGTGGCATTCCACTTGGCAAAGTGGTTGATTGTGTATCTAAAATAAATACGGGTGCCAAGTACGATTCCAAAGCGTTTAAGAAATCTGTTGGACTTAATGGAGTAGGTACCAAGGCGGTTAATGCATTATCCAGTTATTTTAAAATTCAGAGTGTTAGGGATGAACAAACTAAACTTGCTGAGTTTGAGAGTGGGGCTGTAACCAACGATGCACCGATTGAAAGCTCTTCTTTAAGAAAAGGAACTAAAGTAACCTTCATTCCTGACCATAGTATTTTTGGTAATTTCCGTTTTCTTAATGAGTATGTTGAGAAAATGCTATGGAATTATTGCTACTTAAATCCAGGACTTACCATTTTGTACAATGGCGAAAAATTATACTCTGAAAATGGTCTAAGAGATTTATTGGAGCAAAATATAGATTCCAAAATTGTCTATCCTATTATTCATCTAAAGGGTGAAGACATTGAAATAGCTATGACCCATTCTCAAAAAGGCTATGGCGAACAGTATTACTCTTTTGTTAATGGTCAGCATACCACACAAGGTGGTACTCACCAATCCTCATTTAGAGAAGCAGTAGTGAAAACAGTGAGAGAGTTTTATGGCAAAAATTTTGATGCCGTAGATATTAGACAAAGTATCGTTGCTGCTGTTAGTGTTAAAGTGATTGAGCCTGTATTTGAATCTCAAACTAAAACAAAGTTAGGGTCAAACGATATAGGTCCTGGAATGATGACTATTAGGACATTCATCAATGATTTTATTAAAACTCATTTAGATAATTACCTGCATAAGAATCTGGAAACTGCAGATTTATTATTGAAGAAAATTATCGAAGCCGAAAAGGAAAGAAAAGCTTTAGCAGGAGTAAGGAAATTGGCTAAAGAAAGAGCTAAAAAGGCCAATCTTCACAATAGAAAATTAAGGGATTGTCGAGTTCATTATAACAATCACAAGAACGATAAACGATTCGATACAACTTTATTCATTACTGAGGGTGATTCAGCAAGTGGATCCATTACAAAAGTAAGAGACGTTAACACTCAAGCTGTATTTAGCCTCAAAGGTAAACCTCTTAATTCATATGGGCTTACTAAAAAGATTGTATACGAAAACGAAGAGTTTAATCTTTTACAAGCGGCTCTAAACATAGAAGACGGTTTAGAAGGTTTGCGTTACAAAAATGTAGTTATTGCTACAGATGCCGATGTTGATGGTATGCACATCAGATTATTATTAATAACCTTCTTTTTACAGTTCTTCCCAGAGCTAATTAGAGAAGGGTATTTATATATATTGGAAACGCCTTTATTTAGGGTAAGAAACAAGAAAGAAACTATTTACTGTTACTCAGATGCCGAACGTCTTGAGGCTATGAATAAGTTGGGTAAAAAACCAGAAGTTACACGATTTAAAGGTCTTGGAGAAATTTCGCCAAATGAGTTCAAACATTTCATTGGGAAGGATATTAGACTAGAGCCTGTAATTATAGGAAAAAAGATGAGCGTTGAAGAATTATTGTCATTCTACATGGGTAAAAATACTCCTGAAAGACAAGAGTTTATCATAGATAATTTACGATTTGAAAACGATAAAGAATTAGAAGATAATTAAAACACATGAGTGTAGAAGATACTTCATTAGAAAATAACGATTTACCAAAAGATATTTCCCACATCAATGGGATGTATAAAAATTGGTTTTTGGATTATGCCTCCTATGTTATTTTAGAGCGTTCAGTTCCACTTATTGAAGATGGTCTAAAACCCGTGCAAAGACGAATTTTACATTCGTTAAAGGATTTGGATGATGGACGATTTCATAAGGTTGCTAATGTAGTAGGTCATACTATGAAATATCACCCTCATGGTGATGCATCTATATATGATGCTATGGTTCAAGTAGGGCAGAAAAACCTACTGTTAGACCTTCAAGGTAACTGGGGTAATACTCTTACAGGTGATAGTGCGGCAGCAGCTCGTTATATTGAAGTAAAGCTATCAAAGTTTGCACTAGATGTCGTTTATAACTCAAAAATTACTGATTTCTCACCATCTTACGACGGTAGAGGAAAAGAGCCCCTAGCATTACCAGTAAAATTTCCCCTGCTTTTAGCCCAAGGTGTTGAAGGAATTGCTGTTGGATTATCCACAAAAATACTTCCTCATAATTTCATTGAGCTTATCGATGGTTCTATTAAAATATTAAAGGGAGTAAAACCAAAGATTTATCCAGATTTTCCTAATGGAGGAATGGCAGATTTTTCCAACTATAACGATGGAAAAAGAGGTGGAAAAGTCCGCGTTCGGGCGAAAATTTCTGTTTACGACAGCAAGACTCTTAAAATTAGTGAAATACCTCATGGTACTACAACTGTTTCTCTTATTAACTCTATACTAAAAGCTAATGACAAGGGTAAAATCAAGATTAAAAAGATTGATGATAATACCTCTGAAGGAGTTGAAATATTAGTTTATCTACCTGCAGGAATATCTCCTGATAAAACAATTGACGCCTTGTATTCTTTCACTGACTGTGAGGTAACCATATCACCTTTAGGTTGTGTTATTGAGAATAACAAGCCTCGATTCATGGGTGTTAGTGAAATGTTACAAGTATCTACTAATAACACTCTAGATTTACTCAGAAAAGAGCTTGAAGTTAATCTGAAAGAATTACAAGAGAAATGGCACTTTTCATCATTAGAAAAGATATTCATTGAAAACCGTATTTACAGAGATATCGAAGAATGTGAAACTTGGGAGTCAGTAATTCAAACAATAGATGTTGGTCTTAAGCCATTCACAAAGAAACTACTCAGAGAAGTAACTGAAGATGATATCGTTCGATTGACAGAAATTAAAATAAAACGTATTTCAAAATTTGATGCTTTTAAAGCTGATAAAGATATTCTTAATTTAGAAGAACATATTAGTGGAATTAAAGATAAACTTGCCAATCTTGTTGATTACGCTATTGAATTTTTCAAAAATATTAAGAAAAAGTATAGTGAAAATAGAGGTAGAAAAACTGAAATAAAGACTTTTGATAACATCATAGCGGCAAAAGTAGTTGCCAAAAATCAAAAACTTTATGTGAATAGAGAAGAAGGTTTCATAGGAACAAGTATGCGAAAAGACGAGTTTTTATGTGACTGTTCTGACATTGATGAAATCATTGTTTTCAGAAAAGACGGTAAGGTTGTAGTTACAAAAGTAGATAAGAAAACTTTTGTGGGTAAAAACATCATTCACGCTGCTGTATTCAAGAAGAAAGATGAGCGTACCACTTACAATTTGATTTATACCAATGGAGTGAATAAAAACTCCTACATGAAGCGTTTCCAAATCACTAGTTCTACTAGAGATAAAGAATACGATTTGACTAAAAACAGCAAAGGTGAAATCATTTACTTTACGGCAAACCCTAATGGTGAAGCCGAGAAAGTAACAGTCCATTTACGTGCTTTGCAGCGTCTCAAGAAACTGAAAATTGATATTGATTTTTCTGAATTAGCTATAAAGGGTAAGCTTTCAATGGGTAACCTTGTCTGCAAAACACCTATTAAAAAAATAGAGTTAAGAGAAGAAGGAGTTTCCACCTTGTCTGCTAGGAAAATATGGTTTGATGATGTTGTCAATAAATTAAATGTTGATAGTAGGGGTAAATTTCTAGGAGATTTTGAATCTAATGACAAGATCTTAGTTGTGCATAAATCTGGCATTATGCAATTATTGAATTTTGATTTAAGTAGGCATTTCAATGAAGATATCCTTCTTATTGAAAAATGGAAGCCACAACAGCCATTGACAGCAGTCTACTATGACGGACAAAAAGAGTGCTATTTTATAAAACGTTTCCTTGCTATTGATAGCGACAAAGCAATTACAATTATTAGTTCTTCCAAAGGATCATATTTAGAAATCATATCCTCTCATCCATCCCCTGAAATTCACTTGTCCTATGTTAAAGAAAGAGGAAAGGACAGGAAAGAAGAAAGCATTAATGCAGTTGACTTTATTGCAGTAAAAGGAGATAAGGCACAGGGTAATAAGTTAAGTTCAAAGAAAATTCAAAAAATTGAACTTATTGAGCCTGAAATAGAGGAAGATGAAACTGTTATTGCTGAAGAAGTTACTTCACATTCAGATGAACCTCAAGCAGATGCAAATGACGATGGTCTTAAAGCTGAAAAATCCAATGATGACTCAAAAATTATAATAGATGAGGATAGCACAGATAACCAGTTTAAGCTAGAGCTTTAATAATGCTCTTTTAATTGGTTATATTTGTACCAATATATTTTTTTATGAAAAAACATATCCTACTCCTCACGTTATTTTTATTATCAATTCAACTGTATTCACAAAGTAGTGACAACCTAAATCTTTTGGGTTCGCTGAATTATCCTGGAACACAATGTAGTGACATTTGGGGATATGTAGATTCATCTGGTAGAGAGTACGCCCTCGTAGGTTTACGAAATGGATTTTCAGTTGTTGACATATCTATTCCTACTAATCCAACGGAATCTTTTTTTATAGCTGGAGTACAATCCATTTGGAGAGATATAAAAGTATGGAACAATTATGCATTTGTTACTGCAGACCAAGGAAGTGGTGGTTTATTGATAGTTAACTTGAATGACTTATCAGGAAATACATACGTTAATACTACCATTGATAACAATGGGAGTTATATGTTTACACATGCTCACAACATTTACATAGATGAGACTGGCAAAGCATATATTTTTGGTGGAGATATTACGCCAGATCAAAATACATCAGGTGCACTGATACTTGATGTTACAAACGTATCTATTACGGCAACTGATACTGTTTTGCCTTTAGTTCGTGGCCTTTTCGATAATTTCTATTTACACGATGGAATGGCAAGAGGCGATACCTTGTGGGGCTCTGCAGTTTACGAGGGTAAATTCTTTGCTATTGATGTTTCAGACCCTGCAAATCCAGTTATTTTCAATGATAGTTTAGCTTTTCATGAAACACCTAATCTTTTTACGCATAACTGCTGGATTTCCGATGATGGAAATACATTATATACTACAGATGAAAAAAGTGGTGCTTATATAGCATCATATGACGTTTCAGACTTAGACAACATAGAAGAATTAGATAGGATACAGTCTTCTCCTGGTAGTGAAGTGATTCCTCATAATGCTCATGTATTGGGTGATTACCTAGTGACCTCATATTACAGAGATGGAATAGTTGTTCATGATATAACTTATCCAAACCACATGGTTGAAGTCGCACATTATGATGCTTATTATGCAGGTGGTGATGGTTTTGATGGCTCTTGGGGAGCTTATCCTTATCTACCCTCAGGAGTAATATTATCTTCAGAAATTAACAGTGGCTCAAATGGTGAGGGTTTATTATTAGTTCTTGAGCCAGACTATATGCCGGCGTCTTTCTTACAAGGAACAATAACGGATTCATTAAGTGGCGCTCCGATTAATGATGCATTAGTAAGAATGTTGACGTTTGATGTGTTATCGACATCCTCTAATATAGCAGGAGATTACTTTATTGGAATTGATGACCCAAATACCTACAATGTAGAATTTAGTAAATCGGGATATTTTACTGATACATTACAAATTACACTAACCAGTGGAGATTTAGTTACTCAAAATGTTAAACTACTTCCAAAAAATTCATTTTCTAAAACAGGTAAAGTAGTTAATAGTGGAGGACAAGGTATCCCAAACTCTCAAATTATGGTAATCAGTCCGTTTTACACAGATACCGTTTATACAAATAGTAATGGAGAGTTTATTCTTGACACCTTATTTCAAGCGAACTATACTTTTTATGTTGGGCACTGGGGCTATAAAACTACTTGCAATGATATTGCTATTGTCAACGATAGTATTTCACTAACGCTTCCTTTAGATTCTGCATACTTTGACGATTTCACTTTTGATTTTGGCTGGGAAGCAAGTGGTAATGCAACTGACGGCTTTTGGGAAATAGGAAAACCTAATCCAACTATTGATGACAACCAGATATACAATTCATCTCAGGATATTGAAAGTGATTGTTATGTGAATGCCTATATAACCGGAAATGCAGTTGGAGGTGGTGCAGGAGCAGATGATGTTGACGATGGCTTTGTTTTATTAAAATCTCCTGTTTTTGATTTAACAAGCTATTATAATCCAGCTATAAAATTTTACCAATGGTTTGCCAACGGCGGTGGTTGGTCAGTAGCTAATGACTCTATGAATATATATTTGGACAATGGTCAAGAGCAAGTATTGGTTTCAAATACAGTAGGTCAATTAAATAATTCATGGTTAGAAAAGAATATTAACGTTTCCCAATTTATTTCTGCGACTTCTGAAATGAGATTCTTAGTAAAAGTCACTGACTATAGTCCTGATAATCATCTTTCTGAAGGAGGTATTGATGGTTTTGAAGTCTATGAAGACACAATAAACCCTCTTGGAATTTCTTCTTTTGATTTGGAAAATGAAATGATTTATCCTAACCCTTCAAGTTCTATTATTAATATTCCAATCGAAGGTGTTAAAAAAATCTTTAACTCTTCAGGTCAATTGATGTTAACCTCATCAGAAAATGTAATTAGAGTAAGTGAGTTTAACTCAGGTATTTACTTTGTTTTGATTGAAAATAAATATTTCAAATTCGTTAAGTTATAATTACAGCCCTATGGAATCTCATGTAATTACAAGTCAAAGAGGCAAAGAGATACTTTTAGATTTAAATTTAAACTCTGTCAAAAATTTACCTCTTGTAATTTTCTGTCATGGATTCAAAGGATTTAAAGACTGGGGACCATTTAATGAGGTTTCAAAGCAATTCGTTAATTCCGGCTTAAATTTTCTAAAATTTAATTTCTCATTTAATGGAGTAACAGTTAATGACCCAAATAATTTCGTGGATTTAGAGGCCTTTGGAAATAACAATTTTACAATTGAGCTAGAGGATTTAGAAAGTGTGATTAGTTGGTCATTAAAACAATTGGAAGATAAAGTTGACATTAATCAAATTTACTTGATGGGGCATAGTAGAGGAGGAGGTATTTCCATTCTAAAATCATCACAAAATAAACACATTAAAAAAGTAGTTTCATGGGCGAGTGTTTCAGATTTCGAACGAAGAATTATTAATGATAAACTTGATTTGTGGAAAGAAAGAGGGGTAGCATATGTATTTAATGGGAGAACAAATCAGCAAATGCCTTTGTATTATCAGTTTTATGAAGACTTTATTGAGAACAAGGAGAAACTTTCTATAAAGAAAGCTAGCAAGTCATTAGAGATACCTATTTTAATAGTTCATGGGGTAAATGATGAGACAGTTAATTTTAAAGAAGCTGAAGAGCTAAAATCGTGGATTTCTCATTCTCATCTTTTAAAGATTAAAGACTGTGATCATATTTTTAATGCGAAACATCCATTTGATGCTAAAATGATACCAAAAGAATTAAAAGTAGCAATACAAGAGAGTATATCTTTCTTTAAAAGCTAAATTACTATTGACAGTAACCTTAATATGAATGTTTTATTAGTAGATAATTACGATTCTTTTACATTTAATCTGTACCATCTTTTAGAGGCTATGGTTGATAGAGTAACTGTGGTCAGAAACGATGAGTTAGATTTTAACACTGTTAAATCATTTGATAAAATAATATTATCACCAGGACCAGGACTTCCTTCAGAGTCAGGGCAGCTTATGCCTTTAATTCAAGAGTTTTATACAAAAAAAAGCATTTTAGGAATTTGTTTAGGACATCAAGCTATAGCTGAAGTGTTTGGATGTAACTTACTTAATATGAGCGATGTAAAGCATGGTAAAAAGTCTTGTTTAGATTTTATTGACGATAGAGAAGTATTATTTAATAGTATTGAGGAAAATACTGTTGTTGGACATTATCATTCATGGGTAATTGATCCAAATACAATCAGTAATGAATTGAAGGTTACCTCCAAATCAGATGATTTAATAATGTCTATAAGTCATGAATCCTATGATGTCAAAGGATTACAATTCCACCCTGAATCAATCCTAACAACTCAAGGAGATGTTATTCTTAGAAATTGGATAAACTCTTAGTAGTCATACCAGTCTTTCTTCCTTTCCCATTTTAAATCTTGTAACACCGATGCTTTTACTCTTATTGTGAAATTGTAACTCTGTCTGTAGCCAAAAGGAATCCATTTAATAAGCATTTCCCAACAATGTAAATCTCTATAAAGATTTAAAGAGGTATAACTTAAATCTTTGGCATCAAAGTCATAACCAGAGTTAAAACCTATTTTCCATTTGTCGGTTAATTTTATATCCCCAGAAAAGTTTAATGATTGATTAAGTGCTTGAGTGGCAGATAATTTATTGTAAGACAAGGTGTAGTTCACACTTAAATTCCATGGGATATCAAAGTCTAAATAATCTAGCCAATAGGCTGTTTCATTATTCTCTTTGTTACCTCCCTTAAGCCTAAAGTTTAAGCTAGTGTTTGCGTTTACTAATCTAGCAGGAAGGTAAGTTTTTGAAAAATATAAGTCATTAATGCGTTGACCATTTTCATTCTGTTGATAAGGGTCATAAATGCTACTGAATGTAATATCAAACTTATTAAACAATCGTGTTCTTCCGTTAATCAGGATATTAGAAAGGTTAAGCGAATCAGCTAGAAAATTATAGTTTGAAGATATGTTTAGGCTTTCAATGAGTTTAATTTTTTTGATTGGATTAATGGAGTCCGATGTGCTCTTTTTCATTTCCAAAAGGTTGCCAATATAGAAGCCTATACTACTATTTGCTTGTTTGCTTGGATATCCATAAATACCATTCTGATAATTAGAATAGGTTTGAGTATTTCCAAGCGTGTCTATTTGAACATCATCGTAAAAATTATAGTTTGAAGAAGAAAAGTCAGGGCTAAAATTGAAATTAAAACTTGGACTAATAACGTGTCTTATAGCTTTAATCTTTCCCTTTTTAAAATTAAAGTTTCCATAAAGTTTAGTGTTTCCAGAAATATAAAACCCATAGTTATAAACCCTATTAAAACCACCTATGGTGTCTGTATTGAGTTGACTATTTAGCCACTCTTTTTCTATTCTATTAAAATACCATCTTTCGGTATAGTTGAATGAAGGGGAGAATGTAAAGTATTTCAGTGCTTTAAAGGATGTTGACACTGGTATTCTGTGTTGAATACCATTTCTAAATTCTGACAAAGTGGATTCGTTAAAAAATAATGAGTCAGCCACTGAAACTGTATTTTTCAGATTAGTGGAGTAGTTAACAGCAATTTTATCGTACCATTTTCTTGACGATGATTTATTAAACTTTTTAAATGGATAAAATCGATTAATGTTGTAACTCACTTCAGGAAGACTCAAATCTACCTTTTTAGAAAGAGTATTTTGACTGTGTCTTACATTAACAGAAAGGTTCGATTTACTGAAGGTTTTGGAGTAAGATATACTTGATTGAAACGTATTGCTTAAATAGTCACTATCTGAAATAGAATTATTTTGTTGAAACGAACTACTTCCAGCATTTATGTTTGCAGAGAAACGACTTTTCGGATTTGATTTGGGGTCTTGTTGGTGTTTCCACCTAATGAAAAAATCCCTTTTGTCAGTACTGTTACCTAAGATTTCGTTACCGCTTTTCAGACTAGAGTAGCTTAAGTTAAAATTACCACTATATCGATACCGTTTTTTATAGTTGGAGTTCAATTTTAAATTCCATGAACCTTTACTGTATATATCACCAACAAGGGATAAATCCATATAGTCACTAATAGCTAAATAATACCCTCCATTTCTGAGGAAGAAACCCTGATTTGTAGATTCTCCATAAAATGGAAAGATAATACCTGAACTTTGTTTTTGTTCATTAGGAAAAAAACCAAAGGGTATGGCTAAAGGGGTAGGGACACCTCCAAACTCCAAAACAGCAGGTCCTGTAATTATTTTTTTATTAGGAATAGTTTTAATCTTCTTTGCTTTGATAGAGAAATGCGGAATGTCATGGTCACAAGTAGTGTATCTACCGTAAGAAGTGAAAATAATATCATCAGGGTTTTTCTTCACTTTATCACCTAATATGTAGCCTTCTCCCTCCTGAGTTTTAACGTCTTTAATAATTCCCTTTCTAGTGTTGAAATTATAAGTGATTTCTTTAGCAATAAAACTTTTTCCATTTTCTGTAAACTCTGGGTAACCATAGTTTTCACCTGTGGAATCATTAATTAAGCTTTTTGCAAAAACAATATTTTTATCTGAATCAAGTTCAATATATGCGGCTTTTAGAACAATTCCATCATATTCGATGACGGCTTCATTGAAAAGAAAAACTTTATTATTAATTAAATCGTAGTCAATAGAATCTTTTGCATAACTGTTAATTTTGCTTTCTATGGCATTTTCTGATAAAATGGAGTCATTAGTGGTTTGAAAATCGGCATAACTTTCTTGTGCATTGCTTGTTGAAAAAAGCAATAAAGCCGGTAAAAAGCAGCA
This sequence comes from Flavobacteriales bacterium, assembly GCA_965277895.1. Lineage (GTDB taxonomy): Bacteria > Bacteroidota > Bacteroidia > Flavobacteriales > UBA7312. The sequence goes on from CBDIDR010000001.1 coordinate 1,188,380, forward strand.
AAGAAAATATGCTATTTTTGAATTATGTATTAAACTGTTTGTATGAATTTCCAACAATACATTAATTTATGCCCAAAACTAATCATTTCTACTATTTAAAGTACTGAATTAATGAAACGCATATTTTCTGTTTTTCTTATTCTTTCATTTATTTTATCTGGAAGCTATTCATTTGCTCAGAAGAGTGTAATAAATACAATAGTGTTAGATGCTGGACATGGGGGTAAAGATCCAGGAGCTCTAGGAACAGGAAGGTATTCTAAAACCGAAAAACATATTGCCCTAGATGTTGTGTTGAAGCTCGGTAAGTATTTGGAGCAAAACTATCCTAATATGAAGGTGTTATACACAAGAAAGGGTGATACTTTCCCAACCTTAAAAGACAGAACAGACCTTGCAAATAACTCAAATGCTGACTTATTTATTTCTATTCACTGTGATTCTTTCACTAAATCCTCTGCCAAAGGCTCTTCCTCGCATGTTATGGGTTTGCGATATACTGAGGCTAATTTAAGAGTTGCTCAGAAAGAAAATTCAGTAATATACTTGGAAGACAATTATGAAGAGAATTACGATGGTTTTGACCCTTATTCTCCAGAAAGTATTATTGCTTTTTCTCTAAATCAAACCACATTTTTGGAGCAAAGTATATTGATAGCACAAAAAATCCAGGAGCAATTTAGAGATAGAGTAAAGCGAACTGATAGAGGAGTGAAGCAAACTCCACTTTGGGTTACTAGAGCAACTTCAATGCCTAGCGTACTGGTCGAGTTGGGTTTTATTTCCAATGAAGCAGAGGAAGATTTTCTTAACTCAGATGATGGTCAAACCTATATGGCATCTGCTATTTACAGAGCAATTAAGGATTATAAAAGAGAGCTTGAATTATCCGATTTTCTAGAAGAAAATATAGTTGAAAAAGAGATAGAGAAAATAGATTCAACAAAATTATATGATAAAAAAGAAATCGTACAAAATAAGGTTGAAAAATTAGATTCAACAAAGTTGTATCAAAAAAAAGAAAGCGTACAAAAAGATATTATATTTAAAGTTCAAATTAGCACATCATTAAAACCTAAAAAAATAGCTAATATTGAGAACTATGAAGTAGGTAATTATAAAGAGAATAATATTTACAAGTATACAATAGGAAATGAGGATACATTAGAAGATGTTAAAGAGTTACGAAAGTTGGCAGTTAAGAATGGGTATGCTGATGCCTTCATTATTGCTTTCTTAAAGAATAAGAAAGTAAGTATTTCCAGTGCTGTTGAATATCAAAATATAAAACAATGACAAAAGTAAAATCAGAAGTAAAAATTGGATTAGTAGGAATAATTGCGATTTTCATTTTAGTATGGGGTATTAACTTCTTGAAAGGAAATAACATATTTGGTGATTCTAACAAATATTATGCCATTTACAGTAACATTGATGGCCTTGAATCGTCATCACCTGTTAGGATAAACGGACTTACAGTTGGTAACGTTACAGAAATTTATTTTCACCCCAATAATTCAGGAGATATCATTGTTGAATTTACTTTAAATGACGATATCCGTTTTCCAATTAATTCAGTTGCGAAGATTTATAATTCTGATATAATGGGCACTAAAGCTGTTGAATTAATTTATGGAAATTCTAATTCCTATGCATCCTTTGGAGATACGCTTTTTGCAGATGTTGAAGATGGACTTAAAGAGGAGGTAAATAAACAAGTTTTACCACTTAAAAATAAAGCCGAAGAATTGATTTCATCTATTGATTCTGTAATGACAGTAATAACTACTGTTTTAGATAAAGATGCAAGGGAAAGCCTTTCGGGAAGTTTAAGGAGTTTGAATAGAACGTTTAGCACAATGGAACTAGCAATGGTTAAACTTGATAGTGTAATTTATAAAAATGACGCTAGAGTTTCTAATATCCTTCTTAATGTGGAATCCATAACTACAAACCTTCACAACAACAATGAGCAAATAACTAATGTTCTTAGAAATTTTGAGTCTATTTCAGATTCTCTTGCAAAATCTAATATTAAGAACACTATTAAAAATCTAGATAGTTCCTTGTCAGAATTTGATAAAATTTTACAGAAAATTGATAAGGGAGAAGGTACAATTGGTTTACTTCTAAATGACAAAGAAATGTACAATAACCTTACCAGTGCTTCGAAACATTTGGATTTACTAATTGAGGATATGAAAAGATACCCAAAGCGTTATGTGACATTCTCTTTATTGGGCGGAAGAAGAACTGCATTTGATATTTCAAAGGACTCTGTAAAATAGGCAAGGATGATTCAGCAAATCGTATTTTTAATTTTACTTACAGGCTTTACTGTATTATTTACCATTAATATTCGACAAATAATGAAGAATATTAATCTAGGAAAAGATGTTGATAGGTCATCAAATTCAAAGGCTCGGTGGAAGGAAATGATAAGAGTTGCTTTAGGTCAGTCAAAGATGGTTAGCAGACCTATTGCAGGATTTCTTCATATTTTAATTTATGTGGGTTTTGTAATCATTAATATTGAGGTAATTGAGATAATTATTGATGGTGTTTTTGGTACTCATAGAGTGTTATCATTTTTAGGTCCTTTATACGGTTTTTTAATTGGTTCATTTGAAGTATTAGCAGCTTTAGTACTGATTGCTTGCATTTTCTTTCTAACTAGAAGAAATATTATGCGTATACCTCGTTTCTGGAGTAAAGAAATGAAGGGGTGGCCAAAAACGGATGCAAACCTTATACTCGTGTTTGAAATTGTTCTGATGTTTGCCTTTTTGTTGATGAATGCCAGTGATTCACTTTTGGTGGCTATGAATTCCTCGCACTATACTGTTGAATTTTCAAACCCAGTCAGTCAATATTTTATTCCTTTAATAAGTCATTTGTCAGAATCAAATTTAATTATAATTGAACGAGCCAGTTGGTGGTTTCACATCATTGGTATTTTAGCTTTTTTAAATTACTTAGTAGTCTCGAAGCATCTACATATAATTTTAGCTTTCCCAAATACCTATTATTCAAATCTAGAATCAAAAGGAAAGTTTGCAAATATGGATTCTGTTACCAATGAGGTAAAGAAAATGCTAGACCCCAATATTGACCCTTTTGCTTTAACGGATGATGCAGCACCAGAACGCTTTGGAGCAAAAGATGTTAAAGATTTAAGTTGGATTCAATTAATGAACGCTTATAGTTGTACTGAATGTGGAAGGTGTACATCTGAGTGTCCAGCTAATCAAACTGGTAAATTACTATCTCCAAGAAAAGTAATGATGGATGTGAGAGATAGAGTAGAAATAGTAGGAAAAGGAATTAAAAAAGAAGGTGAAGGATTTAATGATGGTAAATCATTATTAGATTCTATTTCTAAAGAAGAATTATGGGCTTGTACCTCTTGTAATGCATGTACCGAAGCCTGTCCAATCAATATTGACCCATTGTCCATAATTGTGGATTTAAGAAGGTATTTAGTGATGGAAGAATCTGCAGCGCCAATGGAACTTAATAATATTTTTAACAACATAGAGAATAACGGCGCTCCTTGGCAATTCTCTATGTCGGACAGATTAAATTGGAAAGATGAGTAACAAAGTTGATTTAGAAGAGAAGATTGTTGATGGGCAATACATTAGTCCTGTTTTACCAGATAATGTTAAGAATTATTTGATTGATATTGACGGAACTATTTGTGATGATATTCCAAACGAAGAACCTGAACGTATGGCAACTGCTGGACTATACCCAGATGCTTTAGAAACATTAAACAAATGGTATGGAGAAGGACATATTATTACCTTTTTTACCTCAAGAGTAGAGGAGCATAGAGATGTTACTGAAAAGTGGCTTAATGAAAATGGCTTTAAATACCATGGATTACTCATGGGTAAACCTAGAGGAGGAAATTATCACTGGATTGATAATCACTTAGTACGTGCTACACGTTTTGATGGAAAATTTACAGACTTAATTGAGAAAAAAGTAACTATTCAAGTATTTGAAAAATAAGATATGAGTCAATTAATAGTACCAACAATGGCTGAACTAATGGCCAAAGGAGAAAAGGCAGATGTTCTTTTTTGGGTAGGTTGTGCTGGGAGTTTTGATGATAGAGCAAAGAAAATCACTAAAGCATTTGTGAAACTATTAAACAAAGCAAATGTAAAATTTGCTGTACTTGGAACTGAGGAAAGTTGTAGTGGTGACCCCGCTAGACGTTCAGGAAATGAGTTCCTTTTTCAAATGCAAGCCTTGAGTAATATTGAGGTAATGAATGCTTATGAGGTACAAAAAGTGGTTACCGCTTGTCCGCATTGTTTCAATACTTTAAAAAATGAATATCCAGAGTTAGGAGGTAAGTATGAAGTTGTTCATCACACACAATTACTCAAAGAATTATTAGATGATGGTAAACTTACCATTGAAGGAGGTTCTTTCAGTGGCAAAAAAATCACTTTTCATGACCCTTGCTACTTAGGACGTGCAAATGATGTATATGAAGCACCAAGAGAGTTAATTCAAAAATTAGATGCTGAATTAGTAGAAATGAAGCGTTGTAAGGCAAAAGGTTTGTGTTGCGGAGCAGGAGGAGCTCAGATGTTTAAAGAGCCAGAAAAAGGTAATAAAGACATTAATATAGAACGTACTGAAGATGCTTTAGAAGTAAAACCTAATTTTATTGCTACCGGATGTCCTTTTTGTAATACCATGATGACTGATGGAGTAAAGAACAAAGAAAAGGAAGAAGATATTCAGGTTTTAGATATTGCCGAAATGATTGCTCAAGCACAAGATTTATAAGATGTTTATACCTTACTCAGAAGTCGACAAAAACGCTAGAATTTGGATATATCAGTCAGATAGAAAATTAAATTCTAAAGAACTTGATGATATCAAAATTCAACTCACAGATTTATGTGAAAAGTGGAATGCACATGGTGACCCTTTAGCTTGTTCCTTTCAACTTCACGATTGGTTTATTTGTTTGTTTGTTGATGAGAGTAAATTTAACGCGAGTGGGTGTTCCATAGACAGTTCTGTAGCTGTGATTAAGTCAATAGCTAAACAGTATAATATCGATTTCTTCAATAGATTAAACATCGCATTTTTAGAAGGTGAAGAAACCAAAGTGCTACCACTAAACGATTTTAAAAGGTGTATTTCCTCAGAAATGATAGTCTATAATAATCTAGTTAAAACAAAAGGTGAGTTTGAGGAAAACTGGAAATCATCTATAAAAGATTCTTGGCTATCTAAATACTTAGAGAATTAATCTTTCCAAATATCCTCTCTAGTATAAATTCGTTCATTAAAACGCTCATTAAAGCCTTCTAGTCTTTTCCATTCATTTGGCAACTCATGGATAGGGAATATGATAGAATTAGGTAATGTCTGAAAGGATATTCTATTGATATTTTTATCACTAATTCCAATATTCATTTGGCTACAGCTTATGGTATTGATGCCTGTTATTTTATCATTTTCATCTTTAATGACATAAACCGTCTGTCCATTACCTTTAACATTAATTTTTTGAAGCTCATTTCGCTTAAAATAACCGGTCATGTCTTTACCTTTTATCTGGTTATAAAGCCCAAGACTATCCTTAGAAATGATAAAGGCGTTTTTTTGCATTTCAAGTAGGTCAATGTTATTGTCTTTCAAGCGTAATATAATATGATCACTTGTTAACTGATATTCATCAGACCATAATATTGGAAACTCAAACAACTGAATAGTTGAATCTCTCATAAAATATATCAACTCTTGAGCTTTTCCTTGTAAATTTTCACTATAAAAATTAGCCATTGTAAAGGCTTTAATCTGTTGATATTTCAAACTATCAAGATTTGCTACAATGGTATCTGAATGAAGAAATAAAGTATCTTCTTCAAAGTCTGCTACGAGTAGGGGGGAATCAGTTATTATGGAGCTATCTAGTTTTTCAAAATATTCGGCTTTATTTCCATAAATAGAGTAATCATTTGCTGTGTCTTGAATTTGAATATTATTGATTGCCAACCCATAGCCATTATTTCTATCATAGTATAAGCTATCACCAGATAACTTTTGATTGTCACTCCACAAGTAAGCATTCTGATTAAATTGTGATTTATCTGTAAGCGTATTGTACCAACCGTTTTCACAGTAAATTAGGTTATCATCTGAAGTTATTGTTGTTGGTCCAAAGAAATAAGCTATTTCGCTTTCAGTATTAAAGTGAAGGGTATCGCAAACAATAAGATAATTGGGATTGGTTAGGCTTACATTATCTTTAAAGATTAAAAATTTACTTTCTGAAATATAGTCACCTTTATCACTTATTAAAACGTTCTCACGGTTAGTTATTCGTGCAGGAGTATAATATGAAGCCACATTTGTTTCTAAGAAATAATGTATTTCGTCAGTAATTAGCTTCATTGTTTTATCTTTTAAAACAATATCATGTTTAACGATCGCCTTTTGTTCTTGTCCTTTGTAGTTAAGTTTTTTGCCGTATAAGTGCATTGTATCTCCCTGATTGATATGGATATTGCTAAAGGCTTCAAAACGGTTCTCTTTAAAATAATACCAAGCACTATCACAGCTCATAATAGCACCATTATGATTGAAAATTACGTTACCGACTAATCGTCTAATATCAGGGTATTTTTGTTGATCAAAAAAGGTGTAGTCAGCATTAATGATTTCAAGCTGAGTTTTTTCTTGAGCATATATAACATTTACTAAACATAGCAGAAATGTTATATTTCTTAAAAAAGCCAAATTTATTACCTGTTTAACGTTTGGGTTCTGTCAGGTCCAACAGATACAATAACAATTGGAGTTTCTAATTCTTTCTCTAGAAAATCGATATAATTATGAAGTGCTTCTGGAGCATCTGATAAACTGCTAAGACCAGTTAAGTCTTCTGTCCATGCAGGGATTTCTTTGAAAACAGGGGTGATAGTATCTTCTGATGCATCAAATGGTAGATAATCAATTAATTCACCATTGTATTCGTAGTGAGTACAAACTTTAATTGATTTTAAATTACTAAGTACGTCAGCTTTCATCATCATCAGTTTAGTAACGCCATTAATAGCAATTGCGTATTTCAAAGCTGGTAAATCAATCCAACCACATCTTCTTTTTCTACCTGTTGTAGCACCAAATTCATTACCAACTTTACCAATGAATTCACCTACTTCATCAAATAATTCAGTGGGGAAGGGTCCACTACCAACTCTAGTACAATAGGCTTTAAATATCCCAAATACATCATTGATTTTATTTGGTGCAATACCTAAGCCAGTGCATGCACCAGCAGAAATTGTATTTGAAGACGTTACAAAGGGGTAAGAGCCAAAATCAATATCAAGCAGAGTTCCTTGTGCACCTTCAGCTAAAATTTTCTTTCCGTTCTTTTGTGCTTGAAATAAATAGTGTTCGCTATCTATGTGTTGAAAGGTTTTTAGTGTTTCAATACCTTCAAACCATTCTTTTTCTAATTCACTTAAATTGAAATCCATAAAGTCATTATTTAGCAAACGACTATGTTTTTCAACGAGCTTATCATAGCTATCTTTAAAATCAGCTGAAGAAATATCACCTACTCTTAGTCCATTTCTTCCTGTTTTGTCCATGTAAGTAGGTCCAATACCTTTTAATGTAGAACCAATTTTACTTTTTCCCTTTGCTTTTTCAGATGCTGCATCTAATATTTTGTGAGTGGGTAAAATGAGGTGTGCTTTTTTGGAAATAAGCAATTTTGAGACTAAATCGATATTCATCTTATTTAGTGCATCAATTTCTTTTTTAAAGATAATTGGGTCTATAACCACACCATTTCCAACAATATTGATGGCATTTTCTCTAAAGATTCCAGAAGGTATGGTGTGCAAAACATGTTTTATACCGTCAAATTCAAGCGTATGTCCAGCATTTGGACCACCCTGAAAACGTGCAATAATATCGTAGTCGTTTGTTAATACATCTACAATTTTACCTTTTCCTTCATCGCCCCATTGAAGGCCTAACAATACATCTACGGACATTTATTTTATTTTTTTGATTGACATTTTTCGCAAATACCATAAAGGTTGAGAGAATGGTTATTCACTTCAAATTTTAACAAATCTTGAACAGTATTTTTAATATTCTGAATTCTTGGGTCACAAAATTCAGTGACAGAATTACAGCTAGAACAAATCACATGATCATGCTGACCACTTATTAATGATTTTTCGTATTGAGATTGATTTTTTCCAAATTGATGTTTTCTAACTAATTTACAATCCATTAAAAGCTCAATAGTATTGTAAAGTGTAGCTCTACTTACTCTATACTTTTTATTTTTCATCTTGATATAGAGGGTTTCTATATCAAAGTGTCCTTTATGGTCGTAAATTTCTTGCAGTATAGCAAAGCGTTCTGGAGTTTTACGTTGACCGTTTTTCTCAAGATATTGAGTGAAAATTTCTAGAACTGAAGATGTCGATACTGCTTTAGACATTTTGTGCTAATGTTAAGCGTAAAAATAACTTTTTTTTGAGAAGAAAGATTAGTAATTTATTAACAGTTTTTAAAGGCGAACTACCGACTCTACTCCTTCAACATTTTCTAATTTGTTAATAAGATTTTCTAAATGCACTTTATTGATAACCAATACGGATATTCGACCATCAAAAACTCCATCGTTTGATACAATATTAATTGATGAAATATTTACATTCATTTCGTTTGAAATAAGCTTAGTGATTTTACTTACTAATCCTATTTGGTCATATCCACTAATTCTCAATACTGACGAATATTCAAGGTTTTCGACTGTTGCCCATTTAGCAGGTATTATTCTATAAGCATACCTAGATTGTAATTGAATAGCATTAGGGCAGTTTACATTATGAACTTTTATACCATCGTTTATTGTAGTAAAACCAAATATTTCATCTCCTTGAATTGAAGAACAGCATTTAGCAAGTTTATAGTCTAATACTTGTTGGTCATCACCAAATATAACAGTTGGTTTGTTTGTTGGTGCTTTAACTTTTTCAGTAGTTGTGTTACTTTCTTTATTATATATTTTTCTTTTAAGTATTCCATACCACCCTTGATTTTTATTATTGACATAGGAGCGTATATGTTTATTATTCAATGCACCGACGCCAAACATATAATACATATCAAGGCTGTTTTTAAGATTGAAATATTTCAACATTTCATTCTCAGTATTATGGTCTAGTGTAACTTTAATATGTCTAAGTTTACGCTTTAGGATTTCTTTACCTTCTGAAGCAATTAATTTTTTCTCTTCTTTTAGAGCATTTTTAATTTTAGACTTTGCTCTTGAAGTTTTAACAAACGATAGCCAGTCTTCTTTGGGGCTTTGTTTATTTGAGGTAATAATTTCTACTTGGTCACCACTTTTAAGTGAGTGGGAGAAGGGTACAAGCTTACCGTTTACTTTTGCACCTAAACATCTGCTCCCCACTTCTGTATGAATTTCATAAGCAAAGTCTATAGGGGTAGCATCTTTAGGTAATGTTTTGAGGTCGCCATTAGGTGTAAAAATGAATATTTCTTCTGAGAATAAATTCATTTTAAAGTCATCTACAAAATCAATGGCATTGGCATTAGGACTTTCTAGTAATTCTCTAATACGATTTATCCAATTATCTAGATTTGATTCCTTTGAACTATTCTTATACTTCCAGTGAGCGGCAAAGCCTTTTTCGGCAATATCGTCCATTCGTTCAGTACGAATTTGTACTTCTACCCATTTTCCATTTGGCCCCATTACAGTTGTGTGTAATGACTCATATCCATTCGCCTTAGGTGTTGATATCCAATCTCTTAGACGATCAGGATTGGGTTTGTAAAAATCGGTTACTATTGAATAAATTCTCCAGCAATCGGCTTTCTCATTTTCTTTTGTAGATTTCACAATAATTCTGATGGCAAATTTGTCAAATACCTCTTCGAATTCAACGCCTTGCTTTATCATCTTACTTCGAATAGAAAAGATGGATTTAGGTCGACCTTTTATACTGTAATTAAAACTTTGATTATTCAGTTCTTCCTTAATAGGTTGAACAAACTTATTAATGTATCTCACTCTAGCAGCTTTACTCTGAGCTAGTTTTTCAGATATTGCCTTATAGATTTCTGATTTGGTGTATTTAAGTCCTAAATCTTCAAGTTCAGTTTTTATGGCATAAAGCCCTAATCTATGTGCAAGAGGAGCGTATAAGTATAGTGTTTCCGAAGCAATTTTTAATTGTTTATGCTTAGGCATTGAAGCAAGTGTTCGCATATTATGCAAACGGTCAGCTAGTTTTATTAAAATAACCCTTATATCATCAGAAAGAGTAAGTAGCATCTTTCTAAAGTTTTCGGCCTGCATAGATACATTTTGGTCATAGACCTCAGATATTTTGGTAAGACCATCAATTATTCGTGCGACTTTAGAATCAAATAACCGTTCAATATCTTCAAGAGTATAGTCTGTATCTTCTACTACATCATGCAGAAGTGAACATATTATAGAAGTTGTGCTTAGACCAATTTCTTTAGCAGCTATTCTGGCAACATCAATAGGGTGATAGATATAAGGCTCACCAGACTTTCTACGCATATCCTTGTGTGCTTCTACAGCAATATTAAAGGCTTTGCGTATTTTCTTTTTTTCCTCTTTCGTAGTTTTGTCACGGCAGTCTCTTAGTAATCCTCTGTATCTGTTAAGGATTTCTTTTCTCTCTTTATCAACGTTTATCGACTGCACTTTATACTACAAGTTTTGGATTAATAAGTTGGAAGGACTTTGGTCTTAACTTCATCAAAGCCAATTCTGACACCGTCTTTTTCACAATGAGCTTTCATAACTACAGTATCTCCATCATTTATAAATTTTCGCTCACTGCCATCGGGCATTGCTAGTGGCTTAGTTCCCTTCCATGATAATTCTAACATTGAACCATATGCACTTTCATCGTTTCCAGAAATAGTACCAGATGCCATCATATCTCCGGCGTGAATATCACAACCATTAATTGTATGGTGAGCCAATTGCTGATTCATGTTCCAATACATGTATTTGTAATTTGATTTTGATACTGTATGTGCTTCAAAATTATCAGAAACAATTTGCACTTCTAAATTGATGTCAATGTTTTTATTGCCAGAGAATTTAAGATAGGGCAGCACCTCTGGTTCTTGATTTTCCCCTTCACATCTAAAGGGCTCTAAAGCATCAAGAGTTACTATCCATGGTGAAATAGAAGAAGCAAAGTTTTTCGCTAAAAAGGGACCTAGTGGAACATACTCCCACTTTTGAATATCGCGTGCTGACCAATCGTTAAAAATTACCATTCCAAAAATATAATTCTCAGCTTCTGAAATATCAATATGCTGACCAAGTGGTTTTCCTTCTCCTGTGATGAATGCCATCTCAAGTTCAAAATCTAGTAATTTACAAGGTCCAAAAACAGGTTTTTCTGCATCAACTGGCATTTGCTGTCCTTTAGGTCTATGAATACTTTGTCCTGAAAGAATTATTGAAGATGCTCTTCCATGATAACCAACTGGAATATGAAGCCAATTTGGTAATAAAGCATTATCAGGGTCTCTGAACATACACCCTACATTATAAGCGTGTTGTCTGGAAGAATAGAAGTCAGTATAATCGCCAACTTTAACTGGCATTTGCATTGTAACCTCCTCTATATCAGATAGAGCACTTTCAACTTTAGATTTATTGCTTTCGTCTTGAAAGACGATAGAAATTTGATTTCTGACTGCACGCCAAGTCTCTTTATTTTCTTTTAAAAATGAATTTAAAAAATCTCTATTGAAAAGGTTTTCGTTTATAATACCTTCAAACACATCTAGTTCAAATAATTTTGAGAGGTTTATTACTGTATTTCCGATACGGCTAACAGCAACATTTTTGTTATTAATGCTAGCAATTCCAAAAGGAATATTTTGAATTGGGAAATCACTACCATCAGGTACTGAAATCCATGATTTTAAGAGGGGATTATTGGCTTCAATCATAGTTTTATATTTTATGTAAAGCAAAGATATATAAACAAATCAAATCATTTATCAACTTTTCAAAAAGCTACTAACTATATTTGCAGCGTGAAGTATATTATGATTTTCTTATTCGTGGCTAAGTTGTGCGTCGGACAACAAGCCGATAGTACAAAGGCATTTCGTTATGCTCTTGGTACTGAAATTGTAATGTATTCAGCTACTATGTACGCCTTAAATGATTTATGGTATAAAGATTATCCTAGAAGTAGTTTTCATTGGTATAATGACAATTCGAATTGGCTACAAATGGATAAGATTGGACATGCTACAACTGCTTATAGTGTCGGATTACAAGGTAGAGATTTAATGCTTTGGGCAGGAGTCCCTGAGAAAAAAGCATTGTGGTTTGGTGGTCTTTATGGCTCTTTTTTCTTAACCACTATAGAAATATTAGACGGTTTTTCTGAAGAGTGGGGAGCCTCCTGGGGAGATTTAATAGCAAATACTTCTGGAACTATGCTTTTTATTGGACAAGAGTTGCTTTTTAAAGAGCAAAGAGTTCAGATGAAATATTCCTTTGCTCCAACGGATTATGCAAAACAAAACCCTTATTTACTTGGTGAAAACTTCATTCAACAATCTTTAAAAGACTATAATGGTCAAGTATATTGGTTGTCGTTTAATATTAATAGCTTCAAAAAAACAAATCTTCCAGATTGGTTGAATTTTGCAATTGGATATGGTGCTGATGGTATGCTCAATGGTAATTCTGATGCAATAAACGCCAAAAGAGAGTATTACTTAAGTCTTGATGTTAACTTAAGAAAGATTAAAACTAACTCACGTTTTCTAGATAAGACATTGAAAATATTGAGTTTCATAAAAGTACCATTACCTGCTTTTAAGTTTTCTAATGAGAAAATAGATTTTTACCCAATTCACTATGGACAATAATATAAAGGTAGGAGATTATGTCGATTTCCTTGATAGCCAAGGGGGTGGGGAAGTTATATCTGTAAACAATAATAATGCAGTAATCCTAACTAAGGATGGCTTTGAGGAAGAACATCACTTAACTAAGCTAGTTAAAGTTGATTATGACCTGAATAAAACTTTAAAGTCTACGTATATCCCTAGTGGATTCAAAAAAGTCAGTAAAAAAACTGACAAGAATTCTATTTTCAAATCTAAAAGCAAGCTCATTTGGGAGATTGATATTCATATTGAAAATTTAGTTGATAATTATTATCATCTGAGTAATTATGAAATCGTTAATTATCAGTTGGAAAAATGTGAAGAAATACTCCATAAAGCATTACAGTCTAAAATTCATAAACTAGTCATAATTCACGGAAAAGGGCAGGGGGTACTTAGAAAGGAAGTTCATCATTTACTTTACTCTTTCCGATTAGATTTTAAAGACTCTGACTATTTAAAATATTCTGGTGGAGCAACAGATGTATTTTTTAGATAATAAAAAAGGGGTTAACATCATATGTTAACCCCTCAAGTAATTTAGGTTACCCTTAAAATAGTCTAATTATTAATCAACCTAAATTCAGTTCTTCTGTTTACTGAATGCTCACGCTCTGTACATGAAATGCCATCAGAACATCTGTTTTTTAACCTCTTCTCACCATAACCATTAGCGACTAACAAGCTAGAGTTAATTTTTCGTTCTTGTAGATAATTAACAACTGCTTGAGCTCTTCTTTCAGATAGTAATTGATTTGATTCATCTGTTCCTCTTGAATCCGTATGTGAAGCAATCTCAAGTTTTGCAGTAGGGTTATTTGCTAAAATTGGTAATAATTTAGTATCAATAATATTTTTCGCTTCTTGAGTTAGTGTGTAACTATTCAAATTCCAATTAATTGGAAGGACTTGGTATTCAACTAGACTACAATCAACCTCTTTCCAACTAGTTAACCCACCTTTTTTTGATAAAACTTCTCTTGTAACAGTAATATACTCAGCGGGTATTACTTCTTCAATCGTTTTAGCATCTTCAATTTTTACAGTTTTAGTAATAGTGGAGTATTCAGCAGGAATTATCTCTTCAATAACTCTAGCTGGTTCAGTAATTACTTTTCTTGTGTAATTTGATTTTTGTTCGTTAATAGGTGTTCTTTTAATAGTTGCATTTTGATCTAACTGTTTTGTATTTATGGTTTTGTACTCAGCTGGGTAGCCTTTGTAGCACCAATACTTACAATCATCAGGATTATTAGATTCACAATCTAGATTTGATGCTCCCATTTCCCATTGAGCGTATTTTGGTTTAATCTCAATTGTTTCAGAGTCATTACTAAAAGTTGCTGGCTTTACAGATAGAGTAGATGCGCCTTCTTTTTTGATGTAATCTACTGATTCCTTACCCCATTTTGCAGGTATTACTTTTAGCTTTTTTTCTTCAGATTTGACTAGAACTTTTTCAGTTCTTTTTTCAAATTTAGCGGGTATAGTTTTAATGATTTTGTAAGAAGGTTTAACTTGAACTTTTACTTCTTCATTTACATACACATCAGGTGTCGTACATCTGACATAACACTTTCTTGCTTCAGGGTTTGTTGGTAAATCTTGTGAGAAAGAACTAATGGTATACAACACCAATAATCCTAGTAGTAGAATCTTTTTCATGCTTTAAATAAGTTAATTAATAATGAGGAAAATATACTATAACTTTGTCAAGTTGTTTTATTTTTTTGATTCATTAACAATTAATTCTGATAGTTGTTCTACACCAATATTTCCTTTTATGGCATTGACTATGATATTTTTATCCTTATCAAGTAAATAAACCTTTGGAGTGCCGTTTATGTCGTAGAGTTGCTTTATGTATGGAAAAGGTGTTACATAAGGGTCATTTTCTCTATTATACTCACCATCAACGAAAGTCTTAAATTCAGCAGCATTTATCCAATCTCCTATATCATAGGTCTTAATAAAATCCACCCATTTCTCTCTATCTAATTCTACAGAGACTGCCATTACTGAAATACTGATTCCATCTTTTAGCCACTCATCATAGTTTTGTTTAATAACTGGTATTTCTTTTTTACAATGGCCACAGTCTGGGTCATAAAAAATTATCATTGTCAAGTCCGTTGATAGATTGTACATATTATGTATAACATCGGAAGAATCTCTAAGCACCAAATTAGGGGCTTTGGAGCCTATCATTAGAGGTTCAATAGTTTCAGCTCTATCGACTATCTTAAACATTTGAGCTTCATCAAGCCAATCAACTTCATTAGTAGCATAGTGCTTCTTAACTAGATGAACAAAGACCTTTTCAAGTCCCATAATTTTAGAACGCTCGTATTTTGAGGTAAGGTAAGACACTAAATATCTGAATACTTTTGGGTTTACTCTTGATTTGCTTATTAGATAATCACATGAAACAATTAAAGAATCCGGCATTTTAGCAGTCAAATTTTCTAAATACGTATTGATTTTACTATGAAATACAGGTGTTCTAAGCAGTCTATCATCTGAAAAATCTAGGTTGTCAAAAAAGTGAGACTTATAGTAATTGAACTGAAAAGTACTATCAATACTGCCGTCACTGTTAACCGGTGGTTCAGGAATATCTATTTCTTTACTTGCAAGTAATATTTTTGAAAATAAAATATCAGGATTTTCACTAGTGAAATTTTCTTGAAAATTCATTACTGTTGCACTCATTGATTCGATTTGAGCATCAATTTTTTTCTTATCGTTTTCTGTCGCTGATTCTTTTTTATTCTTAAGAGCTTTTAAAGCTGTTTGCTTTTCAGAAATAAACTGCATATACCCATAAAACTTTTCATTTTCAGAAGAGTTGGTAAACTTCATGTCTCCAATAAGATTATTCAAGGAAGTAGAGAATGAAAATTCATCTTCAGTAATTACCATTTCGAAATAGTTGCCATCAGGTAGTACAACCATATACATACCATGGTCTAAGGCTTCGTCGCCTTCAAAGACAAATTTTCCATTAGCATCAATCTCAGCAGTATCTTTTGCATATTGTTTATCTCCATAATAGTATGCTAACATACAAGTGGAATCGTTCAAACCAACAACTTGACCGTTATATTTATATCCTTGAGAATAAACGCTATAAAATGGTAGTAATGTGAAAAGGAGTAAAATTGTATTTTTAATCATTTTGCAAAAATAAGAGTTAAAACTTTAATTACAACAACGTACATTCAGCAAATCTATTTTTTTTGTGTAATATTTTTTTTGAGATAAGCATCTAGAGAAACAGCAGCTATAATTAATATACCGCCAATATAGAATGATAAATTCATGTTTTCTGATTCACCAAAAATAAATAGGGCTAAAAGCACACTATATACAGGCTCTAAATTCACTGCCATGATAACGTTGTATGGAGATAAAAACTTCATTACTTCTACACTTATTACAAATGCAAAACTGGTGCATAGACCGCCCAAAATAATCAGGTAAATAATATCTCTAGTACTTATATTTAGATCACTAAAAGTAATTTCAGCTGAAAACATAAGGTAAACAGATATTATTAGAAACCCACCTAGCATTTCAATAAGTGTTATTTTTTCAGAACTTACCTTATTGACATATAGTGCGTTTAGAATAGTAAATAATGTAGCGAGAAAAGCAGCTATTATACCATATATGAAACCTAATACATAAGAGAAGTCAGCGTTTAAAGCTAGTCCTATTGCAAATAATACAACAACACTTAATACCAATTCTCTTATTTGTATTTTTCGTTTTAAAATAAGCGGTTCTAAAAAAGAAGAGAATAGGGAAGATGTTCCCATACAAACCACAGCAACAGATACATTAGATACCTTTATACTTTCAAAGAAAAATAACCAATGAGCAGCAACGACAAAACCTATTCCAAGTATTTGAATAAAATTCTTCTTTGATATTTTAAAGTTTGATGTGAAATAAATATATGCAAGTAGAAAAACAAACGCTATGAGCATTCTATACCATACCAATACTGTCGATCCACAGTCAATCAATTTTCCTAATACACCAGTAAAGCCAAGTAGGATGACTATAAAGTGCATTGATAATAAACTGTTTTTATGAATGAAATCCCTCAAAATTTTCTAATTTTATCATGCAAATCAAACCGTTTGTTTTTAATAATACAAGTTAAATTATAATGATAGCACTAGTTTCTCCAGCAAAATCCTTAGATTTTAAGAGCTCTTCTCCTACTTCAATATACAGTGAAGCTGAATTTTTAGATAAAAGTCAAGAGCTTGTTGATGTTTTAAAAACGTATTCTCCATCTCAAATTTCTAAACTCATGAAGATTAGTTTAGACTTAGGAACATTAAACTGTGAAAGGTATCAAGATTGGAAACGCCCTTTTAAAGATGAAAATGCAAAACAATCCATTTTTGCATTTACAGGTGATGTTTATAAAGGATTAGATGCTGTAAGTATGTCAGAAAAGAATTTAAAATTCGGTCAAAAACACTTTAGAATTTTGTCTGGTCTGTATGGAATGCTTAAACCTTTAGATTTAATACAAGCCTATAGACTTGAAATGGGCACCAGAATGCAGTTTAGCGAAAAACATAGTAATCTTTATTCTTTTTGGAAAGAAACACTTACTGATAAGCTTAATAGTGAATTAAAAAAAACTAAATCAAGCCATGTATTGAACTTAGCATCCAATGAGTATGCTAAAGCTATTAACTTTAAAAATATTCAAGCTAAAGTAATTTCTCCCGTTTTTAAAGATTGGAAGAATGGAGAATATAAAATTATCAGTTTTTACGCCAAAAAGGCCAGAGGCCTTATGGGGCGTTATTTCATCGACAATGAACTATCAAGTCCAGAAGAATTAAAAGGCTTCGATTATGAAGGCTATACATATGATCCAAATCTATCAAAAGATAAACCATTCACTTTTACAAGGAAACAATAAGTTATTTAGCGCTTTTACGGTAGGAAATCTTTTATAGTATCATAAAATAGCCCCCTGAAACATCACTTTTATTGTTAATAACTTTTTCTAGTAGGGCTATCTTTGAAAAAAATACATTCTTCTCTAGCATTTATAAATTGTCATAATTCAGCATTTAACATATGATAAATAAATGTTTATCAATTTCAGAATAATTTAATCTTATTTAAAGATTCAATTTTAATATAAACCATTGATTTATAGTTTTTTATGTTTTTATAGTTGTTATTTTAAGTTTAATTGAGTTTCACAACTTTTTAACACAAGACCATAAGAAAATGATGGCTTTATCATTCATTTTCATAAGTTCTAAATCACATCAAATACATAGGTTTTAAAAAGGTCATTTTAATTGTCAATAATTAATAATGTTTTTTTTATCTGAAAAGAGGAGTGAAATGTAATTTTTTATAAATTGAACTCGATAAAGAAATATATTAACATTAATTAAAATTTTATAATTATGGCATTTTCGCACACTAATAGTAAAGGTCAAACTTATTTTTTAAACTCTAAAGATGTAACTTTAAAGTCAACAGGAAGAGTTCAAACAATCTATTATTTCTCAAAAGACGAGCGTAGTACTGGTTTAGATGCAGTTCCTGCAGGAAAGAAGGTTGTAGAAAACCCAAAAACTGGTCTTCCTTTCTTAAAGAAAGCATAGTTTAAACTATATACCTAATAAATAAGAGCCTCTTCATTTGAAGGGGCTTTTTTTATTTAATGGTTTTTATAATACTCTAGAAATAAAAAAGGTTAGTTTTGCAAACTCATTAATCAACCTATTTAACATTTTGAAAAGTTTCTCAGAATTAGGACTTTCTAAACCTTTAATGCAAGTTCTTCCTGAACTAGGCTTTGAAAATCCATCTCCAATACAAGAGCAAGCCATTCCATTACTAAATGAAAAACCACAAGATTTTATTGGTTTAGCACAAACTGGAACAGGTAAAACAGCCGCTTTTGGTTTACCACTACTTGATTGGATTAACCCAGATCAAAAAGATACACAAGCTTTAATACTAGCTCCGACTAGAGAATTAGGTCAGCAAATAGCAGGTCAATTAGAGATTTTTGCTAAGTATTTACCAAATATCAGAATTCAATCAGTTTATGGTGGTGCTTCAATTGTTGTTCAAATGAAGGACATCAAACGAAGAATCCCTCAAATTGTTATTGCCACTCCTGGTCGATTACTAGATTTGATGAGACGAAAAGTTTTGGATTTAAGTACTATTAGGTTTGTAGTACTTGACGAAGCAGATGAAATGCTAAATATGGGATTCAAAGAGGATTTGGATGATATATTAGCTTATACAGGAGATTCTAAAAATACTTGGTTGTTTTCGGCTACAATGCCCAAAGAAATTAGACATATTGTAAAAAGCTATATGTCTAAACCTGTTGAAGTTAAGGTTTCTACTGGAAATCAAGTCAACGAAAATATAGAGCACCAGTATGCAGTTGTTAAATCTTCAGACAAATTTGAAGGATTAAAAAGAGTGTTAGATGTTGAAGAAGGTTTTAGAGGTGTAATTTTCTGCCGTACTAGAATTAAAACTCAACAATTAGCTGATGACTTAAATAAAAGCGGTTACCAATCGGAAGCACTTCATGGTGATTTATCACAAGCTCAAAGAGATAGAGTAATGAAGCGATTTAAAAATCATACCCTTCAAGTACTTGTAGCTACTGATGTAGCAGCAAGGGGTATTGATGTGAATGACTTAACTCACGTTATTCACTATGCATTACCAGATGACCCTTCTTACTACACGCATAGAAGTGGACGTACAGCCAGAGCAGGTAAAAAGGGTATTTCATTGTCTTTACTTACTAATAGAGACATGAGAAAACTTGATAATCTAGAGAAAAGCCTAAAGCTAAAAATCGACAAAATTAGTATCCCTTCTGTTGACGATATACTAAATATTCGACTAAATAATTGGGCAAAGCGTATTTTAGAACTACCTATTAAAAAGGATCTTAACGGTAAACTTCTTACAGACATTCAAATGTTACTTGGCTCAATGAGTTTTGAGGAACTTGTAGAAAAATTAGTTTCTCAAGAAATAGAAGCATTAAATTACAGTAAGAATCGTAAAAACCTTAACGAAAGTGAAAAAGCTTCAAAGCGTTCTAGCAGAGACTCAAAGCGAAGTGAAAAGGGTAGAGGAGATAGAAGAGACCGTTCCAAGTCTGATTTTAAACGTAAAGACGATAAGAAAGGCAAAAAGTCCTCGAAAAAAGGAACACGTTTTTTTATAAATGTTGGTAAAATGGATGGGGTTAGTAAATCCGATATGATTGATTTTATTACAGATACTACTAAAATTCGTAAATCAGATTTAGGAAACGTTGACTTACAAAAAAACTGTAGCTATTTTGAAGTAGATAGCCGTCATTCTAAAAATATCACTAATAGTTTTAGAGGTATATATATAGATGGAAGAGAATTAAGAGTTAATAGAGATTCAAAGTAAATTATGCAATCAATCCGAAACATAGCAATTATTGCTCATGTTGACCATGGTAAAACTACACTAGTCGATAAGATTATACAATCGTGTGAAATACTCGACATTAGAAAAGAAACAGGTGAACTTATACTTGACAACAACGATTTAGAAAGAGAAAGAGGAATAACTATTCTCTCTAAAAACGTTTCTGTAACGTACAAAGACGTAAAGATTAATATCATTGATACTCCAGGTCACGCCGATTTTGGTGGTGAAGTAGAACGAGTATTAAAAATGGCAGATGGCGTACTTCTATTAGTTGATGCTTTTGAAGGTCCTATGCCACAAACACGTTTTGTACTAGGTAAAGCTATTGAATTAGGGTTAAAGCCAATTGTTGTAGTTAATAAGGTGGATAAGGAAAATTGTACTCCTGATATCGTTAATGAAGCAGTTTTTGAGTTAATGTTTAACCTAGAAGCTGAAGAAGATCAATTAGACTTCACTACTATTTATGGTTCCTCTAAGATGGGATGGATGAATACCGATTGGAAAAATCCAAACGATAATATATTTCCACTATTAGATGCCATTTTAGAAAACATTCCTGAAGCACCTTATAACGAAGGAACACCTCAAATGCAAATTACTTCTTTAGATTATTCATCCTTCAAGGGACGAATAGCCATTGGTAGAGTTTTTAGAGGTGATTTAAGTACTGGAAAAGATTACATGCTCTGCAAAAATGGCGACCAAAAGAAAGTGCGTATAAAAGAATTATTTGTTTTTAATGGATTGGGTAGGGAGCAAGTTCAAACTGTGCGTAGTGGCGATTTATGTGCCATTATTGGGCTAGATGATTTTGAGATAGGTGACACTTTAACCGATTTAGAAAATCCTGAAGCCATGTCACGAATTAAAGTGGATGAGCCTACAATGAGTATGTTATTCACTATTAACAATTCACCATTTTTCGGTAAAGAAGGAAAGTTTGTCACTTCGAGACACTTGAGAGATAGACTTTATAAAGAGACTGAAAAGAACTTAGCATTGAAGGTAGAAGCTACTGATACTGAAGATAAATTCAATGTGTATGGAAGAGGTGTACTTCACTTATCAGTATTAATAGAAACAATGAGGAGAGAAGGCTATGAACTACAAGTCGGAAAGCCTCAGGTTATAATTAAAGAGGTAGACGGACAAAAGCATGAGCCATTTGAAACTTTAGTTATTGATGTTCCAGAAAACTTTTCTGGAAAAGCCATAGAATTGGTTACACAAAGAAAAGGCGATTTGTTAGTCATGGAGCCGAAAGGTGATTTGCAGCATCTTGAATTTGATATTCCTTCAAGAGGATTAATCGGACTACGTAATAATATGCTAACATCTACTTCTGGACAAGCTGTGATGACTCACCGATTTAGAGAATATAAGCCCTATAAAGGCGAAATTCCTTCAAGATTAAAAGGATCTTTAATATCTTCGGAACAAGGTCCAGCAACACCATTTGCATTAAATAGATTACAAGACAGAGGGCGATTTTTTGTGGCACCTGCTGATGTTATCTATAAAGGACAAGTTATTGGCGAACATTCAAGAGATAACGACTTAGAAGTTAACTTGGTAAAAGGAAAGCAATTGACCAATATGCGTAAATCAGGAACTGATGATCCTATGAAGATTGCACCTAAAATTCAATTTTCACTCGAAGAAGCAATGGAATATATTGCTGAGGATGAATACTTGGAGGTAACGCCTGAAAGTTTGAGGATGAGGAAGATTTAATTTCTATACTCAAAACACTAGTTTTATTCTTTTTTATCTTTGAATTATGAGAATAGCAGTAATAGGAGGGGGAGCAGCAGGTTTTATGGCTGCGATTACAGCAAAACAATCTTCCCCAAAATCTGAGGTATTCTTATTCGAGAAGTCAAATAAATTATTATCCAAAGTAAAAGTTTCTGGTGGCGGACGGTGTAATGTCACTAACGCCTGTTTTAGTATTTCAGAATTATCTAAAAAATATCCTAGAGGTGGAGCTTTTCTCAAAAAATCTTTGCCTTATTTTTTTACTAAAGACACAATCGACTGGTTTGAATCTAGGGGTGTTAAGCTTAAAGCAGAAAACGATAATAGAATGTTTCCCATTACTGATAACTCTCAGACTATTATTGATTGTTTGTTAAGAGAATGTGAAAATGAAAAGGTAGAGATTAAACTAAATAATGCAGTCAAAAAAATCACCAAAACTGATATCGGATTTAATCTAAAAATAAACGAGAATATTATCCAATTTGATAGAGTAATTATCGCTACCGGAGGAAGTGCCAAAAAGCAAGGTTTTGATTGGTTATCTGATTTAGAATTAACTATTGTAGACCCTGTTCCATCCTTATTCACTTTCAATATGCCTAGTGAAAAGGTTAAAGATTTGATGGGTGTTGTTGCTCAAAACACATCTGTAAGTATACAAGGCATTAAGCAAAAGCAATCTGGTCCATTATTAATAACACATTGGGGAATGAGTGGACCAGCAATATTAAAAGCATCAGCATGGAATGCTAGAGAGTTAGAAGCTAATGGCTATAATTTCAATATAAATATTAATTGGGCCAATCTATCAGAGCAAGAATACATTTCGATTATTTCTGAAAATAAAAACAGCAATAGAACTATATCTAATAAAAACCCTTTTGATTTACCAAATAGATTGTGGGTATTTCTTCTAGAAAAAGTAAATATATCAATCAATTCTACTTGGAATAGTTTATCAAAAAAAGAAAGTAATAGACTATTAAACACCTTACTTAATGATACGTATGAAGTTAAAGGTAAAACAACTTTTAAAGAAGAGTTCGTAACCTGTGGAGGAGTGTCATTAGAAGAAGTTAACCCTAAAACATTAGAAAGTAAATTACATAAGGGATTGTATTTTTGTGGTGAAGTTCTAAATATAGACGGTATCACCGGAGGATTTAATTTTCAAGCAGCATGGACAACAGGTTTTTTAGCCGGTAAAAATAGTGTACAATGAACTATTTATCAGTAGAAAATTTAGGTAAAAACTATGGTGAACGAATTCTTTTTGAATCCTTAACCTTTGGATTAAGCCAAGGAGATAAAATGGCTCTGATAGCTAATAATGGTACAGGTAAATCTAGCTTATTAAAAATAATAGCATCAGAAGACATAGCCGATGAAGGAAGTGTAACACTAAGAAAAGGCATAAGAACTGGCTATTTAGCACAAGAACCTAACTTTGATAACTTGCTTACTATTGATGAATTATTAAAACAAAGCCAAACAAATACTAATCAACTTATACAAGAATACGAACAAGCCTTAGAAGATTTTTCAAACGATAATATTCTGAATAATAGAATGTTAGAAGATTTAACTGCTAAGATGGATAATGCTAATGCTTGGGATTATGAACGGCGAATAAAACAAATACTTTCAAAGTTTAATATCAATAATCTTTCTCAAAAAGTAGGTGCATTATCCGGAGGTCAGAAAAAACGATTATCACTAGCATTGTTATTACTTGATGAACCTGAATTACTTTTACTTGATGAGCCTACTAATCATCTTGATGTTGATATGATTGAGTGGTTGGAAAAATACCTGCAACAACAAAAGATTACCTTATTAATGGTAACTCACGATAGATATTTTCTAGATAGAGTTTGTAACCATATACTCGAGTTGGAAGATGGTAAATTATACCATCACACTGGTAATTATGCTTATTTCTTGGAAAAACGAGCAGAGCGAGAAGCGGTTTATAATACTGAATTATCAAAAGCTAATAAGCTTATGAAAAAGGAGCTAGAGTGGATGAGAAGATCTCCGAAAGCTCGTACAACAAAATCTAAAGCTCGTATTACAAATTTCGATAACATAAAAGAAAAAGCTACCAATAAGAAAGTGACACAGGAGCTGAATCTTGAAATAAAGATGAGTAGAATTGGCGGTAAAATTCTAGAGTTAAAAAAGATCTATAAATCCTACCACAAAATTGATATTCTTAAAGGTTTTGACTACACATTTAAAAAAGGAGAGCGGATAGGTATTGTTGGTAAAAATGGAGTTGGTAAATCTACTTTTCTAAATATCTTAACGGGAAATGAAACAGTAGATTCAGGAAAAGTAAATGTTGGTGAAACTATTGTATATGGGTACTTTACTCAGAAAGGTATTCAGCTAAAAGAGGATAGGAGAGTAATTGATTCACTTAAAGATATTGCTGAAGTTATAGTTATGGCAGACGGCAAAAAGGTAAGTGCTTCTCAAATGTTAACGCATTTTATGTTTCCACCAAAAACTCAGCACACCTTTGTTTCTAAACTTAGCGGTGGAGAAAAAAGAAGGCTATATCTTCTTATGGTGCTTATGAAAAACCCTAACTTTTTGATTCTTGATGAGCCAACAAACGATTTAGACCTATTGACACTAAATAAATTAGAAGAGTTTTTATTACAGTTCTCTGGCTGTCTGATTATAGTATCGCATGATAGGTACTTTATGGATAAACTCACTGACCATTTATTTGTGTTTAAAGGAAATGGAGAAATTAAAGATGAATATTGCAGCTATAGTGAGTATAGAGAAAAGCAAATCTTGGAAGAAAAACTCATTAAAGAACAAAAGGTAAAAGTATCAGAAGATAAGTCAGTTGAAAAAAAAACTAATAAAGTAAGTTATAAGGATAAGTTTGAATACGAGCAGCTCGAGAAAGACATTGAAATATTGGAAAAACAAAAGCAAGAACTTGAAAATGAATTGCAAAAAGAAGGCTTGAGTTTCGATGATATCAACACTAAAAGCGAAGAACTGGGAAAGATTATACAATCACTTGACGATAAGACCTTAAGATGGCTTGAGCTAGATGAATTAATGTAAAGATATTTTCAAAGTGTTTTGAAGTCCTACAGCCATGTTTTTAGCACTATATTTAGCTTTTTCTGCTACTTCACCTTCAAACAAATCGTTTATAGTGTTTTCCCATAAAAACAACCACCTCTGAAAATATTCTGCTTTTAAGGGTTCATTTTTATTGACATAAAAGTGCTTCAGCATTGGATTCCCCTTGTAAGAGACATCACCAAATAATACCGTTTGCCAAAAGGAATACATGCGAGGTAAATGATAATCCCAATTTACCCTTTGGATTTCTGTTAAGATATATCCAATCATGTCATCACCTACAACTTTTTGGTAAAATGAATCTACTAATTGTTTGATATCCTCGTAGGTTTTAATATCTCTCATTCGCTTTAATCTAATATTAATTAGCAGATAGAGTCATCAATGCCAACAACAGAATGCAATTCTTCTTTTGGAATTTCAACTTTTTCTAAACTATTTAATGTAATATCCTTATGTTACGTTTTATACTCAACTTTACCCTTCAAAACTCTCAGAATTGCTGAATCATTAGCGCTGGGAATTTTATGTTCTTTTAACTCAACTCCTTTTGAAAGTTCTATAAGGATTACTTTAGAATTTTCTTTTTTCCAAAGAAGGTTAGCAACAGGTTTTGCCATTACTCTATGCTACAAAAAAAGCGTAAAAAATAAAGAGTGTAGATAAAACAACCGAAGAAGTAAAAATACTAACCACCCACTTTAGTGGTGACTGAGCAATAGCTGCTGCATTAGCACCCATAGGAAAAAAAACGATAATTAATATTATGTTAAATAGATGTTGCTAAAGGAAAGGGATTTTTATTAAACACCCTTTCTCTTTTACTTTATTTTAATTTGTCACTGACAGTTTTATAGCCTTCATCATTACCGTTTCGGTAATATAATTCCTTTAATACTAAAAGAATGTTTTTATCGTCAGGTTCTATAGCGTAGCATTTCTCAATATATGGCAAACCCTTTAGCATAGTCTCATCGGCTTTATTCTTCTCTATCTCATATTTTTTAAAATCCTTGATGTTATTAGCCTTTTTAAGCATGTCACCACCTTTGTTGTAATACATTACACCTAAATTATAAAGAGCATCGTAAAAGTCTGGCTTTATATCTACAGCTTCTTTATAAGCATTTTCAGCTTTCTCAAAGTTTCCTAGATTATCATAACTACTTCCTAATGCAAAAAATAACTGATGATTGTTTGGATCTTCTTCTACAGCAAGGGTTAATAGCTCTTCTGCTTTTACGAAATCCTCTTGCCCCAAGTAATAGTTCAATTCTGCGATAATAAGATTTACATCTGTATCAAAGAATTCTCTACCCGTTTTAAGTATTTCTAAAGCCTCATCTTGTTTACCTTCCTCTACCAGAATATTAGAGTAATATGAGTAAATCTGTGGGTCTTGGTAGTTAACATCAATAAGTTTTTTTAAATATTCTTTAGACTCACTGTTATTCTTCTCAGCGTATGAAACATAGAATAAGTTTAACCAAATACTCTCTTTAGTTACATTACTTCTTTGTAAGTTATCTTCAGATAATGGTAATAAATCAAATATCTTATTAAAAATCTTCTTAGAGGCATCAAAATTCTTTTTGTTATACATCTCAACACCCTTGTTAAATAATCCTACTCCTGCTTTTGTAATATTATTGGTCAATTCGTCTTTATCAAACCATTTCTTTGCTTTTGGATGATTGTATACAATTTCCCAACTCTCAGCACATTTTAATATTGCCATATCGTCAAGAGCCTTAAATTTGTCATTAGAATACACTTCAAAGTATATTTTTCCTCTGTAATTATGCATTTTAACATCATTGGCTGTGCTAGAGTTAGCTGCGGCTAATTCTATGTAGTCTACAGCTTCTTCAATTTTTTCTTTTTTAAGAGCACGAAATGCATTTTGAACATTATTTTTCTGAGCAAATACGTTAACGCTAGAAAAAACTAATAGTGCTATAAATAAATTATTTAACTGTTTCATATCTACTTTATCTATTATTTAATTTTCATTTCAACTACTTTACCAAATTTCTCTAGTTTATCTTTAAGAGCGTATTTGTTACCTACAACTACTACAACATGATTTTCTTGATCTAAGTATTTGTTAGCTAAAGTTTTTATGTCTGAAGTTGTTAAACTGTTAAGAATTGTCTTTTGTCTTTTTGTGTAGTCTCTATCTAGTCCATAACGTTGAATTCTAGCAAGGAATCTGGTTTTCTGAAATGCAGTTTCATATTTCAACGCATCTGAGTTTGTAAGTGAGTTTTTAGTGAATTCTAACTCTTCTTCACTCATTTCTTCATTGAGATACTTGTCTAGTTCATAATAAATCTCAGTAAGAGCACTATCAGTTGCTTCTGACCTTACGGAAGTATTAATGAAAAACATACCGTCAGTATCGTTACCACTAAATCCAGAGCGAATTCCGTAAGTAAAGCCTTTATCTTCCCTCAAGTTTAGGTTAAGTCTGCTACTAAATGTACCTCCAAATAGAAAGTTCATGATATTTGCACGGTAATACTCTCCTTCTACATCGTACTTTAAACCCTTGTGAGCTATAGTAATTATAGATTGAGGACCAGGCTTATGAACTAAATAGATTGTTTTACCTTCAATTGGTTCCATTGAAAGGTTCTTATTGATGCTCACATCACTTCTCTCCCATTTATTTAAGAATTGTAAACGTGGCATTATCTCCTCTTTAGTAAGGTCACCAACAACTACAACACTAGCTAATGAAGCATTGTATTGTTTTTTATAGAACTCTTCTACCTCAGATAATTTTATTTTTTCTACTCCTTTAACTGAAGGCATAACTCCTCGAATTGTATTCCCATACATTAATTCTGATAGAGCTTGACTAGACATATTTCTAGCAGACTTTTTATCATTATTAATTGATTCTTTTAATTGCTTTTTATTTCGTTTAAAATCTTCTTCGCTAAATCCAGGATTAAATAGCTTTTCTTCTAATAATTTAACTGTTTCATCGATGTTACTAACTAAACTAGAAACAAATATAGAAGATGTTCTTTCAGATGAATTAAATGAAATAGAACTTCCTAATTCATCAAGTTTTGAGCTCATCTCTTCAGTAGTATAATTCTTAGTACTTTCATTTAACATCATAGCTGTTAAGTCTGAAATACCTGCTTTTTTAGTGTTTTCTATAAGCAAATCACCACCTTCAAGAGTAATTAGGATGTTCACTTTTGGTACCTCTTCATTTTCTGCACCAATTACTGGAATGGAACCGCCTCCTTCTGAAGCCATTTTATTGATATTAGTTTCATAATAAACTGGAATAGAAACTGATTTAGCTGCTGTAGGGGTTGGCCTAACAGATCTATCAAATGTATCTGTTGGTTTATTATAAGTAAGCCCTTCATACTGGGGATCTTTTTTGAAAGGGACATGTGCAAAAGGGTTTACACTTTTTACAGAGTCTTCAGAAAATGGTGGTAATGGGAAATAATCAATACCTACCGACTTTTTGTTTTTAATGTATTTTAAATAAACCTTTTTAACATCTTCTAAGGTAACCTTTTCATACCTATCTATTTCCTTGCCAAAGTTGTATGGCTCATCTAGTAAATAAGACCACATAGTTAATTGACCAGCTTTTCCAGCAACACTTGATAGTCCGTCAATAATGGATGAACGCATTGTAGATTTGAATCTATCTAAAGCTTCTTGAGTAATGTAAGATTCAAAGTTATTGACCAATTCATTTACCTTATCTTCAGTTTCTGCAAAGGTGAAATCTGGATATGATACTACTTGTATAGAAAATTCTCCAGATAACTCATAACATGGATGACTTACAGATGCCTGAACTGCTTTTTCTGTTTTGACGAATTCTTTATAAAATAAAGAGTTATTTCCTCCACCCATCATGTCAGCTAAAGCGTCTAATGCAGGTTCATCTTTATGGTAATTTCCAACCGTAGGATAGACAAAAGATGCCAAAGGGAAGTATATTCTATCCGCAAACTTTCTGTATTTATTTTGTGGAAGATTTACTCTAGGAACTCTTAATTTTCTAACTTCTTGACCTCTAGGTATTGGACCAAAATACTTGTTAGCCATATCAATTACATCACTGGTTTTTACGTCACCAGTAACCACTAAATATGCATTGTTAGGTCCATACCAACGTTTGAAGAAATCTTTTAATTCTTCTACTGTTACTCTGTCTAAATCATCTACATAACCAATAATGGGCCAAGAATAAGGGTGTCCATCAGGATATAAAGTTTGACCCATAACTTCGTAAAGCATTCCATAAGGAACGTTAACCTGATTTTGCATTTTTTCGTTCTTTACAGCATTTCTTTGATTTTCAAATTTCTTTTGAGTAACTGCTTCAAGTAAAAACCCCATTCTATCAGCCTCTAACCATAATGCTGTTTCTAACTGATTACTAGGTAATGTTTGAAAATAATTTGTTCTATCTCTATTTGTAGTACCATTCATAGTACCACCACTTTCAGAAATAATTTTGAAGTGTTCATCATCTCCTACATTTTCTGAACCCTGAAACATCATATGCTCAAAAAAGTGTGCGAAGCCAGTCATACCAATTTGTTCTCTATTAGAACCTACATGATAAGTCACTTCAACATGCACCATTGGATCTGAATTGTCTTCGTGGACAATAATAGTTAGACCATTATCTAATTGCCAAACCTCATAAGCAATGTCATAATCGTTTTGAGGTTCAATCTTATGTAATAAGGCCTGAGAGAAAGCAAGAGTTGTACTCAATAATAGAGTACTAACTAAAAGGAAATTTTTCATTATTGGAGTGTTTAATTAAATATTCAACAGCAACAGAACGTTAAATATTAGCTTTTATTCTTCTGATGTTGCTTCGTTTTCATTAGTGTTTTCAATACCGTCTTCTGCTTCTTCTTCTAAACTAGCAGCTGGTACTCGTGCTACTGCAGCTATAGAATCATTTTCTCTAAGTTTTATAATTCTAACGCCTTGAGTAGCTCTTCCCATCTGTCGTAAGTCAGCAACTGATATTCTAATTGTAATTCCTGATTTGTTAACAACCATTAAATCATTTTCATCAGTAACATTTTTAAGAGCTATAAGTTTACCTGTTTTATCAGTAACATTGATGGTTTTAACGCCTTTTCCTCCCCTATTTGTGATTCGGTAATCTTCAATACTTGATCGTTTACCGTAGCCATTTTCAGAGACAACAAGTACATCAGATTCAAAGTCATTAACACATATCATTCCAACAACTTCATCTTTATCGTTGGAAAGTGTTACACCTCTTACACCAGAAGCAGTTCTACCCATAGGTCTTACTTTTTCTTCTTCGAATCTAATGGCTTTACCTGATTTAACAGCTAACATGATTTGAGAATTCCCCGTAGTTAACTTGGCTTCTAATAGCTGATCCTCATCCCTAACTGTAATGGCATTAATTCCATTTTGTCTAGGTCTTGAGTATGATTCTAATGAAGTCTTTTTAACGACCCCTTTCTTAGTACACATCACTACAAAATGATTGTTAACGTATTCTTCATCTTTAAGGTCTTTGGTATTGATAAATGCCATAACCTTATCATCATTAGGAATATTAATCATATTCTGAATAGCTCTTCCTTTAGTAGCTTTTGCTCCTTCTGGAATCTCAAATACTCTAAGCCAGAAACAACGTCCTTTTTCAGTAAAGAATAACATATAATCGTGGTTATTGGCTACAAAGATATCTTCAAGGAAATCTGAGTCTCTTGTAGTTGCTCCTTTTGAACCTATACCTCCTCTATTTTGAGATTTGTACTCAGTAAGTTTAGTTCTCTTGATGTAACCTAAATGAGATATTGTAATTACAACCTCTTCATCAGGGATCATATCTTCAATTCTGAAATCACCACCACCATATTCAATGGTAGAACGTCTTTCATCACCATACTTCTCTTTCACTTCATGAAGTTCTGTTTTGATAATGTCCATTCTTACATCTTCATTATCAAGAATATTCTTTAAGAACGCAATAGTCTTCATTAGCTCATCGTATTCTTCTTTTAACTTATCTCTTTCAAGACCAGTTAATTTCTGAAGTCTTAAATCTAGAATAGCTCTTGCTTGAACTTCCGATAGCTTAAATGTGTTAATTAAGCCGTTTCTAGCGTCTTCAGGTGTTCTTGAAGAACGAATTAATGATATTACATCATCAAGGCTATCAATTGCTATCAAAAGTCCTTCTAAAATATGAGCACGTTTTTCAGCTTGTTCTAATTCAAATTGTGTTCTTCTAACAACAACTTCATGTCTGTGTTCAACAAAGTGAGCAATGATTTGTTTTAGGTTTAATTGCTCAGGTCTTCCTTTAACTAAGGCAATATTATTTACACTAAAAGAAGATTGAAGTTGAGTGTACTTGAAAAGCTTATTTAAAACGATGTTAGGAATTGCGTCTCTTTTAAGTTCATATACAATTCTCATTCCTTTTCTATCAGATTCATCTCTGATATCATGAATACCATCAATTCTTTTATCGTTGATTAAGTCGGCTGTCTTTTTAATCATATCGGCCTTATTGACCATATATGGAATTTCTGAAACAATTATAGCTTCTCTATTACCTACTTCTTCAAATGAAGTTTTGGCACGAATTACTACTCTACCCTTTCCAGTTTCAAAAGCATCTCTTACACCTTCATAACCATAAATAATACCACCTGTTGGGAAGTCAGGTGCTTTTATGTGTTGCATAAGCCCCATAGTATCAATATCTCTATTGTCTATATAGGCAATTGTAGCATCAACAACTTCTGACAAATTATGTGGTGCCATATTTGTTGCCATACCAACAGCAATACCAGATGTTCCATTACATAATAAGTTTGGAATTCTTGCAGGTAAAACAACTGGTTCTTTAATAGTATCATCAAAGTTTAGTTGGTAATCAACTGTATTTTTTTCAATATCAGAAAGTAATTCTTCGGCTGGCTTTCGAAGTCTTGCCTCAGTGTAACGCATTGCCGCAGGGCTATCACCGTCAATCGAACCAAAGTTACCTTGGCCATCTACAAGCATATACCTTAATGACCACTCTTGTGCCATTCTTACCATTGTGTCATAAACGGATGTATCTCCATGTGGGTGAAACTTACCTAAGACTTCTCCGACAATACGTGCAGATTTCTTGTAAGCTTTGGTTGAAGTTACGCCTAATTCGTGCATACCAAATAAAACCCTTCTATGTACAGGTTTTAGACCATCTCTTACGTCGGGTAAAGCTCTTGAAACGATTACTGACATTGAGTAATCGATGTACTTTGACTTCATTTCTTCCTCGATATTGATAGGAATAATTTTTTCTCCCTCAGCCATACTATTTTAAAATTTAAAAAGTTATATTAATTGACGAATTTAAGTAAACAGACTATGCTTTGCCTTAAAAAAAAACAATAATTATTAACAGAAAAAATGTTGATAAATCAAGGTCTTTTTTTTGATCAGCTTTCTAATGTTATTACTAATTTGCCTATCATTTTTTAACTATAATATAATATGGATTCAAAATTCTCTCCACGTTTGACTGATGTACTGAGTTACAGTCGTGAGGAAGCCCTTAGGCTAGGACATAGTGCTATCGGTCCAGAACATTTTTTACTTGGTATTTTGAGGGATGGAAAAGGTTCAGCCGCTATGATTCTAAAGGCATTAGATGTTGACCTTACAGCTTTGAGAAAAGTAGTTGAAAACTCCATAAGTAATAATGAAAAAAGCGATTACTCTAATTCTAATAATTTGGAACTCAAGAAACAGGCCGCAAAAGCGGTAAAACTTGCTAATTTAGAATTAATGGTTTTTAAAAGTTCTGAAATTAGGACTATACATTTATTACTTTCTATGCTTAAAGACGCTGATAGTATAGTTACTCTATCTCTTTTGAAGTTTAATGTTGATTATGACACTGTTAAAAATGAATTCTCTTCGATGATAGAAAATAGTGACACAAATGAGTCTGACGATGTGGATTATACCTCTCCTTCTGCAAGATTAGGAGAATCAGATTCTGAAGAAGAATTTTTCTCTAATAACCCAAAAAAGCCAAGTCGTTCCAATACAAAATCTTCAACTCCAGTACTTGATAATTTTGGGAGAGATTTGACTAAAATGGCGAGTGAGGATAAATTAGATCCAATCGTTGGTAGAGAAAAAGAAATTGAAAGAGTATCTCAAATATTAAGTAGACGAAAAAAGAATAATCCAATATTGATTGGTGAACCTGGCGTTGGTAAATCTGCCATTGCTGAAGGTTTAGCTCTAAGAATTGTTCAGAGAAAGGTTTCTAGAGTATTATTCAATAAGCGAATTATTTCACTTGATTTAGCAGCATTGGTAGCTGGAACTAAATACAGAGGTCAATTTGAGGAAAGAATGAAAGCTATTCTTAATGAGCTTGAAACAAATAGTGATATCATATTATTTATTGATGAAATTCATACTATTGTAGGTGCTGGTGGAGCTTCAGGCTCTTTAGATGCCTCTAATATGTTCAAACCTGCTTTAGCTAGAGGAGAACTGCAATGTATTGGAGCAACTACTCTTGATGAGTACAGACAGAATATTGAAAAAGATGGTGCTTTGGAAAGGCGTTTCCAAAAAGTTATTGTTGACCCAACTTCTATTGATGAAACACTTCAAATTCTTAAAAACATAAAAGATAGGTATGAAGAACATCACAATGTCACTTATACTGACGAAGCATTGGAAGCTTGTGTAGCTTTAACGAATAGATATATGAGCGATAGGCATTTGCCAGACAAAGCTATTGATGCACTTGACGAAGCCGGTTCTAGAGTACATATAAATAATATTAATGTGCCTGAAAATATTCTTAAGCTTGAAAAAGATCTTGATGCTATAAAATCACAAAAAGGGCAAGTTATTAAGAAACAACGTTTTGAAGAAGCTGCTAAGCTTAGAGATGAAGAGCGTCAGATAGAAAATAATCTCAAGCAAGCAAAAGCTGTATGGGAAGAGGAACTAAAAAGCCATCGTGAAACGGTTTCAGAAGACAATGTTGCTGAAGTAGTAGCAATGATGACGGGTGTTCCTGTACAGCGTATTGCTGAGCAAGAAAGTAAAAAACTTGTTCAGATGGAAAGCGACTTACAAAGTAGAGTTATCGGTCAAGATGAGGCTATCAGTAAAATTGTAAAGGCCATTCGTAGAAACCGTGTCGGCTTAAAAGACCCTGAAAAACCAATTGGTTCTTTCATATTTTTAGGTCCTACTGGTGTTGGAAAAACACAATTAGCTAAAGAGTTGGCTAAACTTATGTTTGATACTAAAGACTCTCTTATTCGTGTAGATATGAGTGAGTATATGGAGAAATTTGCTGTATCTCGACTAGTAGGTTCACCTCCTGGCTATGTTGGTTATGAAGAAGGTGGACAATTAACTGAAAAAGTCAGAAGAAAGCCCTACTCTATTGTATTACTTGATGAAGTAGAAAAGGCTCATCCAGATGTATTTAATCTACTGTTACAAGTTATGGATGATGGTTATATGACGGATAGCTTGGGAAGAAAAATAAACTTTAAAAACACCATTATCATTATGACTTCTAATATTGGCTCACGTCAGTTAAAGGATTTTGGTCAGGGTGTTGGTTTTGCCACAAATGCCAAAAAAGAGTCAGTAAGTGCAGATACTAAAGGTGTAATTGAAAAAGCTCTTAAAAAGGCATTTGCTCCTGAATTCTTAAACAGAATTGATGATGTAATTATGTTCAATTCTCTTTCTAACGAGCATATTCATGAAATTATTGATATTGAATTACAATCTCTATATAGTAGAGTTGATGGGCTTGGCTTTAGCATGAAGTTGGATGATAAGGCAAAAAACTTCATTGCTGACAAAGGATATGACTCTCAATTTGGTGCTCGACCACTAAAAAGAGCTATCCAGAAATACCTAGAAGATATTCTTGCCGAAGAGATAGTAAACTCTAATTTATCTGAAGGTGATACTATTTCAATAACTTTAAACGATAGTGAATCTGCTCTAGAAGTAGCCATTAAAAAAGCTGTCAAAAAAAAGAAACCGAAAAGTGAAGAATAAAAAAAAGCCCTTTGAAAAAAGGGCTTTTTTATTGAGTTGAAGTTAAATTATTTCAAGAAATTTTCTAGTACTTCTTCACTTACACCAGTATTTGAAAATCCTCCATCATGGAATAAGTTTTGCATTGTAACCGAACGGCTTAAATCTGAGAATAATGTAACACAGTATTTAGCACAATCATCAGCAGAAGCATTTCCTAATGGAGATATTTGCTCTGCATACTTAAAGAAGCCATCAAAACCCTTTACTCCACTACCTGCAGTTGTTATTGTAGGTGATTGTGAAATGGTATTAACTCTTACATTATTTTTCTTACCAAAGTGATAACCAAAACTTCTAGCAACACTTTCTAAAAATGATTTATTATCTGCCATATCATTATAATCTGGGAAAGTTCGTTGAGCAGCTATGTATGATAAAGCTAAAATAGAACCGTAATTATTCATAGCATCATGTTTCCAAGCTGCTTGCATTACTTTATGAAAAGACATTGCTGAAACATCTAACCCTTTAACAGTAAAGTCATAATTCTGATCAGTATAGTGTCTGCCTTTTCTAACATTTACTGACATACCTATCGAATGCAATATAAAATCGATTTTTCCACCGAGTATCTCCATTGACTTCGTCATAAGATTTTCTAAATCTTCAACACTTGTAGCATCTGCTGGAATTACTTGAGCTCCAGTTTTTTCGGCAAGCTCATTAATGGTACCCATTCTTAGAGCGATAGGAGCATTAGTAAGAACGAATTCTGCACCTTGTTCTTTACAGTTTTCAGCTACTTTCCATGCGATAGATTTACTATCTAAAGCACCAAAAATTATCCCTCTTTTTCCTTTCAGTAAATTGTTTGACATTGTATTTTAAAGTTTAAGATGATGCAAATATAAATGTTTTATCAAGTATTCAATAAGTCATCAGCATTCTTTAGCGATGATTCAGTAATAGATTGACCACTCAACATATTAGCTAATTCCACTACCCTTTCGTCTTTGCTTAATGCTTTAATAGTTGTAACTGTCTTATTTTCGATTTCAACCTTAGACACTAATAACTGACTATTTGCTTTTGCAGCTACTTGTGGGAGATGTGTTATACTAATGACTTGCATATTAGCAGACATCTTCTTCATCAATTCAGCCATTTTATGTGCAATATTTCCAGAAACACCAGTATCAATTTCATCAAAAAGTATGCAAGATAAATTCGCTTTTTGTGCTAAGATGTATTTAAAACACAACATTAACCTAGATAGCTCTCCTCCAGATGCAATTTTTGAAATTTCCATTGCATCTACTCCCTTATTTGCTGAAAAATTAAAGGTAAAATCATCAATACCAGATGAAGACAATTCATCGTTTGTTTTTTGACTTATGCATAAGGTTGAATTGGGCATTCCTAAATCAGAGGCAAGAGAAATAATTTCTTTTTCTAGTTTAGGGATTCCTTTTAGTCGTTTACTGCTCAACTCATTAGCCAAATTATTAGCTTGTTCAAGGCTTAAATCACATTTCTTTTTAAGTGCCTCTATTTCTTCATCAATTGAGCCTATTTTCTCTAAATCTTTCTGTAATTGTTCCTTAAAAGAAATTAGTTGATTTACTTCTTTAAGTGAGTGTTTATGAAGCAATCTGTTAATCAAATTACTTCTCTCTTGAAGATAATTAAAACGTTTAATATCGAATCCGTCGTTGTAAGATTCTTTTAAAGCATTAAGCTCATAAAGACAATCTTTAAAATCAATATATATGCTATTTATTCTATCACTAAGAGGTGAAATATTTCGATCTTTATCTTTAATACTTTCTAAGTTAGATTCTAATTCACCTAACAAAGAAATAATTGAATATTCATTGGTCTCGGAAAGTTCTGTTGATAAAGACAGTTTAGAATTTATCTCTTCAAAATTTTCAAGTTGGATTAATTCGTCATCAATGTCTTCGTCAGATTTTGAAACTTTTATCTCTTCAATTTCATTGAATAAAAACTGCTTATAATCGATTTCATTTTTTAAAGCATTCTCTTTTTCTACTAAAGTATTGAGTTCTGTCTTTTGTTGTTTGTAGAAACTATATTTTTCTTTGAATTTTTGAATAAGCGAAGAATTGTTACAATATGAATCAATGATATTCAATTGATACTCTTGAGTATTGATGAGCAAAGTTTGATGCTGTGAATGAATATCTACTAAAAATTGACTAATTTGCTTTAGTAAGTTAAGGTTTACTGGGGTATCATTTATAAAAGCTCTACTTCTTCCGTTTGAACTAATTTCTCTTCTAACGACAGCTAAATCAAAATAATCTAAATCATTCTTTTTGAAAAAGTTTTGAAGGGCGTATTTTTTGATTTGAAATTCTGCTTCAACAATGCACTTAGTTGTATTGTTAGCTAAGCTTTGGGTATCGGCTCTGTCTCCTAGTATCAGTCCAAGAGCACCAAGGAGAATGGATTTACCCGCTCCTGTTTCACCAGTAATGGATGTAAAACCTTCATTAAAATCTATTGATAGCTTATCAATTAACACATAGTTACTAATGGATAAACGTTTAATCATTTTTATCTAGAAGTAGGAAATGCGTTAGAAGCGTTATTTTCTTTAATTTTATTGTACTTATTCAAGTTAGAAGGGTCTAGCTCCGTAAGTAACTTATATACACGGTTCTTTTCATCCTGGTAAGCATTAGAATAAATATTAGAAATTTCATCTGCTTTAGAATTGAAGAACAACTGTAAAATAAAGGCTGTTGGGTTAAGTTGTTTAATTTTTCGCATTGACTCTATGCTTTCAGTAACATATCCTCTACCCTTTTCATTATCTTCATTCATGATGTCTAATCCTTGTCTGTGATAATTGTAAAGAACATCGTGAAATGAGCTATACTTAGCATCTAATAATTCCTCTGCCAGCCAATAGCGGTTTTTGTTACTTTCAAAGGCTTTCCACCCTCCTTCAGGAGCTGATTGTGCATTTTCAACAATTTTTTTAGCCTTTTGTAAATAGATATTGTCTGCGTTGGGGCTAAATGTAGAGTAATCAAGTCCTATAATGATGTATGTGTAATAGGATAAAATGGCTGAAAGGTTAGATTCATGTGTATTTTCATTATAGTCAAGTGGCTGAGTTTCGATGTAGTCAAATTCTATTTCGTCATCCAAATAATTTAAAATTGGTGAATAATATGAGCTATTAAACACAGGTCGAGAATACTGTATCTGTAGAGTACCTGCATATCTATCTGTTGAGACTTTACTTAAAATATTAAATGAAATATTGAACTCTATTCGTTCGTCTTCTGTAAAAACTTCATTTGTCCATTTTCTATTATTGACGAATTCTCTAACAGATTTTTGAAGTGTTTGAAGCTTTTGCCTATCACTAATTTGTATTTCCTTGTCAGGAATAACTCTTACATTACACAATACTTCCTGAGACAGTAGCTCTGAACTACTAAAGAGAACAAAAAATAAAAGGACTATTCTATTAATCATTTAAAGTTTTTTAATCAAATGGTTGATAATGTCAACAGCAACTTCACTCTTTGATTTTAACTCAAATTTATACAATTTATTATCATTATCAATAATAGTAATCTTGTTTGTATCGTGTTTGAAACCTGCCCCTTTATCATTTAATGAATTAAGAACAATAAAGTCTAAATTTTTATTCTTCAATTTGCTTTTAGCATTTTCAATTTCATTATCCGTTTCTAATGCAAATCCTACTAAAAGTTGATGTGTTTTCTTCTCTCCTAATGATTTTAATATGTCAGTAGTCTTTTTCAATTTTAGAACAAGTTCTTCATCTGATTTTTTAAGTTTTGATGAAGACACTTCTGAGGGGGTATAATCAGAGACTGCAGCACTCAATATTGCGACATCTGTTTTATCAAAACATTTATTGCACTCAGTTAACATCTCATGAGTACTAGTTACTTTAATTTCTAAAACATTAGGATGCTTGATATGTTGATGTGTAGGTCCAGATACTAATGTAACATACGCTCCTAAATCGGCAGCTTGTGAGGCTAGTGAATAGCCCATTTTACCTGATGAATGGTTGCCAATAAATCGAACTGGGTCAATTGCTTCAAAAGTAGGTCCTGCAGTAATTAATATATGTTTATCTCGTAAAGGCAGTGATTTATACAATTCATCTTGAACAAATCTTACTATCTCCTCAGGTTCAGCCATTCTGCCTTTACCTACTAAACCACTTGCCAATTCACCATCAGAAACTGGAATGTAATGATTGCCGAAAGAAATTAATTTTTGAATATTTTCTTGAGTAGATTGATGAGACAGCATATCTAAATCCATAGCTGGTGCAAAAAACACAGGACAAGAAGCTGATAGATATGTCGTTAGAAGTAAGTTGTCACACTCACCACTTGCCATTTTTGATAGGGTCTTAGCCGTTGCAGGTGCAATTACCATCACATCTGCCCATAAGCCTATTTTAACGTGATTATTCCACTCCTCATGATTTTCTTCCTTAACTAGAGTGGAAAGAACTGGATTTTTGGATAAGGTAGAAAG
Source organism: Flavobacteriales bacterium (assembly GCA_965277895.1). Taxonomy (GTDB): domain Bacteria; phylum Bacteroidota; class Bacteroidia; order Flavobacteriales; family UBA7312. The sequence continues at coordinate 1,228,400 of CBDIDR010000001.1, forward strand.
AGTTAAAGGTGTAATAAATCCTTTTGATTCAGGAGTCATTACGACACGAACGTTTGCACCATGCTTAATAAATTCTCTAACTAAATGTGCCGATTTGTAGGCGGCTATGCTTGCACTGACACCAATGAGAATATTTTTATCTCTAAAAAGAGACATTAAGCAGCCGATTCTTCTTCGTTATCTAATTTTGCGTTTCTGTGATAGATATTGTCCTCTAAAAACTCTTGAACAGCTATTAAAGTACCTTTAGGAAGTTTTTCATAAAATTTTGATACCTCTATTTGCTCACTATTTTCGAAGATTTCTTCGATAGATTCACTTGGTGTTGCAAACTCAGCAAGCTTTGAAAGCAATTCCTCTTTAATATCTTTATTAATTTGAACCGCTCTTTTAGACATAACGGCAACCGCTTCATAAAGATTTCCTGTTTTTCCAGCAATATCTTTGATGTTTTTTGTTTCCGTTGTGTTGTTTGCTTTTGATTTTTTAAAATCTGTCATTATTGAAACTTTTCTAGTTGTTTAATTGTTTTATCGTGAATGCCTTGAGCAAGTTTCATTAATTTATCGTCTGAATAATTATTCTTAAAAAAATTAAATGATGCTAAGGTATTGTTTAGTCTATCCTCTTTCTTACTCATTACACTGTTAATAGCTAAATTATAGTTAGCATCGAGAATAAGAAATTGAATTTCAGATTGATTATCAATTGTTGGATAATCAAGTACTAAATTGTTTAAAGATGTAATTGCAGCCTTATAATCAGAAATATCGTAATACAACTTTGCAATCTTAAATGCTTTTTTGTGAATTTTGATAGTGAGTTTATCAATTAGGTTATTGCATTCATCAACCTTATCACTATTAGGATACTTATCAATAAAAGCTTGTAATTCTTCAATAGCTTTTAAAGTGTTTGTTTTGTCAAGTGTTGGAGAAGGAGACTCCAAAAAATAGCAGTAAGCTGCCATATATGCTAACTCTTCTTTGTGTTTACTGTTAGGATAAGTCAGCGTAAATATTTTAAAGTGGTAACTCGCCAGCATATTTGCTCCTAGTCCATAATGCGTATAAGCCAAAAGATAATCAACCTCTTCAGCTTTGCTTGTACCCTTAAATAGAATGTGCAATTCATCTAGTAAAGGAAGAGCTTTAAAGTATTCTGTTTCCTCGTAATACTTTTTAGCCATATGGTATTTTAAATCCACATCACTACTTTTAAGTACTTTCTGATAACCATTACAAGAAAAAAATATGGTAACAAAAGCTATGTATAGGAATATTTTCATTGTCAAAATAGTTGTGCAAAGATAGTAAATGGAACGAGTTTTGAAATACTTTATTTCGTCATCATTCAATTAAGTTGTATATTGTGTTATAAATTCTAAATTATTATCTTAGCCGACTTAATTTTAAAAAGTTTAAATGGATCTTTTTGAAAAGATAAAAAATAACAGAGGACCTCTAGGACAACACGCCAAAAGTGCACATGGATATTTTACTTTTCCAAAGTTGGAAGGTGAGATTTCTAACAAGATGTTTTTTAGAGGCAAAGAGGTTTTGGTATGGAGTGTAAACAACTACATCGGTTTATCAAATCAACCTGAAGTCAGAGAAGCAGATGAGCAAGCCTCAAAAGAATGGGGATTAGGTTATCCAATGGGCTCGAGAATGATGTCAGGTAACACTAATTATCATGAAGAGCTGGAGAATAATCTTTCTGCTTTCATACGAAAAGAAGACACTATCCTATTAAATTTTGGTTATCAAGGTATGCTATCATCTATTGATGCTCTTGTTGACCGTAAAGACGTAATTGTATACGATAGCGAATGCCATGCTTGTATCATTGATGGCGTGCGACTACATCAAGGAAAGCGTTTTGTGTTTCCTCACAATAACATCGAAAACTTTGAAAAGCAGCTTCAAAGAGCCAATAAAATAGTTGAAGAAACTGGTGGCGGAATACTTGTTATAACTGAAGGTGTCTTCGGCATGTCTGGTGACCTCGGTAAAATCAGAGAAATTTCTCAATTAAAATCCAAATACAACTTTAGATTATTTGTCGATGATGCTCATGGTTTTGGTACTATGGGTAAAGACGGTTATGGTACTGGAGAACACCTCGATTGCCATGATGAAATTGACATCTACTTTGGAACATTTGCCAAGTCTATGGCTAGTATAGGTGCATTTATATCCTCTACCGAAGATGTTGTAGAATATTTGAGATACAATATGCGTTCTCAAATCTTTGCTAAATCTCTTCCGACCCCACTTGTTATAGGTGCAATTAAGCGATTAGAATTATTGCAAAATAAGACTGAACTAAAAGATCAGTTGTGGAAGATTGCTAATGAATTACAATCTGGACTAAAAGATGCTGGATTTAACCTAGGAAATACTGAATCCGCAGTTACTCCAGTTTACTTATCTGGCGGCGTGGGTGAAGCAACTAATCTTACTTTAGACCTAAGAGAAAATTACGGAATCTTCTGTTCTATTGTAACTTATCCTGTTGTTCCTAAAGGTGTAATCTTATTGAGATTAATACCTACCGCTGTTCATACTCTAGAAGATGTTCAATACACTATTGAATCATTTACATCTATTAAAGATAAATTGGAGAACGGAGAATATATTTCTGAAAAGTTAGCTAGCTTTTAAGATTAGCTAAACCTTCTTTAATTGTATTTTCAATAGAATCAGAGGCCTTTACTAATGGTAGTCTAACATTATCGTCACAGATATTCATTAGCTTCAACATCTTTTTAATTCCAGCAGGATTTCCTTCAGAAAATAATGGATCAACAAAATCTAGTATTTTGTAGTGTATATCTCTAGCTTTATCTAAATTATTATCATCTAAAGCATAACTAACCATTGTTGAAAATTCTTTTGGTAAACCTTGAGCAAGAACAGATATTACCCCTTTTCCGCCCATAGCAACTATTGGAAGAGTAATAGCATCATCACCAGAAAGTACATTGAAATTCGCAGGTTTACGATTAATTATCTCCATGATTTGAGACATGTCTCCACTAGCTTCTTTAATTGCCATTATATTATCAAAATCATTTGCCAATCTCAAAGTCGTTTCAGAGGACATGTTTGAGGATGTTCTTGCAGGAACATTGTATAAAATAATTGGTAATGGTGACTTTTCTGAAATAGCCTTAAAGTGCTGGTAAATGCCTTCTTGAGTGGGTTTGTTATAAGACGGGGATACAGAAAGTATGGCATCAACACCATCTAAATTGTAATTAGAAAATGACTCAATTACAGCAGAGGTATTATTACCTCCAATTCCCAAAACAATAGGAAGTTTTGAGTCATTAATCTTTTTAACGTGTTCTAGAACTTGACTTTTTTCGTCATTTGAAAGCGTAACACTTTCTCCAGTTGTACCCATAACAACTAGAAAATCTATTTCACCATCAATACAGTGATTTACTAATCGAGTTAAACCATCAAAATTAATTGATAAATCTGTTTTAAATGGAGTAACTAATGCTACTCCTGTACCGTAAATTTTAGAATGCATTTTTTTTATTAATTAGGTTCAAATAATGTTTTACTTCATTTATCAATGCTGATAAGGTGTCTTTTTTGACATCTATCATCATATCGTAAATTGATAAATCTTGTTCGTATTTACCTACCTTAAATTTTGCTCTTGACCCTCCTGCCAGATATTTAACTGGCACACAATTACTTGTACATAGATTTATTAATATATCGTAATCTTTCTCAAGGAAATTCTTAATAATATAATTCTGAGGCTTGTAATACCAATTTAAATCTTTTAAGAAAAAGAAATCAAATTGAAGCATTGGCATATGATGATGAGTCAATTCATTTTTGTTTACAAACCCCAGTGCTTTAACATCCTTTTTGGACTGAAATAATTCGTTCGCAAATTCACTAACCATCATCATATCATCAATTTCGGTAGCATCGTATAAGATACCTATTGATTTGGCTGAATTAAAGTTATGAACTTCTCTAATGCGATTGTTATGTTTTAAATCACGTTTAAAAACATACTCACCTACTTTTTGTTTTATATCTTCAATAAACTGAATTTGCATTAACTTATTTTTTTAATGAATTCATCTTCTGATATTAATGGCACTTTCAATGACTCGGCTTTCTTTAGTTTACTTGGACCCATGTTTTGTCCTGCAACTACAAAAGTAGTTTTTTTAGAAATTGAACCAACATTTTTTCCACCATGTTGTTCAATTATTTTTTTCAGTTCATCTCTAGAATACATTTCAAATACTCCAGAAATAACAATTGACATCCCTAAAAGCTTGTCGGAAATAGCCTTTTTATCCTCTCCTATTTCAAAAGTTAGACCGTGTTTTTTAAGTCTGAGGATGAGTGCTTTATTCTCATCATTACTAAAAAATGAGACTACACTTTCCGCAATTTTCTCACCGATTTCGTCCACATTTTCAAGTTCTTCTTTTGTAGCTTTGATTAAGTTGTCGATGTGGTGATATTCTTTAACCAATACTTTAGATACGGTTTCACCAACAAATCGAATCCCTAAGGCAAACAAAACCCTTTCGAATGGTATATTTTTTGATTCTGCTAATCCTAAGATTATATTGGTAGCCCACTTATCTCCGTCTTTTTTGAATGGTAATAAGTCATCCTTTTTTAAGTCGTATAAATCAGCTAGATTGTTAATTAAACCGTTTGAATATAATAAGTCAATTGTTTCAGGACCAATGCTGACAACATTTAAGGCCTTTTTACTGATAAAATGTTCAAATCTACCTTTGATTTGTGGAGGGCAATGTAATTCGTTTGGACAGTAATGTTTGGCATCGCCTTCAGATCTTACTAATTCACTATTGCACTCTGGACAGTGACTAAGGTAAACTGTTGGTTGAGAAAATAAATTACGTTCTTTTAAGGCTACACCAACTATCTTTGGAATAATCTCCCCTCCTTTTTCTACAAAGACTTTATCCCCTTCTCTAATGTCAAGTTTCTCTATCTGATCTGCATTATGTAGAGACGCTCGTTTTACCATTGTACCAGCTAGAAAAACCGGCTCTAAATTAGCTACTGGTGTAATTGCCCCTGTTCTACCAACTTGATAAGTAATTTCATTTAGTGTAGTAGAGACTTGCTCTGCTTTGAATTTGTATGCAATTGCCCATCTAGGACTTTTAGCCGTGAAACCCATTTGGTCTTGAAGCTTAAGGTCATTGACTTTAATCACTATTCCATCAATATCATAAGGCAAATCGTGTCTTTTTTCATCCCAATAATTCACGAATTCTATAACTTTATCAATTGAGTTACATACAGTAGTTTCTGATGGAATTTTAAATCCCCATTTTTTAGCTTCTTGCAAATTATCGTAGTGAATTTGATGGGGAAGTTCTTTACCAAGTAAATAGTACAAGAAACAATCTAAAGGACGTTTTGAAACTTCTTTACTGTCTTGCATCTTTAAACTGCCTGAGGCCGCATTTCTAGGATTAGCAAAGGGCTCAAGTTCATCAGAAATACGGGCTTTATTCATTTCTTCAAACCCTTTGTGCGGTAAAAATATCTCTCCTCTAATTTCAAATAAATTAGGGAAGTCACCATTTAGCTTTAGTGGTATGCTTTTAATTGTTTTGACATTAGTAGTAACATCATCACCTTCTGCCCCATTTCCTCTAGTTAAAGCTTGCGTTAACTCACCATTTTCGTATGTCAAACTAATGGATACACCATCGTATTTTAACTCACAAACGTACTCTATATCAGTTTCTACAAGTTTAGTGATGCGTTTATCAAAATCACGAAGTTCCTCAGATGAATATGTGTTTCCTAGAGATAGCATTCTGTATTTATGGGGAACTGTTTTGAAAGATTTTATTAATTCTCCTCCAACCCGTTGAGAGGGCGAATTAGCATCATATAATTCTGGGTGATTTTGTTCCAATTTAATGAGCTCCTCCAACAACATATCAAAATCATAATCACTAATAGAGGGTTTGTCCAACACATAGTAATTATAGTTGTGTTGTTTTAATTCGGATCTCAAATAAATAATGCGTTCTTCTGTTCTCATCACATTTCGAATTTACAATTTCCAAACGGCTTTTACCATCCTATTTTTGCCCTGCATATCTTTTTTTATTAAGATGTCTTGAAATGAATTCTTCTCTAATAAATCCTTTATTTCAAAGGCTTTTTGTTCATTTATTTCGAAAAATAATACGCCCCCATCATTCAAATTTTCCTTAGAAAATTCAACAATACGTTTGTAATAGAGTAAAGCGTTATTATCATCAACAAAAAGTGCCAATTCTGGCTCAAAATCCAATACATTTTGTTTCATTTTAGATTTTTCACTTTCCAAAACATAAGGAGGATTACTAACTATGAAGTCAAATTTATGTTTAGTAGATAAATCTTCAAAAATATCATGCTTCATAAAGTTGATTGACACATTATTTTTAATAGCATTATGCTTAGCTATTTCTAAGGCTTCAGCTGAAATATCCAGTGCATGCATCTTTATATTTGAAAATTTAGCAAGAGAGATGGCTATGCATCCACTGCCAGTACCGATGTCTAATCCATTTTTAAAATCACCTTCTAGAATCCATCGTGTAAGCTCTTCTGTTTCTGGACGAGGTATTAAACAGGCTAGACTGACTTTAAACATAAGTCCATTAAATTCACATTCTCCAAAGATGTATTGAATAGGTTCATGTTTTTTTAACCTTTTAACTACTTCTTCAAAGAAATTTATAACTTCATTTGAAAGTGGATAATTGGACTTTAAGAGCCATTGCGACCTGCTAAACTTTAAGATGAAATCTATACTCCAAAATGCTAAACTATCAATTTCATTATCTGAGTAAATAGACTGCAATTCGGTTTTAAAAAAAGGCAATATGTCTTTAGACATTTTCATCCGACCAATTTAGTTATTTTTGTGCGTGTTGATGGACGAAAAATATATGAAGTTATGTATTGAATTGGCTTTAAAAGGGTTCCCTAAAGCTATGCCAAATCCACTTGTTGGGTGTGTTATCGTGCATAATGATAATATTATCGGTCAAGGGTATCATCATAAATACGGAGAACATCATGCTGAAGTAAACGCCATTAATAGCGTAGAAGACAAATCTCTATTAAAAGAATCTACTCTTTATGTTACCCTGGAACCTTGTGCCCATTTTGGAAAAACACCCCCTTGTGCTAACTTAATTATTCAATCTAAAATACCTAAAGTAGTAATAGGTAGCTTAGATACTTTTTCAGAAGTAAATGGTAAAGGTATTAAAGCCTTAAGAGAAGCTGGAATTACAGTAAAGACTTCAGCTTTAGAAGACGAATGTAGAAGTATGAACAAACGTTTTTTCACTTTTCATGAGAAAAAACGTCCTTATGTCATTTTAAAATGGGCAAAATCATCTGATGGCTACATAGCACCTAATAATCAGACAGAACCCTTTTGGATGACTGGTAAAGAATCCAAAAAACTCGTTCATCAATGGCGAAGTGAAGAAACAGCTATTTTAGTGGGTAAAAACACAGTAATTAAAGACAACCCTTTGTTAACTACTAGAGAGATTAATGGCAAAAATCCCATAAGAATTCTTATTGACAAAAAGCTGTCTTTAGCTACAAACTATGCGATATTTAATCATGATGCTACTACCTTTGTAGTTAATGAATCTAAAGAAAGTGAGAGGCATGTGAAGGTTGATTTTAATTCATTTTTTCCTTCTCTCATGAAGGCTTTACATCAAAGAGGTATTCAATCTCTTATTGTTGAAGGTGGAGCAATAACTCTTAACTCTTTCATAGCTTCAAATTATTGGGATGAAGCTAGGGTTTTTACTTCAAAAAAAACATTAGGTAATGGAATACAATCACCTGTAATAGAGTTAGATATAAATAAAAATATAATTATTGATAACGATAAATTAGATTATTACTTCAATATATGATAGACTTAACCTTATCCATTGTATTCACTATCTGTTTATTCTTATTTTTTAAAGAATTTGATAGAAGAAATATAAATACCTTACAAGCTATTACCTTTAATTATCTTAGTGCAGGCGTATTATCTGTTCTTTTAGGACACTCTGGATATAGTTACGAAAATGTAATATCTACAGATTGGTTTTTACCCACATTTCTTTTAGGAATATTCTTTATAGTAATGTTTAATGTAATGGCACTAACCACTCAACGTCTTGGGGTGACAGTTGGCTCATTAGCTAGTAAAATGTCGTTAATAATACCAGTACTAGCAGCCTTATTATTCCAAGGAGATAAATGGACTTTACTCAAAGTTATTGGTATTTCTATTGCACTTGTATCGGTATATCTGACTGTTAAAAAAGATGAACATCAAAAAGGACCAATCTATCTGGCTTTGGTATTATTCATTGGCGCTGGTTTGCTTGATACAGTTTTATCCCATATTCAGTTTTTATACCTTGACTCTACCGAATCTAAGGACTACTTCACTTCTACTGTGTTTTTAGTAGCTTTTAGTGTTGGTGGATTATTATTAGTATTCAAAAGACAAAGACTGACTAAAAAAAATATTACTGCTGGTATTCTTCTAGGAATCCCCAATTATTTCAGTATATTTTTTGTGCTTAGAAGTTTAGATAGTATGGAGTCAAGTTTAGTATTCCCTATCCTAAATATAGGTGTTGTTATTTTATCCGCATTAATTGGGTGGGGCTACTATAAAGAACATTTATCAAAACTTAATTGGCTTGGTGTTGTATTAGCTATTTCATCCATCTATATCTTGATTTACGCCTAATGAGTTTTGACGATTCATACCTTGAAGTTGTAGGCAGTTCCAAAGGGCTATTCAAAGATAAAGGCAGTAAATTCATTGCTTATGCTTATTCCGTAAAATCCGAAGAAGATATTAAGCAGCGACTTGCTGAGGTGAAAAAACAAGAATATGCTGCTCGTCACTATTGTTATGCTTACATTTTAAACCCAGATAAATCCGCACAACGTGATAGTGATGACGGCGAACCTTCTAATACAGCAGGAAAACCCATTTTAGGACAATTACTTTCCAGAGAATTAACAAATACTTTGGTAGTCGTTGTTCGTTATTTTGGTGGCGTAAAATTAGGGGTTAGCGGACTAATTACCGCTTACAGAGCAGCAGCTTCTGAAGCATTAGAAGACATTACCATTGAAAAGCGTTTTGTAAAAGATGTATTTACTGTTTATTTTAAGTACCCAGAAATGAACAACGTTATGCGAATGGTAAAAGATAATACCTTAGAAATAATTAATCAAGATTTTGAATTGGAATGTGCTCTTACCTTTTGCGTTAAAAAGAGTCAGTCTGAAAAAATACAAAGTATATTTGCCCTCAATCATTTATTGACGTTAGAATTCAAAAAAACCATTTAATGGAATTACTCAAAACCTTATGTAATATTCATGCTCCATCTGGAGAGGAATTAGCACTTTCAGAATTTTTACTGAATTACATTAATACTAACAAATCTTCTTGGAGTGTTCAGCCAACAATCTATCATGGCGAAGGCTTTCAGGATTGTATTGTACTAGTTTTTGGAAAGCCTACTACCGCTATTTTTGCTCATATGGACAGTATAGGTTTTACGGTAAAATACGACAATGAAATTGTAAAGATTGGCGGACCTGTTACTACTGAAGGAATAACAGTTATCGGAGAAGATTCTCAGGGAAAGATTGAAGAACATATTATCCATAAAGAAGACGATAAAGGCAATAAATCCCTGCACATTGGAGGTCGACTAGTTGATAGAGGAACAAGTTTAACTTTTAAGCCTGATTTTAGAGAGTCTGATGATTTTGTTCAATGTTGTTATATGGATAATCGTTTAGGCGTGTGGAACGCTCTTAAAACAGCTGAAACGTTAGAAAATGGTATCATTTGTTTTTCGTCTTGGGAAGAACATGGCGGTGGTTCGGTAGGTTATCTAGCTAAATTCATTTACGAAAAGTACGGCGTCAAGCAAGCCCTTATTTCTGACATAACATGGGTAACTAGAGGTGTTGAACACGCTAAAGGTGTAGCAATTTCTATGCGAGATAGTGGTATTCCAAGAAAAAGCTATGTGAATAAAATCATCAACTTAGCAAAGCAAAGTCAGATTCCTTTTCAATTAGAAGTCGAAAATGCTGGTGGTAGCGATGGAAATGCTTTACAACGTTCGCCCTATCCTTTTGACTGGTGCTTTATAGGTGCTCCTGAAGATAATGTTCATAGCCCTGATGAGAAAGTTCACAAGTCAGATGTTGAATCTATGCATCAGATGTATGATTATCTGATGAAGAATCTGTAATCAGGCGAACAGCAAAGACAGAAGCACAAGCTCCAAGTGTTGTGGCTAAAATATAAAGCCACAAATGGGTTAAATGTCCAGAAACTAATGCTGGTGCTAGTGAACGTGCTGGATTCATAGATGCTCCAGAAACAGGTCCTGCAAAAATAGCTTCAAAAGCTACTACCATTCCAACTGCAAAACCTGTCATTACACCTACTTCTTTACTACCTTCTGACGTGAGCAGAATAACAAACATCAAAATAAATGTCAATATGAATTCCATTACAAAGCTTTGCTCCCAGCTCCCTGCGGGTAATGTCGCTCCTAGTAATTCGTGTTGAGGAAACATAAATGACAGTGTTAGACTAGCTAAAACAGCTCCTATTAATTGAGAGACTATGTAAGGAAAGACTTCCTTACCGCTAAATCGTTTACTTACCCAAAATGCAATACTAACAGCCGGGTTAATGTGTGCCCCTGAAATACTACCAATTGAATAAATTACAGCCATTACGACTAATCCAAAGGTTAAACCAATACCCAAATAGCTAACACTTCCATAAATATCATTGACTATAATAGCACCAGTACCCGCAAAAACCATGATGTAAGTACCCATCAACTCAGCCCAATACTTTTTCACAATCCAAAAGGTTTTAACTGATTAACTAATCCTTCAGGGGCAGAACAAGGTTTATTCTTTTCCATATCAACAAAAACGAGTACCACTTCTGCCTCATTAATTTTGATATCAGATGAGTTAAACGTTTCAAAATAAAAATGAATTCTAGCCTTGGGCATTTCTTTAATGAACAGCTTAATAGTTAACTCCTCATCGTAAAAAGCCGGTTTAAAAAACTTAGTAGAATAGGAAAGGACAGGAAGCATAACGCCACTGTCCTCCATTTCTTTATAATTCACCCCCAAACTTCTTAAAGCTTCTACCCTAGCCACTTCAAAATAGGTAGCATAGTTACCATAATAGACATAGCCCATTTTGTCTGTTTCAGCATATCGAACTCGTATTTTAGTTTGGTGTGAAAACATCTTGCTTACTCTTCTGACTTGGGATTATTATTTTTCTTTTCCTCTTGTTTCTTCATCGCCTCGCCAATCTGATTACTTGCTGTAAATGAAGCCACCATATTATTCAACATATCCGACCCTGCTTGCGGTGAATTAGGAAGTAAAATTAAATTACTGTTAGTATCAGCACCAACCGCTTGTAAAGTGTCATAATGTTGCGTTACAACGATTAGAGCAGATGCTTCTTGAGAGTTAATGCCTACCTTATTTAATACTTCTACAGATTCTTCTAGACCTCTAGCAATTTCTCGTCTTTGGTCGGCAATACCCTGACCTTGCAAACGCTTACTTTCAGCCTCTGCTTTAGCTTTTTCAACAATCAGAATACGAGCAGCGTCACCTTCGTACTGAGCAGCTACCTTTTCTCTTTCAGCAGCATTAATACGGTTCATGGCATTTTTAACTTGAGCATCAGGATCAATATCAGTTACTAATGTTTTGATGATATCATAACCATACTCTATCATAGCATCATTTAATTCAGATTTAACAGCAATTGCAATATCATTCTTCTTTTCAAAAACATCGTCTAACTTCATTTTAGGTACTTCCGCACGAATAACATCAAAAACATAAGACGTAATTTGATCGTGAGGATAATCTAACTTATAAAAGGCTTCATAGACTTTATCCTTGATCACTTGAAATTGAACAGAAACTTTTAGCTTAACAAATACATCATCTTTGGTTTTAGTTTCTACAACAACATCCAATTGCTGAATTTTTAAACTTAGCTTGCCTGCAATTCTATCTATAACAGGAATTTTCAACTGTAAACCAGAATGACGAATGGAAGTGAATTTACCAAAACGTTCAATAACAGCTGAAGTTTGTTGTTTAACAATGAAAAATGTCAGTGGAAGCAATATAATCGCTAGAACTGAAAAAATAATAAATGAGTTCATGATTTTAGATTTTTATGGTTCACAACAAATCTAAATAATTAGTTAGCCCATTAGTAATTTTCAATATTAATTAATCAATATTTTTTTAACATACTATATTGTTTAAATAATTAGATTTGTGTCATGCAGTTCATATACCTACTTCTTGCTTTAGCACTACTCAATCAGCCTAGTTTCGAATACAGCTCATTGGAGCGAAATGTATACGACGTTCAATCTTCTCAAGTGGATAGTTCAATGTATTATACCATACTACCCTACAAGCAACAACTGGATTCACAAATGAATGAAGTGCTATGCTATGCGGCTTCTGATTTAAGAAAAGGAAAGCCTGAGAGTTTACTTGGTAATTGGACGTCTGACGCTTGTTTATACATAGCTCAAGAAATGACCGATGAATTTGATATTGATGTATCCTTTTTTAATACCGGTGGATTAAGAAGTTCATTAAGTGAAGGAGATATCACAAAGCGAGACATTTATAAATTGATGCCCTTTGAAAATGAACTTGTTGTTTTAGAACTTGATAAAGATGAATTCATGTCTTTAAGAAGCTATTTCATTTACACAGAAGGTCAACCCATTGCCTTTTCGGATAATTTTTCAATTGAAGATTCTATCTTTCATGTACTTACAACCGACTACTTAGCCAATGGTGGAGATAAAATGAGTTTTTTCAACAACAAAGAACAACACAAAGTAGGTGTAAAAATGCGAGATGCACTTATTGATTATTGTGTGAAAAACGATACTATTTCATCAACTCTTGATTCAAGACACTTAATTCTATTCAATGACAACTAGAAGAAAATTTGTTAAAAATATACTCTTTGGTAGCACACTAGTTGGACTATCTCCATTAAGAGCTTTTGCATCTGACAAAGAAGTCGTAAAACTTAGCATACTTCACACCAATGATATGCATAGCAATATTGAGCCATTTACGTCAGGTAGAAATAAAGGATTAGGAGGTATGCATCAATTGTCTTCATTGATTAAAAAGGTGCGTAGTGAAGAGAAAAACGTATTACTTCTTGATGCAGGTGATGTCTTTCAAGGCACACCCTACTTTAATTTATTTGGCGGTGAATTAGAATTTAAATTAATGAGTGAAATGGGTTATGACGCCATAACTTTAGGAAATCATGATTTTGATAATGGTATTGATGGATTGGTAAAACAAATGAAGCATGCCAAATTTTCTTTCATATCGTCTAATTATGATTTTACGGATACCGCTTTAGAAGGAAAAGTTATACCCCATCAAATATTTAAAAAAGATGGAATTAAAATTGGGGTTTTTGGTATTGGTATAGAACTCAATGGACTTGTTGATGCCAGTCTTTGTGAAGGGGTTAAATATATGGACCCAGTTAATGTAGCCAATTCAAAAGCTAAGTATTTAAAAACGAAAGAAAATTGCGATTTAGTCATTTGTCTTTCGCACTTAGGCTTTAAATATAAGACTGAGAAAATTAGCGATATCAAATTAGCAGAACAAACTTCCAACATTGATTTAATCATTGGCGGACATACACATTCTTTCCTAAATAATCCAGTAATTATCAAAAATAAGTCTCAAAAAGACGTCTTAATTAGCCAGGTTGGTTTTGGTGCAATTAAACTCGGAAAAATTGATTTTTATTTTCACAAAAAAAACTTGACTATTTCCAATTCAATTCATAATTTTAAAGCTGCTTCTATTGATGTGTTTTCATAAACAGTTTTTGACATCATCTTAACAAGATAAAAATTTTCAACACTGTAAAAAAAAAATAAAAGTCAAGAGCTAAAGTATTTTTTTTTTAACTTTTTTGTTAACACATTTGCCCTTGCAACAAAAGCCAATGATAACTCACTTAAATTGAAAGTTGAATTATTAATTAATTGTGATAATGATAGAAGAAAAAGTTTTCGAGATTGTATGGAAAAATTGTTTAAGTATAATAAAAGATAATGTAAGTCCACAGTCATTTAAAACTTGGTTTGAGCCTATAAAAGCTATTCGTTTAAAGTCTAGCATCTTAACTATTCAAGTTCCTTCTCAGTTCTTCTATGAGTGGCTTGAACAACACTACATTGACTTATTAAAGAAAACTGTAAGAAAAGAATTGGGTGAAGATGGCAAATTAGAATACAGTATAGTTATGGACAATAACTATAATACCAAACCTTACATGACTAAAGTTCCTAGCTCGGGAAGAGGTAATTTAAAGAATACACCTATACACATGCCTATCAACATCAATGAGACTTCAATAAGAAATCCATTTGTTATTCCAGGCTTAAAGAAAATACAAGTTGATCCACAACTTAATGCCAACTTCTCATTCAACACTTTTGTAGAAGGAGACTGCAACAGATTAGCACGTTCAGCTGGTTATGCAGTAGCTCAAAAACCTGGCGGAACATCATTTAATCCATTATTAATTTATGGAAACGGCGGATTGGGTAAAACACACCTCGCTAATGCTATTGGTATTGAAGTGAAAAACCTCTTTCCAGAAAAGACCGTTCTTTACGTTTCAGCAGACAAATTTCAAACACAGTTTGTTGATGCCATAATGGACAATAAGAAGAATGACTTTATTCATTTCTATCAATCTATAGATGTATTAATTATCGATGATGTTCAGTTTTTTGCTGGCAAAGAAAAAACACAAGATGCTTTCTTCCACATATTTAACCACTTACATCAAAATGGCAAACAGATAATTCTTACATCTGACAAAGCTCCAGTAGATATGCAAGGTGTTGAACAACGGTTACTTTCTCGTTTCAAGTGGGGATTATCCGCTGACTTGCAATCGCCAGATTTAGAAACGCGTATTGCTATTCTTAAGAAAAAATTATACAACGATGGTATTGAAATGCCATACGAAGTTGTTGAATATATCGCCTACTCTATCACTACAAACGTTAGAGAACTAGAAGGTGCATTGATATCACTTTTAGCTCAATCTTCTTTAAACAAGAAGAACATTACAATTGATTTAGCTAAAGAAATGTTAGATAAGTTTGTCAAGAATACGGCAAGAGAAATATCTATCGATTACATACAAAAAGTAGTGTGTGATTATTTCGACATACCTATTGAATTAATGAAATCCAAAACAAGAAAACGAGAAATTGTACAAGCCAGACAATTGGCCATGTATTTCTCTAAACAGCTAACCAAAAACTCTCTTGCAAATATTGGAATTCATTGTGGAAATAAAGATCACGCAACTGTTCTACATGCTTGCAAAACCGTCAATAATTTAATTGATACGGATAAACAATTCAGAGCATTTGTTAACGATATCGAAAAGAAGTTAACACTTAACTAATCCACTTCAAACTTCAGTACAATGAAAATACTGTTTGTTTGCTTAGGAAACATTTGCCGGTCACCATTAGCTGAAGGTATCCTTAGAAAGCTATCCCCAGAATTAGAAATTGATTCTGCGGGCACCAGTAACTTTCACATTGGAAGTCCACCTGACCAAAGAATGATTGAAACAGCTAGACAACACGATATTGATATTTCTGAATTAGCTGCCAGACAGTTTGTGCCAAAAGATTTTGAATACTTTGATAAGATAGTCGTAATGGATGCTGCTAATTACAGAGACGTCATTCGTTTAGCACAAGGTGAAGACCATAAAAACAAAGTTGTATTTGCTTTAGATGAAAATAAAGATGTCCCTGACCCCTATTTTGGAGGTAAGGAAGGTTTTGAGACCGTTTATCAACTACTCCATAACGCATGCCAACAAATTTTAGACTCCATTGAAAAAAGGTAGACTGATATTAATCCCATGTACTCTTGGCGATAGCGAAGTATCTGCTGTATTACCATCGGATAATATCAATGAAATAAATAGCTGCACAACATTTATAGTTGAAAATTTAAGGTCGGCACGTCGATTTCTAGTTAAAGCAGGTATTAGCACTAAAATTGATGATTTGCATTTTCACTTATTAAATAAGCATACTGAGTCAACAGAACTACCCTCAATGCTTGATGCAGCACTAAAAGGCGAAAATATTGGACTTCTTTCTGAAGCAGGTTGCCCAGGTATTGCAGATCCAGGTTCAGATATCGTTAAACTGGCACATTCAAAAGATATACAAGTTGTTCCTTTAGTTGGTCCATCATCTATCCTGTTAGCTTTGATGGCATCTGGAATGAACGGACAAAATTTTGCCTTTAACGGCTATTTACCAAAAGATAAATCAGAGCGAATTAAACGTATTCAATTTTTAGAGAACTTATCATATAGACAGAATCAGACTCAGATATTCATAGAAACGCCCTTTAGGAACAACCATATGCTTGAGGACTTGTGCAAACACTGTCAGGCAAATACTACTATTTGTGTTGCCACTAATTTAAGCACTGAAAACGAACAAATTATCAGAGGAAAAGTGAAAAATATCAAATCAAAAACGTACGATTTAAATAAAAAACCCAGTGTTTTTTTAATTCACAAATACTAAAATGTTGATTTTTTCATTTAATTATATATATTACCAACGTTTAAACACACAAGCCTTATGTTATACGAATTAGAGTACCCCATACATTCCTCCATAAAAATACTATACGAAAGACTTAGCACATTGAGTGGTTTGTCAGAATGGTTTGCCGATGACGTAAACGTCAATAGAGAAGGCATTTATACATTTACA
Organism: Flavobacteriales bacterium; assembly: GCA_965277895.1. GTDB lineage: Bacteria > Bacteroidota > Bacteroidia > Flavobacteriales > UBA7312. Next base: position 1,245,392 of record CBDIDR010000001.1, read on the forward strand.
TGGGAAGGCAGCTCTCAAGATGCTGTTTTAATAAGCAAGAAAAAGGGAGAACATATTAGATTTAGATGGTTGGACTCTGAAGAAGATGAGTACTTTGAATTTAGAATTCAAATTGATGAACTGACAAATGATGTATCTCTAATTGTTTCTGATTTTGCTGATGACGAAGACGATAAAGAGGATGCTACCAACTTATGGGATACTCAAATTGACAACTTAAAGCACTTAATAGGTTCGTAAACCCCTATTTGACTGAATGAAAAAGCTACACGTTTTCATTATTAAGTCCTTCATAGGTCCTTTCATATTCACCTTTTTATTGGCTATATTTTTATTGTTGATGCAATTTCTATGGAAATACATCGATGATTTGGTAGGTAAAGGTTTAGAAATAATGGTAATTGCCAAACTTCTATTCTATGCTGCTGCTCGATTTGTGCCTATGGCTTTGCCTATTTCTGTTTTGCTATCATCCATAATGACTTTTGGAAATATTGCCGAAAAAAGTGAGCTTATGGCCATGAAATCTGCAGGAGTATCGCTGAGAAGATGCATGACTCCCCTATTTACGCTTGTCATTTTTATAGCCTCTTTTTCTTTTCTATTTTCAAATTATTATATGCCATATGCCAATCTTAAGGCAGGTTCATTACTGTACGATATACGCAAGCAAAAACCTGCACTGAATATCAAAGAAGGTATATTTTATAATGAATTGAGCGGATATAGCATTAAGATTGATAAGAAACTGGAAAATGGAACCGATTTAGAAGGTATTATGATTTACGATCATAACTCTGAAAAAGGAAACGATAAGGTAATTGTCGCTGAAAAAGGCAAGATGTATCTCGCCGAAAATGAACAGTATTTTGTCATTGCTTTGGAAAACGGATACAGCTATAATGAGTTGGATTTAAAAAAAGAGAACAAACCCTTTCAGAGGGCTTCATTCAAAGAAGATATTTTACGTTTTGACTTATCTGATTTTGGTATGAAAAGAAGCAGTGAAGACTTATACCGCAATCATTATGCTATGATGAACAATAAACAACTTCTGAATGCTATTGATTCCATTCATCACAAAACGAATTTAAAATCAGCAGCCTTCATACATCAGATTTCGGAGAAAAATAATGTTGATTTTGAGTCTTTAGAAGTTGGTTACAAATCTAAACTTCCAAATTCACCAACATATACTACCAAAGTATATTCTAACGCTATTAGCTCAGTAAAATACCTTCAATCTTTACTGACAAGCCATATGAGAGATGCCAAATATTCAAAAGAAATAGCCATAAAACACGAAGTGGAATGGCATAGAAAAATTACGCTAGCAATAGCCTGTATTATCTTCTTTTTAATAGGTGCTCCATTAGGTGCAATTATTCGAAAGGGAGGTTTCGGTATGCCTGTAATTATTTCAGTAGGATTCTTTATCACCTACCACATTATATCGGTGACCTCAGAAAAGATGGTAAAAGAAGCTGAAATTGCTGTTATGCAAGGTATGTGGTCAGCGAATCTCATTTTACTTCCTGTAGGGATTTACCTTATCTACAAAGCCAATTCAGATTCGCCTTTATTCTCCATTCCTAAATTTAGATTTTTAAAAAGACGTTAGCGAACTAACTTCTTGTACCTAATTCGTGTAGGTCCAACATCACCCAATCGTTTTTTACGATTTTCTTCATAATCAGAATAACCACCTTCAAAGAAATACACTTGAGAATCGCCCTCGAATGCTAAAATATGAGTGCATACTCTATCCAAGAACCAACGGTCATGGGAAATGATTACAGCACAACCACCAAAGTTTTCAAGGCCTTCTTCCAAAGCACGTAAGGTATTGACATCAAGGTCGTTAGTAGGCTCATCAAGGAGTAAAACATTACCCTCTTCTCTTAAGGTCATAGCAAGGTGCAAACGGTTACGCTCACCACCTGAAAGTACGCCAACCTTTTTGTTTTGGTCAGAGCCTTGAAAATTAAACTTAGCCACATAAGAGCGAGAGTTCACTTTTTTGCCTGCTACTTCTAATAACTCATTACCGCCTGTTACTTGTTCCCATATGGTTTTTTCAGGGTCAATATCGGCATGTTGTTGGTCTACGTAAGAGACTTTAACGGTTTCCCCTATTGAGAAAGAACCAGAATCGGCTTCCTCTTTACCCATTATCATTCGGAATAAGGTGGTTTTACCAGCACCATTAGGTCCAACAATTCCTACTATACCAGCAGGAGGAAGTTTGAAGTTTAAGTCTTCATACAGAAGTTTATCGCCAAAGGCTTTAGAAACTGAAGTGGCTTCTATCACATTTGTTCCTAATCGAGGACCAGCAGGAATGTATAATTCTATCTTCTCTTCTTGCTGTTTATTTTCTTCACTTAATAACTTATCGTAATTGTTCAAACGGGCTTTTGATTTCGACTGTCGTCCTTTAGGGCTCATTCTTACCCACTCCAATTCTCGTTCTAAGGTCTTTCGTCTTTTACTGGCTTGTTTCTCCTCTTGTGCCAAACGCTTAGACTTTTGGTCTAACCACGACGAATAATTCCCTTTCCAAGGAATACCTTCTCCTCTATCCAATTCGAGTATCCATCCCGCTACATTATCTAGGAAATATCTATCGTGGGTAATAGCTATAACCGTTCCTTTATATTGTTGTAAATGTTGCTCTAACCAATGCACCGATTCAGCATCCAAGTGGTTGGTAGGCTCATCAAGTAATAAAATATCTGGCTCTTTTAAGAGTAAACGACAAAGGGCAACACGTCTTTTCTCTCCACCTGATAATACAGATATGGATTTATCGCTTTCAGGACACCTAAGGGCATCCATAGCTATATTAAGCTTTGTTTCTAAGTCCCAAGCACCAGCAGCATCAATTTGGTCTTGCAGTTCCCCTTGCTTTGCCATGAGCTTCTCCATCTTATCAGGGTTCTCATACACTTCAGGCAATCCAAACTGATTATTGATGTCGTTGTATTCCGCAATGAGGTCAACGGCTTCTTGCATGCCCTCTTTGACGATATCGATTACTGTTTTGCTCTCATCCATTTCTGGCTCTTGAGCCAAATAACCAATACTGTGGTCTTTGGAGAAATGCACATCTCCTTGAAAGGATTTCTCAATACCAGCAATGATTTTTAAAAGAGTGGATTTACCAGAACCGTTAAGTCCTATAATTCCAATTTTTGCACCGTAGAAAAACGACAGGTGTATATCTTTAAGAACTTGTTTGTTATTGGAAGGGAAAGTCTTGCTTACCCTGTTCATTGAGAAAATTATTTGCTGATCGGACATAATTATATTATTTGCCACAAATATCGTTATTTTGAAAAATATGCTAGTGAAAAAGACGAATAGTTTTAAACCAAATATCCGCGAATTATGAAAAAACGTTGCCAATGGCCTTCCGACATAGAGATGAACTACCACGATACGGAATGGGGCGTGCCTGTTACTAAGGACAAAAAATGGTTTGAATTCCTTGTTCTAGACAGTTTTCAAGCCGGACTAAGCTGGAAGATTATTCTTCAAAAACGTGAGGGTTTTAGAAAGGCTTTCTATGATTTTGATGTACAAAAAGTGGCTCAGATGACCGATGAAGACATGGCAAGGCTTAGAGAAGACAGTAGCATCATTAGAAATCGACTAAAAATTAAAGCTACCGTTACCAATGCTCAAGCCTTTATTAGGGTTCAAGAAGAATATGCCTCATTCAATACTTATATCTGGAGTTTCACTAATGGAAAAACCATTCATAATCAGTACACCGACTTATCGGAAATACCTGCCAGTACGCCATTGTCTGACAAGATGAGTAAAGACCTAAAAGCTAGAGGGTTTAAATTTGTTGGCAGCACCATTTGTTATGCTTTTATGCAAGCCTCAGGCATCGTTAATGACCACACCATTGATTGCTACAGACACCAAGAAATACAGAAAATAAGTTTCAATAAGTAGTACTTTATGCTTAAATTTGTACCTTCAAATAATAGAAAACAATATTAAACTCATAAACTATGGTATTAGTAGGAAAAAAAGCCCCTAAGTTCAGCACTAAAGCTGTCGTTAATGGTGGTGAAATCGTTGACGGTTTCTCACTAGAACAATTCATCGGTAAGAAGCATGTATTATTTTTCTTCTACCCTAAAGATTTTACCTTTGTTTGCCCATCAGAGCTTCACGCTTTTCAGGCTAAACTAGACGAATTCCAAGCTAAAGGCGTAGAAGTCGTTGCTTGCTCTACGGACACTCCAGAAAGTCACTGGGGATGGTTACAAGTAGATAAAAACAATGGTGGTATCAAAGGTATCACTTACCCTATCGTTGCTGATGTTGCCAAAACAGTTGCTGAAAACTTCGGTGTATTGGCTGGTGACTATTTCATCAATGAAAACGATGAGTTAGAAGCTGAAGGCCCAATGATTGCTTACAGAGGATTATTCCTTATCGACAAAGAAGGCGTGGTACAGCACCAAATCGTAAACAACTTCCCATTAGGAAGAAATGTAGATGAAGCTCTTAGAATGGTAGACGCTTTACAGCATTTTGAAGAAGAAGGTGAAGTTTGCCCAGCTAACTGGTCAAAAGGTAAAGACGCTATGAAAGAAAGCTTTGCTGGCGTTGCCGATTACCTGTCTAAGCACTAAGGTAATTTTTAAGCTTTAATTTAAGCCTGAGCAAATACTCAGGCTTTTTTTATGCAAAAAATGAAATATTAGTTTTGCTGTATCAATCTAATTTCATTAGATGTATTTTCTTTTAGCTTAATCTTACAGTCCTTGAATTTAGGCTTTTTAAAACGTGGCTTTATATTATTTGAAAAACCATAAGGTTCTGATGTATAATAATCCTTTTGATTTCATAGCATAAAGTTTGATGCAAAAGTAAAAAAAAGCCCAATTAAAACTGGACTTTTATACCTTTACTACAGATAAAATTAATCAAGTAATGCTTTGTGTACTTTCTCTAGTATTTCAAAACATTTAGCCTGATTTTTAGCTTCAGCATAGGTACGCAAAACAGGCTCTGTACCTGAAGGACGAATCATTATCCAACTGTCTTCATCAAAATAGTATTTGAAACCGTCAATGGTTTCTGTTTTTACAATGGGCATATCGCCAAAGGCTGTATAAACACCCTGTTTGCAATTCTCTACTATCTCTAGCTTTTTAGCTTCTTCTAGGTGTAAGTCTATACGCTCAAAAGCAAACTCCCCTACTATATCGTATACTTCCTGAATTAAATCGTCTAGACTTTTACCTGTTTTGGCCATGTATTCCCATATCACTAAGCCCATCCAAATGCCATCTCTTTCTGGAATGTGTCCTTTTATAGCTACGCCACCGGACTCCTCTCCGCCCAATAAGACATCTTCTTTGAGCATCACACCAGCAACGTGCTTAAAGCCTACTTTTACAATCTCATGATCTAAACCATAGTGGGCACACATCTGAGCTACCTTTACTGAACAGGAAAATGCTGTAACAATTTTACCAATCAAGCCTTTATACTTTACTAAATAATGAATTAACAAAAGAATGATGTGGTGAGAGTCAATAAATTCTCCTTTAGCATTATACAAACCTATTCTATCGGCATCGCCATCTGTAGCCAAGCCACAATCAATCTCTCCAGTAGTTTTGATGTAATCTGAAAACTCTATCAAATTTCTATGAATAGGCTCTGGTGCTGTACCATTAAATCCTGGGTTGTTAGAACAATGAAAAAGGGTTGTTTTTGGTAGTAAAGCCGGAACAGCTTCACGACCAGCCCCATACATAGCATCATATCCAAGACTCAAATCGGAGTTATTTATAGCATCCAAATCAAAGGCTTCCTTTGCTTTATCGAGGTATAATTGAGTGAAGTCTGCTACTTCTACACCATCTAAACTTAAACTGTTTAAATCCAAGCCATGAGCATCAGGAATTAAATCTTCCACAGCCTGTATATCATCTGATAATAGTGGTCCTCCAAAGTTCCCTTTGAGTTTGTAACCGTTGTATTCTGGTGGGTTATGACTTGCGGTAATCACTACGCCCAAATCGGCCTTATGCTCAACAACGGCTAAAGATAACATTGGTGTACTTACGAACCTATCAGCTATAGTTACCTTTACACCCATATGTTTTAGCACTTTAGCAGTCGTTTCTGTAAATAATTGACCTGCAAATCGACAGTCATGACCAATAACAACTGAAGGGTTTTCAAAATTGGCCTTAAGCCATTGTGCTACACCAACTGTTACTCTAGCAACATTATCAACAGTGTATTCTTTAGCTATGATGGCTCTCCATCCGTCTGTTCCAAATTTAATCTTCATAACTTATCGTTTTATATCTCGTGAATTAAGGGCTTTTCTATATCTAGCTGCATTAGCATAGTGCTGCACAGCATTTTCTGCAAAATTATGATAACCTGTAAAGTCTTCTTTAGCACACATGTACAAGTATTGATGCTTTTCATAATTTAGAACGGCATCAATGGCTTGAATTGAAGGCAAGGAAATAGGCCCTACTGGCAGACCTTTGTATTTATATGTATTGTAGGGTGAATCAAATTTTAAGTCTTTTTTGAGTACTCGTCTGATAGAAAAATCACCTAAAGCATAAATCACCGTAGGGTCAGACTGTAGTTTCATGCCTTTTCGTAATCTATTGAGGTAAAGCCCTGCAATAGTAGGCTGCTCTGATTTGCGAAAAGATTCTTTTTCTACTATAGAAGCTAGAACAGTTACTTCCTCTTGAGAAAGGCTTATTTTCTTAGCTTTTGCTTTTCTACTATCGTTCCAGAAGTGATGGTGTTCGGCTAGCATACGCGACAAGAAGCTCTCTACTGGCGTATTCCAATAAAACTCATAGGTATTGGGAATAAATAATGAACTAACTGTAAAAGCGTTTAAATTCAATGGATTTAGAAATGCTGTGTCGAGCATAGCGTCTAGTAACGTTATAGAATCCATTTCCAATTGAGAAGCTATTTTACCAGCAAACTCTTCTTTTGTTCTGATGTTATTGAATACGACATTGATAGGGGTTTGTCTTCCAGAGCGTAATAGATTTACTAAATCGTTATTACTCATTTTATCTTTCAGAAGATAGCGTCCTGATTTTATAGAAAAATCGTTGTATCGTTTACGCTCGGCAATCCATACAAAAGAGGATGAATTGATGATTATACCCTCATCAGAAAGAATTTGAAGTACATCTTCAAAAGTTGCTCCAGTAGGTATATCTACAAATACCTCTTTATCAGTATTTAATGAAACGTTTGGCTGGTATATTCTACCATAAAAAATAGATGCCGTAATTCCGCCACTAACAAAGAGTACACCTACTAAACTCCAAATAAACTTGTATAAAAAACTCTTCTTCTTAGCCATTATAATGAGGACATTATACTTTTAACTTTTTCATTCTTGCTGTCAATCTCCAAAATACGATTCAAATATAGCTTTCCTTTATTAATATCTCCTTGTATAATCAGTAAACTTGCTTTATTTAATAAGCTTTGAATATGAACTGGGTTTAAAGCCAAAGCTTTATCGTAACAGCTATTAGCTTCATCAAAATTATTCTTTTGAACAAGAACATATCCTAAATTACACCAGACGTTTTCATTTTTTGAGAACTCATCCAAAATAAGTCGATACTGTTTTTCGGCATTTTCTAAATCTTGACTTTTTGAATAGAAATCGCCTAACTTTAATCTGAATTTTAGAACATAAGGTGCTAGCTCTACTGCCTTCTTGTAATAATCTAAAGCTAGATTAGAGTTAAGCTTATCGTATGAATATGCAATTCTAAAGGACGTCCAAGCATGAGAATTAGAATAAGAGGTTTTGTTTAGTTTAGATAATAAATCTTCTACTGACTTACTCACATTTACTAATGAACTGAAATCCTTTTTTAAATAGTACAAATGAATTAAATCGTGGTATGAGGATTCTATATCTATCCTTTGTAATAAATATGAAGCCGAGTCTAAAAGATAGTCTTGAGCATCGAATTTTTCATATTGATATAAATAGGCTTTTGCTCGAGTCAACAGTTTTGGACTAGGGTTGTTTATAGCTTCCAAACCAATGAAATCACCTTTTGTGCTTAGACTATCTTTAGGAAGATGAACACCAATTTTATGATCATGAATACTCACATGGGGAATATCAATAGTTGACGAGGCTGGCATGTGGCATTCAATACAATTATTACTTTCTCTAAATTCATCTTTACAATCATCATGACAGGATAAACACTTGTCATTGAAGAAGTTAGGACGTTCTTTCTGTACAGAATGGTGAGGATTGTGGCAGGTGGTACAATTCATCTGCGAGTTGGTAAAACATGCACTTTGCTTGAACCTATCTACGTGCGAAGCCATAATAAAAGTATTATCGTCTTCATATCGAGGAACAAAAATAGTCATGATATCTGACAGCTCCATTCCAGGCTTAAAGTCTATAAAGCTCTTCCCTTCCTCTAAGACTGTATTTCCTTGTAGGTGGCAACGCATACAAATTTGAAATTGTGCTTCTAACGATAGTTTTTTAGGGTTAACGATAGAATAATCAATGTGCTTGGAGGTGTCCACAATTTCCCCATTCATCATTTGCTGAACGTGTAATTCACCAGGACCATGGCAACGTTCACAGTCAATTCCATGAGGCACCTTATCAAATTTATTTTCAGAACCCATCACAAAGTCAGGCATTGCATTGTGGCAACTCATGCATTCTAAACCTATAGTTCTAGAAAAACGGCTATTGAAACCATTTTCAAATCCTGGTGGAAAATCTAGCTTTCCATCTTGGGTATAATAGGTAAAAGGCATTTGATGTACATAGCCATTCTCGTACCATAAATGAGAGTTTGTGTGGTGTCCAGAACCCACTATATAGTCCGCTATTTCTGTTCTTTGGTTGTATGCGTGTATCTCTTTAATTTTCAGCAAGCTATCTTCCCAAAAGGGATGATAAGTGAGCTGATTAAATGTATCTTTCAGTAAAGAGGAATGACTAAAAATAGCTTCACTATTTTCTTTTGTTGCTAAGGACATGGATTGTCCCATTCCTGTTTGTATATAAGTTTCATAAATATCGTAATGACAAGCCATACAGCTTTCTATGCCTACGTATTTAACGGTGTCATTATGGTTTAAATAATCAGTGTAAGGCTCTACTTTAGAAGAACAACTTATCAAGATAAATAATATGAAGATATAAACTAATCGCACAGCAATTGAAATAATAGTTCATCCTCCCATCCTTCAGGAGTATTATTCCATTTCGACTTCACTCCTACTAACTGAAAATCAAGGGATCCAAATAGATTTATACTTGCCTGATTTCTTGAAGAAATATTACAATATATCTGGTTAAGGTGCAGATTAGAGAAAGCATATTTTATAATCAACGTTAAGGCTTCTTTAGCGTAGCCTTTTCTCCTATTTTCTTCATCAACAATCCATATTCCTATACCACACCTAAGGTTTACAGGGTCAAAATCAAACAATTCAATAGTTCCGATTGGCGTGTTATCCTTCTCTATCATTAATCTCAACTGCTTGGCAGTGAAAATATCTTGGTGAGCATTTTCTAAATACTTTGCCAATATATTTTTGGAAAATGGAGCAATAGTTTGACTGACTTTCCAAATAGAAGTATCATTTTCCCAATTGTATAGCACATCCAAGTCTGATGGATCTAAAGCTCTTAAATTAATATTTTCTCCTCTTAACATTCTACCTCTCCTTTAAATACTTCTTGATAAGGACCAGTTAAAAAAACATCTGAGTAAAAATCTGTTTTCTGAAAATCTACCTTTAACCAACCTCCTAAAACCTTCACTTCTAAAGAGTTATTTTGAATGTGACCCTTTTCAAAGGTGGCAATTGCACAAGCTACTGCACCCGTTCCACAAGCTAATGTTTCTGCTTCTACACCTCTCTCATAAGTTCGAATGGATATGTTTTTCTCTCCCAATTGAACAAAATTAACGTTAGTTCCTTCAGAATTAAAGCGTTCGTTATACCTAATTAACTGCCCTTCTTTCGTTACGTCCAAATCCTCTAAATTGTCTACAAACGAAATGTAGTGTGGAGAACCCGTATCTATAAAGTAAGAGCCATTAATAGATTCTACACTAGTGATATCACTCATTTTAAGACGAACAAACTCCTCAGTCCATTCTGCATAATGTGGACCATCGAATGCTAAAAACGTACATTCATTTTCAAAAATATCTAACTGCTTTGCAAAAGCAACGATACACCTTGCTCCGTTCCCACACATAGAGCCAAGTTTACCATCAGCATTGAAATACACCATTTCAAAGGCATAATCATCAGAGGTATTAAGAAGCATTAACCCATCCGCACCAATGCCCATTCGTCTGTCACATAACCTACTAATTAGTTCGTGATTTGAGGGGGCAAAAAGAGCATTTCTATTGTCGATAATGATGAAGTCATTACCAGCACCCTGATACTTTGAAAAGTGTATTTTCATTCTCCAAATTTAATTAAAATAGTGTTTTGTCAATTTTATGAATATTTTATCGATTGTGAAGCCCAAAAATGTAAATTTGCCGAATAATATTTATGTCCAAAACTACTTACTAATATGACTACTGAAAATTATAACCAAGAATTAACTGAATGGATAAGCAAAGAACACGCCTCTGCAGAGCTATCCAATATCGTCAGTAAATTAGTTCTAGAACATTCTACTGAATTAGTAATGTTTAGAAACAGAATGACGAATATTAGCATCAGTGAAATTTTTAATTTACATGATTATGCTAGAAAATTTGTTCAACAAGATATAAGTACGAAACAAACTCTACCCATTGCAAAAGCAATACTTGAACTCGGTATAAAAAATGCTAAAATTGATTTGGGTAAACTGGCTTTTGAATGGATAAAAGCTAAAGGAACTGAAGACGATATAAATGAATTCGTTTCAAAAAAGTTATCTTCATTTATTTCTACAGATAACGACTTATCTCCAAAGGATGTTATTCTATATGGCTTTGGAAGAATTGGTAGATTAGTGGCCAGAGAACTTTCATTACAAGACGGTGCAGGAGACCAACTGCGTTTAAGAGCTATAGTTACTCGTAAAAATTCTGATGATGATATCATCAAAAGAGCATCTTTACTAAGAACGGATTCTGTTCATGGTGTATTCAATGCTAATGTTATTGAAGATTTAGAAAATAAATCCATAATAATCAACGGTAGAACTGTTAAAATGATTGCTGCTGATAGTCCGGATTCTATTGATTATACTCAATATGGCATCAACAATGCTTTAGTAATTGATAATACTGGGGTTTTCAGAGACGATGAGGCCTTAAGTTTACACCTTAAATCTAAAGGGGTTTCTAAAGTATTACTTACTGCCCCTGGTAAGGGAGTTCCAAATATTGTATTTGGTGTAAATCATAAGGTTGACGTAGATAATCAACATATATTTTCTGCAGCATCTTGTACGACAAACGCTATCACTCCTGTTTTGGAAGTAATAGAAAAAGAATTAGGTGTGGTAAAAGGTCATATAGAAACGATTCACGCCTACACCAATGACCAAAACCTTGTGGATAATATGCACAAGAAATACCGTAGAGGTCGTGCTGCTGCATTAAACATGGTTATTACAGAAACTGGTGCTGGCAAAGCTGTTACAAAAGCTATTCCGTCATTAGAGGGTAAATTGACTTCTAGTGCCATTCGTGTACCAACACCAAATGGTTCTCTAGCAATTCTCAATTTAACGACTGAAAAAGAGAGTTCTTTAGATGGCATTAATGAATTAATGAGAAAGGCTGCTTTTGATTCTGATTTAGTTGAGCAAATTCGTTTTTCAGTTAATAATGAGCTTGTTTCTTCTGATATCGTTGGCGATAGCTGCCCTTCTATTTACGATAGCCCAGCAACTCAAGTTTCTAGTGATGGGAAAACATTTGTTTTGTATGTTTGGTACGATAATGAATATGGCTATACACGTCAGGTTCTTCGCTTAGCCAAGCACATTGCTAAGGTTAGAAGAAATTGTTATTATTAAGAACTATGTTATCCAATTTAAACCTTAATCAAAGAGCATTTATCATTTACAAATGGTTTAACTCTTTATTTTTGGGTGTTTCTATTGGAAGTGTTTTTACTATTTACGAGCCTCTCGATCCTTCTGTTTATTCATTAGGTGGTATATTTCTAGCATTAGTTATGATAATCGTTGCTAAATTTTACCATAAAATTTTAAACGCTTATTACTTTTTTCGAATTTCCATACTCGTTGAATTGATTGTATTGGCTATGCTCGTTAGTTTTCTAATCTTTTCATACAGCTATCAGACAGCATTGTTTATATATATCGGCTATCAAATTACATTTGTATTTGGTTCTTACCTGGTAAGAGCCGAGACACTAGTCTTTAATGACAATGAAGTTCTGACCAAAATAGATATGGCTAAACAAATAGGCTACCTAGTTGGTATGGCTATATCTTACTTATTCTACAAAGGCTTAGAATATTATGAGCTGATTCTCGACAAGCAAGAACAAGTTTACAACATTCATTTTATTCTTGTAGCTATTGAATTATCCGTTCTGTATTTCTTGATTCGTGCATTTACCAAAACAGATTGATTTGGTATTTCGATTTAAATCTTTTGAAATAGAACAATCAAAATCTGCAATGAAAGTAGGCACTGATGGTGTTCTTCTAGGTGCTTGGGCAACACCTTCATCACCTCCAGAACATATTTTGGATATTGGTACTGGTACAGGCTTAATTGCTATTATGATGGCACAACGGTTTGAGGGTGCCAACATCATTGGTATTGATATTGATTCTGAAGCTGTTCAAGAGGCTACTTCAAACATGACCAATTGTCAATGGCATAAACGACTTAGCTGCTATGAAAGGTCCCTTCAAAATGCGAATTTTAATCACTCTTTTGATTTAATAGTATGCAATCCACCCTACTTTAAAAACACCACTACATCTATTGATGAAAGACGAGCAACAGCTAGACACACAAATAGCTTATCCTTAAATGATATTTTTGAAAAAATGGATACACTTCTTAGTTCAAAAGGAGAATTGATGATAGTCTATCCCTCAGAAAATTTTCAAGAAATTCGAAGCAATTTGAAATCTTTTGGCTTGTATATTAACGAGATATGTTGGGTAAAAGGAAACGAGAAAAGTAACGTTATGCGAATTCTGCTTAAAATTTCTAAACAGAAAAAAACACTAATAGAAAATCAACTGACCATTGAAAAGGAACGGCATCAGTATACAGATGAATACGTGGATTTATGTAAAGACTTTTACCTTAATCTGTAATCTCTTCCTCAACAAAATCTATTCCAAACTCTTTAAGTTTTTCTAGAACGGGCAAGTAAATTTCCTTGTCAATAGGAATCTTTACTCCTGACATATTTATTTTATCAGTCAAGATAAGTTCGGCAGCAATGGCTACTGGAAGTCCAACAGTCATGCTCATAGCCGTATTGGTCTGGTCTTTACCCCTCAAAACTAGTGATGACTTAAGTTTATAGTCTTTGCCACCTAAGGTGTATTCAAACAAGTGTTGCATAACAATCATATCCTTGTCATCAGCTTTCAAAGACCATTTACTTTCTAAAATATGTTGTAAAACCTGAGCAGGTGTGCCCCTATCTAAGCCTATTTTTTTGTTCTCAAAAAGACCTAGCCAAATCAACTTATCCATTACCTCTTTATCTAGTGACAAATAGTCTTGAACTTTATTTTCAACAGATTTTACAATATCGTATTCGAGAAAAGAATTTATAAATTCTCTACACGTCATTGTTGACACATTAGATAGCTCAAATGAATCGTCAGTCATACCTAATTGTACAAAAACGTCCCATGCTTTGGAAAAGCCAGGTCTTCTGAGAGTTCCTCTTAACATTGTAGGTATGTCATTAAGGTTATATGATTCTCTATAAGAAAGTGAATCACGATTAGCATAGGCTTCGAATTTGCCTTCATTTAAAACCTCAATGTTATCAACTCTTTTGAAGAGTGTATTATAAGGTATGTACTTATAAAGATTATTTCTAATAAATTGAGCTGTGCCTTGCCCCGCTAGAACAACATTTCGAGGATTCCAAGTGAATTTATAATTCCAAGGGTTATCATCATATTCAGGAGCAACTAAGCCACCGCAAAAGGACTTAAAAAGATTAATCTCACCTCCCTTAGAATGAATGTCATCAATTATTTTTTTAGCCGATAAATGGTCTATTCCTGGATCAAGTCCAATTTCATTAAGTAACAAAACGCCCTTTTCCTTAGCTTTCTCATCAAGAGCTAGAATTTCATCAGAAACATAAGAGGCTGTAATCATATTTACTCCTTGTATAACACAATCTTCAGCTAATAATACATGCATTCTGGCTGGCAACATGGACACTACTATATCTGCTTCACGAATAGCATCATTACGCTGCTCTACGTCAAACACATCAAAATGTAAGGCAGCACCTCTAGGGTGATTGTTGATTTTTTGTTCAGCTAGATTAAAATCATAATCACCTACAATTACATTCCAATCGTGTTCTTCGGATTTGCTAAGAAGGTAGTCAATCAATGATGTGGCTGATAATCCGGCTCCAACTACTAATATTCTTTTCATAAGTTGATGTATTGCGTGTGGCTAATATATGTATTTTAGTGTTTTTCTAATAGGATGAATAAGAAAGTTATACTCATAGCTGTTGGTCTAATTATTTTGGGCATAATTCTAGATGCTTTTAGTGCACATGCACTAAAAAAACTCATTAGTTTTGAACAGCTACAAAGTTTTAAAGTAGGTACTAAATATCACCTTTTTCATTCGTTAGCAGTATTGATTTTAGGATTAAACTACTCTAAACTTAAGCTATCATCAACAATAATTGTTCTATTCATTTCTGGCATTATTTGTTTTTCATTTTCAATATACTTTTTAAGTATTCAAGACCTCATTGGTGTTAATTTGAATATTCTTGGACCAATAACTCCTATTGGAGGATTACTGTTTATTTTCGCTTGGATTCTTGTTTTCTTTAAGACAATGTCCATTAAACAAAATTTTCAATTAAAATAATCGTCAATACGGCTTTTAATGTGTATAATTTACACATTAGAATTATTAGTTTTTGAATTATTTTTCTCTAGTAAACTACAAAAAACATTTTACTAAAAATCAACACTTTATTTTTTGTGGGCTAGTGATTAATTCTAATATTTGTCAGCCTAACCCTATATACAATTTGATGCATGAATAACGATATTCAATCACAGTTATATAAATTGGGCATTTCTGATGTAAATATTCATTGGAACCTTTCCCCTGAAAAATTAGCCTCCCTATCTGTTGATCTAGAGCAAGCTAAACCAACTAGTTTTGGTGCTATTACAGTAAATACAGGTGAATTTACTGGTCGTTCTCCTAAAGATAGATTTATTGTTATGGACGACTTGACAGCAGACTCCGTTTGGTGGGGAGATGTCAATATTCCTTTTAGTCCAGATAAGTATAAATCTCTTTACAATAAGGTTGTAAACTATATTAAAAATAAAGACATCTATGTAAGAGATGTTTATGCTTGTGCAGACGAAAACTTTAGATTAAATATTCGAGTAATAAACGAATACCCTTGGTCTAATTTATTCGCCTACAATATGTTCTTAAGACCATCTGAAGAAGAACTTAAAACCTTTTCTCCAGAGTGGACTATCATAAACATACCCTCGTTTTTAGCAGACGCTGAAGTTGATGGCACTAGACAACATAACTTTGCTATCATTAATTTCACAGATAAAAACATTTTAATTGGTGGTACTGGATATACTGGCGAAATCAAAAAAGGAATTTTTTCTGTTCTTAACTATATCTTGCCTCATGAAAAAGGTATTTTATCCATGCATTGTTCAGCTAATGTGGGTAAATCAGGTGATACTGCAGTATTTTTTGGATTGTCGGGAACTGGTAAAACAACTTTATCTGCCGACCCAAATAGAAACTTAATTGGTGATGATGAACATGGCTGGAGTGAAAACAGTGTATTCAATTTTGAAGGTGGGTGCTATGCAAAATGCATTGACCTAACTGCTGAAAAAGAACCAGATATTTATGCGGCAATCAAAGAAGGTGCTTTATTAGAAAATGTGATTTTTAAGGATGGCACTGATGAAATAGATTTTGAGGACAGTACAATTACTGAAAACACTAGAGTAAGCTATCCTATTCATCACATTTCAAATATTGCTGTTCCTTCAACTGCTGGTGCACCAAAAAATATTTTCTTTCTTACTTGTGATGCTTTTGGCGTACTGCCTCCAATATCAAAACTAACAGCTGGACAAGCGATGTATCACTTTATTTCTGGATATACAGCTAAAGTAGCTGGTACAGAAGAAGGTATAACTGAGCCAAGCACAACCTTTTCAGCTTGCTTTGGAGAGCCGTTCTTGCCCTTACATCCTACTCGATACGCAGAATTATTGGGAGAAAAAATGAAATCAAGCAATGTAAATGTTTGGCTAGTCAATACCGGATGGTCTGGCGGATCTTATGGTGTGGGTTCAAGATTAAGCCTTAAGTATACTCGTTCAATGATTTCAGCTGCTTTAAACGGCGATTTGAATGATGTAGATTACGTTAAGCATGATGTATTTGGACTTCATATGCCAACATCGTGTAAAGATGTGCCATCGGAATTATTAAACCCTAAGAACACATGGGAAAATAAAGACGAGTATGACACAAAAGCAAATGAATTGGCAATTGCCTTCAATACTAATTTTAAGAAATTTATTGAGTTTGCTAATGATGAAATACTAGATGGAGCACCAAGAATTAAAATAGAAAAGTAATATAACAACCATAATAAAATATTACTCATTAAAAAACCCATTCAAATTGAATGGGTTTTTTATGATATATATGATAAGTACTCTTTCTTACTTAGAAAACTTAGAGTATTTATTTTTGAACTTATCAATACGACCAGCAGTATCGACTAGCTTCATTTTACCAGTATAATACGGGTGAGAGTCTGAAGAGATTTCCATTTTAATTAATGGATACTCATTTCCATCTTCCCACTTGATAGTATCTTTAGTATTTGCAGTAGATTTAGTCAATACAGTATGACCCGTTGAAATATCTTGCATAACAACTAATCTATAATTTTCTGGGTGAATTCCTTTTTTCATTATTTCAATAATTTGGATTGCAAATATAAACACTTATAATAAACTGACAAACTAGCATTTTAAATATTATACTAATTGGTGTTGCCTCATCGTTTGTTTTATATTTGCAGCACTATGTATATCAGAAAAACCATTCTTTTTTTAGGAATTTTAATTTCAATTGCCTCCTGTCAAAAGGACTTTTTTCAGGAAAGTGGACCAGGAAACCTCTCTTTTTCTAATGACTCCATCTTATTTGATACCGTTTTTTCTTCCATTGGAAGTGCAACAAAAAAGTTTGTGGTTTACAATAACAATGCTAACCCTGTAACGATTGATAATATTAGTCTATCAAACAATGACCCACTAAATGTATATAGAGTCAATGTTGATGGAATGCCAATTGAACAAAGCCAAAACATAAAACTAGCTGCTAATGACAGTATGTTTGTCTTTATTGAAGTTACTATCAATCCAAATTCTTCCCAACTCCCCTATCTAGTTACTAATAAACTTGAGTTTACAACCAACGGAAATACCCAAAGTATTGAACTCGTTGCCTACGGACAAAATGCTAATTTTTACACACCTACGGATAACTTATTCATAGGTGGTAATGATACTTTAAACTTTAGGTATTACTCAATAGATGAAAATACAACATGGTCAAATGATTTACCGCATGTTATTTATGGCTTTGTAATTATAGAACCCAACGCTACATTAATAATTGAAGAAGGAAGTCAAATTTATTTTCACAAAAACTCAGGCATAATATCTGGAAACCCTATTTTGGGAACAAGTAACAATGGTGGTACTTTAATCGTAAATGGCAGCTTAAATAATGAAGTTGTTTTTCAGGGAGACCGTTTGGAACAATGGTACGCCGATGCTCCGGGTCAGTGGGATCAAATATGGATGTGTCAAGGCAGTAAAAATAACCTAATTAACTATGCCATCATAAGAAATGGAACTGTTGGTGTAAAAGTTGATACTCTTGGAAGCTCGGCAAATCCAACCCTTGAGATAAATAATACGATTATAGAAAACATGAGTGATATTGGCTTGTTTGCTCAAGGAAGTTATATAAATGGCTTTAACAATGTGATTAAAAATTGTGGCAGATACAGTCTTGTATTGAATATAGGTGGTCAGTATAATTTTACACATTCAACCTTTGCTAATTATTACTCATATGGAAGCAGAAATACGCCTTCACTTATTATAAACAACTATTACGAAGATATTAATGGAGCTATTCAAATTAGAGATTTAAATGAGGCTACATTTACTAATTGTATTATTGATGGTAGTAATGTGCATGAAATAGAATTACAAAACAATTCAGGAGGAGCTTTCAACTATCTATTCGACCACTGCATAATGAAAATACACCCAGACTCTTCTCTGAGCTCTTTTAATGAAAGTAATAGTATTGAAACGGATATTGATATAAACGTCTTTAATAGCACTATAGATCAAGATTTTACGATTAGTGCAGAATCTCCTGCCTTGAATGCTGGTAAATCAACTTCTATCACTCTTGACATATTAGGTAATAGCAGAGATAACAATCCGGATATTGGAGCTTACGAAAGAGTAGATTAAATTTTTTCGAGAAAGGATAAGGTATCAACTCCATCAGCATAATCGTCTAATTTTGGAAACTGAGCACTCCCAAATGGAATCCCTCCCTTTTTAACTACACATTGAATATCCTCATTCATACTATCTAATTCAGAGTTTAAAACACCTAAATCATCATAAAACTCATAATTCAACACACCCACCGGAGAATGTAAATTTTTATCTTCTTTAAGAATCAAAAAGCCATTTTCAATAATTTTTTTATTACCCATTAAATAAATGGCTTTGTAATAGTCGTAATTATTAGCATACTTATTATTAAGAATAACGTCCTTGTAATCATAAAAAACCTCGAAAAGTAAATCTAGATTGTAACCTTTTGGAACAAATAATTTAGTCACATTTCGACAACCCAAACCAAAATACATAAATACATCTGCCGCAAGAGACTTTCTTTCCTCTAAACTTTCATTACCATCCAATACTGCAACTGAGGTTCTACTTCTTCTCAAGATTTTTGGGTGCTCTTTAAAATAATAATCAAAATGCTTAAATGAGTCATTATTTCCTGTGGCGATAACAGCATCAAACTCTTTAACTAATGAGGGTGATATTTGAATTAGGTTAGAAAATTCTGGTTCAATCTTAATTAACTCATCAACGATTATTGAAAGCAATTGATTGTCTTTTGATGACATTTTTACAATAGCTTTATTACCACTAATTAAGACACATAGCAAATCATGAAAACCTACAAGAGGAATATTACCAGCCATAATTATTGAAACGCTCTTTTTAGGAAAGTTATCAATTGAATATTTAGCAACCCAATCTGATAATTTTTTACGGTTTAAATTATACGAAATAGCAGATATAGAACTTCTAATGTTTTCTGGGGTAAACCATCCATTTTTATAAACAATCTGTTGTATAGCTTTTTCTAATGCATGAGTATTATCTGTATTACTACTCGTAAAACCATTTAAAAAGTCTCCTAATTTTTCAAAAGCAAAAATTCTATTTTCAATCGTCATTTTCTTAGTATATTTGTACCTGCAAAATAAAACTATTAACCTTTTTGATTTTATAAAATGGCAATTAAAATTACAGATGAATGCATAAATTGTGGAGCTTGTGAACCTGAATGTCCTAATAATGCCATTTATGAAGGCGGTATGGAGTGGCACTTTTCTGATGGTACTTCATTAAGTGGAATGGTTACCCCTAAAAGCGGCGGCGAATACAATGCCGATGACTCTCAGGACCCTGTTGATTATGATGTTTACTATATCGTTACTGATAAATGTACTGAATGTATGGGTTTTCATGATGAGCCTCAGTGTGCTGCTGTATGTCCTGTTGATTGCTGTGTATCAGATGAAGATAATGTTGAGTCTGAATCTGAATTACTATCTAAAAAGGACTTTTTACACTCATAAATGCTACATAACTACAAAGCCATATTTCAATACTTTATTATCACTTTATTGGCTTTTGTTAGTGTCAATTTATTTGCACAAAAGACAGATTTTTCTTCTTACGAAAGCGAACTGAAAGTTCTTGCCAAACAGATAGTTTATGGTAAAAATGACAGTGAAAAATTAGACGCCCACAAAGCGTTTTTAGAAACTTGGGATTTCGTTCTTGATGACCCTAAGTCTATGCGGTATTCCTTTGATTCTTTAACAACCCTCTTTCCAATATTAACGAGCGATGATAAAAAATTAAGAATCATCAATTGGCATATTCCACTAGATAATAATGTCAATCAGTATCACGCTATAGTTCAGTATTTTGATAACAAAAAGAAATATCAAGTAAAATATCTTGAACCTATGTTAGGCGAAGTAAAAAGTGCTAACTCACTAAAATTAATTAATAACCAATGGATTGGTGCTTTATATTACCAACTATCGTCATTTATAAAAGGAAGTAAAACCTACTACTTACTACTGGGTTGGGATGGAAATGATGAATTTAGTAACAAGAAAATCATTGATGTTTTGTCAATATCTTCAAAATCACTAGTATTTGGAGCACCCATATTTAGATATAAGAAACAACGCTTACACCGCTTTATTCTGGAATATAAGGAAGACGCAGCTGTATCTGTTAAATACTATAAGAAAAATAAACACATCACCTTCCCCAATTTAATACCAATAAACGATGATTTAGAAGGACTTTATGATTTTTATGTGCCAGATGGAAGCATCAATGCATTTGAATTAATTAATGGTTCATTTAAATTTAAAGAGAATGTTGAAAATCCACAAAAAGTTAATGTTCCAAAAATCAAAAAAATAGACTCTGGATTGTTTCCAAAATAAATAATAATACCCCATTTTTGTATTCACAATATTTGACATATGAAAAAGCACAATTTTAGCGCTGGTCCTTGCATTTTACCACAACAAGTTTTCAAAGAAGCCTCATCTTCTATCTTAAACTTCAACAACCTTGACCTTTCATTAATTGAAATATCTCATAGAAGCGCCGACTTTGTTGCTGTTATGAACGAAGCTATCAATTTAGTTAAAGAAACACTAGACGTTCCTTCAGGGTACTCTGTTCTATTTTTACAAGGTGGAGCAAGTATGGAATTTTTAATGGTTGCTTACAACCTAATGAAAACAAATGGAAAAGCAGCATACCTAGATACTGGTGCGTGGTCATCAAAAGCTATAAAGGAAGCAAAACTATTTGGTGATACTCAAGTAGTTGGAAGTTCAAAAGATAAAAACTACAGCTATATACCAAAAGGATATTCCATACCTACGGATGCTAATTACTTCCATTGTACTTCAAATAATACAATTTTTGGAACACAGATGAAGAGTTTTCCATCTACAGATGTGAATGTAGTTTGCGATATGTCATCTGATATTTTCAGTAGAAAAATTAATGTTTCTGACTTCGATTTAATTTATGCCGGCGCACAAAAAAATCTTGGGCCAGCAGGTACTACTTTAGTAATTGTAAAAGATGAGATTTTAGGACATACTGGCAGAGAAATTCCTACTATGCTAGACTACAGAACGCATATCAGCAAAGAAAGTATGTTCAACACCCCTCCTGTTTTCCCAATCTATGTAAGTATGCTTACATTAAGATGGTTGAAAGAGAATGGCGGTATTGAATGGGTTGAAAAAAGAAACAATCAAAAAGCAGATTTAATTTATAACTTTATAGATTCAAGTTCTATTTTTGAAGGAAGTGCTGCTATTGAAGACCGTTCTACAATGAACGCTACTTTTTTATTGACAGATAATTCTCTTGAATCAGAATTTAATAAAATGTGCCTTGAAGGTGGAATTAATGGATTAAAAGGTCACCGATCGGTAGGTGGATACAGAGCGTCTATGTACAACGCTATGCCTTTAGAAAGTGTACAAGTGTTAGTTGATATAATGAAAGAATTAGAACGAAAAGGATAATGACAAAAGTACTTGCAAACGACGGAATTTCTCAATCTGGAATAGATACGCTAGAAGCGGCAGGCTTTGAGGTAATCACTCAAAAAGTAGCACAAGAGCAATTAGCGAATGTGATAAACGAAAAGGACATAAATGTTTTACTAGTTCGTTCAGCCACAACAGCCAGAAAAGAATTAATTGACGCTTGCCCTAATTTAAAGCTTATAGGGCGTGGTGGTGTCGGAATGGACAATATAGACGTTGAATACGCTAAAAACAAAGGCTTAGAGGTTATAAACACGCCTGCGGCATCATCAGAGTCTGTAGCGGAATTAGTTTTTGCACATTTGTTTAATCTTGTTCGATTTGTATACGACTCAAACAGACAAATGCCTCTAGAAGGAGACACTAAATTCAAAGACCTTAAAAAAGCTTATGCCAAAGGATCGGAACTAAAAGGTAAAAAACTTGGTATCATTGGTTTTGGAAGAATTGGACAAGAAGTAGCTAAAAGAGCTATCGGATTAGGGATGGAAGTAATAGCTAATGATAAATTCATTAAAGAAACTGATATTGAACTTTCTTTCTTCGACGGACAAAAGACTTCTTTTAATATAAAAACTACAAGCTTTGAAAAAGTGATAAGTGAATGTGATTTCCTTACACTACACATTCCAAAGCTTTCAGACAAAGCTGTAATTGGAAAAGATGAGTTAGAAATGATGAAAGATGGCGTTGGTATAGTCAATGCTGCTAGAGGTGGTGTAATTGATGAGGAAGCTCTATTGGATGCACTAAACTCTGGTAAAGTTTCTGCAGCTGGACTAGATGTATTTGATAATGAACCTACACCAAAAGTTAAACTCTTAATGCAGCAAAATGTTTCATTGACTCCACACATAGGAGCAGCAACAAACGAAGCTCAAAATAGAATAGGTGTTGAATTAGCCGATAAGATTATATCGTATTTCAACTAATTTTTATACTTTCATCTTAAAGTCTTAAACTAATCTAAAGTCGTATGGCATCAGTAGTACCCTTTTGTGCGATTCGTCCTACTAGAGATAAAGTTTCTCTTGTAGCAACGCGTTCCTATCTATCCTACTCTGATGAAACACTTCATGAAAAGTTAAACAACAATCCATATACCTTTTTGCACATTATTAACCCTGATTTTTACGAAAAGAATAAAGCAAAAGATTACACCGAAAGGTTTAATATGGTTAGAGCTAAATTTGAAGACTTTAACAATAAGGGGGTATTCATTAGCGATAACAAAAAGCAGTATTACATATACCAAAAAATTAAAGAGAATGGACACTCTTTTATAGGGATTATTGGAGCATCAAGCGTAGAAGATTATATCAATGGCAACATCAAAATTCATGAGCAGACTATTGAAAAAAGGAAACATTTATTTAAAAAATACCTAGATATAACTGGCTTTAATGCAGAGCCGGTATTATTGACCTACCCCAATCATAAGGTAATAGATAAACTAATTGATGCCTATTCAGGCAAACGAGCTGAATACGAATTCACTACTACCAATAAGTCATTACACAAATTATGGTTGATAGATAATGATAAAGATATCTCTACCATTCAAAAGGCTTTTAGGGAAGTTGATAATTTATACATTGCAGATGGTCATCATAGATTTGCTTCATCTAGCCTACTCTACAAAGATAAAAATCACATAAACCCTTCAAATAAAGACTTTTGTATGAGTTACCTTATTGCAGAAGATCAGCTTAAGATTATTAACTTCAACAGATTAGTTAAAGATTTGAACGGACTAAGTAAAGATGAATTTCTGAAAGCTGTTGAAAAAAAATATACAATCCAAAAAGTTGAAAAAGCCTTTCAGCCCAAAGAAAAGGATGAGATAGCCATGTACCTTGAAAATCAATGGTATTCAATGGTAGCGAAAGGTGAATTTGTAGAAAGAGATGATTGTGTTGAAAAGCTAGACCCCTCTATCCTATCAAAAAATATTCTTAGCCCTATTCTAGGAATCACAGACCCAAGAAATGATAAGCGACTTTCATTTATAGATGGTAGTGTTGATTTAAAAGAGATTGAAAATAAAATTGTTGGTAAAGAGTTCGATTTGGCATTTATACTCAAAGCTGTCAATTTCAATCAATTAAAAGATGTTGCCGATAATGGTCGCTCCATGCCTCCAAAAAGCACCTATATACAGCCCAAACTTCGAAGTGGTATGCTAATATATAATCTCAATGATTGATGTCTGTAAAAGATAACATACTTCATTTACAAAAACACTTAGCTGATAACATTCATTTGGTAGCTGTTTCCAAAACTAAACCTAATGAGTTGATAATAGAAGCTTACGTTGCTGGTCAACGTATTTTTGGAGAAAATAAAGTTCAAGAACTCGTAGAAAAAAAAGAATCTCTACCGAAAGATATCGAATGGCACATGATTGGTCACCTACAGACTAACAAGGTAAAATATATTGCTCCTTTCGTTAGTCTTATACATGCAGTTGATTCTAAAAAACTAATTAAAGAAATTAACAAAAGAGCCGAGCAAAACAATAGAGTTATTCCCTGTCTGCTTCAAGTGCATATAGCTCAAGAAGAAAGTAAATTTGGTCTAGATAAAGATGGTGTTATTGAAATTCTTAAAACTGATTTCTCTAATGTGTCAATTGTAGGACTTATGGGAATGGCAACATTCACAGATAATAAGAATCAAATAAGAAAAGAATTTAAGTACTTGAAAGATATTTTTGATGAACTAAAAGAAAGTCAACCTAATTTTTCAATACTATCAATGGGTATGAGTGGCGATTACTCAATTGCCATTGAAGAAGGAAGTAATATGGTAAGAATTGGTTCCTCCATATTTGGGGAAAGGTAAACTTTACTTTTGGGGACGAATTAATTCCCACATCTTACCAATTTCAGTAGAATTAGATCCTCTGTAAACCTGACCAGTCTCTTCATCAATAAGTATCCATTTTGTAGGACATTTTGTAATAAGTTTTAACTCAACAGGCTCTTCTAGTTCCTCTATTTCACGCTTATTAACCGTTCTCATCTTTTTCATTATGGATATTTTAAATGTTTATTAAGATATTTGTACTCTACTTGACTACAAAAATATGATAAATCTTTTCACTAAATCTCAACAAGCCTATGGAGAATTCAATAATGGAGAAATTATTGAAAATAAGCCCATTGGTTTCCCTCAAGACGGTGGAGATTTAAAACCTTATTCTAATATATTTTACTGGGCACATGCCACTGCAAAGAAAGATAGTGTTATTGGCTTACACCCTCATAAAGGATTTGAAATAATGTCTATAGTTCTTGAAGGGGAAATTATTCATTACGATACCCTATTAAAAAAATGGATTACTCTTAAAAAAGGAGACGTTCAGCTTATTCAAGCTGGTGGAGGAATATCACATGCTGAGGCTATGAAAAAAGAGGCTTCAATTTTTCAAATTTGGTTTAACCCAGATTTAAGAAAAACATTACAGCAAGAGGCTAAATACATTGATGTTCAACACAGTGAGCTTCCAAAGAATGGAAATAAAACAACTGTAGTAGGTAATAAATCACCTATACAGCTTGAAGCAGAAGGTATAAAAATAGATTTTATAGAATTCGATAAGGAGTCTTTTGAATTGCATTTTGAAGATGAATTCTACTATTCTATCTACATAATCGAGGGAGAAGTCAAAAATAAATCAATACATGCCAGTGCAGATGATTTCTTTATCATAGAAAACGAGTCTTCTTTAGCATTTGATGTTATAAGTAAAGGACGATTACTTTGCATCAAGTCCCCTACTACAACTTCATACCCTGTATACTAAAAAAGCCCCGTTAAGGGGCTTTTTAATTATTGATTTAAATAGTTGTTGATATTATTTTCAACTCTATTGAGAACGTCAGAAACGTCTTCTTTAACGAATTTGTCACCAGTAATATGCTCAAACAATTCAATATATCTTTCTGATACAGAATTACAAAATTCTGAACTCATTTCAGGAATACTTTGACCATCCTTGCCTTGAAAACCATTTTCAATAAGCCATTGTCTAACAAACTCTTTGGATAATTGCTTTTGAGGGTTACCAGCTTCAAGATTTTCTTTGTAACCATCAATGTAAAAATATCTAGATGAGTCTGGCGTATGGATTTCATCAATAAGAGTAATTACACCATTAGAATCTTTTCCAAATTCATACTTAGTATCTACTAAAATCAAACCTTTTTCCTTTGCAATTTCAGTACCTCTCTCAAATAATTCTTTTGTATATTTTTCTAGAAGAACATAGTCAGCTTCAGAAACTAGACCTTGAGCTAAAATTTCTTCTCTTGAAATATCTTCATCATGACCTACTTCAGCTTTTGTAGTTGGAGTGATTATTGCTTCCTCAAATTTTTGATTTTCGACCATTCCATCAGGCATTGGCACGCCACATAGCATTCGCTTACCGTCTCTGTATTCTCTCCAGGCATGACCAGTGAGATATCCTCTGATAACCATTTCAACTTTGAATGGCTCACACCTTTTTCCAACTGTAACAGAAGGGTCTGGAGTTGCTTCTTTCCAATTTGGAACAATATCAGCTGTAGCGTCTAAGAATTTAGATGCAATTTGACTCAACACTTGCCCTTTATAAGGGATGCCTTGCGGTAATACATGGTCAAATGCAGAAATTCTATCTGAAGCTATCATTACCAATTGGTTTTCTCCTATTGAATAAACGTCTCTCACTTTACCTTTGTATAGGTGAGTTTGGTTTGGAAAATTAAAATCTGTTTTAATAATTACATTACTCATTTTTGTTCTTGTTTTACTTTGTACGCTTTAATAATTTTTTTAACTAATTCATGGCGAATGACGTCCTTGTCATCAAGTTTAATAACACTTATACCCTTTACTCCTTTTAGAACGTATAATGCTTCTAAAAGACCTGAGGGTTGTTTCTGTGGTAAATCAATTTGTGTTTCATCACCAGTAATGATGAACTTAGCAGCTCTACCCATTCTAGTCAGAAACATTTTCATCTGTTGCTTGGTAGAGTTTTGAGCCTCATCTAATATCACAAATGCATTATCTAATGTACGCCCTCGCATAAAAGCAAGAGGTGCAATTTCTATTATTCTATTATCAATGTATTCGTTTAGCTTTTCAGATGGAATCATATCCCTCAAAGCATCGTATAATGGTTGTAAGTACGGGTCTAGCTTTTCTTTAAGGTCACCAGGTAAAAAGCCTAAATTCTCACCTGCCTCTACTGCTGGCCTTGAAAGAATAATACGTTTAACCTCTTTATTTTTCAGTGCTTTTACAGCAATAGCAACGGCAGTGTAGGTTTTACCTGTTCCTGCTGGACCTACGGCAAATAACATATCATTTTTTAAAGACTCTTCTACCATTTTTCTCTGATTGGTAGTTCTTGCCTTAATTATTCTTCCATGAGTGCCATGAACGAGAATATCGTTATTACCTTCAAGGACAACACTGTCCTCTAAAATAATTCGTTCAATATTACTATGGGTCAAACGTTGATATTTTGAAAAATGAGCCAACATTAAGTTAAACTTTGATTCAAAATGATTAACAGATTCATCATCACCAATAAGTTTTAAAGTATTTCCCCTTGCAACAACTTTTACTTTAGGAAAAAAATCAAGTATAAACAACAAGGTCTTATTGTTAGTGCCATAAATGTCAATAGGATTTACTCCCTTTAAATCAATTATTTTTTCACCCATTTATTGTACTTGAATATTATGTTCGAATCCATTAAATTTATACTTACTTTTGGAGTGACAAAATAACAACTTTTGTGATAAATATTTGGATTAATTTATCAACATTATGCCAATAATTACACTTACCACAGACTTGGGCAATACGGATCACTATGTTAGTGCTGTTAAAGCTAACATACTGAGGCAATTAGAGTCGGTAAATATTATTGATATAAGTCATAACATTCCGACTTTCAACGTCTTACACGCTGCATTTGTATTAAAAAATGTTTATAAAGATTTCCCCCCTGGAAGTATTCATATTATTGGTGTAAATGCTGAGTCTAGTGAAAAAACACCTCATATTGCAGTGTATGCAGATGAACATTATTTTATTGGTACTGACAACGGTTTATTCTCACTACTATTAGATATTAAGCCTGATAAAATTGTTCACATCACAACATCTATGGAATCAGATAATGAAAACTTCCCAATAAAAGATGTTTTTGTTAAAGCTGCCTGCCATATTGCTCGAGGTGGAACTCTTGAACTCATTGGCTCGCCAGCCGCTGATTTCATGAATAAAAGTTCAAAACTAGTCGCTTTACATGAGAGAAATAGTATTCGCGGATCAATCGTTCATATTGACCATTATGGAAATGCAATTACCAATATAAATAAGCGCTTATTCAATGAGGTGGCTAAAGGAAGAAAATACTCAATACATTTAGGGAATAGAGAACATTACTCTCTCAGCAGCATTAAAAAGAAATACAATGAAGTTCCACTAGGCGATGCACTTGCTATGTTCATTTCTACTGGCAATCTTACCATTTCGCTTAATATGGGCTCAGCCTCATCATTAATGGGACTAGAGATAAATGACACTGTAAGAATTGAATTCTATGATTAAACGAATAGTAAAGCTTGAAATAAAGCCGAATAAAGTAGATGAATTTAAACAGTTCTTTGAAAAGAATAAAAGTCAAATTATATCTTTTGATGGTTGTGAATCTGTTACCCTACTCCAAGATGTTAATGATAATTGCACCTTTTTTACCCATAGTTTGTGGAAAAGTGAAAATCACCTAAATTCTTATAGGAATTCCGAGTTTTTTAATTCTGTTTGGAGTAAAGTGAAATTACTGTTTAATAATAAGCCAATGGCTTGGAGTCTTATCGAGATTTTATAATATTTGTCTAATGATTGCATTATTAAAAAAAGAACTCAATACATTCTTCAGTCACGCCTCAGGGACAATCATAATTCTAAGTTTTTTATTAGCTAATAGTGCCTTTCTTTGGATAATTTCTTCGGATTTCAATATTATTAATTCTGGATTTGCACAGATGGATGGACTTTTTAGTCTATCTCCATTTCTATTTATAATTTTCATTCCAGCACTTACTATGCGGTTATTTTCTGACGAATACAAGGAAGGGACAATAGAAAGGCTTAAAACTCTTCCAATATCAGATTCTAAACTTGTATTATCTAAGTATTTTTCAGGGCTTATTGTTACTCTAATGGCAATTGCTCCTACTCTAGTATATTACTACAGTGTATACCAACTTTCAGACACTCCTGGAAACGTTGACTCTGCAGGAATAATTGGTTCATACATTGGGCTTTTACTACTTTCCAGTTTATTTGTTTCTGTAGGAGTATTTGCCTCATCAACCACCAAAAATCAAATTACTTCATTTTTAGTAGCCATTATCATATGTAGTTTTTTCTACTTTGGTTTTGACTTAATTGCTAGTGAAATATCTAATGGTAAAATAGGATTAGCCATAAACTATATTGGCATTGATTACCATTACAATAGCCTTAGCAAAGGAGTTATTGATAGTAGAGACATAATATACTTCTTGTCACTTAATGCATTGTTCTTACTACTAACTATTCATTCAATACGAAACAGGTGATGAAAGGATATTTGAACAGACAGCTAATATTGAATGTGCTCATAATTATTCTATTGAATATTGTAGCGAGTTTTTTCTTCTTTAGATTAGACTTAACTGAAGAAAAAAGACATTCATTAAACGATACTACTAAAGATGTAGTTAAGTCATTGGATGACATTGCCTACGTGAAAGTATATTTGGATGGCGACTTGCCTTCAGGCTTCATAAGACTAAAAAATTCAACTAAAAGTATTTTAGATGAATTTAGAAATTACTCTTCATTTATTGAGTATGAATTCATCAATACGAATGACTTTAATTCTATAGATGAACGTAATAAATTGTTTAGAGAACTCTCCGAAAATGGACTTGAGCCTACTAATCTTCAAGTTCAAGAAAATACTGGTAATAGTGAACAGATAATTTTCCCTGGTGCAATCGTTTATTACAAGGGAAGAAGTCAATCGCTAAACCTTCTTCAAAACCAAATTGGAACAAACCCAGAATATGTTCTAAATAATTCAATCGAAGATATTGAATTTGAGCTTACAAATGCACTATTCAAGCTCATGAACAATAGCAAACCCTATATAGCTTTTCTAGAAGGTCATAATGAGTTAAATGAAGCTGAAACAGCTGATATTACCCATTCATTAGGTCAAGTTAAGGGCTCTTTATCAGAATATTTTAATGTTGAAAGAATTAACATAAAAGACTATGAGTTAGATGCTAATGGCTCTCCTTCCCTATCAAATCAACTGAATAGACTTAATAAGTTCGACGCTTTAATAATTGCTAAACCCACACAAAGCTTTTCTAAGGTTGACAAGTTCCTTCTTGATCAATACATAATGAATGGAGGGAAAACCATTTGGTTTATCGATGGGGTAATTATGGATATGGATAGTCTTAAGGGTAACTCACCCTTTTCAATGGCAATTCCCAATGATTTAAATATAACCGATATGCTATTCAAATATGGCGTAAGAGTTAACTATGATTTGGTAATGGACTTTCAAGCAGATAATATACCTATTGTTGTTGGCTTTCAGGGTGATGTCCCACAACAGCAGTTATTGCCTTGGCTCTATCATCCTATTTTTATTCCAAAAAGTAAACATCCAATAGTCAAAAATCTAGATGGTATTAAAAGTTCATTTGTAAGTTCTCTTGATACAGTTAGTGCTAAAAATATTAGAAAAACACCTCTTTTATTTTCTTCACCATACAGTAAATTACCAAAAGCTCCACACAGAGTAAGTCTTAATATATTAGAGCAAACACCATCTATTGAACAATACAATCATGGTGAAATTCCTGTAGGTTATTTATTAGTAGGTGAATTTGAATCAGTATTTACCAATAGACTTGCCCCTAATGAGAATAAATTAAAGCCTTTAACAAAGAGTAAAGCAAATAAAATGATAGTATTTGGTGATGGTGATTTAATCAAAAATCACGTTAATTCAGCCGGGTTATCATACCCATTAGGCTATAATCATTATAGTAATACTCAATATTTGGGCAACAAACGAATGATTGTCAATGCCTTAAATTACATTCTAGAAAACGACAATATCATAAATATCCGAGCTAAAGAAATCAATCTTAGATTACTAAATAAAAAGGAAATTAAAGAGAATAAACTCAAATGGCAGTTAGTCAATACTCTATTGCCAATACTCATTATTAGTGTAATTATTTCTCTATTACTTTTAAGACGAAAAAGACAATACAGATGAAGAAGATTTTAATAGTAATTCTATTAATTACGATAGCCGTCATAGCTTTTTACAAAAGCAATAATAAAACGCCCATTCAAAAGGAGCTCAAAAACTTTGCCATTGAAGACACTTCATCAATAACTAAGGTATTCTTTGCCGATAGATTTGACAATACAGTTATTCTCAACAAACTGAATGGCCAGTGGCTAGTTGAGGATAAATATACTGTTCGAGCTGATGCTATTGAGTATCTGCTAAAAACAATGAAAACCATTGAGGTAAAGCATCCAGTAAGCAACAGTATGCACGATAAAATCATTAAAAACCTTTCTGCGAATGCTGTTAAGGTCGAGATTTTTACCGACGACAAAGAAAAAGCTTTCAAAACCTACTATGTTGGTGGAGAAACAAAAGACATGATTGGAAGCTATATGATTATGGAAAATTCAAGTAGAGCCTTTGCTGTATACATTCCAGGTTTTAATGGTTTCCTTGCTCCTAGATATAATATTGATGGTGCGGTCGTTAATGTTGATTTGTGGAGAAATCGTAATATTTTCAATTTTAAGGCTGAGGAAATAAAATCTGTAAGCGTTAAAAATAACGACAATGATAAAGAGTCATTCAGTATTTACGCAGAAAAAGGCGAATACTTCTTTACTAGAAATAACATTACAAAACGAATTCCTTTAAAAAACGGAAAACAATATTTTGATTTATTTGATAATGTTAATTGCGAAGGCTTTATGAATAACTTCTCAAAGAAAGATTCTATTTTTAATAGTCAGCCATTTCACATAATAACAATTGAGGATATAAACAATAACACTACTACCCTTCAGTCATTTCACAAAAAACCGGAAAAAGAAGAATACCTTCAGATTGATGGAAAAAAACAAAAGTATGACGTGGATAGAATGTATGCAAAATTTAAAGATGACTTACTACTTATTCAATTCTATGTATTTGATAAAATATTATTAAAATCTGCTCAATTTAATGTTGAAAAGTAGTTAGAAAATTAGCTTCCATAAGAAGGTAAATCTTATATATTTGTTCGATAACTTTTTTTTAGAAAATAGACATGAAATTTATAGTTTCTAGTGCACAACTACTAAAACAATTACAAAGTATAAGTGGAGTTTTAAACTCTAGTAATACTCTTCCCATTCTGGATAACTTTTTATTCGATATTTCTAGTAACACCCTTACTATTTCTGCTTCAGACTTGGAAACAACCATGAAAACTAAAGTAGAAAACGCAGAAGCAAATGAGGATGGTAATATTGCTATTCCAGCCAAATTATTGTTGGAAACTTTGAAAACTTTTTCTGACCAACCACTAACCTTTCTTGTAGATGAATCAACCTTTGGGATTGAAATTGGTTCTGAAAACGGAAAATTTAAACTTGCTGGTCAAAATGGTGATGAATTTCCAAAAACACCATCTATGGAATCATCATCAAAGACTAATATGTCTTCACTAGTGCTAGCGTCAGCAATCAACAAAACGTTATTTGCTACAGGAAACGATGAGTTGAGACCAATCATGTCGGGTGTATTCTGTGAAATGTCATCAGACGGTTGCACCTTTGTAGCAACAGATGCTCATAAACTAGTAAAATACAAACGTAAGGATGCAAATGCTGAAAATACTGTATCGTTTATCTTACCAAAAAAACCGCTAACTCTTCTAAAGAATACGCTAGTTAACGATTCAGAAGTTACTATTGAATACAATGATACTAACGCTTATTTTAAGTTTGACAACCTTGAACTAATCTGTCGACTAATTGATGGTAAGTACCCTAATTATGAGGCAGTTATACCAAAAGAAAATCCAAATATTTTAACTATTGACCGATTAGAGTTTTACAATTCTATACGAAGAGTTGGAATATTTGCCAGTAAGTCTACTCACCAAATCAGACTAAAGATTGCTGGTTCTGACTTGCAGATATCATCTGAAGATTTAGACTTTTCAAATGAAGCATTTGAACGTTTGAGCTGTCAATATACCGGAGACGATATGGAAATAGGTTTTAACTCAAGGTTCTTACTTGAAATGCTTAATAATTTAGAGTCCGAACAGATAAATTTAGAGATGAGCTCTCCAAACAGAGCAGGCATTATTATACCTCAAGACGGTGTATCAGAAGACGAAGATGTTTTGATGCTTGTAATGCCTGTAATGCTTAATCAATAATTCTTAACTATATTAGCGAACAAATAAACACTTCAAAAATTATGAAAAAAGTTCTTTTAATCATGTTTGTTGCATTTAGCACTCAAGTGTATTCACAACATGAAAAAGGTAATTGGTTTTTTGGTGCTTCAAGTAGCAACATCAACTTTAGCTCTAGTAGCAACTCTGAAAATACTATTGACGTTACTTTTACTGGTTTTAATGATACTCTAGTAAATGAGACAGATAGTTTAAACCTTGGGTTTTTGTTCCCTTACACTTACCAACTGGATCAAGACAAGCAAAGTGAGTTCAATGTAAATTTCAAAACAGGATACTTTGTTGCCGATAGGTTTATGGTTGGTCTAGGTTTTGGATACGACAGTGAAACAAGTCTATTTAAAACAAATGCGGATTCTAAACTAACAAGTGCAAGTCTTACAGATAGTTTAACTAATGTTTGGTTTACTGGTCTTCCTGGTGTTGCCACAAACGGTAACTCTTATGCCAATCACTATTTTGAACTATACAATTTATTAGCTGCATCCGCTGATAACGATTTAACGTACTCAAAGTCACTATTAAGTGTATCTCCATTTGTTAGGTATAATTTTAAACTTAGAAAAGGCAATTCAATTTTTATTGACGGTTCGTACAGATACTCGTCTGGTAAAGAAGAAATGAAAGATGCCATAAGTTCAGTAGCTTCTACTACAGACATATTATCTGGAACTATAAATGTAGGTCTTGGATTTTGTGCATTTGTGTCAGATAAATTTAGTGTTGAACCTCAGTTCAATTACTTCATGTACAACACAACTATTACTTCAAAAGAAGAAACTCCACATCCTATCCTAAGTGTTACGGATATGGGAGAGAAAATGACTGAACGTACGTTAACAGGTTCAGGAATTAACTTCTCTGTAGGTCTATCCTACTACTTCTAAGAAGAATACATATATCAATAATTACTAAAACCTCAGAAATGAGGTTTTTTTTATTCCATAATCCAATCATCCATATTCGGCTGACCAGCATCAATCCATGCGGAATACCAAACAGAGCCAATAGAAACAATAGAGGAACGCATTTGACGCTCTACCATACCATCAAGCATTTTATGGTAAGCAGTAGAATAGGCTAATGAATACACTTTTGAGCTTCCACTACCTTTTTCCTCAAAAGAATATTTCTCATCACTAGAAAAACGCTCATTTAATTCTGCCTCAAAAAGAAGTACTGAGTCTTTAGCATTATGGCTATTCTCAATAATAGACCAAGAATATTCTAGTATATCATCGATGTAAGTCACCTTTGGTAAAATATAATCGTAGTTATCAGCAAAAAGTTCTGGAAGTCTAGACTCCCAAAAGGAATGAATACCATCTTGATTGGTCAATTGACCGTTATAATTAAGTGTCGTATGTAATGGAACGTGAGCATCTGCAATATAATGACCAATATCAGAAGAATACTCGATTATAGCTTTAACATTGTGCTGCTTTATGGATTCAACTAATGAATAATACTGATTTTTGATATTCCATGCTAAAGTCCCATAAGCTAGTAGAGTATCCTCTGTATACTTTTCAACTGCATCATGCCATTTTCTAGGTACTACTTCAAAAGGCTTCTCTGTACTGTAATAATCAATATCTATATAATGCCTAGGAGCTTCATTAACTACCCTATGACGTCGTTTATCTGCATTTACAGCATTATCTTCAAGAAGTTGAATATGGTTAAGGAAAAAGGCATTCATTTCCTCAGGAAGAGTAAAGACAGCCATTTTGTTAATCTTATAATGAGCAAAAAAACCCCAGGTGTAAATGGTATGATGTCCTAGAAAAAAGATGAGTATTAAAAGGACAACTTTCTTTTTCATTTTAAGATTACTAGCTCGTCTTTAACTAATATTGGAATAATTGATGTTTTATTGTACTCTAAACAAAATTTAACATCATCCTCAATTCCTAAATGGGCTAAACGTTTTCTATGTTGAGAATTTGATAGAAACCCAAACAAGTCATTCTTAGACTGCTCATAAAGTATGACTGAATTAATTGTTGAATCATTTTCGTAAAAGAATTTCTCATTCTTAGCTAGTCTTTGACTCAAAGCACCAGCGAATATGGTGTCTTCTAAACAAAAATCATCTTTCCATCCAGCACACAATATAATAACATCTTTATCTTGACTGATTAAATAATCTGTAAGAGCGTCTATGTTTAAAAATGAACCTATGACTACTTGGTGGTCTCTTTTAGCAATATTTATGGCTCGTGTACCATTGGTAGTAGTCAAAACCATTTTTTTATCCTGAAAGTCTTTATTTAGATAATCTGTTGGAGAATTACCTATATCAAAACCCCTCACGACTTTTCCATTACGTTCAGCTGCTAATATATGATTATCACAGTCTTTTAAATCTAAGGCATCTTCAATAGTAGAAACAGGAATAATGGATTTTACTCCTAAATCTAAAGCCGTGCATATTGCTGAAGTAGCTCTTAAAATATCTACTACTACTACAATACTATTTCTATCCGAATAAATTGGAAATAAAGAAGGTGAAAGACAAACTTTTATAATGTTTTGCATCTATGCTTTGTAAAATGGTAATTTAACAACTTCTGCTTTTAGTTGCTTATTCCTTATTTGAATAAAAATTTCAGTACCAACTTTTGAAAATTCTTTTTTAACGTAGCCCATTCCAATAGCTTTATCAAGGGATGGTGACATAGTGCCTGAACTCACTTCGCCAATAGTATTGCCCTCAGTATCAACAATTAAATAATCCTTTCTAGGAATACCTCTTTCTTGCATTATAAAACCTACTCTCCTTCTACTAAGACCGTCCTCCTTTTGTTTGAGAAGGTTGGAAGAATTATTAAAATCATTTGTAAACTTTGTTATCCACCCTAAACCCGCTTCAAGTGGTGAAGTGGTATCATCAATATCATTTCCATATAAACAGAATCCCATTTCAAGTCTTAACGTATCTCTAGCAGCTAAACCTACAGGCATTATGTTAAGCTCCTTCCCAGACTCAAAAATTGAATTCCAAATTTTATCTGCGTGTTCGTTCAAAAAATAAATTTCAAAACCTCCAGCACCAGTATATCCAGTAGCTGAAATTATAACATCTTCTATTCCACAAAACTGACCACTTTTAAAAGTGTAGTATTTCATCTCTGATAAATCAATATCAGTTAAAGGCTGAAGTGCTTCAATAGCTTTCGGACCTTGTACAGCTAGAAGTGAATAATCATCTGATTTGTTTGTTAATGATACTCCTTTATCGTTGAATTGATTAATCCAATTCCAATCTTTTTCGATATTAGAAGCATTAACAACTAGCATATATTTTTCTGAGTGTATTCTATATACAAGCAAATCATCAACAATTCCTCCATCTAAGTTTGGCATACAGGAATATTGAACTTGACCATCTACTAATACTGATACGTCGTTTGAAGTTACCTTCTGAATTAAATTCATCGCATGAGTTCCTTCAACAAAAAACTCACCCATATGCGAAACATCAAAAACACCCACTCCGCTCCTTACATTAAGGTGTTCGACTTTTAAGCCTTCGTATTGGATTGGCATATTATAGCCAGCGAAAGGAACCATTTTAGCACCTAAATCTAGGTGAATCTGTGTAAGAGCAGTGTTTTTCATCTTTTAAAATTTGGTGCCAAATATACTTATTTTAACTGCCCAATATATGCCAAAATATCACCCTCTTGGTATTGATAATCAAAATCTACTGTAATGAAATGAATGGTATCTTTTCTTCTTATTAAAACAGGTAGTGAGGTGTCTTTATTTTCTAAAACTGATGACAAATGCTCCTCTGAATTGATTTCTAATTCATTTAGCACAGGGTGTTTTCTAACAATTTCTATAAAATTAATGTAGTCTGAATCGCTAGAGAACAAAACATTTGAAGGTCGTGATAATGCATCGAATTTAATCTCATTAACAGTAATGAGTCGATAAACATTTAAATCAGTAATTATTTCCTTCAATTTTCTACACGCAAAAATATTAACATCATTACTAGAAGTTAGTGCTAATAGATGGCCAGCATCGTCAAAATCTATTTCATCATCTGATAAAATATTTTTCTCAATAACATTTAACCCAACAGCCTTAGCGTTCCTTATATTCTCTTTTGATAAATCATAAAGAGTAATTGGAACATCGTGTTTCTCCAGATAGTTAGCGATACTTATAGAACCTTCGTTAGCTCCAACTATTACAACACCGTTTTTAGATTCTTTTACTAATCCTAAAATTGAAGCTAAAAATTTTGCTGTCAGACCGTTTAGCGTAACCGTTCCAAGAATAATCATGAACGTTAGTGGAACTAATAGTTCAACATCCTCTCTCAAAGATGGTGGTAAAGATATTTTATCTGACATTAGATAAAGTGAAAACAATGAGGCAACTGCTGCTGCTACAATACCTTTTGGCCCTACCCAAGCAACAAAGGCCTTTTCTTTCCAATTAAGCTCCGATTTCCAAGAGCTAATCCAAACAACAATTGGTCGTAATAAAAATACAACTGTAAGGAATATAAACAATGAGCTCATTTCTAATAACTTGAGCTGTTCCATAGAAATATTTGAAGAAAGAATTATGAACAAAACCGAAATTAATATAACAGTAAGGCTTTCTTTAAAATCCAGTATTTTATCAATGTTTGGTGTTTTAATATTGGCAAGTAAAATACCCATAACCGTTACCGATAATAATCCCGACTCAGGCTGTAAGGTGTCAGCTCCAGCAAAGGCGAAAATCACAAATCCTAGAGAAAGTACATTTATTAAAAAATGAGGTATTAAATTTCTTTTAAGTAAAGTATGTAAAGCCCAACCAGAGAATAATCCAAAGAATGAACCTACACAAAGCGTTAAGAAGAAGGTTTTTAATGCAACTTGCGTTAAGCCCATAGAATGGTCTCCTCCTACACTCATCGTTGATACAAAGAATAATTCATAAACCAATACCGCAACTAAAGCACCAATAGGGTCAATTACAATCCCCTCCCACTTTAGAATAGTACTCAGACTCTTCTTAGGTCTTACACTTCTTAAAATAGGTGCGATTACGGTTGGTCCAGTCACAATAATCAAAGAACCAAATAATAAACCAACTCTATAATCCATATCAAGGAAATAATGAGCTGCTAATGCACCTCCTAAACCCATAATAATTGGACCAAAAATCAATAAATTTCTAACCACACCGGCTAACTGTCTTACTTCCTTAAACTTAAGTGTAAGTCCTCCTTCAAATAATATAATCCCTACAGATAATGACACAAAATAATACATGGTATTACCTGCAAAAATATTTTCAGGGTTTATCCACTGATTATCTAAAAACAAGGTAGAAAGAGGCCCCATAAAAAGACCCAATAAAATTAATGGGAAGATGGCAGGGATTTTCATTTTCCAAGCTATCCATTGTGCTAAAATTCCAAACACTATTATTGCAGAGAGTTCTATCATAACAAATTCAATTTTGCTAAAAATACAAAAAATAAAAAGGGAGCAACAGCTCCCCTTTTAAATTTATTTTAAATAATTGAAAATTATCTTTTAAATACCTTTTTACCTGATTGTAAGTAAACTCCTTTAGGTTGATTTTCAATATTTCCTAGCTTTCTTCCAAACATATCGTAAACGGAATTATCTGTATTTTCTTCAACTGAAAATTCAGAAATAGATGTAGTGTTTCGCACATCAAACACAATTGTTCCTGGTGATACACCACAATCAAACTCAGATACTAAATTATTATCAGCATCATATATACCTATTTTACCAAAAGTCGTATAGTCTGTTGAGCTGGCATATAAATAGTTATTAATATCGTCATGAGCTAATTCATAAAAGGATTCATTTATTCCTAAATTAATACCTGAATCATCAAAAGTTACTGGATTCCATTCGTACAAGATTGAATCTTGAGATAATTGAAAATTAATTCTATCGCCTCTTAAGCAAGATGTACCACAACCTGTACTTACATCAGAAATATTTATAGTATTGGCAGTCATTGTAGTTAAATCTACTTTAGAAAAAGATGATCCAGACCAATTCTTATTGTTTACTGTATAAATATAATCTCCGTTTAGAACCAAATTATCAGGATTAGTTCCGTCTGGTCCTAAGTCAATTTCCTCAAGGTAGCTCATTGTTGAAATGTCAACTACCCCAATTAGTGATTTTTCTTGTCCCCAATTGAAGCCATTATTAATAGCAACATAAAGCTTGCCATCATGAACTACCATATTTTGAGTTGTCCATTTTGGTCCATTTAAAGTGTCCAATTCAGAAATAAACTCTAAGTCTGACTTAGAAAAAACTTTTAAATAAGAAGAGAAGTCAACTCCATATTCACCTCTGGTAATAAATAGTTTATCGTCAACAACAGCAATGTTTCTTCCACCAACTACTGTTTGAGTAGATAAGACCTCAAAAGAATTCAAGTCATACTTCAATAATAAAGTATCGGCCATGACAAAGATGTTGTCACCATTAATTACCATATCAGAAGCAAAACGAGCCCCTTCTATAGTATCAACGACCTCATAATTTTGTGTTGTTGGATCATAACTTCCCAGAGTTACCGGAAATTCGTTTTGTCCAAATTTGCCTTCATTAAGTACCAATACTTGATTTACGTAATCTTGTGCAAATAGACCTTGGGTGCCTATTAGCAATAGAAATAATAATTTTTTCATTATAAAATGAGTTAAAAAGATAATACTAAGAAAAACCTTATTCCCGAGGATTCTTCAGTTTTTGTAATGGGCAGGTCTTCTGACTTACTCTACTAAGCAACCTTCCCATTCTCAACGAACAGTGGCATGAAGTACTTAGACTTTTAATGAGTTTACAGCTGCGGGTACAGTCAAGGATTTACACCTCGTTCCCTATTGTTAACCCTTACACGGTACAAAGTTACACCAATTTAATTACAATTTCCGAAAAATTATGTATCTTAGATACACTTATAATATGCCATTGAATCTTATGAAAAAACTACTATTTTATTCATTGTTTTCTCTTTTCTTTTCAATCAGTTTTTCTCAAGAAATTGCTGTTTACGACTTCGAAAATTTAACTCTAGGAGACATCACTAGTCAAGACGGTTCTAATGTAAGTGGCGAAAAAGAGGCAACAATTACAGAAGCTGTAGGAATTGAAGAGGTTCATTCATTAGCATCAAATGTATATCCAAACCCTACTAAGGGAATTATTCAGATAGAATCTACAAAAGAAATAAAAACCATTTCAATACTTTCTTTAAGAGGTCAATTGGTAAAAAGAGAAAAGTTCAGCAGTAGAATTGATTTGAATAATCTAAAAAAAGGTATCTAAATAATTGAGTTGTTGAATACTGATTCTAGCAAAGAGCATCATAGAATAATAAAAAACTAAAAAAGCCTCTAGAAAGTGTCTACAGCTTTGTTGTAGGCACTTTCAAAAGCTAAAGAATCTATTGAAGTGTCTATCTTCTTTTCGTTACAAAACGAAATAAGCTTTTCTGTCGGCATATTGCCCACCAAATCGTCTTTCGCCATAGGACAACCTCCAAGACCTTTAATAGCACCGTCAAAGCGACGACAACCGCTTTTATAAGCTGATTCAACCTTCTCTTTCCAACTTTCTAAAGAAGTATGTAAATGAGCTCCCCATTCAACATTCGAATGTTCAGCAATTAGCTGAGTGAATAATCGACTTATGTTATCCGGATTAGAAACCCCTATCGTATCTGATAAAGCAATGGTTTCTATTCCCATAACTGAGAGCTTCTCACCCCATTTGGAAACGATATCTTCATGCCATAGTTCACCATAAGGATTTCCAAATGCCATTGACAAATACACCACCAAGAATTTGTTACTTTTTACACAACTATTTTGAATTTTATCAACTAAGATTAAGGATTCATCAATAGATTTGTTGGTGTTTCTTTTTTGAAAGGTTTCAGAAACTGAGAAAGGATAGCCTAAAAAATCAATACGTTCAAACTGACAAGCGTCCTCAGCCCCTCTTTGATTGGCAACGATGGCAAGTAATTTTGTATGAGATTGATTCAACTGACTAAGAACATCAGCAGTATCTCTCATCTGAGGTATTACCTTAGGCGATACAA
This sequence comes from Flavobacteriales bacterium, assembly GCA_965277895.1. Classification (GTDB taxonomy): domain Bacteria; phylum Bacteroidota; class Bacteroidia; order Flavobacteriales; family UBA7312. The sequence goes on from CBDIDR010000001.1 coordinate 1,287,361, forward strand.
AACTACCGAAATCGAGAGTGTCAAAACCAACCTTGAGTAATGCATTCATATAGGCTACTTTCTTAGCAGTAGGAATAAACCGCTCAATACCTTGCATTGCATCTCTAGGACATTCTATAATTTTCATAAACTGTTTAGAATTCCTTTATTAATTTTCTTTACAATCGAAGGCCCTTCGTAAACAAAGCCAGTATATATTTGAACTAAACTTGCTCCGGCATTCAATTTTTCAATAGCATCTTCAGCAGAATGAATACCTCCTACTCCAATTATTGGAAACGATTGATTTGATTTTTCTGAAATATACCGAATTACTTCTGTTGAACGGTTTTTCACTGACTTGCCACTTAGTCCGCCATTTCCAATACGCTCAAGTTCTGTTTTAGATGTTTTAAGACCACTTCTATCAATAGTGGTGTTAGTTGCTATTAGGCCATCTAATTTGGTATCTATGATTATCTGAATGATATCATCCAATTGCTCATTTGTCAAATCTGGAGCAATTTTCAATAAAATTGGTTTTCTGTTATCTTTATTTGAATTTAACTCTTGTAAGCTAAGCAAGAGCTTTGTCAAGGGCTCTTTCTCTTGTAATTCTCTTAAGCCAGGTGTATTAGGTGAACTAACATTAACCACAAAATAATCGACATAATCAAATAGTGCTTCAAAACTTAGTTCATAATCTCTAACAGCCTCAGAATTAGGCATAAGTTTATTTTTACCAATGTTTCCGCCTATAATTACAGTTGTATTGCGTTGTTTAAGGCGATTTACAGCCTCTTCAACCCCTCCATTGTTAAATCCCATTCTATTTATAAGAGATTCATCCTCAGGCAATCTAAACAAGCGTGGTTTAGGGTTTCCAGGCTGAGCTAGTGGTGTAAGTGTACCTATTTCGATAAAACCAAAACCAAATGAGGACAGCTCATTATATAATTTAGCGTCTTTATCAAAGCCTGCTGCTAATCCAACAGGGTTTTCAAAGGTTAAACCAAAAACTGTTCTTTTTAAACGGTCATCTTTCACTCTATAAATCGAATCCCAAACCTTTAATTTAAAAGGGATATAAGACGCCACTTTAATGCATTTAAAGATAAAATGATGTATAAATTCAGGATTAAAAAGGAAAAGAAAAGGTTTAATAAGGTATTTGTACATCTCTATAGAATTACCTTACAAAAGTAATAAGATTATTTATTTGGCTTGTATTCCTCGAAACTATTATCAGAATAAAAAACAACTATTTTATTGACCTCTTTGGATGGTGTTACAGGCTGTTCCGAAGTAGTTTTAGGCACTTGACTAATTGCATCTGAAGCAAACATATCACCTCGACCCATCAAAAGCCAAGACGCAGAAATCTTAGAAAATCGTTTTAAAATTTTCTGTAAAACGTCAATACTTGGCTTATTTCGTCCGGACAAAATATGCGAAATAGTTGACCTATTAACGTCAATTTCTTGTGCAAAAGCGTTTGGGCTTAAGCCGTATTTTTCAATGATATTTTGGATACGTTTCTCCATATTTTACCGCGTTACAAATGTAAACATAATTTTTAATTACAGACACATAATTTGTATGAAACTGATAAAAATAAGGCTGTTTCAAAGCTATTTTACTTATTTATATTATTTAGAAGGTAGTTATAACTTACTGATAAATAGTGATTTATATAATTTCATTTGATTTGGTTGATTATTGTAACACTTTTAGCTCTATTTTGTTGATTTATATGTTTACATAAGTGAATTAAGAAGATATTATTTTAGGAATTATGGAAGAATGATAAATAAAATAATTCATCTATTTTTAAGGAATTATGCCCCTACTCTATTGATTATGATTTTGTTTATTTTTGCTTTATGCAAGCACCCAAACTTCCAAGCTTTTTTAAAACCGCTAGACACCGACAGTTTGATTTCAAGTCAAGGTACTACGACGCTCGAAAAGAAGATTTAGAAAAAAGAGTGAAGTCTGCCGAAAATGGAAATTCAAATTTGGACTTTTCAAAAAATTGGCAACAGAGCAAACGGTCTAAAGAAATTAACTATTCAAATAAAAGGATAATTCTTATCGTTTTCATTTTACTATTATTTAGCTTTGCTATACTGAAATTTTAATATGTCCGATATCATTCAACTTTTACCTGACCATGTAGCAAACCAAATTGCTGCTGGCGAAGTTATTCAACGCCCCTCTTCTGCAGTAAAGGAATTATTAGAGAACGCCATAGATTCTGGTGCTTCTGATATAAAGCTTATTGTTAAAGATGCTGGACGAACATTAATTCAGGTCATTGATAACGGTTGCGGTATGAGTGAAACGGATGCAAGAATGTGCTTTGAAAGACATGCCACCTCTAAAATCAGAGAAGCAAATGATATTCATAGTATTCGTACAATGGGTTTCCGAGGTGAAGCTATGGCATCTATGGCTGCAATTGCTCACGTAGAATTAAAATCAAAACTTCACGATGTTGAGCTAGGCACTAAAATTATAATTGAAGGAAGTGAACTTATTTCTCAAGAAAATTGCACCTCTAATAATGGTACATCTATCTCTATAAAGAACTTATTTTTTAACGTTCCAGCTAGAAGAAATTTTTTGAAATCCGATAATGTAGAACTCAAGCATATTTTCGATGAATTTTACAGGGTGGCACTAGCAAATGAAGACTGTTCTTTTTTATTTTATCAAAACGATAAAGAAGTGCTGAACCTTCCTAAATCTACAGTCAAACAACGAGTAGTAGGAATTTTTGGGGCTAAATACAACGAAAAGCTAGTTCCTGTTTCTGAGGAAACTACTTTAATCACTATCTCGGGTTTTATTGGAAAGCCTGAATTCTCTAAGAAAACTAGAGGCGAGCAGTATTTTTTCGTAAACAATAGATTTATAAAAAGCCCCTATTTACACCACGCTGTAAATAACGCCTTTAAAGATTTAATTTCTGATGGTTATCATCCATCCTACTTTTTGTTTTTTGATATCGACCCTAAGTTTATTGATGTTAATATTCATCCAACCAAAACTGAAATTAAATTTGAAGATGAGAAATCCATTTACGCCATTATTCGCTCATGTGTAAAACGAGCATTGGGAATACATAATATCGTACCTACTTTAGATTTTGACAAAGATCCTGCTTTCAGTAATATTCCTAAATCTAGCAATGAAGTACGCCAACCTACCCTAAAAGTTGACTCCTCATACAATCCTTTTCAAGAAAAAGAACCAAAAGCCAGCGGTTACACACCTAGCCCCAAGGTAAAAACTGAAAATTGGGAAAAACTCTTTGAAGATTTGCCAGTTCCTGAAAGTAAACCACAACAAACAGAAACAATAAGCAAAAGCTGGAGTGAAGATTCTGAAACAACAGAGTCTGCAATTTTTCAATTGAACAACGAATACATTGTTTCTAGTATAAAATCTGGAATGATGATTATTCATCAGCAAAGAGCTCATGAACGAATTTTGTATGAGTATTACCTTAATTCTCAAAACGTAGAAGGTCAATCTCAACAAATGTTATTTCCAAAAACCATTAGTCTAAACCCTTCAGATATAGAATTGGTAAGAGAAATAAGTGATGAGCTTTTCAATTTAGGCTTTAGGTTTGACTATCTTAATAAAAATAGCATTGTGGTTTTGGGTAGCCCTACAGATATAGAAATGGAAAATCTGGAAGGTGTTTTTGAAGAACTAATTGAACAATATAAAACTCAATCTTCTCTAGAAAAAAGAGATAACTTTGCACTTTCTATGGCTAAAAGTATGTGTATTAAAAAAGGGCGAAAACTGAGTATTACAGAAATGAACTCAATAATTGACAACCTATTTGCTTGTCAAACACCAAATGCAACCGCCAATAGAAAACCAACACTAATAACTTTAACACTAGAAGAAATAGCAAAAAAGTTTTAAGATGAATATACAACCTGCACGATTTAGTTATTTACCTGAGGTAGTAAAGAATTTACTCATCATTAACGGTTTATTTTTTCTAGCAAAATATGTGTTAGGCACTAATTTCGGTATAAATCTTGACCAACATTTGGCACTACACCATTGGGAATCGCCAGACTTCAGACCTCACCAATTAGTAACGCATTTATTTATGCACGGCAGTTTTTCTCATATCCTGTTCAATATGTTTGCTTTGTGGATGTTCGGAAACCAATTGGAAAATATATGGGGAGGCAAGCGTTTTCTAGTATATTACATGATTACCGGTTTAGGAGCAGCTGTTTTACATTTAGCTGTTATTCAATTTCAAATATCAGGTCTTGAAGCTCAAATGGCTTTAGAACAAATAAATAGAGTTAAATCTAGCGGCTATGATGCTTTACAAAACGGCCAAAACTTTATTGACCCATTAATGGGCAAGCTTAATTTACTGTATTACACCCCAACCGTTGGTGCTTCTGGTGCAGTTTTTGGACTACTTCTTGCCTTTGGAATGCTTTTCCCAAACACATTAATTTACCTTTATTTCGCCATTCCTATCAAGGCAAAATACTTCGTGGCTGCTTATGGAATTATAGAATTATGGTTAGGAATACAAAATAGTGCTAGCGATAATGTAGCGCATTTTGCACATTTAGGCGGAATGTTATTCGGCTATTTTCTGATTAAATACTGGAGAAAAAACAGTCAGCATTTTTATTAATAGATGATTTTAAAAGATTTAAAAACTAGTTTTAAAAACGGTAGTATGCTAAGCCGTTTAATTTATTTAAACGTAGGTGTATTTATTGTGCTTGAAGTTCTGAATGTGTTCTTCTTTCTGTTCAAAGTGCCTAGTTATGAAAGCTTAAACTATTTAGGCTTGGCAGCCTCACCCTCAGAACTATTTTATAAACCATGGAGTGCAATAACATATATGTTTGTTCACAATGGCTTTATTCATCTGATATTCAATCTGTTATGGCTATACTTTGGCGGCTCTATTTTCCTGAGATACCTATCGAATAAACAAATTGTAAGTACCTACATACTTGGTGGACTTAGTGGTGGACTATTTTATATTGCTGCCTATAACTATTTCCCAGCATTCAGTTCTACATTAGCAGACTCTATGGCGGTAGGCTCATCAGCTTCGGTATTGGCGATTCTCATTGCTATTGCCACATATGTTCCCAATTATTCTGTAAACCTTACTTTTATTGGGAATGTGAAGTTAAAACACATTGCCATAGTATCCATTGTACTAGACTTAATACTCATCCCCAAAGGAAATGCCGGTGGTCATATAGCACATATTGGTGGAGCATTTTATGGCTTTATATTTAGCCGACAACTGTTAAAAGGAAAAGATATCTCTAGAGGTTTCGATAGATTCATGGACTATATTGCATCCGCATTTAAACCCTCTAAACCATTAAAGACAGCCTACAAAAGACCAAAAACTGATGACCAATGGAGAGAAAATAAATCAACAGAACAAAAGCAAATCAATCTTATACTAGATAAAATTGCCAAATCAGGCTACGACAGTCTAAATAAAGAGGAAAAAGACACCCTATTTAAAGCCAGTAAAAAATAAAAACGTGCTAAACACTTTTCTATACATACTAAATATGTTGGTGCTGTTTGCCCTGTTTCTATCTTATTTATCACCTCATGTAAGTCCAGATTCTTTTTTATGGCCCATTGCTTTTACTGGACTCATCTACCCTATACTCTTATTAATTAACGTCTTGTTTTTAGTCTACTGGACTATATGTTTCAAAAAACACGCTTGGGCCAACCTAATAGTAATTCTACTAGGATATGGACACATAGAAAAACTAATAAGAATCCAGGAAAATCAATCGTCAATAGAAAGTGAATTTTCTGTAATGAGTTTCAATGTACGTTTATTCAATGCTTACAATTGGATTGAAGATGACAATATAAAAGATGAAATCATAAGCTACTTAAACAATACTAATACAGGAGTCATTTGTTTTCAAGAGTTTTATGCCCCAGATGAATTACCAAAATTAAACTACCCCTTCAGTCATATTGGTATCCAAAGCGATAGAAAAAGCTGGAGGATGGCGACTTACTCTAAATACCCCATATTGAAAAAAGGAACAGTTAGTATAAATGGTGAGCATCAAAATAATGTGTGCATCTTCTCAGATATTTTAGTGGAAACAGATACTATTCGTGTCTACAACGTTCATTTAGCGTCTAATTGGTTTCAGAAAGAAGATTATCAATTTTTAGATAAGCCTACAGTAGAAGGGGCCGAAAACATTATTGAACGCCTAAGAGTTTCGTTTTCAAAACGCTCAAAGCAAGTAAAGGCCATTAAAAAACATATGAATACTTCCATTTACCCAGTCATTCTCTGTGGGGATTTCAATGACACACCCAATTCATACGCTTATAAGAAACTCTCAGAAGGTCTTTTAGATAGTTTTGTAGAAGGCGGTAAAGGATTAGGACAAACCTATAATGGAAAATTTCCTGCACTAAGAATTGATTATATACTTCACAGTCCTGAAATTAATTTAAATAAATTCGAAACCTTCGATAGTAACTTTTCAGACCACTACCCAGTAATTAGTCATTTCGACTAATTCTTTTTTACTCTTTTCAGTTGCAATAAGTTCATGGCGTTAGATTCAAAACCAGAAATATCGTTTTGAACAAAACGAATAACTTGATCATAGTACAAAGGAACAATAGCCGATTCGTCAATTATCATTTGATTCATTAATTGGTAATAGTATTGCCTTTTCTCTAATGAAACTTCCACCATCGCCGCTTCATAATAGGCATCGTATTTATCATTTGAAAAATGCGTGTAATTTGGTCCATTAGGACAAAAGTTCTTAGAGTAAAACAAGGCTAAATAATTTTCTGCATCGGCATAATCAGCAATCCATGAGCCCCTAAAAAAGTCGAGTTTAGATGTAGCAACCATTTGTCGGTGAGTAGATGGCGGATTAATATTAATTGAAACAGATATGCCTATTTCTGAAAGCTGATTTTGAATAAACTCACACAAATCAAGATATGAACTTGTAGTATTAAGCGTAACCTTTATATCTTCCAGTTTGGATGCTCTAATTAATTCTTTTGCTCGCTCAGGATTATAGTCATAGCCTTTCAAAGTATCAGAGAATGAAGGCAAGCCTTTTGGAATAAATCCATTTACAGCAGGAGTGCCAATATTATTCCTCAAATAGGTAATCATTTTCTTTCGGTCAAAGCCATAATTAATCGCTTTTCTCACTTCAATACTCTGACTAGCCGATGTATTGTTATCGTCCATTAAAAAACCTAAATATTCCGTATTTAGATAAGGCAAGGACTGAAGCTGTATTTTACCTATATATTCATCCCTCAACACACCATCAGATGTCAACACTTCATCTTTATAGGAAGGATCTAGTCCAGAAATGAAATCAATATTCCCTTTCAAAAACTCTAAAAAGGCTGTTTGCTTGTCTTTTATAAAAGTAACAGAAATAGCATCTAAAAATGGAAGTCCAGCTTCAAAATAATGAGTGTTTTTTCTGAATACTAGCTTTACATTTTCTTTCCAAAACTGAAAATGAAATGGTCCAGTACCAATGGGGGCATCTCTAAAGTTCGTATTTTCTACAATGATTTTTGGAACGACAGAACAATATGACATGGACAATAAACCGAGAAAAGGTGGGAATGGCTGTTTTAAAACTATCCTAAGAGTACTATCGTCAATAGCATCATAGTTAGCAACATTATTCATTACCCAAGCTCCTGGAGAAGCAACAGACTTGTCAGTCAATCGACCAAAACTAAACACAAAATCATTAGCCGAAACTTTTCTATCCTCTTCCAAAGTAAATAAGGGATGTTCGTGAAATAAAACATCATTCCTCAAATGAAAGGTGTAAGTCAAAGCATCTTCAGTAATATCCCACGAATGGGCTATACAAGGCTGAACATTAAGATTAGAATCTAATTGAACTAAACCATTAAATAATTGATTAACAGCCCAAATATTTGCTTGATCTTTAGCAAATGCTGGGTCAAGACTTGTTATACCTGCTGATTCATTGTATTTGAAGATACTCAGATTAGAATCATCAATAGTATTTCTACATGAAAACGACAGTGAAAGAACACAAATAAATAAACAGAAATGGATTAGAGGACGTATCATTCAGGGGTAAAAATACACTATAAAGATAAACATTCAAATTCCAGCCTAGAAGGATTATAAATGTGAACTTGTCGGAGGTTCAATCTATACTCAAATTTTGTGTAATGGTTAGCATTATTGCGATAAACGATTTTAACTTTTTAGCGCTAACAAATGTTTGAGTTCCTTACAGACTGGAAAATGAAATTAAAAAACAATTATTAAATGACACTCTTGCTTTATTTTACGAGTATAATTTAAAAAGAGTTACATACTTATGTAAAAAAATAACTTTTGAGATTTTCAATACCTTAATTATCCGATATAAAAAGTTAATTTTGCCAGCGTATGGAAAATCAATCCACAGTAGCTTTTTATACTCAAGGGTGTAAACTTAACTTTTCTGAGACTTCTAGTATTTCTAGGCAGTTAGTCAATGAAGGCTATCAAAAGGTTGATTTCAAAGACAAAGCCGATATTTATGTCATTAACACCTGTTCTGTTACTGAAAATGCAGACAAGGAATGTAAACGTATTGTTCGCTCTGCCTTAAAAACTTCTCCAGAAGCATTTGTAGTAATTGTTGGCTGCTACGCTCAATTAAAACCTGAGCAAATTTCTGAAATTGACGGAGTTGATTTAGTACTCGGAGCTACTGAGAAATTTAAACTCAACCATTATCTCAACGATTTAAGCAAAAAGGAAACTACTGAAATTCACTCTTGTGAGATTGACGATGCAAACTTTTTTGTAGATGCCTATTCCATTGGAGACCGTACTCGTGCATTTCTAAAAGTACAAGACGGTTGTGACTATAAATGCACCTATTGCACCATTCCTTTGGCAAGAGGAATTAGCAGAAGCGATAAGTTGGAGAACGTCATCAACAATGCTAAATCCATTTCAGAAAAAGGCATTCAAGAGATTGTGCTTACCGGAGTAAATATTGGGGATTACGGCAAGGGTGAATTTGGAAACAAAAAACATGAGCATACATTCTTGGACTTAGTCAAAGAATTAGACGAAGTGAATGGCATTAATAGACTTCGTATTTCATCTATTGAACCTAATTTGTTGAAGAACGAAACCATCAATTTTGTGGCGAATTCAAAAGCCTTTGTGCCTCACTTTCACATCCCATTGCAGTCAGGTTCTGATGAGATTCTAAAGAAGATGAAAAGACGCTATCTGACTGATTTATATACAGATAGAGTTTCTTACATAAAGTCATTAATGCCACATTGTTGTATTGGCGTAGATGTCATTGTAGGCTTTCCAGGTGAAACCGAAGAGCATTTTCTTGAAACCTATAATTTCTTGAACGAATTGGACATTTCTTACCTGCATGTCTTCTCCTATTCTGAGCGTGCCAACACGGAAGCCGCAGAAATGGACAATCCTATTGATAAAGGCATACGACACAAACGCAGCAAAATGCTAAGAGTCCTATCAGCCAAAAAGAAAAGGCATTTCTACGAACAACAAATTGGAAGTACTAGAGATGTAATTTTTGAAGGTGAAAATAAAGACGGTTTTATGTACGGGTTCACCGAAAATTATGTGAGGGTAAAAACGCCTTTTCAATCAAGCTGGATAAATACCATAAAAAAAACAGAATTAAACCAAATGGATGAGAACGGAGTTTTTATCTTTGAAAAAGTATAACATCATATTATGTATCCTAACATTAGCTATTTACTAAACGACCTTTTTGGAATTAACATTCCCCTACCCATTCAAACCTTTGGTTTTTTTGTAGCCATTGCCTTTCTACTCTCTAGTTGGACACTTTCACTAGAACTTAAACGCAAAGAAGAAGAAGGCTTAATAAGTGCAACTAAACGCAAAAAAATAATCGGTAAAAAAGTAAGCCCTCTAGATTTAATAGTTCATGCTATAGTAGGCTTTTTGGTGGGCTACAAACTCCTCTATGCCGGACTGAACTACAGTGATTTCGTAAACAACCCACAAGGCATGATACTTTCTAGTGAAGGACACTTTTTAGGCGGTCTAATATTTGCATTCATTAATGCTTATATGAAATACCGTGAGGTAAAAAAAGAGAAACTAGATAAGCCAAAGACCATTACAGAAACGGTTCACCCTTATCAGCTAGTAGGTAATATCACTATGATAGCTGCTATTTCTGGAATAATTGGTGCTAAGTTGTTTCACAATTTAGAGAATATGGACGACTTTATGGCAGATCCCATTGGTCAACTGCTATCATTTAGTGGACTTACCTTTTATGGTGGTCTTATATGTGGAGCTGTTGCCGTTATCTACTACACCAAAAAATACGGTATTAACTACAAAATAATAAGTGATGCCGCCGCACCAGGGCTAATGCTCGCTTATGGTATTGGAAGAATGGGTTGCCACTTTTCTGGTGACGGCGATTGGGGCATTACCAATCTCGCTCCTAAACCTGAATGGATGAGTTTTTTACCTGATTGGACGTGGGCATACACCTACCCCAATAACGTTATCAACGCAGGTGTTCCCATTGAAGGCTGTGTAGGCAACTACTGCAACGAATTGCTTTATCCTGTATTCCCTACACCCATTTATGAAATAGCTATGGCATTGGCATTGTTTGGTCTATTATGGGCATTGCGTAAACGCATCAATATTGCAGGTATGCTATTCGGTATTTATATGATTGTAAATGGTCTTGAGCGTTTTTTCATAGAGAAGATAAGGGTAAATACTAAATACATCATTTTTGAGAAGGAAATTACCCAAGCAGAGCTAATTTCATTTGGACTAATCATTACAGGTATAATAATTGTGTATCGATTGTATGCCATTAATCGTATAAAAGTAATAACCTAGTACAAAACCTAGCCATGAAAAAAACACTACTATTGTTACTCTTACTTTCCAATCATTTAATAGGACAACCTATTATCAAAAACCTTGTTTTTGAAGGAGCTGGCGTCAGAGGCATTGCCTATGCGGGAGCCATCAAAACACTAGAGAACAAAAACCTCATGGATAGCATCCAAAAAGTTGGAGGAACTTCAGCAGGAGCCATTACCGTAATGCTAGTATCTTTAGGTTATAACTCTACAGAAATTGGACAGATAATTTGTCAAACAAAACTTAATAAATTCAATGATGACAAATACCTTTTTGTGGGTGGCATATATCGATTAAACAAACGATTTGGTTGGTACAGAGCCAAACGCTTTGACAAATGACTATCAAAGATAATTGAGGACAAAACAGCCAATCCAAACATTACTTTCAAAGAGCTTTCAGAAAGAAACTTTAGAGAGCTATACGTTACTGCCACGTGTTTGAACAAACAAAAGGAAGTTATTTTTGGAAAAGAGCAATACCCCAATATGAAAGTCAAAGATTCCGTAAAGATATCCATGTCCATTCCACTATATTTTGAAGCTGTATTTATTGATAGTATTGGCACCATACACCCAAAGGCAAAGCGAGATGACCATTTGGACATTGTAGTAGATGGTGGCATCACCTCAAACTTTCCTATTTTTTTATTTGACACCATCATTGACGGCAAACGAATAGAAAACCCACATACTTTGGGCTTTAAAATTGACAGAGAAGAACAGATAGAACAAGACAGACTAAAAGGGAGTATTGCACCTATTGAAATAAGCCGATTTAACGATTATGTATCAGCACTATACAATTACGTTATGGAAAGCCTAAATAGAACAGATTTAACTGAACAAGACAGAAAAAGAACGATTTCTATTTCATCTAAAGGAATAAGCCCAAAAATAAAACGCTTGAGCAGTGAACAAAAAAGCAGTTTTATTAAAAGCGGACAACTTTATAGCCAACAGCACTTTGAATAAATAATAAAGTATATTTGATTTCCTTAAAACCATTATTATGAAAAAACTACTGCTTACTGCCCTACTATTTTCTTGTATATCGGTTTATGCTCAAGAGGAATCGCCCTATTTATTAAATGAAATTAAAATCAGTCCTTCACTATTTCTTCAAGGAATGGAATCTATTAGTTACGAACGTATTGTAGGAGAAGATGGCACAGTGGGTATTGAATTGCTATACGACTTTACAAAAGAACATACCCCCCAATACAAGTCAAATATATTAGCCTATTATAGGTTTTTTTTCCAATAGAGAAAATACAACTGGCTTGTTTGTGGAGTGGAGTATAAATAGGTTTAATGTAATGAAAAAACAGCGAACTTTCTAAAGGTTACGCAGGTTTAGGAATTGCTTTGGGTGGTAAGTTTGTAAATAAAAATAAATGGGTAGCAGATATTTTTTTAGGATATAGTAGAACTATAGATGTAAACTACTACGCCAAACCCAGAATGGGACTTAGCGTTGGAAGACGCTTTTAAACCTTTTTAATCAACACACACAGCCCAAAGAAGGTAATTCCTCCATTAATCATAAGCAGTTCAAAACCGAACGGAATATAGAGCTGTAATATGTAAGCCGCTACTGGAGACAGAAAAGCCACAATAGGCACTGCATTATCCCTAACACTCCACTTGGTAAAAATACCAAAGGCAAATAAGCCTAAGAGAGGTCCATAAGTGTAACCTGCTACTTTGAATAAAGCCGAAATAACGCTATCGTCATTTATGGCTTTAAAGATGAGTATCGCTACCACTAAAAGCAATGAAAACGCAATGTGAACGTATTTTCTAGTTTTTCGACTGTTTTCTTTCTTTTCAATATCCAAAAAGTCCACACAAAAAGAAGTAGTCAGAGAAGTAAGTGCTGAATCGGCACTAGAGTAAGCCGCCGCTATAAGACCTAAAATAAAGAAGACCCCTACTCCTAAACCTAAATCGCCTTGCAAAGCCACCAAAGGAAATAAATCATCGCCTTTAGGGATATCTAAACCAATTTGCTGAGCGTATAAGTACAATAGAGCTCCAAGTGCCAAGAAAAAGACATTAACCACAATCAAGGCGACACTAAAGGAATACATATTTTTCTTAGCCTCAGATAGGCTTCTACATGATAAGTTTTTCTGCATCATATCCTGATCTAAACCCGTCATGACTATTGCCAGAAAAGCACCAGATAAAAATTGCTTGATAAAGTTCTGCTTACCCTCCCAAAAGAACATTTGAGAGTATTCACTCTGACTAATAGTCTGCGTTAAGTCCATAAGACCTAAACCCATTTTATCTGAAATTAGCCAAATACTCACCCCTACTGCCGATAGCATAAAAAGGGTTTGTAAGGTGTCTGTCCAGATAATCGTTTTGATACCACTTCTAAAAGTATAAATCCAAATCAGTACTATCGTTAGAGAAACCGTTAACCAAAAGGGAACATTCCAAGCATCGAATATGGCAATCTGCATCACATTAGCCACCAAATACAATCTAAAAGATGCCCCTATTGTTCGGGAAAGTAAAAAGAAAAAAGCACCTGTTTTGTGAGTCACTTCTCCAAACCTATCGCCCAAATAAGCGTAGATAGACGTTAAATTCATTCGGTAATATATGGGCATAAGTACGTTGGCAATAACCAGGTAGCCAGCCGTCATACCCAAAATCATTTGCATATAGCTGAATTGACTATCCGCTACCCAACCCGGAACAGATATGAAGGTCACACCAGATAAGGTTGCTCCAATCATACCAAAAGAAACAATGTACCATGGCGATTGCTTATTACCTAGAAAAAAGGTTTCATTACTATCATTCTTACCTGTCAAATAAGAAATCACAATAAGCCCCACAAAGTACAAGGCAATAATGGTAAGAATTAAAATTGGTGACATATTTTTAGGCTAGAGAGTTTTCATAAGGTGTTCGGTTAACTATCGAGCGACCGAGCGTCAGTTCATCAGCATATTCCAGTTCATCACCAACAGATATACCACGAGCAATCACCGTCATTTTAACGTCGTAGTCTTTCAATCTCTTAAAAATGTAAAAGTTGGTGGTATCTCCTTCCATAGTTGTACTTAATGCCAATATAATTTCTTTAATCTTACCCTGTGCTACCTTCTCAACAAGGGAATCAATAGTAACATCATCTGGACCAATACCGTCTAAGGGAGAAATAACGCCTCCTAAAACGTGGTATTTACCCTTAAACTGATGGGTATTTTCAATCGCCATTACATCACGAATATCTTCGACTACACAAACCGTATGCTCCTCCCTATTCGGATTAGAACACAACTCACAAATATCTACATCAGAAATGTTGTGGCATTCTTTACAGTAATTGATGTTTTCTCTAAGATTGATAAAAGCTTCTCCAAAATCACGAACCTCATTTTTATCCATTTTCAACAAATGAAGTGTAAGGCGTAATGCAGATTTGCGACCAATACCAGGTAACCTAGAAAATTGCTCAACAGCATCCTGAATGAGTTTGGACGAAAAGTTCATTATACAAAAATAACAGATTAGAGCAATAAAATACCAATTGAAATAGAGAGTTATTGACAAAGGAAATTACTGAATCTGAACAATAATTCTATCTTTGCGAACATGCTATTATCGGTTATCATTGTTAATTATAAGGTCAAAAATCTCCTTAGAGATTGCCTTAAAAGTGTTGAACTAGCTGCTCAACATATGGATACTGAAATATGGGTAGTCGATAACCATTCCAATGATGGCTCAGTAGAAATGCTTCAGCAAGAGTTTCCCAAAGTCAATGTCATTGCAAACACAGATAATAAAGGTTTTTCAGTTGCCAATAATCAAGCCATTGACAAGGCAAAAGGAAAATATTTACTCATTCTCAATCCAGATACCCGTGTTAATAAAAACACCTTTCAAGACTGCCTAACATTTAACCAATCAACAAAGAACTGTGGTGGTATTGGCGTAAAAATGCTAAACCAAAAAGGGAATTTCCTAGCAGAATCAAAAAGAGGTTACCCAAGCTTATGGACAGCAATAAGCAGAGGATTAAAGCTCTACAAACTCTTTCCAAAATCGGCGTTTTTCAACCCATACTATCTAGGACATTTAGAGCAAGACAGATGCCACAAAGTAGATGTGTTAGCCGGAGCATTCATTTGGATAAAAAGAAGCATATACAAAGAAGTAGGCGGTCTTGATAATGACTTCTTCATGTATGGCGAGGATATTGATTTGTCTTACAAAATAAAGAAAGCTAATTACCAAAACTACTATCTGGGAACAACAAGCATCTTGCATTACAAAGGAGAATCTACCGATATGTTAAGCATGGATTACATCAACCGCTTCTACGGAGCAATGAAAATTTTCACTAAAAAACATAAGCCTTACACCTACCCCATATTCCATTTAGCCATAGGACTTATGATGATTTATAAGAAAGCATTGCTTTACCTACGATTAATTCTTGTTAAAAAAGCCTAGCTAATAAGCCGAATATTTTACTAATTTAGCCAACAGAAAAAACAATCTTTTTACATGGCAAAAGTTGAGTTAATCATGCCTAAAATGGGCGAAAGTGTTGCAGAAGCAACCATCATCAGTTGGCACAAAGAAGTTGGCGAAACCATCGAAATGGATGAAACCATTGTCGAAATTGCAACCGACAAAGTAGACTCAGAAGTCCCATCCTCACTAGAAGGAAAGCTTGTAGAAAAATTATTTGACGTAGATGCCGTAGTAAAAGTTGGCGAGCCTTTTGCCATTATTGAAACGGATGCTGACGAAAGCGATACTCCTGCTCCTGTTGTACAAGAAGAAGCCGCTCCAAAAGTGGAAGAAGTCGCTCAAAAAGTAGAAGAACAAATTGAGCAAGTCACTGAAAGCATACAAAAGATAGAAAATACGGGCGATAGATTTTATTCGCCTCTAGTACGTTCTATTGCCTCTGAAGAAGGTATTTCAGTAGAAGAGCTTGACACTATAAGCGGAAGTGGAAAAGACGGTAGAGTTACCAAAAACGATTTACTTCAACACATAGAAAATAGAACATCTGGTCAACAACAGGCTGCTCCTGCTCCTAAGCCAGTAACAAATACACCACCTCCATCACCTGCTCCAAAAGCGACTACACCACCAAAAGTAAGTGTTAGTGGCGATTCGGAAATTATTGAAATGGACAGAATGAGAAAACTCATTGCTGACCATATGGTGATGTCAAAACAAACCTCTCCACACGTTACTTCATTTGTAGAAGCGGACGTTACTACTGTTGTAAACTGGAGAAATAAAGTTAAAGGAGAATTTAAACAACGTGAAGGACAAAACATCACCTTTACCCCTATATTCATAGAAGCTGTTGCAAAGGCCATTAAGGACTTTCCAATGATAAACGTTTCTGTTGACGGTACCAAAATTGTTGTCCGCAAAGACATAAACATAGGTATGGCAGCCGCTTTACCATCAGGAAATCTTATTGTACCAGTGGTAAAAGGTGCAGACCAAATGAATTTAGTGGGCATCACCAAAACGGTTAACGATTTAGCCAATAGAGCTAGAAACAACCAATTGAAACCAGACGAGATTCAAGGCGGTACATTTACCCTAACGAATGTAGGCTCTTTTGGCAATGTAATGGGAACACCCATCATCAACCAGCCTCAAGTAGCTATCTTGGCGGTAGGTGCTATAAAGAAGAAACCAGCGGTTATTGAAACCCCACAAGGCGATTTGATAGGAATACGACACATGATGTTCCTTTCCCTATCGTATGACCACAGAGTTGTTGACGGAGCATTAGGCGGTAGTTTTTTACGAAGAGTAGCCGATTACCTAGAGCAATTTGACGACAAAACATCTATCTAAAACATTACAATGGAATTATCATTAAAAAAACCTATTGTTTTCTTTGATTTAGAAACAACAGGTGTAGCTGTTGCTAAAGACAGAATTGTTGAAATATCTGTATTCAAAGTGTACCCCAACGGCAATAAAGAAAGTAAGACTTGGCTGGTTAATCCTACTATACCTATCCCTGCTGAAACAACAGCCGTACATGGTATTGACGATGCTAAAGTAGCCAACGAGCCTACATTCAAAGAGTTAGCCCATGACATCAAAAATATGATGGAAGGCTGTGACCTTGCTGGATACAATTCTAACCGATTTGATATTCCCCTACTGGCTGAAGAATTCTTGAGAGCCGATGTGGATTTTGATATGAAAAAGCACAATGCTGTTGATGTTCAAAACATCTTCCACAAGTTGGAACAACGTACCTTATCGGCAGCGTATAAGTTCTATTGTGCCAAAGACTTGGAAAATGCCCACAGTGCCGAAGCCGATACCATGGCTACCTATGAAATTCTAACCGCTCAATTGGACAAGTACGATGAATTAGAAAACGATATTGAATTCTTAGCTGAATTTTCTACTAGAGGAAAACCTTCTGTAGATATGGCAGGATTTATCGTTTATAACGAGCACAATGAAGAATGCTTTTCATTTGGTAAATACAAAGGACAAACGGTAGTGAGTGTTTTACAGTCTAACCCAGGTTATTTTTCGTGGATACAACAAGCGGATTTTCCACTCTACACCAAAAAGGTGTTGACACAAATCAAGCTAAGGGATTTCTAGAATGGACGATTCTAGTATTTTTTTACACCTATTACTCGGGCCTTTACTGTTGGCTCTTAGCCTAATTTATGTTTTTTTTCCTCCTAAGAAAGTCAATATGATGTATGGACACAGAACCTCACTGTCCATGAAAAACCAAGATACTTGGCTTGAGGCTAATAAACGCAGTGCTTTAATGATGCTATTAGTTTCTGCTATGACTTGTATTTTTCAACTCATTGGAATCGTTTTCAAAGTCAATCAAGAAACAACTTTACTTTACGCTACCATTTTTCTTGTAACTGGATTGATAATTGGTGTATTAATCGTTGAAAAACAACTGCGGTTTATTTTTGATAAAGACGGCAACAGAAAATAGTAATATGAAAATCATTTGCATAGGAAGAAATTACGCTGAACACGCCAAAGAACTGGGAAATGCTACTCCCAAAGAGCCTGTATTTTTCCTAAAGCCTGATACAGCCATATCGCCTAAAGGTCACCCCTTTTTCATTCCAGACTTTACGGATAATGTGCATTATGAGGTGGAAGTAGTCATTCGAATAAATCGCCTTGGCAAACACATTGAAGAGCAATTTGCTCACAAATACTATAGCGAAATTGGCTTAGGCATTGACTTTACTGCTAGAGATGTACAAGAAGAAGTAAAAGCTAAAGGTTTGCCTTGGGAAAAAGCCAAAGGCTTTGATGGCTCGGCAGTGATTAGTAGACAATTTATCTCTAAAGACGATTTAAACCTTTCGGATTTGAATTTCTCACTTACTAAAAACGGTGAGACCGTACAAGCAGGTAATACAAAGGATATGCTCTTTCATTTTGACAGCATCATCGCTTACATTTCACAATTCTATACCCTAAAAATTGGGGACTTAATCTATACTGGTACACCATCAGGCGTAGGTCCTGTAAAAAGTGGTGATAAACTGGAAGGATTTATAGAAGATGAAAAGATGTTCAGAGTTAACGTTAAATAAACTTATTGAATAACACTTAAGCGTTCTACAAGTGTAGTATCTCCCGCTTTAACTTCTACCACATACACCCCACTTTTCAGAGAAGGTAAATCAATGCCAATTCGTGAGTATGTCCATGGGATTTCGCCCTTTACCACTACTTTCCCTTGCAAGTCGATAATTCTATAGCTAATTTCACTTTCATTAGCGGAATAGATATATACCCTAGCATCCGAATAAGCAGGGTTTGGATACACTTCTAAAGTTGGTGTACTTACATCCTCTACATCTAGTAATAAAGCATTTGCTAAGGCGTAATTGGGAATACCGAAGCCTAACTGCTCATCAGGATATTCGTACAAATGTGCACTTTGGATAATGGCATTAATGATTTGCATATTGCTTTTATCGTAATGGGCTTGCCACAAGCAAGCCGTCATCCCTGCAATAACTGGTGAGGAAAAGGACGTTCCATTACTTGTTGCAATGGTATTGGACTGCGTAATTATGGCTGTATTGCCTCCTTGTGCCGAAACGCTAGGCTTTACTCTACCATCAGATGTTGGACCATAAGACGAAAAGGAAGATACCTCTCGCATGGCATTGACCGAGCCTACACTTAAAATACTATCTGCATCGGCAGGAGCACCAATGTATTTCCAATTGCTATTGCCAGAGTTACCAGCTGAATTGCACACAATTATTCCCTTACGACTGGCTAAAGTAGCTGCTCGAGATATAACAGTTGTTTTACCGTCCATATCCGCATAAGAATGGTCATGCCAAGGATAATCAAAAGTGGTATATCCTAGAGAGGAGTTGATAATATCTGCCCCTACACTGTCGGCAAATTCAGCGGCTACTGCCCAATTGTATTCTTCAATTAAGGTTTCAGAACTTACATCTTCCGTACGCAAGAGCCAATAGCTAGCTTTGGGAGCTGTTCCTAAAAACTCACCTTCCAGATAACCTCCCATAGTTGACAGTACCGACATACCGTGATAATTGTCTTCATAAACAGAAGGCTCTCTGTCCACATAATCCCAAGTACCCAATATCTGATTGTTAGCGTGCAAATGGCTAAAGGCATCAATGGTGTTCGCATTTCGAAAGCCAGAATCAAAGACCGCAATGTGCATGCCTTGCCCCTGATAGCCTTGAGCGTGTAGAGAAATTCCACCAATCATTTCAATTTGATTTTTGGCTGCAGCGTGAGTGTTTTCATCAATAACAATACCATCGAATTTAGAAGCATAACGACTTGCCGTGTCCACAGCAAAATAACCCAAGGTGTCTATACGCTGTATGAAGTTCATTTGCAGCAAGGAATCAATAGCGTTAGTGTCTGACTGTAAAGCAGTTACACCATTGAACCACTTGCTTTTGTTTAGCACCTCAAAATTGAGATTTTTAAGGGTTGAGAGGTAGTTTGAAGAGATGGGATAATCGGTATAATCAATGGGGATGTTTTGCTTTTCTCGTCTGGCTATGGAACGTTCTGAGAACAAATCTGAAGCGGAATAAGTGCTATTGGTAATGCTTCCTTTATCGCTAAATCCAATCCACAATTTATAGCCTATACCCTCTTGTGACCAAGATAAAAGGGGTAAGAAAAGTAAGGCTATTAATATTCTCATTTTTTAGCTATAAATCCACCTCCAACAACATCATTACCTTCGTAGAAGACGGCAGATTGTCCGGGTGCTATACCTTCTACTTTTTTGTGGAAGAGTACTTTAACTTCATTATCGTCCATACTAAGGGTTGACATTTCCCCTTGATGCTTGTACCTCACCTTGGTTAAAGACTGCATCTCTTCTGGAATGTGGTCGTATTTTACAAAATTGATGTCTTTAACGTACATCTCTTGCTTGTTCAAATCCTCTTTAGAACCAATCACCACTTCATTAGTGTCTGGCTTTATCTCAATAACGTATGAGGCTTCTAGGCCAAAGGAAACGCCTAGTTTTCTCTGACCTATGGTATAAAAGGGATAGCCATCGTGCTGACCGAGTACTTCGCCTTTGGTATTGACGAAATTACCGCCCTTAACACGTTCTTCTAAACCGTCTACCCTACGCTTCAAAAAGCCTCTGTAATCGTTATCAGGAATGAAGCAAATCTCATAACTCTCTGGTTTCTTTGCCAATTCCTCATAGCCTCTGTCAATCGCCATTTGCTTAATGTCTTCTTTGTGGTACTTGCCCATGGGAAAGATGGTTCTGCTCAGACAGGCTTGAGATAAACCCCACAACACATAAGATTGGTCTTTCCATTCGTCCAAACCTTTGGAAACCACATAGCGGCCATTTTCTTCTCTGACCTGAGCGTAATGCCCAGTGGCAATGTATTTACACCCCAATTGATCGGCACGTTTGAGTAAGGCTTCCCATTTGATGTGGGTATTGCACAAAACACAAGGGTTTGGCGTACGTCCGGCAATGTATTCGTCCACAAAGTTATCAATGATGTAATCGCCAAACTCATCGCGAATATCAAGTATAATATGGGGAAATCCGCAGTCCACAGCCAACTGACGGGCATCGTTGATGGAATCCAGACTGCAACAGCCTGTTTCTTTATTAGAACCGCCAGAATTGACATAATCCCAAGTTTTCATGGTAATGCCTACCACCTCATAGCCTTCTTCATGAAGCATTAGTGCCGTAACGGTACTGTCTATACCCCCACTCATCGCTACCAGTACCTTTCCTTTACTCATTGTTTTCTTGTGTTTGAGCTATGCCATTTTCGTAATCTATCTTATAATCAAAAGAGCCATCGCTTTTGTAATACTTCCATATACCTTCTTTAAGGTCATTGAGGTATTTGCCTTCATAGGTCTTTACGCCTGCCGAATTGTAAAGTATGTATTCCCCTTCTAGCTTTCCATTGGCATAATTGGAGACTAGTTTCAGTTTACCGTTTCTATAATATTGGGTGTTTTCTCCTTCCTTCTTTCCCTCTGTGTAATTGGACGACTCTAGCAGTTTGCCATCTAAGTAATAGGCTTTTGTTTCGCCATGCAATTTGCCCGCTTTGAAGTTTTCATCGCGGATAAGCACACCGTTTTGGTCGTAATACTTCCAGAGCTGTACCTTTTCCTCATTCTCATAAACCCCTACTGCACTTACCTTTTCGTTAGGGTGGTACAAACGAGCCGCCGCCGAACTGCCTTCGTTGAAGTACTCCAAATTGGCTTTTAAAATACCACGCTCGGTGTAGTACAAAAATATACCTGTAGGGACATCGTTCACAAAAGTACCCTCGTAACGCAGATTGCCGTTATCGTGCTTTTGGATCCACTTCCCTTGCTTTCTGCCCAATTCGTCAATGCTGTTCTGTGCAAATGTAATAGCAGACAGGAGTAAAAAGAATATGATTTTATACATAGTGCAAAACTACTAAGAATATAGTGTATTCTAAAACCTTCTTTTTTTAGAAAAATTGTAGTGGAAAGGATTTATTTTTTGAGGTGTGTGAAGTGCTTGGATACTGAAAACATTTCTAGCACGAGCGAGATGCCGTGCTAGCGGGGGCTGTATACATTGTTACCGGACATTTTTTATCCATTTTTTCATGTCATTCTTAAAGTTATTTGAACAAAAATTTAAATCAAAACTCTGTCTTTCATTTATATTTTTTGTGTATTCATTAGCAAAAGCTACTATATCTTCAATTCCTTGTATTTTATTTTCACGTTTTAGTTTCACACCAAACAAGCACTTTTTTTTCAGTACACACCACAAGGTGGCATAAAAAAATCCCCAAGAACAGAAATTGTCAAGGGGATTTTAAAATGTGTGAACTCGGAGGGAGTCGAACCCCCAACCTCTAGAGCCGTAATCTAGTGCACTATCCAGTTATGCTACGAGTCCAAATTCGTTTGCAAATATAAAGAGCTATTCGAATAACTAAAGAAAAAAAGTCAAATTATTTCTTCTTCCTCAGTTTAACCTTGTTTTCGTCGCCCCTTACCAATCGCTCAATGTTTCTTTGGTGGGTAGCAATAAGTAATACTGGCACAAAAATGGCGAATATCATCATGGTTGGCACCACATGTTCCGAGAGGTAATACACTCCAAAAGGAAAGAATAAACCCGCAAAAATGGATGAGAGAGAAACGTATTTGGAAAAGAGCAATGTAATCACGAATACGATAATGGAAATAAGGGCAGCCTCTGGAAATACGCCTATCATAAAGCCCAATAAAGTAGCTACGCCTTTACCTCCTCTAAAACCGGCATATATGGGAAAAACATGCCCTAATACAGCAGCAATACCAAATGCCAATTGTAAGTTAATGTAAATCTCTGTGGATGGCACATAAGAGGTAAACCAAACCAAGTCCACCGCCAAGAAGCCTTTGAACACATCCAATAACAAGACTGGAATACCGGCTTTTTTGCCCAATACTCTAAAGGTATTGGTCGCACCGGCATTTCCACTGCCGTATTCTCTTACGTCTATGCCTTTTAACACCTTCCCTGCTATTACACTGAATGGAATGGCACCTATGAGGTATGCCAAAAGCAGCAAAAGAATGTTTGTTATTGTTAACATGGTTGGCTAAAATACAAAGTTTGATTACTATCTAAAAAATCGCTTTTTGAAGTTATCAACATCCGTTTCTGAAGATAAATCGTACTGATATGGCGTCTCTCCTTTTCCAGCAGGCAATTTCTTTTGCTGAGTCTTCACTTCCATAATTTCAATGTTATACTCCTCTATGGACGAACGACTCAAAAGCACATCGTTTGAATAGTTGAAGAAGTACCACTCTCCTATGTCCGTCTCTAGGTAAATATTGAATAAGTCCCCCGCATAATCGTTGTTCAGTTCCAACCTTCCTTTGTAGAGTTTGTTAATCTGAAAATCGTTGATATTACCCAATCCTAACATCCTCTTGGACATTAGACTGGAATTCTCTTGATCCCACTCCAAATTCACCTCATAGAAATACAAGGTCTTTTTCAATTCATTAGGAAGCTTTTCAAACTGTCCATACATCTCGTATTCAAAGGATAAATCTTCGTCACCCAAAATCCTGTTGAAGTTAGGAATGTAGAAGTTTTCGCTCATCTCTAGTTCATCCGCCATAGGGTCGTTATACAAGTCGTCACCCATAAAGTCCATAGATTTTTTACTCATGTAAAAGTCTAGTGACAGCATACAGGTTGTTTTGAAGGTATTGTTAACGGCATTGAAGTTGAAATTACCCGTTGTAGAAATATCTACTCTTCCTAAATCCAAGCCTAAATTGAAGTCTCCTTCACCCTTCATCACACAGCCTTCATTGGTCATGGTAAAGCGGCTAGCAAGTGAATCTTCTTTGTCTTCCACTATGAATAAAGAACGTGCGGCATTGTACGACAGGTAACCGTTTATAGGCATCATTACTATATCCGTTTCTTGCTCCAAAGTAGAAAGGAATGCTGGATAAATGCGGTCTTCGGACATTATGGGTCCAACGTATAGATTTTTACCTTCCTCATCGAGTACATTATCGCCTATTGGCAGTTTAATTTCATCCACTCCAACATAGTCGTTGAACTTCACCCATCCGTCATTAACCAAATAACACTCGTGTTGTACTTGGAAAGAACCGTCGTATAAAAACTCCTTTTGCGAGCCTTCCATTTTCACCGAACCTTTATAAGAAAATTGAGGGTTGAATTTAAACTCACGTTCTGGCGAAATTTCACCAAAGGCAACCGATTGGAAGGTACTGTCCACATACAAGGTGTCAAACTGAATAATTTGCTCCTCTATGCCTCGTCCTTTGTAGTTTACAGACGCACGTCCAGAATAGCTCTTACCGCCTTGTATATCAATGGTCGCATCAAACAATTCGTGATACCTTTCGTCTCTGTTTACCATAAGAGTGGCATTGTATAAGGTTCGCATTATAGAACCTGTTTCTACCGTTACCGCCCCATTCGCAGGGTATATGGCAGCATCAGCTACTTGTATTTCGTCCACCTCTTCGGCTTGAATAATATAATCCTTCAGACTGTATGAGGCTTTTCTAGATACAAAAGACAATGAGTCTTGTTCTGGATGTACCGATACAAACTTTGAGCCTGAGCCACCAGCAGAAACGCCCAATTCTACAAGGCTTCGGTCCATAAACCATTTTAACTCGTCAATGTAACAGATGTATTGGTTTTCTGGGAAGGCAACAAAAGAGCCTGTTCCATTTGATTGGAAGGTACCTGTTCGCTCTACGAGGTTAATTTCTGTACGAAGGTTTACCGACTCAAAGGCTATAGCATCAAAATCATCGGAACGGTGAAGCACAAAGTCAGCAGTATCTGAATTGAATTCATCCAAATTAAAATAATAGAGGTTTGAAACTAGCTCAGACTCGTCTAGAGCGACTTTACCTCCTCCTGTTAATCCTTCAGGTCTTAGGAAAAATTGACCGTCTAAGGTGGCTTTAGCCGAATAAAGCACTAAGTCTTCCGTTTTCTTCTGTACGTTCAAGACGTCTTCATAAGGTAACCAATGCTCATAAACATCATTACCACTGGCTTGTGGCACGCCCAACTCTCCAGAGGTTTTAGCGAGTGCAAAGGAAGTGGCATGGGTATTCATAGAGTCTGGGAAGAAAATATAGTCTTTGGACTGTGTAGTAGAACTCAAATATTCGAAAGTTCCACTTCCTCTCAATCCAGATTTGTTTAGACTTAATGAATTGGCTCCCAAGAATTTACCTTTATCAACATACAAAGGGTACCCGCCTTCTGGAATACGAATTTCAAAGCCTAAAGCATTGTCTTTTTGAACTCGTAACTCTTGCCTGAAGCTAGGGAAAATATCGGCGGTGTACATCTCTCCTGGGAAAGATAAAGAGCTTCTGTCGTAAGAATCCAATGAGTCAATCTCAAAGGGGTCAATGTCAAAGTAAAAACGCTCTCTGTTGTATACTCCTGCAAAAATGTCTTCTTGGTCGTAATATACTTTAGACCTGTCGTAACTTCTAATAATGGGGTATTGTGGATAGTCCTCTTTCCAAATCCCCGATTTGTTTATGCTCGTATCAACCAATAATTCGCCATTAGAAATAGTGATTTCACTGTGTAAGGGTTCAAGTATCAGCTCCCCTTTCTCATTGCGTTTTTCTTGATTGTTTGGAATCCAAATTTCAGTACTTGCATCCTTGAAGTACATTCTAAAATCTTCGTAATTGAAGGTTATATCATCGGATTTTATTCTAAACCTTCCTCCTGAACCGGCTATCAATCGCCCTTCCATTGAGAAGTTTAGTCCCTCTTGAACGACAATCTTTTGATTTGAAGGCAAAGCAACAACATCTCTTACCTCACTTACATTTATCTTATTGATACCAAAAATATCAAGATTCATGGTACTTAAATCCAATATGGCATTAGCATTATTTTCTGGTTTAGTAGATATTAAACTGATGACATCGTGGTCAATTTTCTCTGAACGTGCCATGATGTAACGTTCTACATTATCCTTAACGTAAACGGTGCCAAGGTTAGAGTTGTAATTCAAAAAGCCTTGTTTGGCTAAATTCATTAAAAAGCGAATGTCTTGGTCGTCTGAATACGGCGATATTCTCTTAAAATCTTCTACAAAAAACTTATTGTTAACGCCATAGTTTTTATTGAACTCCTTAATGGTCAAGAGCGGATGTTTGGCATCAATACCCATGAGGTTATCAAATCTAGTAGAAGTGTAATATTTGGAAGACTCAAAAAAGGCAGGCTGATTGTTGTTTCCAGCTATCGTTCCAAAGGTTATTTTGTCATCGTCAATTTTCCATTCCAGCTTTTGGAACTTCATTTCTAAATTGTGATAGGTATTCACATAGGGTGAAGATGAAACGCCCTCTTCATCAGATATTAAATCCAAACGGCGTTCGTCTTGGTCATAAATCAAGCTCAAACCTGGATGTATAATAGAATCATTGGCAAAGAGTATTTTCACTGAAGCATTAGACCCTAATACTCGCTTACCTACAATAGCTATTCGTTCTGTAGAAACTCGTACAAACTGCGAACCGTTTCTGTAAAAAATAAGACTGGCTAACTGACCATTTCCTCCTGTAGAAACAAAACGGTTTCCATATAAAGAATACCCTCCTTGAAAGTCAACGTCTTCTATAAGATCGGATAGTATTATATCCTTTTCGTATGAATCAAACTTAGGGTAACTGACCTTTTCATCGCTTTTATTTCTGTTGATGAGTTTGTCTTCTAGCTTACCGTAAGTGACTTTCTCACCAAAGATGTTGTAGTTGTAGAATTTTACCGAATCCGCCTTGAAGTTTGGTGTTTTTAAAGCGATATTATAATCGGATAATTCTGCATATACCTCTGTTAGATTAAAACCGGCTTTATTCCAGTCCACCAAACCGCCTTGCCCTTTCCATTTGCCCGTCATAGGATAAAAGACTCCTTGAGTCTGTCTGATTTTCAAGGTATCTCCCCTAGCTACACAGAACAAATCAATAGGCTGTCTAAAGTTAAGCTCTGGAACGCTATCGTTTAAAGAAAATGAAAATGCCATCTTAGACGGATACCAACTCAATGAACGGTTTTTGAATAATACGTTTTCAGAAAATAAATCATTGGTGTATTTGAAGAATTTTAACTGTCTTGAAGTGGGTTCATTTTCAATCAAGTGCATAACAATGCTCGACCAATTATTAAATTGAGTGCTAAAGTCTTTGTATTCAGTAAATGATACAACAGCCGAAAGTAATGCCTCAAAGTGAGAAGCTCTTTTTCTAGCTTTCAGCATCTTATTTGAAACGTCAACTAGTATTTCCTTTTTATCAGTTGAAAAGGTACTTCCCTTCCACAGTTTAGTTATCGTTTTCATCATCTTTTTGGTATCTTCAGATGCTGAACCTGACAACATAAAGGTATTGAGTTCCTTAATGTAGGTGGTGTGGTCTTTTGAAAATTCTTTTAGCCTCTTGTTGGACTGTCCAAAAGACAGATTTGCAAGAATGATAAATGATAATAGAATAGATAATTTTTTCATAATTTAAGTACGTTTTCTAAAAGTTGTGATGACCCAATCCTTAATCGTAAAATGTTGGATGTAATCTAGTTTATGTGTAGTAGCTTCAGCTTTAATAATATCTAAATCTTTCTCATAAAAACCGCTAAACAGAATCAATCCATCAGCTTTTAAATGAGCAGCATAAACTCCCATGTCTGCCAATAGAATATTCCTGTTGATATTGGCTAAAATAATATCAAAATCGCCTTCAATCTTCTCACTTCCTCCAAATAAAACCTCAATAGCCTTACACTGATTTTTCTCTGTATTTTCAATAGCATTTTTATACGCCCACTCTTCTATATCAATGGCCTGAACACTTTTGGCATTTAACTTTTCAGCTAAAATGGCTAAGATAGCCGTACCACACCCCATATCTAGAACACTTTTTCCTTCAAAATCAATGTGTCGCATGGCTTTTATCACGCCTTCTGTGGTAGAGTGATGACCAGTGCCAAATGACATTTTTGGTGTAATTATAATCTCATTATCGACATCTATTGGAGCATGAAAATCGGCTCTAATTCCACAAAAGTCATCAATAACAATGGGCTTAAAACTGGACTCCCATTTAGAATTCCAATTTTCTTGGTCAACCGTTTTGTAATCAAAAGAAATGGGACAATCCAAACGCTCGCAAATGCCTTGTATATCCTCTTTAGAGAATTCATTTTCAAGTATATAGCCAATGATGCCATCAGAGGTTTCCTCAAAGCTTTCAAACTTGAGTTCTGACAGATAGGCTATCAGAATTTCAGACCACGGTTCTAATGGTTCAAAGCTAAATATGACTTGATTGTAATTCATTAAATAGCGTCTATTATTTGAATAAAGTCGGATGGATTTAAGGACGCTCCGCCTATTAAACCACCGTCAACATCTTCTTTTGAAAATAACTCTTCGGCATTTGAAGGCTTGCAACTTCCACCGTATAAAATGGATACGTCATCGGAAATAGCCTTACCGTATTTCTCCTCAAATAAGGAACGTATATAAGCGTGCATTTCTTGTGCTTGCTCTGATGAGGCCGTTACTCCAGTACCTATTGCCCAAACAGGTTCATAGGCAATAACAATTGAGGACATTTGCTCTGCTGTCAGATGAAATAAAGCTTCTGAAAGCTGACTTTTTATAAC
This sequence comes from Flavobacteriales bacterium, assembly GCA_965277895.1. Classification (GTDB taxonomy): domain Bacteria; phylum Bacteroidota; class Bacteroidia; order Flavobacteriales; family UBA7312. Next base: position 1,316,108 of record CBDIDR010000001.1, read on the forward strand.
CTCAAAATGTGTATTCGCTTCTCGCTCTTCCAATTGCTCTCCACAGCAGTAAATAACTGTTAAAGCATCCGACAAACAACGGTCTACCTTTGTCGCTAAATCGGCATTATTCTCTCCGTGATAGGCTCTTCTTTCAGAATGTCCAAGAATAACATACTGTGCTCCAGTTGACGCTATCATTGAGCTTGATATTTCTCCAGTAAAAGCACCACTTTCTTTGGTGCTACAATCTTGTGCACTCACAGAATATAAATCATCTGATAAGTGAGCCATGCGGTCAAGGTGAATAAAAGGCACACCCAAGACGACAATTGCTTCACTGTCTGAAGCCTTTATTCTTTGTTTTAAATCATCAGAAAAAGAAACTCCTTCATCAAGTGTTTTATTCATTTTCCAATTTCCAGCAACTATTTTTTTTCTCATTCTAATTCATTTTTATTCTAGGATCTAAGGCTGCATATATTAAATCCACCAAAATATTAATACTAATAAACATTATTGCAATGGTTAACACACTGCCCATCACTACAGGTAAATCGAGCTGATTTAAAGCATCGACAATTTCTTTTCCTAATCCATTCCACGCAAATATATACTCTACAAATACTGCTCCTGCAAGTAGACTGGCAAACCATCCTGAAACGGCGGTTATAACAGGGTTTAAGGAGTTTTTTAATACGTGTTTGCTCAATACTCTTTTAAAGCTTAATCCTTTGGCTACTGCCGTTCTCACAAAGTCTTTGGATAATGTTTCCAAAAAAGATGCTCTGGTTAATTGAATAATTACCGCTAATGGTCTAATCCCTAGTGTCAAAGCTGGTAAGATTAGGTTTGATACCGAAAGGTATTCTCCTCTACCGTAATCATCTACAGAATATAAACTGCCAGTCATATTCAAGGAGGTAAAATCGTGTAATACAAAACCAAATATCCAAGCAATTAAAATCGCTGAAAAGAAAGACGGTATAGACATTCCAAATACTCCAAAGAGTAAAGCTAATTTATCAATCCAACTGTCTTTAAAAATGGCTGCAATAATACCAACAAGCAAGCCTAAGACAATAGCAATGGCAATGGAGCTAATGGCTAAAACGATAGTGTTTGGTAAGGTGTCCGCTATAATAGAACTAACTGATTTACCTGATTTTTTGAAGGAGGTTCTCAAATAGGGATATTTCAGAACAATATCATATTTTGCTAGAGAAAGAATCGAATAATAACGGTACTCTTTTGACTCTAAATTGGTGTAGGATGATGGGTTTTGAGAATGAATGGATAATGGCGATAAATCGTTCAAATACAAGAGGTATTGTTCTGAATAGGATTTATCAAAGGCATACTTTGCTCTTATGTTTTGAAGCTGCTGTGCATCTTCCCTTTGGTCGAGCATCATACGTGCAGGGTCACCAGGCAAAATATTAAACAGAAAGAAAACGACACTGATCACGCCAAACATGACCAGAAAACCATAAGCTAACCGTTGTGTTATAAAATTTAACAATCTAAAATAGATTTTCTAAATCTTCCATCTGAGGAAAATCGTTGTGGTGCCACTTTCCTTGTATTGTGCCTTTTTTGAGTAGCATTAAACCAGGATTAGAACGAATCATCGTTTTCAAAGTAGTTTCATCCGTAAAGTAAAACGGATAATCGATGTTATTCTCTTCTTGGTAAGCTAATATATTGTCATCACTTGAAGCACATAAAGCATAAAAGGAAATTCCTCTTGCTTGACATTCTTCATAAAATGCGTTTATCTCCTCCTGTTTAGAAGATGATGTTTTAGTGATATTGTAGCACACTAATAAAAATGCATTCTCTTCATCGAGTATAGAATAGGTATAATCTACACCGTCTAATGAAATTGAAAAGTCATGAATTGGTGGCTCATAGCCTTCTTGCAATATAATGGATTTGTCAGTGGCTTCAACAAAGTCAAATTGCTCCCACTTATCTTGATAATCTGTTGATAGCATCTCTGAAGTTTCACCAGTATTTTTATCTTTTACGATATAGTATAGTGCTTCCTCAGTACATGGTAAACCTAACTCATCGCAGGTTTTCATTCCTTCAGTGATGTTATTACCTACGGCATAAGGCCTAAAATCTTCAACTGGAAGGTGTCTGTAAGTGTGTATTACAAAAGCAAAACAAAAGAAGGTAACTATACCCATCATCATGTTTTCTTTCTTCTCATTGAAAAGGGGTTTAATGTGTTTTTCACCAAGAAATAGAATTCCAATTAGCACTAATAAAATAATGTCTTTACCAAAGGATTCCCAAGGCGTTAACTTGATAGCATCACCAAAACATCCGCAATCAGTTACCTTATTGAAATAAGCTGAATAAAAGGTTAAGAAAGTGAAAAACACCGTCATTGCCATCAAAGACCAATTGGCCAACTTAGGACGTGAACCTATCAAGACCATAACTCCTAATATGACCTCTACAATACACAAGCCTGCAGCCATTACCAATGCCAAGGGAATAAGGAATTCTAAGTTAAGTACATCTGCAGAAAAGTATTCTTCCAACTTATAAGAAAAGCCTACTGTATCATTTGCTTTTATTAAGCCTGAAATAATGAATAATACCCCTACAATTAATCGTGATATAAATGTTATAAATTTCATTTTAGTTTAATTTTATGAGTGCAAAAATTGAATAGTTAATCATGTCAAAATAATTGGCGTCTATACCTTCGGAAATAAGTGTTTTTCCTTCATTGTCTTCTATCTGCTTTACTCTAAGAAGTTTTTGCAAAATAAGGTCGGTTAGAGAGCTTACCCTCATATCTCGCCAAGCCTCACCATAATCGTGATTTTTAGACTGCATGAGTTCATTCGATTCTGAGTAAAACTTCTCATAAAGAGTTTGAACTTCTTCACTTTCCATGTCTGGTTGTTCAGCAATCCCTTTCTCTAATTGAATGAGTGCAATAATGGAATAGTTTACAATACCAATAAATTCATTTCTAATATCCTCACCTACTTTTTGTGAGCCCTTCATCTCAATACTTCTAATGCGTTGTGCTTTAATGAAGATTTGATCGGTTAAGGAAGATAAACGAAGAATACGCCATGCACACCCATAGTCTTTCATTTTTTTGATAAAAATATCCTTACATTTGGCAAACGCCACATCGTACTCTTGAATGGTCTGTTCCATGCGTTAAATCAGTCGTTTTTATAATGAATAAAAATAAAAAATTTAATACAGCAATAACGTTAGAAAGCGGAGCAAAATTGCTCGATTTATCAACACCAATTGTCATGGGTATTTTAAACCTTACTGATGACTCATTTTTTGATGGTGGAAAACATAATTCTGAAAATAAAGCACTGAAGCAAACTGAAAAATTGCTCGAAGACGGAGCTACTATTATCGATATAGGTGCCTACTCTTCTAGACCTAATGCTAGACATATTTCTGCAGACGAGGAATGGCAAAGACTAGAAAATAATCTGAAAAATATTAACAACGAATTTCCATCTGCTATCCTATCCATAGATACCTTTCGTTCAGAAATAGCAAGACGCTCAATTGAGGCTGGTGGAGACTTGATAAATGATATTTCAGCTGGTGAGCTTGACGGTAAAATGTTCGACACAATTGCTCAATTAAAGGTGCCTTACATAATAATGCATATGAAAGGTACACCCCAAAATATGCAAGACAACCCTCAATATGACTGCATTGAGGATGAAGTGAAAATCTATTTTGAAAAAAAGATAAATCAACTAAATGAAAAGGGTGTGAAAGATATCATCATTGACCCTGGCTTTGGTTTTGGAAAGACTTTAGAACACAATTACCAATTGCTTAATCGATTAGAGCACTTACACGCACTAAATTTACCACTTCTTGCAGGAGTTTCTAGAAAATCCATGATTTACAAGCCTCTAGGTACTGATGCAGAACATGCTCTTAATGGTACTAGCGTTATTCATACAATGTGCCTAGATAAAGGGGTATCTATTTTGAGGGCACATGACGTTAGGGAAGCTATGGAATGTGTAAAATTAACTAACTTCGCCAAAACGAATTTGTAATGGGTTTTCTCGAATTTAACATACTTGATATTGTCGACATCTTTTTGGTGGCTATTCTTTTATATCAATTGTATAAACTGATAAAAGGGACTGTTGCTATTAAGATTTTTATTGGAATTGCAGCAATCTATCTCTTGTGGAAACTGGTAGAAGCCTTACAAATGGACTTGCTCAGTGAAATTCTTGGACAATTCATTGGTGTAGGTGTTTTAGCCGTAATTATTGTTTTCCAACAAGAAGTCAGACGTTTCTTATTAATGATTGGGAATACCAAATTTTTCTCTAAAGATGGGGTATTAAAGTTCAATTGGATAAACGATGAAACAGCTGCTGAAGTTAATGTGTCCGCAATCACAGATGCTTGTGAGAAAATGGCAAGTACAAAGACTGGTGCTATTATTGTCGTTACTAGAGAAAATGGACTACCAAACTATATTGAAACTGGTGAAAGTATAAATTCAAAAACTTCTAGCATTCTTCTTCAAAGTATCTTCTTTAAAAATAGTCCACTACATGACGGTGCTGTAATAATTACAGGAAATACCGTTAAAGCCGCAAGGTGTGTGCTACCAACAATTGAGAATGAAAACTTTCCATCAAATCTAGGGATGCGTCACAGAGCAGCTGCAGGTATTTCAGAAAATACTGATTGTATTGCAATTATCGTTTCTGAAGAAAGAGGCAAAATTTCTGTTGCTCAAAAAGGTAAACTAGAAATAAGCTTATCTGCCGAGCAGCTTAAAGAATTACTTCAAAAAGAATTACACCAAAAGTAATTAGCTCTTCAACCTTGGGTCAAGGGCATCTCTCAGACCTTCTCCAATAAGATTGTAAATCGTAATGGTAATGAATATGGCAAAACCAGGGAACATTACCAACCACCATGCTTCAAACTCCTGACGTCCCAAGTTCAGCAAAGAACCCCAAGTAACCACGTCATCTGGCACTCCAATACCAAGGAATGATAATGAGCTTTCTATTAGAATAGCCGAGGCTACACCAAAGGCAATAGATACAAAAACGGGTGCTAGAGCATTCGGTAAAGCGTGTTTTGCTATGGCTCTAAAGTTTGAAAAACCTAAGGATTTAGCGGCTTGAATATATTCCAGTTCTCTAATCCTTAAAAATTCCGCTCTCGTAAAACGAGCAATACCAGTCCATGAAGTTAGACCAATAATGACCATTATTAGCCAAATACTTCTAACAAAAATCGCTGAAATAGTAATGATTAAAATTAATCTTGGAATAGAGTTTAATATTTCAATTCCTCTTGAAATATAAGTATCAATAGGTACACTCACTTCTTTACCCAGCCAACCGAAATTCAATAAACGTGAAAGTAGCCTCATCCCTACTATAATCCCTACAATTATGAGCAAACTGATTATGAGTTCAATCACTCCATTGCCTTCAGAAAAAGCATTAGCTAAAGTGTATTTTCTTACACCAAATCCGAAGAAAAAAGCTAGAAAAACACCAAGCAGTGTAAATATATATTTTACTCTAGGCATCAATAAATTTGTATCGCCAAAAAAACCTGCTAAAGCTCCTAAAAAGACACCTATTACACTAGCAATTCCCATAGCAAGAACTCCTACTAATAATGAAATTCTTGTACCATGGATTAAACCCGACGCTAAATCTCTACCGATTTTGTCAGTACCCATGATGTGTCGAAGTCTAGATGGAATAGCAACAATCTCATTATTACTATTTTTATAACGTTGCTCATCTAATGGAGAAACGTATTCTCTATTATATCTATCCCCTTTATCTGGCGAATAAGGAATTGGAGCCCACACTACACTTTCTAACTCTAACTTTCTCCAGTCAGTGATATCAAACTGTAACATTTCAACTACGCCTGCATCATTCTTTACTGAATCAACCTTTGAAGGGTTTACTAAAGTTGAGAATGCTGGATAAAACGATTCTCCTTTATATTTACAGTACAAGGGTTGATCATTGGCTATAATTGGTGCAAATAAGGCGATGAATACCAAACCAATAAGAATGTATAATGAGATAAGTGCTGGCTTATTCTTTTTGAATTGTTGCCAAGCGTATTTTTTAAACGAAAAATTATTCTGTTCCATATCTGTTTATTTGTAAGAAATTCTTGGATCAACAACTGCATAAAGTACATCGGCAACTAAATAGCCAATCATGGTTAAAAAACCGATTATTGTAAATACCGCTACAATCATTGGATAATCCGAATTCAGAATAGAGTTATATATTTCAAATCCCATTCCTGGAATGGTAAAGATGGTTTCTATAATTACAGAACCACCAATTGCTAGTGGGAAAATATTGGCAAATACCGTAATAATCGGTAACAATGAATTTCTCAAAGCATGCTTCATAACGACTTTGCCCTCTCCTAAGCCTTTGGCTCTTGCTGTTCTTATATAATCTTGTCCAAAGACATCAATTACACCTACTCGCATAATTCTACTTAAGAAGGCAAAAGAACTGTATGTGTAAGTAATTAGTGGTAATATAAAGAAAGGTGCTCTGTGAGCAGTTTTTTCCCAAAACGACCATTCAGGATTGAATAATGTAGGGTCTTGAATTCCAGATACTGGAAACCATCTTAGTGTATCAGGATTAGCAAAAGTATACAGTAACAATACCCCTATAAAAAATCCAGGCATTGAGTATAATACAAATACTACTATTGAAGATACTCTATCAAACCTACTGTCTTTCTTATAAGCTGAATAAATACCTAGTGGAATACTGATGATGTAAGCGAATAACACCGATAATATAGAGAATGAAAATGAAATCCATACTTTAGACCATATCTTGGTATTTATAGGCTGACTATCTATGTAAGAATAGCCAAAATCACCTCTTACAACACCTTTTCTATTTTCACCATCACCAAATAGCCAAAAGTGGTATTGATTTTTAGAACCGTACCATATAATTTGGGGGACATAACTTTTCCAAGAGGATTGTTGGCTAAGCATAGTATCGTATGATACTTTAGCTAAATCAAACTCCTTTTTTACGCTTGATAAGAAACTGTACTTTGCATAAAGTTGATTTAAGGAATTGAACTTTGATTCTAATACGCTTGGGTTAGCTGTTTCCAGCATTGCATTTACCTCAAAATTAGATTGAGTAATAACATCATTTATTTCGTTTTTAGAATAGACTGGGCTACCATCACTATCTAAATTACCGTTAAATATTTGATCTAATTCTAGAGAGAAATGGCTTTCCTGTGCTTTAGTCATCTGATTAAAATAGGCAGAAACATCTTCCCAATTTCCATAATAATGCGAAAGTTCACTCAAGGTAGCAGAATGGTCTTTATCGGCTACTTTGTAGAGAGTGTCGCAGTCGCTTATAGAACCAAAACTGAAATAGAATACTGGTAAGTCAAGACCTAATTTTTTACGTAAATCTTGTTTTGTTTTCTTAGAAGCATTAGACTGTTGATTGGCTGCTCCTTCCTTGTCCGCTGAGTTGGATAATTTCTCAACAGGATCAGCCGGAGCACTGATGCTTATGATAAATGCCAACAAAGAAATTGCCAATAATGTTGGTATAAAAATAAGTATTCGTTTTGCAATATATTTTAACATATCTAGAGTGTTTAAGGCATTGGGGTTTGATTGATATAACTGTCTTTTAACTTAAAGTTATGCAGTACAAAACCTGGTTTTTCATAGTACATATTTGCATTATCAAAACGCTTATGAATCACAATTTTTCGTTTTGGGCTATACATGAATACGTAGGGTTGGTCTTCATATATTTTTGCTTGTAGTTGCCAGATTGCATGTCTATGCTCTTCAGGGTCAATGGCAGCATTTGCAGCATCAATTAGAGAATCGCTAAAGGCATCACCAAAGCCACAGAAGTTAGAGCCTTTGTTGGCCCAAGATGATGTATGCCACAGCTGATAAGGGTTAGAGTAAGAGGCTGATCCACCCCATCCGCCTAACATCATGTCAAAGTCATGCTCCTGAGCGTTTTTATAAAACAAGGTAAAATCCATTGGATTTGGATTAACTTCAACACCAGCTCGCCACATGCTTTCTTTTATCATAAGAGCAGTTTCTTTTGAAGCAGCGCCACTCATATAACTTAATTCAAAACTTAGCTGAAGCTTTTCGCCGTTAACCATCTTATCTCTCACATTATCGTCATCTGTATCAATCCAACCGGCTTCATCTAAAAGTTTTTTAGCCTTTTCTACATCTAACTCAATAAGTTTAAGTGTGTCGTTATAATTCTTCTTAAGATTTGATAATTGAGCTACTTGTCTGGAACCTTCTCCATGAAGTAAAACTTCTATAATTTCATCTACAGGTACTAAATGAGCCATAGCACGACGTACTTTAACATCTTTAAAGAATTTCTTTCTCTTTATACCGTCTGGTCGTGTATTAAGACCTGCGTAGTAATATGAATACTGGTTTAAAAAGTCAGAGTGGTAATTTTCATTAAAATATTCGTGTTTCTGAAGCTTAAAGAGCTTAGACGTTCCAACTCTATTAGTAGCGTCTAATTCCTGGCTCTTTAGCGATAAGAATACAGAGGCATCATCAGTGATTATCTTAAAAATGATTTCTTCAGGGTAGTTCTGGTTATATATCAATGTATCATTATCACCCCACCAATTTTCTTTTTTCTTGGCAATGATGTACGAACCCGTTTCCCATTCTGAAATTTGGTAAGGTCCTAAGCCTACTAAACGTTCTGGCTGATACCTATTGTCTCCATGGTTAAAAGCATTAAACCAATCAGACCATTCTTTTTTCTCTTTAAAATTTGGATTGTGTATTTCTTCAAAGGTAAGGTCGTCAAGAACACCTTCTGGATCCCAATGTGATTTTTGCTGAATATATACCTCAGAAAAAATGTTTGCATTAGTAACGTTTTTACCAAAAGCTACCATTGTAAATTTCTTAGGGTTATCAGGGTCAAGAATAACATTTTTGATAACTGAGGAGTAGTTTCCTCTCACATTGGCATTGTCAGTTAGTGGACAAATCTGAAGTTTTGCTGTAAATACTACATCATCGGCAGTTAGTTCACTTCCATCTTCCCATTTTACATCATCTCTTAATTCATAATGGTAACGTAGGCCGTCTTCCGAAATTTCTGGAAGTGTCTTCACTAAAGAAGGCATATATTCCAAGCTCTCCAAGTCTAATTTAACTAAGGTTTTTTGAGTGTGTTCAAATATAAAGGAACGCATCACCGAGTTGTCGTTAAAGGGGTGTAGACCATCGGGGTTTGATGAGATATGAGCAATTACAATATTTTTTGATAAATCTCTATTGTCAACGCATGCTGATAGTAGAACTATTGAAATTATGACAGTAAGCAAATTCTTATACATAATCATTTTTTTGAGTAGTGATGCAAATATAACATTCCGCTCGATTTATTTACAATCTGAATACTGAATTTATTGGCAATCTAAATAAAAAATAAAAATGTTTTGTATAACAGTGTAAATCGTATAAATTTGCACCCTTCTTAATTTCTGGAGAGGTGGCTGAGTGGCTGAAAGCGGCACCCTGCTAAGGTGTTATACCGGTAACGGTATCGGGGGTTCGAATCCCCCTCTCTCCGCAAAAATTTAAGAGTTTGGCTGTCTGCTTTATTTGATTAGTTTTGCAGCCTCTACACTCGGGGTGTAGCGTAGCCCGGTCATCGCGCCTGCTTTGGGAGCAGGAGGTCGCAGGTTCGAATCCTGCCACCCCGACTAAAAAAGGATTGATTAATTTCAATCCTTTTTTTAAACATTCTCTTCTCATAACCTTTCATTATTATATTTCGTACAATAGTTTAGTTTTGTAATTAGTTTATTAACCTAAACAAGCTTAAATTGAAAAGGTTAGCCTTCATATTTATCGCTTTTTTGTGCTGTATATCTTCAAGCTATTCCCAAATTGATACTTCTTTTTGGTTTGTAGCACCTGAGGTATGGATTGGACACGATGATAGACCTATTTACCTTCGTTTTGCGTCCTTTGATGAACCAGCAACGGTGACCATTAGTCAACCGGCTAATGCTTCTTTTCCAGTACAGACGCTTACTTTAGGTGCAAATGATGCTGCATCCATAGACCTCACTGCTTGGATAGATATTATTGAGAACAAACCTTACAATGAGATCTTAACCTATGGAATATATATATCTTCGACTGCACTAGTAACTTCATACTATGAAGAGGGCTCAACGAATAATCCTGATATTTTTGCTTTGAAAGGTCAAAATGCACTTGGTCTAGAATTTTACACGCCTTTCCAAACGTTTCTTAATAACAATTATACAGAGAGTAAAGCTGGTATTGATATTGTAGCTACTGAGGATAATACCGAAATTCAAATTACACCCACCCAAAATCTTGAAGGCTATTTAGCTAATATTCCATTTACCATTAATCTAAACAAGGGTGAAACTTATTCCTTACGGGCAAGTAGCACTCTTGGTTCTTTACACCCTTCTGGTACACATATTATAAGTGATAAACCCATTGCTGTTTCTGTTAGTGATGATTCAGTTCTTGGCAACCCTTACTATGGTCCAACTGCTTATGACTTAATGGCCGACCAACTTATTCCAGTAGAGCAAATGGGACTAGAGTATATCGTTATTAAAGGGGAATTAAACGAAGAGGACAAAATTTATATTACTGCCTCGGAAGATAATACAGATATACTTGTTGGAGGAGCTGTAGTTGCTACCATAAATACCAGCGAAACGTACCAACTAGATCTATTTGACCCATCCATTTACTTTACAACTTCTAAACCCGTGGTGGCTCTGCATATGACAGGTTATGGTTCTGAACTTTGTGGTGCTATCTTACCTCCTATCAACTGTACGGGTTCGCAAAACGTATCTTTTATTCGTTCAGTAAGTAATCCTTTTTTTAAATTAAATATTTTAGTGAAGTCTGGTGGAGAAGACGACTTTTTATTCAATGGTGCTAGTGGAATAATACAGGAAACTGATTTTGAGGATGTACCAAATACCTCTGGCGAATGGAAATTCGCATCAATTACTGAGCCATCATTTGTGACTGTACTGACAAACTCAAATATCTCTAATGATTCATCTTTTTTCCATGTTGGAATTATTATGGGGCGAAACTCTTCTAGTAGATACGGCTACTTTAGTAACTTCAACAAATTCCAACACGAAATCACTACATCTACCGAAACTTACTGTGAAGGTGATATATTGGTATTAAATGGAGAATACATTGACAATACAGATTACAACTGGGATGGTCCTAACGGCTTTACTGCATCGGGAAATAATTTCACTTTTGGGATTGTTGAACCATCTGATAGTGGAACTTACGTTCTTAGTGGTCAAATTGGCGAATGCGATGTAGTATCAGACTCTATTAATATCGTAATTAATGCTTTAGATGATGCTTCTTTCAGTATTAGTGACTTTTGTATTGGCACTGAAAACACAGCAACGATTAATGGAACCACAGGCGGCTCCTTTTCCTTGATTAACAGTTCTGGGGGAGCTATAATAAATCCGCTTAATGCTGCTATTAGTAATGCAACGGTTGGGGCTACATACGATGTGCAATATTCCACTTCTGGAGACTGCCCAAGTATCTCCGTTGAATCCACTACCGCTCTTCCATTTGAGGACGCATCTTTTATTACTACTGACTTTTGCTTTGGAGATAATAATTCTATAATTATTACAGGAACAATTGGAGGACAGTTTTCATTTTCCACTAATCCAAATGGTGCTGAAATAGATGCTATCACTGGTGCTCTTTCTAACGTAACAGAAGGTAATATTTACAATATAGAATATACCACTCCCGGTTCTTCATCCAGCTGTTCCAATAGTAGTCAAGAGGATGTTGAAGTATTCACTATTCCAAATAGTCCAATAGTGTCGCCACAAGAATACTGTGATGGAGAGGCCATTCTCCCCATAAATATAACTTCATCAGAAGCTGGCTCAGTGATTAGTTGGTATACTGAATCTACACTTACTGATTTTATACAGAGTTCAAATGCTTATGCTATTCCCTACTTTCTTGGAACTTCAACTGTATACCTAACCGAAACTAGTATTAATAACTGTATTAGTGATTACTCCTCCGCCATGCAAACGATCCACCCTTTGCCAAATATTAATGCAGGTTCAGACCAAACCATTTGTTTTGGTGAGAGCATTACACTTAGCGGAAGTGGTGGCATGAATTACTCATGGGATAATGACGTGCAAAATAATTTAGGCTTTACCCCTTCTGTTGGGCTCAACACCTATATCCTTATTGGAGAAAGTACGGAGAACTGCTTTAATAGTGATACTGTCAATATCTATGTGAATCCTAGCCCTACTCCTTTTGCTGGTAACGACCGAGATGTTTGTGGAAAACAAACTGACCTATTAGCAACGGATAATGGTATTTCAGCCATTTGGGGCAATGCGTCTGCTATTTTTGGCAATATCAATACTCCACAAACTACAGTAAGTGTACCTGACTATGGCGTTTACACATTTAGTTGGACAGAAAGTAATGCTTTTGGATGCACAGCGACAGATGAAATTTCCATTAACTTTCTAGAAACTCCAGAAATAACACTTAGTACAAACTATGTTCAAATATGTGAAAATGAGGAAGTGATTCTTAATGGTTCGTCAAATAATTCCTCTAACCCAGAATGGTCTACAAATGGTAGTGGAAATTTTTTAACAACGGCTAACGCAATTATTTACGATTATAGTCAAGCCGACATTGATAATGGAGAAGTCCAAGTCTATTTTACTTCTACTCTATATGATTGTACCGATACAGATACAATTACTGTTATCATTAAAGAATTACCAATAGCCAATTTATTCACTAACAACTTTCTTTGTAAAGACGATTCGACAATGGAAATTTATGTTTCTAATACTGGTAACTCCCCATTCAAATATGATTTAATAGTAGACAATGAAGTTGTATTAGCAAATACATCATTCAACGCCATTGACACTCTATTGATTAGTGAAGTGGGACAATACAGAGTCGATAATTATGCTGACAACTTCTGCCTTGGTAATTCATCAGGTGAAATTAATGTTTATGTGAGGGAAAACCCTATTGCAAATTTCACGGTTTACCCTAGAGAAACTTCTATTCTTAATCCACTTATTCAAATGAATAATTTCACATTAAATATCAACTATTGTCAGTGGTGGTTTGGTGATAGCACCTACACAGATACAGATTGTAACCCACTCCACCTGTATGAGAGTATTGGCACCTATGAAATACTCATGTTTGTTGAAAATGAATTCGGATGTACGGATAGTATGAAAAATCAAGTTATCATAAATCCGGATTTTGAATTATTCATACCATCAGCTTTTACTCCTGATAATGATGCCATAAATGATGTTTTTTCATGTAAAGGTTTTGGAATACATGAGTTTAAGATTGGGGTTTATAGCCGATGGGGGGAACTTATATACACTAGTAATGATATTAATGAGTCTTGGAATGGAAAAACCCAAAAAGGTACGGAATGTATGAATGGTGTTTATTCTTATAGAATTGAAGTAATTGACCTCATTGGGAAAGAGCACTTCTTTAATGGTGAAATACATTTGCTAAGATAGGACAGAAAAAAAACCCTTAATCTCATCAAGAGAATAAGGGTATAATTATTGTGATCGAGACAGGATTCGAACCTGTGACCGTCTGCTTAGAAGGCAGATGCTCTATCCAGCTGAGCTACTCGACCAGTTTTTACAGGAGTTAACCAGTAAAAAAATGTGTCGGCAAATGTAAATATTTTGGATTGACATTCCAAAACATAATAGCAAAGAAATGATAAGATTAAAACTTGATTGACCTACCTTCCTTTTTTAAGTGGAAACTTCATTCGGTAATCCACTTTAATGTTTCCTTTAGAAATATCCGAGAGTTTGCCCTTGAGCAAACGCTTTTTAATACCACTTAGGTAATCGGTAAATAATACGCCTTCGATGTGATCGTACTCATGTTGAATGATTCGTGCTTTTGTACCTTCATACTCTTCTTCCAAGGTGTTAAAGTCCTCATCTTGATATTGTATACGTATTTTAGGTTTTCGGCTAACGTCTTCACGAATATTAGGGATAGATAAGCAACCTTCGTTAAAATTCCACTCTTCTCCTTCTTCATCTAAAATCGTTGGATTGATAAACACTTTACGAAAGTCTTCCATATCTGGCTCATCTTCCGCAAAAGGACTGCCATCTACAATAAATAGACGAATGCTTTTATTTATCTGAGGTGCAGCTAATCCTACTCCATTGGCTTCATACATGGTCTCAAACATATCTTCAATGAGTTTGTCTAATTGAGGATAGTCTTGTGGTATTTCTTCTGCTTTCTTCTTCAATACAGCAGTACCGTAAGCTACAATAGGTAAAATCATTACAGTAATTCTTGAATAATTTGCTCGATGCTAATCCCTTCTGCATCTGCTTGATAGGTTTTCACCAATCTATGGCGTAAAATAGGTTCTGCCACTGCTTTCACATCTTCAATGTCTGGGGAATACTTTCCATTAATTGCGGCATGGCACTTTGCACCTATCACCAAAAACTGAGAGGCTCTTGGTCCTGCTCCCCAAGAAATAAATTTATTTACTCTTTCAGAAGCGTGCTCTGTATTTGGGCGTGTTTTGGCAACCAGCTTAACGGCATACTCCATAACGTTATCGGCAACGGGTATTTTACGAATAAGCTTCTGATAGTTTAGTATTTGCTCAGCATCAAGCACTTTATTGAGTTTAACGTATTTGTCTGATGTTGTTCTTTTAATTACTTCTAACTCTTCTTCATAGGAAGGGTAATCTAAAACGACGTTAAACATAAATCTGTCTAACTGAGCCTCTGGTAAAGGATATGTTCCTTCTTGCTCAATAGGGTTTTGGGTAGCCAATACAAAAAATGGTTTAGCCAATTCATAACGTATACCTGCTGCTGTTACATAACGCTCTTGCATGGCTTCTAGCAATGCTGCTTGAGTTTTTGGTGGTGTTCTGTTTATCTCATCTGCCAATACGATATTAGCAAACAAAGGCCCTTTATTGAAGGTAAACTGTCTATTTTCATTCAATATTTCAGAGCCTACTATATCGGATGGCATAAGGTCTGGAGTAAACTGAATTCTATTAAATTCTAAACCTAAAGATTGAGCAATAGTCTGTACTAATAGGGTTTTTGCTAAACCAGGCACACCCACCAACAAACAATGCCCTTGACTAAAAATTGAAATCAATACGTTTTTAACGACTTCATCCTGACCAATAATAACTTTAGCTATTTCAGCTCTAAAGTCTTCGTATGACTTCTTAAAATCATCTAATTCTTGCACTTCTGACATCTTCTCCTATTTCTTTTTCCAATTATCACTCCATTCACAACCAAAGTCATCTTTGATATCTATGTAGGTTTCTTCTATTTTTTCTTTCTTCCAATTTTGTAAAGCAACAGCCTTCAACTCTTGTAAAGCTACTGATTGTATTCTATCGTAGTCGTCTTTCAAATTAGCTTTATGTTCTTCAATTATTCTGTCAACATGAATTATACGACATGCTTTTCTACCGTCATAAGTTTCAAAAACAGTAGGTTTTGACATTTCTTTCTGACTCAATCCATCAATAGTGGATGAAACTGAAGCGTCTAATTCCTTTAATACAAAAGAAGATGAACCTGTTTGTGGGTTTACGATTACTCCGCCATTATTTTTAGATTCGTCTTCTGAATATTTCACAGCTAATTGCTCAAAACTTAAAGTATCTGAGTCCATTAAGTTAACTAGACTATCTAATGTAGATTTTGCATCATTAATCGCTTGTACACTTATTTTTGGCTTAATAAGAATGTGTCTTATTTTGAATTGCTCTCCTCTCCTTTTTACCATTTGGATGAGGTGAAAACCAAACTTTGTTTCTACAATATCAGAAAGCTCGTCTTCTTGTAATCTGAAAGCTACCGACTCAAATTTTGGCACTAGCTTACCTTTTTTCACAAAACCTAAATCACCACCTTGCTTGGCAGAGCCAGGGTCATCAGAATATAATGAGGCTAAAAATGCAAAGTCTTCACCGTCTTTGATGCGTTGTTTAAAACCATTGAGTTTGTTAGTGATACGTTCTCTTTCTCTATTGTCCACTTTTGGAAATACAACTAGTTGAGAAAGGTAAATTTCTTCAGGAAAAATAGGCAAACTGTCCTCTGGAATTCGATTGTAAAACTGTAAGACATCCTTTGGTGTTGCTTTAACCTCTGAGGTGACCTTACTCTCCATACGTTGTCCTAAGATTTGCTCTCTAAATAAGGCCTGAAATTCATCCCTCAATTCAGAAATGGATTTCCCAAAATAGGCTTCTAGCTTTTGAACTGAACCAATTTGATTTACAAAAAAATCTATTCGCTGCTCTATAGATTTATCGACCTCGTCATCCGTAACTATTAAACTATCCACTTCTGCATGATGAGACAGTAGTTTTTGAAACATCATTTCATCGAGTATCTGGCACTTGGCTTCTTCACCTACCACAGCACTTTGACGCATTTGTAAATATTGAGTTTCAACAGCAGATTTAAGAATTACTTTATTTCCCACTACAGCCACAATACCTTCAACAGAATTTTGAGAGTATCCCAAAAAACTAAGTAAACATAAAGCAATTAAAATGCTATTTCTTTTCATATCGAATGTGATTTTTTGACAATGCTGTTTTATACAGCTTCATTTCTGTTTCTTCTAAAAAACTAATTTTTCTTCTGTTAAGTATAATTGAGCGAATTTGATTTTCAATCATACTTAATGGAGAAACGCTTCCTTTAGGTTTATATTCTTTTACGTAAAGAAAATAATGAAACTCATCATCTGTAAACTCTAGAGATTTCCCCTTTCTCAAAGGGTACTTTTTTGAGGATTCATTATTTGGTAAACTTAAAAAAACATCTTTTACATATTGCCAATTATCTTCAATAAAGTACTCTTGTGCAAATTGATAACAATAATCTTCTAAACTTACTCTACTGTCTTCGTCATTCTTTTTGTACAAAGATTTCACTTTCCATAAGTAAGGAACTTCTCTTTTTAACTTTATGTAATTTACTGTAACTACATCATCCTTAAGTAGGAAGTTATTTTTCTTTTCGGAATAAAATTTCTGAATTTCTTGTTCTGAAATTACAGAGTCTAGCTTTTGTTTTAGCAATTCTTGTTGGTATGAGTATATGAGAAGTGCATTTTCGTAACTCTCGACCTGTGCCGTAACATTTTGTTGAACAAGGGGAAGGTTAATTTTTGCTTTTTGCAATAATAATTGTTCTTTAACCCACTTTTCACGAAGATTGTTGATAAGGTTAAGACTATCAAGTTCATCTAATCCAGGAGTAATCAAATGCTCAATATCTTTGTAGAATAGCTCTTTTCCATATACTTCTACAAGAAATATTTCGGACTCATCTTTAAAAAAATCACAGGAAAAAAGACCTAAACATAAAATAAATACAAAAGCCTTTTTTCCCATAATTTAATCTAATTATTACTTTTCTATGATAGAGTACAATACATCTTTATTAACCGAAGCTGGATATTTTTCTTCCAACTCAAGTTTCCAAATTGCCTCTAAATAGTTTTGGTAATTTGTTATTACTTCTCCTCTAGCCTCATCAAACGTTTTTAGACCACCGTTTTTAACATCTTTAACATCTGCAAAGAATACAGATCCATCAAGATTACTTTCGTTGGCAGTCAAGCCATTGTACCAATGATTGTCAACTGCTGTACTTTCTTCTTTTTCAAAGTTTCTAGTTGAAATTCTCAATCTGTTAGATTCATATCTGTTCATCAAAGAAAGAATTCTATCATCACTCAAGAAAAATTCTCCTTTACCAAATCTTAAGTATGAAATTTCTTCGGACGTTAGAACATTAGAATTATAACGGTTCTTGATTAGAATTCGAACTCTGTTTGCAGTAGTCTCATCTTTTGAGGTATAAACTTTAGCTTCAGCTCTCTCATCCCAACGGTAATTCTCCTTTGTTAGGTTGTAGTAGTTCATTAAACCTGCTGAATCGTTAATAGCTTTTGACCATACTTTCTGATCCATTAAATCAAATAACATAATGCCATCATGATATTCTTTCATGAGTGCTTTGAACTCTGGGTATTTGTTCTCTAATTGAGAATCTTCATAATCCAGGCAGGTTTTTGTAACCCACTCGTCATAACGCTTTCTTACCATTGGGCAAGTGTTTGCTGAATCAGCATTTATTTTATTCTCAGCTAAATAGTCAGCAAAGTCATCTTGTGTATATTCAATACCATCAAGAGTAAACATTGTTCTTCCTTGAGTTTTGTAAGAATCTCTATCCCAGTTCTTGTAGTTAATTTTACAAAATGGGTCAAGGTTTGAAGCACCTTTTCCACCGTAGTCAATAGTAAGTAAATTTAATCGTGTAATGTAGAAGTCATGATTATTACCTGTTCTTGAGCTTATTCCTCTAACTTCAGTAAAGTTATATTCTTCTTTGATCTTAGCTACTAAAGACTCGACACCTCTGTTGCTTCTAGTATCACGCTTAAGATTTCTTTGAATTTCAGCTTTTGAATCTTCAAATGAAGGAATTGGCCTTTTGTCTAATAACTTAATAACATGCCATCCGTACATTGATTTTACAGGCTTAGAAACATCTCCTGTGTTTTGTAAGTTAAAGGCAGCGTCTTCAAATTCTGGGACCATTTGACCAGCACCAAACCAAGGTAATTCTCCTCTTTTAGACGCTGAACTTTTATCATCAGAAAACTTAGTCATCTCTTCAAATGAACTTCCGTTATTTAAAGATTCTAGCAATTGGTTAAGTTTTTCTTGATTGCCTTTAATTTCTTCTTGTGTTGCATCGTCTCTTTCCTCAATCATAATGTGAGCAACTTTTACCTCGCCTCTGTTAGGACGTTTGTCAACTACTTTTAAGATGTGGTAGCCAAATTGTGTTCTAAATGGTTGTGATACGTCGCCAACGGCAGTATTGTATGCTGCTGTCTCAAATGGGTAAACCATTCTGAAAGCAGAAAAATAACCTAAATCACCACCGTTTGTTTTTGCAGAAGGGTCATTAGAAAATGATTTCGCAATTGTAGCAAAGTCTTCACCTTTAAGAATACGACTTCTAAGGTTTTTAATTTCATTGTAAACTTTTAGCGTATCAGCAGGAGATGCATTTTCAGCAACATTTAGTAAAATGTGACTAGCTCTTAACTCATATTGCATTCTTTCGTATGCTTCTTCGATGAGTTCGTCTTCTGCTGCTTGATCAGTTAGGTATGGTCTAGATAATTGAGTTCTATAACCAGCTAATTCTTTTTTAAAGCTAGCTGAAGTATCCATCTGATTTTCTTGAGCATACAACACTTTTCTTTTGAAGTCAATAAATAAATCAGCATACTCATCTAAGTATTCTTGATTGACTTCATTTTCAGTATTATTTTTTCTGAAAATAGTTTCAAATTCACCCAAAGGAACGTTTTCTGGTCCTACTGACATTACAACATCATCAGACTTGTCATCACCTGGGTTACTAGCAGCGGCATAATTTCCTGTTGTAAGGGATAATGCGAGGGCAAGTAAAATTAAAATTCTGTTCATTTTTCTAAGATTTAATAATTAGTTTTTTAGTTATTATCGGCTATAATTAGGGGCTTCTTTGGTAATACTTACATCGTGTGGATGGCTTTCGGTCATTCCTGCGGATGTAATTCTTATAAATTTAGCTTCGGTTAGTGCAGATATATCTTGTGCACCGCAGTATCCCATTCCAGCTCTTAACCCACCTATCATTTGGTGAATTACCTCATCAAGGTTTCCTTTAAATGCTACTCTTCCTACTATTCCTTCAGGAACGAGTTTCTTAGCATTATCTTCGTTTGCTTGGAAATAACGGTCTTTTGATCCTGCTTGCATTGCTTCGACAGAACCCATACCTCTGTATGTTTTAAATTTTCTTCCTTCAAAAATTACTGTTTCACCTGGTGCCTCTTCAACACCGGCAAATATAGAGCCTAGCATCACTGAACTTGCTCCGGCAACGATAGCTTTCACAATATCTCCAGAATAACGGATTCCTCCGTCTGCAATAATCGGTATACCTTTATCTTTTAGTGCTTTAGAAACACTAATTATTGCTGATAACTGTGGTAATCCAACTCCAGCAACTACTCTAGTGGTGCATATTGAACCTGGACCTATGCCAACTTTTACGGCATCTACTCCTGCATCGGCAAGTGCTAGCGCCGCTTTTTCAGTGGCAATGTTACCTGCAACAATATCAACCTCAAATTCAGATTTCAATTTTTTAACGGTGTCTATTACACCTTTGCTATGACCGTGCGCAGTATCTACTATGATAGCATCTACTCCTGCATCAACCAACGCTTGAACACGTTCAGAAACATCGGCGGTTACGCCAACAGCTGCAGCTACCCTCAAACGACCATATTTGTCTTTACACGAATTTGGTCGAGTCTTATTTTTCATGATGTCTTTGTAGGTTATAAGGCCTACAAGTTTACCATGCTCATCAACAACAGGAAGTTTTTCAATTTTGTTGGTTTGAAGAATATCTTCAGCATTTTCTAAATCAGTCAATTGAGTCGTTACCAGGTTGTCGATAGTTGTCATAACCTCAACAATTTTCTTGTCTTGGTTTTTTTCGAATCTCAAGTCTCTATTGGTAACAATACCGATTAAGTCTAAATTTTCTTTAACTACTGGAATACCACCAATTTTATTTTCCTTCATAATGGCTAATGCATCACTTACAGAAGAAGTTTGAGGAAGCGTAATTGGATCCAAAATCATTCCACTTTCTGAACGCTTTACTTTTCTAACTTCTGCCGATTGATCAGAAATAGACATGTTCTTGTGAAGAACACCTATCCCACCATCCTGAGCCATTGCAATGGCCATCTTTGCCTCTGTTACTGTATCCATAGCAGCAGAAACAATGGGAATATTGAGTTTTATATTTCTGGAAAATTGAGTGGAAACATTTACCTGATGTGGTAGTATGTCAGAATAATCTGGTACAAGTAACACATCGTCGTAAGTTAATCCCTCGCCTATTATTTTCTTGCTATAATCCATAATTGAATTTAGAATGGCAAAAATAGTAAATTCTATTGTAAATCAATAATATTTAAACTAGGATTATCTTAGTAAAACTATACGCCCTGTTTCTCTAAGGTTTTGCCCTTGTGCAAATTGAATTTGAATATCAAAAATGTACATACCATTTGGAGCGTAATTATTTGCAAATGTTCCATCCCATCCTTCATCTAATGAGTTGGACTCAAATATCAACTGCCCCCATCTAGAAAACACCTTTAATTTGTAAGAGTCTATGGATTCTGATTGGTTTATGGTAATATTCCAAATATCGTTTTTAATGTCACCGTTATCAGGTGTAAAGGCTTTTGGTATATACAGAATTGGTGATTTGGAAATACAAACTTGGTTTGAAAAAACGGTATCTTTCCTGCCTAACTCATTGACTTCATCTTCTGTTGAAATGCTATAGATACATACTTTACCAAAATCATTTTCAATGGAGATATCATAAGTAGTATTGCTGTAAACATTTTGTAAAAACGTTCGCTGGCCATTAACATCTTTCCACATTTCTTGATGCGATGTTCCAATGAAACCGTCATAGTCGCCAGTAATTACTGAAATACTTTCTTTATTAATACTCTGAGGGTCGAGCTTCAGGTTATGTACTATTGAAGTATCACTTAGATTACTTAAAACTGTTAAATCGTATTCTTTGCCACAAATATCTACTGGCTTCGACCTGTAAAAGTATAAATTCCTGTAGGGCAAGACTAAATCATCAACAAAAGAGTATTCATCAGAAGATAATTCTGCTTTTCCTGAATAAAACTGAAAACCATCTGATGTATACGAGCGATAAATATTTACGTGACTTAAATCTTCTGAGTTTGATAGTGAAGTAACCTTAATACTGTTTTCCGCCTCTACCGTTACTCTATTCACATAGCTAAAGGTTGGAATATCTATTTCTGTTGAAGTGAATAACACTCTATTTGATTTTGACACATAAGATGCTGTACTTGTTGCTTCTAGCCATATGGTATAGTTGCTTGAGTAGTCTACTGGCATGAAAAAAGAAGTGTCTTCTTTTGCTAAATCTATCGTTTCCTCAGTAAACACTGTTCCAGTAGTCAAGTCTTCTCTTATAATTTTTAGTTGATAGGCTTCCATCCCAACCATATTGAGGTATGGATTCCAATCTAAAAAGACTGAGGTATCACATTCTTCATGTGAATTATTAACAAAAATGGTGGAATGGGCACTGCTTCTGATACTATTGTTTCCCAAAGCATCAAATGCAACTACACTAAAGGTTTCGATTTTATTTTGTGGATTAGCATTAGTGGTGGTAAAGTTAGTATTTGTTAGCCCAAATACTGTATCAAGTGGTATCCATAAGCCTGAGATATCTTCAAAATATATGATGTAACCAACTACCTGATTAGAACTGTTTACCCAGAAAATATCTACCTGTTCACTTATTGGATCAACACTTAGCCTTGTAATCAAAGGTGGATTTGGGTCTTGAGCAAAAACTACAAAGGAGTTGCAAACAAGCAAGGTTAAAACAAAAAATCGAAAAACTTTCATTACCATCAACTATCTATAACGCTAAAACTTCATTTCTGACATTTTATTTTTTGCCAAATTAAATTCTTCAATTATCTCGTGTACTATTTCGGCTGCTGGCTTTATAGTATCCATTAGTGCGGAAACTTGTCCAATTTCTAATTCACCTTCGCGAAGGTCTCCCATAAACATCCCTTTCTTGGCTCTACCCCTACCTAATAGAGAAACAAGCTCTTCCTTGCTTGCTCCATTTTCGTAAGCTTCAATAAGCTGATTGTAAAACTTATTTTTAAGTAACCTAACAGGTGTAATTTCTTTTAACATTAGTTGGGTATCTCCTTCTTTAGAATTTAAAATGAATTCTTTAAAATTTTGATGTGCAGAAGATTCTGGAGAAGCTATAAACCTACTTCCAATTTGTACCCCATCGGCTCCTAAAGCCATAGCTGCCAACATTCCACTGCCTGTACCAATTCCTCCAGCTGCTATAAGCGGTATTGTAACGTGTTTTCTTATTAGTGGAACTAAACACATAGTCGTTGTTTCTTCTCTACCATTATGTCCTCCTGCTTCAAAGCCTTCGGCAACAATAGCGTCTACACCTGCTTCAACAGATTTTTTGGCAAATTTGACATTACTAACAACATGAACAACTATAATATCGTGTTTTTTAAGATGCGACGTCCACTTAGCAGGGTTTCCTGCAGAGGTAAATACAATCTTTACACCTTCCTCAATAAGTATATTAATATGATCATCAATTTGTGGGTAAAGTAATGGTAGATTAACTGCAAAAGGCTTAGAAGTATGTAATTTACACTTCTGAATATGTTCTCTTAAAACGTCTGGATACATTGAACCCGACCCAATAATCCCTAGCCCTCCGGCATTACTTACAGACGATGCTAACCTCCAGCCAGAACACCAAATCATACCCGCTTGAATTAGTGGATATTTTATGCCAAATAATTGAGAAATATTATTGTTCATTAACTATCTTTGTTCGCGTTACGAAATTAGATAATTTTTACCAATGAAAAGAGACGAAAGAATATTTGAATTAATTGAAGAAGAAAAAAACCGTCAGACACACGGAATTGAGTTGATTGCATCAGAAAACTTTGTAAGCGACCAGGTTATGGAAGCTATGGGTTCAGTATTGACTAATAAGTATGCTGAAGGCTTTCCTAAAAAACGTTATTACGGTGGCTGCGAGGTTGTTGATAAGGTTGAACAACTAGCAATTGATAGGGTTAAAGAATTATTTGGCGTCGAGTATGCCAACGTACAGCCGCATTCTGGCTCTCAAGCAAATGCAGCAGTATTTTTAGCTGTTTTAAAACCTGGCGATAAAATCTTAGGCTTCAATTTAGCTCATGGTGGTCACCTTACTCATGGCTCTCCAGTTAACTTTTCTGGTAAAATTTACAAGACTAGCTTCTATTCAGTTAAAGAAGAAGATGGCTTAATTGATTATGATGCATTAGAACAAACTGCTATTGAAGAAAAGCCACAATTAATTATTTGTGGTGCTTCGGCTTATTCAAGAGACATTGATTACAAAAGATTTAGAGAGATTGCCGATAAAGTTGGTGCTCTTTTAATGGGTGATATATCCCACCCTTCTGGACTGATTGCAGCAGGACATTTGAACAACCCTGCTCCATACTGCCACATACTTACCACTACAACTCACAAAACATTGAGAGGTCCTAGAGGCGGTCTGATAATGGTAGGTAAAGATTTTGAAAATCCATGGGGTTTGAAAACACCAAAGGGTGTAGTTAAAAAGATGTCCTCTTTATTGGATTCAGCAGTATTCCCTGGCACACAAGGCGGACCATTAGAGCATGTTATTGGTGCTAAAGCTGTTGCTTTTGGTGAAGCTCTGGAGCCAGAATTTAAAGAATACACACTTCAAGTCATTAAAAATGCAAAAGTTATGGCTCAGTGCTTTATCAATAAAGGCTATAAAGTAATTTCTGGTGGAACTGAAAACCACTGTATGTTATTAGACCTTAGGTCAAAAGGCATTACTGGTAAAGATGCCGAAAACACTCTAGTTAAAGCAGATATTACTGTAAATAAAAATATGGTGCCATTTGATGATAAGTCGCCATTCGTGACCTCTGGAATGCGTGTAGGTACTCCTGCTATTACAACACGTGGCGTTAAGGAAGATACCATCCCTCAAATAGTAGACCTAATTGATGAAGTACTTATGAATATTGACAATGAAGACGTTATTCAAGAAGTTCGCAAAAAAGTAAACGACCTAATGGGGCAATTCCCACTGTTTGCATACTAGAAATGAGTGATTTCAGCCAACATTTCAAAAAGAATCTCCAATCTTGGGAGAATAGAACACCTGTTCATTTAGAGTCTCGATTCTACGATAATGAGAAGTTCAAATCAACTAAATACAGTCTTAATGATGTTGAACGGTCTATTTTACAAGATGTCAGTAATAAGTCCATGCTTCACTTACAATGTCATTTTGGACAAGACACTCTTTCATGGGCGAACTTAGGAGCTATAGCAACAGGAGTAGATTTTTCACCCACTGCCATTAAAGTTGCCAAAAAACTTTCTGATGAAATTAATGTTCCTTGTCGATTTCTAGAGTCAAATGTTTTAGAGCTTAATTTAGATGAAGAGTTTGATATTGTTTTTTCTTCATACGGAGCTATTGGTTGGCTTCCTGACCTCAATAAATGGGGAGAAGTTGTTGCTAAACACCTCAAAAAAGGTGGCACTTTTTTATTAGTTGAAATTCATCCATTCGTTAGTTTGTTTGAGGGTCACGACTATTTCTTTGACAAAGACATGAATATTGAAAAAGAAAAAGGCAGTTATACTGATGGTGGAGAAAATATGAATAGTGAATTTTACTGGTGGAATCATTCCCTCACAGAAATATTTGTAGCTCTTGAATCCAACGGCTTAAAGCTACAATCTTTTGAAGAATATAACTTTACTCCATATCCTGTAAAAGGGATGGTTGAAAGAGAGCCCGGCAAATATGTTTTAGAAGATAGAAAACAACAAAACTTACCTTATATTTTCTCTCTGAAAGCAACTAAAAAGTAATCTTATTTGATGAATTATTATCATCAATTCCAATTCCATTAAAATAATTATAACTTAGATGACTAATCATAACTCCTTATTTTATTGATGCTTTATTACAAATTATACCTGCCTTACCCGTATTAGTAACAATCTATGGTGTAATAGTTAGAAAACGTTTTTTCTTTTTGCTTGGCTTTACTCTCTATGGACTTATAGTAGTTCCTGCTGAGCTAAA
Source organism: Flavobacteriales bacterium (assembly GCA_965277895.1). Classification (GTDB taxonomy): domain Bacteria; phylum Bacteroidota; class Bacteroidia; order Flavobacteriales; family UBA7312. The sequence goes on from CBDIDR010000001.1 coordinate 1,342,163, forward strand.
TTCTTTTTTTTCAAGCAATAAACTTTCTCATTTAATTGTTGCTGCACTTTTTGGAGCACAAATCATAATCGCTTTTCCTAACAAACTGATCTATGATGGTAGTAAAGCATATAAGTTTTTTGCTATTAAAATATTCTTAGCGCTTATCATTATTAATGTTATTGGTGTATTTGTTGTTAAAAATGATCCAAATATTCCAGATGTATGTGTGTATTATCATTCACTATTTGTGATTTTCTGTTGCATAGCTGCTTTTAAAATGTTGACTAATAGAATACCCATTCAAAGTGAGAACAGTTAAAACGCAAAAAGCCCCTACAAATGCAGGGGCTTTTTTAGAGTAGCGAGGGAGAGATTTGAACTCTCGGCCTCCGGGTTATGAATCCGACGCTCTAACCAACTGAGCTACCTCGCCATAGTTGGGTCGGCAAATATACTATTTTTGTCAACTCTTCAAATAGCCTTTTGGATTTTTTAAGACCTACCTTCTTCATTCAAAAGTTTAGTGTGTCTTTTAAGCATTCTAAGAATTAAACTTAGCAATACAGAAACAATTAGTATCTCTATTGAAAGATTTGAAATAAGCACATCATCTCCAGCAAAGTAATTTCTGAAAAAATCAACAAATACAAAACCAATAACAGTAGCTAATACTCCCGAATACTCTCTTCTCAAAACACTAATAAAAGAAAAGGGAATGTCACTTTTCTTAAGGTTTGAAAATTTAGGTATAAAGGCTGGTAGTGTTTTTGCCCAATCTAAATAGTTCTGACCAAATTTTTGTTCTAAAAATCGCTCTTCAGCAAACATAATACGTTCGTAATATAGCCAGTACAAAAGACTAACTATAACAACGAAGTACCAATTATATGTAAAGCATACAATACCTATCCACATAAAATAATTACCTAAATAAAGCGGGTGCCTTAGCATTGAATAAATACCTGTACTATTGAGCTGCTCAGCAACTTGTTCTTTAGTGTTCCTTCCTGATGTTCCTCTTGGGGTTGTACCAATGGTATAAGCTCTAATGATAAAGCCTAATAAGGATAATCCAACAGCTAAAAAGGTGTAGTTTTCTGCTAATAGAGGGTTTACATCCTCAGTAACATAAATGAACGGAATGGCTAAAATAAAGAGGACAATAGGAAATTGCCCTCTATATTTAAACAAGAAGTTACCTTGCTTTTCTAATTCGTTAATTAATGCCATTAATTAATCGATAGTAGTTCTACTTCAAAAATAAGTGTCTCGTTAGGACCTATTGAACCTCCAGCACCTCTTTCACCATATGCCAGATTAGATGGTATGAATAATTTATATTTTGAGCCAACATTCATTAATTGTAGAGCTTCTACCCAACCTTGAATTACTCCGCCAACAGGGAAGGTAGCTGGTTGTCCTCTATCTACTGAACTATCAAATACAGTACCGTCAATTAACGTTCCGTGATAATGTACAGTTACTTCATCACTTGCAACTGGCTTAGCACCTTGACCTTCTGTTAACACTTGGTATTGAAGACCTGATGCAGTAGTAACCACACCTTCTTTGGAAGCGTTTTCATCCAAAAATGCTTGTCCCTTATTTGTTGCCTCTTGACTTTTCTTCTGACTTAATTCCATAAAATAATCCTGTATCAAAGCATTAGCATCTTCTTCACTTATCTTTACATCGTTTTCAGAAAAAACATCGTTAAATGCTGCTGAAATAGCGGAAGATTCTATAGTTTCAAAACCACTACTTTTTAAATTGTTAGCAACACTCACACCTAAGCTGTAACTTACAGAGTCCATTTGTGTCAATAATTCAGAGTTCGATGTATCTACATTGTTACAGGAAAATATTAGAGTAGATACTCCAAAAATAAAAACGATTTTTTTCATTGAAATTGATTTTAGTTAGTTAATATAATTTGATATTACTTTTTTAAATGTTTGAACTGCAGTGTCCATATCAGATGATGCACCACCAGCAGCATTAATGTGTCCACCACCACCAAAATGGTCTCTTGAAAGCTGATTTACTGAAATATCGCCTTTCGATCTAAATGAGATTTTAATTATTCCATCTCTTTGCACAAAAAATGCTGCTACTCTTACACCTTTAATCGATAAAGCATAATTAACAACGCCTTCCGTATCGCCTTTTTGAAAATTGAAACGCTTTAATTCTTCTTCAGTAAGGCAGATAAACGCCGCATTAAATTCTGGTAAAACTTCTAGCTTTTCGTTTAAACAATAGCCTAAAAGCTTTAGCCTACTAACAGAATTATTATCGTGAATCTTGTCATAAACCCAATCGTTCCTCACCCCTTTTTCTATTAGAGTAGAAACAATCTGATGTGTTTTAGAGGTTACTGAATTAAACCTGAAATTTCCTGTATCAGTCATAATACCAGCGTATAAACACTCTGCTATGTCCTGAGTAATTAAATGGTCATCACCCAAAAGCTCTAAAAATTCAAAAATTAATTGAGCAGTTGAACATGCAGTTGTATCCGAAAAATTATACTCAAAAGTATCTGGTTGTTGATGATGGTCTATTAAAACCTTTGGTGCTTTAGACGACTCTACAACTGGTGCATAAGTATCAATTCGACTGAGTGTGTTGAAATCTAAACAGAAAATGAGCTCTGCTTTTGCTGTGATTCGCTTGGCCTTTTCTTCATGATAGCAGTATTCTATAACATCATCATTTCCTTTCATCCACTTCAAAAAACTAGGGTAATCGTTTGGTGTGATAACTGAAACGGTATGCCCTTTTATCTGTAAATAATTTGCTAAACCCAAAGAAGAACCCATTGCATCACCATCAGGTCCTTTGTGAGTAGTTATTACAATTCGTCTTGGAGTTGACAAAAACGATTTTAATTGATGTAATTCTTCTGCTTTCATAAAGTTTGCTAAAATAAGAATAAAACTGAGTGTATTTAGCAAAGGATTTTTATAAATTCGCGCCAACAAATTATATGACTATACAAATGGCAACTAATAGAACATTCACAATGATAAAGCCCGAAGCCGTAGAAAACGGTAATATCGGTGCTATTTTAGAACGAATTAACGCTGCAGGTTTTAGAATTGTAGCAATGAAAAAAACACAATTATCTGCAGATTCAGCTGGTACTTTCTACGAAGTTCATAAAGAACGTCCATTCTACGGAGAATTGGTAAGCTATATGAGCTCTGGCCCTATTGTAGCTGCAATTCTTGAGAAAGATAATGCTGTAGCTGACTTTAGAGCACTTATCGGAGCTACAGACCCAACAGAGGCTGCGGACGGAACCATCAGAAAAGAATTTGCTGAGAGCAAAGCTAAAAATGCTGTACATGGTTCTGACTCTGACGAAAACGCTGCAATTGAAGGTGATTTCTTCTTTACTGAAGAAGAGCGTTCATAATTTAATAAATGCATTAGAAAGCCCTTTTCCAATAGGATTAGGGCTTTTTTTTATTTTAGAATTATATCAGTAATTATTTCTTTGCCAACGGCATCGTTTAGCTTTTTTACAAGCTCGCTCCTTTGGTAAGAAAGTTCTTGACGTAATGTTGCCGAATTAAGTCGAATATGAAGCTTTTTATTAGAAATAAACACTTCATCAGTATACTTAGCTAAAGAAGCCCCTAAAAGCTTATCCCACTCCGTAATTATTTTAACTTCATCAAGCTTTTGTTCCCAACCGCTTTCTCTAAGAAAATCTTTAATTACATCTCCTAATGACTGTTGGTTACTCTTCCTTTTCAACGGCTCCATTTTTAATGTGAAACAATTTGAAATCAGCATTTATCTTATTAAAGATTTGCTTTGTACGCTCAGGATGTGTATCCGTCACAAATATTTGCCCAAAATGATGGCGATGAACTAAAGACATGAGATGCTCTACCCTGTTGTCATCTAGTTTATCAAAGATATCATCCAATAATAACATAGGCTTGTAACCTAAAGCATCTTGCATAAAATCAAATTGAGCTAATTTGAGTGCTAACAAATAGGTTTTTTGCTGACCTTGAGAACCTGCTCTTTTAATCAAATGATCATTTAGGTTAAATATTAAATCATCTTTATGCGTTCCTACTGAAGAAAATTGAACGGCTTTATCTTTTTCAAAATTACGCTTTGTCAATTCTAAGTAACTTTCGTCATTCAATTGAGAATTATAGTCTATGCTCACTTTTTCATTAGTGGCAGAAATTTCGTTGTAATATTTTAAAAAGATAGGTAACAATCGATTCAAAAACGATTTTCTCTTTTCAAAAATAGTTTGTGTGAGTGGAGCAAGTTGCTCGTCGTATAAAGACAGTGATGAGTAATCTGATTTTAGTGTTTTTAACAATGCGTTTCTTTGAGCAATTAGTTTGTTGTAGTGAATCACCGAATTAAGGTAATCCTTGTCAAACTGAGAAATGACACTATCCATGTATTTCCTCCTTACATCACTTCCTCCAATTAGAAGTTCGCTATCTGTTGGCGAAACCATAACCAAAGGGTATAATCCAATATGTTCAGATAACTTGTTGTAATTCTTTTTATTCTTTCTAATAACCTTCTTTGAACCAGATTTTACTGCACACTGAATGAGGTCTTTGGCACTATCTTTATCAAAAGTACCCTCAATAGACATAAAAGGCTGATTGTAAAGTATGTTGAAACTGTCCTGCTTTATAAAGAAACTCTTTGTGAAGGAAAGGTAATGAATAGCATCTAGTAAATTGGTTTTTCCTGAACCATTATTACCAACAAAACAATTAACGTTTGGATTCAAATCCAAACGGCTTTCAGCATGATTTTTGAAATTTAAAACAGATAATTTTTCTAAAAACATCAACGTATTTTAACTAGCACTAAGTTATCTAAATTTTAACTTAAAATAAGCTATCGTCTGTAAAGTTTTTCAAATGGAAAAAAAAGTTATTTTTGTGGCTCAATTTTAAACACATGGCTAAAAAGAAGGTAAATAAAACGGAAGAGCAGTTTGCAGCTGTTGAAGAAACGCTAACACGTACAGAACAGTGGGTGGAGAATAATCAAAAACAACTCTCTACATTCGTGTTTGGCGTTGTTGCTGTTATTGCTCTTTATCTAGCCTATGATAAATTTTATGTGCAATCTGTAAATGAAGAAGCTCAAACAGAATTATTTGTTGCTGTTGAGTATTTTGAAAAAGACTCCTTCAACTTAGCACTTAATGGTGTTAATGATAACTTAGGATTGTTAGATATTATAGACGATTATGGCTCAACAGATGCTGGTAATTTAGCTCACTATTACGCTGGAATTAGCTATTTAAGAACTGGAGATAATGAATCTGCTATCGAATACTTAAGTGATTTTTCTAGTGATGATGAAATCATATCTTCTATCTCCTACGGAAGTTTAGGTGACGCATATATGAATATTGATGAAGTTGATGATGCTATAAACTATTGGACTAAGGCAGCTTTCAATAGTGAAAATGAATTCACCTCTCCTATTTACCTAAAAAGAGCTGCAATGGCGTTAGAGCAAGAAGAAAAGTTCAGCAAAGCAGTAGAATACTACACCTTAATCAAAAGTAAGTATTCCACTTCTGATGAGGCGAGAGATATAGAAAAGTATATCAATCGAGCTGAATTAAGAAAATAATCTAACTAAAGCTCGTTCATCGAGCTTTTTTTTATGGCAACAGAAAATAAAAACCTTTCTCATTACAATCTAGAAGAAGTGCCTTCTGCTAAGGGCATGAAAATTGGTATTGTTGTTTCAGAATGGAATGCCAATATCACTGAAAACTTATTTTCAGGTGCTTATGAAGCACTTGTTGAATGTGGGTGTAATAGTGAGGACATTATTAGAAAGAATGTACCTGGCAGCTTTGAACTTCCTCTTGCTGCTCAATTCTTATTAGAATCTAAAAACGTTGATGCCGTCATTTGCTTAGGAAGTGTTATACAAGGTGAAACCAAACACTTTGACTATGTATGTCAAACTACTGCAAATGGTATTAAAGATGTTTCTTTAAAATACAACAAAGCCGTTATTTTTGGTGTGTTAACTGACAATACCATGCAGCAAGCCATAGACCGCTCTGGTGGCAAACACGGTAACAAAGGTGTAGAAGCTAGTATTACAGCCATTAAGATGGTCAACATGATGAAGAATTTATAGTCTATAAAGTTTTCTTAACTTTGTAGAACTTAAAGTTACTGTCATGAATATCATCAAGCGATTTATCGTTATAATTTTATTTTTCACTTTTCACAACCTATTTTCACAAGAAATAAATATTTTTATACTTGATGCTTCTAGTAAAGTTGACTCAGGTTATGTTTATAATACTTATACCTCAATAGGCTTCAATGAGGTGAACATTATTGAATCGGATATAAACACTTCACTAGATACTGGCACATATGATGTTGCTTTTGTTGCAGAGGGTCACTACTATGATAATAGCATACAAGATTGGGTATTGGATCCAATTCTAGAAGCAGAAAGGCAAATCTTACAAAACTTTGTTGAACAAGGTGGACATCTAGTGTGGATTAGTGAAAACTGGGAAAGTGGTGCTACCAGTGAACAGTATCAATTAAAACCTATAATAACTTTATATGGAAGTTGGGGGATGGACATGGAATAGTACTTCAATAATCGGGTTGATGAAATCTTCCACTCAGTGCATTAGAATACACCCAAGTAGCGGTCCTGGAGGTAATTTCTGTTTCACAGGACACTATAATAACTTCAGAGATAGCATTTATAAGAACACAAAAATAAGATGTTCCGTAATTGCAACAAAATTTACACTAGTGACCTTATTGATTTTTCACCTTATGATTATGCTTTGATGAATGTATGGTATGACAACTCAATTGCTCATCTTCACTCCATTGGATTAGACATTTTCAAAACCTCAATTGGAGGGTTCAATTATTATTTCAGTACTGAGAACGGAATGCAAACGCTTATATTATAAATGGAACATTTAGAGGCAATAAAGTCGCTGACGGACTATATACGTACAAGCTGAATTATAATACTAGAATAGTAACGGAGACTGTTCACCTTTTTAAATAAAAAAACCAGCACTAAAGTGCTGGTTTTTGCGGAGAGAGAGGGATTCGAACCCCCGGTACATTGCTGTACAATGGTTTTCAAGACCACCGCATTCGACCACTCTGCCATCTCTCCTGCGGACGGCAAAAGTAAAATATTTTTGGTTTTTACACACACATTAACCGCAAAAATTACTTATTATATTTTCGTAACTTAGCTTAAGATTAATTTTTTAGCCTCATTTATAGTGAAAACATCATTCATCTCTTCAAGTATTTACACATTTCTAATGGTGTTTTTTATTAGCCATTTATCCCAAGCTCAGTCAGTAAATGCTCAATTTGATGTTGGGAAATTCCAATCTGAAAATAAAACATACATAGAAACCTATCTTTCAATAGAGGGAAATAGTGTTAATTATGTATTAAACGACAATAATAAATTTCAAAGCTCATTAGTAATTACCATTGAATTAATATCTAATGATAGTAACAGCTTGTATGATAAGTACAATCTCAGTAGTCCAGAAATTGATGACACTTCTAATGTCGATTTTGTATTCATTGACCAGCAACGTTATTTTTTAAACGATGGAGATTATAAATTGAAACTTAACATTAAAGACAATAATGATAGCAAAAATTCAATCACTCATCAACAAGACTTGACAATCCGAACTCAAAATGGATTTTCCAATATTCAATTAGTTGATAATTATTCTGACACTAAAGAGGTTAATATTTTAAGTAAATCCGGCTATGACTTAGTTCCTTTTATCTCTAACTTCTACAATACAAACAATAAAAAAATCACGTTTTACTACGAGTATTATAACGATACTGAAGAAACTGTACTCCTTCAGACTAAAGTTATTTCTCAATCCAACAATCAGCTTATTAATAACTTAGCACTAAATAAAAAAAGTAATAGTAAAACCACGCCAATACTAGCAAGCTTTTCTTTAAAAGATATTCCTACTGGCACCTATTTTCTTGTAACTTCTGCAATTGATAAAAATAACACAACAATCCACTCTCAAAAACAAGTTTTTTACAAAGTGAATAAAAATATTATTGATACTATTAGCGGAGTTGACGGAACTTTTGTGTCAAGAATAACAAATAAAGACTCTCTAAAACTTTTCATTAATTATTTGTACCCTATTCAAACTACAACAGAAAGCATTTTTGCGGATAATCAACTAAACTATGATGATTTAAATATGCTTCAAAATTACTTTTACAACTTCTGGAAAGAAAGAAACCCTTTTGACTCAGAGTTCGCCTGGCTAAGCTACTACAGTAAAGTAAAAGCTGTAAATAATAAGTTTGGAAATGGTCTTCAAAAAGGGTATTTATCAGATAGGGGAAGGATATATTTATCATACGGTCAACCAAATTCTATTTCTGAAGAAGTGTTGCCAAATCAATTTCAACCATTTGAAGTCTGGCACTATTATAGTATTGGTAGTGAACGCAATATTAAGTTCATTTTTAGCAATAAAAATATGCCTAATGAATACCGCTTGGTATATTCTAATAAATCTGGTGAAGTATCAAACACAGATTGGCTTAACCGCTTTGAAGAAAATTATTATGACGGTGGTGATGAAGGAGAAAGATCTCCCTTCGATTACTTCAAAAATCCAAACTAATTTCTTTTGAATAGCATACTGTATTTCATTATTAAACTCTACTCATACTATCCTACAAAGTGGTTGAATATACTGTCTTGGAAGTTTACTTTGCTTTTACGGATTTTTGGATACAGAAAAAAAGTTATTCTAACTAATTTATCTAACGCATACCCTCATAAATCAGAAAAAGAAATTAAAAAAATTGCAAATGATTTCTATAATTATTTTGGACGATTACTAGCAGAATCTTTAAAGTTATTTTCTATTAACAAAGCTGTATTATCCAAACGAGTTTCATTTAAAAATGATGACTTAATAAGAAACTACCTTAATAATAATAGAGACGTTATAGTTGTAATGGGACATTATGGAAATTGGGAATGGGGTTTGCTAGCTACATCCATACATTTTAACAATCAAATGGTGGCTATCTACAAAGAGCTATCATCAGGTTTTTGGAATAATAAAATGAAAGGTATTAGAGGAAAACTCAGTGCCAGAATGGTAAGCATGAAGGAAAGCGTGAGGTATTTGCTTAAAAAAGAAAATAAAGCCCGTTTAATTGGTATAGTTGGTGACCAAACTCCCTCATCTGAAGAGATAAATTACTGGATTAGTTTTTTAAATCAGAAAACTCCTGTATTTTTGGGAACAGAGAAATTGGCTAAAAAATTAGATAGTCCAGTAATTTTCGCAACAGTAAGTCCTAAAAGTCATGGTTATTATGAAATTGAATTTGAATTAATAACAGAAAATCCTAAGGAAACTAAAGAGGGTGAAATAACAAACTTACATTCCAAAAAACTAGAAGAAGATATTAATAAAAACCCAGCCTTTTGGTTGTGGTCGCATAGAAGATGGAAGCACCAAAAGTAGCAGTAGTAATCCTTAATTATAATGGACTTCATTGGCTCAAGACATTTTTAGAAGATGTTATTCTAAAAAGTAAAGAAGCAGAAATCTATGTTGCTGATAATGCTTCTACTGACGACTCTTTGGATTATGTAAAACAGCATTTTCCTTCGGTAAAAATTGTAGAGAACAAAGATAATACAGGTTATGCCGGTGGATACAATAATGCTCTCCAGCACATTTGTGCAGACTATTATGTATTATTAAATTCGGATGTAGAAGTCACTGATAATTGGATATCCCCTATTATTGAGCAAATGGAAAAGGATAAATCCATTGCAGCTTGTCAACCTAAAATCAAAAAATACGACCAAAAGACCCATTTTGAATATGCCGGTGCATGTGGCGGATTCATTGATAAATATGGCTATCCATATTGTAGAGGTAGAATTTTCGATAATCTAGAAAAAGATAAGGGGCAATACGACAATCCTATTGAAGTATTTTGGGCAAGTGGAGCATGCCTATTCATACGTTCTACCGCATTTTATGAAGTTGGTGGCTTTGACTGGGATTTCTTTGCGCATATGGAAGAAATTGACCTCTGTTGGAAACTTAAAAATAAAGGCTACAAAATCATGTGTATTCCACAATCAACTGTTTACCATGTTGGCGGCGGAACATTAAAAAATGGAAGCTATTTCAAAACGTATTTGAATTACAGAAATAACCTTTTGATGCTCTACAAAAATCTAGAGCCAAAAAACCGCTTTAAAATACTATTTACTCGAATGCTTTTAGATGGACTATCCAGTGCAAAAATGATTTTAGATAAAAAGCCTCATCACATTTTTGCTATTCTAAAGGCTCATATTCATTACTATACTTTCCTCAAACAATTCAGAAAGAAAAGACCAAAAGACTACAAAATCTCTTTACCACAAAAGAGTATTGTATTCTCATATTTCTTTGAAAAGAAGCGAGAGTTCAATCAGTTAAACAATAATTTTAGTTGATTGATTGTGTAATCAATTTCTTCTTCAGTATTAAATTTACTAAACGAGAATCTTAGTGAAGGTCTCATCATATCTGCACCAATATTACGTAGAACATGAGAGCCTAAGTTACTTCCTGAAGAACAGGCACTTCCTCCTGAAGAAGCAATGCCCAGAATATCTAAATTATAGAATAGCATTTCACCTATATCAGCTTGAGGAAACATAACGTTTAAAACAGTATATAATGACTTCTCAATATTGGCACTCTCTCCGTTAAATTCCACTCCTGGAATTGATTTCTTTAGTCCTTCAATCATTCTTATTTTTAAAGACTCTATGTGCTTCCTGTGCTCTTCTAAATCAGAATAAGAAACATCCATAGCCTTGGATAAGCCAACAATTCCATAAACATTTTCAGTACCTGCTCTCATATTCCTCTCTTGTCCACCACCATATATCAAAGGTTTAATCTTTACATTTTCATTAATATATAAAAACCCATTTCCTTTGGGACCATGAAACTTGTGAGCAGCACCAGTAATAAAATGAATATTTATTGTCTTTAGGTCAAATGTGTAATGAGCCATTGTCTGAACGGTATCGGAATGAAAAATAGCATCATATTTTTCACAAATATCAGCAACCTTCTCTAGGGATAAAATATTGCCAATTTCGTTATTAGCGTGCATCAAAGAAACAAACGAGCGTTGATTGGTTTTCAATAGTTCATCTAAATGCTCTAGGTCAACATTTCCTTTATCATCAAGATTAACATAGGAGAGCTTTATCAAGCCCTTTGAAGATAAATCTTCAAGAGTATGACCAACAGCGTGATGTTCTATTTTTGAAGTGATAGCATGATTAATACCTAAATCAATCATTCCGCAACGAATAGCCATATTATCAGCTTCAGTACCACCAGATGTGAAAAATATTTCTCCAGGGGTACAGTTTAAATGTCGAGCAACATTTTTTCTAGCTTTTTCAACTAATGAGCGTGATTCTCTTCCAAAAGAGTGAATAGATGATGGATTTCCAAAACCATCATTTAAAATTGGCAACATTACCTCAATTACTTCTGGGTCTATTTGTGTGGTAGCAGCGTTATCTAAGTATACTTTCATGTTTTAAATTTTAAGTCAATTCATTAATTTCATTCATAAAACGCAATGCTAAGGTGTTTGCTGAGTCAGGACTTGTACTTTCAGTGTATATTCTAATAATGGGTTCTGTATTTGATTTTCTGAGGTGTACCCATTCTTCTTCAAAATCAATTTTGACACCATCTATTGTGGTGACATTCTCATCAGAATATTTATTAGCCATAGCAGTTAAAATAGCGTCTACATTGATTTCAGGAGTCAATTGAATTTTATTCTTTGACATAAAATAGTCAGGGTAAGTTGCTCTCAACTCCGAACATTTCATTTTTTTCTCAGCTAAATGAGATAAAAATAAAGCTACTCCTACTAGAGAATCTCTTCCGTAATGAGAGTCTGGGTAGATTATCCCACCATTTCCTTCGCCTCCAATTACGGCTTCTGATGATTTCATTTTGTCAACAACATTCACCTCTCCTACTGCTGAAGAAAAATACACTCCTCCATGCTTTTCTGTAACAACCTTCAAAGCTCTGGATGATGATAAATTTGAAACTGAATTTCCTTTATGTTTTGATAAAATATAGTCAGCAACCGCTACTAAAGTATATTCTTCTCCAAACATACTTCCATCTTCGTTTACGATAGCCAATCTATCAACATCAGGGTCAACAACAATACCTAAATCGGCTGAATGCTCAACAACGAGTTTCGATATCTCAGTTAAATGTTCTGGTAATGGCTCAGGATTGTGTGGAAAATGACCATTAGGCTCACAATACAGTGGTATACACTCTACCCCTAAAGATTCTAATAATTGTGGGATTGCTATACCGCCTGTTGAATTAACAGCGTCTACTACAACCTTAAATTTTGCTTTCCTAATAATATCTGGCTTAACCCATTCTAAAGCTAATACACTGTCGATGTGTTTTTGAATGTATGCGTTATCTTCTGAGTAGTTACCCAAACTATCAACATCAGAAAATATATAATTATCGGCTTCTGCTATTTCCAATACCTCAGCCCCATCTTTACCATTAATAAATTCTCCTTTATCATTCAGTAGCTTTAAAGCATTCCACTGCTTAGGATTATGACTGGCTGTTAAAATAATTCCTCCATCAGCTTTTTCCATCTGTACAGCTATTTCAACTGTTGGTGTAGTTGACAATCCCAAATCTAGCACATCAATTCCTAAAGACTGCAGTGTGCTCACTACCAATTGTCGGATAATATCTCCAGAAATTCTTGCATCCCTTCCTACTACTATTTTAACGTCAGAATGAGAAATTTTTGATTTTATCCAACTTCCGTATGCTGCCGTAAATCTCACCGTGTCAATTGGAGATAATCCTTCACCAACTTTTCCACCGATTGTACCTCTAATTCCAGAAATGGATTTTATCAACGTCATTTTATCAAATTTTAATGAGAATACAAATGTAATACTTTAGATAAATACAATTACAAAAAAAATATTTACGAAATGTTTATTATTGATTTTCAAAAACTACCGTGTTGATTTCTTTGTTCATAAACTAATTGAATTTTTATTTGAAAATAAATACTTTAAAATTATCTTTATAATATGTATGAAGATGACTTAACCCCGCGGGAGGATAACAATACTAAGCACTTAATTAGTCGATTTAACAAAATGGTCGAAAGCCAACGATTTGAATATTTTGAATCAGAGGAAATTGAGCGAATTATTGACCATTACTGCGAAAAAGAAGACAAGAAAAAAATCATAAAAGCCTTTAGCCTTTATGAAAAGTTATTTCCGTTTTCATTTCAACTCAATCTCAAAAAGGCTCAAGTATTAATCTTTTTTGACAGGCCGCAAGAGGCTCTAAATAACCTAGAAGAAATTTCTAGCACAAAAAATGAAGATTATCTATATACATTATCTATCGCTCACAGTAAACTAAAGCACCATACTAAAGCTATTGAAATTCTTGAAGAGCTTTTAATTACAAACCCCTTTAATGAAGAGGTCATCTCCTCCTTAGCTAATGAGTACCAATATGTAGCAGATTATTCCAAATCTAACGATATGCTAGAGAAACTGCTAATGTTAGACTCAAAAAACGACCTATACTGGTACACTTACATTATATCTTCAGAAATCGAAGAAAATTCAAACAGAGCTATTAGCTTCATTAAAAAGTATTTGCGTTCTAATCCTTACGATTATGAAGCATGGTTTTACTTAGGTGCTGCCTACCAGAGAAAAGAAGATCACCTAAATGCTATTGAAGCATTTGATTATACCATTTACATTCAGGAAGACTATGTAAAAGCATACATCAATAAGGCTGATTCTTTTTCAGAACTAGGCTATTATCAAAATGCTATTGATTGCTGTTTAGATTCTGTAAAATATAGAGAGCCAAATGCGGCATTATTCTATGATATTGGAGATTATTATGAAAAGTTAGATAATCTTGAAAAAGCAAAATTGTACTTTCACAAATCAATTAAAAAAGATGAGAATTTCGATGAGTCATGGTTTGCTATTGCTTTAATTATGGATTTACAAGGACAGCATATTGAAGCCTCCTACCATGTGAAAAAGGCTATAGATATAAATCCAACCAATATTGACTATTTATTTTCTTACGCTCAAATACACGAAAAAGTTGGTTTTATAAAAGAAGCTGAGATAGCCTACAGAAAGGTATTAGAACTTGATGAATTTGACTCCGAAACGTGGCTAAACTACTCGCATCTATTATTTCAATACGAATCTTACAGCGAAGCCATAGATTTATTAAAAAAAGCCATAAAACTCAATCCTAAAAAAGCCGAATTATGCTATAGGATTTCTGCTTATCTATTTAAATCTGGAAATGATGAATTGGGCCTAAAGTTTTTCAAAGAAGCACTGATAATTAACTACGAAAAACACGAAGATTTTTTTAGATACATGCCAAGTGTAAAATCAAACATAATTCTATTAAATTTGCTGACCAAACACAAAAAATAAACTACATGAATTTTAACATCACACATTTACCCAATCGTGCATCAAAGCCAAGAAAAAATGGTCTAACGATGATGATGGATAAAGGTCTGAGTATCAGACAAGTTGAAGACTTTATCGAAACTGCTGGACACCTGACCGATTTAGTGAAGTTTGGCTTTGGCACATCAATAATCAGCACAAATCTTGAGCAAAAAATCAAGCTTTATCAGCAAGCTGATATCAGCGTATATTTTGGTGGAACGCTTTTCGAGGCTTTTATCACCAGAAATATGCTTGATGATTATCAAAGGATATTGGATAAATATAATATTGATACCGTTGAAGTTTCTGATGGTTCAATTGAAATATCTCATGTAGATAAGTGTAATTACATTAAATCACTGTGTAAGAATTTCAGAGTATTATCTGAGGTTGGCTCTAAAGATGCCAACAAGCTAATCCCTCCATACAAATGGATTGAGCTAATGCAGAATGAAATAGATGCAGGTTCATGGAAAGTAATCGCTGAAGCTAGAGAAGGTGGAAATGTTGGTATCTACAGAGGAAGTGGCGAAGTACGTTCAGACCTTATTGAAGAAATCTTGACTAAGATTGATAACGATAATATCATTTGGGAATCCCCTCTCAAAAATCAACAAGTTTGGTTTATTAAACTAATGGGGTCAAATGTAAACCTCGGAAATATTGCTCATAACGAAGTAATTCCTCTTGAGTGTCTTAGATTAGGACTTCGTGGTGACACCTTTTTTGACCATCTTCCTTAAAACTTAGAACAAATGAATGCCAAAGAACTTAAACAAAAAATTCAGTCGAATGAACCTCTTGTAATCATTGACATTAGAGAACCTTATGAATGTGAAAATGGTTTCATCAGTGAAATAAATATCCCTCTCAGTCAGTTTATGGACAGAATCGATGAAATCCCAACTGATAAACTAGTGGTAATATACTGCAATAGTGGAAAACGAAGTTGCTCCCTAAAATTTATGCTTGAAAAATTACACTCATTAACAAACATTCAAGACTTGGAGGGCGGTTATGCCGTTTGGGAAGAAAACCCTTTAACAGTTTAAAATGCTAAAATTCATAACACTTACCTTAAAAGGATTAGCAATGGGAGCTGCTAATGTTGTACCTGGCGTTTCTGGAGGCACAATAGCACTGATAACGAATATTTATGAAGAGTTTATATACTCTCTAAAGTCTTTTAATTTAGAATCACTCCGCCTATTATCAAGAGGGAAATTTAGAGATTTATCCAATCAGCTAAACTTAAAGTTTATTGTGCCCATCCTATTTGGAATGGTATTAAGTGTTTTACTTCTCGCTCAATTGTTCGACTATTTGTTAGTTGAATACCCCTCTGAAACATGGGGCTATTTTTTTGGACTAGTATTAGCCTCCATTTATCCTATCAGTAAGAAAATAGTAAAATGGAAATGGACGACAATTGCCATGTTTGTTATCGGATTGGGAATTGCATCTGCTTTATCATTTCTTTCTCCCTCACCTACCGAAAATACCTCCTACCTCTATATTTTTATATGCGGACTAATTGGTATTTGCGGAATGATACTACCAGGCTTATCAGGATCCTATATTTTAATGCTAATGGGCAATTACCACCTTTTGATGGTTAAGTCTATAAACAGTCTAACAGAATTTGTTGAAGCCTTAATCAACGGCACTGCATTGAGTTATATCGATAGCCCACAATTTGAATACCTCATTTACTTCATATTGTTTTTGATAGGTTCAGTAGTAGGAATTATTCTATTTTCTAATCTTATTTCAATCATATTCAAACGCTTTCACGACCAAACGCTTTCCTTACTCACAGGTTTTGTTTTCGGTTCATTGAGTATTATCTGGCCTTGGAAAAAAGAACTATTCAATTTCGAAGTATTAAATCGACATGGTGAGCCTTTGCTAATTGGTTACGAACGCTATATTCCAACTGTATGGACTAAAAGTGAATTTGTTGTGTTGGGAATTATGATACTTGGTGTACTTACAATAACTGTTGTCGAATTATTAGCAAAGAAACAATCATGACAACTTTTGGTTTAATTGGCTACCCCTTAGAACACTCCTTTTCAAAAAAATACTTTGAGCAAAAGTTTAAAGACGAGAACATTAGCGGAGTAAAATACACTAATATTGAAACTGAAAGGCTGGAAACATTATTTGAAAACAACTTATTATCCGAGCTCTCTGGTTTTAATTTAACAATACCATTCAAAGAATCTATTATTCCATTTTTAGATGAAATTGATGCATCAGCAAAAGAAATAAATGCTGTCAATTGTGTGAAAAGAGTAAACGGTAAACTTATAGGCTACAATACTGACCATATTGGCTTTACAGAATCCATTAAACCTTTTTTAAACAAAAGTCATAAAAAAGCGTTGGTTTTGGGAAGTGGTGGCGCATCAAAAGCTATCATTTATGCTTTAAAAAGTTTAAAGATAGACTGCCAAGTTGTTTCCAGAAAGTCAGACTTCAATTATAAATCGCTTGATAGAAAAACCATTGATTCCCATCAAATAATTATCAATTGCACACCACTTGGCACCTTTCCTGACATCAATACTTTCCCACCTATACCATTCGAATATCTATCTGAAAATCATTTACTTTATGACCTTGTTTATAATCCAGAAGTAACTGAATTTTTAAAAAAAGGAAAGCACTATAATTGTAAAACAAAAAATGGACTCGAAATGCTACAAATTCAAGCAGAAAAGTCCTATATAATTTGGTCTAAGTAAATCTAGCATTTAAACTTTTTAAGTATTAAATTTGTTACACATTCAACTTAATTAACAGGATGAGTCAAAAAGAATTAGAAAACACAAATGAAGAAGTTGTTTCTGAAGAATTAACTTCTGAAACTCCTACTCCTTCAAAAGATTATAGTGCATTAACTATTGATGAATTGATGGCT
Source organism: Flavobacteriales bacterium (assembly GCA_965277895.1). Lineage (GTDB taxonomy): Bacteria > Bacteroidota > Bacteroidia > Flavobacteriales > UBA7312. Next base: position 1,359,723 of record CBDIDR010000001.1, read on the forward strand.
GAAGTTAATGAACTTATCAAGTCAGAAGACGTATTTAGCAATGCTAAAACTATTGATATCATAAAATCTGTTTTCTACAAAAAAGTAAACGCTGAAAAGGAACAAAAAAAAGCAGAATTTTTAGCTGATGAAGGCGTCGAAGAAGAGTTTTCATACACACATCCTTCAGAAAAAGAATTTAAAACTCTGTTTAATAGCTTTAGAAAGAAAAAGCACGATTTAAGAGAAAAAATTGAATCCGATTATATTAAAAATCATAAGATTAAAACGACTATAATCGAAGATATTGAAGCCTTAATCAATACAGAAGAAACGCTCAAAGGTACATTCGAAAAATTTAAGGCTCTTCAAGAAAAATGGAGAAACACAGGTGAGGTTTCTATTGGTTATCGTAATGATGTTTGGAAGTCTTACCACTATCAAGTTGAACGCTTTTACGATTATGTAAAAATCAACAACGAATTAAGAGATTTAGATTTTAATAAAAACTACGAGAAAAAGCTCCAAATTTGTGAAGCTACAGAAGCTCTATTAAAAGAAAAATCGATAAATAAAATCCATAATGATTTACAAGAGCTTCACCAAAAGTGGAAAGAAATTGGTCCAGTAAAGCGTGAACTTAGAGAAGAAATGTGGGAACGTTTCAAAAATGCAAGTAGAGAACTTCATAAGAAACGTAATGACCATTATGTAGAACTGAAAGAACGTGGTGCACAGGCCTTCAAAAACAAACAAGAGATTTGCCAACAAATTAATGAGTTAAGCAATGAAGGTGCTGACAGTCATAATGCTTGGAGTAAACTCACTGAGAAAGTTCAAGAATTAGAGGCGAAATGGAAAAAAGAAGGCGGTCTCAAAAAAGAAGATTATAAAGAGGCCTGGAAAACTTTAAGAGAAAGTTTATCCTCTTTTTACGCTAAAAAGAATGAATTTTATAAAGCGAAAAAAGTTGAAAACAAAGAAATAGTTAACGCTAAAACAAAACTTTGTGAGAAAGCTGAAGAGCTAATTCAATCAGAAAATGTAGATTGGAAACATCACTCACAACAGTTCATAAAATTACAAGATGACTGGAAAAAAAGCGGTCATCTTCCTAAAGGTCTTTCAGATAAGCTATGGAATCGTTTTAAAAAGGCTGTAAATACATTTTACAAGAATAAAAAAGCATTCTTTGCAGACTTAGACAAAGAAAAAGCTGATAACTTAAAACTCAAAGAAGAGTTATTAGAAAAAGTGAAAGCTTATGCCTTAACTGATGATAACTCATCAAATTTTGAAAGCCTTAAACAATTTCAAAAAGAGTGGTATGCTATTGGAAATGTTCCTAGAGATAACTTTGATATAGAAAATACTTTCAAAAAAACTATTGATGGCTTTTATTCAAAAATGAAAGTCGATAAAAAAGAACTTGAAAACGTTAGATTCAATAGTAAACTAGAACGTTTGAAGGAGAAATCTAATCCAATTGCTCTTGATAAAGAGAAGCAGTTTTTGAGAACGAAAATTAACGACTTACAAAAAGAAATCAATCAATACGAAACCAATATCTCATTCTTTGGAAACTCTAAAGGTGCTGACAAACTCAAACAACAAGTATTGAAAAAAATCCAAAATGGATACGATAGCATTGAAGAACTCAAAGCGAAAATCAAATTAATTAATTCAATTTAATGGGGTTTGAAATTATTTCTGATTTTAAACCTACAGGTGACCAACCACAAGCTATAAAACAATTAGCTCAAGGGATTGATAATGATGAAAAGCATCAAACCCTATTAGGAGTTACAGGTTCAGGAAAAACATTCACAATAGCAAATGTCATTAATGAAGTTGAAAAACCCACTTTGATATTGAGTCATAATAAAACCTTAGCCGCCCAACTTTACAGTGAGTTCAAGCAGTTTTTCCCAAATAATGCTGTGGAATACTTTGTCTCCTACTACGACTATTATCAACCAGAAGCCTATATACCGAGTTCAGGAACATATATTGAAAAAGACTTATCGATTAACGACGAAATAGAAAAACTTCGCTTAAGCACCACCTCTACTCTACTCTCAGGCAGAAAAGATATAATTGTTGTAGCTTCTGTATCTTGTATTTATGGAATTGGAAATCCAGAAGAATTCAATAATAATGTCATTGAAATACACGCTGGACAAAAGCTAAGTAGGAATAAATTGTTAAATCAATTTGTTACCTCTTTATACTCTAGGTCAGCTAACCAATTTGAACGCGGAAACTTTATGGTTAGAGGCGATACGGTTTCCATTTTTCCTGCCTATGCTGATATAGCTTATAAAATTCACTTTTGGGGCGATGAAATTGAAGAAATAGAAAGCTTTGACCCTGTAAATAATAGCATCATTGAAAAGTTTGAGTATTTAAGAATTTTTCCTGCTACTATATTCGTTGCTTCAAAAGACCGAATACAGAGTGCCATTCATCAAATTCAAGATGACCTCATGGACCAAGTCCAGTTTCTTCATAATACCGATAGAAAAACAGAAGCCAAAAGACTTGACGAACGCGTGAATTACGATTTAGAAATGATTCGTGAATTGGGCTACTGCTCAGGAATTGAGAATTACTCACGTTACTTTGACGGTAGAATGCCAGGCACAAGACCATTCTGTCTGATTGATTATTTCCCAAACGATTTCTTGACAGTTATTGACGAAAGCCACGTTACTATTCCTCAGATTAGAGCCATGTATGGTGGCGACAGATCTCGAAAGGAAAACTTGGTAGAATATGGGTTCAGATTACCTGCTGCTATGGATAATAGACCGCTAAAATTTGAGGAATTTGAAACCATTAACAATCAATTTATATATGTAAGTGCAACGCCAGCTGATTTCGAATTAGAACAATCTGGCGGTGTTGTAGCAGAGCAAGTTATTCGACCAACTGGATTGCTAGACCCTATTATTGATGTTCGTCCTTCACTAAACCAAATAGACGATTTACTAGAAGAAATTAAGCTTAGGATTGATAAAAACGAGCGAACTCTTGTTACTACTCTTACTAAGCGAATGGCTGAAGAACTTACAAAATACCTCACACGGTTCAATATTAGATGCCGATACATACATTCCGATGTAGATACCTTAGAACGTGTGGAAATACTTCATGAACTCAGAGAGGGATTGTTTGATGTATTAGTCGGAGTAAATCTATTGAGAGAAGGTCTAGACTTACCTGAAGTAAGCCTTGTGGCTATTTTAGATGCTGACAAAGAAGGCTTTTTACGTTCCCAACGTTCATTGACACAAACAGCAGGTAGAGCCGCTAGAAATGTCAATGGCTTAGTTATTATGTATGCAGATAGGGTTACAAACAGTATGCGACTAACCATTGACGAAACAAATAGAAGACGTGAGAAGCAAATGGCCTACAACACGGAAAATGATCTAGTGCCTACCCCACTCAATAAGAAAAAGGACAATGAATTAGCTAAAAAGCTAAATCCTTATGCTATAAAAGAAGGGATGAGTATGGCAGCAGAATCCAATGCCGATTATTCCAATCCAAAAGAACTTGAAAAGGCTATAAAAAACACACGTAAACAAATGGAAAACGCCGCACAAGACTTGGATTTCCTTGAAGCCGTTAAGCTAAGAGACAAACTTACTGAACTGAAAAAGTTGAGAAAATAATCCTATTCATAGCCCCAACGGTGTACATCGTTGTTGGTTTCTTCAATATCGTCTTTTACCAATTTAATACGCTGAGCTATTGCAGCAAAAAGTTTATCATTTTTCATTAGCCATTGCATTTGCTCTTTATCGTCATCAGCAGCTTTGGCAATTCTGGATAGAAGAGTAAACCCATTAACGTCTAGCCAACGAATAGCATCTTTTTTACCTTCAACGCCTTTTATCATTGCTAATAGATGTGGGGCATTTTTCATAAGCCAATCCGATGCTTGTTTATCAAAATAAAGAGCAAAGCAAAACAAGCCCAATTCAGGGTAATTATTTTTCATAAGCCAATCTCTTATTTCAGTGTTACCTGAAATGGCTTCTCCCCATGCTAACAGTATTTTCTCTGGATATTGTTTCATAAAAAAAGCCTCTTTTCAGAGGCTTAAAATATTATTTTTTAACTGGCGGCTTGCCTTTTACATTCTTAAAGTAATACTTTTCATCAGTTACCGAAACCAATTCCCATCCCATAGATGAAAGATAATTCAATGCATCTACTACCGTTGCAAACTTCCTTGAAGATTCAGTCATTCTTTTATCAATGCTAGAATTAGTAGAGTTAAAAGAATAAGACTTTTTAAGCTCTTTACTGCCTTTCTTACCTACCATTTCTTCAGAATATTTCATTTCCATATAGTTAACTTTTTTGGAAACTCTTTCCGATGGAACTGGCTTTTTTGCTGGTGACGGTCTAGTCTGAGCCATCATCGCTAATGGCAATACAAATGCCATCATTAAAATTACTTTCTTCATAATCATGTTTTGTTTAGGTTATTAATATTAATCGTTACCGCCAAGGATAATTGGTAAATCGCCATCACCATTTCCAATGACAATAACTTTAGAATTTGGTGATTTAGATAATTCTTGCGTTGCCTCTACACCCTTCCACTTTAGTAATTGTGGTGTAATTGTCTTAGTTACAATTCTCTGGAAGTCTGAAATACCTTCAGCTTCAATACGCTTTCTTTCAGCCTCTTTAGATTCTTTCAATAGTTTGAATTCATATTCTAAAGCCTCTTGCTCTTGACGTAGTTTATTTTCAATCGCCGCTTGTAGTGTCTTAGGAAGGGTTACGTCTCTAATTAAAATTGCATCCAAGAAAATGTATTTATCAGCAATTGACCTAGAGGTAATTTCATAAATTTTGTCTTCAACTTCCTCTCGTTTTGTAGAGTATAATTCTTCTGGTAAATACTCACCAATTACCTCTCTGGTTACCGAACGAATTTCAGGACGAATGATACTTTCTAAGTAATCTTCACCAACTAAATCATGAAGATATCCTAACTGACTCATGTCTGGCGTAAAACGAAACGATAAATCTACTTTAATAGAAAGTCCATTTTTAGACAACACTTCCATTGCCTCATAGTCTTCCTGAATTTTTACGTTATAAATATATACTTTGTTCCAAGGTGCTATAAAATGAAACCCCTGAGGAACAACTAAATCTTTATCTAGTCCTCCACCAAATCGCTTAAATACTACAGCTTTTTCACCTGGGTTTACAGTATAAAACATATTTCCACCAGTAATAAGCAAAAATATAATTGCTACAAATCCTAGCACAAAAAATCTAGGTAATTTAGGGTTAAATCCACCTGAATCATTATTTTCAAACATTCTGTTTTAGTTTTAAATTGTTAAATATTAGTGTTCCTTTTCCTCACGAACCATTCAGTTACCAAAAATACAAATAAAAGAATGGAAATCCATCTCAAATTAATCAAATCAATTTGAGATTTAGTGATATAACTCAAAACTGACGATTCTATTTTATTCAATTCTAATTTTAGGGCATTCAACTCTGATAAATAATAGGATTTACCATTATATTTTTTTGAAAGAGAATACAGTAATTGGTGATTAGCCCTTGAATTCATTTTTTCAACTTCTAATTCTAGAACTGAAAATTGCCCTTTGTTCAAATACTCTTTTCCATCATGATTAACTTTAGATGTGAAGGTATAATTTCCAACATCTAACTGCTCTAACTCCAAAAAATAATTATTATCAAGTTTGTTGAATGTGTAAGGGAAATCAGCACCATTTTCATCCGTTATTATGATACTTACTTCTGGAGAAGTAATAAGCTCGAAATTTGAGTTATAAAAGTCAGCTTCTATAAATAGTGGCTCATTTTCAAAGATTAGCTTATCATATCTCAATCGAAAAGATCTTTTATCGTCTTTAACAGCCAAAAACTGAATACTCTTGTTGATGAGTTCATTAAATAATTTATGGTCTTTTGTTTTCATGAATTCAAACAATCGCCATTTCCACAACCCCTCTACTGTACAGAGTGCATTTCGTTGACCGTTCTGTTTGGAAAAAGAAATAATTGGCTTTTCAGTTTCTATTCCCAATACACTTTGCGAAAATAAGCTAGAATGTTCTGAATAGAATTCCAAAGAAGAAAGCGGAGAGTATAAAGGTGGTAATTGCTGTAAAAACTCATTCCACTTCTCATCAAGTGAGAATAAAGAAAATGGAGTGTATGTAGCAATTACTTCATTTAACGAATTTTTGGATTCGTATGAAAACCAATCCGTTTGAATGGATGTAATAGAATTACCTAAAAAGTAAAATACTGGCAAATCTGTCTCTGGAATAGTGGTCTGAAAGGCTATTACTAAGCTGTAAGCTTGATAATTTCCATCAAAATCATCAATTGACTCAACTATAAGTCGATAGTTTTTATTTGATTCAATAGCATTACTCAAAGCTGAAATATCAGGGTGAGTAATATCAGAGAGTAATAGTATTTTCTGCTTACTTTTTAGGACATCAATATATATGTCCTTTTGATTATTGAATGTGTTTTTCTCCTTATCAAGTGGCTTGACTTTTAAGGTGTATTTCTGAACACCTATTTTTTTAGCATCCATGTAAAAATCAAAATAATATTGAGCATTTGTAGAGTTAACCTTTACTTGCTCTTCCTTAATTTTCACATCGTTTTCCCATACACTAACACTAAGGTTTTCATCTAAGCAGTTTTGAGCTAATACACTTACTTTTAAAGGGAAAGTGTTTCCCAAATAAGCCAATTCATTATATGAAACTGTGCTAAGCTCTACATCTCTTTTTTGGCTTGTATCGCCTAAAAGGACAGTATATAATGGTGCATCAAATGAATAATTTGCATAGAGTGGATTGGAGCTTGAATTGTAAATCCCATCAGAAACTACAATATTAGCAACTACATTTCTATTGCTATACAAATCAGAAATTTCATTGAAATAAGCTGAAAAATCTGTTAACCTATCACTAAAATTGACATCACCATCTCTTTTGATTTGTTCACCAAAAGTATACTGCTCTACATCAAAGTCATCAGATAATTCTTCAATCAAGGAATTGATGTTGTTATTGAAATCGTCTGTGCTAAAAGAACTATTAGAATGCTCAACAATAGATGAAGAGTTATCAATACCAATGGTTACAATGGGTTGTTCTTTTAAAACACTTTGACTGTTAATGAACGGTTTTAAGAGAAAAAAGGAAAGTAAAAAGATGGTTAAAAATCGTAAAGCAAATAATATGCTTCTAGTAGATTTAAAAGAAGTTGATAAACGTTTACTATACAACAAGAATGACAAGACGAATGCTAAGGCTATACAGCCTAGAATCCAAAACAATGACCACTCAGTTGTAATACCATTCATTAAGTCAGCATTCCTCCACAAACATTCAACACTTGACCGGAAACATAAGATGACATATCAGAAGCTAAAAATAATGTAGCATTGGCAATATCTTCAGGATTTCCACCTCTTTTTAAAGGAATACTATCGGTCCAACCTTTGACAACGTTTTCATCAAGTTTTTCAGTCATTTCAGTCTGTATAAAACCAGGTGCAACAACATTACAACGAATATTTCTAGAACCTAACTCTAGTGCTGTAGATTTAGAGAATCCTATAATACCTGCTTTCGAAGCAGAATAGTTAGCTTGTCCGGCATTACCTTTAACTCCAACAACAGAACTCATATTTATAATTGAACCTGAACGCTGCTTAAGCATTGGACGTAATACCGCTTTTGTAAGATTGAAAATGGATTTTAAATTTACTTCCATTACTTTATCAAAATCCTCCTCACTCATTCTCATAAGTAGATTGTCTTTAGTGATGCCGGCATTATTTACTAAAACATCAATAGAACCAAATGTTGACATAACATCATCGGCTAAGGTTTGAGCCGCTTCAAAATTAGATGCATCGGACTTAAAGCCTTTGGTCTTAATTCCATATTCACTTAACTCAGCTTCTAAAGCTTTTGCTTTTTCATCCGATGATAAATACGTAAAAGCAATATTTGCACCGTTTTGAGCAAATGCTAAAGCAATGCCCTTTCCAATTCCTCTGGATGCTCCAGTAATAATTGCTGTTTTACCTTTTAAAAGTTCCATATTAACATTAATTTAAGATTATAAATATAGTGTATTAAAATAAAAAAGACGCATGAAGCGTCTTTCTAGAAAAGTATAGATTATATTAAGCGTTTACGCCCATTAGTTCGGCCATCTTTTCACCAATACTTGCTGGTGATTCAACGACATGAATTCCGCACTCGCTCATGATTTTCATTTTAGCTTCCGCAGTATCGTCTTCTCCTCCTACAATAGCACCAGCATGGCCCATTGTTCTTCCTTTTGGAGCAGTCTGACCAGCAATAAAGCCAACAACAGGCTTAGTGCCGTTTGCTTTAATCCAATGAGCAGCATCAGCTTCTAACTGACCACCTATCTCACCAATCATTACGATACCATCAGTTTCTGAATCGTTCATAAGTAATTCAACCGCTTCCTTAGTTGTTGTACCAATAATTGGGTCACCGCCAATTCCAATAGCGGTAGAAATTCCCATTCCTGCTTTTACAATTTGGTCGGCAGCTTCATAAGTTAAAGTACCTGATTTTGATACTACGCCAATTCTACCGGCTTTGAAAACAAATCCTGGCATAATTCCACATTTTGCCTCCCCTGGAGTAATAACACCTGGGCAGTTAGGACCAACCAAATGACAATCTTTGTCAGAGATATACTCTTTAACAGTAATCATATCTTTAGTAGGAATTCCTTCCGTGATACAAATGATAACTTTTATTCCAGCAGCAGCAGATTCCATAATAGCATCGGCAGCGAATGCAGGCGGCACAAATATGATAGAGGTATTAGCATCAACTTTTTTAACAGCTTCAGCAACGGTATTGAATACTGGTTTATCTAAATGAACTTGCCCCCCTTTTCCTGGTGTTACACCACCAACAATATTGGTTCCATATTCAATCATCTGACCAGCATGAAAAGTACCTTCACTTCCAGTAAAACCTTGAACAATAATTTTCGATTGATTATCAACTAATACACTCATATTGATTTTTTGGTAAAATTAATTTTTGCAAATTTAAAATGAAATATGAATTAGGAAAACAAAAAAGTAAAAGACTTTCTATCTTTGTCAAATGTTTATTAACAATGATACCATTTGTGCCTTAGCAACTTCATCAGGAAAAGGAGCTATTTCTATTATAAGATTGTCAGGTGATAAAGCCATTGACATTTGCAATTCTTTTTTCTCTAAAGACATTTCAGGAGTAAAAAGTCACACCCTACATTTTGGTACTATCAGAAAAGAAGAACAGATTATTGATGAAGTAGTGGTTAGCGTTTACAGAAACCCTCACTCCTACACTGGCGAAGATGTTATTGAGGTATCATGTCATGGCTCAAAATACATTCAAAACCAGCTCATCCAACTGTTTATTGGTGCTGGTGCTAGAATGGCGAAAGCCGGTGAGTTTACCCTTCGTGCCTTTTCAAATGGAAAAATGGATTTATCGCAAGCTGAAGCTGTTGCAGACTTAATATCTTCAGAAAATGAATCATCACATAGAGTAGCTATGCACCAAATGCGAGGTGGATTTTCTAATGAGTTAAAAGTATTGCGTGATGAACTAATTAGTTTTGCCTCTCTCATGGAACTCGAATTGGATTTTGGAGAAGAAGATGTAGAATTTGCCGACAGAGAAAAATTCAACTCTTTACTCGAAAAGATAAAAGTTGTTTTAAAGCGACTTATTGATTCATTTGCCGTTGGTAATGTTATGAAAAATGGTGTGCCCGTAGCGATTATTGGGCGACCCAACGTCGGTAAGTCAACACTATTGAATGCTCTTCTAAATGAAGATAGAGCCATCGTTTCAGAAATTGCAGGAACTACAAGAGATACTATTGAAGATACAGTCATTATTGATGGTATTCAGTTTCGTTTTATCGATACCGCTGGTATTAGAGAGACTGAAAATATAATTGAAAATATTGGTATTAAAAAAGCCATTGAAAAAGCTCAAAATGCTCAAATTATCATTTTTATTATTGATGCCTCACAAAACCTTAACGAACAACTTCTTGAATTAGACAAATTAAAAGCTAACGGACTTAAAGAACCCTTAATAATTGCAAATAAAGTAGACTTGAATCCAAGTATTATATCAGAGCTGCCAAAAGCGTTAGCAATATCAGCAAAGAATAAAGAAGGTATTGACACTTTCTCAAAAAAACTATTAGAATCCGTTTACGATAATGATTTTGACAGAAACGATACTTTAGTGAGTAATAATAGACATCTTGAAGCTCTTCAGTTATCACTAGATTTTGTGATTAAAACTACTGAGGGATTAAACAGTGGAATAAGCAGTGATTTTATTGCTATGGATATCCGACAAGCACTTTTTCACATTGGAGAAATCACTGGAGAAATATCTACTGACGATTTACTAGATAATATCTTCTCTAATTTCTGTATCGGAAAGTAACTAACTCGCCTCTTTTATTGGCTTTAAATTGACCTAATTAACGATTGAACATTGTTAATATAAGTATTGATAAATTACTTCGTTTTCTGTTATAGAATTTATTAGATTTGTGGTCGATTTTAAACAAAAGAAAAATATGAATTTTGATGTCATTGTTATAGGAAGTGGACCTGGCGGATACGTAACTGCCATTCGTGCTTCACAATTAGGATTAAAAACCGCTATTGTTGAAAAGGAATCTTTAGGAGGTGTATGCTTAAATTGGGGATGTATTCCAACAAAAGCTCTCTTAAAGTCTGCTCAAGTATTTGAATATATAAACCACGCTGAAGATTTTGGAATCTCAGTAAAAGGTGCTGAAGCAGACTTCAACAATGTAGTATCTCGTTCAAGAGATGTTGCGGACGGTATGAGTAAGGGAATTGACTTCTTAATGAAAAAGAACAAAATTGAAGTCATTATGGGTACTGCCACTGTTAAAGCAGGAAAAAAGATTGATGTGGTTGATGCTGATGGTAAAACAACAGAGTACAGTGCTTCAAACATCATTATTGCCACAGGTGCTCGTTCAAGAGAACTGCCTAACCTTCCACAAGATGGTAAGAAAATAATCGGCTACAGAAAAGCAATGACTTTAGAGAAAAAACCATCTAAATTAGTAGTAGTTGGTTCTGGAGCTATTGGTGTAGAATTTGCGTATTTCTATAATGCAATGGGTGTTGATGTAACTGTAGTAGAATACATGCCTAACATTGTACCTGTAGAAGATGAAGACGTTTCAAAACAACTCGCTCGTTCATTCAAAAAAGCAGGCATAAAAGTAATGACAAACTCCTCAGTGGAAAGTGTTGACACCTCTGGTAAAGGATGTGTTGTTAGTGTAAAAACTAAAAAAGGCGAAGAAAAAATCGAATGTGATGTCGTTCTTTCAGCCGTAGGTATTACTGCTAATATTGAAAACATCGGACTAGAAGATGTTGGTATCGTTACAGACAAAGGAAGAATTCTTGTTAATGACTATTACCAAACAAATATTCCAGGATACTTTGCTATTGGTGATGTATTGCCTACTCAAGCATTGGCACACGTTGCATCTGCTGAAGGAATTATTTGTGTGGAAAAAATAGCTGGTCATAATCCAGAGCCTTTAGACTACGGAAACATTCCAGGCTGTACGTATTGTTCACCTGAAATATCATCCGTTGGATATACTGAAAAAGCTGCCAAAGAAGCAGGTTATGATGTAAAGGTTGGTAAGTTCCCATTCTCTGCCTCAGGTAAAGCATCAGCAGCTGGACACAAAGACGGTTTTGTAAAAGTTATTTTCGATGCAAAATACGGAGAATGGTTAGGTTGCCACATGATTGGATACAATGTAACTGAAATGATTGCTGAAGCTGTTGTAGCTCGTAAATTAGAAACAACAGGTCACGAAATCTTAAAAGCAGTTCACCCTCACCCAACTATGAGTGAAGCAGTTATGGAAGCTGTCGCTGCAGCATACGACGAAGTAATACATATGTAACAAAACATTTCACCTCCTAAAAAACCTTGCAAATTGCGAGGTTTTTTTTTAGCTTAGTAGCCCTAATAATGTGAAAATGTTACTTGCTTAACTTACTTACACTTATATTAAATACATAGGTCACTTTTTATTTTAATCCTTAAAACTATTTCCTATGAAAAACTTCAATCTATTTATAATTTTTCTTCTAATATTATTGTATCATACACATACTTTTAGTCAAACAGCTAATCAATTAACTACTGTAAATAACGTATCTAATTACAGCAATCTTAATTCAATCAATTCACCGTTTAAAGGTAATATAGCATATGTTGTTGAAGATTCTACTATCTATCAATACGATGGAAATGAGTGGGTTCATTTTTGTCGTGATAGAGTAAAAAACCCTTTTTACTTAGGGAAAGACACACTTAATGGAATTGTAGCATATATATTTAAAGATGAAAATGAAGAGCAACATGGCTTTGTGGTCTCAAAAATAGAAACTAACACAAGTTGGCAACAATATCAATCGCCTATGCAATCAATAAACACAAATGATTATGATGGACAGCAAAACACCAACAATATGCAAAATAGTGCAGCAAAGAATTGGATATTAAATAATCTTGGTAACGATTGGTTTTTACCAGCACAGAATCAGTCACATAAAATTTTCCAAAACTTATTTCACATAAATCCTGCTCTAGAAAATGGAGGATAAACAATAATAGTAGGTGAATACTGGACTAGTACTCAAGTAAATCCATTTTCTTCTTGGAAATTAAATATGACAACAGGAGTTCCGGACGTGCATGAAAAATATTTTGATAATAAAGTAAGAGCGATTAAAATCTTTTGAAATGAAATACTTTTTTTTAACTCTTGGAATACTTTTTACAACTAATAATGTGTTATCGCAAATTCTAGCTAGTCAACTTATTAAAGTAAATAATACAGCAGATACAATAACGTTAAACCAAATAATCAACCCTATTAGAGGTAGTATTGCTTATGTTAATAGCGACAAAAGCATATATGTATATGATGGAACTGAATGGAAAAGCTTAATGTACCCTCCAATAAAATCATTTTACTTGTCTCAAGATACACTAGGAGGAATAGTGGCTTACATATATACAGATGAATATGAGAAGCAAAGAGGGCTAATCATATCCATAATAGAAGGAAATGGCTTAAATTGGCAAAATAGCCCATTTTCGCTAACAAATGCCAATAGCTTTTGGGATGGTCAATACAACACAAATCAAATGAAAAATAGTCCAATTAAAAATTGGCTAACTTCTAATTTTAGTAATGAATGGTATATTCCTTCTAACCATGAAATAATACTATTAGCTTTTAATTCTTTGGAAATTAATAAAGGACTTATTGAAAATAATTTTCCAGAGTTTAGAAACAGATTATGGTCTAGCACCGAACATTCTATCAACAAAGCATATATTTACTACACTGGAAATTATTCTATTCTAGAAAGAGACAAAGATGAGGCAAACGGTGCTACATCTTTTAGTGTTAGGGCAGTCAGAAAATTTTAATCAAAAAAAAAGCCAAACGTCTGTCTGGCTTTTTTGAAATATTATACTGAAAAGTTATCCACCAATCGAAATTAACTCGACTTCAAACACTAAAGTAGCATTAGGTCCAATTGCACCACCTGCACCTCTTTCACCATAAGCTAAGTTAGAAGGGATGAATAATTTGTATTTAGCACCTGGATTCATCAATTGTAGTGCTTCTACCCATCCTGGAATAACACCATTTACTGGGAATGTAGCTGGCTGACCTCTGTCGACAGAACTGTCAAAAACAGTACCATCAATTAACGTTCCATGATAATGTACTGTAACATTGTCTGTTTCTTTTGGAGAGTCACCTGAACCTTCTTCTAGTACTTCGTACTGTAAACCAGTTGCAGTAGTAACTACACCATCTCTCTTAGCGTTTTCATCTAAGAATTTCTGACCAGCTTCAACATTAGCTTTTTGCTTTTCATTAGCTAACTTTCCAAAATAGTCTTGCAAAACAATATTAGCTTCTTCTTCAGAGATTTCTAAAGTGTTTCCTTCAAAAACATCCTTAAAAGCTTTAGCAATAGCATCTGAATCTATACTTTCTAAACCTTGACTTTTAACGCTTTTGGCTACGTTTACACCCAAACTATAACTTACTTTTTCCATTTCGGTATTTAAATTTTGTGCATTAATACTTGAAAATCCCAATAGCACAATAAGGGATAAAATTAAATTCTTCATCTTTAATAAATTTGAAGGCAAATATACCTTAATTATAGATAGTTTAGAGTAATTTATGCTAGTAGTTTTGTATCTTTAACCCTTGATCATAATTCTATGAAAATTACAAAATGTCACATTCAAGGATTACTAACTATTGAACCTACAGTATTTGGTGACAATAGAGGCTATTTCTTTGAAAGCTTCAATAAGGATAAATTTGATACTGAAGTTCCTAACGTTAGTTTCGTTCAGGATAACCAATCCATATCACACAAAGGTGTTCTAAGAGGTTTGCACTTTCAAAGCCCCCCCTTTGAACAAGGCAAATTAGTTCGTGTTATTCAAGGCAGTGTATTAGACGTTGCGGTAGATATTCGCAAAGGCTCTCCTACCTACGGACAATACAAAAGCATACTACTTTGCGGAGAAAACAATCTACAGTTTTGGATACCTCCAGGATTTGCACATGGTTTTCTAACCCTAGAAGACAATACCATTTTCAGCTACAAATGTACTGGTCCATACTCTAAAGAGTCAGAAGGTTCAATTTTATGGAATGACAAAGATTTAAATATCGATTGGAATATCACTACTCCTATTGTTTCTGAAAAAGATCAAATAGCCGAAACATTTAAACAGTTTAAAAGCCCTTTCTAAATGAAAAAATACATTTCTTTTACTTCAATATTAGTAGCGTCTGCACTAGTTATTTCACTTTTTACCTTTTCGTCAAAAGAGTATGCAGACAAACTGTCAATACTTGAAAACCTCAAAGAAAAGTACTCAATTTTTGCCTTACCTAAACCTACTAACAGCCTTTATTTCGCAAACGAAAGAGCACCATTAGAAAACCCTGATATCTGGGAAAGATATGATAAAGAGCTTCTAAAAAATACCTATTGGCAATCCAATACCTTACTACTACACAAAAGAGCAGCTAAGTATTTCCCAGTAATAGAGCCTATTCTTAAAGAAAATAACATTCCAGATGACTTCAAATATCTGGCTTTGATAGAAAGCGGCTTAGAAAATGTAACATCACCTGCTGGGGCAAAAGGATTTTGGCAAATTATGAAATCTACTGCTAAGGAGTTTGGGCTAGAAGTGAATTCTGAAATTGACGAACGTTACCACCTTGAAAAATCCACTGTAGCAGCTTGCACTTTTTTATCAGCAGCTCACGAAAAATTTGGCAGCTGGACTCTAGCAGCTGCAGCCTATAATATGGGAAGGTCTGGACTTCAAAAACAACTCGATAGACAGAAATGTGAAGGCTACTATAATTTATTGTTAAACGATGAAACTTCTAGATATGTATTTAGAATTTTAGCCATCAAAGAAATTATTGAAAACCCAAAAAAATATGGCTTTCAATTCAGAAGTGAAGACCTCTATAAAAATATACCTACATATACTGTAAAAGTAGATTCAACCGTTGACAGTTGGGCAGACTTTTCAAATAATATAGGCATCAACTATAAGATTTTGAAAATTCATAACCCTTGGCTGAGACAAAGCTATCTAACCAATACATCTAGAAAAAATTACGAGATTAAGATACCTTCTAGTGAAGCATATAATTTAAACGTTCAAAAAACAAGTTCAGAAAGTAAGCCTTTAGATGAGTAAAAATAAAGAGACACTTCAAATATTTGGAGCGAAGGAGCATAACCTTAAAAATATTGACATCACCATTCCCAGAAATGAATTGGTAGTCATTACAGGTTTGAGCGGCAGTGGGAAATCATCACTTGCTTTTGACACCATCTATGCGGAAGGACAAAGAAGGTATATTGAGACCTTTACTGCTTACGCTAGACAATTTCTTGGAGGACTTGAACGACCGAATGTCGATAAAATCAGCGGACTCTCCCCTGTTATATCTATCGAACAAAAAACCACCAATAAAAACCCTCGTTCAACAGTCGGTACTATTACTGAAATTTATGACTTTTTAAGACTACTTTTTGCTAGAGCGTCTGATGCATACTCCTACAATACAGGCGAGAAAATGGTGTCTTATACTAATGATGAGATAAACGACATCATTACAAACGAGCTGAATCAAGAGAAAACCATCATCCTTGCTCCTGTTGTTATTTCAAGAAAAGGACATTACAGAGAACTGTTTGAACAAACCGCCAGACAAGGTTTTTTAAAAGTTAGGGTTGACGGTGAACTAACCGAAATAACACCTGGCATGAAGCTTGACCGCTTCAAAACTCACGATATCGAAATTGTCATTGATAAGCTTATTATAAAAAAAGAAAATGAAAAACGCTTAAAACAATCCATTGAAACGGCAATGAAGTACGGAGATGGATTAATAATGACCCTCAATATAGAAAATGGTGATGAGCGTTATTTCAGTCGACACTTAATGTGTTCCAAAACTGGCATTTCATATGCACAACCAGAGCCGAACAGTTTTTCATTTAATTCACCTAAGGGGGCATGCTCAAAATGTAACGGCTTAGGAATTAAATCCGTAATTGATAAAAGTAAAATCATTAATGAAAAACTTAGCATTAATAATGGTGGACTAATTCCAATTGCTAAGAATGCAAACTCATGGGTTACTAGTCAGATAGAAACTATAGGCAAGAAATATGATTTCAATTTATCCACTCCTATTAAGGACATTCCAAAAAAGGGAATGGATGCTATTCTTTATGGGTCAAATGAAACCTTTGACGTAGAGCTTAAAGAAGCTGGACTTAGTAAATCTTATAAAATAAATTTTGAAGGAATTATCAATTTCATTGAAGACCAATTCAAGAACTCATCATCAACCAAACTTAGGCGTTGGGCAAGTGAATTCATGATTAAAAAAGAATGCGAAAAATGCAACGGATCTAGATTAAAAAAGGAATCGTTATTCTTCAAAATAGACGAGAAAAACATTTCTGAAGTCGCTGAAATGGATATCATCGAACTTAAAAAGTGGATTGATAGCCTGGAAAGCAAACTCAATGAAAAGCAGAAAATAATTGGAAACGAAATTATCAAGGAATTAAGTAAACGTATACAATTTCTAATAGACGTTGGTCTAAATTACCTTTCCTTACACCGTTCGTCAAGAAGTATTTCGGGTGGTGAAAGCCAACGTATTCGACTAGCTACGCAGATAGGTTCGCAATTAACAGATGTTCTATACATTCTCGATGAGCCTAGTATAGGACTTCACCAAAGAGATAACCAAAAGTTAATCCAATCTCTAAAGAAACTAAGAGATATTGGTAACTCAATTATTGTAGTAGAACACGATAAGGATATGATTATGTCAGCTGACCACATTATTGATATCGGGCCAGGTGCAGGAATACATGGTGGAAGTATTATAGCTCAAGGTAATATAAAAGAGTTTCTTTCCAAAGGTTCTTTAACAATTGATTACTTAACGGGAAATCAATCCATTAAGCCAAATCCAAAACGTAGAAGCGGTAACGGTAAAAAAATATCTATTAAAGGGGCCAGAGGAAACAATCTAAAAAATATAAATGTTGACTTCCCTCTAGGAAAATTCATAGGTGTTATCGGCGTTTCTGGCAGTGGAAAAAGCACATTGGTAAACGAAACGCTTTACCCTATTCTAAATCAGCATTTTTACAATAGTGTAAAAAAACCACTAGAATATGATGCCATTAGTGGACTTGAACATATCGATAAAGTCATCGAAGTTGACCAATCACCCATTGGAAGGACACCCCGTTCAAATCCAGCAACATATTCGGGAGTATTTTCAGAGATAAGAGCCCTTTACACCAATCACCCAGAATCAAAAGCAAGAGGCTATAAAGTAGGTCGATTCTCCTTCAATGTAAGTGGCGGAAGATGCGAAGACTGTAAAGGTGCTGGAGTTAGAACTATCGAAATGAATTTCTTACCTGATGTATATATCAATTGCGAAAGCTGTAATGGCAAACGCTATAACAAAGAAACTTTAGACATTAGATACAAAGGGAAATCCATTTCGGATGTACTTGAAATGACACTCAACCAAGCCTTAGAATTTTTTGAAAATCATCCTAAAATCAAACGACAAATTAGTGCACTAGTAGAAGTTGGCTTAGGCTATGTAAAACTGGGTCAACAGTCCACTACCCTGTCTGGTGGCGAATCTCAAAGAGTAAAACTTGCAAGTGAATTGGCAAAACGAAGTACTGGAAATACTTTTTATATATTAGACGAACCTACAACTGGATTGCATTTTGAAGATGTGAACGTTCTTCTTCAAGTGCTTGAAAAAATTGTTGATAAAGGAAATACGGTGGTCGTTATTGAACATAACCTCGATGTTATTAAAATGACAGACCACATAATAGAAATTGGTCCTGATGGAGGAAAAAATGGTGGTAATGTTATAAATACAGGAACTCCCGAAGAACTTATACAATCAACCAAAGGCCACACAGCACCATTTCTTAAAGATGAATTACTAAACTAACACATATAAAAACATGAAGAAAAAAATTGAAAAAGCTTTTGAATTAAAAAGCTGGAACGAAATCAAGACAAGTGACTCTTGGCAAATATTTAAAATAATGGCTGAATTTGTTCAGGCATTCGAAACACTTTCAAAAATTGGACCTTGTGTATCTATTTTTGGTTCTGCACGAACCAAACCAGATAATCCTTATTACAAACAAGCCGAAGAAATAGCAGAAAAATTAACTCAAAAAGGCTACGGCGTAATTACAGGTGGTGGCTTTGGAATAATGGAAGCTGGTAATAAAGGTGCAAAACAAGGGAAAGGTAAGTCAGTTGGCTTAAATATTGACCTGCCATTTGAACAAGAAGCAAATAGCTATATAGACAATGACAAACTCATCAATTTTGATTACTTCTTTGTGAGAAAAGTGATGTTTGTTAAATATGCACAAGGATTTGTTGTAATGCCAGGAGGTGTTGGCACATTGGATGAACTTTTTGAAGCTATAACACTAATTCAAACTAAAAAAATAGCTCCATTTCCAATTGTTTTAGTTGGAAAAAAATATTGGAGTGGATTAATTGACTGGATTAGAGAAGTTATGCTTGCTGAAGAACAGAATATTAGCCCAGAAGATTTAGACCTTTTTAATCTAGTAGACACGACCGATGAAGCTGTTGAATGCATTGACAACTTTTATTCTAAATATTTGCTGAAGCCAAACTTCTAGTTCATAATAGAAATTTTCTTAGTTTTACAGACGATCACAACAAATAAGAATTTAGATGAAAAAATTCGTTTCAACAGCAGTTTTAAGTACTTTAATTACCCTTGCGTGGGCACAAATTCCAGACCCAGAATATATACCTTCTGAATACCAATCTGGAGTTTCAGAAAATTCTGAAGACAGTGTCTCAAACCAAGCCTTAGATACTGATGCTAATCCTAATGAACCTAAAAAACTAGAGCCAAAACTATATATTGGCTTTGGTAACTTTAACTTTAGAGGAGATATTTCAGATACACGTAACTCTGGACTTATCGGACAGTCAGGATTTCAAATTGGTTTAGCTGCTAGCTTAAATGAGAATATAGATGCAGCATTAATAATGCAAGAAGGTGTTGTAAGAGTAGATGGTATTTCCAGAGATGATTTACCAAAAAACTTTAAGAGTACACTAAATTCAATTGGTTTTAGATTTAACTACAATTTAAATAAATCAAGTTCTCAAAATAAACTAACTCCCTATCTGGGTTTAGGTTTAAACTATCTAAAATTTGACTCAAAAGGTTCAAACGATGATAGTAATAACGAATACGAAATCGATTTACTAAGTGACTGGCTTTTAAATCCTGAAAATACAGAGGCATACAGTCAAACAGCAATTGAAATTCCTGTCACTTTAGGAGTGAAATTCAAGGTTAACGACAGGTTAAACCTAAACTTTAGTTCTGCATATCACTATACAAATTCTGATTACATTGATAATATTGTCGATGGCTCATCAGATAAATACTTCGTAAACTCGGTACATGCAGTCTATGATTTATACTGTAAAAATTGTGAAGAGGATGATTACGTTCCTCAAGTGCACGACGACTATCTAGTAAATTTCGAAAGCCTAGACAGAGAAGATGAAGATGGCGATGGTGTTGCAGATATTGATGATTTTTGTATTGGTACACCATCAAGAGTTAAAGTGGATGCCGTTGGTTGTCCTGTTGACACAGATAATGATGATGTTCCAGATTACCTAGATAAAGAACCAAATACTCCACAAGGAGCGGTTGTAAGTGTGAATGGTGTTCAGTTAACAGATAAAATGAGTGAAGCCATTTATCTAAATTATCTAAACGCTACATCTAGAAAAGATGCATCATCTTATTTTGATGAAAACTACCCAACTGATAAATTCATTAAAATTACAAAAGAGGTCGTAAATATTGATGGCGATACCCTTATGGTTGATATATACAAGCCTAAAGTCTTCCAACAAATTTTTGATCAACAAAAAGAATTTGAAGAAACAGTTACGCCGTCTCAGTATGTTGATTTAAACTCTAAAACGTACTATAAAATCCAAATGGCTAAACATTCTAAAGGAATGGATGCTTCAGAGATTAATAGATTAATGAGCATTAGTAACATTAAAAGTACTATCGAAGGTGATTACACCTCTTACTACTCTGGTGAATACGAGGATATAATGAAGGCTAATCAACGCCAAAAACAACTTATCAATAGTGGTTATTCTAACACATATATAGTTGAAGATAAACAAGGTGACTTAAGAAAAGTAACTTCTGAAGAAATCAACAGAGAAAGAAATCTAAGAGCATCAGCTAAATTGGAAGACCTACCTCCTCTTCAGGATATAGTTTTCCGTGTTCAATTAGATGTATTAAAAGAAGTTGACCTTGACTTCTATGACTTAGACGAATTAGTCATCTTTGAGGATAATGAAGGATTTAAGCATGTATTTACTGAAGGTTACTCATCTTACGAAGAAGCTCTTGAAAGAAGAAATGAGCTTTACTTCATGAGCTACGAAAATGCCAAAGTAGTTGCCATCAAAGAAGGTGAATTAGTAGATGCTAAAGAATATATGGATATCGGTTACACTGAAGAAAATGCATCAGTTTATGGTGATGTAATCTTTAAAGTACAGCTAGGTATTTTTAGTAAAAATGAAGTAGTTGAAACTGCAAAAATTAATGAACTAGAAGGTGTAGAAAAAACAGAAATATCAAATGGTATTTTCAGATACACCACAGGTACGTTCACAAATATTCAAGCAGCAATGCTAAGACTTGAAAAAGTTACGAAAATGGGCTATGACGGATGTTACCCAATTGCATTCTACAACAATGAGCAAATATCCATTAAGAAGGCTAAAGAATTAATTGGTTTGTAGTTTTAAACTAATCTATAAGTAAATAAAAAAGCGACTATTCAGTCGCTTTTTGTTTGCTTAGTTTTTTAGAGCCATCGTACATTTCATACTTTAAGAAACGGCACTCCAAATTACCATTGAATATCTTAATTCGCCTAGTATGCTTTAGATGAATACTATTAACGGCTTCCATGTCAGATGTAATTAACCATGCAGAACAACCCGCATAATTCTTTTTAAATGTATCACCAATACTTGCATAAAGTTCGTGAGTATCCACATTTAATCGCTCTCCATACGGCGGATTAAATAATATAGTACCGCCATTTGGCAGTAACTCTGGCTTTCTCACAAAATTAGCACGCTTTACCTCTATTATATCGTCAAGCATAGCGTCTTTAATATTTTCCTGTGCTTTTCTAACAGAAGCAAAAGCCCTATCACAACCAATAATTCTCCCCTCAAAATCAGAGACCTTATTCATTGAAACTTCTTTTATCTTATCCCATAAAGGTTCGTCAAAATTATTCCAATTCATAAAACAGAACTTCTTTCTATGCAGAGCTGGAGGAATATTACAAGCAATCATAGCCGCTTCAATTAAAATCGTTCCAGAGCCACACATTGGGTCTAAAAAGTCACTCTGTCTATCCCAATCGCTAAGTAAAATTAATCCTGCTGCTAAAACCTCACTAATTGGTGCCTCATTAGTAGCATGTCTATACCCTCTTTTATGTAGAGATTCGCCTGAGCTATCAAGTGACAATGTACACTTATCATTAGATACATGAATATTTATCCTAATATCCGGATTTTTAGTATCAACATCAGGTCTGCGTCCCTTTGTTAAATTTCTAAAATAATCAACAATAGCATCTTTTACTTTAAGAGCTACATAATGGCTATGATTAAAAAAATCAGAATGAACAACAGCGTTAACTGCAATAGTATTGTCAACACTAATGTATTTTTGCCAATCTAGTTCTAGAGCCTTTTCATACAGTTCAACATCCTTTCTTGCAGTAAAATTAAAAACAGGCTTAAGAATTCGAATCGCTGTTCTTAGATTAAGATTTGCTTTGTACATAAAACCAATATCACCAACAAAACTAACGGCTCTATTTAGAACTTCAACATCCATTGCACCCAACTGCTTGAGTTCCTCAGCCAAAACCTCCTCTAGACCAAGTTGAGTTTTAGCAATCATCCGAAAGTTATTTCTTGTAATATTTTTCATCCGGCGAAGTTAGTTAAATAATACGTTAATAAATTTATATTTGAGGAATGAAAAATTGGTTCGACACTTGGTTTAACAGTCCATACTACCACCTCCTTTATAAAGGCAGAGATTTTAGTGAAGCTGATAATTTTATTTCTAATCTTCTAGAACAATTAAACCCATCTGAACACCATTCTTTTTTAGATATTGCTTGTGGCAAAGGACGACATTCAATTTCTATAAATGAAAAAGGATTTAAGGTTGAAGGCATAGATTTATCAAAGGAGAGCATAGATTACGCCCATTCATTTAGCAATGAACGGCTTCATTTTAATGTACATGATATGAGGCAAGTCTATAAGCAAGATGAATTCGATTTTGTTTTAAACCTTTTTACAAGCTTTGGTTACTTCAATAGTGACAAAGAAAATGAAGATGCTGTTAAAGCTATGTCTGCAAATCTTAAAACAGGTGGACAAATAGTCATTGACTTTATGAATTCAAAGAAAGTCATCTCTAAATTAGTTGAAAGTGAAGAGAAAAAAGTAGAACATATTCTATTTAAAATAAATAGAAGAGTTGAGAATGGCTATGTCATTAAGGATATAAAGTTCAATGATAATAATCAATCTTATCACTTTACAGAAAAAGTTCGTGCTCTTACGCTAAACGATTTCAAGGAATTAGTAGATAAAGCTGGATTGAAAATTATAAATTTGTGGGGTGATTATGATTTTAATGACTTTGACGCAATTAATTCACAACGACTAATATTACTTTTACAGAAATGAGTTTAACCAACTATATAGTTCTTTTCCTCTCTGTTTTTATTGGAGCATTTATTGCTTTTTATTTTAAAAATATCTCCAATAAAACAACAAAATTATTGATTTCATTCAGTGGTGCATATTTGTTTTCAATCACTGTGCTTCACTTAATGCCAGAAACATTTACCAATGAAAATAACCACATAATTGGACTTTTTGTTTTAATTGGTTTTTTCATTCAGATTATACTTGAACACTTTTCTCAAGGTGTGGAACACGGACATGGACATATTCATGGAAGTATACCTATGAGTATAATGATAGGGCTGTGTATTCACTCATTTATTGAAGGAATGCCTTTAGGTACACCACATCATAACCATATTCACGCCCATACACACGATTCTTTACTTTCTGCAATTGTATTGCATAAAATTCCTGTAGCCATTGTCCTTACCCATATGCTTATTCAAAGCAAAATGAGTAAAGTAAGAATATTACTCTTTGTAGTGATATTTGCATTAACAACACCTCTAGGCTCCTTTTTTAGCCAATACATCAGTAATATTTCGGGGTATTACCATGAAATAATGGCAATCGTAATTGGAATTTTTCTTCATATTTCGACTACAATTCTTTTTGAAAGTAGTGAAGGACACCACTTCAATAGTCAAAAAATATTAGCGATAATACTAGGAACAAGTATTGCTCTATTAAGCACATTCCTGTAATGAAAAGAATAGTAATAACAGGAGGTCCTGGAAGTGGAAAAACTAGTCTTATAGACGAGCTTAAACTGAAAGGCTACCACTGTTATGAAGAAGTTTCAAGACAGCTCATACAACGTATGGAAATATCTACTTCTTTCAAGGATTTAAACTTTGAAGATGAAGTGTTTAACCTAAGGAAAAACGATTTCCTTGACGCCTCAAAAGATTTACAGTTTTATGATAGAAGCATGATTGACAACCTAGCTTATTTAACCAAAAATAAGCTTAAAGTTTCCGAAAAAATGGATAAAGATTGTAAACAGCATAAGTACTTCACAAAAGTATTCATTCTACCTCCATGGAATGACATTTATGAAACCGACAACGAAAGAGTTGAGGACTATGAAGAAGCTGTAGAAATTCATAACTATCTGATAGAAGCCTACACCAATTACAACTATTCTTTAATAGAAGTTCCAAAAACTACAGTTGAAGAACGCATTGATTTCATTCTGAATAGAATCTAATTCATATCTTCGTAAAGATGTTGAGTCCAGAAAAAATATTGAAACAATATTGGGGCTTTGACTCTTTTAGAAGTTCTCAACTTGATGTTATTCATTCAATACTAGAAGGGAATGACACTCTTGTACTATTACCTACTGGAGGAGGAAAATCCATATGCTTTCAAGTGCCCACTATGATGATGGAAGGTATTTGCATAGTCGTATCACCACTCATAGCCCTCATGAATGATCAAGTTTCAACTCTCAAGTCCAAGAACATCAGAGCTGTTGCAATTACCTCTGGAATGTCTCATTCCGAATTAGATATCACTCTCGATAATTGTATCTATGGAAATTATAAGTTTTTATACCTATCACCAGAACGCCTAGAGAATGAAATGGTAAAGGTAAGGCTTGAGAAAATGAACATCAACCTCATAGCTGTAGACGAATCCCATTGTATTTCAGAATGGGGTTATAATTTTAGACCATCCTACCTTAAAATCTCAAATATTAGAACGATAAGTGATGCACCTATTATAGCTTTAACAGCTTCAGCTACAAAAACTGTTGTAGAAGATATTCAAGAAAAACTCGAGTTTAAAACCAAAAAGGTAATAAAAAGCAGTTTTTACAGAAAGGAACTCTCATACGTAGTGCTCGAGCAAGAGGATAAAGACAGTAAAATCATTCAAGTTCTAAACAGAGTTAAAGGCTCTGCTATTATATACTGCAGAACAAGGAAAGAAACTAAGAGAATTCATACCGTATTGTCAGAACATGGCGTTTCTTCTCACTATTACCATGCTGGTTTAGATATAGTAGATAGAGAGTCTAAACAAAAACAATGGCTTCTCAATCACGTTAGGGTAATGGTAGCTACTAATGCTTTTGGAATGGGTATTGATAAGCATGACGTCAGACTCGTCGTACACAACTTCATCCCATCATCATTAGAAGCTTATTACCAAGAAGCTGGAAGAGCAGGTAGAGATAAAAAGTTATCTTATGCCATCGTGATATGCAATAAACTAGACGTACACGAACTAAAAAAAGATATCGAAAATCATTATCCTGATATTGAAGAGATTAGGAATGTCTATCAACAATTAGCAAACTACTATGGCATTGCAAATGGTAGTGGGCAGTATTCTGAATTTCCATTTCATATTAGTGAGTTTTGCGAAAAATATTCTTTGAACTATCTCAAAACATTTAATACACTTAAATTGTTAGAGAAGGAAGAGTATATAAAATTGAGTGAAGCAATAAATCAACCCTCACGAATACATTTTAAAGTTTCTCACTCCGAATTGTATCAATTTCAAATTGCTAATAAAGCATTTGATTTAATGCTTAAAATATTACTTCGTTCATACGGAACGCTATTTGAGGCTTTTACAAAGATACAAGAAAGCATCATCGCAAAAAGAGCACAACTCACTACCAAAGAAGTAAAAACGCTATTGAACAAGCTAAAAGAGATGGATATTTTGGATTATATACCTCAAAATAGCAACCCTAAGATATTGTTCCTGAGACAAAAAGTTGAAGCCAAAAAACTTAATATTTCAAAAGAAACTTTAGTTAAAAGAAAAAATAACGAAGAATCTAAAGCAAATTCGGTAATTGAATACGTCAGCAATCAACACTATTGCAGAAGCAGTTTTCTGCAAGATTATTTTGGAGATGAAAACATAGAAAAATGTGGTAAATGCGATGTCTGTCTTGAAAAGAATAAGTTGAATATAAGTAATCAAGAATTTGATGTCATTATGAATGCCATCAAGGAATTGATTGAAAAAGAGCCAATGTCAGTTGACGATATCATCTTGAAAATTGTTGAATATAGAGAAGATAAAATGATAGAAGTATTACAGTTTTTAAGCGATAATGGACAAATTGCATTCAACGAAGAAAAGAAACTATATTGGATATCATAAAAAGTGTAATTTCGTCGATATATGAAATCAAACCTTAGAATTGTCTTCATGGGTACACCAGAATTTGCTACCCACTCCTTAAGATTAGTCGTTGAATCTGGATATAATGTGGTAGGCGTAATAACTGCACCCGACAGACCATCAGGAAGAGGTCAGAAAATCAATTATTCCTCTGTAAAAGAATATGCAGTTGAAAAGGGTTTACACCTTATGCAACCAACAAACCTAAAGGACCCAACATTCATAGAAGAACTGAAGGCTTTAAATGCAGACATTCAAATCGTAGTTGCATTCAGAATGTTACCTGAGGTGATTTGGAAAATGCCATCTAAAGGCACACTAAATTTACACGCTTCATTACTTCCTAAGTACAGAGGTGCTGCACCCATAAACTGGGCAATAATAAACGGAGAAAAAGAAAGTGGAGTGACAACTTTTTTCATTGAAAAAGAAATAGATACTGGAAACATTATCTTACAAGAGAAAGTAAGTATTGAAGAAAATGAAAATGCTGGACATCTCCACGATAAACTAATGGAGGTAGGTGGTAAATTGGTTTGTGAAACCATTGATAAAATTAGTTCAGGTAAAATTGAAGGAACTGCCCAGAATGGAAAGGCTACACAAGCTCCAAAAATCTTCAAAAAAGACTGTCAAATCAATTGGAGTGATAGTATAGAAAATATCCACAATTTTATAAGAGGTCTCTCACCCTACCCAACAGCATGGACATTTGTTGATGAAGAGCAAAAACAAAACATAAAAGTGTTCAAGTCTTCTATTCAAAAAACTAGCCATTCTGAAAGTAGTGGTAAAATTATTACTGATGGAAAAAGTGAATTAAAAGTAGCAGTAAATGGTGGTTTTATTCAACTTCATGAAATACAGCTTTCTGGAAAGAAAAAAATGAAGACTGAAGACTTTTTAAGAGGTTATCGCTTTGCAGAGGATATAATTTTAAAATAATGAAACCCTTAACAAATCATTTATTAAATCTAGTTACTGACAGAAGAAAAGAGCTTTTTCTTTCGAATTTAGAGAAAAGAACTAAATACCTTACTGTAGTACTAGAGAATATTTACCAACCACTAAATGCTAGTGCAGTTTTACGCTCTTGCGATTGCTTTGGTATTCAAGACGTTCATGTGATTGAAAATTACAACGAATTTTCTCCAGATACAGAAGTAGGCATGGGCTCATCAAACTGGCTAAGCATAAATAGGTACAATAAAAAAGAAAACAATACAGCAGAATGTATTGCATCACTCAAAAAACAAGGTTATAGAATTGTAGCCGCTTGTCCAGATAGTTCAAAAAAAACTATTGAAGAGTTTGAATTATCAAAGGGTAAAACCGCCTTATTCTTTGGTGCAGAAGTTGATGGGCTTAGCAATACCGTTTTAGAAGAAGCCGATGAATGCATTACCATTCCTATGTATGGCTTTACAGAAAGTTTTAATTTATCTGTATCAGCAGCCATTTGCCTATATCAAATGCGAATGAAATTAGAGCAAAAAACAATTGACTGGAAACTAAATGAAGAAGAAAAAGACCATATTCTTCTCAATTGGTTACGTTATAGCATTGACCGCTCTGAAATTGTAGAAGAAGATTTTTATAAAAATAGATTAGGGAGCTAATCGAACTATTTTCCACTCCTCACCTTCTAAACTATAAACGAACCTGTCGTGCAAACGACTTGACCTACCCTGCCAAAATTCAATTTTATCAGGAACAATACAATAGCCACCCCAATGAGGAGGACGAGGCACATTTTCAGTATATTGAGAAGAAAAATCTTTAACATTTTTGTTTAAAACTTCTCTTGATTCTATAACCGAACTTTGAGGAGACGACCAAGCCCCTATTTTACTTTCATATGGACGGCTGTTAAAGTAGTCTTCAGAAGCTTCAGAAGACAATTTTTCAATACGACCACTAATTCTCACTTGCCTCTCTGATTCATACCAAAAGAAGTTCATGCAAACAGAGGGGTTACTTTCAATATCTTGTGATTTCTGGCTATTGTAGTTAGTGAAAAAAACAAAGCCTTTATCTTCCAACCCCCTTAATAAAAGCACTCTTGAACTTGGTTTTCCTTCAGCGTTTACCGTAGATAGAACAAAAGCATTTGGTTCAGAAACATGCTCAAGAGCATCAGTCATCCATGATTTAAAAAGATCAAAAGGGTGAGCCGTCAAATCATCAAAATTCAGTTCATTTTTGACGTAATCGGTTCTGATATTTTTAATACTTTTCATAAATCAAAATTACCTATTTTTGTTGAGCTTAATTAACTAATTCATTAGTTTTTACACAAAATGAAAAAATTCGACGTACCAGAATTTTACCGTTCATCTATAATTGCTTCGATTAAAGAAAAACGACGAAATCTTGACCCAAAAAAGAAAGATTTCACACCTTCTATTGTTGATTTCGGACCAGTGCAATTTCACTTAGCTAGACACTTTGGATTTTGCTATGGTGTTGAAAATGCTATTGAAATATCGTACAAGGCTATAGAGGAAAACCCTGATAAAAATATTTACCTATTGAGCCAGATGATTCATAACCCTATTGTTAATGACGATTTAATTTCAAGGGGTTTGAGATTTATCATGGACACCGAGGGAAATCAACTTATTGATTGGGATGAAATTAATTCTGATGATGTTGTAATTACACCTGCATTTGGTACAACTATTGAAATCAAACAATTGCTAGAGGACAAAAACATTAAGCTCGAAAAATACGATACTACTTGTCCTTTTGTAACTAGAGTTTGGAAAAAAGCGAGTAGTATAGGTACAAATGATTATTCGATAATTATTCATGGGAAACACAAACATGAAGAAACGAAAGCAACTTTTTCTCACTCAATGCAAAACGCTCCATCCTTAATCATTAAGGATTTAAATGAAGCAAAACAATTAGTTGATTTTATAGAGGGAAAACTTCCAGAGGATGATTTTTATATCGTCTTTAAAGGTAAGTACTCAAAGGGCTTTGATTTAAAAAAGGATTTACAAAAAATAGGCGTCGTCAATCAGACTACCATGCTAGCCAGCGAAACCGAAGAGATATCTAATTTCTTGAAGGATTTCATCATTAACAAACATGGTGAAGATAATTACAAAGACTATTTTGCAGACACTAGAGATACGCTTTGCTACGCGACTAACGAAAATCAAAAGGCAACCTACGGACTGCTAAACGTTCCTGCAGATATAGCCATTGTTGTTGGAGGATATAATAGCTCTAACACCTCTCACCTTGTTGAGTTATGCGAGCATAAACTCCCAACCTATTTCATTAAATCTTATAAGGAAATACTGTCAAGAGATACTATCAGGCATTTCAAATACGAAGAGAAGGAAATAGTAGAAACTAATAACTTTTTGCCTAATAAAAAGAATGTTAAAATTATCTTAACCTCTGGAGCTTCATGTCCTGACTCTGAGGTAGATAAAGTCCTTAATAAACTATTAACATTTTTTGAGGATACAAATCCGATTGAGGAAGTATTGAACGATTTTAGTTCAAAATAGTGATTTCATAAGCTTCCAGAACTTTTTCAAACTGCTCTTCTTTTGTCATATTGGTATTATCAATTACAATGGCGTTTTCTGAAACTATAAGCGGATTTTCTTTTCTAGTGCTATCGTCTTCATCACGGTCTTTCAAGTTCTTTAAAACATCTTCAAAACTAACATCTTTCAGCTCCAAAGATCGTCTTCTTGCTCGTTCTTCTACTGAAGCCGTAACAAATAGCTTTAATTCAGCATTTGGAAATACTACAGAGCCAATATCTCTTCCATCCATCACAACACCTTTGTTTCGTCCAATTTCTCTTTGAATAGATATCATTTTTTGCCTAACAGCCTTTATTTTACTGATTTTACTAACGTTTTCAGAAACCCACAAGCCACGAATTTCACTTTCTACATTTTTACCGTCTAAAAAGGTTTGGCATTCGTTGTTTGCCTTATCGTATTCAAATGATACGCTAACGTCATCTAGTTTATCAAGCAACAGTTCCTCATCAATAAGACCATCAGAAATAATGTTATTTCGAAGAGCATATAAACAAATCGCTCTATACATAGCACCCGTGTCAATATATATATAACCTAAGTGGTTGGACAATTGCTTAGCAATAGTACTCTTACCGCATGAGGAATGTCCGTCAATTGCTATGTTTATTTTTTTCATCTTTTTTATAGAACTTGGAAAAATCGGTTATAAAGGAAAAGTAATTTGGTGAGCCATGCAAGTGATATGTTGATCTTCCGTAATTTATTGTAAAATGCGATAATTTTACACCAACACCCCAAGAAAAACCAACCATACCTAAATAAGAATTGAGTTTCAGCTCTTGTCTTCTTCTAGGATTATATCCCATTCGTAATTGAATACGTTTTCCAATACTCAATTCACCGCCTAAGTCAACATGTCGAAAAAGTTTAGATCCGAAACCTTTCTCAGAAAAAGGTTCTGGACTAAGATTTGAATTAGTCTCTTCATAAGGATTGGTTAAATCCCAACGTTCAATATTTTTATAGCCAAGTGAAAAACGAAAAGGAAGATGTTCTAAACGTTTGGATACTCCAAAATCGACTTGAAATGGCAAATCTTCTTTTGTGCTAGCATACGTGCTCAGTTGCCTGCCATAGTTTTTAGCTATTAGAGACATGAAAAAATTCTTTTTTACATCTGTATAAGCTAAGGCTAAATCAGAAGCAATTGCTGTAGATTGGTAGCTTTCAAAATTTGAAAACAATGACTTTAGATTAGCACCTAAAACCCATTTTTCAGAGAGTCTTTTACTAACTCCAAGTGATATTATTTGTTCACTAGCATTAAAGTTACCTAAGTTTTGAGACGTATAATCTGTTTGAGTAAATTCTCCGTAACCAATAGACTTCACAGAAACTCCAATTGTTCCAAACTGTTTAAAAGGAAAAGCGTAAGAAGCAGATATAAAATTTATATCTGCAAAGTAATCCACAAAATTCAAGGACAACTTATGATACATTCCATCATTCAACATAGATGGATTGTTTATGCCGTTTTCCACGTCTCCATCATAAATTGAAAGAGGTTGGTTGAGTATAGCTTGTCTAGATGATAAAGATAGATTTAAAGATTGAAAAGCGTCATTTTCATACTGTGCTAATACAGAAGTATTAAGCAAAAAAATACATACAAAAAGAGCCAATATTCTCATTACACAAAGAAACAAATGTTATTAAATATAACGAACCTTTTTACACTTATTATATAAAAAAAAGCACGGCTTAACCGTGCTTTTCTATTTCTATTATTTTTTTAAACTAATTAGAACGATATACCTATATCAAATCCAATTTTTGGCACAATACCAGTGTAGCCTCTATCTGGAGCATAAAATTCTAATTCACTAGGCTTATTATCAATTACTGAAGAGCGTAGACCGCCTCCAACAAATAAGTCTAGAGAAAGGTTTTTAGCAAATATCATTTGGAAGCCCATTACAACTCCACCTTCAATTTGTTTTACCTCGTACTCATCAACTTTTCTTTCACTAGAATATCCTGTTCCAGGATGATAAGTAGAACCTGTAAAATTACCATTTTCATCGTAATTTGACTCATAATAAGGTTCTACTTCCCATGTGGATACGTAGCGGTCGTATTGCTGTACAAAGTACTTACCATTACCATAAAGTCCTGCATAAACACCTGCTAAAGGAGAATCGCTAGAACTATTTACAGCTGGTTTGAAAACGTATTTTCTCAACTGAAGTTCACCCATCCAACCGTATTCATCGCCATTTTCTGTAAGGTTGTAACCTCCTGATAAAGCAAAAGAATTATTGTTAGATAAAGCACGTTCGTAGGTCGCGTGAAATGTTCCATCAACAAAATGGAATGGGCTAATTTTCACTAATGCGTCTTGAGAAAAAGAAGCAAAAGCTATAAATAGCGCTGAAGTAAGCAAAAAAGTTTTTTTCATAATTTTAATTTAATTAATTGGTTCGCAAATGTATAAAGATTTTATTCTACTACAAAGCTATGTCAATCACATCGTTCATTTTTGAAACATAATGAAACTTCAAGCCTTTCAAGTAGTGTTCGTTTATCTCTTCAATATCTTTTAAATTCTCTTCACAAAGAATAATTTCTTTGATTCCTGCACGTTTTGCAGCAAGTATTTTTTCTTTTATTCCACCTACTGGTAATACCTTACCCCTTAGGGTTATTTCACCAGTCATTGCAATTTTTGCTTTAACTTTTTTATTGGTGAACAAAGAAACCAAGGCTGTTAACATGGTTACACCTGCTGAAGGCCCATCTTTTGGGGTTGCACCTTCAGGAACGTGAATGTGTATGTCGTTAGTATCTAAGTCCTCTTTTTTTATACCAAATTGTTTGGCATGAGACTTAATGTAGTGCATGGCTATGGTGGATGATTCTTTCATTACCTTTCCAAGATTACCAGTTATAGTCAACTTTCCTTTTCCAGGGCTCTTGCTGCATTCTATAAAGAGGATATCTCCTCCCACAGGTGTCCAAGCTAGACCAGTAACTACTCCAGGCATATCGTTATTAAGCTGTTTTGATTTATCAAACTTTGATGCACCAATGATGGCTTTCAAATCCGTTGGCTCTAAAACGATTTTATACTCTTGTTCCATGGCAATGGATTTAGCAGCATAACGCACTAATTTTGCTACCATTTTATCCAATCCTCTCACTCCAGATTCTCTGGTATAAGCTTCAACCAAAAGGCGTAATACTTTAGTAGATAAGTTAAGATCTTTACTACTCAAACCGTGTTCTTTTAACTGTTTTGGCAATAAATGTTTTTTGGCAATTTGAACTTTTTCTTCTAATGTATAGCCAGTAATTTCAATAATTTCCATTCTATCTCTTAAAGCTGGTTGAATGGTATTTAGAGAGTTTGCAGTAGCTACAAACATCACTTTAGATAAATCGTAGCCCATTTCTAAATAATTATCGTGAAAGGAGTTATTCTGTTCTGGATCTAAAACTTCAAGCATTGCTGAAGAAGGGTCGCCATGAGAATCTCGACTAACTTTATCAATTTCATCGAGCACAAAGACAGGGTTAGACGAATTGGCTTTCTTAATGGACTTTATGATTCGTCCTGGCATAGCTCCTATATAGGTTTTTCTATGTCCTCTAATTTCGGATTCATCTCTAAGCCCACCTAAAGACACACGCTCGTATTTTCTTCCTAGAGCTTCAGCAATAGTTTTTCCCAAAGAGGTTTTACCAACACCAGGAGGGCCATATAGGCATAAAATTGGTGCTTTCATATCGCCTTTTATCTTTAGAACTGCTAGGTGCTCAAGAATACGTTCTTTTACTTTTTCAAGACCAAAATGATCTCTGTCAAGAATCTTCTTAGCTCGTTTTAAGTCAAATTTATCTGTGGTGTATTCTCCCCAAGGTAAGTCTAATACTAATTCCAAATATGCACGCTGAACGGAGTAGTCGGCCATAGCTGGGTTCATGCGTTGTAATTTCTTTATTTCCTTCTCAAAATTTTCAGAAATTTCTTTTGACCATTTTTTAGATTTAGACCTCGATCTCATCTCCTCAATTTCTTGATCTGCCGAACCACCTAATTCTTCTTGAATAGCCTTAAGCTGTTGGTTTAAGAAGTATTCCCTTTGCTGTTGGTCTAAATCGTGCTTTACCTTATGCTGAATTTCATTCTTCATCTCTAGGCGTTGTAACTCTTTACTTATTATTTCTAGAGTTTTTTCAGAACGTAATTTCAAATCAAAAACTTCCAAAAGCTCTTGTTTTTTATCTACGTTTACATCCATATTAGAACACACAAAATTGACTAAATACGTAGGGGATTCAATATTCTGAATAGCCAATTGAGCTTCTGAAGGTATGTTTGGCGATTCTTTTACTATTTGTAAAGCAATATCTTTTATAGAATCTACTAAAGCAACGAATTGTTCGTCGTCTTTAGAAGGTTTATTTTCTGTCAATTCTTGAACTGTTGATTTGATATATGGCTCTTCCTGTACAAACTCATTAAGCTGCATCAGCTTTCTACCTTGAATAATTACGGTGATATTACCATCAGGCATTCTCAACATTTTCATAATATGAGCCACTGTCCCTACTTTATTTAAATCGTTAAAGGAAGGGTTTTCTACATCCGGATTCTTTTGTGAAACAACACCAATAGTTTTAGTGCCTTTATTGGCATCTTTAATAAGCTTTACAGATTTATCTCTACCAACGGTAATTGGAATGATAACCCCAGGAAATAAAACCGTATTTCTTAGAGGTAGAATTGGTAAGACATCAGGAATTTGCTCCTTATTAATTTTGTCTTCATCTACACTACTAAGAAGGGGGAAAAAATCCGATTCATCTTCAAAGTTGGTTGCTACATAAGAATCTAAAAACATATTTTTTTTCATTGAAAAATGTTGTGCCAATATGACAGATTATTTGTTATAAATATTCATTGGTAACTGTTGCAAGAAACGTGCCACAAATGGTTTTAGTGTAATAGTATGACAATACTAGTCTTTTCGGTACGACTTTGTCAGTTCAAATACGGAATCAATTATGTCTTTTTCGACCTCATCGAATACTTTTGAACGTCTTTCCATAACCTTTTCGGCAACTTCGTATACTTTTCTTAATTGGTAGGTTGAATAACCAGATGAGCCTCCCCATGAAAAAGAAGGCACAAAATTTCTAGGAAAACCAGCTCCAAATATATTGGCACTTACGCCAATTACTGTTCCTGTATTAAACATGGTATTTATTCCACATTTAGAATGGTCACCCATAATTAAGCCACAAAATTGTAAGCCAGAATTCTCAAATCGACCTATGGAATAGTTCCACAATTTTACCTCAGCATAATTGTTCTTGAGGTTTGAGTTATTGGTATCCGCTCCAAGGTTACACCACTCTCCTATGACTGAATTACCCAAAAAGCCATCATGACCTTTATTGGAATAGCCTAATAGAACAGAATTATTGACCTCACCTCCTACTTTGCAGTAAGGTCCTAAAGTGGTAGCTCCATATATTTTAGCACCCATTTTCAATACAGAATATTCGCACATTGCCAAAGGTCCCCTAACTAGACTACCCTCCATTATTTCAGCGTCTTTACCTATATATATTGGTCCGGATGAAGCGTTTAGCAGGGCATGCTCCACTACTGCTCCCTCCTCTATAAAAATGTGTTCTGGGCTTGTCGTTGCATTTGTTGAACTGATAGCTTGAGACTGTCTTCCTTTAGTTAGCAAATCAAAGTCAGAATTAATGCAATCGCCATTAAATTGAAATATTTGCCATAATCTACTCAATTGAAGGATTTCTTGAGAGTAGTCAATACTACTTTGGGGTATAGAATTGGTACTTGACCTATAAGCCAAAAGCGTATCGCCCTTTTTTAGAGATTGGTTGTTTTCTAGAGAATGTATGGCATTTAGTAAATTTTCATCAGGACAAACACTTCCGTTAATCCATACATTATCATCGCTAATGGTCAAAGGAAACTTAGCACTTAAATACTCCTCTGTTGAGTACGATACTTCTGATGATAAAACCTTTTGCCATTTTTCTGAAATCGTGAGAATTCCCAAACGAATGTCAGCAACTGGTCGAGTATAAGTTAATGGCAATAAATGTTGCCTATTATCATCAAATAGAATGTAATTCATAAAACAAATATAACAATTAGGATTGCAATGCGTCTATCAAGTGTTAAATCTGAAATGCATTATGTCTCCGTCAGAAACCACATAGTCTTTTCCTTCTACTGACATTTTACCATTTTCTTTGCATGCTAATTCAGAGCCTAGCTCTACAAAGTCAGCATACTTAATCACTTCTGCCCTAATAAATCCCTTTTCAAAATCAGTATGTATAACTCCTGCCGCTTGTGGTGCCTTCATACCCTCTCTAATAGTCCATGCTCTAACTTCTTTTTCACCAGCAGTAAAATAGGTGTACAAATTTAATAACTGATAAGCTGAACGAATGAGTTTACTAACGCCTGGCTCATCCAGTCCCATATCTTCAAGAAACATTTGTCTTTCCTCATAGCTTTCCAATTCGGCAATATCTGCTTCTGTAGATGCTGCAATCATTAATACAGCAGCATTTTCATTTTTTACCATCTCTTTAACCTTATCCACATACTCATTGCCATTTTTTATGGAAGCTTCGTCAACATTACAAACGTACATAATTGGCTTATCGGTCAATAGCATTAAGTCTGAAATATGTTCTTTCTCTTTCTCCTCAATATCAATACTTCTTACAGATTTTCCTTGTTCTAAATGCTCTACATACTTTTTCAATACGTCAACCACTAGCCTGGCAGTTTTATCACCTGTTCTAGAGAGCTTTTCATACTTCTGTAGTTTCTTTTCAACGGCTTCCAAATCCTTCAACTGCAATTCAATATCAATTGTTTCTTTATCTCTAATGGGATCTACAGAACCGTCTACGTGAACGATATTGTCATTTTCAAAGCAACGTAAAACGTGAATGATAGCATCAGTTTCTCTAATATTTGCTAAGAATTTATTTCCTAAACCTTCACCTTTACTAGCCCCTTTCACTAAACCCGCAATATCCACAATCTCTACTGTAGTTGGCATAACGCGTTGTGGCTTCACTAAGTTTTCCAATTGAGTAAGTCTATCATCAGGAACAGTAATTACACCTACATTTGGTTCTATTGTACAAAATGGAAAGTTAGCTGATTGTGCCTTAGCATTTGACAAACAATTAAACAAGGTTGACTTTCCAACATTAGGTAATCCTACAATTCCACATTTCAATGCCATATCTCTAGATTTTTGGCAAATATAATCAGCTAATTAAACATTTTTGAAAAAATATTAACAATTGTTTTTTGCCTACTGTAAAAACTTACTTTTGGAACATATATACTTTACAAATGGAAAACGACTTAAATGCAATTTGTTCTCAGATAAGACGAGACATTGTTCGTATGGTTCATGCACAAAGTTCAGGTCACCCAGGTGGATCATTGGGTTGTGTTGAATTTTTGGTAGCTCTTTACTTCAAAATCATGAATCACGACAAAAATTTCAAAATGGACGC
Source organism: Flavobacteriales bacterium (assembly GCA_965277895.1). Lineage (GTDB taxonomy): Bacteria > Bacteroidota > Bacteroidia > Flavobacteriales > UBA7312. The sequence continues at coordinate 1,397,620 of CBDIDR010000001.1, forward strand.
TATTGGCGAAGATGTCTTCTTTCTTTCTAACGGTCATATTTCACCTGTACTGTACAGTGTTCTTGCTCGTAGTGGTTATTTTGAAGTGAGTGAACTGTCTACTTTTAGAACGATTAACTCAAGACTACAAGGCCACCCTACAACTCACGATAATTTGCCGGGTGTTCGTATTGCCTCTGGCTCATTGGGACAAGGATTATCGGTAGCCATTGGTGCTGCTGAAAGCAAAAAGCTCAATAATGACGATTCTTTTGTCTTCAGCCTTCATGGTGATGGAGAGCTTCAAGAAGGTCAAATTTGGGAAGCCGTAATGTATGCTGCTGCCAACAAAATTGATAATGTAATAGCTACAATTGACTATAATCAAAAGCAAATTGATGGTTCTTTGGATGAAGTGCTTTCTCTAGGCAATTTAAATCAAAAATTTACCGCTTTTGGCTGGGAAGTTTTAGAGGTTAAAGAAGGGAATAACATTGAAGCGGTTATTAACGTTATAACTGAAGCACAACGCCTAAGCGGAAATGGTAAACCTATCTGCATCATTATGCACACAGAAATGGGCAATGGAGTTGATTATATGATGGGTTCTCATAAATGGCACGGAGTAGCCCCTAACGATGAAGAGTTAGAAATAGCTTTATCCCAAAATGCCGAAACCTTAGGAGATTACTAAATTCTATGCCTTCACTTCACAGACATATCGCTATATCTCTACTAATCACCTTTTTGTCTGTGTTTATTTGTCAGTCTACGACTGCTCAAAACGCTAATCCTCCTCTTACCAGAGTATTATTTATTTTCGATGCTTCTCAAAGCATGTATGCCCAATGGGAAGGAAATAGTAGAATGGAAATCGCTAAAGAACTTCTTGCTAATATGCTTGACAGTCTTGACGACAGAAATAATATAGAAGTAGGATTGAGATGTTATGGACATCAAAAGCCCTCACCTCCACAAGACTGTAGAGATACTAGGCTTGAAGTAAATTTTGGGAAAAATAATATCCCAGCTATCAAAAAAAGGCTTGAGAGTTTGCGGCCAAGAGGTACTACTCCTATTGCCAAAGCTTTAGAGTCTGGTGCACTTGACTTCCCAGCCAATACAAACGACAGTAGAAATATTGTTATCCTCATCACCGATGGTATCGAAGAATGTGGCGGTGACCCTTGTGCTGTTTCAAGATTGTACCAAGAAAAAAAGATTATTCTAAAGCCTTTTGTGATTGGTATTGGATTAAGTGAAGAATACAAAAAGAATTTTGAGTGTGTCGGGACATTCTACGATGCTAGAAACCCAGAACAGTTTAAAAACATTTTGGATGTGGTTATTTCTCAAGTACTAAACTCTACCACGGCTCAAGTTAATTTATTAGATGAATACGACAAACCAACTGAAACGAATGTTCCTCTAAGTTTCTACGATGCCTATTCTGGTATTTTACAATACAATTTCATCCATACCATTAACAGTAAGGGAAACCCTGATACTTTAACGATTGACCCAGTACTTAGTTATAGAGTTGTTGCCCACACTATACCACAAACAGAAGCTAAAGGTGATTGGAAATTAACACCAGGAAAGCACACCATTATACCCATTAAATCGCCACAAGGAGAACTCACCATTTCAACCTCAAATAACAAATCCAATTTGAACTGCATCGTTAGAAAATCAGGAGAAATGGAAACCCTAAATATTCAAGATTTAAACACCAGCCAAAAGTACATTACGGGTACTTACGATTTAGAAATACTTACATTACCTCGAATTCACCAAACTGTGGATATCGTTCAAAGCCAAACAACAGAAGTGAAAATTCCTGAGTCTGGTTTGGTAGTACTATCCTTTTCCTCACAAGGCTATGGAAGCATCTTCGAAATGGGTAATGAACTAAAGTGGGTGTGTGATTTAAAACCTAAAAAAGGCAGGCAAAATATTTATCTTTTACCTGGTAAATATAAAGTAGTTTATAGGGCTAAAAATGCCTTACAAAGTGCGTATACTAAAGAAAAAATATTTAGGGTAAGTTCAATAAAAACAGTTTCAGTAAAATTATAAAAAATGGAAATGAAAGACACACGCTCAGGTTTTGGAGCAGGATTAAGTGAACTAGGGAAAACCAATGATAAAGTCGTGGCTTTATGTGCGGATTTAACAGGTTCATTAAAGATGAATGATTTTGCTAAAAATCATCCAGAGCGTTTCTTCCAAGTAGGAATTGCCGAAGCCAATATGATGGGCATTGCTGCTGGACTTACTATTGGCGGTCATATTCCATTTACTGGAACTTTTGCAAACTTCTCCACATCTAGAGTATATGACCAAATAAGACAGTCTATAGCCTATTCAGAGAAAAATGTAAAAATATGTGCTTCACATGCCGGTCTAACGTTAGGTGAAGACGGTGCCACACATCAAGTTCTTGAAGATATTGGCATGATGAAAATGTTACCTGGAATGACGGTTATTAACCCATGTGACTATAACCAGACTAAGGCGGCAACTATCGCCATTGCCGAACACCACGGTCCGGTATATTTAAGGTTTGGACGTCCTAAAGTGCCTAACTTTACTCCAGACAACCAACAATTTGAAATTGGTAAAGCCCTAAAGCTAGTAGAAGGCACAGACGTGAGTATTTTTGCCACAGGTCACTTAGTATGGGAAGCCTTAGAAGCACAAAAAGAATTAAATGAAAAAGGCATCAGTGCCGAAATCATTAACATACATACCATTAAACCATTGGATGAAGCTGCCATTTTAGAATCTGTAAAAAAGACTAAATGTGCCCTTACTGCGGAAGAGCATATGCTCAATGGCGGATTAGGTGAAAGTGTTGCACAATGCCTTTCTAGAAACTTGCCCTCTCCTCTAGAAATGATAGGTGTAAACGATACTTTTGGTGAAAGCGGTAAACCAAAAGATTTAATGGTAAAATACGGATTAGATTTTAAAAGTATTGTAGCTGCTGCAGAAAAAGCAATTGGAAGAAAATAAACATACCGAAGGGCAAGGCATATTTTTTAATAACCAAGCTCAAACCACCCCTTTCGCAAATGGAATGGAAATTTCTCATGCTAAAGGCATGTATATTTATGACATCAATGGAAAGTCTTACCTTGACCTTGTAGCAGGGGTATCTGCTTGCACACTTGGTCATTCACACCCTAAAATAATAGAGAGCGTTCAACACCAAATTGAAAAATATGCTCATGTAATGGTTTATGGAGAATACGTTCAATCCCCACAATACCGTTTATCAAAACTATTGGTGGATAATCTTCCTGACTCATTAGACTGCACCTATCTAGTTAACTCTGGAACGGAAGCCATTGAAGGAGCTATGAAACTTGCTAAGAGGGTTACTGGCAGAGAAAAAATTATTTCCTTCAATAAAAGCTATCACGGAAGCACACATGGTGCACTGAGTATTATGGGTAATGAAACCTATAAAACCAAATACCGCCCTTTGCTCGATCATTGCCATTTGATAGACTACAATAATATTGACCAACTAAAAGCCATTGACAAGAGTGTAGCTGCAGTTGTTGTAGAGCCTATACAAGGAGCTACGGGTTTTACTGTACCTTCACAAGAGTGGCTGAATGAATTGAGAAAACAATGTACTGAAAGTGGTGCATTACTGATATTTGACGAAATACAAACAGGATTTGGACGAACAGGAAAGCTATTTGCTATTGACACCTTTTCAATAGTTCCAGATATCTTGTGCATTGCCAAAGGAATGGGTGGTGGCATGCCTATTGGCTGCTTTATAAGTTCCAAAGCAAATATGGATAAGCTAAAAGAAAATCCAAAATTAGGACACATTACAACTTTTGGCGGTCATCCAGTGTGTTGTGCTGCTTCACTAGCAACGCTTACAGAGCTCACTGAAAACAAAAGCATTATTGAGTCCGTTTCCAAAAAGGAACAACTTTTCAGGACTCACTTAAACCATCCAAAAATTAAAGAAATCAGAGGGAAAGGACTTATGTTAGGTATAGAATTGGGCGATGCTGAATTATGCCAAAAAGTCGTTGAGAAATGTTACGATTTAGGAATCATTACATTTTTCTTTTTATTCACTAATACAGCTGTTCGCCTTTCTCCACCTCTAGTCATTACTGAAGAAGAAATCATTGACGCTTGTCAAAAAATAAATACTCTATTAACTGAACTATCTTAATCATGAAAAAATTCCTTTTTATACTGTCTATTTTTGCCTTTACTGTTGCGTGTGGTACTAATGAGGACAATAGAGGCTACAAAGTCAAGGTCGGAGAACAATCGCCCCAATTCGAAATGAAATTAGTTGATGGCACACCGATAACTAGCGACTCACTTTTAGGAAAAGTTAGCGTTATTCAGTTTACAGCATCATGGTGTGGTGTATGCCGAAAAGAGATGCCTCACCTCGAAAAAGAGGTTTGGCAAGCATTTAAGGAAGATGATTTTGTACTACTTGGTGTGGATTTAAAAGAAAGCCCTGAAAAAGTGCAAAAATTTATTGAAGAAACAGGAGTTAGCTACCCCATTGCAATAGATACTGACGGTTCTGTATTTGAAAAATTCACCATACCAAAAGCTGGTGTTACACGAAACATTGTTCTAGATAGAAATGGCAAAATTATTTTCCTCACCAGACTATTTGACGAAAAGGAATTTAAAGAAATGATAGCTGTAATTGAACGAGAGCTTAACCGCTAATTCTTTTGATTATAGGATTTAAAACGCCCCTTTAAAAAGCCTCTTAGGGCAGAATGCTTGGTACGTCTTTTCTTCACACGCTTACGCCACATTACAAAAGAAGACCGCTTCATATGCTTTCGCATAAGCTGACGTACTTCATTCTCTTTCAAATTAAATTGGAGTTCAATGGCATCAAATGGCGTTCTATCTTCCCATGCCATTTCGATTATTCTATCAATATCTTTCAGAGAGAACTCTTTCATCTACTTGAGGATTAACTTTCTGACAGACTTTTCGAAGTGAATAAAATACACGCCTTTTTCCAACTGACTTAAATCAATGTACAATTGTTCAGAATTCTTTAAGCCAGAATAAACCTCTTGCGAAATGGTGTTGAAAATTTTCACTTCGCCTCTTTGCTTACCAACTAGAGAAAATATGCCAGTTGTTGGATTTGGAAAAATATCAAATGCTATAGTTTGTTCATTAATTCCTAGTGGACTATCCACGCAAAAATCTAGGGTAATATCGTCACCAAAATCTGAATTGGGTACAGATAAGTCTGCCAAAACAGCACCAGAACCATCGTAAATAGTGAAATCTCCATCAAACTCACAAGAATGCTGAGAGCCGTATAAGCCATCGCCATACTCATCTTCTACAGTAAATTCATAACAGCCATTAGGCAAGCACCAGTTTTCAATAACTGCTACTGGATTTGCTTCCAAATCAGTGGATGAACTACCTCCTGGGTAATACCCACTAGAGACGGCATACAATTGTTGACCATTCTCATTTTCTAAAAACCATGATATTTCTTCTCCATAGCAGTCTGGCAAAAAGTCAAGCTCCACTACATTAGGTGCAACACTAATATAATCTGTTTGAGTATAAGTATCGGAATTTTCATCACCATTTACAACTAAGCTGACATCAAAATCACCAGTGAAATTATAGCTGACCGTATGAGGTCCAGGACCACTAGCCGTTGAAGGCTCACCACCATTAAATGTCCATTCATAAGAGTTAATACTTCCAGTAGAAATTGAGGTAAATGTTACTGTAGAACTCTTGCATACCACCCTTTCCGAACTTGTAAAAGCAGATATAACTTGAGCCGATTGGTTACAGTAAATACCGTTTAAGGTAGTTACATTTGTATTAACTGGATCTAACCATGGTTTCAGTTGTTTGTCGTTGGTATTACCCATCTGATCCCATGCATGCCATACTTTACCATAGACATCGCTTTGATTGGTAGCATCACAATAAGAAGCTCCACCTGTAAGCACTCCAGTAACTAATCCATTTTGATTGAATATTGAAGAACCTGAAGAGCCACCTTCCGTTACCCCATGACCGTTCGTTGTTTGACTCCAAACTACTCCCCAATGTGTAGTATTATCGTTTCCAAATCCCAAACCACCAGTTGTGTATAGAGAATTAGTAAATGTCGAAATTTTCATGATATCTCCACTTGGATGGTGAATACTCACACCACTAGAGGCTGCAGAATTTGTTCTGTCCCAACCCGCAAAATAGGGATCAAAATCTGGCTCACTATTAAGCTCTACCAAAAAGAAATCAGAGTCGCCATTACTTCCTTCTCCACCACTATTCGATAACTTTTGACAACCAGTTATGGAATAGGTATTATTCGGAACAGAATTATTACAAGCACTAGAACGGTAGTTAAAATAAAAAATAGACTGATTTAAATTGTTTGTACTGATGTCTCCCCCATCAAAACAATGGTCAGCTGAAAGAACGTAAGGCGTACAATCATTTAAGGTATTATTTACTAAAGCACCCGTACATAATCCTGAGAAGAAGCCATCGGCAATTTGTATTCTACACACCGATTTCTTTTGGTTTTCCCAAGCGTTACCTTCATCGCAATTGGCATTGACTTGACAGTCGTCAGATGAATTATAACCGCTTAATTGTCCACCTGAAACATCTTTGTAGGCATAAGCAAAACGGTTGATATGAAGCTCTAAGTCGGCAGTTTCAGAATGAGGCTGAAAATATTCAAGAATTAATACATCGCCATAAATAAGTTCTGTAGCAAAAACGCCAGACTCATGATTGTGTTGAGATGTAAAAGGACCTATTTTTTGACTTTGGTCAGGATTATAAATATATAATCTACCTTGTGAAGGAATCCAAAAGTTATCGTAATACAATGATATGGCTTTAGCATCAGTCGCAGAGATAGCTAAAGACCATACTTTGCCCCCTTCTACCTCTGTCCAAACACCACTATTTTTTGGCGACAAATCGCAATATACCATTTTGGCAAATCTGTAATAGCTTCCATCTTTAGTATCATCCTCCAGCATAAGTTGCTCAATATCAAAGGGTTTATCAAAAGTTAATAAAGGAACTAAAGAAGAGGACTGTAAATTTACAGACGATACTATTTGGGCTAAACCGAATAAAGGGCTTAGTACTAAAATGAGTAAAAATGTTCTCATTGATGTGTTAAGATTAAGTTAAGATAACTGATACATATGGTACGAGTACAAAAATAATGAATTCCAATTTAATCTAATTCTTCATCCTATCATTTTCTCATCGGTAAGCACTATATTTGCCAATTCAAATTATGAGTAAGAAAAGTAAAACATCACTTAAAAGAGCCTCACGTCTATTTGTGTATCTAAAACCCTACAGATTAGAGTTTTCTCTAGGGATACTCTTTCTTTTACTATCTACTGCGGCATCTCTAATTTTCCCTGCACTTATGGGTGACTTAGTGGATTCTGCCAGTGAAAAAATGATTAGTAACATTAATGAAATTGCTCTTTGGCTTTTGGCATTGTTTGCCTTGCAAGCCATTTTTTCTTATTTCAGAATTGTCTTGTTTGTAAATGTTACAGAGAAATTCTTAGCTGTTCTGCGTCAAGAAACCTACGCCCACCTCATAAAACTTCCTATGAACTTTTTCTCCAAAAGACGTGTTGGGGAAATTAACAGTAGAATTGCCGCTGATATAAGTATGCTGCAAGAAACTTTTACTACCGATTTAGCCGAATTTTTTCGACAGGTCATAATTATTATCGGAGGGATAGTATTTTTATCGCTTACCTCTGTAAAACTAACCATGTTTATGTTGGCTATTATTCCGGCCATGATGCTAGCAGCCGTATTTTTTGGCAGATACATCAAACGCTTTTCAAAGCAAGTGCAAGAGTCCATTGCAGAGTCCAATACCATTATTGAAGAAACTCTTCAAGGCATTCAAAACGTGAAAGCCTTTACCAATGAGTTTTTTGAAATAGGCAGGTATACGCAAAAGACTAATGAGGTAATGAGTATCGCTAAAAAAGGCGGTAAATACAGAGGGGCTTTCGCCTCCTTCATCATCTTCTGTTTGTTTGGTTCTATTGTGGCAGTAATCTGGTACGGTGTACTTATGATAAATGCTGGAGAACTGAGTATAGGTCAATTATTTACCTTCATATTATACTCGGTATTTATAGGTGCTTCAGTGGGTGGCATGGCAGACATCTATGCCAAAATTCAAAAGGCAGTGGGAGCTACTGAACACTTATTGGATATTTTGGATGAACCTACCGAGCAGATTGTAGATTCTGCTACACAAGACAGTGTAAAAGGACACATCCTCTTCCAAGACTTGAGTTTTGCATATCCTAGCCGACCAGATATAAAGGTGCTAAAAAACTTGAACTTAGAAATTAAAGAAGGGCAGAACATCGCTTTGGTAGGACCGAGTGGAGCTGGTAAAACTACCCTAGCCTCTATCCTATTTGGGTTTTATAAAATCAATGAAGGTAAAATACTTATAGACCAAAAGAGTATCGAGGATTACGACCTCCATTTCTTAAGAAAACAAATTGCTATTGTCCCTCAAGATATCCTTTTGTTTGGTGGTACTATTAAAGAAAATATTGCTTACGGAAAGTTAGGGGCGACTGAGCAAGAGATTGAAGAGGCAGCACGAAAAGCTAACGCAATCGATTTCATTAAGGACTTCCCAGAGCAAATGGAAACACTAGTCGGAGAACGTGGTATTCAACTCTCAGGCGGACAACGACAACGCATAGCCATTGCTAGAGCCTTACTCAAAAACCCAAGAATACTCATCCTAGACGAAGCCACTAGTGCCTTAGATTCTGAATCCGAAAAACTCGTGCAAGAGGCTATGGATGAACTGATGAAAGGAAGAACATCTCTAGTGATTGCACACCGATTATCGACCATTAAAAATTCAGATTGTATATTAGTAGTCGAAAATGGTCAAATAATAGAACAAGGAACGCATCAAGAACTGGACAAAAGTGGCGGTTTGTATAGCCAACTCAGTGAGATGCAATTCAATGCATAAAATACCTACTACCCATGAAATACATTATCAGCATAGTAACTCGACTAATCCCAAGACATTACCTTCACCATGTAAGTCACTTCTTTCTTCAACTCTTTTCCCTATTTATGAGGGGTGATAAGTTTGAAGACCCTATCAATGGCAAAAGTTACCGTAAATTATTGCCTTATGGAAGACTAAACCCTAGAGAAAATGCCCTAGCCCCTGATAGTATGTCCTTGGAACGACACCGACTAATTTGGTTGTATCTCAAAGAGAAAACCAATTTCTTTACCGACGATATAAAGTTTTTACACATTGCTCCAGAATACTGTTTCATTAGCTTATTCAAAAAACAGAAAAACCTAAACTACACCACTGCCGATTTAAACTCTCCTTGGGCAGATGTGAAAATGGATGTACACGCTATTCCTTTTGAGGAAAACAGCTTTGACGTCATTATGTGTAACCATGTGTTAGAACATGTGGAAGACGACAGAAAAGTGATGTCGGAATTCTTTAGGGTAATGAACAAAGGCGGTTGGGGTATCTTTCAAGTGCCTATTGACTACACTAGAAAAGAGACCTTTGACGACCCAAGCATTACTGACCCAAGAGAACGTGAAAAACACTATTGGCAAGACGACCACCTCAGATTATATGGACTGGATTATGGCAGTATACTTGCCGAAGCTGGTTTCGAAGTCGTTGAAGATGCTTTTGTGAAAGAATTAGACCCTAAGCTAGTAGAACGTTACGCCTTGCCTAAAGACGAGATTATTTACCTCTGCAAAAAACCTGCCTAAACCATTTGCACATAGACTACTTTTTTGGTCTCAAAAAAGTCTTCTTCAAAGTAATCGGCTAAGTCAAAACTATTGTGGTGGTAGTCTATACCGCTAAGTTCTTCCGTTAAATCCCCACCTTTGAGGTAAAGAATGCCATTAGGGAAATCATTGCGGCAATCCTTAGAAAATCGCTTTTTTACCCAGTCTATAAAAGCGGGCATACGCGTTACGGCTCGGCTAACCACAAAATCAAATGACTGTTTTACGTGCTCTGCTCTTTGGTGAGCTGTACTGACGTTGGTTAGTCCTAAATGTTCTGCAACATCCTTTACTACTTTTATCTTCTTGCCAATGCTATCAATGAGTAAGAAATTGGAAGTTGGAAATAAAATTGCCAATGGAATACCCGGAAAGCCACCACCTGTGCCTACATCTAGAACTGTAGTACCTTCTTGAAAATCCATCACTTTGGCAATGCCTAAAGAGTGTAAGACATGACGCTCGTAAAAGCTATCCATATCTTTTCTGGAAATGACATTAATTTTTGCGTTCCATGAGGCATATAATTCGTGCAGGGCTTCGAACTGTTGAATCTGTTTGGGGGTTAAATGTAGAAAGTATTTTAAAATAACATCCATTACATCATGTCTTTTTTTCCTGATAGAATTTTAAATAGCTTTTCTCTAGAACGGTGCAATTGTGCTTTTACCGTTCCTAGCGGAATACTCAGTTCTTCAGAAATTTCTTCGTAGCTGTATTCCTTAAAATAACGCAGCTTTACCAATTGCCTGTAATTGGGTTGAAGCTGTTCCACTATGCTTCTTAAAATTTGGATACGCTGACTTCTTATTAAGCTATTGTCAGGTGTTAGTTGTTGGTCGGGAATATCTATTGAGGAAGTTGTTCCCTCATCGTATTCTATGGTAGAATCTATGGATATAGTCGGCAGCTTCTTCTTTCTTAAATAGTCAATGCAGTTGTTTTTGGCAATGGTAAACAACCAAGTGCTAAAAGCAAAATTTGAGGTGTAGGTATTCAGTTTATTAAAAGCTTTACCAAAAGCTTCAATAGTCAGTTCTTTAGCAAGTTCTTTATCGCTTACCTTTTCGTAAAGCATAAAAAATATAGGGTCTCTGTACTTTGACATCAAGGCATTGTAAGCACGGGGGTCACCTTTGGAAAGTGCCTTCTCAATAAGTTTTAAATCCTCTTTGGCTTTTTCTGTTAATTCTCTTTCTACCAAAATCGTTTTTTAATTAGCGTACTCTTAAGCATAAATATAAGGTAAAAAACAATATATGTTAGCTCTAAAAGTGGATAAAGAAGTCCTAAATCTTCTTCTTCGGTCTTTTTTAGCAAGGGAAAAGTAATTACTAACTGTACCGCCAATCGGATAAAAAATAGTAGAATGAGGTAAGGAATAAAAAACTGCTTTACTATTAATGTAATGAACAGTATCCAAAACAGCATTTGGCTAAGCGTCCACGCCCCTAGCATTTGCTTGTGATAAGAGGTGTAGTACAATCCTGTACTTAGGTGTCTGGACTTTTGGCGTATCCACGATTTCCAAGTGGTTTTGGGCTCGGATAGGCTGTGTGCCGAAATAGCCGTTGCAATGATCGTATTTGTAGGCGTACTGACTTCTTTTATGAATAAATCGTCATCGCCAGAAGGCAAGTGCAAGTGTGAGGCAAAGCCTTTGTTCTCAAAAAACAACTCTTTTTTGTAAGCTAAATTTCTGCCCACTCCCATATAGGCTTTACCCATAAGGGCATAGGAGAAATACTGAATAGCCACTTGAAAGGTATCAAAGCGTATGAGTTTATTTAAAAAGCCAGGTCTTTTCTCATAAGCTCCATACCCCAAAACAATATCTTTTGTAGCAAAATGCTGCACCATAGAGCTAATCCATGAAGCGTCCTTAGGGTAGCAATCGGCATCGGTAAGTAAGAGGTAGTCGTACTTTGCTGCTTTTATGCCTAGTGAAAGTGCAAACTTTTTACCCAATCCTTTTTTTATGCTTTCCGGAATATCAACCAATTTTATTTTGGGATGGTTTTCCCATTGTTTGAATAAAAACTTGGTGTTGTCTGTGGATTGGTCATTGACCAATACTATTTCAAAATTAGGATAGTCTTGTTGTAACAGTTGCTCCACTAGAGCTTCCCAATGTTTTTCTTCGTTGTAACCGCATATAATGACCGAAACGGCTTGAGTGAATGTTTCTGTTTTCTCTTCATTTTTTGTCCATCTGTAATATACAAATAGGTAAAAATAGAGCTGAACAACTAGCGAAAGAATGAAAATTAGAAATAAGATATAGTCCACATCCATAGTTTGCAATGATACGGATATTTAATTTTTTAAAAACTAAAATTTAATGTTCATAAGACTTAACTATCTTTGGCGAAATTTGATGTATGGATTTCAAACTGATTAAAAAAGATAGCGACTCAAAAGCTCGACTGGGCGAAGTGACCACCGCTCACGGAAAAATACAAACGCCTATCTTTATGCCAGTAGGTACGGCAGCCACCGTAAAGGGTGTGCATCAGCACGAAATTGAGAAGGATACTCAAGCACAGATTATACTCGGGAATACCTACCACCTCTACCTTCGTCCTGGCTTAGAGGTAATGGAAAAAGCGGGTGGACTGCACAATTTCATGGGCTGGAACAAACCCATACTAACAGATAGTGGTGGCTATCAGGTGTACTCCCTTTCAGGTAAACGAAAAATTAAGGAGGAAGGGGTAAAATTTCAATCCCATATCGATGGTTCTTATCATCTGTTTACGCCTGAAAATGTAATGGACATACAGCGTACCATAGGGGCAGATATTATTATGGCTTTTGACGAATGTACACCATACCCCTGCGATTACAATTATGCCAAGAAATCTATGCACATGACCCACCGTTGGCTAAAACGCTGTTGTGACCGCTTCGATACTACTGAGCCCAAATACGGTTTTGATCAGACGCTATTTCCTATTGTACAAGGTAGTGTCTACAAAGATTTAAGGAAGCAATCGGCAGAAAAGATAGCCTCTTTTGAGCGTGAAGGCAATGCTATTGGCGGTTTGTCCGTAGGAGAGCCACACGACCTTATGTACGAAATGACCGATATAGTGTGTAGTGTATTGCCCGAAGACAAACCGCGATACCTTATGGGTGTTGGTACACCTTCCAACTTATTGGAAAATATAGCTTTGGGCGTGGATATGTTCGACTGCGTAATGCCAACTAGAAATGCCCGTAACGGTATGCTATTTACTAGTGAGGGCACCATAAATATTAAAAATAGAAAATGGGCGGATGACTTCTCACCCATTGACCCCAACGGTACATCTTTTGTGGATTCTACGTACAGCAAAGCCTATGTCCGCCACCTCTTTTCGGTTAGCGAACTCTTAGGCAAACAAATTGCTACCTTACACAATATTCGATTTTATCTGTGGTTAATGGAAGAGGCAAGGCGACATATTGCTGAAGGCACATTCACCTCATGGAAAAATGAGATGGTAAAGAAATTGGACAGACGCTTGTAAATGCAAAAATTAGACTGGTATATCATTAAAAAGTTTTTGGGGACATTCTTTTTCTCCATTGCTCTAATTTTATTGATTGTAGTGGTTTTTGATGTTTCCGAAAAAATTGACGATTTCATTGAAAAGTCTGCCCCACTTAATGCCATACTGTTTGACTATTACCTCAATTTCATCCCCTATTTTGGCAATCTGTTCAGTCCCCTATTTACATTCGTGGCGGTTATCTTTTTTACTTCCAAGATGGCAAACAATACAGAGATTATTTCCATACTCAGTAGCGGGGTAAGTTTCAACCGTTTTTTACGTCCTTTTTTACTCTCTGCTGGATTGTTAGCGGTCTTGTCATTTGTACTAGGAAACTTCATAATTCCTCCTGCCAATAGCGAACGCTTAGACTTTGAAAACACCTACATCAAAAACCCCTACAACAACAGGGAGAAAGATATACATATGCAGATTACCCCTGGGCAATTTATATATGTTCAATCCTACAATACCAAACGAAATATTGGCTACCGCTTTTCTATGGAACAGTTCGAAAATGGTCAGCTTAGCGAAAAGCTATTTGCAAACTATATTCAGTGGGTGGAAGACAAAAACCATTGGGAGGCTCACAACTATTTTGAGCGAAAGATTGATAGACTTAATGAACGCATACAAGAGGGAGAGATGCTAGAATTGGACATTAACCTTCACCCAGATGATTTTAATGTTCGAAGAAGTACCGTAGAAACTATGAACCTGTTTCAACTCAATGACTACATCGATGAGGAACGGATGAAAGGCTCTAAAAACCTTGTTTTTCACATTATTGAGCAACAAAAACGGATTGCCTTTCCGTTTGCTACCATAATCCTAACCTTAGTGGCGGTGGCTATGGCTTCTAGAAAAATACGTGGAGGAATTGGCTTACACCTCGGTGCCGGATTGCTCATTAGCTTTGCCTATATCTTATTTATGCAAATCTCTACCACCTTTGCCACTAATGGCGACCTATCGCCTGTACTTGCCGTTTGGATTCCAAACATACTCTTTGCAGCATTGGGGGTTTACCTATTGAAAAAAGCTCCTAAATAGTTTTTGCCTCATTCCAATAGACGTCCATTTCTTCTAGAGATAATTCAGAAAGTTTTAGTCCTTTTTTCTCAATCTCACTTTCCATATACTGAAAACGCTGAAGGAATTTCTTATTGGTCTTTTCCAAAGCATCTTCGGGATTTACATTCACAAAACGGGCATAATTAATCAGTGAAAAGAGTAAATCGCCAAATTCTTCCGTGGTCTTTTGCTCATCGCCTTTTTGAACTTCTTCTTTTAGCTCAGACAGTTCCTCTTGGACTTTGTCCCATACTTGTTCGCTGGTGTCCCAATCGAAGCCTACACCCCTAGCCTTCTCCTGCATACGGATGGACTTCACCATGGCTGGTAAGGATTTTGGCACACCTTCTAAAACCGATTTCTTGCCTTCTTTAAGTTTTAATTTCTCCCAATTGGCTTTTACTTCTGCCTCGTCTTTGACTTCTACATCGCCGTAAATGTGCGGATGGCGGTGAATGAGCTTTTCGCACACGCCATTGAGTACATCGGTAACGTCAAATTCATTAGTCTCAGAGGCTATCCTAGAATAGAATACCAAATGCAGCATTATATCGCCTAGCTCTTTCTTAATCTCATTCATATCGCCTTCAACGATAGCGTCAGACAGTTCATATACTTCCTCAATGGTTAAGTAGCGAAGGCTTTCTATGGTTTGCTTCATATCCCAAGGGCACTTTTCCCTAAGGTCATCCATAATATTCAGTAATCGTTCAAAAGCAACTAATCGAGCATCCATATTCTGTTATTTTTCACAAAAGTAGTATAACAAATTCATACCTTTGCAAGATAATTGATATACCTATGGAAGTATTTATTCTGGCAGTTGTGTTATTGGGCTTGGGTTTTGCTGGTATAGCCATCAAAATCCTTGTCAAAAAAGACGGCGAATTTTCTGGAACCTGTGCGAGTAACAGTCCCTTTCTAAATAAAGAGGGTGAAAGCTGTGGTTTGTGTGGTGCTAGCCCCGAAGAAAAGTGTAAAAAAGAAGAAATGAATGCGGCTTAAAATTTTACACCCTTCTTCATTAGGCTAGACAAGGTCTTTGATTGATTTTTCTATCTGTTTTTTTTCGTTTTTCTGAAATAGCTACAACTAATTTCTCGATACTTAAGTTGTCTGATTCTCCATTAATCCGTCTATAAACCGTTACCCTATTATACCCCGATAGCTCTGCTATTTTCTTTATATCCCCACGCTTTAAGAATTTGATTAAATTTTTTCTTTCTTCAATTTGCATATATTTGTGTTTCATTATATAACATTGTGTTGCAAAAAAGCGGCTTAAAGTATAGTTAATTAACTATATAATTGGCTAATTTATATTAATTTAACTATAAACACAAGGAAATGAGTAAAATAACTAGCCATAAAAATGATAAGCCTTCCGAGATTAAGATGAGGATGGTAGAGTTCATTAAATCTAAAGAAATCTCCTTAAATAAGTTTTATAAGACTACAAAAATATCAAATGGTTCTCTGACGAAATCTGGAAATATTACCATAAATACACTCGTTAAATTTCTAGACTTTTTCCCAGATGCTAATCTTAATTGGATAATTAGAGGTAATGAAAGTATGTTAAGCACTACTGACATAGAAAATGTTAATGAAATGTTGGTAGAGGAAGAGCAAAGTGAATATAAAACTAATAGTAATGTAAAATCACTTGCTATTCTAAATGAACAACTTCAGATTAAGGATAGACAAATTACAGAGCTTCATACTATCATAAAGGAAATAGTCGATAAGGACTAATTCTTTTGAGTATAGCTTTTAAAACCTTCTGTTGACCACGTTTCCCACTGCCTATTTTCGTTAGTATAAATTAAAAAGACCTCTAGAGTTGAGTCTGATTCCAAATAGGCTTGTGTTTCTTCCACTCCCATAACCATAAATGCCGTAGCGTATCCATCTGCAAACATACAGTCATCGGCTATTACCGTAGCACTTAATAAAGCATGTTGAACAGGAAATCCTGTTTTTGGACTAATAGTGTGCGAATATATTTGATTGTTCTTCTCGTAAAACTTTCTGTAATTGCCTGAAGTGGCTAATGATTTATCCGTCAAATTCAGTTTTAGCTGAAAACGGTCGCTCTGGTCAATATCTTTACTCGGCTTATCAATACCAATAACCCATTTCTTTTCTCTTGAATTTAAGCCGCTTACTCGTATTTCTCCTCCTACTTCAATTAGATAATCTGATACATTTTTACTTTCCAAAAAAGAAGCGATTACATCCACCGTATAGCCCTGTGCCAAAGCATTAAAGTCAATGGTCATCCCCTCAGGGTTTGACAATAAGCTATCGCCTTTTAAGGATAGTTTTTCATAGCCTATTTGCTCTACTATCTTTAAAATTTTCAGAGTGTCAACTTCATCGGCAGCCGCTTCAGTGCCAAAACCCCAAACGTTTACTAATGGAGCAACTGTACAGTCAAATAAACCTTCCGTTTTGGCTGAAATTTCTTGTGAGGCATTAAATACATTCACGAAATGATTATCTAGAGATAATGTGGTATCGCCTTCATTTAGTCGGCTAATTAAAGAGCTTGGTAAATATGTAGACAAGGAAGCATCCAATACTAAAAACAAACTATCAATTTGATGGTGGTAATCCTTATCGTTAATCGTCATGTACTTAATGCTGTAAGATGTGCCTTGTGCATAACCGAAGTTAGTCGTCATTCTGTAAGCATTTTCATTAGAGGAACACGACACTAGAAAGATTAAGAAGAGTGAACATATATATTTCATGGTACAAAATTATACATTTGTAGAGTAATACACTATTATATTATGAAAATTGAATCTCAATCTGTCAACGATTATTTCATAAAAGTTCCTACCGAAAGGCAAGAAAGTATGAATAAATTAAGGTTTATCATCAATACTAACCTTCCGAAAGGATTTGAAGAATGCTTAGGCTACGGTATGCCTAGCTGGGTAGTTCCTCATTCCATATACCCTAGTGGTTATCATACTACACCACATCTACCTTTGCCTTTTATGAGTTTAGCTTCACAAAAAAACTTTATCGCATTGTACCACATGGGTATTTATGCCGACAAAAATCTATTAGATTGGTGGGAAAAAGAATATGCTAAACAGTGTAAACGAAAATTAGATATGGGTAAAAGTTGTATTCGCTTCAAAAATATCGACGATATTCCATACGAACTCATTGCGGAACTTTGTAAAAAAATCACTCCTAATGACTGGATAAAAGTTTATGAGGGTAGCATAAAGCGGTAAATTATTTTTTCTTCAAAAACATTGTCTTTAGAACAAGACGTGTACCATTTACTTTACAGTCCACTTCATTGGGGTCATCTGTTAAACGGATATTTTTGACTTTAGTGCCTTTCTTAATTACAATAGGAGAACCTTTAACGTCTAGAGTTTTGTTAACGATTACGACATCACCATTATTTAGAGTATTTCCATTACAGTCTTTCGTTTCCATGCGTTTAATTTTTCACAAATCTAAGGTATTTAATCGTCTTTTAGTTGTTTAAACGACTCACTGATTTTAGCATTACAACGTCTACATAACAATAGCACAGAACGCCACTCATTTTCATAGAAAAACCTTACTTTATCTGAATTTGTTTCTTTGATAATGATTTTGGAATCCCCGCAATTATTACACTTTCCTCTTACTCTTTCGAATTTCAAATCTTAAAAAAGTAAGGGGGGCTTAATGCGTCTAAACACTAAATAACATCCATTATAGGCTCTTAACCCACCCCCCTATGTTATGGGTAGTCAGGTTAAGAGTAATTGTAAAGTTTGGTTGGAATTGTGTTTAGACGCTGTAAATATAAACTAAAAATGAGTTAGACAAAACATTAATAATAAATTTAAATCGTCTTGGAAAAGATTCTTTTATTTTGATTCATAGAATGATTTAAATATTTGTCAAATGCCATACGTACATTTCTTACAAAAGGTCTTCCTTCAGATGTAATACGCAAATAATTATCTCCTGATTCAATCAATTTATCAGAAAACATTTCATCTAATTTTTCAATAATCTGATTAATATTTGATAAGTATAACCTCTTGTCTTCCCAAGAGGTTTCAAACTGACACATCAAATTTAAAATATGTTTCCTAATTATTAAATCTTCAGCGGAAAGATGATGTCCTTCAATACTAAAGGACGGTTTTTCGGCTATGCGTACTGTTGAGAATAATTGGTCAATAAAAAAGGCTAAGCGTTCTGGAGAAAAAAATGTGGGTGTACCTCCACCTATATGCAATTCTTTCAAATGAGGTGTTTCCTTAAAATGAGATAAATAAATCTCCCACTCACTTAGTAAGGCATGTATGTAAGGCATTTCCATATCATCATGTCGCTTAGTTATGTACTTGTGACATCCGCAGAAAGTACACATCTGCTCACAGAATGGTAGGTGAATATATAAGCTAATTCCCTCCTCCTCATTACTTTCATCGAAGGATTTAGCTAGGCTTTTTTCCAAGCTTCAACACTAAATTTTTTGGTATTCCAATATGGCACGGTCGGATAGCTTGTATATCTTGGTCCTGCTACATTGTATTTTTCTACTAAACTCATCAGACCAAGTTAATAGACAAACTTCTAAGAAGTTATGATTTATATCATAAAAAAAGCCCTACTAAAAGTAGAGCTTTTTTATTTTGAGGATGATTGAATAGTTTATCCACCAAAGTCATCAAAACGAACGTTTTCATCTGGAATACCCCAGTCATCAGCCATCTTTAGAACAGCCTGATTCATTAGTGGAGGTCCACAGAAATACAGTTCTATATCTTCAGGAGCTTCGTGCTTACTTAGGTATTGATCGATTACCGCTTGGTGAACAAAACCTACGAAACCGTCTCCGTCTTTATCACTTAAATCTTTCTTCTCTTTCCAATTATCTTCTTCTAAAGGCTCTGAAAGAACGAGCTCAAAGTTGAAGTTTGGAAACTCTTTCTCTAAGCTATAAAAATGGTCTAGGTAAAATAACTCTCTTTTAGAACGTCCACCATACCAATAGCTGACTTTACGACCTGTCTTTAAGGTCTTGAATAATTCGTAGAGGTGTGAACGCATTGGAGCCATACCAGCACCACCACCGATATAAAGCATTTCGGCTTCTGAGTTATTGATAAAGAACTCACCATAAGGTCCTGAAATAGTTACTTTATCGCCTGCTTTTCTACTGAAAATGTAAGAAGATGCTACACCAGGATTTACATCCGCCCAAGCATTTTTTGCTCTGTCCCAAGGTGGCGTAGCCACACGAACGTTAAGCATAATTTTTCTTCCTTCAGCAGGGTATGAAGCCATAGAATAGGCTCTTACCACTTCTTCGTCGTTCTTCATTTTAAGTGGCCACAAACCGAAGTTATCCCACTCTAATTTAAATTTCTCTTCTTCTCCTGGATGCTCCTTTGGGTGAGCTGTAATATCAATATCAGAATAGTTTATTTCACAATAAGGAATTTCAATTTGAATATACCCACCTGCTTCGTAAGGCATATCTTCAGGAACCTCCACAATAAATTCTTTAATGAAAGAGGCTACATTGTAGTTTGATACTACTGTTGCTTCCCACTTCTTCACTCCAAAGACTTCTTCTGGAATAGAGATTTTCATGTCTTCCTTTACCTTAACCTGACAGCCTAAACGATAGTCGTCAGCAATTTCTTTCTTGGAGAAATGAGGTTCTTCAGTTGGTAAAATACTTCCACCACCATCATGAACTTGGCAGGTACACTGTATACATGTTCCACCACCACCACAAGCGGATGGTAAAAAGATGCCTTCATTACTCAAAGTGTTGAGAAGAGTAGAACCGCCGTCTACTTCTATTTCCTTTTCGCCATTAATGGTAATTTTCACTTTACCAGCTGGCATTAACTTGGATTTCGCAAACAAAAGGATGCTTACCAATGCCAAAATCATAACCAAAAAGATGGCTATACTCGAAATTATTGTTGTTGTACTTAATATAATCATTGTTTGTTCTTGTACGAATTATAATTTTATTCCCATAAAGCTCATAAAAGCTATCCCCATAAGTCCTGTGATGATAAAGGTAATGCCCAATCCTCTTAGAGGTCCTGGTACATGAGAATATCTAATTTTTTCACGAATTGCGGCAATAGCTACGATAGCTAAAAACCAACCTATTCCAGAGCCTAATCCAAAGACTGTTGCCTCTACTATAGAGTTATATGCTCTCTCTTGCATGAATAATGAGCCTCCTAAGATGGCACAGTTTACTGCAATAAGTGGTAAAAAGATACCTAGTGAACCATAAAGTGCTGGAGATATTTTCTCAACAATCATTTCTACCAATTGAACCATAGAGGCAATAACGGCTATGAACATGATGAAGCTCAAGAAACTTAAATCTACATCAGCGAACGAATCGCCTAGCCATATTAAGGCTCCTTGCTTAAGCACATAGTTTTCTAATAAGTAGTTGATAGGTATTGTAATTCCTAATACGAAGATAACCGCGAAACCCATACCAACAGAAGTCTTTACTGTTTTGGATACTGCTAAATAGGAACACATTCCTAAAAAGTAGGCAAATATCATGTTGTCAATGAAAATTGACTTTATAAATATGTTTACTAATTCTTGCATAATATATCGATTAAGACTCTATTAAATCTCTGTTTTTCATTCGTTGTATCCAGATGATAATACCTACTGTTACCAAAGCCATTGGTGGTAAAATCATCATACCGTTGTTTTCATAACCCATCTCATAAAGTCCGAGCTTTTCAAGAACAGGGTAACCAAATAAGGTTCCAGCACCTAGTAATTCTCTAAAGAATGCTACTACTATCAAAATCCATCCGTAACCAAATGCATTTCCTAGACCATCCAAAAAGGATTTCCAAGGCTTATTACCTAAAGCAAATGCTTCAAGTCGTCCCATGATAATACAGTTAGTAATGATTAATCCTACAAATACAGATAATTCCTTACTTACATCGTACACAAAGGCCTTTAAAACTTGGTCTACCAGAATCACCAAAGTTGCAATTACTACAAGCTGAACGATAATTCTAATTCTCGATGGGATTAAGTTTCTCATTAATGAAACCACCACATTCGCTACTGATAATACAACTAGTACAGACAATGCCATTACAATAGCTGGCTTTAGTTGTACTGTAATTGCTAAAGCTGAACAAATACCTAGTACCTGAGTAGTTACAGGGTTATTGTCGTTAAGCGGATCTTTGAGTAGCTTTCTGTTCTTTTTTGAAAATAAAGATTCTTTCTTTTCACTCATTATTTGATAGTATTTAGGGTAAGAGCTTGAAGGCTATCGACTACAACTGTGTCAGCCTCTACCTCTATCATTTCACTTAATTTTTGATTGAAGAACGGTAAGTATTTAGACAAACGCTCGTCTAACATATCGGATACACCATCTGAAGTAATTGTTCCTCCAGAAATACCGTCTACTCCATGCATATCGTCTTCTTTGGCACCGCCTTTAACTACTTTAATGGATTTAAATTCTTTACCGTCAAAAATGGTTTTACCAATAAATGGCTCTTGAAACCATCCTAAAGAAATCTCTGCACCAAGACCAGGTGTTTCACTCTTGTGGTCAAATACAGCACCAGAAACAGTACTCATATCATCCTCAAGTGCTAGGTAACCCCATATTGGTCCCCATAATCCTTTACCTCTCATTGGAAGGATATATGATTTTTGTCCATTTTTCTCACCTTCAAAAACAGGAAATACTTGTTGGTCAACTGGCTTTTTTAACTCGACACCCAAATCAACGGTAAAAGCATCACCATCAACAACAGCACCTTCGCTATTTAAGACGTAAGAAGTTGTAATTCTCTCTTTATACACTTTAGCAGCATCTTCTCTACTCACTTCAATACCTAGGGTAGAAAGAATATTTTGTTTTTTCTCTGCTTCCACATTCTTATCTTGAAATGGCTTTAGGCTAATTGCTGCAACAGACAACAAGGTAGCCACCAAAACAACCATGACAGCAGCAAAACTAAATGTGTAAGAATTTTTATTTGCATCCATATTATTAAGCGTTTGCTCGTTTTAATCTTCTTTTAATATTTCCTTGAATAACATAATGATCTACTAGTGGAGCAAATATGTTCATCAATAGTATCGCCAACATCATTCCTTCTGGATATGCTGGGTTAAATACACGTATTAGAATGGCGAAAACACCAATCAAAAAGCCGTATATGTATTTTCCTTTGTTTGTTTGCGAACCCGTTACTGGGTCAGTTGCCATAAATACAGCACCAAAAGCAAAACTACCAATGATAAGGTGTATCTCTGCCGGTGTAGACATAAGCTCATTAGCTCCCCACATATTAAATAATGTAGCCATCACAAAACCACCAACGAAAGTTGATAAGATGATTCTCCAACTTCCAATACCAGAGGCAATTAAAATAACTGCTCCAATCATTATGGCAATAAAGGAGGTTTCTCCTACCGAACCTGGAATATAACCCATCATCATATCAAATGGATTCCATGAAAGGGATTGCCAATTGCTTGAGGCTGCTAATTCTCCTAAGATAGTAGAACCAGAGTGTCCGTCAACCATAGCGTTGTGTACCCACACTTTATCACCAGACATATATATAGGATAAGCAAAGAACAAAAAGGCTCTTGCTGTAAGCGCAGGGTTCAAAATATTCATTCCTGTTCCTCCAAATACTTCTTTTCCAATTACAACAGCAAAGATTACTGAAATTGCCAACATCCATAGTGGCACATCAATTGGCATTGTTAATGGAATTAATAAACCTGTAACAAGGTAACCCTCATTTACAGAGTGTCCTCTATAAATAGCAAAGGCAAATTCTACTGCCAAACCAACTGCATAGGAAACTATGATTAGTGGTAAAAACTTCCAAAATCCAAATATGAAATTCTCCATTAGAGTGGCAGTCTCACCTATTGCTAAGTGGTATTGATAACCTACGTTCCACATACCGAAGAGTAAACACGGTATTAAGGCAATAATTACCATGAACATGGTTCGCTTTAAATCAATAGCATCACGAACGTGAGCTCCTTTGTGTGTGGTGTGGTCAGGAACAAATAGAAAAGTTTCAAAGGCATCATATGCAGGGTATAACTTCTCTAATTTTCCTCCCTTCTCAAAATGTGGCTTTACAGAGCCTAATAAATTCTTAAATAGTTTCATAAAAATTCTAACTACATTCTTTTTTAATTAAATCTAAGCCTTCACGAATAATAGACTGCACTTCCATTTTAGAAGTACAAACAAATTCACAAAGTGCAACATCTTCTGGAGATATTTCATAAATCCCCAATTGCTCCATTGAATCAATATCTTCAATCAAACACGCTTTAATAAGTTGCATTGGATAAATATCCATTGGCAATACTTTCTCATACTGACCAGTAACTACATAAGCTCTCTCCTCACCATTATAATTGGTATTTAGAGAATATTTTTTCGATGGCATTAACCATGAAAAATACGATTTAGATAGAGAGAACTTATCTAAATTCGGTGCTATCCACCCTAAAAACTCTTGCTGATTACCTTCTTCGATAACCGTTAGTTGAGAATCGTAGAAACCGATATTACCACCTTCTTCAATTTTTTCTCCAGTCAACACATCACCGCTAATAAATCGGTTGTTATCCCCTATTAATGTATTTTCGTTCAATAGATTTTTGATATTAGCACCCGCAATAGTTCTGTAATATCGAGGTTTTTCAACCTGAGGACCTGTCAAAGCAACAATTCTAGAAACATCGTATTTACCTTCGCTGAACAAACGTGCGATAGTCAATACATCTTGTGGATACAAATACCATACGACATCACCTTTATTGATTGGGTCTATGTGATGAATTTGGACACCTACATTTCCTGCTGGATGTGCACCAGTAATCTTATTGATTTGAACGCCTTTACAGGATGTAAATACTGTTGATGGGTTGGTGTTACCGTCAACATTTAGATGAATTTTTCCGTCGGTAAGCTTTTTCAAGAAGTCAATACCTGTCTGAAACTCATTTTCTAATCCATGAAGGACAAAATCATTATCAGGGGCTAATGGAGCTGTATTGAAGGTTGAAATGAATATAGCTTTTGGCATATCCATCGGATTGGCAATGATATCAAATGGCTTTTGGCGAATAAAAGGCCATACACCACTTTCTAACAAACCTTCAATAATTTGTTCTCTATTAGCACTAGCATCCAAGGTTGAAAAAGATTCATACTTTGTTTCAGTATCCGCTTTTAGCTTTACTTCTAAAATTCTTCGTTTAGCACCACGAATTATATCCGTAACCTCGCCACTAACTGGGGAAGAAAAACGAACTTTCTCATTGTACTTATCGAAAAATATACAAGACCCAGCCTTCACTTTATCTCCTGCCTTAACGGTAAGTTTGGGCGTAAGTCCATGAAAGTCGGTGGGTTTTAAACTAAACAATTCGGATTGTGGAATACTAGCGTAGACTTTGTCGGCCTCTCCTTTGAGGTTGATATTAAGGCCTTTTTTTAATCTGATATCTTTTGACATCTCTTTTATAAAAAATTGTGATTTTCGGTCGCAAAAATATACATTTGTAAGCAACTAAATGGTTCAAATTTGAATAAGAATTTTTAATTTATAATGATTCTAAATAAGGGGGTTGTTTACACACAAAAATTCTATTCAAAAAGTCGAAATCTAAACGTTAAATTTAACTCTATATTATCTTGAAATACTCTAATATTATACTGTTTTTTTCTGCTGTTTTGTTGCTTTCGTGTGGTGGCTCCAAAAAAACAACAATAAACACAGACTCATTGTATGAGGATGATACCGATGATGTAATCTCGCAAACAGTTGAAGAAAATGATGTAGAATCAGCAAAGACTGAGCAAGTTTTAAGATATGAAAATGTAATTTACCACGGTGACATAAAAACCGTATTGCTTCACCCTATTGGTTTTGAAATGGGCAATCCACTGATTCACCTCAATAATGAAGACAGCCTTCTTCTCTCATTTGATGATTTAACGGACAATCCTAAGAATTATATGTATTCCCTAATTCACTGCAATGCCGACTGGACGCCATCTGATCTATTGCAAAACGAATATCTAGAAGGCTTCTATGAAGAACCACTTATCAACTACGATTTTTCATTCAACACCATTCAGCCTTATATACATTACCATACCGTTATTCCATCCAATAACATGCGTCCCACTCTTTCAGGCAATTACCTATTAATAGTGTATCCAGAAGGTGAAAAAGATAAGCCTATATTAAGTAAACGTATGATGGTAATGGATAAAAAAGTAAGTGTAGAAGGAACGGTTAAACGTGCAACAGATTTAGAGCAACGAAATTATCAGCATGAAATCGATTTCAGCATCTTACACACAGGCTACACCATTGATAACCCTTTTGGCGATATCAAAATCCTAATTACACAAAACGACCGTTGGGACAATGCTGTGAGTGGACTGGAAGCTGTATTTGTAAAAGACAATGAAATCACCTATGACTACGAAGAAGAAAATTGCTTTGACGGTGGTAATGAATATCGCTTCTTCGATTTCCAAAGCTTGCGTTACCTCTCCGAACGCCTAGCCAACATAAGCTTCGAAAATGATACCAATAAAATTACATTACGAACCGATAACGAAAGGCGTTTTCAGCGTTACTCCAATCTAGTACAAGACATTAATGGCAAACGCCTAATTCGTGTACAAGAAGGCAGTAGAAACCATATTGAAGCCGACTACGCTTTGGTGAAATTCACCCTGCCCTATCAGCACGAAATTACACATGGAGAGCTTTACGTTCACGGACAAATTAGCGACTACGGTTTTCCAGAAAGCCACAAAATGCACTTCAATGAAGAAAAGGGACTATACGAAGCCACTATTTACCTCAAGCAAGGCTATTACAACTACGAATACGTATTTAAGAAAAATGAAGGAGGTAGCCTCAGCCGATTCATTGAAGGTACCCATTACCAAACTGTAAACGACTACAAAATATACATTTACCACCGACCAAGAGGTGAACAATACGACCAATTAATAGGAATTCAAAAACTGACTTCAAAAGACTTGTTATGATGTTTTATTCCTCTAAATTTGCACTCATTAATTAACAAACAATAAAGAATATGTCCAAAGGTGTTTTTAACGTACCCATTGCTACTAACGAGCCAGTTTTAAGCTATGAAAAAGGCAGTAGCGAAAGAGAAGAATTACTAAAGACGTACAAAGAAATGTACGCTTCAACAATAAACATACCTCTATATATTGGTGGTAAAGAAATTACCACTTCTAATCAAAAGAACATCTGTCCTCCGCACGACCATCAACACGTCTTGGGACAGTTCAGCCTTGGCGATGCCTCGCACGTCAATGAAGCCATAGACTCTGCTCTAGCAGCTAGAGAAAAATGGGCAGCTATGCCATGGCATCAAAGGGTATCTATATTTCTAAAAGCAGCCGAGCTATTAGCCGGAACTTTTAGAGCAAAAATAAATGCTGCAACCATGTTGGCACAATCTAAAAATGTTTTTCAAGCAGAAATAGACGCTGCATGCGAACTTATTGACTTCTTTAAGTTCAATGCCGAATACGTTACGCAATTGTATGGCGAGCAACCAGAGTCAGCACCAGGCATGTGGAACAGACTAGAACACCGCCCATTAGAAGGTTTTGTTTTAGCCATAACACCCTTTAACTTCACTTCTATCTGTGCTAACCTATGTGCCGCACCAGCAATGATGGGTAATGTAGTAGTATGGAAACCAGCAGCCACACAAGTGTATTCTGCTAAAGTCATTATGGACTTATTCAAAGCGGCAGGATTGCCTGATGGCGTTATAAATATGGTAGCTGTTGACGGTGCAACTCTTGGCGATGTAGTCTTTGAACACAATGACTTCGCAGGCCTTCACTTTACAGGCTCTACTGGCGTCTTCAGACACCTATGGAAAACTATTGGCAACAACATCGAAAAATACAAAAGCTATCCACGTATCGTTGGAGAAACAGGCGGTAAAGACTTTATTGTAGCTCACGAATCAGCCGTAGCTGCTGAAGTCGCTACTGGAATAGTAAGAGGTGCATTTGAATACCAAGGGCAAAAATGCTCTGCAGCATCAAGAGCCTATATTCCTTCAAACATTTGGGATGATGTAAAATCACAAGTTGTAGAAGATGTAAAATCCTTTAAGATGGGAAGTCCTGAAGACCCATCAAACTTCATCAATGCAGTTATTGACGAAAAGGCTTTTGACAAGATATCAAGCTATATAGACTTCGTGAAAGAGCAATCGGACGCTGAAATTATTGCCGGTGGCGGATACGATAAATCCAAAGGCTACTTCATAGAGCCTACCGTAGTAGTAACGACCAATCCTAAATTCAGAACACTTTGTGAAGAAATATTTGGACCAGTCATTACCATTTACGTTTACGAGCCTAAAGACTGGGAAGCGACACTAGAATTAGTGGATGGCACTAGCGAATACGCTCTTACAGGTGCTATTTTCTCTACCGACCGTTACGCTATTGAAGAGGCCTCTAAAGCTTTGGAAAATGCGGCAGGAAACTTCTACATCAACGATAAGCCTACAGGTGCAGTCGTTGGTCAGCAGCCATTTGGTGGAGCTAGAGGCTCAGGAACAAACGATAAAGCCGGTTCTATTCTGAACCTCCTTAGATGGGTGTCACCAAGAACCATCAAGGAAACATTCGTTCCGGCACAGGACTACAGGTACCCATTTTTGGGATAATCTTTTAAACCTTGGGCCTTGACCCAAGGTTTTTTTTTACTTTTGGTAACATGTTAAAGGAGTACTACGACAAATTACCCCCTATCCTTAAGAACAAATTTGTTCTGGTAACCCTAGCTTTATTGATTTGGGTAGCATTTTTTGATTCCAACAACTGGATTAAGCAAGCACGTCTTCAATCTGAAATTGATGATTTGGAAGAGCAAAAAGAATACTACCTCAAGGAAATTGAAAAAGACAGCATCGCTCTTTTTGACCTCACCAACAATACCGAGACCCAAGAGAAGTTTGCCCGCGAAAAATACCTCATGAAAAAAGAAAACGAAGATATAATTGTAATCATTAAAGATGATGAATAAACTATTTTCAGAATTCGACTCCC
Organism: Flavobacteriales bacterium; assembly: GCA_965277895.1. Taxonomy (GTDB): domain Bacteria; phylum Bacteroidota; class Bacteroidia; order Flavobacteriales; family UBA7312. The sequence continues at coordinate 1,426,255 of CBDIDR010000001.1, forward strand.
TTAGTACTCAGCAATGGAAAGACAAATTATCGAGCGATTTAAAAGGGAAAACCTTTGAAGACCTCACCAACAGTGACGGCACACTTCCTTTTTACCATAGCGATACACACCAGTATTTTAAGCCTCTATCCTCTCCTCACAAATGGATGAATGTACAATGGATTGATGGCAGCAATGCCAAAGAAGGCAACCGACAGGCTTTGGAAGCACTGAACAATGGCATGAACGCCCTTTGCTTTTCCAACCCCACCGATTTGCCTAATCTGTTCAAAGACATATTGATACAACACATAGAGGTACACTTTGAAAACTACTCCAGTGACATCCCTAAATTATGGGAACAATTGGTTGCCGACAGAGGCATAGACATAGAGGACATAAACGGTAGCTTTTTTGGTAAGGAAGAAGGTAAACTCCCCAATTTCTACTACCATTCCGTTGAGGTTGACGATATTCACCAAGCGGTAGAAGACGGCTACATCAATTCCCAATACATTTTTACAATTGGCAGTGACTATTTCAAGGAAATTGCCAAAATGAGGGCTTTCGTTTCCCTCTTTGAAACACACTTTCAAGGCTTTCCAAACATCTTCGCACAGACTAGTCTTTCCAACAAAGAAAGTGAAGAGCCTTACACCAATTTATTACGCACCACTACCGAGAGTATGTCCGCTATTTTGGGCGGTTGCGATGCCCTCATGATTCGTCCTTACAACCAATCTTTTGAAGCTCCTAACGACTTCTCCAACCGATTGGCACGCAATCAGCACCACATCCTTTTGGAAGAAAGTTTTTTGGGAAAGGTACAAGACCCTAGTGCAGGAAGCTATTATATAGAAGCACTAACCAAAGAATTCTTAAAAGGCCGTAGAGAAGATACTTTGATAGAAATAGACATTAATTCGTCATGGAAAACGGCTGAACAAATAGAGGTTAAAACACGTTACACCTCAGAAGATATTGAAGGTTTAGAACACTTAGGATTTGGAGCAGGTCTTGCCCCAAACCTCAGAGGGCCTTACTCCAGTATGTATGTCAGCAGACCATGGACTATTCGCCAATACGCTGGTTTTTCTACGGCAGAAGCTTCCAACGCTTTTTATAGAAGAAACCTAGAAGCTGGGCAAAAAGGACTATCAGTCGCTTTTGACCTTGCCACACACCGCGGTTACGATTCCGATCACGAACGTGTAGAGGGCGATGTCGGTAAAGCCGGTGTTGCCATTGACTCCATCAAGGATATGAACATCTTGTTCGATGGTATTCCTCTTGATAAAATGTCGGTATCTATGACCATGAACGGAGCGGTATTACCCATTATGGCATTTTACATAGTCGCTGCCGAGCAACAAGGCGTAGACAAAAAAGACTTGGCAGGAACCATACAAAACGATATCCTCAAGGAATTTATGGTGCGTAACACCTACATCTATCCGCCTAAACATTCCATGCGTATCATTTCCGATATCTTTGAATACACGGCTCAGCATATGCCAAAATTCAATAGCATTAGTATTTCAGGCTACCATATGCAAGAGGCAGGTGCTACGGCAGATATAGAACTCGCCTACACCCTAGCCGATGGCTTAGAATACATCCGTAAAGGCATTGCCGCCGGACTGGATATTGACAGCTTTGCTCCTCGCTTGTCCTTCTTTTGGGGCATTGGCATGAACCACTTTATGGAAATTGCCAAGATGAGAGCCGCTCGAATGCTTTGGGCAAAAATCGTTAAGCAATTCAATCCCAAAAACCCTAAGTCTTTAGCCCTCAGAACGCATTGCCAAACCAGTGGGTGGAGCCTAACGGAGCAAGACCCCTTCAATAATGTTAGCCGTACCTGTATAGAAGCTATGGCGGCGGTAATGGGTGGCACACAGTCTTTGCACACCAACGCCCTCGATGAGGCTATTGCTTTACCAACCGACTTTTCAGCTAAGATTGCTAGAGATACACAACTCTACCTACAAAAGGATATCGGACTGTGCCAAACCGTTGACCCTTGGGGTGGCTCCTACTATGTGGAAAAGCTGACCCACGACATTGCTCACAAAGCTTGGCAACACATTCAAGAGATAGAAGATTTAGGAGGCATGGCAAAAGCCATAGAAACAGGCTTACCAAAGATGCGTATTGAAGAAGCAGCCGCTAGAAAACAAGCCCGTATCGATAGTGGTAAAGACACCATAGTAGGCGTCAACAAATACACCATTGAAGAGGAAGACCAAACACTGGATATTCTAGAGGTGGACAATACTACGGTAAGGCTATCACAGATAGAACGGCTAAACGCCCTCAAAGCGGAAAGGGATAATGATGCCGTTCAGCAAAGCCTTCAAGCCCTCACACAAGCCTGTGAAAGTGGCGAAAGAAACCTCTTAGACTTAGCAGTAAATGCCGCACGGCAAAAGGCTACTTTAGGAGAAATTTCGTATGCTTGTGAAAGCGTTTTTGGACGCTATCAAGCACAAAGCAGTTCAATATCAGGAGTGTACAAGATGGAAATAGACAACAACCCCCATTTCAAAAAAGCCCAAGACTTAACCGAAACTTTTGCCCAACACAAAGGCAGACGACCGCGTATTATGGTGGCTAAAATGGGACAAGACGGACACGACAGAGGGGCTAAAGTGGTGGCTACTTCCTTTGCCGATTTAGGCTTTGATGTGGATATGGGACCGCTCTTTCAGACCCCACAAGAAGCCGCCAAACAAGCCATAGAAAACGATGTACATATACTCGGAATCTCTTCTTTAGCTGCTGGACACAAAACCCTTGTACCTCAAGTTATTAAGGCATTAAAAGATTTGGGAAGAGAGGATATTTTAGTCGTGGCTGGAGGGGTAATTCCCCAACAGGATTACGACTACTTATTTGAGGCAGGCGTTAGCGGTGTATTCGGTCCGGGTACAGTCATTGCCGAAGCCGCCATTAACATTATTGAACAACTGCTCGATGCATAAGCTCAGCCAAGACATACTCAACGCTAAACGCTCGGCATTGGCACAAGCCATTACCTTAGTGGAAAGCACCCTAGAAAGCCATCAGCAAGAGGCTCAGGGTATTTTGCAAGACCTTCTGCCCCACAGTGGCAATTCCTTACGCATTGGCATTACAGGCGTTCCTGGTGTCGGAAAGAGTACTTTTATAGAAGCTCTGGGCAAACACCTTACCGCACAGGGCAAGAAAGTAGCCGTATTGGCGATTGACCCTTCTAGTGAAAAATCTGGCGGTAGTATTTTAGGCGATAAAACCCGCATGAACGAACTCTCGGTGGACGATTTGGCATTTATTCGCCCTTCACCAACGGCTGGCTCTTTAGGGGGTGTGGCTCGTAAGACGAGGGAAAGCATTCTCCTTTGTGAAGCGGCTGGTTATGACGTTATACTGATTGAAACGGTAGGCGTAGGACAATCCGAAACTGCCGTGCATTCTATGGTGGACATCTTCCTCCTACTCATGCTCGCCGGTGCTGGAGATGAGCTGCAAGGTATAAAGCGAGGCATTATGGAAATGGCAGACGTCTTACTCATCAATAAAGCGGATGGGGACAATCTCCTTCCTGCTAAGAAAGCTCAAGCCCAATATAAAACGGCTTTACACCTTTTTCCGCCGACCGATAGCGGATGGATACCTCAAGTGGGTATTTGCTCGGCTCTGGAAAAATCAGGTATAGAAGATGCCTGGAAGACCCTTAGCGATTACCAAAAGTGGACGACTGACAGAGGCTATTTCCACAGTAAACGACAAGAACAAAACCGCTACTGGCTACACCATATGATAAAGGAACGCCTAGAAAGCGATTTTTACCACCAACACCAAAGCACTATTAAGCAATTGGAAGAAGAAGTTAGCCAAGGAAAATGGACGCCCTCTCAGGCCTTAGACCAACTTTTTAAGTGAAGAAGGGCGTATTCTACATGCTGGGTTCTACCCTAGCCTTTGCCCTTATGCAAATATGCGTAAAGTTTCTGCCTCATATTCCGGCACACGAGCTTATTTTGTTTCGCTCCATAGTATCGGTAGTTTTGAGTGTGGCTATGCTCCAAAAACTGGGCTTACCCCTCTTAGGCAATAACCGAAAAGTACTGCTGATGCGTGGCATCTTTGGAACGACTGCCCTACTGATGTTTTTCTACACCCTACAGAACATACCTCTGGCTAGTGCCGTAACCCTACAATACCTCTCGCCCATTTTTACGGCCCTTTTTGCGGCTATCTTCTTGAAGGAAAAGATGCAAGTGAAGCAATGGCTGTACTTTGGCATTTCCTTTGCCGGTGTGGCTGTTATCAAAGGTTTTGATGAACGTATTTCGCTGACCTTTATGCTGATAGGCATTTGCTCCGCCATGTTCTCAGGGATGGCATACACCTGCATACGCCAACTGAAAGATACCGAACATCCTGTGGTAGTGGTTTTGTATTTCCCTTTGGTAGCCATTCCCATTATGTCGGTATTGTCCTATTTCAAATGGGTGACGCCCCAAGGCACAGACTGGCTCTACCTCCTCTTTATGGGACTCTTTACCCAAGTGGCACAGATACTGATGACCAAAGGCATACAAAGCGGCATTGCCAATAAGATGATTAGCCTCAAATACATAGGCACCATTTACGCCCTAGGCATTGGCTACCTCCTCTTTGGGGAAAGCTACGGACTGATGAGCCTTATTGGTATTGCTATGGTTATTGCTGGTGTAGTTCTCAACTTGTGGAAGAAGAAAAAAACAACTTAAACATTACACCCACCATTTATCATAATTCATCAATAGGGTAAATAATTCCTTCTTTTTATCTTCATAATCTTGTTCTTCGACGCTTAATGGTGGCTCAATCTCTAGATTGTTGCTTTGAGTTTCTGTTGTGGCATCAATTAACTGACTGTCTATAGGTGGAATATAAATCTTAGGACTATTTCTTGATTTTAAATTATAAATTAATTCATCAATTAAGAATATACAACGCTTTATATTCTTTCTATTCTGAGCGGTATCGCTCCGAAAATCCTGTCCCTCTAAATCCTCTAAAATTCCTTGAAGATACTTTTTATTAAAAACTAACATTCCCTCACATTGCCAAGTACTCACATCATGTGTGAGTTCCTTACGATAACGGATTACATTTTTTATGAAATGCTTGAAGTCGTAATATTTTTCTTGCACATAATAATAGCCTAGGTAATACAAAACCTCTCCTATAAAGTCATCTAATTTTTCTTTGTTCATTTTTGAATTCTTTACTACCTATTCCCTTTGGCTCTGTTAAAGAATCTAAGAACTAATTGTGCATTTTCAATTTCTGTTTTTCCTCCTTTAGAGTAGGGAAGTATATGGTCAACTTCTGCATCTTCGATTGCCAATATTCTTTGATTTGATATAGCACAAAACGGATTTCGGTTAAACAATTCTTGTTTTACAGAAAACGAGAACGTTCTTTTATGCTGATTGCAATATAAATTTCATCGGGTATAACTTCCATTTCGGCAGTGCCAGTTACATCAATAAAGGGTGGAAATTGCTCTTGGCTAAAGGCTACAAGGCAAAGGCTCATAAAGAGCAGAGTGTACAGTTTTTTTTATTGTTTTTTAATATAAAATAATACTCAGGCCAAAATTAGCGAGGGTCTATCTTCAATAAAAAACTTGTATAAAATTATAAGGATTAAGGGTGCGTTTCGGCTTCCCTCAAATATAGGGTTTTTAGCCTAAGGGGAAGTGTTTTTTTATTAATACTTCTAGCTCCTCACAGCTATCAACTGTATAGTGCGGAGCATATTTAGTAAAATCACCGTGTCCGTAGTTCACCCCTACGGATGCCATGCCGTGTTTCTGAGCTCCGATAATATCGTATTTGGTATCGCCAATCATCAGGCATTCAGAAACGTTTAGTCCGTAATTTTCCACAATGTAAGCTATAATTTCAGCCTTATCGCTGCGGCTGTTGTCCATATTGCAACCCACTATCTCTACAAAAAGCTCGTCCAATTGGTGGTCTTTGAGTATCTCTTTGGCAAAACGTGTGGGCTTGGAGGTGGCTACAAACAAGGTATAGCCTTCTGCTTTCAGTGCCTTTAGCAATTCGTCCACATAAGGGAAAAGAGCGTTTTGGTGTATGCCTGTATGGGCGTAATAGCTTCTGAAATAACCCACCGCTTCTAAGGCCTGCTCGAAGGTCAGTCCCAACTTTTTCTGAAAGGATTCCATAATGGGTGGTCCTATAAACTGATGGAGTTCCTCATCACTGGGTGCCACCACTCCCATCTTCTGGGCAGCATGGCATATGGAATTCAAAATGCCTTCCTTAGGTTCTATAATGGTACCGTCTAAGTCAAATAAGAGGTTCTTCATAATTAAGCCTTAGCTTATAAAAGAGGTTAAGTCGTATCGTATTAATTGGCGGTAATTTCAAACTCCGTTCGCCTGTTGTTGGCTCTGCCCTCTTTGGTGGCATTGCTGTCTACTGGTCGGCTAGAGCCATAACCCTTTGCTGTAACGCGATTGCCATCCACCGAACGCGATACCAAATACTGTCTTACGGCATCGGCTCTACGCTGTGAAAGGCTTTCATTGGCGGCTTTTCCACCCACATTATCGGTGTGTCCGGATAGCTCTATCTTGAGGCTAGGCACATCGGTCATCAACTGAATGAGTCGGTCTAGCTCTGGGTAAGAGTCTATTTTTACCTCAGCCCTACCAGTGTCAAAGAAAACGTTTCTAAGAGCAATCTTACTCCCTATGTCAATGTTTTTCAGCTGTATGTCTTTGTTAATCATATTGTATGCTGAACCTTTAGGCAAATTGAAGTTTTCGGAATGGAACAAATAGCCTTCCGCCTCTACCGAAATACCATAGTTTAATCCAGAGGGTAAAGACAATAGGAATTTACCCGTAGCACTGTTGGAACGCATTACGGCATAAACTTCTCCTGTAGAGTTATCAAAAATCTTAATCTCTGCTTCTACTGGCTCTTGCAATAAACCGTCCAAAATACGCCCTTTGAATACCGTAAGGCTATTGGCTACGGTTACCTCAACCGTTTCTGGTGTGTAGGTATCTTCTATGGGTGAAGCAATACTGGCAATGAGGTTGTCTTCCGAAGCTACTGTAGGCTGCTTAGGTTCTCCCCAAAAGGTAGCACAGTAAATGTCCATTCCACCTGCTCCACCACCTCTGTTGGATGCAAAATAGGCCTTCTTACCGTTGGCAGAAATACTAAAGTACAATTCGTCAAAAGGAGTGTTAATGGGATACCCCATATTGATAGGCTTGCCCCACAGTCCTAATTCTTCATCTCTATACGATACAAAGACGTCATAGCCTCCAATGGAAGAATGCCCTTGCGAACAGAAATACATGGTATTACCATCTGGTGCCATATAGACAGAGCCTTCTTGGAAGCCGGTGTTTATCTCTTGCCCCGCACTTTGGGATTGTCCCCAAAATTTCTCTTCCATATCTTTCTTTCCACTGAAGTTGATGTTCTGGTCGCCACCAAAACCACCATCACTCACGAAATAGACTTTTATGTCCTGTGGGTCATAAGAAGCAAAGGTTTCATTGCCTTCTATATTCACCACTTTGGACATCTTGAGCTTAGGCTCTCCCCAAGTCGTTCCGTTTAGCTTGGATTCGTAAATATCGCTCTGACCGTCAGTATCTTTGAATAGTAGCAGTCGCTGACCGTCATAAGCTAAACTAGAAGATACATCGTCCCCCTCAGTATTCAGACTGTTAACGGATGACAAACGCACCCATCTTCTCTTGACTCGGTTTGCAGTATATATGTCAAAATTGCCTGTCTTATTGCTGTTGAAGATAATCTCCGAACCATCAGCCGTAATACTTGGTGCAATCTCGTCTTGCTGTGAGTTTAGTTCTTTAACATTGTCAACCCAAACCCTCGTTTTTATGCCAAATATTTCGGCTCCACTCCTGCACTCTTTCATGTGCTTTCGGTTTAGCTTTTTGTAAACTTCTAGCTTTTTAGGGTTTTCCAGTGTACCGTATTTCTTAAAGGAACGTTCTGCCTTTTCAAAATCGCGTTCTAGCTGATAGGCTTTTCCTAGTAAAAAGTGAACGAATGGTTCTGAGTCCTCTCCGCCCAACTCCAAAGATTTCTTTAGATAAGGCATCGCCAAATATGGGGTGTTGGTGTAAAGGTATGCGTGTCCTACTTTTCTGTTCAAATCAGAATTGTTAGGGTTGAAGTCTTGTGCCGGCAAATAGAATGCTAAGGCTTCTTCAAACTCCTCAAAGGCATTGACCATACCCAATACTTTTTGCTCGCCTTTCTCAAGCAAAACATCGCCATCTTCAATGTTCTTTTTAGCGGCTTCAAACCCCTCTTTATCGTCTTTAAAATTCCCTTTCTTGAAGGCTACATCTTGAGCGAATACCCCCAAACTTAGTGCTAGTGCTAATAGTGTTGTTATCTGTTTCATCTTATTCGCAGTTATTGATGTAATATTCTTTTCCTTTTTCCATACCAAGGTCGTAGGCTTTTTGCCAGTCTTCGCATGCACCGTCAACATTTCTGAGCATCTCTCTAGTAATTCCTCTGTTCAACAATGCCGTAGCGTTATTGGGTTGTAGCTTCACAGCCGACTCTAGGTCTGCTAATGCTCCAGTGTAGTTTTCTTGCATATGATAGATAGCGGCTCTATTGCATAGTGCCATGGCGTAGTCTGCATTTATCTCAATGGCTTTCTTAAAGTCTTTCAATGCCAAATCGTAATTCTCCGTTTCAAAATAGACCGTTCCTCTGTTGTTGTATGCCATCTCATAGTTGGCATCGGTAGAAATGGCTTTAGCGTAGAACTCTATGGCTTTTTCTGTATTTCCAGATTTTCGGTAAGCACTTGCCAAATTGTTGTAAATAAAGGCTTGAGCATCGCTTTGTGCTGCCTTTAGGTAATCGGCAATGGCCTTGTCATAATCTTCTAAGGCTCTGTGGCAACTTCCTCTATCGTTCAGTGCATAGGCATAGCTAGGATTAATGCTTATGGCTTGAGAATAAGCGGCAATGGCTTGCTGATAGTCTTTGTTCAGATAAAAAATAACGCCCTTATTATAGGCTGCTTCTGCCCAAGTGGGGTCTACAGATAAGAGGCGGTCATAGGCAACTATGGCTTTATCGCTTTCTTTGTTTCCATCATAGCATTTGGCTTGTTGAAAGAGTGCATCAAAATTAGTAGCGTCTAAACTAAAGGCTTGTTCTAGAGTTTCAACAGCTTCGGTGTATTGTTTACTTTCCTTTTGTGCCAAACCTTTGTTGTAAAAGGCATCAGCATTGCTAGAATCTAAGGCTATTACCTCATCAAATAAACTAATGGATTTGCTAAAGTTTGACTCTGCAAATGCCGAGGAGGCTGCATTATAGGTTTCTTGAATAAGCTGCATACGTTCGTTAGAAGTATTAATGGCAGCAATGGAGTCTCTAAATTGAATTTCTTCAGCGGTGAGGGTGGAATCGACTTGCTCTTGTGCAAAGGCAGTTTGCACCAAGAAAAACAGCGTCAATAACATTAGATAATGTCTCATTCTATTTTTTTTTAAATATAGGAATAGTGATTTTATAAGCGATTAAATTAAATGTAAAGTTTTTTACAAATTATCAACGAAAATAAGCGGCTAAAAGAAGGCTGATTTTCACATCTAAAAACCGCTTATTTAAGAGATTTACTACTCATTCTTAATCAACTTAAAGGTATTGACTTTATCCTCAGAACGCAGCTCTACAATATACTGACCGACTTGTGTTAGGGTCGATAAATTTATGCGTTGGTCTTTACTAATGCTTTGCTCCAAAACAACTTTACCTAATACATTATAAATTTTTAAATGACTGTTAGCCTCTGCCCCTTCAATGCTTATGTAATTAGTGGCTGGATTAGGATATAGCTTAAAGGTATTATTTAAATCTGAGATGTAGGTGGTGGTATCGGTTGTAGTGGTATCTGCGACCCCACTGATGTTAATTTCAAAAGTGATGGTCTTTTCCAAACAGCCTTCGCCATTAGAGAATACGTTTAGGTTTACGGTATGCTGACCTTCATCAAAGGTATGGTTTACTGTTGGCGTAATAGCCGTAGTGCCATCGCCAAAGTCCCACTCCAAATTATCATAATTAGATGCCGAAGCACTAAAGGTATAGCTGCTGTCATTGAGCATTACAGTATCAGCAGATTGTATGGCAAACATATTCCACACCTGAGTACTATCAAGTACAACAGTTGAAGCTATGGTTTGTAAGGTGGTAGCATCCTCTTGTGAAACTCCATTTGGTAAATAGCTAGAGCCTACACAGCTTTCTTGAAAAATGGTACAATAAAACACACAGGCTGCCAAATAAGAACCCGCTACATTCGGATGACTTTCATCACCAGTATAGAGTTCGAAGTTAGGGTTGTCTTGTATGGACTTTTTCCACGCCATACCAACAGGAGCTACTGTGGCTTCATTGTCTATACCCATTTCCAAATAGGATTCTCTTACTCGTTGTTGCATACCTAAATAAGTAAAGATTATGGGGTATTGCTGACCATTTATATTATCTCCATTTTTTCGCCCCCAAGTCATGTAAAAAATAGGTTCTGTACATTCGTAATTATCTTCAATAGCATTCACTAAACTTTCGGCATAAGGATAGGTTTCTTCAGCTACTTGATAAGGGGGGAAACTGGTTTCATTGCTTTGTCCCTGAATGACTACAAAATCCCATTGTTTTTCGGTTATTTTTTGCAAACTCGACGAACCCGCTTGAGCATGTTGCTCCAGTTTCCAACCCCCAGGGGTATTGCTTTCTGTAATAACTGTATCGCCCATTGATGTGGCAATTTCAGATACCATATTCGGCATTTGGTTGTAAAAAGTGTAGGAATTTCCCAAAAACAGCACATCATAGGATTGTGCAAAAATAGACAGTGGTAGAAGTAGTAGAATTATTTTTTTCATAATAGATATGTCTTTAAGTTTCGTTAAAAATACAAAATAAAAGCAAACGCTATGCTTTCATCTACTTTCTAGCGAACACAATTCTGGATTTAAATATGAATAAACGTTAAGATTTAAAATTATCAAAGTGTCCAACTGGCTGAGGAAAGGGTAATTTTTACATCCTCTTCAACACTTATCTTAATGGATTTATAGTCCGTATCATTTGCTTCGTTGTACGAGCGATGGGCACTATCACAATAGGGCATTCGAGCACTCAATCCACAGGTACAAATACTGTATCTTCTGTCTTTTTTGAGTTCAATTTCAAATTCTTTATTAGTTGGTTTAGTCATTCTAGAATAGTTATTAGGGTTTTGACTTCATTTTCTTTACATAGCTCTACTATATACTGACTGTCTTGTTAGTAAGAAAGATGAAAATTAATCTTTTCATAGGTTGAACTTGTTTAAAATGTTGTATAAAATTACAAAATCAAAATGAATGCAAAAAAAACTACTTTTGTAGTATGAAGAGTTCAATTATCAAAGCTATCGTATTACTATTTGCGATATTCTCATTAACAAGTTGCGATACTCCAAAATCATTAACCAAAAAAGGAGATAAGTTTTCTGAAAAATCTTTGTACGCCGATGCTTGTCAGTTTTACATGCAAGCATTGAATCAAAAGGGAGATTTCATAGAAGCTAAAGAAGGCTTAAGAGCATCTGGACAAAAACAGGTAAATATACATCTTGACAACTTTTTCAAATCGAAAAACTTCGGCGAAGAGCGTAAGGCCATCTACCACTACAGAGACGCTTCCTCTCTACAAAGTAAGATTGCGACTTATTCTATTCAAGTAGATATTCCACAAACCTACACCAGTGACTATAATACTCTTGTAGATGATTACGTAGCTACCAATTACGACAAAGCAATTGATTTACTTGAGGAAGAAAAGTTTGCTGAATCGGAAAAATTACTAAAAGAAATCACTCTACTAAAACCAAACTTCAAGGATGTAGAGAGCATGAAGAATGTGGCTACATTCGAGCCTATTTACCGTTCTGCCAACGAATTCTTAGAGCTCGAAAAATTTCGCTCGGCTTATTATGAATTTGAAAAGATTCCCGCATCCTATAAAGAATGTGAAAGTCGTAAGGCATTGGCATTAGAAGCTGGCTTATTGTCTATTGGGGTAATGAAGTTTCAAAATTCCACTCGCCAAAGGGGTGGTGAGTCTGCTATTTCTGCTCTAATTACCGAGGAGTTAATCCAATTAGATAATCCATTTATTAAAATAGTGGATCGCCAACAGGTACAAACCTTAATAGATGAACAGCTACTGGGGATGAGCGGACAAGTATCCGAAAATACAAGTGCACAAGCTGGTGCTTTGATTGGGGCTAAAGCCATGCTTAATGGCAAATTGGTAAGCTACTCCAAGCAAGAACAAGCTATTCAGAAAAGCTCTAAAAAGGGATGGCTAGAACGAAAGATTCGTAAGTACAACGAAGAGACTGAAAAATATTACTACGAAACGGTTTACGACAAAATTAGATACGACGAATACTATGGAAGTGCTAGCGTACAGGTAGGCTTTCAATTTCAATTATTATCTGCCGAAAGTGGCGAAATTCTCCTTAGCAAACTGATAAATATTAATAAAAATGATGAGCTTCATTTTGCTGAATCAAATTACGATTACAGAAATATAGTGCCAGGTAGCTGGAGATGGGAAAACAAAAAGAGTCCTAACGATGTTATTAAAGACTCCTTTTCTGATAAACGTGCTCTGAAACAGTTATTCAAAAACAAAAAAACCTTAATGTCTATCAACGAATTGTCAAACTCCATCTATACTGACATTGCTAAAGATGTGAGTGATAAGATTAACAACTACAATCCTGAAAATGAATAAACTTCTATTTCCCATTGCATTTTTATTTCTTTTCTCCTGCAATAGCCCAAAAGAAGTGGCTAACAGTATGGACGGTATTCCTGAATGGGTAAAGGAGTACCCTGTTTCTGAAACTCACTATACTGGTATAGGAATTGCCGATAGAAGTACACACCCTTTAGACTATATAAAGATAGCACAGCAAAATGCTTTGCAAAACCTTATGTCACAAATTAAAGTGACCATCTCTTCTCAATCGGTATTCTTACAAATGGAAAGAGAAAATGGCTACGAGGAAGATTTTAAATCCAACATAGAAGTTAAAGCCAAAGAAATTCTTGAGGGCTACGAGCTAGTCAGTACCTACACGCAAAGCAATGAGTATTGGGTGTACTACCAATTGAGTAAACAACAGTATCACGAAACTAGAAACGCTAGAATTCAAGAAGCCATTGAGGAGTCTAAATACTTTCTCAACAAAGCTGTATTGTACTCTACCCCTTACAAGGACAAATACATTTATTATGTACAAGCCCTGGCTAAGCTAGAGCCGTATTTAAGCGAGCCTCTACTGACTGAATTCGACAGGGAGAATGTATATCTAGGAAGTGAAATCATTGCTCGTTTTCGCTCTTATGTGGATGACTATCAGCTCTATTGCCTCAGCAAAAAGATTAGTGCAATGATTGGTAATACCGTTTCTAAAATTGATATAGCCGTAGAATACGAAGGCAATAGGCTATCGAACATCCCTCTAATGGCAGTATCGGCTGATTTGGAATTAAAAAACCTCAGCAAAAGCTCAAATGAAAATGGTGTTTTTACTACTTCAGTACCTAAAATTAAAAGTACGCAAGCTGTTCAAAAAATAGAAGCTGGTATAAACTTTCAAGAGTGGCTGGATGAAGGCACAAAAAGTGAGTTCATTCAAAAGCTATTTAAGAGCATAAAAACACATCAGATAACTATTCCTATTTACGTCTATACTCCTACTGTATTTGTTAGTTCTGAGGAAAAGCATTTTAATATTGACAAGAAAGAGTCAGAACTTCGGTTTGCAGCCGAAAGTGCTTTGACAAAAATGGGCTTTACACCCGTTGGTAATAAGAACGAGGCTCAACTGATAATGAACATAAGTGCCGATACTCAAAAAGGTAGAGAAATCAAAAACCAAAATATGTTTACCGCTTTCCTAAACATGTCTGTACAAGTTAAGGATTTACAAGGGCGAATTGTTTTTAGCGATAACATCACCAAACTAAAAGGCATTCAATTGGACTTTAATCAGGCAGACTTAAACGCCTATCAGCTAGCAAAAGATGAAATAAGTAATTCTATTATTGCTGATTTTGTAGATAGTTTCACAAAAGATTAAAAAAAAACCCGCACGAGGCGAGTTTTAATTTTTAAATAAAAAAGGAATTAGTAGCCTTTCGACATGCGTTCCATTTCCTTTTCAAATGTTTCTTTGAACTTTTCGTAGTTGTAATCAGCTCTTAACTTCTCATCTTTTGAAAGTCTTTCGTGATACTTTGATGCTAATTTTTCAGCAGCAATTTCCATAGCCATATAGCATTTGTACTTTCCTTGTGCTGTCTTAGTCATTTTCTCACAAATCGTAACTACACCTTTCAACTGCTCATCAACAATAGTTCGAGACATCTCATTAAAGGTTTCTGTTACTTCTTCTTTGTTGTTAAACTCTGAAGAACTTACATAATTATCACCAACAATTTTCATTGTTGAACTGATTGTTTTTGCTATTTCAGCTTGAGTATTTGAACGTGCTTTTTTCTTAGCCGTCATTTGGTCTAAACTCTCACCAACAGCATTTCCTCTAAAGGTATTTTTATCAGAAAAATACTTGTCGCCAGAGCAATACTGCTCAATCAATACTTCACCTTGGTCTTCAACACTTAATCCTTTGTTAGAGTTACATGAGACAAGTGCAAAAGCCAATACAATTGCAAATGGAAAACTTACTTTTAAATTCATCATTCTTGTTTTTAATGTTTCAGTGTATAAAAGTAAACTTTTTTTACTAAGATTTATTTTACAACTAATAATGAAATTTTATGAATTGCCAAAAACGTAATTTTTAACGATATTTGTGTACCTAAAAAATAACCTATACAAGAACTATGACTAAGTATATATTCATTTTAATTTTATCATTATTTTTCATCAATAGCAGTATTGCACAAACACATGTACTAGATGAAGGCACCGTATTATTCGAAAGAGAAGTCGTTAATGGCTTAGACGTGCCTTGGGAAATCAAATGGGGACCAGACAATCATATTTGGGTAACCGAACGTTCAGGACAAATCAGCCGTGTAAACGTCGAAACAGGCGAACAATATCCTATTCTTAATTTAATAGCTCAACTCTACGACTCAGGCGAATCCGGACTTTTAGGCATGGAAATTCACCCAGACTTTAACAATGGTGCTCCTTATGTATTTTTAGCTTACACCTACGGCAATCAGGGTAATGCCAGTGAAAAAATAGTGTACTACGAATACGATGCAGAGCAAGATGCTCTAATCAATGAAACTGTAATTGTTGATGGAATTGATGGTAACAGTACTCATATTGGCTGCCGATTATTAGCCGTTGATAACACAACCCTACTCATTACCACTGGAGATGCTCAAAATTGGAATGCCTCACAAAATGTAAATGCTTTAACGGGTAAAACTCTTAGAGTAAATATAGACAAGGATAGTGATGACTTCGGTAGTCCTAAATCGGATAACCCTAACCCTAACAGCTTTGTATACAGTATTGGACACAGAAATGCTCAAGGCTTAGCTGTGGCACCAAACGGTATTGTTTACAGTTCAGAGCATGGCCCTAATAACGATGATGAATTAAACATCATTGAATCAAATTTAAACTACGGATGGCCAAATGTTCAAGGCTTTTGCGATGATTTTGCAGATATGTATTATGCCGATGATTTAAGTAGTTCTTTTTCGGAAAACGATTATTGTGAGGAAAATAATATTGTTGAGCCTTTATGGAGTAGTGGCTCATCTTCAACTATTGCTCCTTCTGATATTATTTGGTACGACCACCCATCTATCCCAGAATTTCAGAACTCATTACTGATGACGGTTTTAAAAGCAAAGAAACTAGTTCGTTTTACATTCAATGAAGCAGGAGATGTAATAGATACAGAAACTGACTTCTTCCAATACGAATGGGGGCGATTGAGAGACATATGCGTTGCTCCCAACGGAAAGATTTACTTAGCTACCAATGGTAATTCATGGCCAAGTCAAGGACCAAATGAAATTATTGAACTTTGGAATGACGATTACGTCTATGCAGCAACTTTCAACTGTACCGTTGATGGCTGTGTTGAAGTAAGTGATGGAATGGGCGAATACAGTAGTATTGACGATTGTACTAATGCTTGTACCACTCCTACTAGCATCAGCGACAATTCTGAAAAGACATTTAGCTTTTACCCCAACCCAAATTCAACTGAAGGGCAACTGCTTTTCAATATCGATGCCGACCCATTTTACCTTCAAATAATGAATATTCAAGGGCAATTGGTACACGAACAAAAAGTAGAAAATAAACGACTAAATCTAAACGGATTAATCGAAAACGGTGTATACTTTATAAAAGCCAATAGCTATAACGGAAAACTCATCATAAAATAATGAAGTACTTAACTCTTCTAAGTTTACTATTTCTAAGTCTTAGCTCATTTGGGCAACAGTATAATAACCCTGAAAGTGTTGATTATGATAGTAATGGTGACCGCTACCTTATTTCCAATTCGAATGAAGGTAAAATACTTTCTTATGATTTAGAAAATGATGTACTTGAGACATTTGTTTCAGGAGTTGGTGCTGGACCTCACGGATTAGAAGTAGTTGGTAATGAAGTCTATGCGTGTAGCGGTAGCCGGTTAAAAGCCTATGACTTACAAAGCGGAGAAGAAACCGTTAACATCAATTTAGGAGCTACTTTTGCCAATGGCATCACACATAAGGGTAATGACGTATTTGTAACAGACTTTAGTGGCAAAGACATCTACAGATACAACATCACTAGCGGAATTTTCAATATGTACATTCAAAACCTTCCAGTAACTCCTAATGGGATTTTATACGATGAAATGGGAGACAGACTTCTAGTAGTTTGCTGGGGAGTTAACGCTCCCATCTACGAAATTGACATGAGTGATTCTAGCTATACTACTGTAGCCTCAACAAATCTAGGCTATTGCGACGGTATCGCTATGGATAATAATGGTGATTTTTACGTCTCAGCTTGGAGCAATGATGCCGTTAATAAATTCAATAGTGACTTTAGTGGAGGCTCTACAGTGGTTGTTTCAAACATGAGTTCTCCTGCCGATATTTACTACAATAGAGATACTGACGTACTTGCCATTCCTAACTCAGGAAACAATACGGTGATTTTTGAGAGTTTTGGTAGTATTTCCTTCACATGTGGACTTATGGGATGTATGGAATTGTCTGACAACACCGGAGAGTATTCCACATTAGAAGACTGTGAAGCAGATTGCGAAAACATTGCTCTGGACGAATTCAATACGGAAGAACGTTTGTTCTACCCAAATCCAGTACATAATGGCGGAAATATTATTTGGCAATCGGAAGATGCAGAAATCGAAATTTACAATTTACAAGGGCAGTTGATTCTATCAGAACAGATTAATAAAAATCAAATATTAGAACTTCCTTTAGTCAAAAAAGGGTTTTATTTGCTAAAGACAAACGATAAGCAAGAAAGAATTCTAATTCACTAATCGCATGAACACTACCCCTTTAGCCGAACGATTAAGACCAAAATCACTAGATGATTTTATAGGGCAAGAACACCTCATTGGAAAAAATGGAGTACTTCTAAAAACCCTAAAGAATAACATCATTCCATCCATCATTTTTTGGGGACCTCCAGGCGTAGGGAAAACAACCTTGGCAAATATTATAGCCAATCAGCTAGATAGACCGTTTTACACCCTTAGTGCCATTAACTCAGGTGTAAAAGACGTAAGGGAAGTCATTACCAAAGCCAGTTCTCTAGGATTGTTTGGCAAAAATGTTCCCATTCTTTTCATTGATGAGATACACCGCTTTAGCAAATCACAGCAAGACTCTCTATTAAATGCAGTAGAAAAAGGCATAGTAACCCTAATTGGTGCAACGACTGAAAACCCTTCTTTTGAAGTGATATCAGCACTATTATCACGCTGTCAGGTTTATGTTTTAGAGAGTTTTGATAAAACACATCTCCTTCAATTGCTAGATCAAGCCATACAAAAAGACGATATTTTAAGTCAAAAGAACATCAACATCAAAGAGAGCGATGCCTTGTTAAGATTATCCGGAGGAGATGGCAGAAAATTGCTAAATGTTTTTGAGCTTGTCGTCAATACTCAAAACACCACTGATATTACCATTACCAACGATTTGGTTATGGAGTCGGCACAAGAAAACATTGCTTTATACGATAAGTCAGGCGAACAACACTATGATATTATTTCAGCCTTTATAAAATCCATAAGAGGCAGCGACCCCAACGCAGCAGTATATTGGCTAGCACGAATGCTAGAAGGCGGCGAAGACATTAAATTTATTGCTAGACGACTCATCATATTAGCGTCTGAAGATATTGGCAATGCCAACCCTACCGCCTTGATTATGGCAAACAATTGCTTTCAGTCGGTAAATGTTATTGGAATGCCGGAAGCAAGAATAATACTCTCTCAAACAGCTATTTATTTGGCGAGTTCGCCTAAAAGTAATTCGTCCTACATGGCCATAAATGAGGCTCAAGAAATGGTAAGAACAAAAGGTGCTTTGTCTGTACCACTAGAGTTAAGAAATGCCCCCACTAAGCTAATGAAAGACTTGGATTACGGTAAAGAATACGCCTACGCTCACAATTATGCCAATAATTTCGTAGAGCAAGAATTTCTTCCAGATGAAATAAAAGGTGAAGTGTTCTACAATCCTGGCGACAACGAGCGAGAAAAACAAATACGAAAATTCTTAAATAGCCGTTGGAATGATAAATACAACTACTGATATTTAATACATTTGTAAAAATTTGCTCTAAGATGAAGTCCATCCTTAAGATTTTAATTCTCTTTGTATTTCTATCATCATGTAAACATGATTTTGAGAAACCCGTATGGAATGCCGACTTCAGCACCCCCCTAGCCTACACTCAAGTGAGCTTACTGAATTTGGCAAATGATAGTACTATTCAATTTGATACTCTTGGTGATAACAGTCTAAAATTCGTATTTCTGAAAGAACTCATCAACTACCGACTGGATAGCCTTATTAGTTTAGAAGAAATAAGCACAACCAAAAATGTAAAGCTTAAAACCATTAACTTTTCAAATACGGTAGTTACTAATGAAATTACTCTAGGAGAACTCATCTCATCAATCAGTTTTGGAACCATATTATTACCCAATGGTAGCGATGCGGTAATTCCTGCCTACTCGGACTTATTGAACGATACCTTTCCAATCGATGCGAACGAATATTTTGAAGAAATGACCTTTACAGAAGGCTATATTGACCTCAAAATAGTCAATAATTTACAAACAGACCTCAGTAATGTAGTCTTGGAATTGAGAAATGAAAATGCTTCTAACAACATTATTAGCATGAACATTCCTCTACTGCAAAGTGGAGCAACAGAAATAGCAAGTGAATCCCTAGCTGGTCAAACTCTTTTAGGAAACTTAGAGGTGGAAATTATAAGTGCTGATATAGTGGGCACAGCACCAAATGCTGTGAATATAGACTATTCTGATGCTCTGATTTCTGAGATAAAAATAAGGGATATTGAACTGTATGAAGGTATTGCCATATTCCCAACTCAACAAATATTTGATGAGGATACGGTTGTTTCCTTTCAACTAGATGATGTTAAATTAAATAGAGTATTGGTTAGCGAGGGTGGTGTAAGTGTTATTGGCGTAAGTACCATTCAAGACACTATTAAAATTCAGTACAAAATTCCTGGCGCGACATTAAATGGTCAGCCTTTTGAGTTTAATTTTAACCTCCCCCCTGCACCAGAAGGAGAATCCATTACAGTAACTAAGTTTTTTGATTTTTCTGCTTATGAAATTGACATGACTGGAAAATATGGCGACACCATTAATACCATTTATACACAGTCTACTGGCTATATAGACTCCTCTGGTGTTATCACTAATATTTCTCTGGAAGATAGTGTCTTCAACACCATTACCATCAAAGAAATTGTTCCCGAAAAGGCATGGGGAACCTTAGGCACTGATACCTTTGGAGAAAATCAAAGCATAGATTTTAGTGATTTTTCAAACTTCCAAGGTGAAATTGATTTGTCACAGATAGATGTTGTCTTAAACACAGAAAATTACTTGGGTGCAACTGCCGATGTATGGATTAAAAACCTAAGCGGTGAAAACAGTCAAGAAACAGTAAGTCTAGCAAGTCCACTACTCGCCACTCCTTTCAGTATTATAGCGGCAGTTGAAAATAATTCGAGCAGTCAACCCATTACGCCATCAAACAGTAGTATTACCTTTGATGAAACAAACTCTAATATTGATGAACTTATAGAGAGTAAACCCGAAACCATAGACTTTTCGTTCGAACTCATCACCAACCCAAATCAAGATAATTCCGAAGGCTTTTTATACAGAGATTACGGACTAAAAACTAATCTTGAAATTGGCATACCACTTTCCATAAGTGCTTCTGAAATAGTCATTAAAGATACCTTAGACGTTATCATAAATAATGTCGAGGACCTTAACGAAGGAACATTCACTCTACTGGCTAAAAATAAATACCCATTAGATGCTGAGGTAATCATTAATTTACTAGATGGCAACGGTACAATTTTGGAATCACTGGAGTCTGAACAAATTGTTCAAGCAAGTGATGTTGATATCAATGGAAAAAGCATAGGCGTTAAAACAAGTGAACTGAGCTATCCTTTTGAATCCATCAGTCATAGCCTAAATGCAGCCGAAAAGATTGCCTTTGAAGTAAAGCTAAATACTCGAGCAGACGAAGGATTTATTACTGTGTACAGTGACTACTATATTGACCTCAAACTCATTGCTAACTTTAACTACACCATAGACTAATGAGAATAGTTCTTGCCACAGTATTTTTGCTAACTTCCTTTCTAGTAAAAGCTCAAGAAAGCAGTTTAGAAATCAATAGCAATCTAGGGTTTATGAATACGCACTTCAATGAACCTCTGTTGTCCGAATCCTATGGATTTTTGGATGATAAGGAGAAAGATAATATAATCTCTGCTCTTGACTCCGATAATTTCTTTCAGGCAGAAATAGACAACGAACTAAAATATAGCCACAAAAAAGGATGGAGTATTGCCTTTGGAAACCACCTGGCTGCCTATGGTGCTTACTCCGATGACATTGTGAAACTCACTTTGTTGGGTAACTCGCCTTTCAGAGGAGAACAACTGGATTTAGAACCTTTGGACTTCACCGCTTACCACTACTCCAAATTTGAAGTTGGCTACCAATGGAATTCTAAATTTAACACTTCTATCTCTCTCTTGGCAGGACACCAATTTGCTGAATTGGACGTAAACAAAGCTACCTTTTACACCGATGAGTTTAGCGACTTCTTTGAGTATGACATGGCTTTTGAAGGACATTTTAGCGACACCACTGATCTAATGAACAATCTTTTTGCTCTAAATGGCAAGGGTGCGGCATTGAACATTCATTATTCTGATTCCATTAGAAACGGACGTATAGATATCGGTCTTAAAGATTTGGGAATGATTAGGTGGAATGAGAAAACCACCAACTTACTAATAGATAGCGAATGGCATTTTGAAGGTGTTAATATTGACGACTTCATAGAATTCAACGACAGTATATTGGAAAATTACTTTGACAGTATTCAAGATGTTTTTCAAAAACACAATGAGGAAAGTTACAATTGGCGATTGCCCATTACACTCAAGCTAAATATATTTCAATGGAGCCAATCAGAATTCATAGATGCTTATTCCTTTTCTGTTGTACATAAACCAAGATTTTATACCACTCCTAGATTTGCTCTTGACCTTCACAAAAGCTTCAAGAAACACGGTTTTAGCTTAGGCTATCATCTAGGAGGTTATGAAAAAGCAGGTTTTCAATTTGCCTATAATTTCAGTGGTAAAAAGACCCAGTTTAAACTATTTAGCAAACAAGCGAATGCCCTTGTACCCTCTCAAAACTATGGTGTTCATCTTGGCTTTGGCATAAAAAGAGTATTTTCGACAAGCAAATAAACCCAAACAGTGATAAGTAAACTGAAATTTAAAGACTCCTTTTTTCTCATAGCAGGACCCTGTGCTATTGAAGGCGAAGAGATGGCTTTTGAGATTGCCACACACATTAAATCCCTTTGCGAAGAATTGGGAATTCCTTTTGTGTTTAAAGGCTCTTACAGAAAAGCAAACCGTTCACGTTTGGACTCATTTACTGGCATTGGCGATGAGAAAGCACTAGCTATTCTCAAAAAGATTAGAAAAGAGCTAGACGTGCCTACCACTACCGACATACATTCTGTGGAAGAAGCCGAATTAGCCGCTAAGAGCGTGGATATTTTACAAATACCTGCCTTCCTCTGCCGACAAACTGATTTGCTAGTAGCCGCCGCCAAAACAGGCAAAACTGTAAACATCAAGAAGGGACAATTTTTATCTCCTCAAGCCATGCAGTTTGCTGTACAAAAAGTTAAAGACAGTGGAAACAACTGCGTTATGCTTACCGAAAGAGGTAGCCAATTTGGTTACCACGAATTGGTAGTTGATTTTAAAGGTATTCCGACCATGCAAGAGTACGCACCAGTGATAATGGATGTTACCCACTCTCTGCAACAGCCTAACCAAAGCAGTGGCGTAACGGGTGGACAACCCCAACTAATAGAAACTATAGCCAAAGCAGCAATTGCTTCTGGTGTAGATGGAATATTTTTGGAAACCCACCCCAACCCTAGCCAAGCTAAATCAGATGGCGCGAATATGCTAGCCCTCAACCAATTGGAGGACTTGTTGAAAAAATTAGTACGACTGAAAAAAGCCCTTTAATTTTTGTAAATTTGAGCTTCTAAACTTATTGCCACTTACCTTTTCCATTTCATTTATGATGTAATTAATGTGTCAGATAATCTGACAGTAATTGTTTAATAAAACTTTTGTAATGAAAGATTACACAGTAATTAAACTAGACTCTTGGTGGTCTAGTGACCAGCTTAGAAAGGAAGCAGAGAGCTTAATTAATGAAAAGGCAAGACAAGGTTATGAAATTGTATCCGTTTCCTTTGATTGTAGCTTTTTTGAATTTCAATGCTTTATTACAATATGTAAATGATTTATTAAAAATAAATAAAACTATACCCATGAAAAAACTCATTCTAATCTGTGCAATCGCCTATTTTGTTGGTTGTGATAATGTGTCCTTCAAAATGGACACTGGTAAAAAATGTGCTAATGAATCTAATTCACAAATTACAGAAGCATGTGAAAGCCCATCAAACATTGAAGAAGGCAAACGCTTAGTCACTGCCCTTGGCTGTAACGACTGCCATTCTCCAAAGAAAATGACCGAATTTGGTCCTGTTCCAGATGAAAATTTATTGCTATCGGTTCACCCTCAAAGTATGCCTTTGGCAGATTATGACCCTAGTGTTGCTAATTCTGGTGCATGGATATTATTTAGTGGTAGTGGCATAGCAGCCGTAGGCCCTTGGGGAACATCTTTTGCCTCTAACCTAACGCCCCACGAAACGGGTATTGGGAATTGGTCATTGGAGCAATTTACCAAAGCCATGAAAGAAGGTAAAAGCAAAGGCTTAGACAATGGTCGCATGTTGTTACCTCCCATGCCTTGGGTAGGCTATGCCAGCTTAACAGCTGATGAACTTGAGAATATCTTTGACTATTTACAGTCCCTAGAGCCTATTGACAATCTAGTCCCTGCACCAATTCCTCCTCAATAATTGACAACAGAAATTAAAATAAAACTACAGCCTCTTTTAGAGGAGGACAGCAAGGAAATTCTTGAGCTATTTACTAATGAAATGGTGATTCAATCCTATTCGGAAAGCCTTAGGCCAAAGCCTGAGTAAATAGATGCTTTTATTAAGCAAATTACAACTGAAGGCTGTTGGACCTGGAAAATAGTTGAAGCTAATACAAATGGCTTTTTGGGTATTTGTTCACTATATCACTACGATAAGCTCACTAAATCCATAGAAATCGGCGGTACTCTTTCATCAGACTATTGGGGCAAAGGCATCATGCTTAAGGCTTTTCAAGAAGTCATTAAAATAGCAAGGGAAGATTTTGACATCAAACGCATCATAGGAAAAACACAAGCCAACAATCATAAGGCTTTAAACTTGGTGAAAAAGCTAGGCTTTAGCGTGTTTTTTATAAATGAGAATGAAACCGTAGTGGTGAAAGAGTTTGAAGAAAATACTATTTTATCCTAAAGGCGGTTCGTCTGTTTTCGGCTCTACCAGTTTCAGAATCGTTGGAAGCAATGGGTTTGGAGTCTCCAAAACCTTTATAAGTCATTCGATTGGCAGCGATACCTTTATCGACTAAGAAGCTATAAACTTCTTTAGCTCTGTTTTCTGATAAGGTCAGATTATGCTCTTGAGAACCCACATTATCGGTATGTCCTTCTATTTCTATGCTCAAGTCTCCGTTGTTTTGCATAAACTCTAAAAGTGTATTGAGTTCTACTTCAGACTCTTCTTTTAGACTGTAAGCGTCTGTATCAAAAAAGATGTTTTTAAGAACAACGGCATTACCTCTGTCCAAACGCTGAAGTGGTATATCTAGCCTTAAAGCTTGTAAGGCACTTTGGTCGTTCAGTTCAAAGTTCTCGGAATGGAATAAATAATCGTCTCTTGAAACATTAACGGCATATTTGGTGTTAGCGGGTAAACAAGTGAATAATTCTCCTGTTTTGGTATATGTAAAAGAGGATATCATTACTTCACCAGTAGCTAGATCAACAATTTCAATGTTTGCTTTTAGAGGGGTTTCGCTTTTAGCATCGTAAACTTTAGCTTTGACGTAAGCTACTTGCTGTGCTTGAAAATCCTCAGACAATTGAAACCAAAAAATATCTTCTTGACCGTAGCCTGATTTATCGGAAGCAAAATAAGCTGTTTTACCATCTGAGGCTACAATCAAACTATTTTCTACTCCATGCGTGTTTATAGGGTAACCCAAATTAATGGGACGTTGCCAATTGGCCGCAGGGTAATTTCTACGACTCATAAACAAATCAAAGTCGCCCATTCCTGGATGTCCGTTTGAGGCAAAATATAGGGTTTGATTATCGGTGTGAATAAAGGGCGACATTTCGTCAAACTCAGTGTTAATAGTAGCACCTAAATTCACTGGTTTTGAAAAAGTACCCTTTTCAGTAAGTACACTTTTCCAAATGTCCATATTGCCATAACCTCCTGGTCGATTACTGACAAAATATAATTCTCTGCCATCTGGAGAAATGGTAGGTTGAGAATCCCAATGTTTACTGTTTATACTCGGACCTATATTTCTAGATTCCGACCAAACGCCATCGCGTTTAAAACTGATATATATATCACATCTTCCCATACCGTCTTCCCTATCGCAAGCGGTGAAGAAAAGCACCTTACCGTTGGGTGCTAAACATTGTGCTCCTTCATTTCCAAAAGTGTTGACTGTTCCCATATTCTGAGCTGATGCCCATTTGCCATCTATCAAGGTGCTTTGGTAAAAATCTTCTGATACTACATTATTCTGATGCGGTCCTCTTCTAGTAATGACAAAAAGCTGTCCGTCAGCCGAAATACTGGGTAGATACTCTTCCCACTCACTGTTTATCCCTTCTCCCATATTCTTAAAGTCGAAGTCCACAGGATTATTAATAGCTTCGATGGCAAACTCACAGTTTTTGAGGTGATGTTTGGCTGAATTAACTTTTTTGCCATTCTGATTTTTAAATCCTAAAAAATGGGTGAAAGCTCGTTTTGCCTCCAAATAATTAGCAACACTCATATATAGTGTTCCTACTTTCCAATATCCCCAAGCGTTTTCTGGACTATTATCGGAAAGCCCTTTAAGATAGTGTTCTATGGCTTCCTCTGTTTTACCTGCTTCTTCTTTAATTTGTCCTAATAAGAGGTATGGTTGTAAAAAGTTAGGGTCTTGCTTTATTGCCGACAAGGCAAATTCAGTGGCTTTATCATCATTACTTTCTTGAAAAAATTCAATGGATTTGGCATAGGCTTTTTTGGCTTTGGTAGTGTTCTGTCCAAAGAGTACAAAAGGCGTAAAAAGTAAAAGAAAAATGTATTTCATGATGTCATTCAAGCTTTAAGGAATACCCATGTATTTGTGCGTCTGCAAAGATATATTCCATTCAGGGTTATTCATAACGTAATCAATGATTTTAGGCATCATCTCTTTTTCTTTGCTCCACTCTGGCTGAAGAAATAATTTACAGTTGTCGTGGCATTGCTCAGAAAATTCCTCTGCCCACTTAAAGTCATTTAAGTTGTATACTATTACTTTTAACTCATCAGCTAAAGGAATTATTGCTTTTTGTGGGGGGCTATTTTTTTTGGGAGAAAGGCAAATCCAATCAAACCTTCCCGATAGCGGATAAGCTCCTGAAGTTTCAATATGAACGCTAATACCGTTCTTGTTGAGTAATTCTGTCAGTGGTCCCATGTCCCACATCAAAGGTTCTCCTCCTGTAATAACTACCGTTTTGGCAGGGGTAGATTGTACATTAGTCAACATATCGTCAATATGCGTGGGAGGGTGTAAATTGGCATCCCAGCTTTCTTTAACATCGCACCAGTGGCAACCAACATCACATCCTCCAATTCTTAAGAAAAAGGCAGGAGTACCTGAATAATGCCCTTCGCCTTGAACGGTATAAAAGGCTTCCATAAGTGGAAGCATCAGTCCTTTATCAACTAATGTTTGTTGTTCTTTATTCATACATCAAAGCCATTAACTGCACTGAGTGTATTCTTTAAAAGCATGGCAATGGTCATTGGTCCTACTCCACCAGGTACAGGGGTAATAAAGCTTGATTTATCGGCTACCGCTGTATAGTCAACGTCGCCTTTGAGCTTCCATCCGCTTTTGGTTTTATCAGATTTTACTCGTGTAATACCTACATCAATAACGGTAGCTCCTTCTTTCACCATATCTGCAGTAACGTATTCTGGGCGACCGAGTGCTACAATAAGAATATCAGCCGATTGGCAAATTTCTTTGAGGTTCTTTGTTCTGCTGTGAGTAAGGGTTACCGTACAATTTCCTGGATAGGAATTTCTAGCCATAAGAATACTCATAGGCAAGCCAACAATATTGCTTCTGCCGATTACTACACAATGCTTTGCCTCTGTTTCTATCTTGTAACGCTTGATAAGTTCAATGATTCCAGCTGGGGTGGCGGGTAAAAATGTAGGAATATTCAAAGTCATTTTACCTACATTTTCTGGGTGAAAGCCATCAACGTCTTTTGAGGGATAAATGGCTTTGGTAACGCTTAACTCATCTATGTGTTTAGGCAATGGCAATTGTACAATTAGACCGTCTATATTATCATTTTGATTGATTTTTTCAACCTCAGCAATCAACTGCTCTTGAGATATGCTATCATCTAATCGAATAAGTGTGGAGTCAAAACCTACTTTCTCACAGGCACGTACTTTTGCCCCAACATAGGTTTCACTTGCTCCGTCATTACCCACTAGTATAGCTGCTAAATGGGGTTTTTTCTTACCTTCTTTGAGCATATGTTCCACTTGTACTGCAATCTCTTGCTGTATGTCTAGTGAAGTTTGTTTACCGTCTAATAATTGCATAGTGTTAAGCCTGTATTACATTCTTGGCATTCCACCGCCATTGTTTTTCATCATCTGCATCATCTGCTTTGCTCCGCCGCCTTGCATCATCTTCATCATTTTGCCCATCTGACCAAATTGCTTTATCAATTGATTAACTTCTTGAATAGATGTTCCGCTGCCGTTAGCAATACGCTTTCTTCGACTACCATTCAATAGTTTAGGATTGCTTCTTTCTTCTAATGTCATGGATTTAATCATGGCTTCTATTCCCTTAAATGCATCGTCATCAATATCTACACCTTTAAGTGCTTTGCCCATGCCAGGAATCATACCCATTAAATCTTTCATGTTACCCATCTTTTTAATTTGCTGAATCTGCTTTAAGAAATCGTCAAAACCAAATTGGTTTTTAGCAATTTTCTTTTGCACTTTTCGAGCTTCTTCCTCATCAAATTGTTGCTGAGCTCTTTCAACAAGAGAGATAACGTCTCCCATTCCCAAAATACGACTTGCCATTCGTTCTGGGTGAAAAACATCGAGACCATCCATCTTTTCACTTGTTCCAATGAATTTAATGGGTTTATCGACAACTGAACGAATAGTTAGGGCTGCACCACCTCTAGTATCCCCATCGAGCTTGGTCAATACTACACCGTCAAAATTTAGCTTCTCATTAAAGGCCTTAGCAGTATTTACGGCATCCTGACCAGTCATTGAGTCTACCACAAATAGTATTTCACTAGGATTAATGGCTGATTTTACGTCAGCTATTTCGTTCATCATCTGCTCATCTATAGCTAAACGACCAGCAGTATCTACAATAACGACATTATTATTGTTTGACTTAGCAAACTTAATAGCGTTTTGGGCTATCTCTACTGGATTTTTATTTTCTACTTCCTTGTACACTTCTACACCCACTTGCTCTGCCAAAACGCCTAATTGGTCGATAGCGGCTGGTCTGTAGACATCACAAGCTACCAAAAGGGGTTTCTTATTGTATTTTCCCTTGAGGTGTAAGGCTAGTTTACCAGAAAAGGTGGTTTTACCAGAACCTTGTAGTCCGGCTACTAGAATTACGGACGGATTGCTTTGTATATTTATCTCTGAATGTGAACTGCCCATTAATTCGGTCAATTCATCTTTCATGATTTTGGTTAGTAACTGTCCAGGTTCTACTGCTGTGAGCACCTTCTGACCCATAGCCTTCTCCTTGACGTTGTTTGTGAAGTTTTTGGCTGTTTTAAAATCAACATCGGCCGTTAATAGAGCCTTTCTGATTTCTTTCATCGTCTGAGCAACGTTGATTTCCGAAATACTTCCTTGACCTTTAAGAACCTTAAAGGCTTTTTCTAATTTTTCTGATAAATTTTCAAACATATCTTTTACATTCTATCGGGTACATTAACCCCTAATAATTTCATTCCTGTTTTACTCACTCGACCTACCAACTCACACAAGGCAATTCTAAAGGCCATTTGATTTTGGTCTTCACCTATCAAAATAGGTACGTTCTGATAAAAGCCATTGAATTCCTTTACCAAATCGTAAATGTAATTGGCAATGAGTGCTGGGCTATACGAGTTTGCTGCTTCTTGAATGGTTACTGGAAAATCATTTAAAATCTTAATGATTTGCTTTTCCTTATCTAACAACTCTAAGTTTTCTGTAGTAAATAAAGCCTCCTTATTGTACTTCGTAAGGATGGTTTGTATACGTGCATGAGTGTATTGTATAAATGGTCCTGTATTCCCATTAAAATCAATGGATTCTTGTGGGTCAAAAAGCATACGCTTCTTAGGATCTACTTTAAGCATAAAATACTTTAGTGCTCCCATACCAATGTTTTCATACAAGGCATTAGCTTCTTCAACGTCCATGCCGTCTAATTTTCCTAATTCCTGAGCTATTTCTTTGGCAGAGTCTACCATTTCCTTCATAAGGTCATCAGCGTCTACAACTGTACCTTCTCTTGACTTCATTTTTCCTGATGGTAAGTCCACCATTCCATAGGATAAATGGTAACAGTTTTTTGCCCAATCGTAGCCTAGCTTATCCAGTATTAGAAATAAGACTTTAAAATGATAGTCTTGCTCATTTCCTACTGTATATGCCATATGAGAAAAGGCAAAATCATCGTATCGCTGTATGGCTGTTCCTATATCTTGAGTCATGTACACAGCCGTACCGTCTGAACGAAGTAGTATTTTTTCATCTAGACCTTCATCGGTGAGGTCTATCCAAACCGAACCATCGTCTTTCTTGTGAAATGTTTCTTTTTCTAAACCTTCTTCTATAACTTTTTTCCCAAGAAGGTAAGTGTCACTTTCGTAATAGTTTTTGTCAAACTCTACTCCCATTCTCTTGTAGGTGTGAGAAAAGCCATCGTAAACCCACGAATTCATTTTTTCCCAAAGTGTAATCACCTCTTTATCTTTTGCTTCCCATTTTCGCAATAAGTCTTGTGCTTTCTTGAATAGAGGTGCTTCTTTTTCAGCATCTTCTTTACTCATTCCTTGACCTACTAACTCTTCTTGCTCAGCTCTGTAATGCTTATCAAAGATAACATAGTACTTACCTACAAAATGATCGCCTTTCATA
Source organism: Flavobacteriales bacterium (assembly GCA_965277895.1). Classification (GTDB taxonomy): domain Bacteria; phylum Bacteroidota; class Bacteroidia; order Flavobacteriales; family UBA7312. Next base: position 1,456,586 of record CBDIDR010000001.1, read on the forward strand.
CCTGTACTGTCCGGCGTTTCATTATTACCGAACTCTAACCAAGCAATCATAGATTTACAAATGTGTATTCCTCTATCATTGATGATTTGAACTTTCTTTACGTTCTTTCCAGACGCTTCTAAGATTTCTGCAAGCGAATTACCTAAAAGGATATTTCTTATGTGACCCAAATGAAGGGGTTTATTTGTATTTGGCGATGAAAATTCTACTAGATGTGTTGGGGCATCTTCAGCGACATCTACTGTTCCATAGTTGGCTTGCTCATATGCTGACTGAAACTGAGATAACCAATAGGAATTATCTATGGTAAGATTTAGAAATCCTTTAACCGAATTAAAGTCTGATACTAAGGCAACATTTTCTTTTAGGTACTCTCCAATAAGATCTGCTGTTTGCTCTGGCGACTTTTTTGAGGCTCTCAACAATGGAAATACCACTAGAGTGATATCACCCTCAAACTCTTTTCTGGTCTTTTGAAACTGTATGGTTTGATTATCTGCCTGAAACAGTTCTTTAATTGCTTGTTCAACAACGGTATGTAGCTTTTGCTCTATCATTTTGTTTGAGGTAAAAATATTTCCGCCATCATGCATCGTGCACTTCCTCCACCACAAGCCTCAATAGTGTCTAAAGAACTGTGAATGATAGGGCAATGCTTTTCTATTTTTTCTATTTGATTTTTATCCAAACTGATGTATGCCGATTTTGACATGACAAGGTAAGGTTTATCCCCCATTACTTGCAACATATTGCCTGCAAAATGTTCTTTTTGTTCTTCGGAGATTTCTATAATTTCTTTATTGGTACGTTCTAAACTTTCAATTACATGTGTACGCTCTTCAATTTGATCAATAGTATCTAAACAGATTACTACAAAATCATTAGCAACACACATCATCACATTGGTATGGTAAATAGGCAAACGCTCTTCTCCAACATTTTGGTAGGCATTAAAGCAAACAGGCGTATAATCAAACTCATCGCAAAACTGCAATACAGCTTGCTCATCTGTACGTATGGAAATGGCTGCGTAGCAAATTTTATTCTCTCTGTCGAGAATCATACTGCCGGTGCCTTCTAAAAATTTATCGTGCTCTTCAAATTCAGTGAAATCTTTTATTTCATCGATGTGAAAGCCGTAATCGTCTACTAGAGTATCAAAAATATCTTCACGGCGTTCTGCTCGTCTATTACTAGCACACATAGGATACAAACCTATTTTGCCATCATTGTGAAAGGATACCCAATTGTTTGGAAAAATCGAGTCGGGTGTATCCGGCGACCCTGTGTCTTTTACAACAATAACGTTTACACCGTGCGAACGTAGTTTATCAACAAATTTCGTAAACTCAGATAATGCTTTTTCCTGTGTTCCTTCAGGGGATAAACCGTCTATGACTTTCTGATAATAGTTATTTTCAGCCGTTTCTTCGTTAAAACGAAAACTTACAGGCTCTATCATCATTATATGTTTGGTAATTTGACTCATACTCTTCGTAGTGGTAATGTGGAACAACGTAATAGTCCTTCCATTTTAGATATTTCGGCATAGGGCACTTCTTCAACGGTAAAGCCCCTTTTTCTTAGCTCATCATTTAATCGATTAAAGCCTTTTTCGGAAATAATGACTTCAGGCGATATGGAAAATATATTGGAGTTCATCTGATACATTTCGTCTTGTGATATAAAGATGATGTTATCTTTTCCAAAGTAATTGATTAAAAAATCAACATCAGATATATTCTTAAACCCTTCTTTGTAAACTATTGCTGAATGTTTACCGATTGGCTGAAAGCAGCAATCGAGGTGTAAGGCATTTTCTTTAGGGTTATCATCAGATTTTTTTAGTTCAAAGCCCTTTAGTTGTTTATTTGGAAAGGTAGTTTGTAAAAATTCAATAGCTGCTTTATTGGTTCTTGCTACTTGATAGTTTTCAAAATCCTCAGTCTCTGAATAGCCTACAAATACATAGTCATTGCATAGCATCACATCTCCACCCTCAACCCTAGTGTTTTGTGGCATTTTGATTAGACTTCCTTCTCGAAATTGTGAATGTAAATAGCTTAATGCCTCTACTTCTTTTGACCTATCAGAAATAATATTTGGAACAATGAATTTATCTTCAATTACAAAGCCAATATCTCGAGAAAAAATTTGGTTTAAAGAAGGTATATTTTCTGGACGATATACTTTTACTCCGTATTTGTTGAACACCTCAAGGACGGCATTCATTTCATTGGTGATGTTTTCCTGTGTTGGAAATAAGCCTTTAGCAACATATTCTCTAGACTTGGGGTCGTAACAATCTTCAATTTTTGGTGTGCCACCAAAATCATCTGGCAAACCCAAAACAACCGCCTCAAGTTTTGAGGTTTCATTATGTACATTTATCTCTAACATCAATAAAAATTGAATGGCAAATTTAAATATAGTTTAGGGTTTAATAAAATCTTAATAGGGTTATTATTTACACCCATAAATTTGAATATATTTGGAAGGTATAAAATAAAGACGTGGACCACCAATTTGTTACATATTCAGTAAAGGACAGAATAGGCTTTATAACCTTAGATAGAGCTGATAAACGAAATGCTTTAAACAGACAGTTAATTACTGAATTAAAAGAGCTTTTCGAACTGGCAGAAAAGGACGATAGTTGTAAAGTAATCGTTCTTCAAGCCAAAGGTAACGTTTTTAGTGCTGGTGCGGATTTGGAGTATCTTCAATCCTTACAATCTTTTTCTAGGGATGAAAATATAGCTGATTCAAACCATCTAATGGGCTTGTTTAAACAAATTTACTATTTAAAAAAGGTAGTTATTGCTAGTGTTCAAGGACATGCTATTGCTGGTGGATGTGGATTAGCAAGTGTATGCGATTTATCCATTGCTTCTGAATCGGCAAAGTTAGGTTATTCGGAAGTGAAAATTGGTTTTATTCCAGCTATTGTTAGTGTATTTCTACTCAGGAAAATTGGCGAAGGGAAAACTAAAGAGCTGTTACTAACTGGAAAAACAATTTCAGCACAACAAGCTACTGACATGGGACTGATTAACAGCTGTGTTCCAAAAGAAAATCTTCAGCAAAGCGTTATTAATTTAGCACAGAAATTATGTGAAACTGCCTCAGCAGATTCATTACGCTCTACGAAATTGATGTTGGCTGAAATGCAAAATCTTTCTCTTGATGAGGGCTTAGATTTAGCCGTAAATAAGAATGCAATGGCTAGGGAGAGTGAGGATTGCAAAAAGGGAATTGACGCTTTTTTGAACAAGAAAAATTTTAATTGGTAAAACGCTCATGAAGAAAAAGAAGAAAGAAAATATTTTTAAACGTATTGGCTCAAAATTTAAAATTGAAGATGAACGATTTAAAAAGATTATTGGCTTTCTGCTTGTTTTCTTTTCACTTTATCTAGTAGTTGTTTTTATATCCTTTCTAATCAATGGAAATGTTGACCAAGATAAACTAGGAAAATTCTCTGATGATATTAGTAATTTCGGAGGTGTTTTTGGTCATAGAATATCAAATCTATTTTTATATAATTGGTTTGGTATATCATCATTTATATTTCCATTTCTTCTATTCAATTGGGGAGTATTTTTAGTGTTTGATAAAAAGATAATGAGCATAGCTAAGAGCTTCAGCCTTGGTATACTTTCAATAGCATGGATTTCATTATTTTTTGGTTTTTTCACTTCGCCATCTTTACTAGGAGGCATTTTTGGAAGTGAAATGAACAGCTACCTTGAACTTCTCATCGGAAAGATTGGAACAGGATTTGTAATTTTTCTATCATTACTCACTTTTGTTATTCTTCGTTTTAATCCTAAATTCAAAAGCAGTGTCGATGTTGAAATAGAAAGTGATACCGTTACTAATGAAGAATTAGAAGAAAATGAACCAATAGTTCTAACTGAGACTGAAGATCAAGAAGAAGTGACAGTAGTACAAAGCGAAGAGAAAATAGATTTAATAACAGATAGTGTTATAGTTACTCCAAAAGCTGAAAGTGACGACTTAGACATAGAAGTTCATGTTAATGAAGAAGAAACACTAAGTCAAAAAGATATTAGTAATAAACTAGAAGAACTTGGTGAGTACGACCCTAAACTTGATTTATCCAATTATAAAATTCCAAAAATTAATCTGCTTGAAGATTATGGAAGTGGTAAAATTGAAATTGATAAAAGCGAATTAGAGGCTAACAAAAATAAAATTGTAGAAACCCTAGGGAACTATAAGATTGGTATTTCTTCTATTAGTGCAACTATTGGACCTACTATTACACTCTATGAAATTGTTCCTGAGGCGGGTGTGCGAATTTCAAAAATAAAGAACTTAGAAGACGACATTGCACTGTCACTATCTGCTTTGGGGATTAGAATTATCGCTCCTATTCCAGGAAAAGGAACTATTGGTATTGAAGTGCCAAATCAAAACCCTGCAACAGTTTCAATGAAAGCAGTAATTTCTTCTGATAAATTTCAAAAAACATCGATGGAGTTACCTGTTGCATTTGGTAAAACCATTTCAAACGAAACATTTGTAGCTGATTTAGCTAAGATGCCTCACCTTCTTATGGCTGGTGCCACCGGGCAAGGTAAATCTGTAGGTCTTAATGCTATTTTAGCTTCACTCCTTTATACTAAGCACCCAGCTGAAGTAAAATTTGTTTTAGTAGATCCTAAAAAGGTAGAGCTTACTTTGTTTAACAAAATTGAACGTCACTTCTTAGCTAAACTTCCAGATTCAGAGGAGGCTATAATCACCGATACTAAAAAGGTAATAAATACCCTAAACTCATTGTGTATTGAAATGGATCAGCGTTACGATTTACTTCAAAATGCTCAGTGTAGAAATATCGTTGAGTACAATAAAAAATTCATTGCTAGAAAGCTAAACCCTAACGATGGACATAAGTATCTTCCTTACATTGTATTGGTTATTGATGAGTTTGCTGATTTAATCATGACTGCTGGTAAAGAGGTAGAAACACCTATAGCTCGTCTTGCACAGTTGGCTAGAGCAATTGGTATTCATTTAATTGTAGCTACACAAAGACCATCCGTAAATGTAATTACAGGTATCATAAAAGCAAACTTCCCTGCTCGAGTGGCTTTTAGAGTAACTTCTAAGATTGACTCTAGAACGATTTTAGATGCAGGTGGTGCTGACCAACTTATTGGTCGTGGTGATATGCTTATCTCATTGGGCAGTGAACTTATACGTCTGCAATGTGCATTTATCGACACCCCAGAGGTTGAGAAAATTACCGACTACATAGGAAATCAGAGAGCTTATCCAGAGGCATTTTTATTGCCTGAATATGTTGGAGATGCTGAAGGTGGCACTTCTGGTGCTGACCTTGATGATAGGGACTCTATGTTTGAGGAAGCTGCTAGAGTAATTGTACAGCATCAGTCAGGTTCTACTTCACTCATTCAGCGAAAATTAAAACTGGGTTATAATCGTGCTGGCCGTATCATTGACCAACTGGAAGCTGCAAGAATTGTAGGTCCTTTTGAAGGAAGTAAGGCACGTCAAGTACTAATTCGTGATGAAATGGCGTTAGAAGAAGTATTAAGAAATTTAAACAATCCCAACTTATGAAAAAGCTAATATTATTTTCAATCCTTTTACCACTATTCTGCCTAGGTCAAGATGAAAGAGCAAAATCAATACTTGATAAGCTAAGCGAAAAAACAAGTGCTTACTCATCAATAGAGGCTCATTTCACTAATATTTTCTCTAGTACTGTTGCTGATATTAACGAGTCACAAAGCGGAATTATTTACCTTCAAGGTGATGCCTTTAAACTTGAACTAGACGCTCAGACTATTATTTCTGATGGTGAAACCAACTGGATATACCTAAAAGATGAAGAAGAGGTTAATATTACCGAAGATGATGAAGAGGAAAATGAAATTAGTCCATCTAAAATTTTCACCATTTACGAGGAAGGATACAAATACCAATTTGTAAAAGAAGATTCTAAAAACTACCAAATCAATTTATTCCCTGAAGAAAGCGGTGCTTTTTCTAGAGTAGAATTATTTATTGATAAAGCTAAAATGCAAATTAGTTCTTTTGTAATGGTTGACAAACAGGGAAGTTTATACTCCTACATTATCAAATCGTTCATTCCAAATAAAAAGTTCAGCAGTAGCTTCTTTCAGTTTGATTTAGCTAAATATCCAGATGTTGACGTGATTGATTTAAGATAATTATCTTAATAGATTTACAGTCCCAAAGCTTCTGACTTCTTTACCCAACTCATCGGTTAGTTTCAAGGACCAGCTGTATTTGTCCATAATGGCGTCAGTACCTTTACTTGTTTTACCATCCCACTCATATTCAGGGTTGTTAGAGTAGAATATAATTTCCCCCCATCGGTTGTAAACCTCAAATTGGAACGATTGATAACGCTCAATATTAAAGATTTTCGCTCCATAGGTATCGTTTAGGCCATCACCATCAGGGGAAAACGTATTAGGAAGGAAAAATATAATCTCTGATTCAACAAGAACATTTTTAGAAATAGAATCTATACAGCCTTGTTCATCCACAACTACAAGGTCAACAGTATGCCAACCGGCAGTATCGAATGTAAAGCTTGGCTGCCAATCAGACAATAGAGTATCACCGTCGATAGTCCATACTGCATTTCCTGAGGAAGATATATTAACAAAGGATACTTCAGGATCTAAAGTCGTAGGGTGTTCTGGAGAAAAATAAAAGTCAACTCTTGGTGGGTCTAGTAAGCTATAAGTTAACGATTGTCTATCAGAACAACCATTATTGTCAGTAATTGAAAGCTCTATAAGGTAGTCGCCCAACTCATAAAATTTATAATCAAAATTAAAGGCATCAAAAGTTTGATTACCAATTCTCCAAACAGAGTTTTGTAATCCAGCAGGAATAGATGAGGTATTAATAAAATTAACGGTATCATCAATACACACTTCATCAGAGGTGAAATCAGCAGTAGGGTTTTCAAACACTTTAATTTCTTTCTCAACGGCAGTATAGCATGTTGGCGAACCGTATTCTCTAAACTGCAGAATATAATCCCCAGAATTGGTAAACTTTACCATTAAGCTATCCTCATTAGTTAAACCAACTACCTCTGCCCCATTATCCAAAATAAACTCCCACTCAACAAGGTTTTCAGAATCGCTTGGTGCGGCTTTGAACACAATGATTGAATCGCCTTCACAGAAGTATGCCTGCTGACCGAAAATCGGTAAGCTGAATGCTAATAATACTATGAATACAATTCTTTTAATCATCTGTTATTCTTTTAGAAGTCAATAGCTCCTGGCGTTGGTATTTCATTAATGGTTATATTTAAATTGGATGACGTTTGACATCCAAACTCATTGGTTACTATCAAAGTAAACTGATTATCTGATAAACCAACTGGAACATATGTTCCTTCATAATCTGTAGTCCACGCTGAGCTTACACTACTTGGGTACCAAGAATATGTTGTGAAGCCTTGAGTAGCTGATAGCTGAATTTCTTCGCCTGTACAAATAGTTCGTGTTGGACTTCCGTTCACTAATATATCAACCTCATCAATCTGATTAATGGTTAGAGAAGCTGAATTCGAATTGACACAGCCATTGTTATCTGTAGCAACTACATTGTATAGCGTTTGACCAAGTTGTGGTGTAATTGTACCTCCAGAACCACTTATTGATGCTGGAATCCAAGTGTATGAGGCTAAAGAAGGTGTAGATGTTACTTCTATACTTTCACCCAAACAAATTTCTGTTTCAGAAAGAGTAAGATCTACCACTGGCAAATCATATATAGTAATAGAAATTGATTCACTAGAAGTGCACCCTCCTATTCCTGTTGTTGTTAGGGTAAATAGATTATCGCTCAAGGAACTAGGTGTAAAGGTGAATGCATTTGTATTTTGAGTAGTATTAGACCAATCGTAATTGTTAAATCCTAGATTAGCAGATAACTGAATATCATCACCTATACAGATAGCCTCTTCATCTACTTCTAGTCCGATTTCAGCGATTGGGAAAATTACTATGTTTTCAGAAGTTGAATTTACACATCCATTAACATCAGAAACTGTTACACTATAATCGGTTTGATTGTCATTAGGTAAATATGTTCCTCCACTATTGCTAATATCATTTGGTGTCCAATCATAACTTTCTAAACCTGCAGTTGCTGTTACTTCTAAGCTTTCACCAGAGCATATCTCATCGTTAGATACAGTTATATCAACAAGAGGTAAATCATGAATTGTTATTGAAACCGTAGATGTGGTGGTGCACAAAGCATCGCCTGTTACAGTTACTGAAAATTGGTTATCAGCTAATGAAGATGGTGTGTACGCAAATGTATTTTGATTTAGGGCATTGTTAGACCAATTGTAATCTGCATATCCAGCAGAAGCAGAAAACTGAATGCTTTCACCAATACATATTTCGTTATCATCAACACTCAAATTAGGAATCGGATTTGCTATAATTTCAACGTCAATACTAGATGAGTATGAACAGCCATCATAAGACTCTGTTAGCGTAATAGCGTCAGTAATATTTCCTACGGTCGAATTGGACCAATCAACTTCTAGTGTTGATGTTGTGGCATCTCCAACAATTACACCTCCACCTGAAACCGTCCATAAATAATTAGAAGTGGGTGAATTAGGTGTAGAATAAATCTCAGAAGTAGACCCAAAACAAACGTTATCACTGTCGCCTACTTCATCAAAGTTAATTTCTGGGGCATCAATTTGTATCTGGTTGACAAAAACTTCAGCATTCACACTAGAGCACTCGCCTGTTACGGTATAAATAAAACTTCCGGGAGCATCTGTTACTGGGTTGTAAGTCCCTAGGTGACCATTATCTAAATTAGGTTGCCATAAACCTGTTACATCTGCATCATTGATGAAGTCAAATAAGTTTATACTTTCACCATTCGAGCAAATCTGAACTATAGTATCTGTACCTGCATTTAATTCTTCATTTATTATTGACACATTTACTGGAAAGTCTTCCTCACATCCAAATGCATTATCCACAGAATAAGAATATATACCTTCAGAGTGAATGGTAGGGTTGAAAAACCCAAAATGTTCTGGTGAAACTCCATCAGACAAAGACGAAGGTCCTGACCAACTACCCGTTGTAGTTACAGTAGTAATTTGATTAAATAATGCTGTTGGAGTATTTTCATTACAAAGTGCTATATCAACTGTCGGTGGAAAAGCTAAATCAAAAAATTGAACATCTACGTTAGCTGTTGAAATACCACATTGACTTTCTACAGTGTATGTATATTGAGTTTCAGCATCAGTAATAGGATTGAATGTTCCTTGAAAGCCATTTGATAAAGCTGGTGACCAACTCCCTAATTGACTAGCATCGCTGCCAAGTAAATCGAATAAATTAACTTCTTCGTCGTTCGGACAGATTTCTAGTACAGTACTAGTCCCAGCCAACAAATATGGAATTACTGATACATCAATATTTATTGTCTGAGTGATACAAGAAGTTACTACTTCATAGGTATATGTTTGTTCCGTATCCACTAAAGGATTAAACGTTCCTAATGAACCATTTGCTAATGATGGCGACCAACTACCAGTGTTCTGCATTGGTACTGGGATGTTATCATACAGGTTTACCAATCCCTCATTAGAACAAATCTCAACAGAGCTTGTTCCGAAATTAATAAGCTCTTCCGTTTCAACTGTAAAGGATATTATAGCTTGATTTACATATGAATCCCAAGTTCCTAAACCCCAGTTTGGACTATTGATAGTTACTTGAATTGTGTAGCCCGGAAAAACGTTAATAGCAGTTGCTATTGTAGCTGAAAAATTTTGATAGGCAGTTGTTGCAACATTATTTCCAATAACTGCTAGGTTTTCAATCAGCACTCCATTTTCATCAAATAAATCAATGGTTGCATTATTGATATTAAAATTAATATTCCCCCACCCATGACTATGCCAATTAACATCATAGAAAAGTTCATTTAACACCCCTTCTTCATCAATTTCAATAGTTAAATAATTAACATTTGTCCCAATGTATTGGCTAGCAACTTGTTCTCCAACTTGAGAAGCACAAAACAGCTCTTCACATGAAGAAACATCAAGTGGAGATACTACACAACTGCCATCATCTTGTAAGGCATTAGGGTCATAATTACAAGCTGCTGGATCGGTACATCCACAGCCTTCTCCAAAGATTTCATCTTCAATTAAATAATCGCCTGAATAAAGTATGGTCCCATCCACTGATTGAATATTAAACGAACACTCATACTCCCACAGACCTCCATCAGTGAATGATATTTCGTAGCACTCAGCCGTATCAAGGCAAATATCATAAGTAAAGCTAGTTCCAGTAACAAACTCAAGACCTCCATAATCAATACCATTGATTGTAACTAAATGACCAGAACCATGATCCCAACCATCTCCAAATGAATCAAATAGATTTAATGTAAATTCTCCTTCACCTTCATCGCAATTTGAAGGCGTAGTACAATCACCAAAATTATCATCTTCTATAAGGTAGTCACCTGAGTATAAAACTGTACCGTCTAATGTTTCAATATTGAAGGAACATTCGCCTTCCCACAAACCGCCATCAGTAAAAGTTATATCGTAGCATTGGTTAGTGTCAAGGCATATTAAATAACTAAAGCTTGTGCCTGTTGCAAATTCAAGACCTCCATAGTCAATATCATCAATTGTAACCAAATGACCATTACCATGGTCCCAACCATCTCCAAATGAATCAAATAAATTTAATACAAATTCTTCTTCACCTGCTTCACAATCTGAAGTCACACAACTAAAATCAATTGACCATCCATCTAAAGTACCTGTAACTCCTGACTGATCATCTAAAACAGCTAGCTGCCATGTACCAATGGCAGATTCACCATTGAAAACCGACATATCTTCTTGTGGAATATAATCCCCGGTAAATGGAGGAGTACCATCAGTTATATTTACTGACGCACTCATACTAAAACATGTGTTTATATAATCATCACCTAATCCTCCATTATCGAAGGCTAAATAAACATATGTACCACTGGGAGCAATCAAAGCAACTTCGACATCTGCAATTCTATCGTGACTAACATCTATGCAAACCGTAAAATCACAATTAATTGGAGAAATTCCAGTAACCTCAATTTCAGAATAGGTGAAGTTTAAATATGGTATAGTACTAACTTCACTGGATGTAAATACCTGAGATTTTACATCAAATGAGAATGTAAATAATAAAACAATAGATATGTACTTGAAAAGGTTCAACTGTTAAGGTTAGCATGTTTGTTAGGTACAAAGATACTCAATAATTACCTTTTATTTCAAAGGATTTAATCGGAAGTCAATTACTAATTTGCTAAAATTTGCTGATAGTTTTCAAATTGAGTGATATCAAATCTGAAATTAGATTTCAAATTAGAATTGTTGAATGAACTGAAGAACATCAGTTTTTGAAAATCATTAGATAAAAAATACAGTGCTTGCTGATAGGCAGAAAAAGCATATTTCTTTGGGTAAGAATAGTATGAATCGTAGAATTTTCTGGTAAAGGTTGAGTACAACTCGCTATTTTGATAGGAGAAATTTCTAGGCATATGAACATTAAGCTTTTCTAAATCATCAAAATCTAGATTGTTAAACCTATTCCATGAGTCTAGACCGTATACCGTGAAAGAAGTGTCCTGCATACTTCCTAGCATTGGTAACAATCTACTTACAAAAGAACGGTTATTAGATGGTATTAGTAAAACGTTTCGGTCTTCTCTTAATTTAGCTTTTAGAAAATCACGGTCTTCTAATTGCTCTTCACTAATCATAAAAGGCTCACATCTCTTTTGTAATATATATTTACTTAATTTCTTTTTGGAGTAAGAATATAGATTCTCCTCTTTGCTATGACCAAGAATAATTATTTGGTCGTTTCTGTATTTAAGTAATAAATTTTCAATTAATGTATCCAATTGAACTTCTGATAATGGTACTGTCTGAAAAACATTATGGTAATTCCCTTGAACACTTTTGTATGAGAGTGGAGAGATTAACTTTTTGTTTTTATCGTAACCGTAATATTTTGCTAATTCTTCAAATTGCTTGATGTAAATTGGTCCAAAAATGTATTCTCTGTCGTATAGCAAATTTTGATTTAATATAGACTCAAATACTGAATCGTTTGGGGCATCATAAGTCTTTAAATCAATGTTATACCCCAAGCTTTCTAAGGAATCTAGTGCTAATTTAAAGCCAAAGTAAAAATCAAGAGCTGTTTCAGACTTAGGGTAAATTATATGGTCTGCATTATTTGACTTAAGGGAATCGTTTAAATCAAGATAAAATGGTAAGATAACAGCTGCCCGTAATAATGAAGTGTCTATGTATGGGCTGATATATATTGCGTTACTATCGTACTCAAGTGTATCTGTTGTAAAAAAATCTTTAGTAGTTCTGTTGGTTCGAAATGTATCTTCCTTTAAGGGTGCAACTAAACCAGATTCTATTTTTTCTGAATGAGGTTTTCTGAGAGGGACTAATAGTCTGTAGCCGATTTGAAGTCCTTGAATTACTACAGGATTGGAAATAACTAAGTCGTTTAACTCCGCATTGTATAATCTTGAAATTCCGTATAAAGTTTCTCTAGGTTCAACAGTGTGGATGAGAAAGGATTTTCCATCAATGATGGTGTCTTTAGTTTGTGCATTTGAAATTATACTCAAACAAAATAAAGACAGAATAAAAATCACTCTAATCACATCCATAATTTAGTAACTAACATATTGAAAAAATATTATTCCCATTCGATAGTGGCTGGTGGCTTAGAACTTATGTCGTATACCACTCTATTTATTCCTTTTACTTTATTAATTATTTCATTGGAAACTTTTGCCAAAAACTCATAGGGCAAATGAACCCAATCTGCTGTCATTCCATCTGTAGAAGCTACTGCTCTTAGTGCCACAGCATTTTCATAGGTACGCTCATCTCCCATAACACCAACGGATTGAACAGGAAGAAAAATTGCCCCAGCTTGCCATACTTCATCATACAAGCCTTCTGAAATAAGGTTGGAGATGAAAATATGATCTACTTCTTGTAAAATCCTTACTTTTTCTGGCGTAATATCACCTAAAATTCTGATGGCTAAACCAGGACCTGGAAATGGATGCCTACCTAATAGTTCATCATCAATATTCATAGAGCGACCAATTCTCCTCACTTCATCTTTGAATAATGTGTTTAATGGCTCAACAACCTTTAGTTTCATATAATCAGGTAAACCACCTACATTGTGATGTGATTTAATGGTTGCTGACGGTCCGCCAGTAGCAGAAACCGATTCAATAACATCAGGATATATTGTTCCTTGTGCTAGCCATTTAACGTCTTCTATCAAATGGGCTTCATCATCAAATACGTCTATGAATTTATTTCCAATAGCTTTTCGCTTAGCTTCAGGCTCACTAATACCATCTAAAACTTCATAGAAACGACTCTTAGCATCTACACCTTTCACGTTTAAACCCATACCCTTGTACTGTTCTAAAACACTTTCAAACTCGCCTTTCCTAAGTAATCCGTTGTCAACAAAAATGCAGTATAGATTTTTTCCAATTGCCTTGTTTAGTAGTACACCTGCAACTGTTGAGTCCACTCCACCCGACAAACCAAGTACAACTTTATCATCTCCTAATTTGGCTTTTAATTCATCAACTGTACGCTGAACAAATGAGTCTGGCGTCCAGTCTTGTGAGCATTTACAGATATTAACTAAAAAATTTGACAATAAGATTTTACCGTCTGTTGAATGGTATACTTCTGGATGAAACTGAATAGCAAAAGTGTTTTCGTTAGAATACTGATAACCAGCCACTTGAACATCTTTTGTTGAAGCTATAATTTCACATGATTCTGGTAGTGAAGTTATGGTGTCCCCATGACTCATCCAGACTTGAGATCCCTCTGAAATACCATCAAATAAAGGATTTGAATTGTTCACAAAAGAAAGATTGGCTCTTCCATATTCTCTAATTTTTGAGGGCAGTACTTCACCCCCATTTATCTTTGCTAAATGTTGGGCACCATAGCATACTCCTAAAAGTGGCAAGACTCCTTTTATGCCATCAAGATTGGGTATGGGTGCGTTTTCATCCCGTACAGAAAAAGGACTTCCTGAAAGAATAACACCTTTAAAATCATCAGTGATTTTTGGTGGATTGTTAAATGGGTGTATTTCTGAATAAATATTTAACTCCCTAACTCGTCGAGCAATTAGTTGAGTGTATTGAGAACCAAAGTCTAAAATTAGTATCTTTTCTTGAGCCATCTAGTGTATTTATTAAAGGGCTAAAACTACAAAATTTGAATCTAGTGGATTAAGCTCCTTCTTCATTTTTTTGATAAAGTTATCACCATATTTTAAATAGAAAGTAATTAGATTTTCATGTCGTTCTTGCAAGCCGTTATTAGGAAAGTAATGCTGTTTAATTTTAGAGATTTGATCTAATGCACTTTTATGCTTTTGCTTTTCTATTTTATCTAGTTTTTTTCGTAAAATGTCTAATGATTTCCTATGTCTTTGTTGCTCAGCTTCAATAATTTGCTGATGTATAGGGGCTGAATATGTAGATTTAATTTTTTCAAAAACACTATCAAACTGCTCTAACTCATTATCAATAGATTTTACATCTTTTTGTCTAGCAATATACTGACTGTGTAATTCTTGCTCTGAATTGAATAAATCTGATGACGAAAACCTAAGCTTCTTTAACTTTTCATTGTGCTTTTCTGAAATTATTAATGCCGAGTTTCGTAAAACTAATATGGGAAAGGGAATGTTTTCTGAGTCAAAAACACTTTTGAGCTGCATCCAATAGGCTATTTCTGCTCCTCCGCCTACATATGCAATATTTGGCAAAATACTTTCTTGATACAAAGGCCTCATTAATACATTTGGACTGAATTTCTCTGGCTGTTTATCAATATTGGGCACTTCAACACTAGTATCTATTCGCTGCCTTTTATTCTCTTTAAGAGTGAAAAAGTTAATTTCTCTGACATGAGCTTGAACTTTATAATGTTCACCTAAGTTGGTAGATTGATCTTGTAAAAGTGAGTAGAACTTTTTTTCATTAACATCTTGTTTTATCAAAGGTGTTATTTGCTTTTTTAATCGAGCATCATCGCCATCTATAATAACTAGCCCATAATCTTTGAAAAGTGCATTTAGAAATATTCGGCTCGCCTGAGCAAGGCTATTCTCTTTGGAATATGCTTTTTCTAGTAACGAATACATTTTATCGGCATTCTCGCCTTTACCCATCACTTCAAGTAAATTATCTAGCACACCACCTATTTCTGAAAGGTTCATTCGTCCTACTGCTCCTGACTGAGAAGTCTTCCACTCTATTTTCTTTCCAAATAAATGTATGTGGTTCACTTCCTCAAAATCATGGTCTTCTGAAGCCATCCAAAACATAGGCACAAAATGATAAGAAGGGTACTTCTCTTTTAACTTCTCTGATAAATTTATGGCAGATAGAATCTTATAAATGCAATACAGTGGTCCTGAAAACAAACATAATTGATGCCCCGTAGTTACCGTAAAGCTCTTTTTGTTAGAAAGTGATGAGATATTATTTTCAGTGTCTTCGGATAACTCTATCCCTTTGTATTGTTCGTTTAAAACCTCAACCAACAGACTTCTGTCAATATCATGTTTTTCCTTCTCTGATATTTGAGGTATAAAATTTTCAATAGTATCATGCCTATTATAAAATGGGGCTAATCGCTCATTTTGTGCTAAATAGTCTTGCACAAGCTTACTAAAGAGACTAATTTTGGTATATGGTATTTTATCTGAACTCACTTGAGGCAAAAGTACATAAAATGAGTTTTATAATTACCTTCAAATAAGATTACACTCATAAGCGTTATTAAATCATGAAAAAGAGCATTACTTTTTTACTTATTCTCATTACTCTTTCCGCATTCACTCAAGAAATAGAGGAAATTTCAAACATCGAAAAAGATATAGTTAGGGAGCAAACCATCATTATTGAACCCTACATGAAATTATCTAATGGTGCTTTTTTCATGAGTTTAACTCTTGTTTCGGACAACCCATATGTGGATTATGTTAAGGGGCTTGATTTTGAATGGGGCTATCGTTACCAATTAAAAGTTAAAGAAACAATTTTTGCCAACCCACCCCAAGATGTTTCAGATAGGACTTTTGAACTTATTGAAGTGGTTTTGCAAACACTATCTCTAGAAGAATTCGAAATGATTCTCATTAATGAGTTTTACCTCTCCAACCCCAAAGAGGAGTCCATTTCCAAAATAAAAACAGGATTATACAGCTACCATGATACAATGGAATTCATCGTGCCACCAAAACTGAGGGCAGAGTTTGATAGAAAAATGAAGAAAAAAATATACTGTATAGGACACTTCGCCTTTGATAAACATGCAAAAATTAATCTTGTTAGAATTGAATAATTTAATACCTTAGCAGTCTTAAATCAATAACCATGAAAACATTATTTCCATTATCAGCACTATCCATCTTTCTTTTTTCCTGTAAACCTGACAAAGAACCTGTAAAACCTGAACCAAGTATGACCCCTCCAGAGTGGCTCATCGGTAGTTGGCTTCATTCAGATTCAACTGGTGTCACTGAAAAAATGATTGTTTCTACAGATGATATTGTCTTAGAACGCTTTTTGAGCACAGGAAAAACAAGTTTAAGCTATATTGACTCTTGTAAAACCAATGATTTAGAATTATCGGATTACATTAAGTACAATAGCTACTACAATTTAGAATTCACTAATAAAGACAAAGAAATTAATCTAGTATATTATGCTAAAATTGGTGG
The DNA here is from genome assembly GCA_965277895.1 of Flavobacteriales bacterium. Taxonomy (GTDB): domain Bacteria; phylum Bacteroidota; class Bacteroidia; order Flavobacteriales; family UBA7312. Next base: position 1,473,508 of record CBDIDR010000001.1, read on the forward strand.
CTCTGAGATTAGAGTGATAAACGAAGTTAGTCCTACTCCAAAGACATTTTTAAAAGAAGAGAATTAGACTAATTCTCCGTATAAATCATAATGATCGGCATGGGTGATTTTGACATTGGCAAAGTCACCCATTCTTACATATATATCTTTTGCTTTTACCAAGACTTCATTATCAACATCGGGTGAATCGAACTCGCTTCTTCCAATAAAGTATTCCCCCTCTTTCCTATCAAACAATACCTTAATAGTTTTACCGACTTTCTTTTGGTTTAGCTGATATGAAATATCACTTTGCACCTCCATAATTTCTTCAGCTCTTTGGTGCTTAACTTCTTCTGGAACATCGTCTTCTAGTAAGAAGGCATGTGTATTTTCCTCATGCGAATAGGTAAATACTCCTAACCTATCAAACTTTGTATCGCTGACCCAATCTTTTAATTCTTGGAAATCTTCTTCTGTTTCCCCAGGGTAGCCAACGATTAGAGAAGTCCTAATTGTCATTCCTGGTACTTCTTTTCTAAATTTTGCTAGAAGTGCATCTGTTTTTTCGTGTGTAGTTCCTCTACGCATCGACTTCAAAACTGAATCACTAATGTGCTGAAGTGGAATATCTATGTAATTGCATACTTTATCATTTTCTCTGATAACTTGTAATACATTTTCAGGAAATCCTGTGGGGAAAGCGTAATGCAAACGAATCCATTCTATCCCATCAACTTCTGAAAGAGCTGTCAATAAATCAGCTAAGCGTCTTGATTTATACAAATCTAAACCATAGTATGTTAAGTCTTGAGCTATTAGAATAAGCTCTTTAACGCCATTTTTAGCCAAGTTTTTAGCTTCAGTCACTAAATCTTCAATAGGCTTGGACTTATGCTTACCACGCATCAAAGGAATAGCACAAAAAGAACAAGGTCTATCACATCCCTCTGCTATTTTTAGAAAAGCATAATGTATTGGAGTAGTAGTTATCCTCTCTCCTATAAGTTCATGTTTGTAATCTGCCCCTAGAGCTTGAAGTAATTTAGGTAAATCTGTTGTTCCAAAGAATTGGTCAACATCGGTTATTTCTTTTTCTAAATCAGGCTTATACCTTTCGGAAAGACATCCGGTAACAAATAGTTTTTCTATATCTCCGTTTGCTTTTCTATTTGCTTGCTCAAGTATGGTATTTACTGATTCTTCTTTAGCATTATCAATAAACCCACATGTATTTACAACCACAATATTGGCATCATCACTGCTTGATTCATGCTCAACTTCCATGTCGTTAGCTTTCAACTGTCCCATTAATACCTCCGAATCGTAAATATTCTTAGAACAGCCTAGAGTGATGACGTTGATTTTATTGTTTTTGAGTGACTTTGTTCTCATCTTTAATTAAATAATGAGTCCACAAACTCTTTAGTATTAAACACTTGTAAATCTTCCATTCCTTCTCCTACACCTATATATCTTACTGGTATTTTAAATTGATCGGAAATACCAATTACAACTCCGCCTTTGGCTGTACCATCTAATTTTGAAAGAGCTAAAGAATCGACCTTTGTTGCTAGAGTAAACTGCTTAGCTTGTTCAATAGCATTTTGACCTGTTGAAGCATCTAAAACAAGCATTACATCGTGGGGAGCATTTGGAATTACCTTTGCCATAACGTTTCTAATCTTTGTCAACTCATTCATAAGGTTAACCTTGTTGTGAAGCCGACCTGCTGTATCTATGATTACAACATCTGCATTTTTAGCTTTTGCAGACTGTAAGGTGTCAAATGCCACTGAAGCTGGGTCAGAACCCATGTCCTGCTTTACAATCTCTACGCCAACACGTTCAGACCAAATAACTAATTGGTCAACAGCAGCAGCTCTAAAAGTGTCTGCAGCTCCTAAAACCACTGATTTACCAGCCTTTTTTAATTGATAGGCTAGTTTACCAATTGTCGTTGTTTTACCAACACCATTTACTCCAACAACCATAATAACATGTGGCATTTGTTTTTCTGGGACAACAAATTCTGTTTCGTTGGTATTGTGACTTTCTTCTAGCAAACGACCGATTTCATCTTTCAGAATAGCGTTTAATTCATTAGCATCAACGTATTTATCATTTGCTACTCTTTCTTCTAAACGCTCAATAATCTTTAGGGATGTTTCTACGCCTATGTCAGATGTAATTAAGGCTTCTTCAATGTCATCTAAAGAAGCTTCGTCAATTTTTGATTTACCACCTACAGCTCTAGATAGTTTTTCAAAAACACTTTCTTTTGTCTTCTCTAAACCCTTGTCTAGCTTTTCTTTTTTATCTTTTGAAAAAAAACCGAATATCCCCATGATTGATAATGTTTTAAACAGAAAAAGCCTCTTTTTCAAGAAGCTTTAATCTATGATTTCCAATAGTGGAATTATTTTTTCGCTAAGTAATCGTTTACCTTATCTTTTGGTACGATTTCAGATTTAAATGAATAAGAGCCAGTCTTTTCAGACTTAGTCATCTTAATTACTTTTGTAAAATCTTTTGCTCCTCTTTTTTGTAAAGATGCTACTGCCTTCTTTGCCATAGTATATTAGCTTTAGTTTCTTACTTAATTTCTTTATGAACCGTCATTTTCTTTAGAATAGGATTGAATTTTTTCAACTCCATTCTGTCCGGTGTATTTTTTTTGTTCTTAGTAGTTACATAACGAGATGTACCTGGCTGTCCAGATGCTTTATGCTCTGTACATTCTAAAATTACTTGAACTCTGTTTCCTTTCTTAGCCATGTTCGCTTAAAATTATTGGGTTGCAAATTTAATTAAAGTTATCTTATCTACAAATACTATTTGAGGTTTTTCACTTCTACCAAAAATAAATGTCTTGCTATTTTAAAATCCTTTTGCCAAATATTAAAGTTAAGTTCTTTCCATTCACTAGTTGGATATATCCATTCATAAGTGTTTTTGGAGGTTGTAACTTTGACTGGCATATCAAAACCATCAATAGCATTCCATCTGTATTTTAAGGTTTTTCGTTTACCCCAACCAATCAGTTCATACTCTAGTTCAGGGAGTTTCGAATTATACAAGTATTGTTCAAAAAAATTATCGAAATTATAACCGCTTTTGTCGTTGATGAAGTCCAACACATCTCTTCCGTCTATCGTCTGACGCTCAAATTCTTTTGTCATTGACATAATGATATCAAACCAAATACTATCATTTTCAATGAGATTTCTAAGCGTATGAAGTATTGCACTTCCTTTAGCATACATGTCTGTACTTCCTTTATAATGAACATCAGGAATTCCTACAATAGGTCGTCTGTTCTGCGTCATTGACATTTGATTTTCAACATATTTAATCATAGCGTCATAACCATACATGCATTCCACGAACAATACCTCAGAATAGGTGCAGAATGTTTCTTGTATCCACATGTCTGAAATATCATTTGCAGTAATACTATTACCCCACCATTCATGCCCTGTTTCGTGGATTATGATGTAATCGAACTTTAGTCCAGCAGTATATCTTGTATTTCCTAAATATCCTTGTTTGTATTGGTTTCCATAAGCAATTGCACTTTGGTGCTCCATACCTAAATATGGTGTTTCAACTAGAGCATAACCATCCTTGCCAAATGGGTATGGGCCAAAATACTTTTCAAAGCAATTAAGCATAGGCTTTACTTGTTCAAAATGTTTTTTTGCTTTCTCTTCATTGTAAGACAATACGTAGTAATCTAAATCTAGAGTGTCTTTAGCACTAATATATTTATCTGAGAAGTTGATGTAATCACCAATGTTTATTGAAACATCATAGTTATTTATGGGGTATGACACAAACCAATGGAAGGTGTTGTAATACCTAGTAGATTTCCTCAAGTCATGAAACCTCAAGTTTCCATTTGAAATACATTGTAAGCCTCCTGGAACTTGACAACTTACTAGCATACTATCTGGCTCATCTGATTGATGGTCTTTGTTTGGCCACCAAGAACTTGCCCCTAAGCCTTGACACGAAACGCCTACCCAATCATACCCATTGTCATCTTTTTCCCATGAAAAACCACCGTCCCACGGTGGAGAGACTGCTATTCTTGGTTTACCATTATAATACACCCTCACAAAGACGTTTTCTCCTTCGCTTACATCTCTATCAAGGGAAATAAAAACTGCATTAAATTCTCTAGTAAATGATTGCTCCCTGCCTTCAAACTGAATCTCGCTAATAGTCATGTTTTCAAATAAGTCTATTTGAAAAGTATTAAAGTCCATGAGTGCATCAAAGTGAATTTCCGAATACCCATTTATCGACTTATCAGATGGCTTAACAGAAATATTGAGGTGATAATAATTTACATCATAGCAATTTCTATACTCTGACAAGTAACCCCTAAGACTATCGGCTCTACTAAATTCTTGTGCTGTTCCAATTAATGATTGGATTAATAATAAAAGTAAAACTGTTTTTTTCATGTAGCTATCGGTTTATGAATTTATAGCGTTAAAGTCAAAGTACACGTTTCATTTAGCACTAATAAAGCTGAAGCGGTAATTGTAACTATAGCTGTTTGTTCATTTTGCAATACACCACTACCACTAATAGTGACTAGTGAAAACTCCGCAAAGGATACATCCTGAGAGGGTATGTTTATTAGTCCTTGACTATTGACTGTTGCATTAAGCATAAATATACCAAAATCAATAACTAAATCGCCTTCATTTTCTCCTTCTTCCAAAGTAACTTCACTTGGCACAATAGCTCCTAAAATAAAACCATCACATTCGGCGTCAACATTCCATGTGTCAATCATAATCTGACCAGCATAAACACAACTGCCATCATCTATACTTGCGTCAGGGTTGTAGTTAAAGGCTGTTTCATCAGTGCAACCATAGCATGAATAGTCACAAGATTCATTTTCCTGATTAGCTAAAGGATTAAAGTTACAGGCAGTATCCACCATGCATCCAAAAACTAATTCAACATCATCCCCTACATTTTGGTCAGTATTATTGCTATTATTATTTTCTTCCTCTTCTTTCTTACAAGCTGTTGCCAAAAAACCAATAGCCGCAAACAGGATTAAAAATATTCTGAGATTGAGTTTCATTATGAAAAAGGTGTTAAGTGGTTAAAAAAAAAGTTGTTACCAAATGTAACAACTTTTTTAAATCTATAATAGTTTTGACAGTATTAGATTAATACATTGTCATTTTCTAAAGCTTGTTTTAATACAGCACTTATACCCTTTTTATCAATGGTTCTTAGTGCGTTTGTAGATACTTTCAAAGTAATCCATTCTCCAGATTCAGGGATGAAGAACTTCTTAGTTTGTAAATTTGGATAAAACTTTCTTTTCGTTTTTCTATTAGAGTGAGAAACGTTGTTTCCAACCATTACTTTCTTTCCTGTGATATCGCAAACTCTTGCCATCGTGATTTTAATTTATAACATTTTAGGGGTGCAAATATAAATTTATTTATTGAAAAAACTAATCAATATCATTAGAATAAACTGATAAGATAATTGAGTGCTTTGTTAGAGGCTCTTTGTATGTTTTCTTGCCTTGAAGTATTAAAAATCACTTTTTGACTAAAAACACCATTTGGAGTAGCAATTGCATAGCAGACCGTTCCTCCTTTTACACCATCCATATCCTCTTTAGATGCTAATCCAGATGTTGCAATAGCATAATCACTATCAAAAATCTTCTTTGATGATAATGCCATTTCTCTAACAACCTCCTCACTCACCACTCCGTAAGTTGAGATAATTTCTGGCTTTACTTTTAGAACTTCTTCCTTAGTTTTTATTGAATAAGCTACAACTGATCCAACAAAATAGGATGAACTGCCGCTAATTGAAGTCAACATTTTTGCAATATTTCCCCCAGTGCAACTTTCAGCAGTAGAAATTGTTGCATTTTTCTGCAATAGAACCTCACCAACTACTTCTTCACTTAGTCGCTTTTGAACTGGAGAATAATAACTTCCAATGATTGACTTTAAACTTTGGATATTTTCTTCAATTAGATTTTCAAGATATAACTTATGGGATCCTCTAGCCGTAAATCGCAACATTAAACACGAAAGAGAAGGTAAATAGGCAAGTTTTATCTCCTCAGGTAAAGCTTCTTCCCAGTCTGCAATAGTTTCTGCCAAAACAGATTCTATAACACCCCTTGTATATACAGTTTTATGTACAATCTCTAAAAGATTAAACCTTTCTTTAAGCTCATCAATAACAAGGTGCATCATGTTTTTCATTTCATGGGGCACTCCAGGCATAGAAACTACGACTTTACCATTGTAGTCAAACCACATACCAGGTGCCGTACCTTTATGATTAGTTATTACCTTACAATTTGATGGTACTAAAGCTTGAAGTTTTGTGTAATCATTGACTGTCCTATTTCTTTCATCAAAATATTGTGTTATTTTATCAAGGACTTCTTTGTTTAAGACCAACTCATCATTAAAAAATTGACACAAAGTCTTCTTTGTGATATCGTCTTTTGTTGGACCTAAGCCACCAGTTATAAAAATGAAATCAACATTTTTGAGAGATTTTGAAAGGCAAGATATAATATGCTCACTGGAGTCAGACACAGTAGTAATCTGGTTAACGTGTATTCCATTACTTTCCAGCTCGTTACCTATCCAAGCCGAATTAGTGTCTAATGTCTGACCAATTAGAATTTCATCACCAATCGTAATTATATCTGCCTTCATTTAAATTAATTAAGCAAAACTTAATTACGGCTGTATTATATTAAATGTTTTACCCTCTGCGGTTTCCTCTCCATCAACATCTTGTACGATGATAGTAAGCTTATATCTTCCTGGTTCTAGATCAGGATAAGGTAAACCTATAGATAATGAATCTGAAACAGATGTTCCTGATAAATCATAATCTTTGTCATAATTCCAAGGAGCTGAAGATTGTCGAGCGTCTTCAAAGTCATCAATTACAGAAACTCTAAACTGGTTTAATCCGCTATCGTCAGAAAAGGAATAACTAAACTTTAAAAGTGCACCTTCTTCTTTCTGGATAGTCGTACTGTCCAAACTAAAAGAATTGATTGTTGGCACTTCATTTTCTGGACTACAAGCACCAAATAATAGGGTTAGAATAAAAATTTTGAATACATTTTTCATAGTTAATTTGATTTAAGGGTTAAAATAAAGTCCTCAAAGGTCATATTTTTTTGTGAGCCATCAAACATATTTTTCACAGTTAATATATTTTCTTTTATCTCGTTATCACCTATAAGCACCACAAATTCAACGCCTTTCCTGTCGGCATATTGCATTTGTTTTTTGAGCTTATCATTTGAGGGGTAAATTTCAGACTTTACGCCTTCATCACGCAATATATTTAGTAAGTTGTAAGCGTATAGTGCCTCTGTATTACCAAAATTAGCAAATAATACTCTGGTATTTGATTTTTGAATATCTGGATATAGATTTAGAGTATCCAAAACCAAACAGATTCTATCAAAACCAAATGATATACCAACTCCAGGCATATTATCTAGTCCAAATACTCCTGTTAAGTTGTCATATCTTCCTCCTCCACCGATACTTCCAATTTTGACGTTATTCGCTACAACCTCTATTATGGCTCCTGTGTAATAATCTAGTCCTCTAGCTAGTGTTACGTCAATCTCGAGTTTAGCCGATTTTAAATTGATGTTTTTAAAAGAATCAATAATAAATGTTAATTCCTCCACTCCTTTGGAGCCAATTTCAGAATCTACCAAAAACTGTCTGAGTGTACTGAGTTTTTCATCAGATGTTCCTGAAATGGAGAAAAGTAAATCTAGCTTATTGATTGATTCATCTGAAAGCCCTTTATCTAAAAGCTCTTGTTTAACTTTTTCTACTCCAATTTTTTCGAGCTTATCTAATGCAATAGTTATATCTATAAGTCGATCTGACTCACCCATTACTTCAGCAATCCCACTTAGTACTTTTCTATTGTTAATTTTTATTGAAAAATCATCCAATTTCAAGGCGTCAAATACATCGTCATACAATTGTATCAACTCAAGCTCTGAAATAAGTGATTTTGTGCCTATTATATCAGCATCACATTGGTAAAACTCTCTATACCTGCCCTTTTGAGGTCTATCAGCTCTCCAAACATTTTGAATTTGATATCTTCTGAAAGGGAAAGTAATATCATTTCTATTTTGAACAACATATCTAGCAAAAGGAACTGTTAAGTCGTATCGTAGTGCTTTTTTTGAAATATCTGAAACAATAGATGTTGATGTACTGTTGTTATCAAATTTAGTTTTTGATAAAAAATCACCTGAATTAAGAATTTTAAAAATAAGTTTATCTCCTTCATCACCATACTTACCTGTAAGGGTTTCAAGGTTTTCCATAGAGGGTGTTTCAATCTGCTCGAAACCATATTTTTCAAAAGATTGCTTTATAATTTGAAACACATAGTTCCTTTTTCTCATTTCAGAAGGAGAAAAATCCCTTGTTCCCTTAGGAATTGTTGGTGATTTAGCCATTTTTTTTCGTTTTTCGACAAGCAAATATCTGAAAAAATAATCTAGTAATCTTTGTATTCACCTATAATTATTTCAAAAATTCAACAAAAAAGTGTTGTGAGGTTATATCTTTTTCAGATATTTGCAAAAAATTAATTAATCTATTTATTCAAACAAAGAATTATGAAAAAAATGCTTTTAACAGCTGCAATCGCTTTTACTAGTTTAATCGCTTCTGCACAATTTATGGTTACTGCTGACTTAGATCTAGAAGATTTTAGTACTGACAGTATTTCTGAAACAACTGACTTCGGATTTGGTTACATGATCAATGACACATGGACAGTTGGAGCTACTATCCCAGCTGGTGATGATGAGGATTTCAGATTATTCGCTCGTTACTACTGGAATGAGTCAATTTACCTAACTGCAAACACTACAACTGAAGATTTCTCTGACAACTTACGTTTAGGAGCTGGTTATAGTTTTGCTGCATACGGAAGTTTCTATGTTGAGCCAAACTACACTTTCTCTGTACAAGAGGATGATGCTGGCGAAAGAAACGGTAAACTAAAATTAGGTTTAGCTTACAGATTCTAAATTTTAGCAAAATAATTTAAAAGAGAGCGTATCAATTTGATACGCTTTTTTTTTGCCTTATTAATAGATTATTACTTAATTTTGTGCTCACTTAAAAATAGATGTTATTTATGATTTGGTTAATTATTATTTTCTTCATGATTGTTGGTGGAATTGTCAGCAGTCGACTCAAAAATAAATTCAAAAAATACTCGCAAGTTTCATTAGCTAATGGAATGACAGGTAAAGATATTGCTGAAAAAATGCTAGCCGACCATGGTATTCGTGATGTAAAAGTTGTTTCTGTTCCTGGTCGATTAACAGATCACTACAACCCTTCTGACAAAACAGTAAACCTTAGCCCTGATGTATATTCACGTTGTAGTGTAGCATCTGCTGCTGTAGCCGCTCACGAATGTGGGCATGCAGTACAACATGCTCAAGCGTATTCTTGGCTACAATTACGCTCTGCACTTGTGCCAGCTGTTTCATTTAGCTCTAAAATGTTGAACTTCATTTTCATTATGATGTTTTTGGGTGCAGGATTTCTTGGATGGTTTGGAATTGATACAGCTCTGCTTGTTGTTATAGTCTTTCAATCTGCTATTACCTTATTCACATTGGTAACTCTTCCTGTTGAATTTGATGCTAGTAACAGAGCACTAATTTGGCTCAAGCAAAAAAACATTACAAGCCAACAGAACCACCCTTTGGCAATGGATGCCTTGAAGTGGGCAGCAGGAACATATGTTGTAGCTGCTTTAGCCTCATTAACTCAACTGGCTTATTACATAATGCTATACTTGGGAAATAGAGACTAAGATAAAAAATACAATTTTACTCAAAAACCTTGCTGAATAAGTAAGGTTTTTTTTATTTCATCATAAAATTCAGGAATAAATTCACGAAATTTGTACCTATTATTAATAACTCCATAAAAATGCCAAATTTTTTAACTTTATTTCTTTCGTTTACTATTCTAAGCTTCTATTCATATGCACAAAAAAGCTGGGTAAATGATATTCATAATGAAGAAAAGTCTTTGTATGAAATTCAAGAAAGTTTTGAAAGTTATTGGGAAGGGAAAGCAATTGGAAAAGGTAAAGGCTGGAAACCTTTTAAGCGTAGAGAAGCTTTTATGGCACCAAGAGTTTATCCTGATGGAATTTTTCCCTATGAAAAATTATATGAAGAATACAGTAAACTTAAAAATCAACCTAAAAGCTTAAACATTTCTGACATTGAAGCCGATTGGCAAGCTTTTGGACCTACGAGCGTACCCTACCAAAATAATGGTAGTAAAAGAGGGGTAGGAAGAATTAATATCGTAGAATTCAATCCAACTAACCCTAATATAATTTGGGTTGGCTCTCCAAGTGGAGGACTTTGGAAATCAACTGACGGTGGTGAGAATTGGAGTAGTAATACCGATTTATTACCAAACTTAGGCGTTTCCGATATTGCAATAGACCCTACGAATCCTGATATCATGTACATTATAACAGGTGATAGAGATGCTGATGATACTTATGCATACGGACTAATGAAGTCTACTGATGGAGGGCAAAGCTGGAACACTACTGGCTTATCTTTCAATATAAACAATGCCTACAGAGGGAATAGAGTCTTAATCAATCCTAACAACACAAATATTCTACTCGTTTCAACTAGAAAGTCTGGCTATGGTGAAACCTACCGTTCTATTGATGGTGGCGAAAATTTTGAAATGGTTTTACAAGGCCCTAACTTCATTTCAATGGAGTATAATGTTTCCAATCCAAATACAGTATATGCTGTAACTACAGGCACAAGTAAGTTTTATCGTTCAAACGATAATGGATTAACATGGGACAACATGACTAATGATGTTGGACTACCAAATTCTGGCAATAATAGAGGAATAATTGGTGTTACAGAAGCAAATTCAAACGTTGTGTATATCCTTTATAGTTCTAATGATGACGGCTTTGGTGGGCTCTACAAATCCATTGATGGCGGTTATAATTTTACCCTTCAATCCGAAACTCCAAATATTTTAAGCTGGGAAACTGACGGAGGTGGTGAAGGTGGACAAGGATGGTACGATTTAGCCCTTGCTGTCTCTCCAACAAATGAAAATACAATTTTCACTGGTGGTATTAATATTTGGAAATCTACCAATGGTGGTCAAGATTGGAATATTAGCTCTCATTGGTATGGAAGTGGTGGTGTTGAATACGCTCATGCTGACCAACATATTTTGAGATATAATCCAGACAATGGCATTTTATACGCTGGAAATGACGGTGGACTGTATAAAAGTGAAAATGATGGGGAGAACTGGACAGACATAAGCGATGACCTACAAATCACACAATTTTATAAAATTGGAATATCTCAAACCGATTACGGCCTTTTGCTAGGTGGTACTCAAGACAACGGAACTTTAAGATGTAACTCCCAGAATGATTGGGATGCAGTTAGGGGTGGTGATGGTATGGAATGTGCTGTTGACCCAACTAACCCAGATATTATGTATTCTGAATTGTATTATGGTGATATTGCCATTTCTACTAATGGTGGTAGTAATTGGGATAATATTGCACCTGACTCTGATGGTGCTTGGGTTACTCCTTATCAAATTGACCAAAATAACCCTAGCAGAATAGTAATAGGCTATAATGTCGTTTATGAGAGTTTAGATTACGGTGAAAATTGGAACACTATTTCTTCGACCTTCAACGGTTCAGAAAATATAGATGTAATATGCTTATCACCATCCAATGATGACGTTATTTACATTGCTGAAGGTGAAGATATTTTTAAAACTATTAACGGAGGCGTCGATTGGTATAATTTAAGTAGTGGTCTCCCAAGCAAAACTATTACCTCAATCGCTGTACATCCTGACAATTCAAATGAATTATGGACTACATTTTCAGGATACTCCGATGGTGATAAAGTTTTTTATTCAACAGATGGCGGCAATAATTGGTCTAATATTTCTAATAATTTACCGAATTTACCTTCAAATACTATTTTATTTTACCCTCCTAATGAAACTCTATTTTTGGGTACTGATATAGGTGTTTTTTATAAAGATTCTTCAATGACTGACTGGGAAAACTTTAATCAAGGTCTGCCTAACGTTATTGTTACTGAATTGGAATATCACATCAGTTCTAACAAGTTATTTGCAGGAACATACGGTAGAGGTGTTTGGGTTACATCCTTACCTCCTACTTCAGCCCCCGTAGCTTCTTTTAACTACAGCTCTACTAACGAATGTGCAGGTATAGTTTCGTTTAATAACAGTTCTTCTAACAGCGTAAACGTAGAATGGAATTTTGGGGATGGTAACGTATCAACGGAAAGCTTCACTACTCATCAGTATTCTACAAGTGGTAACTACACCGTTGAACTAATTGTATCAAATAATTTAGGAGCTGATACCATTACACAAGAAATCAACATAAATCTAGTAGAGCCTCCAACCGCCTCTTCTACTCAGAATTGTACACCAACAAGTGTCACACTTACTGCCAATAATAACGGCACATCAAACGATATAAATTGGTACGATGCACCATTCGGAGGAAACCTTGTTCATATTGGAGAAAGCTACACTACGGACGAATTAAATTCTACTACCACTTTTTATATTGAATCAGCATCCATTTCAGATTCTGCACAAATCGGTGAAGTTTTTCATTCAGGAAATTCAGATTATAGCGGCTCAGCTTCAAGTGTTGGCTCTTTAGAATTTGATGCTAATGAAAGTTTTATACTTGAATCTGTTGATGTGTTCACTAATCAAGCTGGCGAAAGAAAAATTGTACTTTTTGATAATGAAGGAAATATCGTTCATGAACACACTGAAGATGTTCCAGAAAGTGAGAATGTAGCCCATACTATTGAATTAAACTTTCAGATTAGTGCCGGAAATAGCTACAGATTAACTACAGATAACGATGTAAGCATAGCTAATTTCGGTGGTGAAAACCCACAGCTTAAACGTTCAAGCTCTGACAATTTAAACTTCCCATATACATATAACGGTATTGTATCTGTCAATGGATCATACTGGTATGGAAATGGTGGAAGTTTTATGACCGATTACTACTACTACTTTTACAACTGGAAAATAAAAACAATCTGCTCTAGTGCACGAACTCCAGTAGAGGTGCAAATTGGTAGTAGCGAACCATTATCTATTGATGTTACAAGCAATTGCCCATATGATAGTCTAACGCTGAATGCTTCCGGGAATTTCACTTCATTCGAATGGGATGATTCATCCACAAATCAAAGCCTAACTATTTTTGAGGAAGGCACTTATGAGGTAATAGCTTACGATTCTGCAGGATGTGCAGCTACTTCATCCATTGAGATTCCCTCAATTAATAGCTTTGAAATAACATCAAACGAGAGTTTATGTGAAGGCTCAACTATTTATCTTCAATCTATAATAGGACTTGAGTCTTACCTTTGGAATACTGGAGAAACTTCTAGTGTAATTTCTATAAATTCATCAGGCACATACTCTGTTGCTGCTGAAGATGAAAACGGTTGTGAATTATTTGATGAAATCACTATTGAGTCAATAGCCGCAAGTCAGATAGAAATTGAATACAACCTTGACTCGCTTGTAGTATGCAGAGGTAGTAGTGTAGATTTCTTTGTTTCATCTAGTTTTGAAAACATGAACGTTGTTTGGAATAATGTTGATTTAGGTAATGAATATTCACAAATTTTTCTTCTAAATGGCGAGCAAGAAGTTACAGTAACTGGTCTTGACGAAAATGGATGTTCTTCTGTTGACACTCTAAAATTAACAGTAATTGAATGTGAAACATCTATTGATGAATTCTTCCTTAATACTCAGCTTTTCCCTAATCCAAATGATGGTAGATTTATAATTCAACACCAGTCATCTAAAGAGGAAATTAATCTCATTAGAATCATCGACTTGCAAAGCCGTATAATTGAGCAACGTCAGGTGAATTACGATAATGGATTTTTAGTAGAGCAGTTCGATTTATCTAACTTAAGCAAAGGATTATACCTAGTAGAATTGAATTCAACTTATGGAAGAAGCATCAAAAAAGTGATACTAGAATAAGTTTAGACAAACATTTTCTTTGGATTAAGAATACCCTTTGGATCGAATAAAGTCTTTATTCCTTTCTGCAGATTGAGGTTTTCATCAGTAAAAGCAATGTCCATATAGTTTTTTTGAACTAAGCCTATGCCATGCTCACCGCTTATTGTTCCACCAAGCTCAACAGTAAGCTCAAATAATTCCCTTATTCCAATGTGTAAGTCATTATTCCAAGCGTCATCACTCATATCACCTTTAATGATGTTTATATGCAAATTACCATCGCCAGCGTGGCCATAACACACAGAGTTAAATCCGTGTTTTTGACCAATTTCCTTCACTCCTTTTAAAAGCTTTGGTAATTCAGCTCTAGGAACCACGGTATCTTCTTCTTTGTAAACGCTATTACTTTTTACAGCTTCACCTACTGCCCTTCTCATCTTCCAAAGTTGTTCTGTCTGAAGAGATGAATCAGCGAATAGTATTTCTCCACAATCAAACTGTTCCATGACCTCAGTAATACGTTCACAGTCTTTGAATAAAGTATCCATATCATTTCCGTCAACCTCAACCAATAAATGAGCTTCTACATCATCTTCAATAGAAATATTTACATCTGAAAACTTTAATGTCCAGTCAAGTGCTTCTCTTTCCATAAATTCCAAAGCTGATGGCGTAATACCCGCCCGGAATACAGCAGAAACTGCTTCACAAGCCTTTTCAGCAGAACGGAAAGGCACTAAAAGTGTTAAATCTTGTGTTGGATGAGGAATAAGTTTAAAAACAATTTTAGTAATGACGCCTAGCGTACCTTCGCTTCCAATCATCAATTGAGTAAGGTTGTATCCAGTAGAGTTTTTCAGAACATTCGCTCCAGTCCAAATAATATCTCCAGACGGCAAAACCACCTCTAAATTTAATACATAATCCTTAGTAACACCATATTTAAGTGCTTTCGGACCACCTGAGTTTTCGGCTAAATTACCACCTAAAAAACTACTTCCCTTACTCGCTGGGTCTGGCGGATAGAAAAGACCTTTTTCTTTTACCGCATCTTTGAATACCTGATTAATTACTCCAGGTTCTACGGTAGCTTGTAGATTTCTTTCATCAATATCAATAATAGTATTGAACCTCTCCATACTTAAAGCCACACCACCACATACAGGTAATGAACCACCACTAAGCCCAGTTCTAGCGCCACAAGGGGTCACAGAAATATTATTCGAATTGCAATAGGCTAAGACTTTTGAAACCTCTTCTGTAGTTGAAGGCTTAATTACAACTTCGGGCAGATAGACTAAATCCTCAGTCTCATCATGTGAATAATTTTGTAGGCTATCAGCGTCATAATGAACAGATTTTTGGTCTAAAATGCTTTTGAAATAGTCTAAGTGTGAAGGAGTTATCTTGTTGAAATTCATCAAAGTTGTTTTGGCAAAAATAAGTAAATTCGCTATTCTTTTAAAATAGTTATTCGTGAGAAAAATATATCTACTTAGCCTTATCGTTTTACCTCTTAGCATATTTGCTCAGAAGAAAGACATTACCCTTGAAAATATCTGGAAGACATATGACTTCTACCCAAAATCTGTAAAAGGCTTTAAGTCTATGAACAATGGAGACTATTATAGCAGAATTGATACTAAAGATAGTATAACAGAAATCAATAAGTACAGTTTTAAAACAGGTAAAAAAGTTCGTAAGATTCTTGATTCAAAGGGTATTGAATTCAATATTAACAACTACACCTTTTCTAAGGATGAAAAAAAGATATTATTTGCTACGGAAACTAAAAGTATTTACCGCTACAGCTCAAAGTCCAAATACTTTGTTTATGATTTACTCACAAGGAAAGTAGATACTCTAAAATCTGAAAAAGTAATGTATGCTACTTTTTCGCCTAATGGAGATAAAGTAGCTTATGTATTCCATAATAATCTTTTTATTAGGGACCTCAAATCCAAAAACACAACTCAAATAACTTTTGATGGAGAGGTAAACAAAATAATAAATGGTGCATCAGACTGGGTATACGAAGAGGAATTTGGCTTAGTAAAGGCATTTCAATGGTCACCAGATGGAGAACAACTGGCTTATTATAAATTTGACGAAAGCAATGTGAAGGAGTTTTCTATGGATATGTTCAAAAACGAACTCTACCCTAGTCAATATGAATTCAAATACCCAAAAGCCGGAGAAGAAAATTCAAAAGTTAGTATACACCTATTTGACCTTAAATCTCAAAAAACAAATGCTATAACATTTAGAAAGGAGTACGAGTATTTTCCTAGAATGGGATGGACAAAAAACGAAGATATTTTGTTTGTTTCAGCTATGAATAGACATCAAAACAAATTAGATTTTATTCTATGTAATACATCTACCAATAACAGTCGAGTGTTGTTTACAGAAACAGACAAATATTATATTGATATTCATGATAACACCACCTTCACTGTAGATAAAAATCATATGATATGGACTTCTGAAAAAAGCGGATTCAACCATATTTACCACATAAACTTAGAAAATGGAAAATGGAAACAAATTACCAATGGTGACTGGGAAGTAACAAAGTATCATGGTATGGATGCTGAAAAAAATAGAGTTTTTTATACTTCCAACGAAGAAGGAACTATACACCGAGGACTTTATAGTATTGGAATAAATGGAGATGATAAAATCAAATTATCTTCTAAAATTGGAACTCACAATAGCACCTTTAGCAATGGTATGAAATACTATTCTAACACCTACTCTACTGCGAACATACCACCCTATATTAGTCTTCACAATAGCAATGGAAAGAAAATTAGAGTTTTAGAAGATAATGCTGAACTCATTACTACTATGAGTGAATTTGACTTATCTAACAAAGAGTTTTTTAGCTTCAAAACCTCAGAAGATATTAAACTTAATGGCTGGATGATAAAACCATCTGATTTTGATGCGTCAAAAAAATACCCTGTTTTTATGTTTCTTTATGGAGGCCCTGGCTCACAACAAGTATTAAACTCATGGGGATGGTTCAATTATTTCTGGTATCAACATTTAGCACAAAAAGGATATATCGTAGCATGTGTTGATAATAGAGGTACTGGCGGTAGAGGTGCCGAATTTAAAAAGTTAACTTACCAACAGTTAGGAAAGTATGAAACTATAGACCAAATTGAAGCAAATAAATACTTGGCTAACTTGGATTATGTTGACAAAGATAGAATAGGAATTCAAGGTTGGAGCTATGGCGGTTATCTTTCATCTTTAGCTATCACCAAAGGAGCTGAAAATTTTAAAATGGCAATTGCAGTTGCACCAGTAACAAATTGGAGGTATTATGATAATATATATACTGAAAGGTATATGCGAACACCACAAGAAAATCCAGAGGGTTATGATGAAAACTCACCTATAAATCACGTTGAAAAATTAAAGGGTGAATATCTTTTAATTCATGGTTCAGCAGATGACAATGTACATGTTCAAAATACATATGAAATGATTTCTGCTTTAGTAAAAGCCAATAAACAATTTGATTTATTCATATATCCCGATAAAAATCATGGTATATATGGCGGCAATACTAGGTTACATTTATATAGATTAATGACAGACTATGTTTTAGAGAATTTATAAGTCAATAAATTAGTATATTCGAGCCTTTAAATTAAAAAATCCAAACTATGCTTCAAATTATTTCTTATGTAGTTTTTACAGTATTAATTCTTTTAATCGCTAAAGCCTATCTTGATAAAAAAGGTCATCCAAAGGGCTTGTTTTACTTATTTTTTGCCGAAATGTGGGAAAGATTTTCCTTTTACGGAATGCGTGCTTTACTTACTTTATATCTTATCAAAGACTACTATTCTCATTTAGAAAATAACGAAGAAGTAGCCTATGGTATCTATGCAGCATATGGAGCATTAGTTTATCTTACCCCGTTAATTGGCGGATACCTTGCTGATAAATTCATTGGCTACAGAAAGTCTATTCTATATGGAGGTGTATTAATGGCATTAGGTCATTTCTTTATGGCATTTCCTACCGACTTCTTCTTCTACGGAGCTCTAGGTCTTTTGATTATGGGTAATGGATTCTTTAAACCTAATATTTCTACTCTTGTAGGTTCGCTTTATGAAGAAGGAGATATTAAAAGAGATGGTGGCTTTACCATTTTCTACATGGGTATTAATCTTGGAGCTATGATTGCTCCTCTTTTCTGTGGTTACTTAGGAGAAGTCTACGGTTGGCACTACGGATTTGGTGCAGCTGGTATTGGAATGTTAGCAGGTCTAATCGTCTTCTGGAAAGGAATAACAAATAATGTTTTAGGAGATAAAGGATTACAACCAAAAGAATATATTAATAAAAAAATATCTGGAATTTCGGTTGCAAATTTAATATACATCTTAGGTTTTGTTGCTGTACCAGTATTTGCTTACCTAATTGTTATGGATACACAATCTGCTGTTCTAGGTGATGTGCTATCAGTAGTGGGTGCCATTGTATTACTTTATCTAGGTTATATTATATACGATTATAAGGTCAAACAAAACGACAAAGTTAGTGGCGACAGACTTATTGCCATATTGATTCTGTCTGTATTTTTAACTGTTTTTTGGGCTTGTTTCGAACAAGCAGGAAGCTCGGTTACTGTTTGGGTAGACAAATGCGTTAATTTAGTAGGAATGACAGCTTCACAAACCAATGCTATTAACCCGGGATACATTGTCCTTTTAGCAATACCATTTAGCTTATTATGGACTAAATTAGGTGCTATGAACAGAAATCCAAATACACCAATCAAGTTTGCATTAGGCATATTCCAACTTGGACTTGGGTTTTTAATTTTTGCTGCAACAGCACATTTCATCGGTGATAATGGAAAGGTACCTTTCTTATTTGTATTTCTTGGATATTTTCTGATTACTACTGGCGAATTATTTTTATCACCAATTGGTTTATCTAAAGTTACTGAGTTATCCCCAAAGAAAATGGTTGCATTTATGATGGGAGTATGGTTCCTATCGTCAACATTTGCTCATTATATTTCTGGAATATTAGCGAAACTTACAACTAGTGGAAGTAGTACGGAAAGTAATTGGTTATCAGATTTAGGAAATTGGTTTATGGGTAATCCTGATATTTCATCAGAATCAGTAGCGACCCTGATGCAATACAACAGTATTTATGCTCAAATAGGTTTTGTTACAATATTTATCTCCATTTTCGTTATGTTAATATCACCCTTTATTAAAAAATTAATGCACGGCGTTCACTAAAAACTAGAAAAATGAAAAATATATTTATTGTTTGCAGTTTTTTATTCTGCACTGTTTCCCTTTCGGCACAAGAAAAAAATGATGGTTGGTTTATAAACTTTGATGAAGCTGCCAAACTATCGATGAAGACCGATAAGCCAATTTTAGCCAACTTTACTGGAAGCGATTGGTGTGGATGGTGTATTAAACTTAAAAGAGAAGTATTTGATACGCCCTCGTTTAAAAAATGGGCAAAAGAAAATGTAGTTCTACTTGAACTTGATTATCCAAGAAGAACGGAGCAGTCAGAGGAAATAAAAAAGCAAAACAGAGAACTCCAACAGTTCTTTAAAGTCAGAGGCTACCCTACTCTACACATGTTCTCAGTAGGTATTGCTGATGGAAAAACTCAAATCACTGCTCTAGGAAAGACAGGCTATATCGCAGGTGGACCAACTCCTTGGATCGCCAATGCAAATAAAATGTTAACGACTAAAAAATGAAACAAATAATTACCACTTTACTGGTCATCATCTTGCCATTTGCTGTAATTTCTTGTAACGAAAATGAAAGCAAACCAAAAAAGAACAAGACCAACCTTAAACAAGTTATCAAAGCAAATAATCTTTATTCTTCAATTAACTGGATTTCTTTAGAAGAACTTGAGAAAAGAGTACAGACAGAACCTAGAAAAGTCATTTTCTTATTTACTAAAAAAGGATGTCCTTACTGTAAAGAGATGAAGGAAACCACTCTAGTAGATTCAGAGATTATTAAAATGATAAATGATAATTATTATGCTGTATTACTAGATGGAAAAACCAAAGAACCCATTACGTTTAAAGGGGTAACATATGTTAATGATGCATCTATTGAAGAAGATCCTAAATCTACATGGAGACACAACCTTTTTGCTGAATTAGTAGAACCATATAATGGAGGGTATTACTGGCCTACAACTGTTATTCTTGATTCAAAACTGGAAAAGATTAGAAGCTTTCCTGGGCTCCAAAAGCCTGCACAATTTAAAAGGCTGTTGATGAATTTCAGTAAGAAATAGAAATTGAAATATTTACACAAAAAAAGGTCTTGCCAAAACAAGACCTTTTTTTATGGGTGGAAGATGGGATTCGAACCCACGGCCCTCGGAACCACAATCCGATGCTCTAACCAACTGAGCTACAACCACCATTGGGACGGCAAATATATAAATTTAGAATATTTAGAGCATCATTTTTTAACTTAAAAAACTATCTTTGAATAACCATGAGCAACTCTAAAAATATACATATCTCTGGTATGACCTGTGCCAATTGTGCTAAGGGCATAGAAAAACATCTTAACAGTAAAGGTGTTAAGGATATAATTATTGATTTTCCAAATTCTGAAGCTCGATTTATTGAAAACGAATACAACAATACTGAGGTAATAATCAAAGAAATTGAGTCAATTGGTTATAAAGCTAAAGAAGGAGAAATTGAAGAAAACAATATAGTAGAAAAACTGTTTGTAATCAGTTTAGTTTTTACCATCCCACTATTTAGCCATATGTTTCTCAATGAAGGGCATTTTCTTCAAAATCCAATAATTCAATTTTTTCTTGCCCTACCAGTTTATTTAATTGGGTGCTATTACTTTGGAAGAAATGCATGGAACTCACTAAAAACAGGTGTTCCTAATATGGATGTGCTTATAATGATGGGGACAACTGCTGCTTTTTTCTACAGTATTGTTGGTTCAATAGCATTTCATGGAACTTCAGAGGCTCACAACTATCTATTTTTCGAGACAGCAGCTACCATTATTACTCTAGTATTATTAGGTAATGTTCTTGAGCATCGCTCTGTGAAACAAACTACCTCGGCAATTAAAGAGTTAAGTGCAATACAAAATCTAACTGCTAAAAGAGAAAATAAAGATGGAACTATTCAAAGTATCTCATTTAAAGATATAAGCCCTAACGACATTCTACTTGTTAATTCTGGAGATAAAATTCCAACAGATGGAATTATTATAAGCGGGCAAGGATATCTAGACGAATCTATGATTACTGGAGAAAGCGAAAGTATTTTGAAGAGTAATTCTGAACATGTTATTGGCGGGACTATTTTAATCGATGGAAACATCAAAATGGAAGCCCAAAAAGTTGGCGAAGATACCGTACTATCCCATATTATTAAACTTGTAAAACAAGCCCAAAACAATAAACCTAATATTCAACGACTAGGAGATAAAGTGAGTAGTATTTTTGTACCTGTTGTCATTGTAATCTCACTATTAACATTTATTGTCAGTCATTTTATTTTTAATATTAATATTTCTGATGCTGTTATGCGCTCCATAGCCGTATTGGTTATTTCATGCCCTTGTGCAATGGGTTTAGCTACTCCAACAGCAGTAATGGTTGGATTGGGTCGTGCAGCAAAAATGGGAATACTTATCAAAGGGGGTAATACTCTAGAAGAATTCGCTAAAATAAAACATATTGTCTTTGACAAGACTGGAACACTCACCAGCGGCGAATTTAAAATTGATGAAATCAACTGTGAAGAAAGTCAAAAAAGTACAATTATTGATCTTCTTTACTCACTTGAAATACACTCCTCACATCCTATTGCTAAATCCATAATAAAATCGTTAGAAAATGAAGCTTCTCTTTTAGATATTTCTGATATAAAAGAAATAAAAGGAATGGGTATTGAAGCTAAATGGAAAGGTAATTCCTATAAATTAGGTAGTGGAAAATTCGTAAATCAAACCGATGAAAACTATCAACTTTTTTTATTGAAAAATGACTCGTTAATAGCAAGCATAAAATGTAGTGATCAGCAGAAAGAAAATCTATCAGATACCATTCAGAATCTCAAAAAAATCGGTCTTACAACAACAATTCTTAGTGGAGATAAACAGAAAAAATGTATAGAATTAGGTCAATCCATAGGAATAGATACGGTACATGGCGAGCAACTACCGCATGAGAAACTAGAGAAAATTGAACAATTAAATAAAGAAGGCTTAGCAGCAATGGTTGGTGATGGCATTAACGATGCCCCAGCATTAGCGAAAGCACACGTAGGTATTTCTTTAGGAGGAAGCACAGAAGTTGCCATTGAGTCTGCTCAAATTGTAGTTCTAAACACCTCGAATTTAAAGCAAATTGAACAAGCCTACAAGATTAGTCAACATACTCTACTTACCATAAAACAAAACCTATTTTGGGCATTTTCCTATAATATTGTTGCCATCCCAATTGCTGCACTTGGATTTTTAAATCCAATGTGGGGTGCATTATTCATGGCATTTTCAGACGTTATTGTAATTGGAAATTCCTTGAGGCTTAAAAAGAAGAAAATTTTCAGATGAAAAAACAAGTCATATTAGCCCTTTATATTCTAGCGAGCATCCATTTATTTGGACAAGAAAAGTATAACTCACATGATTTTATTGATGGAAATATTCCATCCTATAAACCCACTTATAACGAAACATTTCCTGACTGGGCAAAAATGCTCTACAATGAGAACTTAAACTTCAATGATGTAAGGCAAGAGTACAACAAGTGGAAATCTCTGAATACAAACAAACATAAAGCCGTAGAACGTTACTATAAAATTTGGAGTAGAAAAATTATTCCATACGTTTTGCCAAATGGAGAGATTTACATTAATCATCAATCAAATACCAATAATGAACTAATTACACAAATCTCCGAAGCCAATAATCAATGGAGCTTTTTAGGACCTAAAGAAACTTTTTGGTTGAATGAAAGTGGTGGTGAATCAGTTCCTGCAAGCTGTCCTTGGCAAGTTAACATTTACTCCTTTGACATATCAAAAAGCAATGATTCCGTTTTATACTGCGGTACTGAAACAGCTTTTGTCAGCAAATCGGTTGATCATGGAAATACTTGGACATTAATAGGTCAAAATTATAATTTTGGAGGAGGAATTACAGCCGTAGCCATTGATCCTCAAAATGAAAACATAGTCTATGTAGCTGCTAATTCACAAATTCATAAAACAACGAATGGTGGACAAGACTGGACACCTTTACTTGCTTCTGACGGTCTATTTTACTCTGATAAAATCATAATAAGCACTTTAAATCCTAACCATATAATTTCGGCGGGTTCATCGGGGATTTATCATTCCTTAGATGGTGGAATTAATTGGACTAACCCTTGGCAATATCAAGCTTATGACATACATTTCAAGGCGAATGAACTAGAAAAAGTCTATGCCATAAGTACACAAAACGGAATTTTTAAAATCTTGAAATCAAATGATGGAGGACAAAGTTTTAGTGTTTTTTCAAATTTTCCCAACATTACAGATGAGTCCGGTGGACTTTTAGCAGTATCTAATGACTCACCAGACAATATTTTTATTCTACTTCTGAGTAGTGATGACACTCCCCTTCTATACAAAATAGACCTAGTATCAGAAAACGGAGAATTACTTGCCACTGGACAGACTGATGACTTTCCACTAGAAAATTGGCAAGGGTTTTATGATGTTGTATTTGAAGTATCTCCTGACGATGCAGATATAATGTTTGCAGGTACTTCAAGCCTATATAAAACTATAAATGGAGGTGATAGCTTTTCTCTAGTTGGAGGCTATGGAGGAAGTTTCCCAATTCATCCAGACGCCCAATACATGATGCTTTTAGAGAATAATAGAGCCTGGCTAGCAACAGATGGTGGATTTACTTTCTCCTCAGATAATTTTACTAACACAAATAATGCACAATCAAAAAACAACAACCTTATTGGTTCTGATTTCTGGGGATTCGATCAAGGTTGGAATGAAGATATTGTTGTAGGTGGGCGTTACCACAATGGGAACACTGCAATAACCGACTTTTATCAAGAAAAAGCCTTAAGAATGGGTGGTGCTGAATCTCCAACTGGTTGGGTGTTACAAGGAAAAAGTAGGCATGTAGCGTTTGATGATTTAGGTGCTGGTTGGATATTACCTCAAACTGCCGAAGGGTCAGCAGAAGGCCGTTTCCCTTTTAATAAACACCCAAATATGGATGAATATGGTGGTAGAAGAGGTAATATGGTTTTTCACCCAAATTATTATGAAGTCATCTATTTAGGTGAAGGAAATAGTTTTTGGAAAAGTAGTGATATGGGAACAAACTTTGAGCTTTTACATGATTTTGGGAAAAGAGTTAGATACCTTCAAATTTCATTTAGCAGTCCAGAAATTATCTATGCTGATGTCGTCAACGAGGGCTTGTTTAAATCAGAGGATGGTGGCTACACTTGGCAACAAAAACCTAGTTTAACAGATGGCTCTAATGGAGAAGCCTCTTGGGGTGGTAAGCTTCAATTTGCTATTTCTCCAAATGACGCTAATTCCATATATGCATGTCTAAACAATGGAACTTGGTCTTCTGATATCGGTAAGGTATTCAAATCAACAGATGGTGGCGATAGTTGGGTTGATTGGACAGCAAATCTAAATCCATATTGCGAAACCTTAGTAGTACAGCCAGACGAACAAGGAAATGATATTGTTTATCTATTTACCTCTAGCTTAAATGGCCAGGATGCTAATTGTTACATAAGACGATATGGAGAAAACAATTGGTCAGTGTATGGTATTGATTTTCCCGCTGGAAAAAAAATAAATCATGCATTAGCATTTTTTAGAGACAGTAAGCTTAGAGTAGCCGGAACTGGTGGAGTATGGGAAAATAGCCTAGATAATACAAACTTCTTGCCTATAATTCAGCCATGGGTAAATAGCCCCATAATAGACTGTTTTTTAGATACTATTCAATTGAATGACCATTCGATAATAGACCATGAAGGATGTAGTTGGTCTTGGAGCATTGAACCAGAACCAGTGTATATTGAAAATGAAAATATTAGAAATCCAAAAGTTGTACTAGGAGAAATAGGAAGCTATGATGTTAGCCTAACAATTACTAAAAATGGTGAGAGCTATTCAAAGAGTATTGAAGATATGATTGTTGCTGAAGAATGTCCTTCTGTAAGTAATTGTAATAATCCAGCTCTAGTACCGAAAGAAAGTTGGGAATTAAAATATGTTGATAGTGAAGAAGTAAATTATCCAGGTTTTGCTACGATGGCTTTTGATAATGACCCTTCAACAATATGGCATACTAGATGGAGCACAGGCTCTGACCCCTACCCACATCATATGGAAATAGACCTTGGTGATGAATATAAAATATATGAATTCACCTATCAAACAAGACAAGATGGTGAAAATGGTAGAATTAAAGATTTTGAACTTTACTTTAGTAGTGATTTTTTAGATTATGGAGATGCCGATACTATAGCTCAATTTGAAAATACATCGGCTCCACAAACTATTGTCTTTAATAATCCAAAAATAGGTAGATATCTAAAGTTAGTCGCATTATCTGAGGTTAATGGTAACGCATGGTCATCAGCTGCAGAATTTGACATCAAAGCATGCTATAACACCACTGGCATAAATTCTCTTAATTTTCAAAAACTAAAAGCATTTCCTATTCCAACACAAGGTATTTTGGAAATCTCATTACCCTCTAACGGTCAAAGCTACTCCTACTCACTTTATTCTATATCAGGACAGTTGATTGAAAATGGTAAAACGACTTTAAACCAAGGGAATATAAAATTGGATTTAACTAATCTAACAAAAGGCATATACGTGGTAAAATTGACAGATAATAACAGTAGTCAATTCTATGTTAAAACAGTTAAGGAGTAATTACTTCAGTTTATCTAAAGTATCTACAGCAATAAGCCTTTCTGCTGTAAAGCCTTCGCCATAAGCAACTCTAGCAAGACGACCTATATTAGCTGCTCTGTAGCGGACACTATCAAGAAATCCTTTAGAAGAAATAATAGTTTCTGGCTCATCCGACTTAGGATCATAAAACTGTGAGCTAAAGGCTTTGACAACTTCAATCTTTTTATCGATATAATTACTTATATCTACTACAAAATCTGGTTCTATCTCATCAAATTGAATGTAATGGTAAACAACTTCTGGTCGCCAAGCATCTTGGCCTGTTTCTATCTTCGGTAATCCAGCTAAAAAACAAGCATGGGATACTAAATCGGACCCTTTTTTATGATCAGGATGTCTATCACTTACAGCATTAGCTAAAACTATTCTAGGACGATATTCTCTTATAATTTTAATGATTTCCATCTGATGACTTTCATCATTCTGGAAAAAACCATCTTTAAAATTCAAATTATGACGCATATCAACTCCAAGTAGCTGAGCTGCTTTTGCCGCTTCCTTATCACGAATTTCAGCACTTCCTCTAGTTCCCAATTCTCCCCTAGTCAAATCAACAATTCCAACTTTACTACCAAGAGCTATCTGTTTGGCAATGGTGCCACTACAGCTCAACTCAACATCATCTGGGTGAGCTCCAAAAGCTAATATATCTAACTGTTTATCCATCTTGTAATCTTTTTAGATTTAGGACTGGTAGTGGGCAAAAAATAATCTACCCAATTACCTTCTTCATCAATAGTAAATTTCTGAAAATTCCATAAAACAGGAATATTTTTTCTTCCATTTTTACTTTTTTCTGTCAGCCACTGATAAAGAGGGTGTTTATTTTTTCCTAGAACTTTTATTTTTTCAAAAATAGTAAAACTTACACCATATGTGCTTGAACAAAAGGAAGATATCTGTTCGCTGTCGCTAAACTCTTGATTGGCAAAGTCGGCAGAAGGAAAAGCTAAAATTTCAAAATTCAGATGTTTATACTCTTTATAAAGCTCCTCTAGCTGTTCATATTGCGACGTTAGTCCACACTTTGAAGCTACGTTCACTATCAACACTTTTTTACCTTTCAACGAGGACATATCAAAGTCTGTTCCATCTATGGTTTTAAATGAAAAATCATAAATAGAAAATGAATCTGAATTGTTAAAATTACTCATACAAGATGTTAAAAAAGTGAAAAGAAATACGGTAAAGTATTTCATTATTTTAGAAACCGTTTTTGCCTCCATTGTGCTAATACACTAACAATAGCAATTACAGCAATTGAATAGTAAACAAATGATGGGATAGGCATAGGGTCACCTTTAGCATAGGAGTGTAATCCTGATAAATAGAAATTCACTCCAAAATAAGTCATAATAATAGAACCATATGCAACTATAGATGCAAAATTAAAGGCAAACATCCCCTTCAATTTTGGTATAAATCGCATGTGCAAAACAAAAATATAAATAAGCATACTGGCTAAAGCCCAAGTCTCTTTTGGGTCCCAACCCCAGTATCTACCCCACGACTCATTTGCCCATACACCGCCCAAGAATGTTCCAATAGAAAGCATAAATAAACCAGTGGTTATACTCATTTCGTTGATAAATGTTAGCTCCTTTAGACTATCACCTATTCTTAGTTTATTCGTCTTATTTTGGATTATCATTAATATCAAGTTTAAAAAGCCTAACAAAGCTCCTAAGGCTAAGAAACCATAACTCGCTGTAATAATTGCAACGTGAATAAGCAACCAATAGGAATCAAGTACAGGAACTAAATTTGTAATTTCAGGATCTAGCCAATTTAATGCTGCAACCATTAATAGTAAGGACGATAATATTGCGGTTGCAGCTACTGTCATTAAACTTTTTCTAGCGAATGTGAAGCCTGCTAATATGGTTGCCCAGGCAATATATATTACACTTTCATAGGCATTACTCCATGGTGCATGGTCAGAGATAAACCATCGACCCATTAAGCCTATCGTATGTGCAACAAAACCAACTCCAACCAATATAAATGCAAATCGAATAATGCTATTTCTCCACTTACGTTCTTTTAAGATTTGTTGAATTAGTAATAGAATCATTACCAATCCTACTAGAGCATAGTAATATGAAAGGCGATTGAATACTTTAGCGTTGTTATAAAACACCTCTGTTTTTAATTTTAAGTCAGAAGGGTAAACATCTGCTCCAAACTTCTTTTGGTAGTTACCGATGGCTGTAAGGGTGTTATTTGCCACTTCGTAATCACCATCCTTTTGAGCCTGCTGTAAGCTTCTATAATAAATTGGTAAAATTGAGTTTACAAACAATGAATCATCTCCAAACAATAAGGCTTCACTGTTAGCAGGTGAAATCCATTTATTTGAAGGGTCATCAGGAATTGGAAAAAAGCGTAAAAAAGAACCGTTATAGACCATGTAAGAGATATTTACTCTTTCATCGACCGCCATCACCTCTTTGTCATACTTACTTCGTTCAGCAGGCTTTTTGGCATAAGCTACTTGTACATCATTTGTTAATACATATTTGGCTTCATCACTGAAAAATGATAAAAAAGAGGTGTACTTTTCTTCCAAACCCAACTTCTCTCTTAATTCATCATTATTTACTTTTATCATTGGAGCCAACTGCCACAAGTAAGGGTTTTGAAGCATCCCCAATACGACTTGATTTGAATTCAAACCATTATAATCACTTTTTCGACTCACTTTTCTCAGAATTTCTGAAGTTGTTGTTCCAAATGGTTTCATTCGTCCGCCTTCATCCTGAACAACTAACATTCCAAACTTATTAGCGTGTTCTAGGCTAATTGGCGTAGATAAAATAAGTGAATCAACAGTATTAGAATCTTGTGCAACTACACTCGTAGATAGGAATAAGAACATCATTAAAGTTGTTGTTCTTTTCGTTCTTAATTCATCAAGTTTTCTCCTCAAATTGGAAAAGCGTGTTTTCTTTGAAAAAATCGTAGCAATCATTCCTACTGACATCATTAGATATCCAAGGTAGCTTATCCAAGTCCCCCAAAAATCATGATTAACAGATAGTACTGTTCCCAATTCATCTTGGTCATAGGATGCTTGAAAAAAGCGGTAGCCTTGATAATCAAGTACATTATTCATGAAAATACGATGGTCTGTTTCTTCTTCTCCATCTATTAATGTTACTTCACTTGCAAAAGAGGCAGGACTATTTGAGCCAGGGTAACGTTCTAACTGAAAGTCATTTAAACGCACAAAAAATGGCGTTTGATAGTACATTGAGCCATATGACAGTGAATAGTTTAAGCCTCCCAATTGAAAGTGGTTTTTATTGCTGACCATTCCTTTATCTCCAAAAAGCTCTACTATCTGTTCTTCTCCATTACTTTTAACTTTTACTTTAAGTAAATCTTCAAGCTCCTCTCCTTCTTTATTTACGCCCTTGTAATAGCTAAGTGTCGCTTTTTCATTTAAGACAGGAACAACGAAGTTTTGACCTGAAACCATGTATAATGACCTCAATATTAGAGGCTGAACGCTATCTTTTTGGATTGAACCTTTAAACTGGTCTGCCATCCTCATAAACTCAGCATCATCGGGCAGTTGAAGCATCAATTCGCCATCTTCATAAAAGAAATTTACGTGTCCCGGTAAAGGTGTTCCAAAAGAGAAGTTGAGTCCTAAATAACGCTCTGCCCTACCTTCTTGCAAATAATAGGTCTCACGCCCATTAGCACCCGCCAGTACAATCGTAAGTGTAGGCACTCCCTCTCCAACGATTAGAGTATCTTGTGCATTAGGCACATAATCTAAATAGTCAATTGAAATATCATTATCTAAAAACTTTACCGTTTGACTAAATTCATTGGAAGACAAAAACTCTAACGGACCCTGATAATCATCCAGTAAAATAGGCTTATTATAATTATATTGATAAGCATTGTCGTGTACTTTTATTTGTAAAAAAGTGCCATCAGAAATAATTAAATCAGATTGCTCTCCTTCACGAATAGGCATCATTCCTTCAAAACTAACGTATCTTGTAATTCCAGCACCAATGACAATTATCACAAAAGATATATGGAACAATAAAACTGCCCACTTTTCTTTTCGCCATAATTTGTAGCGGTTAATATTAGCAATCATATTGATAGTCAACAACACAATTATTATTTCAAACCAGGTTGCATTATACACCAAAGCCTTAGCGGTTTGAGTACCAAAATCATTCTCAATGAATGTAGCGTATCCGATAGCAACAAAGAATAATAGTATCAAAAATGCCATTAATCGCATCGATAAAAGTCCAGAAAGTAATTTGTCGAACATTAGGTTTTATTTAGGAAGTACAAAATTACTTAATTTTGTTCTTTTTGAATCTAAAAAAAGTATATTTCGGCATGACTAAAATAACAATGATTGGTGCAGGGAATTTAGCCACACATCTTAGCAGTGCTTTACGCCATGCTGGTCATGAAATTATTCAAGTATACAGTCGTACTGAAAAATCTGCTTCTACGCTAGCAAATCAATTAGATTGCCCGTTTACTACTGATTTAAATAATATCATCAAATCAGAACTAGCCATAATAGCTGTTAAGGATGATGCTATTAAAGAGGTTGAAAAACACATTAATTTCCCAAAAGTTCACACTTCTGGCACAAAAGATTTAGACTGTTTAACTAAGAGTAAAGTCGGTGTTTTTTATCCTCTTCAAACCTTTTCAAAGACGAGTAATATAGGTTTTGAAAGCGTTCCGATATGCATTGAATCGAATGACTCTTCTTTTAGTGAACTTTTAAATGAACTGGCTAATTCCATTACTAATAAAGTTTTTGAGTTAGATAGTAAACAAAGAAGACAGTTGCACATAGCCGCAGTAATTGCTTGTAATTTTAGTAATCTCATGTATCGTTTTTCTGAAGATATATGCAAGGAACATTCCATTCCTTTTGAAATATTGCACCCACTAATTTTAGAAACAGCCAATAAAATCCAATCCTTACCACCATCAAAAGCACAAACAGGACCTGCCCAAAGGGGTGATGAATTGACTATTGAAAAACACATTACAGCTCTTGAAAGTAATAATGAATTACAATCTATTTATAAAACGCTCAGCAATAGCATTAAAAAACACTCATGAATTATAAAGAAAAACTACACCATATCACCACATTTATCTTTGATGTAGATGGCGTACTCACTGATGGCAAAATAATTCTTCATGCTAGTGGTGAACAATTAAGAACCATGAATGTTAAAGATGGTATGGCTATAAGAACTGCACTATCGAAAGGCTATAAAATTGCTATCATTTCTGGCGGAAAAAGTAAAGGCTTAATTGAGCGTTTTAAACACCTAAAAATTGATGACGTATATTTGGGGTGTGATGATAAAAAAGATGCTTTAGAAGACTTTAAACACATTCACAATATTGACTCAAAAAACATACTGTATATGGGTGACGATATCAATGACTGGGAAGTGATGAAAGAAGTTGGCTTAGGTTCATGCCCACAAGATGCAGTTGCTGAAATTAAATCTATTGCCGATTACATATCTCACAAAAACGGTGGGTCTGGTTGCGTAAGGGATGTTATTGAACAAACATTAAAAGTACAAGGAAAATGGTAAAACTAATAGACTTTTTTAGACTTATAAGATTTAAGAATTTATTAATCATTGCTCTTAGCCAGTACCTAGTTAGGTATGCCCTCATAATTCCAATGACGGACTCAAGGAGCTTGAGCGATTTACAGTTTTTTTATTTAGTACTTTCTACTTTATTTATTGCAGCTGCAGGCTATATTATAAATGACTATTTCGACACTCAAGTAGATAGACTTAATGAAAGAAAAGTAATAATCGATAATACTATTAAAAGACGAGAAGCAATTTTGCTACATTTCGTATTAAGTGGAATTGGTGTTTTTCTAGGCTTCTATTTAGGATGGAGAGTTGGTATAACTAATTTAGGTTTTATCAATTTATTTAGCTCAACAGCTTTATGGTTTTATTCCACTAATATGAAAAAAGCCTACCTAAGCGGTAATATCATAATTAGTTTACTAGCGGCTTTAACATTATTTATCGTTCCAATGTATGACATAATACCAAATCCTGCGGTTAATGGAGAAAGTGCTTTTTATCTCATATGTTTTTATTCAATATTTGCTTTTGTAACAACCTTCATTAGAGAGATTGTAAAAGATTTCGAAGACCAATTTGGAGACAGTAAAATGGGTTATAACACTTTTGCGATAGTATCTGCTAAAACAGCAAAAATTACAGTCCAGATTATTAGTGTATTATTAATTACGATTATTGGGTGGATAAGTTATTTACAAATAACATACGATGAACTGTATGCCGCAATTTATGTATTGTTAAGTATTGAATTACCTCTAGTATATTTCTTTATAAAACTTAGAACTGCAAGCGATAAGAAAACATATCATCAGCTAAGTCAACTTATAAAATTAATAATGCTGACTGGTACATTGTCAATTCTGGTGTTCACACTTCTATTTTAGAATATGCTAAAAAATCTTCATTCTAAATCTGTCTTTTTAGCCTCAAAATCACCAAGACGAAAAGAATTACTCGAATCTCTTGGTATTTCATTTGAAATCAAACTTAAAGATACAAATGAGGATTTCCCGCCATCAATAGATATTTACGAGGTTGCAGAATTTCTGGCAACAAAAAAAGCGAATGCTTTTGAACCCAAACACAATGAAATTTTCATCACTGCAGACACAGTGGTAATTTGTGAAGGCAAAATACTTAATAAACCTAAAAACAAAGATGAGGCTGAAAAAATGCTAAGGCTCTTGTCTGACAATAAACATGAAGTAATAACTGGTGTTTGCATCAATTCATCTGAAAATAAAATATCCTTTTCAGAGAAAACTGAAGTTTATTTTAAGTCACTAACAACAGAGGAAATAGATTTTTACATTCTTAACTACCAACCTTTTGATAAAGCCGGAGGATATGGAATTCAAGAATGGATTGGAAAAATTGGTATTAAAGAAATAAAGGGCGACTATTATAATGTTGTCGGCTTTCCTCTTGCTAGACTTTATAGTTATCTGATAAAACTTTAGTAACTTTGCAATACACCAAAAACAAGAGCGACTTATGAAATCTCTTTATTTTGCATTAGCAACTATTTTTTTAGCGTCATGCTCATCCATGAGCAATATTGTTTTGTTTGAAAAACAAGTTGAGAACGATCAAATTTCAGTTTCTGAATATCAAAAACATAAGCTACAATCAGGAGATATTCTTCATGTAAAAATTATTGGTGTTCAAAAAGAATCCTTTGATATATTCAACCTAGAAACTAACGCAAATAATTCTCAAACAACTTCTGCAAATCTATTTCTTAACGGATTTACCATTGACAGTCAAGGCTATATTGAAATCCCAACACTTGGAAAGATTTTAATCAATGGACTAACTATCGAAGAAGCAAAAGATAAAATTCAACTGAAAGCTGATAATTATCTAGTTAATTCAACTGTAATTGTTAAACACATTAATTTTGAAATCACAATACTGGGAGAGGTTAACACTGCAGGCACCTACACCGTATACAAAGACAACATTACAATATTGGAAGCTCTAGGTTTATCTGGCGACTTAACGGATTATGCTAATCGCAAAAAAATTAAACTTATTAGGGACAATAAAATAATTTATATTGATCTTACTAAAACCGAAACCTTATACTCTGAAAATTTTGTATTAAAAGCCAACGATGTTTTATATGTAGAACCTCTAAAAAATGTTAAACTTAGAAGTTCAAATGCTCAAATTTATATTTCGGCAATTTCTAGTATAGCACTCATTGCTAATATTGTATTTGGAATCTTAAATTCTAACTAAATTTATTATGAATAATTTAGACTCATCCTCTCAAAGCGAAAAAATTGAACTTAAGGTTCTATTTGATAGGTTAATGGTATTTTGGAGACATATAGCTTTATCAATTGTCATTTTTCTGATGATTGGTTTTTTATACAATAGATATTCTACTAAAATTTATAAGTCATCAACAACTATTTTAATAAAAGAAGACAGCAATTCTAGTCTAGGCTCAGAAGATTTATTTGGGGGTATTGATTTATTTGGAGGGCAAAAAAACATCAAAAATGAAATAGGTATTCTAAATTCATTTTCACTAACTAAAAAGACATTACAAGATTTAAATTTTAGAATAAGTTATTTTCACTCTGGCAATTTAGTTTCAAAAGATATTTATGACAAATCTCCATTTAATGTTAAACTAGTAAACAGTACTCCTTTATTAATTGCCCAGAAGTTTTACGTCAAGATTATTTCTGAAAATGAATTTCAGATAGAAGTAGATTGTGAAGACGCAAAACTATTTGATTTAAACTCAGAAAGCTATTTGTCAAATGACGAGTATGATTTTGAATACAAAGAAACTCATAAGTTTGGAGAGCTTGTATCAACTGATTTCTTTGAATTTAGAATAGAAAAAAATGACTTAAGTTTATTTATAGATGATGAGTGGGACACCTATTATTTTGTAGTCAATAACTACAATGACCTCACACAAGCATTTATGAAAAAGATAAATGTCATTGAAACTGACAAAGAATCCTCAATATTAAGAATTACACACGAAGGATCAAATCCCAAAAAAATCAATGACTTTTTAGATAGATTTAATTATAATTATCTTCAAATTGGTCTAAATGAAAAAAACTTAATTGCATCAAATACTATTTTCTTCATCAATGACCAACTCACTTCAATATCTGATTCATTGAACAAAGTTGAAAACGATTTAGAAAGCTTCAAGCAGTCAAATCCAAAGATTCAATTATCTCAAGAAGAATATGGCACTTTTTATCAAATAGAAAAATTAGAAGAAGAAAAAGCCATCCTTGAATTAAATAACCAATATTACCTATCTGTTAAAGATTATCTGACCGAAAATAATAATATTGATAATATAGTTGCCCCTTCATCTATGGGTATCAATGACCCGCTTTTAAATCAATTAATTAGCGAACTTACTAGCTTATATTCACAACTAGAAGCAGCAAGCATTAACTCTAGAAATGAACACCCAATTGTGCAATCTATTCAAAATCAAATACAAAGCACAAAAAATATTCTAAATGAAAATATTGAAAATATTATCTCTAATTCAGAAATCTCATTAACTGATATTGAAAAAAGAATTGCTCAAATAGAAATTGAAATAAATAAGCTCCCAAGTAAGGAAAGAGTTTTATTAAATATTCAACGAAAATTTAATTTGAATGAAATCATCTACAATTATCTTCTAGAAAAAAGAGCAGAAGCATCTATTACAAAAGCCAGTAATGTTTCTGACCATAAAATTATAGATAGCCCAAGACTCATATCAAATGAACCCGTAGAACCTAACGTATTAGTTGTTTACCTTTTCACATTATTCTTAGGAGTATTTATTCCAATAATTAGTATTACCCTTTACTACTTATTAAATGATAAAATAATTGATAAAAAAGATGTAGACCAGATTACTAATGTTCCTGTTATAGGTAAAGTAATGACCAATGAAAGCGGTAATAATCTAGTTAATATCAATAGTCCTAAGTCGGCTATCGCAGAATCATTCAGGGCTATTAGGACAAATATTCAGTATTTAGCTTCAGAAAAAACTGAAAAAGTAATTTGTCTAACATCAAGTGTAAGTGGTGAAGGAAAAACATTTATCTCAATGAACCTTTCATCAATCATCAGCTTAACAGGAGAAAAAACTATCCTTATTGGAGCTGACATGAGAAAACCTAAGATTTTTGACGATTTCAATTTAGAAAACACCGTTGGATTAAGCTCATATTTAAGTAATCAAAAAACTAAAGAGGAAATTATTAATAAAACTCAATTTGAGAATTTAGACATTATTCTGTCAGGGCCAATACCTCCTAATCCTTCAGAACTTTTGAATACCGAAAAGATGGGAAGTTTTATAAACGAACTTAAAAAAGAGTATAAATATATAATTATTGACACTCCTCCTATTGGCTTAGTTACAGATGGTCTTATCTTAATGGAACATTCTGACATTAACATTTATGTGGTAAGACAGAACTATACTACCAAAGAAATGGTGAAGAATTTTGATGAAATGGTAAAAAACAATAATATACCAAAAATAAACCTCATCATCAACGGCATTTCTACCGACAAATCATCATATGGATATGGTTATGGTTATGGAGACACTTATGGATACGGTTATTATGACGATTCAAAGAGTAATTCACCAACAAAAAAATGGTGGAAAAAAAGTTAACTTAGCGACATGAAGAAACACAAACCAGCCGATAGCATACAAGACATACAATATTTTGGAGAATATGGCGGAGTAAATCCATCCATTGCTGACTCTTCAACCTTCACATACATGGCCGGTAAAACTATGGAAATGGTATTCGGCGGAGAACGTGAAGGGTGCTATCTCTACTCAAGACATATGAATCCTAGTACGGGGTATTTGGCAGAAGCTATAGCTCAGATGGAAAATACTGAAGCTGCTCATGTTTCTGCTTCTGGAATGGGTTCTATCAGCTCTACCATTTTACAAATATGTAAATCAGGTGATCACATTATTAGTAGTAGAACAATTTATGGGGGAACATACGCTTTCATGAAAAATTTCCTTCCAAAACTTCAGATTGAAACATCTTTTGTAGACACTACAAATCTTGAAGCTGTACAAGCTGCAATTACCAAAAACACAAAAATAATTTACTGTGAAACGGTGAGTAACCCCTTACTAGAAGTTTCTGACATTAAAAAATTAGCGGAAATTGCTAAACAAAACAATCTTAAACTTGTAGTTGATAACACCTTTACCCCTCTAGTATTTTCTCCTAAAGAATTAGGTGCCGATATCGTCATTCATTCTCTAACAAAATTCATAAATGGTGCTAGTGATACTTTGGGTGGAATTATATGTTCTGATAAAGAGTTTATTGGGCAATTGATTGATGTAAATGATGGAGCCGCAATGCTACTTGGTCCTACAATGGATGCCATTAGAGCCAACGGTATTTTGAAAAATCTGAGAACGCTACCAGTGAGAATAAAGCAGCATAGTTACAATGCCAATTACCTAGCTCATAAATTTCAAGAGTTAGGCTTAAAAGTTCATTACCCAGGTCTAAAAAATCATCCACAACATGAACTAATGAAAGAAAGCATGAACAAAGAGTTTGGCTTTGGTGGTATGTTAGTTTTGGACGTGGACACTATGGAAAACGCCTATAATGTAATGGAAGAAATGCAAAATGAGAATATTGGGTATTTAGCTGTTAGCCTTGGTTTTTATAAGACTCTGTTCTCTGCTCCTGGCGCAAGTACATCATCAGAAATTCCAGAAGATGAACAAGATGAAATGGGAATTTCTCAAGGAATGATTCGTATGTCTATTGGTCTTGATAATGACATCGAAAGAACTTTGGAAAAGATGGTAAACTGCTTCAAAAAGACTAAAATCCTTTCTTAAGAGCTTTAATTAGAGTTGTTTCCTTCGTAAGGATTAGTATATTTACACAAATTAACTCCTATCATGAAACAGCAATCGTTTGTTAGTGCATTAATCCCTATTATTTTTCTTATTGGACTACTGTCGTTAAACGTCTTTTTGTATGGCGATAATGCTTTAGGTGGTGCTAACCAATTAGCACTATTGCTAGCAGCTTCATTAGCAGCAATTATAGGAGTTAGAAACGGTTTCAATTGGAAAGAAATTCTAAATGGAGTTAGTAAAAGTATTTCATCCACTACACCTGCAATTTTAATTTTACTATTGATTGGCTCACTCGCTGGAACGTGGTTAATCAGCGGTATTGTCCCAACAATGATTTACTATGGTTTACAAATCATTAGTCCAAAAATATTTTTAGTTGCTGCATGTATAATTTGTGCTATTGTATCCCTTGCCTCGGGAAGTTCATGGTCAACAATAGCGACCGTAGGAATTGCACTTTTAGGAATAGGTAATGCCTTGGAAATTTCTGAAGGCTTAGTAGCTGGAGCCATAATATCTGGCGCTTATTTTGGAGATAAAATGTCTCCCCTATCAGACACCACTAATCTAGCACCTGCAATGGCTGGCACAGACTTATTCACTCATATTCGATACATGATGTACACCACTGTCCCTACCTTTATCATTACACTAATCATCTTTTTAGTGGTAGGGCTTTCATTTGAGAATGACCAAAATATCGACAGTGTAAACAATTTACTTTCAGCAATAGAAAATAGGTTTGTAATAAGCCCATGGCTTTTCCTTGTTCCAATAGGAGTACTTATTATAATTATCAAGAAAATACCTGCTCTACCATCACTATTGGCTGGCACATTACTGGGAGGAATTTTTGCCATTATTTTTCAACCACAATTAATCGTTGAGCTTTCAGGAATTGAGGGTAATTTCATTCAGTCAAGTTATGTAACAGTTATCAACGCAATGGGTGGAGAAACAACAATAGAAACATCAAATACTGTAATAAATGACTTACTTTCAACTGGTGGTATGTACGGAATGCTGAATACCATTTGGCTAATCATCTGTGCGATGTGCTTTGGTGGAGTAATGGAATCCACTGGAAAACTTCAAAAAATCAGTAGCTCAATCATACAATACGCCGAAAATACAGGCTCCGTGATAGCTACGACTGCTTGTACTTGTATATTTTTTAATCTTACTGCAAGTGACCAATATTTAAGTATCGTTGTCCCAGGCAGAATGTATGCTGACACCTTTAAAGAAAAAGGCTTAGCACCAGAAAACCTAAGTCGAACTTTAGAAGACAGTGGTACAGTAACTTCTGTACTTATTCCGTGGAACACTTGTGGTGCTACACAATCAGCAATTTTAGGCGTAGCTACTTTAAGTTATTTACCCTATTGTTTCTTTAATATTATAAGTCCACTAATGACAATAACCTATGGCTATTTGGGACTAAAAATTAAACGTTTAAAATGAAGTTAGCTCTTATTGGAACAACATATCCATTTAGAGGTGGAATTGCGGCTTTCAACGAGCGATTAGCAAAAGAGTTAATTCACAATGGACATGAGGTTTCTATTTATACTTTCACCGTTCAATACCCTAACTTTCTATTCCCTGGTAAAACTCAATACTCAACGGATGAACCGCCTAAAGATTTAAATATTCAAAGATGTGTTAACTCAATCAATCCTATTAATTGGGTTAGAGTTGGAAATAAAATTAAAAATGAAAATTTTGATAGTGTAATAATCCCTTTTTGGCTACCACTTATGGGTCCATCACTAGGAACGTTAGCGCGTATTATAAAGAAAAATAAGCACACTAAAATTTTAAGCATAGCACATAACATCATTCCACATGAAGCACGATATGGTGATAAGTGGCTGACAAAATATTTTACAAATCACGTCGATGGCTTTTTGGCAATGACACAAAATGTAATGAATGATTTAGAGTCCTTCAACACCATTAGTCCTAAGGTATTATCACCACACCCCATCTATGATAACTTTGGAGAAAGTGTCGAAAGAGATGAAGCCTTAAAGTATTTAAATCTTGATAATTCATATGGCTATATGCTTTTCTTTGGTCTAATTAGAGACTATAAGGGATTAGATCTTTTACTAGAAGCCTTTTCTAAAATTAAAAACAAAAAGATTAAGGTAATTATTGCTGGAGAGTATTATACAGATAAAACACCCTACAAGGAACTTATTCAAAATCTTAATCTAGAAGATAAAATAATAGAGGTTGATAAATTTATTCCAGATTCAGAAGTAAACTATTACTTTAGTGCTTGTGATGTAGTGGTTCAGCCCTATAAGTCGGCAACTCAAAGTGGAGTTACTCAAATTGCATACCATTTCAATAAACCTATGATTGTTACAGATGTTGGCGGTCTTAAAGAAATGTGTCCAGATGGAAAGGTAGGATATGTAGTTCCACCTCAATCAGATAAAATAAAAGATGCTATTTTGAAGTTTTATGAGTCAACTGACAAAAACAAGATGATAGAAAACATCAAAGACGAAAAGAAAAAATACAGTTGGTCAAATTTCACAAACGTCCTTTTTTCTTTAATTGATAAAGTCAATAATTAATTATGAAAGATAGAGAAGTAATAACCAATAATATTTCCAATTCTATTAGTGTAAAAAATAATATTCTTGGTGATGAATCTATGATTAATCAAATAATAGATATCGCGAATTTGATTCAAAATTCGTTTGAGAACAAATGCAAACTTTTACTATGTGGAAATGGTGGAAGTGCTGCCGATGCACAACACTTAGCCGCCGAATTTTCAGGGAGATATTATATTGATAGAGATCCTCTTCATGCCGAAGCGTTACACACCGACACCTCATTTATGACAGCTGTAGCTAATGACTATTCATTCAATAATGTATACTCAAGACTTGTCAAAGGTATTGGAAACAAAGGTGATGTACTTATTGGTCTTTCTACTTCGGGAAACTCTCAGAACATTGTAAATGCACTTAAACAGGCTAAGGAGTTAGGTTTAACAACCATTGGGTTTACTGGCGAAACTGAAGGGAAAATAAATCAGTATTGTGATGTTCTTATTAAAGTACCATCATCTGACACTCCAAGAATACAGGAAGCACACTTAATGATTGGTCATGCTATCTGTGAATTAGTAGAAAAAAAGCTGTTCTCATAAACCTTCATGATTAATTTTTTATCCAAAATAGATAATAGTTGGACCTTATTTCTTGATAGAGACGGGGTCATAAACAGAAAACTTGAAGGCGATTACGTCAAGACAATTGAAGAGTTTGAATTTTTACCCAATTCGCTAGAAGCAATTGTTGCATTTTCTAACTATTTCCATAAAATTATAGTCGTAACAAATCAACAAGGGATTAGCAAAAAATTAATGACTGAAGATGATTTATCTAAAGTTCACAATCACCTCCTTAATGAGGTTGAAAAACTGAATGGTAGAATAGATGCCATATACCACGCACCACAGCTTGAATCTGAAAACTCCATTATGAGAAAGCCCAATACTGGCATGGCGTACTTGGCTCAAAAAGAGTTTCCATCAATTGAATTTTCAAAAAGCATAATGGTTGGTGATTCAATTAGCGACATGGAATTTGCAAAAAACGCAGGAATGAACAGTCTGTTTATAGGCAAAAGCAACAACTACAACTGTATCGAATCTCTTAATGATTTACGCCTAAAAATAAACCAATAGAATTATAATTCTTCTTCTATATGGTATTGATTTCTATCATGAGCATTCCTAGAAATCATTTCTCCAAGAAAGCCTGCTAGAAAAAGTTGAAGTCCCATTATCATTGATGTTAGAGCAATATAGAAACCACTTTTATCAGCAATATTTGTAGCATTCACCTCGGAATACATATAATACAACTTCTGACCACCTATATAAGCAAATAAAATAGCACCTAAAATAAACATCAAAGTACCAAGTACACCGAAAAAGTGCATAGGTTTTTTACCAAATCTAGAGACGAAGGTAACGGTCATTAAATCTAAAAACCCATTTATAAAACGCTCTAAACCAAACTTTGTAACACCGTATTTTCTAGATTGATGTTCAACTACTTTTTCAGCAATTTTTGGAAAGCCTGCTCTTTTAGCAAGAATAGGTATGTAACGATGCATCTCTCCATACACTTCAATATTTTTAACTACTGCTTTTCTGTACGACTTTAAGCCACAATTAAAATCGTGCAAATAAATTCCTGAAGCTTTACGTGCCGCCCAGTTATATAATTTTGTTGGAACTGTTT
Source organism: Flavobacteriales bacterium (assembly GCA_965277895.1). Classification (GTDB taxonomy): domain Bacteria; phylum Bacteroidota; class Bacteroidia; order Flavobacteriales; family UBA7312. The sequence goes on from CBDIDR010000001.1 coordinate 1,515,507, forward strand.
TTGTAATTGGGTCATAGCGTTTTTTCTTCCAACCTGAAACTAAATCATTTCCCTGTTCAACAATCATACTATACAATTCAGGGATTTCTTCAGGGCTATCTTGTAAATCAGCATCCATAGTGATTATAACGTCACCTTCTACTCTCTCAAACGCTATATTAAGAGCTGCTGACTTACCATAATTTCTTCTGAATTTCACCCCTTTAACAGATGAATTCTTTTCTCGTATTTTTTGAATAACATCCCATGAGTCATCGGTACTTCCATCATCTACAATCATAACTTCATAAGTAAAGTTATTTGCTTGCATAACCTTATCAATCCAAGAACATAGTTCTGGAAGAGATTCAGATTCATTATATGAAGGAACTACTATAGAAATATTCATTTATTCAGAAATTTCAATGGGTTTATCTTTTTTTACAAATGCAGCAATAATCAATGAAAATATAATGTGGAAGAATATACTGTAAAAGAATGCAGAAGCTAAATTAGAAATAGAATAAATATCTTCTTTTTCTGTCTGTTCAATTAGGGTTTCCATAATGCCATACATAGCATTTGACTCTGGAAGTTCTTCCAATTGGACAACCATTTTTTCAATAGTTGCATCTTTAAGCAATACTGCAAAATCCGGATCAATAAAGTTAAACAATAGGATAGTAAAAAAGGTGCTAATAAATGCTCCCGCTACTATGCTTCCAATTGTAACTGTAAATGTTTCTTTAAATGACAAATACCCACCTACCAGCTTCTTGTAGCGTAAAACGAAAAAGAAGAGCAAACAATAAGGGATAATTGGCTTGATAATCGACCAGCTTTCATTTAGGTGAAAATCAACACCCATTACATATGCAAAAACTGTTAAGAAAATATATAGTGCACCTATTTTTAGTCCACTGCTAAGGATGTAATCTTTCATATCATTAGTATAAGAAGTCCTGACAAATATAGTTAAATTTTTAAGCCGCTTTTTTTAGCCTAAAGTAATGGATAAACATTGCAATTAACATATATTTGCATCGGGCAAGTCTTACACAACCAGCTCCTGCTGAACTCCCCCAGGACCGGAAGGTAGCAAGGGTAGGTGGTTGAGCGGTGTGATGTAAGTAGCTTGCCCTTTTTTTATTACCTTTACCTTATAACCTATTACTTTTCCTAAAAATGAAATTCTTTATTGATACGGCAAACCTCCACGACATCAAATCAGCTCAAGAACTTGGTATTCTAAACGGAGTAACGACTAACCCTAGTCTTATGGCAAAAGAAGGTATCAAGGGAAAAGAAAATATACTAAAACACTACAAAGATATTTGTGATATTGTAGATGGTGACGTAAGTGCTGAAGTCATTTCTACTGACTATGAGGGAATGATTAAAGAAGGTCAAGAACTGGCTATGCTAGACCCTCAAATTGTTATTAAAATTCCAATGATTGAAGAAGGCATAAAGGCTATTCGCTACTTTTCTGATAAAGGCATTAAAACAAACTGCACGCTAATATTTTCTGTAGGACAAGCTTTAATAGCAGCACAAGCGGGTGCTACTTATGTTTCTCCTTTTATTGGTCGACTTGATGATAGCGGTGAAGATGGCATTCAGATTGTAGCCGATATCGTAGATATGTTTGAAGTACAGAAATACAATACTCAAGTACTAGCGGCTTCTATTCGAAACAAAAAGCATATAGAAGATTGTGCCATGATTGGAGCAGATGTGATTACTGCTCCATTAGACGCTATTAGAGATTTAATCCCACACCCATTAACTGAAGCCGGCTTAAGGAAGTTTCTTGATGACCATTCTGCAAACAACTCATAATGTTAATATCCATACACCCAGATAATCCAAATGCTAGAGGTATAGCCCAAGTAGTAGAATGCTTAAAAGACGGTGGTGTAATTATATACCCTACCGATACTATTTACGGAATTGGCTGCGATATTTTCCAACAAAAGGCTGTCGAACGTATTGCTAAAATCAAAAATGTAGATTTAAAAAAACAGAATTTTTCATTTATCTGCTCCAGTTTAAGTCAATTATCAGATTACAGCTTACCTATCAACAGAAACGTATACAAAGGTATGAGAAGAGCTTTGCCTGGCCCTTACACCTTTATTTTAAAGGCGAATAATAGTGTTCCAAAATTATTCAAGACAAAAAAGAAAACAGTTGGAATACGAATTCCTAATCACAGCATCCCTCAATTATTAGTAGAGGAAATTGGAAATCCAATACTTACCAGTTCAGTGCATGACGAAGACACTATAATTGAATACAGTACAGACCCAGAACTAATTTACGAACGATACAAGAATAAAGTTGATATTGTTATTGACGGTGGTATTGGCTCTTTAGTGCCATCAACTGTTATAGACTGTTCTAAGGGCAACATGGAACTAGTTCGCCAAGGTTTAGGAAAAATTGAGGATTTATTTTAGTAAATCAGCATGAATCTCTAACACTTGAGGGATTACAAGTGTATCTCCATCATTATCAATAATAAAATCCGATAGTGCCGCTTTTCTACCCTCATCCCACTGCTTGCTCATTCTTAACTTTATGTGCTCAACAGAAACCGAATCTCGATGTACAAGTCGCTCTATTCGTTTCGTTTTAGGACATTTCACACAGATTATAGCATCTAAATCCTTATCTGTACCACTTTCAAAAAGAATAGCGGCTTCCTTCATCACATATGTAGATGATTGCTTATTACACCAATCATCAAAATAATTCTGAACAACTGGATGTACTATTGCATTTAATCTTTCAAGAACACTTTCATCATTAAAGGCTAATTCTGAAAGGTATTTTCTATTTAATAGGTTGTTATCGTAAATTTCTGTTCCAAATGCATTAACAAGCTGATTCTTAAGGCTTTCATCTTCAACCATTAGACGTTTGGCTTCATCGTCAGCATAAAATATAGGCACTCCTAATGTCTTGAACACATTTGAAACTGTAGTCTTTCCACTACCGATATTACCTGTTAAGCCTATTTTTTTCATCTTACTTTTTAATGAGAAAATATTCAACCTTAGATGGGAAAATACGAACATTTTCAACAAAGTCTGCTTGTCTACTTAGATTTACTGACTGTCGCTTAAAGTCCGCATCAAATGAAATATGAGCGGCAAACATATCTGGCTTCACTAAGTCAAACTCATCTAAAGAGATTAAATAACTGACTGTTACCTCCTCAGGAAATAGTTTTATCTCGTATCCCTTAGGAATATTTTTCATTTCAATAGGTAGCTTTATTTCACCTTGAGTAAACTGTTCTACCTTCAGCTCCCAATTAATATTTTTTGCTGAGTAGTTAATCTCAGAGTGATTTAAGGATTGAATTTCTATTTTTCCAGTTTTATTATTATCTACATCTTCTAGAGAAAGTAATTCTGTATTTATCTCGTCAAACACCTCAACAACTGCTTTTGGTCCTGAAATAACAATAGTAGATGGTTCTAATTTCACAGCTTCTTTTTGCCTAAACAAATCTTTAAATGAAATACTAGATTTTAATTTTACGGGCACAACCCTCTCAGCCTTTTCATCCAATAGCAAATCAATTCTATTTGGTTGAATATGCAGTAATTGCATACTTGTAGGAATCACCTCTTGAATTTGAGAAATAGATTGTTCTCCTAACAAAAAATAGTTCCAGTAATTCCCCTTTTTCTTTGGAATAAAGGATGATACAGATAGCGGTAATTCATTCCTAAAACTTAATCTGTGTGCTAAAATTGTAAAACCTGGAGCAATAACCTGAAGGTGTAAATCTATCTCCTCTTCGTTTATGAGTAATTTATCATTCGGTAAATCAATGAAATCAGCTTTGTAGTGTACTGTAGTTGTATAATCTTTTGATAAAACTGTAAGTATCCAAAACAGTGTTGATAGCGTTAATAAAAAAGCGAAAACAGGAAGATGCCTTCTTTCTATTCTCAGCAGTAAAAACAACTGATTTAATACAAATGAGAGTTTACTCAACATATACAGGGATTAAAACCCTAATAACACTAGTCTTTAGTTTGAGACAAATCTGCAGAAACACAAGTTTTTTCGAACTTTAAAACCATTCCGTTCGACACATCGATTTTGACTGTTTTCTCCGAAATATCGACTACTTTTCCATGAAGGCCGCCAGTAGTAACTACCTTATCTCCTTTTTTCATCTCTTCTCTAAACTTTCTTTCTTGCTTTTGTTTTTTAACCTGCGGTCTAATCATGAAAAACCAGAACACACCAAAAACTAAAACGAAAAATATTAATGGATTTCCGCTTGAATCTGCTTGTAGAAATATTGTTATTAAAGTCATTATTTTGAAATTACTTCAGAAGTGATGTTTAACACCTTTCTGCTTGGGTTAGTATTTGCAGTTAAAGTAACTGCTTTATTTTGTTTTCCTGATCTTCCTGAACTATTAAAAGTAACATCAATAGAACCTGACTCACCTGGTGCTATTGGTTCTCTGGGCCAATCTGGCACGGTACAACCACAAGAGCCTTTTGCACTAGAAATAATTAATGGAGCATCTCCTGAATTAGTAAACGTAAATGAGTATGATACTTTTTCACCATCTACTAACTGACCAAAATCATGAAGTTCTTTGTTAAATGAAAAGTTTGGTCCAGACTTTTTCTCTGAAGTAGACTCTGCCGTATTTGTATTCATTACTAGATTGGAAGAAAGGGTTGGCTTTACAACCGTTTCTTCTGCTTTTACAACTGTTTCCTCTGAGTCAACTTTTTTAGCCATATCATCACACGAAGTGAAAGCAAAACATACTGCTGATAAAATAATTAGTCTGTACATAAAATAAAAATTTTGTTAAGGCAAAAATAATAATTATTCAATAAGCCCTCTACCTGTTTTTGTAATCAAGCCTTTTTGCTTTAATTCAATGTGTAAATTATCAAGAATACCATTCACAAAATTCTTACTATTAGGAGTGCTGTAATATTTGGCTAACTCCAAATATTCGTTAATACTCACTTTAACAGGAATTTGAGGCATTTTCAGTAATTCGGTAAGAGCCATTTGCATTAAAATTAAATCCATCAAAGCTACTCTGTCAATTTCCCAATTTTTAGTTTTGGAAGATATCAATTCTGTGTATTCATCTGAATGAATTATTGAAAACCTCAATAAATTTAATGCAAAATCTTTTTCTTCTTTATTGTTAAATAAATCAAATAAAGAAATTTTTGAATCAGATGATTCTTTTATGGTTTTTACAATCATACTTGAAACAAAAGGTAAATCGTCATCCCAATAGATATATTGTTCATTTAGAAAGTCTTGTAGTGCAGCCACATCAATAATGTGTTTACTAAACAGCTTTAAGATAAACTTCTTGTCTACATCGAAACCCGTTTCTTCTTCAGACATATAATTCTCATACAAAGGGGTTTTTATAACATCTAAGTAAATCGCTTTAATTAAAGAGCGACTATCTGAAAAAGAAAGCTTTAATTCATTTGCTTTGCTCATTAATGAAGTATCATCTTTTAGCTTCTGGATAAATAAATTATCAATGAACTTGGTCTTAGGATTTAAATCTTCATCAGAAGGCAATTTCTTTTTTTTAGCATCCTCCTGAAAATCTTCGGCGAAATCACGAACCTCAACAAGAATAAGTAATAAAAGAGTGTATAATTCCTCTACCTTTTCTAAGGACTTAAGAAATTGTTTTTCAACTTTAACAATATCGGTATCCTTGGATTTGTTCCATGAATAAACAAACTGTAGAACACGAATTCTTAAATGTCTTCGATTTAACATAAAATTATTTTAAGCTAGTTTTTAGCTTGTTGGATTCTTTCTTTTGCCAGCTTCAATGCCGCAGCATTTGTAGTAATATTTTCTTCCTCTGCCTTGACGAATATCTCTAGAGTTGTGTCAAATATTTTCCTGGTTTTTTCAAGAGCTTTTTCTCTATCATAGTTATTAAGCTCTGAATATACATTGATAAGACCTCCAGCATTTATTAAAAAGTCAGGAGCATAAAGAATATCCTTTTCCTTTAGGATATTAGCGTGTTTATTTTCGTCTTTCAATTGATTATTCGCCGCACCAGCAATTATTTCACATTTCAACTTATCTATCGTAATATCATTTATAGTTGCTCCTAATGCACATGGTGAATAAATATCCATATCTATATCATACACGCTATCACCGTCAACAATTTCAGTATTATAAAGTTCTGACACTCTATTCAAATTGTCTTGATTAATATCGTTTATAATAACTTTAGCCCCCTCTTCTGAAAGGTGTTTCACAAGATTTTCACCAACATGCCCAACACCTTGAACAACCACTGTTTTGTCTTTTAAATCGTCAGTCCCCCACTTGTACTTAGCTGAAGCTTTCATACCCATATATACGCCATAAGCAGTAACTGGTGAAGGGTCTCCACTCCCACCCATTTCAACTGGTATACCAGTGACAGAGTCGGTTTCCATTTTAACAAACTTCATATCCTCAGCACTCATGCCAACATCTTCAGCAGTAATGTATTTACCTCCAAGACTATTTACAAACTGACCAAATTTCCTCATCAACGCTTCAGATTTTAGCTTTTTAGCATCGCCAATAATTACAGCTTTACCTCCTCCAAGATTCAAGCCAGTTATTGCCGCTTTAAAGGTCATTCCTCTTGAAAGCCTTAAAACATCTATCAAAGCATCTACTTCATTATCATAATGCCACATTCTTGTTCCACCAAGTGCTGGTCCAAGTGTAGTGTCATGAATAGCGATGATTGCCTTCAAGCCTGTTTCCTTGTCGTTACAGAATACCAATTGCTCATGGTTCATGGAATCCATCATTTCAAGTACCTGAAAACCTTGGCTTGAATCTTTAGCATTTTTAAGGTCAAACATAGATTTTGATTTTACTAACATAATTAGATAAGAAAGTTAATTAACTTTGTAACCTAATTTATCCTATAAAAAGACAAATTTTGAGTTCGCAAATCTACAATTTTATTTATGTTATTTAAATTAACGACTTCGATTTTATGAAAGAGCTTAAATATCTTCTTAAGTTTTACAAAAAATACAAATGGCGATTTTTAATTGGGGTCGTTTTTGTAGTCGTTTCTAACGTATTTGCCTTGTACCCTGCTGTATTTACAAGAAAGGCATTCGACACTGCAAAAGAAGCCATCGAGTTAGGTCAAAATAACGGAAATGTTGATTTTGAGTCACTAACATCAACATTACTTTATTTTGGAATGATGCTTATCCTATTTGCATTATTAAAGGGAGTGTTTATGTTTTTCATGAGGCAAACGATTATCGTCATGTCTAGAATGATAGAGTACGATATTAAAAATGAAATTTACGACCACTACCAAAAACTCGATAGAGCCTTCTACAAAAGAAATCGAACTGGCGATATGATGGCTAGAATCAGTGAAGACGTAAGTAAAGTAAGAATGTTTTTAGGTCCAGCTACTATGTATCCCATAAACATGATTTCGCTATTTGCTTTGGTAATGTATAATATGTTTAGTATTAATGTCAAGTTAAGTCTATTTGTGTTAGCACCATTACCAATAATGTCAATAAGCATATTCTTTATCAGTAAAATTATTCATTCTAAAAGCGAAAAAGTACAAAAGCAATTATCACTATTATCTACCATATCACAAGAGTCTTTTTCAGGTATTAGAATCTTAAAATCATTTGTCAATGAAAAAATGAACTTCAAATTGTTCAACACTGAAACGGATGAATATCTAAAAAGAAATGTATCTCTAGCCAGAACAAATGCCGCCTTTTTCCCATTTATGCTACTATTAATTGGTTTGAGTACACTATTAACTATCTATGTAGGTGGTATAGAAGCTATTGCTGGAAATATCACCACAGGAAATATTGCAGAATTTATCATTTACGTTAATATGCTTACCTGGCCTATGGCATCAATTGGGTGGGTAACCTCTATCATTCAACGAGCGGCTGCATCTCAAAAACGGATTAACGAATTTTTAAATACTAAAGTTGAGGTTGATGATGGAAGTATAGAGGAGCATATTTTAGGAGAAATTGTGTTTGACAATGTAAGCTTTAAATACCCCAATAGTAATATAAATGCTTTGAGTAACATCTCTTTCAAAATAGAAAAAGGAAAATCAGTTGCTATTGTAGGACGTACAGGTTCTGGAAAGTCTACAATTATTCAGCTACTTACTAGAATGTACAAATCAAGTGAAGGGCTTATAAAAATTGACCAAAAACCGATTAAAGATTACAATGTAAAAAGCCTAAGATCAGCTATTAGTTTAGTGCCTCAAGAAGCCTTGTTATTTTCTGATACTATTTCCAACAATATTTCTTTTGGGACAGATAAAAACACAAGCCATGAAGAAATAGAAGATGTTGCTAAAAAAGCGGCAATACATGAGAATATCATGAGCTTCCCAGCACAATACAGCACAAAAATTGGCGAAAGAGGTGTCACTCTTTCTGGCGGACAAAAACAAAGGATTTCAATTGCTAGAGCCTTTATAAAACCCTCTTCAATACTAATCTTTGACGACTGCCTATCTGCTGTTGATAATGAAACAGAAGAACAAATACTTAAAGAAATTAAAAAGAAGAACCAAAATAAAACATCTCTAATAGTAAGTCATCGATTATCCTCAATACAACACGTCGATGAAATTATAGTGTTAGACAATGGAAAAATCGTTGAAAAAGGAACTCATGAAGAGTTAATACAAAACAAAAAAGTATACTTTGACATGTACGAACAACAACTTTCTACTCAGTAATTGATTTGTTATCTTTGATTAATATTCATAGATTTGAATTCAAATCATTTAAAAATATGGAAAGCTACAAAGACCAAGAAGAAATTTATTCTAATAAAGTGAGAGCAGGTAAAAGGACTTACTTTTTCGATGTTAGAGCAACAAAAGCTGACGATTACTACCTAACTATAACTGAAAGCAAAAAGATTTTTGACGATAACGGTAATCATTCATTCAAAAAGCACAAAATTTTCTTGTATAAAGAGGATTTTGAAAAATTTCAAGATGCTTTAGGAGATACACTAGGCTACATTATCAAAAACAAAGGACTAGATATTATATCTAATGAGTCAAAAGAAAAAAGCGAGGCTAAAACTGAAGAAAACAGCTTTACTGACGTTAATTTCGAGGATATTTAACATTACCAAGACAGCAAAACTAGTGTAATTATAGTCAAGATAAAATAACTTACTAGAGATTGTGCGCCTGCGTAATCTTTGGCTACTCTTTGCCCGAAAAACAACATAATCAAGCTTATCGACGAAAGCAAGGTGCCAAAGAAAGCAACGGTGGTATTATCCATAAACAATACATAAAAAGTTCCTATTAGATTTCCAAAACCAGCTAATAATTCAAATACTGTTACTATAAGCAATAAAAGAGGAACAGAATTTTTGAGAGGTGAGTTTGAAAAATGACTCTTCAGCCAACTTAAATTCCCTTCTTTATCTATCACCTTATCTATTCCAGATTGTATAAACAGAATTGCTAAAAACATAGTGGTTAAAAGCTGAGTGATAATTAGGGCATTATCTTGAATTTCTAAATTATTTAAGAGCAAATTTGATAAAATCATTTGAAGGAAATATTTTTAATTAATAGCTATTAACATTTTTCAATAAATGTTAAAAAAACAGCATTTTTTCTTCTTAAACAGTCGATAAAATAGGCTACTTTTGAACGTATAAATATAATCAAAATAGTTATGTTTTTATGAACAATTAAAAGCTAGCTATTCCTTAAAAGCTATTTAATCAAACATTACAACAACTATGAACAAAACAATCGTAATTGCAAATCAGAAAGGAGGAGTTGGAAAAACAACATCAGCCATAAATTTGGCGGCATGTATGGGTGTGCTCGAAAAGAAAGTTTTACTAATTGATGCTGATCCACAAGCAAATTCGACTTCAGGAGTTGGCTTTGATCCTAGAGAGGTTAAAAACGGTCTTTACGAATGTCTTGTTGACGATATAAACCCCAATGATGTAATTGTAAAAACTAAAAGTCCTAACCTTGACTTGCTACCCGCAAATATTGATTTAGTTGGAGCAGAATTAGAACTCATCAATCAACCCAATAGAGAATACATTATAAAGAAGATGATTGATAAGATAAAAGGACAATATGATTATATATTTATTGACTGTGCTCCCTCACTAGGAATTGTTACAACCAATGCACTTACTGCTGCTGACTCAATAATTATACCTATTCAATGTGAGTACTTTGCTCTTGAAGGTTTAGGAAAATTATTGAATACAATCAAAATTGTACAAAGTCGTTTAAATAAAGAACTAGATATTGAAGGATTACTTCTAACCATGTATGATACTCGCTTAAGGCTTTCTAATCAGGTTGTTGAAGAAGTAAAAACACATTTTCAAGAAATGGTATTTGACACGATAATACAACGAAATGTAAGACTAAGCGAAGCCCCTAGCTTTGGCGAGACTATAATAATGCATGACGCTAGTAGTAAAGGAGCAATAAACTACTTAAATCTTGCCAAGGAAATTCTTGAAAAGAATAATCAAAAATCATTAGAAAGAATCTAAAGAAATGGCGGAAAAGAAAAGAGCATTAGGAAAGGGCTTATCAGCACTATTAAAAAATCCTGACACTGACATCACAAGTGCGGAGTCAATTGAAAACTCTACAAAAATTGTAGGGTCAATTTCAGAGCTTCCATTAAATCAAATTGAGGTCAACCCCTTTCAGCCAAGAACTGATTTCGATGAAGATGCACTACAAGAGTTAGCGATTTCTATTAAAGAGCTTGGCGTAATTCAGCCCATTACTGTCAGAAAACTTGGTTACGATAAGTTCCAACTCATCTCTGGAGAAAGACGATTTAGGGCAACTCAAATTGCTGGCTTAAATAGTATACCTGTTTACATAAGAATAGCAAACGACCAAGAAATGCTAGAAATGGCATTGGTAGAAAATATTCAAAGAGAGCAATTAAATCCTGTAGAAGTAGCTTTGAGCTATCAGAGACTAATTGATGAATGTAAACTCACCCAAGAAAAAATGAGTGAAAGAGTAGGTAAAAAAAGATCTACCATCACAAACTACCTTAGACTGCTAAAACTACCCGCTGAAATATTGTCAGCATTAAAAAAAGAAGACATAAGCATGGGGCATGCAAGAGCTCTTATAAATGTAAACAACCCTGAAACTCAACTGAACATCTTCAGAGATGCTGTTTCAAATAAGTTTACTGTACGAGAAATCGAGCAAATAGTTAAAGATTTTGGAAATACAAATTATACTAAGACTAGTAGAAATCGTACTAAATCCATTCCAACATTTGAACATCAAAAAATCTCAAATGATTTATCTCACAGCTTAGGAAAAGAAGTGAAACTCAAAGTTTTAAAATCTGGAAAGGGAAAAGTTGAAATAAAATTCAACTCTGCTGAGGAATTAGATGAAATTATAAAAAAACTAGGCTAAAAAATTGAAAGCTGTCACCCTCTATATTTGTTTTTTCTTGTCGATAAACTGCATAGCTCAAGAATCAGAGAATCCAAAAATTCACTCTGCACATAAAGCATCAGTTCTTTCAACAATTATTCCTGGTGCTGGACAAGTTTACAACAAAAAGTATTGGAAAGTTCCAATTATCTATGCTTCTCTAGCAACAAGCATCTATTTCATAAATGAAAATCAAAACAAATACACCACTTACAAAAACGCTTATTTACAAAGGATAAATGGTGAGGTAGACGATTATTCAGAACTCTATAACAACAGTCAACTCATTACAATAATGGACTATTACGAAAGAAATAGAGATGTTTCCTATATAATTACAGCAGCCATTTATTTGTTAAATATTGTTGATGCTAGCGTAGATGCCCATCTATTAGACTTTGATGTAAGTGATGAGCTAACCCTATCTTATGCCCCTTCATTTATAAATACTCCACATGGGAAGAATACCTCCTTATCATTAAAAATGAATTTTTAACTTTGAGGACATGAATATTGCTCTACTTGGATACGGGAAGATGGGACAGCTCATCGAAGAAATTGCAACTCAAAGCGGTCACTCTATAACCTCCATTGCAAATTCAAAACATAGCGTTGACGACATCAACTTTTCAAAGGTAGATGTAGCTATTGATTTTAGCACACCAACAACAGCTTTCAAAAATATATCTACAACCCTTGCTCAAGGAGTACCAGTAGTGAGCGGAACAACAGGATGGTTAGATAAAATGGAAGATATCAACAAGCTTACAACAAAAAACAATACTGCTTTTTTATACGCTTCAAACTTTAGTATAGGAGTAAATCTCTTTTTTGAATTGAATAAAAAATTAAAAAGTATAATGAATTCTCATCCACAATACAAAACCCACATAAGAGAAATTCACCACACTGAAAAGTTAGATGCACCTAGTGGAACAGCTCTTAGTTTGCAATCTCAAATAGATAAAAATACACCCATTGACAGTGAACGAATAAAAGGTGTTCCTGGCACTCATTTTGTGGAGTACACCTCTGATATTGATACTATTTCTATATCTCACGAAGCACACAACAGAAATGGATTTGCAAAAGGAGCACTTATGGCAGCCGAATGGATAGTCAATAAAAAGGGAATATTTAAAATGTCAGACGTATTAAAACTTTAGAATTACTATGAAAAAATTAAAAGAATTATTGGGCAAATCATTCAAAGTAGTAATGTTCATACTATTTACTATCCTTTGGTCTTTGTTCGTTTACCTAATTGATGGCGAATGGCTTTATTTTTTCCCACTAATAGTAGGTGATATTTTATTTTGGGAAACCATCAACTGGCAATTTTGGAAAAAGAAAGAAAAGAAAAAGAAGAAAGAAAAAAGTGAAATTAAAAGTTGGTTCAACGCCATCTTATTTGCTGTTGTTGCAGCTACAATTTTAAGGACATTTTTAATTGAAGCCTATACAATTCCGACCTCTTCAATGGAAAAATCACTACTCATTGGCGACTTTCTTTTTGTAAGTAAAGTAAGCTACGGGCCTAGAGTACCAATGACACCAATTGCCTTTCCATTGGTTCACCATACGCTACCATTCACAAAAAAGACCCCCGCATATCTAAAATGGATACAACTAAATTACTACAGAATGAAAGGCTTAGGAGATGTGGAACGAAACGATTGTGTCGTATTCAATTACCCCGCAGATGACGCCCTTCATCCTGAAAGGCCTATTGACAAAAAAGAAAACTATATAAAAAGGTGCGTAGGTATACCTGGCGATGTCATAGAAATTAAAAACACCGATTTATATGTAAACGGAGAGCCTCAGACTATCACCGAAAAAATGAGGAATCAGTTCCGATATTTTGTCAAAACAGATGGTACACTTTTTAGTGAAAGAACCCTCAACAAATACAATATTTATGAAGGGCAAATACTATCAAGAAATGGCGACTACGAACTGATGCTAAATGATGAGAGTTTAGCAGCAATCAAACGCTTTACCTATGTAAAAAAAGTAGAGAAAATCGTTATTGATAAAGGAATAAAAGTAAACTCACCTGAACTAATATTCCCAGAAGATAACTTTAATTGGAATCTAGATAATTTCGGACCTATAAAAATTCCACAAGCTGGAACTCAAGTTGAAATTGATACTAAAAATATTGAGTTATACAGAAGAATTATTGAAACCTACGAAAACAATAAATTGGAGATTATTGATGGTGAAATCTACATCAATGATAACCTAGCTTCAACCTATACATTTAAAATGGACTACTATTGGATGATGGGAGACAATAGACACAATTCATTAGACTCAAGATATTGGGGTTTTGTTCCCGAAGACCACGTTGTTGGAAAAGCACTATTCATATGGATGAGCTGGGACAAAAACAAAAAAGGAATAAATAAAATAAGATGGAGTAGATTATTTAATGCCGTCCACTAAACAATACCTATTACCATGTAGTTACATGGCACCAATTGAATACTATGCATATATGCATCAGTATGATTGCACCATTGAACTTAATGATTACTATATAAAACAAACAATTAGAAACCGCTGTACAATTTACGGAGCGAATGGAAAACTAAACCTGACAGTTCCTAAGACAAGGAAAAGTAGCTCTAAAACAGCTTTGAAAGACATTAAGATAAACTATGACCATAAGTGGCAAAAAGAACATTGGCAAAGTTTAATGAGTTCATATCGCTCCTCCCCTTTTTTCGAGTATTATGAAGACGAGATGAAAGGCGTATTTCATAAAAAATATACAAACTTAGTTGACCTTAACATGGAAATGTTAAGCTTCATTTCAACAAAAATTGGTATTTCAACAGATTTTAAATTTACCAAAACCTATTCAAAGTACACCGAACAGAATGACCTAAGAAATCATAAATTCAACACCACTGAATTTCCTCGATACATTCAAGTTTTTGAAAATAAGCACGGCTTTATCTCAAACCTAAGTATATTAGACTTGCTTTTTAACGAAGGAAACAATTCTAAACACTATCTAGAATCATTAAAATTATAACCATTAAATTTAATTTGTATGGACTTAGAATTAAACAAAAATGAAGATAAAATGAAGCTCATGATTTCAGAAATGAATCAAAAGCTCAATAAAATAAAGATTGGTGGTGGGAAAGAGAAAATAGAAAAACAACACAAACAAGGCAAACTTACAGCACGAGAAAGAATTGATTTTTTAGTAGATGAAGAATCCGATACTGTTGAAATAGGCTCATTTGTAGGAGATGGCATGTATGAAGAATATGGAGGGTGCCCTTCTGGAGGTGTAGTAGTAGTTTTAGGCTATGTAAGTAAAAAACTATGCGTAATTGTTGCCAATGATGCTACGGTTAAAGCTGGAGCATGGTTTCCAATCACAGCAAAGAAAAATTTAAGAGCTCAAGAAATTGCAATGGAAAATAAAATTCCCATTATATACCTAGTAGATAGTGCTGGTGTTTTTCTTCCACTACAAGACGAAATATTTCCAGACAAAGAACATTTTGGTAGAATATTTAGAAATAATGCAAAAATGTCATCAATGGGAATTACTCAAATTTCGGCAGTAATGGGTTCATGTGTAGCAGGCGGAGCATATTTGCCAATAATGAGTGACGAGGCATTAATCGTCAACAAAACAGGCACTATATTTTTAGCTGGGAGTTATTTGGTAAAAGCTGCCATAGGAGAAGATATTGATAACGAAACCCTTGGTGGTGCAGAAACCCATTGTGAAATTTCTGGAGTAACAGATTATAAATCCAAAGATGATAAAGACTGTCTAAAAAGTATCCAAGACATTATGGATAAAATTGGACACTTTGAAAAAGCAGGTTTCAACAGAGAAGAACCAGTAGAACCACAAAAAAATAGTGAGGACGTAATACGAATTTTACCTGATAGTAGAGAGAAATCTTATAACACCATTGAAATAATAGAGCACCTAGTTGACGACTCAAAATTTCAAGAATATAAGAGAGGATATGGTGAAACTATATTATGTGGTTACGCTAGGATTGATGGCTGGTCAGTAGGTATAGTCGCCAATCAGCGAAAACTGGTAAAAAACAAAAAAGGAGAAATGCAATTTGGAGGTGTAATCTATTCAGACTCTGCCGACAAAGCAGCACGATTTATTGCCAATTGTAATCAGAAAAAAATACCTCTCGTTTTTCTACAAGATGTTACTGGTTTTATGGTAGGCTCAAGGTCAGAGCACCAAGGAATCATCAAAGACGGTGCAAAGATGGTAAACGCTATGAGTAATTCTGTTGTTCCAAAATTTACGGTGATAATGGGCAATTCATATGGTGCAGGGAATTACGCTATGTGTGGTAAAGCCTATGACCCTAGACTAATCGTTGCTTGGCCTTCAGCAAAAATAGCTGTAATGGGGGGAGAACAAGCCGCAAAAGTTCTATTACAAATAGAAAAAACTTCACTAAAAAGTAAAGGCAAAAAAATTGCTAAAAAGGATGAAGAAGAACTTCTAAAAACAATCACAGAAAAATACGATAAACAAACTTCACCCTATTATGCCGCTTCTAGACTATGGATAGATGCTATCATAGATCCTAGAGAAACTCGAAAAATAATTTCAATGGGCATAGAAGCCGCAAACCATTCTCCAATTACCACTAAATATAACCCTGGAATTATACAAGTTTAAGACATCTTTCAAAGCATACTATCTTATCAGTCATTTGATTATATTTGCAAACTCATTTGAGTATTAAAAAAATATAATGATAGAAATAACTCTTCCAGACGGTTCTTC
Source organism: Flavobacteriales bacterium (assembly GCA_965277895.1). Taxonomy (GTDB): domain Bacteria; phylum Bacteroidota; class Bacteroidia; order Flavobacteriales; family UBA7312. Next base: position 1,531,836 of record CBDIDR010000001.1, read on the forward strand.
AAGAAGTGTTGCTAAAGGAACTACAGCAATGGATATTGCTAGAGATATTAGTGAAGGATTAGCAAGAAATGTGCTAGCGTGCCAGATTGATGAAGACGTATGGGATGCCAATAGACCATTAGAGAAAGACTGCTCACTAAAGTTGCTAACTTGGAACGATGATTTAGGAAAGCAAACCATGTGGCACTCATCAGCTCACCTTATGGCTGAGGCGTTAGAAGCATTATATCCTGGAGTAAAACTTGGTATTGGACCAGCCATCGAAAATGGCTTTTACTACGACGTTGACTTTGGAGAGCAAAATATTTCGTCTGACGACTTCAAGAAAATTGAAGACAAAATGCTTGAATTAGCAAGGCAGAAAAACGAATACAGTCGAAAAGAAATATCTAAGACAGACGCCATAAGCTACTTCAAAGAAAAAGGCGACGAATACAAACTTGAATTACTAGAAGATTTAGAAGACGGAAAAATTACCTTCTATACTCAAGGAAATTTTACAGACCTATGTAGAGGTCCTCACATTCCAAATACCTCATTCATTAAGTCTACGAAATTACTAAATATCGCAGGAGCTTACTGGAGAGGAGATGAAAATAACAAACAACTTACTCGTATTTACGGAATTAGTTTTCCAAAACAAAAAGAATTAACCGAGTATTTAAATCTACTTGAAGAAGCCAAAAAAAGAGACCATAGAAAACTTGGAAAGGAAATGGAATTATTCGCTTTCTCTCAAAAAGTAGGACAAGGTTTACCTCTATGGCTACCAAAAGGTGCTGCACTTAGAGAGCGTCTAGAAAACTTTTTGAAAAAAGCACAAAAAACTGCTGGATACGAGCAAGTAATTACACCGCACATTGGAAGCAAGGAACTATACGTTTGTTCAGGTCATTACGCTAAATATGGAGCTGACTCATTTCAACCAATAAACACACCTGCTGAAGGAGAAGAGTTTTTATTAAAACCCATGAATTGCCCTCACCATTGTGAGATATATAAAACAAAACCCAGATCATACAAAGACTTACCAATTCGTTTTGCCGAATTTGGAACTGTATATAGATACGAGCAGTCCGGTGAGCTACACGGTTTATCAAGAGTAAGAGGGTTTACTCAAGACGATGCCCATATTTTCTGTACTCCAGAGCAAGTAAAAGGAGAATTCATTAAGGTTATTGACCTTGTACTATACATTTTCAAAACCCTAAGCTTTGAACAATTTACAGCTCAAATATCATTAAGAGACACTAATACTCCTGAGAAATACATAGGCTCAGTTGAAAATTGGGAGAAAGCAGAAAAAGCAATTTTAGAAGCTACTGAGGAAAAAGGTATTGATACCGTAATCGAGTATGGAGAAGCAGCTTTCTACGGTCCGAAATTGGACTTTATGGTAAAAGATGCTCTAGGAAGAAAATGGCAACTTGGAACTATACAAGTAGACTACAATCTACCAGATAGATTCGAATTGGAATTTATTGGTTCTGATAATAAAACACACAGACCGGTAATGATACACCGTGCACCCTTTGGATCGATGGAACGATTTGTATCTGTTTTACTAGAACACTGTGCAGGTAATTTCCCACTTTGGCTAACACCAAATCAAGTAATTATTCTTCCTATTAGTGAAAAATACCATGATTACGCAGAAAATATTTTAAATCTGCTAAATAATTACGATATTCGCGGGCTCATTGACACGAGAGCAGAAAAGGCGGGAAGAAAGATAAGAGATGCCGAGGTTAGTAAAGTTCCGTACATGCTTATCGTTGGTGAGAAAGAAGAGAGTGAAGGAAAAGTGTCTGTAAGAAAGCACGGAGGAGAAGATATGGGTAGTATGAAAACTGACAAGTTCATTGAGTATATTAACCTAGAAATTGAAAAACTAATAAGTAATTTTGAATAACTAATTTTATTTAAAACAAAAGGATATCGCAATAAGAAGAAGAAATAATTACCAAAGGAGAAAACCTGAAGCTGAGCACAGAATAAATCTAAATATTACTGCTCAGGAAGTGCGTTTAGTTGGCGAAGGAGTAGAACCAGGAATCTTCCCTTTATCTAAAGCTCAAAGCATCGCTTCTCAGATGGGTCTTGACTTAGTAGAAATTTCTCCAAAAGCAAGTCCTCCAGTTTGTAAAATTATTGATTACAAGAAATTCTTATACGATCAGAAGAAAAGACAAAAAATAATAAAAGCAAACGCAAGCAAAACAGTTATTAAGGAGATTAGATTCGGCCCTAATACTGAAGAGCATGACTTGAATTTTAAAACTAAACACGCACTTAAATTTTTAGAAGAAGGTGCAAAAGTAAAAGCATTCGTTTTCTTTAGAGGACGAAGTATTGTGTTTAAAGAAAAAGGTGAAATCCTTTTACTAAAATTCGCACAAGCTCTTGAAGAGCATGGCGTTGTTGAGCAAATGCCAAAGTTAGAAGGTAAAAGAATGACAATGTTCATCGCTCCAAAAAAGAAGAAGTAAAACAACAAAAGGACATATATTATGCCAAAAATGAAAACAAAATCCAGTGCTAAAAAACGTTTTAAACTAACGGGTACTGGTAAAATTAAAAGAAAGCACGCTTTCAAAAGTCACATTCTTACAAAGAAAGAGACTAAGCAAAAGCGTAACTTAACGAAAACAGGGTTGGTGCATGACTTTGATGAGAAAAACATCAAGCAACAACTTTGTCTATAATTATTTATAAACCAGGTATTTAGCCAGAAAAGCTCTCAAAAATTGAGACGCTAACTACCAAAAAACTGTAAAACTATGCCAAGATCGGTAAACGCTGTAGCTGCAAAAGCTAGAAGAAAAAAGGTTTTAAAAGCCGCAAAAGGTTATTTCGGCCGTAGAAAAAATGTCCATACTGTAGCAAAAAATGCTGTTGAAAAAGCAATGCAGTATGCATACATAGGACGTAAACAAAAGAAAAGAAACTTTCGTTCTCTATGGATTCAAAGAATTAGCGCTGGAGCTAGAGAACACGGAATGAGTTACTCAACATTTATGGGGGCTGTTTCTAAAAATGGAATCGAATTAAACAGAAAAGTATTGGCTGATTTAGCAATGAATCATCCAGAAGCATTTAAAGCGGTTGTTAACGCCGTAAAAAAATAAATCTTAATCTTTTCAACATTTATAAAAGGTAAATCAGTATTGGTTTACCTTTTTTGTATCTTTGGTCAAATTAATTAAATTAACAAATATGAATACTGGAACAGTAAAGTTTTTTAATGACACCAAAGGTTATGGTTTTATTAAAGAAGATGAATCAGACAACGAATACTTCGTACACGTTTCTGGAGTAATCGACAAAATTAGTGAAAATGACAAAGTTACATTTGACTTAGAAGAAGGCCGTAAAGGCTTAAACGCTACAAATGTTAGATTAGCATAAATTTACTAAAATTTCAAATTTTAAAAAGGCTTCATTTGATGAGGCCTTTTTTTTATTGAGTAATGTTGGCCAATTCTGTTCTAGCTTCTTCAAAGCTGCTATCTAGTTCAAGTGTAGTCATAAAATCTTGTTTAGCCTTTTCAAAATTTCCATTCAACTTATAAGAAAGCCCCCTTGAAAAATAAGCAGAAGGATTATTCATATTTGAATTAATAACTACAGTAAAGTAAGAAATAGACGATTCATAATCGCTCTCTAGCAATCCTATATAACCTAAATTATAGTTAGCATCAATATTTACTGAATCTCTTCTTAAAATACCTTGGTAATTTTGTTTTGCTTTTTTAAAATCACCCAAAGATTGATGATACATACCCCTATTATACCAAGAGCTAATTATTGACGAATCAATATATAATGCGTTATCAAAATAAAACTCTGCTAAGGAATCTCCATTAAACGAATATATGAATGCTAATTGCTCATACGACTCAATATAGTTTGGATTCTGTTCTACAGCAGTTTGAAATTGTGATTGTGCCATTTCTAAATCGCCCTGCTCCTTGTAAATCAAGCCTCGATAAAAATAAGCTTCTGAATCAAATTTATTAGTAGGTAAATAGGTGTTTATATCATTCAGAGATTCTGAATAATTCTGAAAGAGATAATTGAGTTTTGCTCTCAACAACAAGGCTTCTGGCAGAGCATCAAAATCTTTACCCTCTAATAACAAATAACTTTTTTGATAGTATGAAGGTTCACTATCGGCTTGATTGAAATACATATTTGCTAATTCAAAGCTACGATTGAGATTTAAAGAGTCTAGTTTGAATAATTCAATTTGATCTAAGAGAGCTTGAGACCAATTTTCATCAAGGATATATAGGTTTCTCCTCTCTATTAAAAGAACAGTATCTGAAGGATTGTCTAATAGTTCTTTACTGATTTGACTAATCGTTCTCTGTTCCTTAATTTCAGGCGAACTATTGCATGAAATAATTAAAATTACACTTAAAACTAACGCATACCTTAGCATAAGCTTTTAGCTCTTACCGTTAATGTGATCTTTGATTTTGTTTTCTAGCTCCTCAGATAATTCAGGATTATCTTGTAAAACTAATTTAACGGCATCCCTTCCTTGTCCTAATTTTTCACCCTCGTAACTGAACCACGAACCACTTTTTTGAACAATTTCTAAGTCAACAGATTTATCAAGTATTTCACCAGATTTGGAAATACCTAAACCATACATAATATCAAATTCAACTAATTTAAATGGTGGTGCTACTTTATTTTTCACAACCTTTACCCTAGTTTTATTTCCTATAGTACCGTCTGCATCTTTAATCGCTGTACTCCTTCTTACATCTAAACGTATTGAAGAATAAAACTTAAGAGCATTTCCTCCAGTTGTTGTTTCAGGGTTACCGAACATAACACCAATCTTCTCTCTCAACTGATTAATAAAGATACATGTACAACCAGTTTTGCTAATAGTACCGGTTAGTTTTCTCAATGCTTTTGACATTAATCGAGCATGAAGACCTACAGTGGTATCTCCCATTTCGCCTTCAATTTCACTTTTAGGCGTTAAAGCAGCAACAGAATCCACTACTAAAATGTCAATGGCTCCTGAACGGATAAGATTATCTGCAATCTCCAAAGCTTGCTCACCATTATCTGGCTGAGAAATCAATAAATCATCAATATTAACTCCAAGGTTAGCTGCATATACTTGATCGAAAGCATGTTCAGCATCAATAAAAGCTGCAATACCTCCTTGACGCTGAGCTTGGGCAATAGCATGTATTGCCAAAGTTGTTTTACCAGAAGACTCTGGCCCATATATTTCAATGACTCTTCCTCTTGGGTAGCCTCCTATTCCTAAAGCAATATCTAAGCCTAGTGAGCCCGTTGGAATAGCCTCAACATTTTCTACAGGCTTATCCCCTAACCTCATTACGGTTCCTTTACCATAAGACTTTTCCATTTTGTCAAGAGTCAGCTGTAAAGCTTTTAATTTTGCATCCTTTTCTTTATCGCTCATTTTATTATTTTTTATACGTTTCTAGAATTTGTTGAGTGTGTTCCTTTGTTTTCACTTTACTAAATACCCGTTCAATGATTCCATTTTCGTCAATCACAAATGTTGTTCTATGAATACCTTCATACTCTTTACCCATGAACTTTTTTGGACCCCACACTCCATAAGCATCAATAACTTTTTTGTCAGAATCAGAAAGCAAATCAAAAGGTAAATCGTTTTTTGCAATAAATTTTTGATGAGACGCTACACTGTCGGCACTCACTCCTATTACTTCAAAGCCTAAAGTAGTTAGCTCTGAGTAGCTATCGCGTAAATTGCAACTTTCTACAGTACAACCAGGTGTACTGTCTTTAGGGTAAAAGTATAAAATCACTTTCTTACCTTGAAATGACTTTAAGTCCACCAACTTATTATCTTGATTAACAACCCCAAAATCTGGAGCTTTATCGCCTTCCTTTAATGTTTTCATTGAAAAGATATTAGACTAACAAAAGAGCGAAAAATTCTAAGAAATAACAAGATAGAAAGGCTTGATTTATTAACAAATCAGCTATTCTTTTTAAAGTAAGAACAAAAAGATGAGATACCACATTCATTACACTTTGGTCTTCTTGCCAAACAGACATATCTTCCATGCAAAATGAGCCAATGATGGGCTATATTCAATTTATTTTTGGGAAAACCCTTAACTAACTGCTTTTCACTTTCAAGAGGATTTTTGGCTCGTGTAGTAAGCCCTACTCTCTCAGAAACTCTAAAAACATGTGTATCTACAGGCATAGTTGGAACATCATACAAAACTGAAGCGACCACATTTGCCGTTTTTCGCCCAACACCAGGAAGTAATTGAAGCTCATCAACAGTCATTGGCACTTTGGAATTGAAGTCATTGACAAGCATATTAGCCATTCCGACTAAATGTTTTGACTTGTTATTCGGATAACTTACTGAACGTATGTAATGAAAAATCTCGTCTTGTGAAGATAATGCCATTACTTCAGGTACAGGAAAAGCTTGAAAAAGTGCTGGTGTAACTTGATTCACGCGTTTGTCCGTGCATTGTGCAGATAATATTACAGCAACCAATAACTCAAAACCATTAGAATAGTTAAGCTCCGTTTCAGCCACTGGCATATGTTCTTCAAAATAGTCAATAAATAAGTCGAAGCGTTCTTTTTTAGTCATGTTCAAATTTATATAAAAAAACCCTTCTTATTTCTAAGAAGGGTCTTCTTCAAAGCTTGTTATTAACTAATTCAATATTAGATCGATTGTATTAATGACTTTAGAAGAATTAGAGGTATAGCCTCTAGCAAAAGATTTTATTTTAGCTATGGTAAATTCCGAAGAATTGGTCTTGTAAACTAATGAGTCAATACTATTAATTGTCTTTTTCAAATTAATATATGAAGCATTTAAATCATCATCAAAACGTAGTGTTTTCTTTAACATAATCGCTTCATTATTATCCATTTCGCCGTACAAGTATCTAACTAAATCATTGTGAGTAAAGGTTTTATACATATAGTAATTATTAAAGTTACAATTATGTAACGCAACCTTTAATTCGATTATTGTACAGGACTCAAAAAATTAATTAATAATCAAATCAACATTATTCTCTTTCATTAGTTTTCTAATATTAATAAGAGCGTAACGCATTCTACCCAAAGCAGTATTTATACTAACTCCTGTTTTTTCAGAAATTTCTTTAAAACTTAAATCTTCATAATGACGCATCACCAATACTTCAAGCTGCTCTTTGGGTAATTCAGAAATTAATCTCTTAAGAGTCTCAACTTGTTCGCCCTCCATAATGTCATCCTCTTTAGATTTCTCACCATTTCCGATAACATCAAAAATGTTGAAATTCTCCAAACTCTTGGATTGAGCTACCTTGGGCATTCTCTTATTTTTTCTAAAGTAGTCGATAACTAAATTATGAGAAATACGCATTAACCATGGAAGGAATTTACCTTCCTCATTATACTTACCAGCATTTAGAGATTTGATTACTTTAAAGAAAGCATCCTGAAATATATCCTCAGCTAATTGCTGATTTCTTACTTTGGAATTAATAAAGCTTAGTACTCTTGACTGATGTCTAACAACTAATTCATCCAATGCATTTGGATTACCATTGATGTAAGCAGTAACTAAATCTTTGTCGGTGGACTTGTGTAACAACATATCTAAACAATTTAAATTAAAAACTAATTATAAAGTAGATATGTATTCTATAGGCTGATTATTTTATTACACAAAAATTGAAATACCAGTTTGGTATTGTTATCTCAAATATATGCCAGTTTTTGTAAAAATCCAAATTATAAAAACTTAAATTTGCACTCTTCTCATAAAACGAAGGTATATTAATGCAATCCAATAGGAAAAAAAATAACCAACAAGAATTTATTCACGTCAAGGGTGCAAAAATGCACAACCTTAAAGATTTGGATATTAGTATTCCTAAGAAAAAACTGATTGTTATCACTGGAGTTTCAGGATCAGGAAAATCATCTTTAGCCTTTGACACTCTTTTTGCTGAAGGTCAAAGAAGATATATAGAGAGTTTATCCTCATATGCCAGACAGTTTCTTGGTAAACTTCAAAAACCAGATGTTGAACGAATAGATGGTCTTTCCCCTGCTATTGCAATAGAACAGAAAGTAAACACCCAAAATCCTCGTTCGACTGTAGGGACATCTACAGAGATTTATGAATACTTAAAACTCTTATTTTCAAGAATAGGCAAAACCATATCCCCTATATCCAACAAAGAAGTAAAAAAGCATCAAGTTAGTGATGTCATTGACTACGTCAGAGAACAAAAAGAAGGTCAACGAATAATGGTACTTTCTAAAGTTGAGATAAACTCATCTATTGAAAACACCTTAAACAAAATTTTACTAAAAGGATTTTCTAGAGTCAAAATCAATAATGACATCTTAAGAATTAATGAGTTATCGGATTTTAGCTCATTTAGTAAAGACGATAATATTTGGATAGTCATCGATAGACTAACTACAAATCATGATGACGATAACCTTAACCGTTTAGCGGACAGTGTTGAGATTGCCCTTTATGAAGGCGAAGGAAGGTGTGCATTAGATTTTGGCGAAAACGAACTCATTCACTTTTCAAATCTTTACGAATTAGACGGGTTGGTTTTTGACCTCCCAACCGAACATTTATTTAGCTTCAATAATCCATTTGGAGCATGTAAAATGTGTGAAGGCTTTGGCTCAGTCCTAGGAATTGATGAAGAAAAAGTAGTACCGAATAAATCTCTATCGGTTTTTGATGGAGCTATACAATGCTGGAAGGGAGAAAAATTAGGTAGGTGGCGTGAACGCTTTTTCCTAAACTCAGCCGAACACAATTTTCCTATACACCGCCCATACATTGAGTTATCGGAAGAGGAAAAGAAACTTTTATGGAATGGTGCCAAAGGAGTCAAAGGTATCCGTCAGTTTTTCCGACTACTAGAAAGAGAAAATTATAAGGTTCAAAACCGTGTAATGCTAGCAAGGTTTAGAGGCAAAAATAAATGTACTGAATGTGGTGGCTCTCGTTTAAGAAAAGAAGCTCTTTATGTACAGGTTGGTGGGAGAACAATTAATGACATTGTCCATTTACCTTTAAAAAAAGTGTTAACTCTAGTTGACGGCCTGAGGCTTAATGAAAAGGAGTTGAAAATATCTGAAAGAATACTCAAAGAAATCAAAAACCGTCTTCATTTTTTAGTAGATGTGGGCTTAGGCTATCTAACTTTAAACCGCCTGTCCTCTACCCTTTCTGGTGGAGAATCACAACGAATAAACTTGGCCACCTCACTTGCTAGTAGCTTAGTAGGTTCAATGTACATTCTTGACGAACCCAGCATAGGACTTCACTCAAAAGATACTCAAAAGCTCATTAAAATTCTGAAATCCTTAAAAGAACTAGGCAATACAGTCATTGTAGTTGAACATGATGAAGAAATAATGATGGCTGCAGATGAAATAATTGATATTGGACCATACGCAGGAAAAAATGGCGGAAATGTTGTTTTTCAAGGCAAACTGAAAGAAATAGAAACTAATGAAGACAGCTTGACTGCTCAATATTTATCTCAGAAAAAGAACATAGAAACACCAAAAGTCAGAAGAAAAGTCAAAAAGTCTATTCAGATAAAAGGTGCAAGAGAAAATAATTTAAAGAATATAGACGTAAGCTTTCCACTAGAGACTCTAACAGTTGTTACTGGCGTAAGTGGATCAGGAAAAAGTTCACTCGTCAAACAAATATTATTTCCAGCAGTGCAAAAAACAATTCAAGGCTACTGCTCAAAATTAGGAGCTCATGATAGTATTGAAGGAGATTATAAAAGTATTCAACATATTGAATACATCAACCAAAATCCTATTGGTCGCTCGTCACGCTCAAACCCTGTTACATATCTCAAGGTATATGACGACATTAGAACCCTTTTTTCAAGACAAGAACTTGCAAAAGCAAGAGGATATAAAAGCGGACAATTTTCATTTAATATTGCTGGAGGAAGGTGTGAACATTGCGAAGGTGAAGGGGAAATAAAAATCGAGATGCAGTTCATGGCAGATGTGTTTCTCAAATGCGATAATTGCAACGGAAAACGTTTCAAAAACGAAACCCTTGACATTAAATTTGCTGATAAGACCATTTCCGACATTCTCAACATGACCATTGATGAAGCCATTGACTTTTTTAAAGAAAATGATAAAGCAAAAATCGTTGAGAAATTATCTCCTTTACAAAAGGTTGGCTTAGGCTATGTTCAACTTGGTCAATCATCCAACACCCTAAGTGGCGGTGAAGCACAGAGAATTAAACTTGCATTTTTCTTAAGCAAGGGAACTAAATCCGAGAAAACACTATTTATTTTTGATGAACCAACCACAGGTTTACATTTTCACGATATCAATAAACTATTAAACTCGTTTTATGCCCTTATTGATAACGGACACTCTATAGTTTGTGTAGAACATAATTCAGATGTTATAAAATGTGCAGATTGGATTATTGACTTAGGTCCTGAAGGTGGAGACGATGGCGGTCAATTGATGTTTCAAGGAAAACCTGAAGACATGATTAAAAATAAAAAATCATATACCGCGGAGCATTTATTGCAAAAGTTAAGCTCTTGACTCCAAGTAAGATTGCAAAATAATCGTGGCACTTACCTTATCTACCAGAGCTTTATCTCTTCTTGTTTTCTTCTTTAGACCAGCATCAATCATAGTTTGAAATGCTATTTTAGAACTAAAACGCTCATCAACTCTAACAATTTTAATGTCAGGAAAAGTCTTTGAAAGTTTTTTAACAAAAGGCTCAATAAAACGAGCACTTTCTGACGGCGAATTATCTAAATTTTTGGCCTCTCCAATCACAAAACACTCTACTTCTTCATGCTTTAGATAGCCCTCTAAAAAGGATAAAACATCTTTGGAATGAACAGTTGTTAATCCAGAAGCTATAATCTGCTCATTATCAGTCACAGCAATCCCTACTCGCTTCTGACCGTAATCTATTGCTAATAACCTTGACATGATGCGAAAATAAAGCATTTAACTATCTTTGCTATATGAATAACGAACAAAAAATAATTATTGAACAAGCTTGGGAAGACCGTAATCTGCTAAGCGACAATAATACTCAAGAAGCTATACGCTCTATTATTGAAGATCTTGATAAAGGAAAAATTAGAGTATCCGAAAAAATTAACGATAACTGGCAAGTAAACGAATGGGTTAAAAAAGCCGTTATATTATACTTCCCCATTCAAAAAATGGAAACCTTAGAAGCAGGGGCGTTAGAATTTCATGATAAAATGAAATTAAAAACCAACTATAGTGAACTTGGTGTCCGTGTAGTCCCACATGCTGTAGCAAGGTATGGTGCCTATTTAGCAAAAGGCGTTATTATGATGCCATCCTATGTAAATATTGGTGCCTATGTTGACTCTGGCACTATGATAGATACTTGGGCAACAGTAGGCTCATGTGCTCAAATCGGCAAAAATGTACACCTTAGTGGTGGCGTAGGAATTGGAGGCGTATTAGAGCCCTTACAAGCCTCACCTGTTATTATTGAAGATGGAGCTTTCATTGGCTCAAGATGTATTGTAGTAGAAGGTGTAAAAGTCGAAGAAGAAGCCGTTCTAGGTGCAAATGTTGTTCTTACCGCTTCTACAAAAATATTTGACGTTACTGGAGAAGAAGCCGTAGAATATAAAGGAAGAATACCGAAACGCTCTGTCGTTATACCTGGCACTTACAACAAAACATTTGGTGCTGGTGATTATGGTGTATCCTGTGCATTAATAATTGGGCAAAGAAAAGAAAGTACCGATAAGAAAACCTCTCTTAACGATGCCCTAAGAGAATATAATGTAGCTGTGTAATGAAAATCGGTTTTGATGCAAAAAGAGCTTTCTTTAACAATACAGGTCTCGGAAATTATTCTAGAGATACCATTCGTATTGTAGGAAGCTATTTTAGCCAAAACGAATATCACCTATACACACCAAAAAACATTCAGAACGATCGCCTTAATTTTCTTAAAGAGCAATCGCAATACCATATTCACGAACCCCAAACTTTTGTTTACAAAACATTCAACTCTCTTTGGAGAACATTTGGCTTAAAAAAGGAACTAGAAAAAGACGAATTAAATCTTTTCCATGGCCTAAGTCATGAAATTCCATTAGGAATTCACAATACCAAGATTAAATCAATCGTAAGTATTCATGATTTAATAGCCATTAGATTTCCTCAGTACTTTAAACGTTTTGATAGAATTTCATACGTAAACAAAAGCAAATACGCTTGTCAACATGCCGATAAAATCATAGCGGTAAGCCAACAAACTAAAAAGGATATTATCCGATTTTTTAACGTTGATGAAAGAAAAATTGAAGTTGTATATCAAGGGTGTAACACAATATTTCAAAGTCAATTGCCCAACAACTACAAAAATGAGATTATTGCTAAACACCAACTAGCTAGTAAATACTTGCTATACGTTGGAACTATTGAAGAACGTAAAAATCTCCTAACAGTACTCAAATGCCTTAAAGAACTACCCGGTTATAATTTAGTAGTAATTGGTTCAGGAGGAAAGTATAAACAAAAATGTTTGAGCTATATCAAAAAGAACAAGTTAACAAATCAAATTACTTTTTTAAGTAAATTAGATTTGAAGGAAATGGCAGCTATTTACCAAAAAGCAGAGTTAATGATATACCCCTCCTTTTTTGAAGGGTTTGGTATTCCAATACTCGAAGCACTATTTTCTGAAATACCAGTAATCACTACTTTAGGCGGTTGCTTTTCAGAGGCAGGAGGACCAAGCTCATCATACATAAACCCTTCCAACGTTGAAGAAATGAAAAGTGAAATAGTGGACATTTGCACAAGCCAATCGCGACGTAAAAAGATGATTGAAGATGGTAAAATTCATGCTCAAAAGTTTACGGACGATAAAATTGCAAAAGAGTTAATAAAGGTATATCAGAGTATATAATGAAGGACGATTTATCAAAATGCTTATCAGTCTTACAAAATGGAGGACTAATTTTATACCCTACAGATACAGTATGGGGAATTGGATGCGACGCCACAAATTCGGAAGCAATAGAAAAAATATACGCCATAAAAGGTAGAAAATCATCCAAAGCCTTAATTACACTCGTTGCTGGTGATATAATGCTTGAGCGAACAGTGGTAGATATGCCACCTATCGCATGGGATTTAATAGATGCGGCTACTAGCCCACTTACTATCATATACGACAAAGTCAAAGGCATTTCAGAAATAGCAATTGCAGAAGATGGTACTTGCGGTATTCGCCTAACTGATGACCCTTTTTGTAAACAGCTTATTCAACGTTTTGGAAAACCAATTATATCTACTTCTGCCAATCAAAGTGGTGAGCCTACACCAATGACATTTTCAGAGATTGATAAACACATTTTGAAAGGAGTGGATTTCGTAGTAAATTTCCGACAAAATGAACACAACAAAAAAACAGCCTCTAACATTATAAAACTCCAAAATAATGGAGCAATCAAAATCATCAGATAAGTGAATCTCAAAAAACACCTAAATAATACAATCTTTAAGATAGTTTCTCAGGCGGCAGACGAATTGGGTTATGAAACTTATGTTATTGGCGGTTACGTTAGAGATTTATTGCTAAACTCCAATGAACCAAAGGATATAGATTTTGTCTGTGTAGGAAGCGGAATAGAACTAGCTCAAAAGGTAAAATCAATTTTAGATACCGAAAGTAAAGTTCAGGTCTTTAAAAACTTTGGCACGGCAATGCTAAAACACAACGATTTGGAGCTAGAATTTGTTGGAGCTAGAAAAGAATCGTACAGAACAGACTCTAGAAAACCTATTGTTGAAGACGGAACTCTTGAAGATGATCAAAACAGAAGAGACTTTAGTATTAATGCATTAGCCATACAACTAAACGCCTCTCATTTTGGTGAACTTATTGACCCTTTCAATGGTTTAAAAGATTTAGAAAATAAAATAATTAGAACACCACTAGAACCTAATAAAACATATTCGGACGACCCCCTCCGCATGATGAGAGCTATTCGTTTTTCGTGCCAATTACAATTTAGTATTGAAGAAGAATCTCTTAAAGCAATAACAGAAAATGCTCATCGCTTAAATATAATCTCTCAAGAAAGAATTACAGATGAGCTCAACAAAATTATATTATCAAAAATACCATCTAAGGGATTTAAATTATTATTCAATACTCAACTACTTCATCAATTTTTCCCAAAGATGGTAGAACTTCAAGGCGTAGAGGTAATCGATAATAAAGGACACAAGGATAATTTTTACCACACACTAAAAGTATTAGATAACATCAGCCAAGAATCTAACAGTTTATGGCTTCGGTGGGCAGCAATATTACACGATATTGCCAAGCCAGACACCAAGCGTTTTGAAGAAAAGCATGGTTGGACATTTCATGGCCATGAATTTTTAGGTTCTAAAATGGTACCTAAAATTTTTAAATCATTAAAACTACCTCTGAATGAAAAGATGAAGTACGTTCAGAAATTAGTTCGTCTTCATCTAAGACCAATAGTTTTAGCACAAGAAATTGTAACAGATTCGGCCGTTAGACGTTTACTCTTTGATGCAGGAGAAGATATTGACGACTTAATGACCTTGTGTGATGCCGATATCACATCCAAAAATCTTGAAAAGGTAAAACGATACCTAGAAAATTTTAAAGTTGTCAGGCAAAAAATTAAAGATGTCGAAGAAAGAGACCATATCAGAAATATGCAACCCCCAATCAGTGGTGAAGAAATCATTGAACTGTTCGACTTAAAACCTAGCAGAGAAATTGGACTGTTGAAATCAGCCATAAAAGAAGCTATTTTAGACGGTGAAATATCAAATAATAAAGAAGAAGCTCATGACTTTCTAATTGAGAAAGCAGCCGAAATGGGCATCAAACCAAAACATTAAAATTATGATTGTAAAATTGAGTGTTATTTTGGACCATCAATCCGATGTATTTAGAGAAGTAAAGCTAGACTCATCTTCCTCTTTGCAAGAGCTACATGATTTTATTGTTCAAGTGTTTGAATTGAAAAAAGATGAAATGGCAGCTTTCTACTTAACAAATGACGATTGGGAACAAAATGAAGAAATACCATTAATTGCAATGGATGCTAATTCTGCAATGGAAATGGGGAAATTATCAATCAATGACATCTTTAGCGGACATGATAAACTGTTGTATGTCAATGACTTCTTGGTCATGTGGCGTTTTATGATAGAGGTTGTTGAAAAAGACGAATCAAATTCTATCGATGAACCTGAGTTATTCCTATCTTTTGGTAAAATGCCAGAGGATACTCCCGAAGTTCAATTTGTTTCTGAAAAAGACCCCTATTCTTCTGATGGCGATATTTTTGACGAAGAACATGATGAGTTTAATGAGTTCGAAAGTTATGAAGAGTACTAAAACACTCAAAGTAATTTATGGCCCTACTGCTATAGGTAAAACAGCTTTAGCAATAAAGCTAGCTCAAGAACTAAATACTGAAATACTCTCCGCTGATTCTAGACAGTTTTACAAAGAAATGAGAATAGGAACTGCTGTTCCAGAACAAGAAGAATTAGAGGCAGTAAAACACCATTTCATACAACACAAAAGTATTCATGACGACTATAACGTAGGTTTATTTGAACACGATGCCATCAAAAAAATGGATGACCTTTTTAAACGCTATGACACACTAATTATGGTTGGAGGCTCCGGTTTATATATTGACGGTGTATGCAAAGGCTTAGACTCCTTTCCAGATATAAACCCTAATTTGAGAGAAAAACTAAGACAGGATTACAGTAATAATGGACTGGAATGGCTTCAAAATGAAGTTAAAACCTTAGACCCTGAATACTTTCAATCAGCCGATATTCATAATCATCAACGCCTTCTCAGATGCTTAGAAGTCTGTCGACAGAGTGAACAAACATACACTAGTTTTAAAAATACTCAAAAAGATAAACGACCATTCGAAATAGAATACTATTCTATAAAGATGGATAGAGAAATATTGTACAACAGAATCAATAAACGCGTTGATATAATGATGGATAATGGTCTACTTATTGAAGTAGAGAGCCTTCAGGAGTTTCAGCACTTTAATGCCCTACAAACAGTTGGCTATAAAGAACTCTTTTCGTACCTCAACAATGAACTAACACTTGAAGAAGCCATAACCTTAATCAAACAAAATACAAGGAGATATGCCAAAAGACAACTTACGTGGCTAAATCGATATCCAATAAATTGGGTAGAGAATTAATGAAAAACAGATAATGAACCCTTAATCTTGTCATGTCCATTATTCAACAGAATAGAATAAAAATAAACTCCTTCTTTAACAATATTTCCTGCGTCATTCCTTCCATCCCATGGGTTTTTATAACCTAGTGACTGATATACTTTTGCACCCCAACGGTTATAAATAATTACTTCGGAATTCTCATATAAAAAGGAAGAGTTTATATTCCAAGTATCGTTAACCAAATCACCATTTGGACTAAAAGCATTGAATAGGCAACTGTCTAACACAACAGGCACTTCAAGCTCATCGGAAAATTCACAGCCGTTTTTATCTGTAACTTCAATTGTGTATAGTTGAGGACTTAAGTTTTCGATAGTAGACGTTGTTTCACCATTACTCCACAAATATTCGTAAGGCGGTGTACCTCCGCTAATATCGGCATCCAAAGAGGCAAAACGCTCATCAAAACAATCAACTTCTTCAACCATTCCAGAGGTCATTTCATCTATAGTTAAATCAAAAAAGAAAGAACAATTAGACCTATCCAAAATGTTGCAGATATATTCTCCAGGACATAGACCACCAGAGTAAATAGAATCGTTTTGACCATCTTGCAATACGCCATCTTTTTCCCATGAATAACTAAAAGGGCGTAAACCACCACTTTCCACCACCATTGCTGATTCTTCTTGGTCAATATAACCTTGCATATCGTCAATGGTGAAATCTAGTGTATCAGAACAATTTACAGACTGTACTGCGTCAAATACGATAACTGTATAGTCGTCAGGACATAAATAAAAAGAAGCACAGGAATCGTTTGTAAAAAGAGTATCTGATTCTATAACAAAACCAAATGGTGCCAAACCACCTTGGACACAAATTCTGAAAGAGTCTTCCTGAGTTACTGAAATAATATTTATTGGATCTGCTCCTTGCTCTACTTCAATTGGAGTATCATTTCCGGCAGTAAAAACACAACCATAAGAGTCTTGTAATGAGACGGTGTAATACCCAGATTGAACGTCTGATATTGTATAATCTGTTTGAATGGAATTCTGAAAATAATCAGCAGAAAAATTTCCAAGAGCATCAACATTACCTAGATTGTAAGGAGGAGTTCCTCCAGAAATATTCGTTATTAAAATTTCACCTGAAGGTTCACAAGATTCCGGCCCAACAGTGCTATATGAAAAGGTTAAGGGGTCAGGGTCATAAAACGAAAATGTCTCTTCAAGAGTATCGTTTATAGCCGTGATAACTGTCAATTCATAATCGCCTGCATAGATCAACGAATCAAGAATGAAAGTTCCTGGTGACTGATTATTTAAAGGTGAGTAAACGCCCTGCTCAAAGATTTGATTATTCTTTAAGAGAGTAACCGTATACGGAGTATCTGCAGGAGTTATAGTTATCGTAAAGTAAGTATACAATCCTTCACACTTAAATGTATCCGTGCTAGAAATAAAATTACCCTGATTAAAGTTCAAATTCATTGTAGATGTCTGTGCAAATATGACGTTCGTACAGATTAAAGCAAGTAGTATGACAATGCGTTTTTTCATATTGAGCAAAGGTAATATTTTTTCTATTGATTTTCTATATGGTATAAGGTCAATGCTGAAATTGGTTTTTCAACTATGGATTCAATGGTAATTCCATGATTATAACAGCAGGCTTTAAGTTCAGCACTAAAGTAATATGCTATAGACCCACACAAGTGAATTTTCATAATGTTTTGCGGCAATAAATAAACCCTTATCCATTCCTCGAAAGCGTCCGAAATAATCTTTGCTATTTGGGGATGGCTCCTATGTGTAAATAGCATTTTACAAAAAGATGCCAGATAACGGTTTGGAAAGGAATGCCCATACAGTTCCTTTAATATAGCGTCTTTATCAAGCTTTATTTCTTTATCCAAATCGTCGTCCAAAGAATCTGTTAAATACAATTTCAAAAACTGTTTACCTATATGATTGCCACTCCCTTCATCGCCTAGTAAATATCCAAGACTTGTCTTAACTGGCTTTATGATTTCTCCATCATAATAGGCCACATTAGAGCCTGTTCCTAAAATACCAACCACACCACTATTGTTCTGAAGTAAAGCGTGAGCAACTGCTAGCAAGTCTGATTTCATATCAATTTCAGCAGTGATAAATATGGTTTTCAAAACCATTTTTAAAGCATTCGCCTTTTCGGTGTTTCCGCAACCAGCTCCATAAAAAAACACCTTATTGATAGAGGAAAAATCAAGATCAAGCTGACGAACGGTCTCATCAATAACTTTGGAACTTACTACAAACGGATTTAAGCCAATAGTTTCAAACTGACTGATGGTTTCACCATCAATTAATCGCCAATCTGTTTTACTGCTTCCACTATCAGCTATCAGAATCATAAGTGCGTTTTACTTCATGGGTTTCACCCTCGTGTGCTAATAAGGTGTTTGGGAATACCGACTGTGCCTCATCTTGTAAGGGCGTTAAATCAAAATACCTTTGGGAATAATGTCCAATTATCAAACGCTTTACCTTTGCCTTCTTAGCAATTGTAGCAGCTTCTTTAGCCGTAGAGTGCATCGTTTGCTTGGCTCTTTCTTTTAATTCATCTAAAAAGGTAGCTTCATGGTATAAAATATCTACACCTTCAATTTGAGGTATAATTGATTCGTTGTACATGGTGTCGCTACAGAATGCAAAGGAACGTGGGTTTTGAGCAGAGCGAGTTAGTTCAATATGGGGAATGAGTTCACCATCTTTGGATAAATAGCCTCCACCCTCTTTGATGTCTGGGACAGCTTCAAGGGGTATATTATACTCTTCTATCTTTTCTTTACGCATACGTCTAGGCTTTAGTTTTTCTTTAAACAGAAAACCACAACAAGGTAAAGAGTGTTTTAAAGGTATTGTATGTACAGTTACATCGTTATTCTCCATTAAAAGCTCAGGAGTGTCAAAGCCAAATTCATGGAAAAATAGTGGAAAACAAAGCGTTGTTTTTGAAGCCTCGAGTTGTATGTAAATAATTTCTTTAAGTTCTGCAGGACCGTAAACATGTAACTCTTTTTCACGACCAAGTAAATGCATGGTAGAAATGAAGCCAATTAATCCAAAATAATGGTCGCCATGAAGGTGAGAAATAAAAACATGATGGATGTTTTGCATCCTAATCTTATACTTTCTCAATTGCAGTTGAGTGCCTTCTCCACAGTCAATCAAAAAGAAACGCCCAGCTACATTCAATAGCTGAGCGGTAGGCTTTCTTTGGTTTGTTGGTACTGCCGAATTACACCCTAATATGGTTAAATCAAAAGGCATTAAAAATCTTGTATTATCATCTTTTTAGTGAGTACGTCTTGTCCGTTTCTGATACTGTAAAAATACATTCCGGTTTCAAAGGAAGAAGCATCAACTTCTATTGTATTTAATCCTACAACAGCATTAATAGTTTCATTATGAACTACCTTACCCATAAGGTCAACGATTAAAAAGTCATAATTCGAGTAATCCTTAGAGTAAAGCTCTATAGTCGTTATATTAGAAAATGGATTAGGTGCATTCTGGGACAGTGTAAAAGTAGTGTTTTCTCCTTCTCCTATTGAAGCCGATGACTGAACAATTAACTTATACCCTTCTATTTTTTCGTAATCACCCAAAGAGCCGTATAAAGAAAGTGTCGCACCAAATACAGTTATCCAACCATCAATATTTAAAACGATATCATGCTGCCCCACTTCATCAGCAGTTGGTGTTCCATAAAGCGTAACACAGGCTACAGCATCACCATCAAAAATAGAGTCTGCATTTGATAAATAAGCAGACATTGATTCGGGCAAACCTTCTACATCTACTAATTTAATGCTATCAATATTAAAAGGTGCTATATTAATAATTGGGAACTCTTCAATATAAAATGGGTCTCCCATTACTTCACCTACTGTGTTAGGCGTTTTGATTTGAATATGCTCTTCATAATATACCTCTTTAACAGCTAAAGGAAGGTTTTGAGTAGTGTCAGGCCATAAGCCAAATGTTGAATCTTGTAAACTTGCTTGAGGCTCGCAAGGGTTTTGCTGCGCTATAGCATTAAATCCAAAAAACAATGTAATTGTTAAGAGTAAAATATTTTTCATAAATAGTAATTTAGATGTTAAGTTGTCTTTCAATGTCTTCCATCTCTATGATATCAAATGCCTCCTGAATACTAGGAACAACCATATACTCTTCTAGAGGCGGTAAATTTGAAACCATAACGAAAGAGTTGTTTTTGACAATATTTTTACCAAATGTAGTAAACTTTAATAAATCGGTGGAGTTAAGCCCTATAATATCGTGTAAGTCTAAAATCAAATGTTTAGTATTACCATTATATAGAGTCTCTATAAATGATAAATCATCAGTATTTTCTGAAAGCTTGACTATCAAACAGTCTCGTTCTATTCGGTGAGAGTGCATGTTCTACTTTTTTATAGAATTAGCTAATAAATATAAAACAGCCATTCGAATAGCCACCCCATTTTCTACCTGTTGTAATATTATGGACTGCTTAGAATCGGCAACATCAGAAGTAATTTCTACACCTCTGTTTATTGGACCTGGATGCATAACAGTAATTTGCTTAGTGATAGAGTCCAAACGTTCTTTATTTAAGCCATACATCATGGAATACTCTTTCTTAGAAGGAAAGAATTTTGTGTCTTGACGTTCTAGCTGAATTCGCAACATATTGGCAACATCACACCATTCTAAGGCTTTCATTAAACTTGGCTCATAGCCTACACCCAAAGACTCAATGTACTTGGGCATTAGCGTAGATGGACCACAAACTTTGACCTCTGCTCCTAATTTTTGAAGGCAAAAAATATTAGATAATGCCACTCGAGAATGAAGGATATCACCCACAATAACTACTTTTTTACCTTCTACAGAACCTAACTTTTCTCTTATGGAGTAAGCGTCTAATAATGCTTGAGTAGGATGTTCGTGAGCACCATCACCAGCATTTACGATAGGCACATCAATATGATTAGATAAAAAGGTTGCTGCTCCTGCATCTGGATGACGCATGACAAGCATGTCCACTTTCATTGCTAAAATATTATTGACTGTATCTACTAATGTTTCACCCTTTTTAACGGATGAAGATGCTGCCGAAAAATTTAAGGTATCGGCAGATAAGCGTTTTTCTGCCAATTCAAAAGACAGTTTTGTTCGAGTCGAATTTTCAAAGAATAAATTCGCTACTGTAATATCTCTTAATGAAGGGACTTTTCTGATGGGACGATTAATGACCTCTTTGAAATTGTCGGCAGTGTTAAATATAAGTTCAATATCTTCTTTTTGAAGATTTTTAATTCCTAAAAGGTGTTTAACACTTAGCGTACTCATTAACTTTTCAAAATTACACGTTCGTTATCTCCCCATTCAACGGACACTCTTTCATCGGCAACAACGTCTATAGTATGCCCTACATAATTAGGTTGAATAGGCACGTGCCTACTCAATCGGCGGTCAATTAATACCATTAGTTCTACGGACAGCGGACGACCATAATCGTGAAGTGCATCTAATGCTGCTCTTACAGACCTTCCGGTGTAAAGAACATCATCAATCAAGACAATCTTTTTGCCTTCTAGGGATGTACTTAAAGATGTACTATTGGCTACTAGTGGATCTTCTCGCCTTCTAAAGTCATCTCTATAAAAGGTAATATCCAAGCTGCCAACTTCTAAATTATAATCTGGGAAATTACTTTGCAATGATTCTTTTATGCGTTGACACAAATAAATACCTCTTGGTTGTAAACCAATGAGAACAGTATTAGAAAAGTCGTTGTGATTTTCAACTAGCTGATGGCACAATCTATTGATTATGATTTGTAGTTGTTGATGATCGAGTATGCTTTTGGGCTTGCTCATTTCAAAAAGCAAATATAAATTAAAAATTTGTACTGAATAAAAAAAAGACCTTATGAAACATAAGGCCTTTTAATTTTTATGAAAATAAGAGAATTACTTCCCTTTCTTTTCTTTTTTATCCATGCTTTCCTTTAGAGCAATTAGCTCATCCATATCTCCAAGAGTACTCTTTTGTTGAGACTTCTGAACTTTTTGAACTTTTTTCTTAGTACTTTTTACTTCTTCCATTTGTACTTCTTTGAAAATTACTGTGTGAGACACAATAATTTTTTGAGAATCTTTTTGGAATTCAAGTACACGGAAAGTCATTTTTTCGCCTACTTCAACTTTACTATCATCTTCTTTCACAAGGTGTCTTTTAGGAGCAAATGCTTCTACACCATGAGTAAGAATAATTGTAGCACCGTTTTTAGTAAGGTCTTTAACTTCTCCTTCTAAGTCAGTACCTTCTGCGAAAACAGTTTCGTAACCGTCCCATGGGTTGTCTAGTAATTGCTTAACACCTAAGCTTAATTTTCTAGAGTCCATATCGATTTCCAATACTTTCGCGTCAATCTTCTCACCTACTTTAGTAAAGTCAGATGGGTGCTTAATTTTCTTATCCCATGAAAGGTCAGAAATGTGGATTAATCCATCAACACCTTCTTCAAGCTCAACAAAGATTCCGAAGTTAGTAAAGTTACGAACTATAACATTTTGAACACTACCTACAGGGAACTTAGACGTAATTTCTGTCCATGGATCTGGAAGCAATTGCTTCATACCTAATGACATTTTTCTGTCTTCTCTGTCAAGTGTTAATACTTGAGCTTCAATTTCTTGACCTACTTTTAGGAAGTCACTAGCACTTCTTAGGTGAGTAGACCATGACATTTCTGAAACGTGTACCAATGCTTCGATTCCTGGTTGAACCTCAACAAAAGCACCGTAGTCAGCAACAACAACCACTTTTCCATTGATTTTGTCTCCGATAGAAACTTTCTCATCAAGAGCATCCCAAGGATGAGAAGTAAGTTGTTTTAGTCCTAACTGAATTCTTTTCTTATCATCATCAAATTCTAAGATTACAACATTGATTGTAGAATCTAGTTCAACGATTTCATCTGGATGGTTAACTCTTCCCCAAGATAGGTCAGTAATGTGGATTAATCCATCAATACCACCTAAGTCAACAAAGACACCATAAGATGTAATGTTTTTAACAGTACCTTCAAGAACCTGTCCAACTTCTAGTTTAGACATTATTTCTTTCTTCTGCTCTTCGAGGTCAGCCTCAATAAGTGCTTTGTGAGATACTACTACGTTACGGAATTCGTGGTTAATTTTTACCACTTTAAATTCCATTTTCTTTCCAACGTAATCGTCATAATCACGGATAGGCTTAATATCAATTTGAGAACCTGGTAAGAAGGCTTCTAATCCTAGGACCTCAACAATCATACCACCTTTAGTTCTGCACTTGATAAGACCTTCAAGAACGATATCTTTTTCGTGAGCTTCGTTCACTTTTTCCCATGAACGGAATACTCTCGCTTTCTTGTGAGAAAGGATTAACTGACCTTTTTTGTCTTCCTTTTTCTCAACAAGTACCTCAACAGCATCACCAACTTTTAAGTCTTCGTTATATCTGAATTCATTTCTAGAAATGATACCGTCAGATTTGTAGTTAATGTTTACAATAACTTCTCTGTCAGTAATGGATACTACTGAACCGTCTAATACTTGGTCTGTGTCAATAGTGCTAAGAGCCGATTCGTAGTCTTTCTCTAAATCGCTTCTCTCATCTTGGGTATACTCTTCAGTACCCATTTCATAAATTTCCCAATCGAAGTCTTTATCTTCTTCTGCTGAAGTCAATCGCTCAACTTCTTTAGTTTCAGCTTCTACTGTTTCTTCTTCAGTAGCTTTAGCTTCTTCAGCAACAACTTCTTCCGTTTCAACTTTTTCTGCAGATGGTGTTTCTTCAACAGCAGCCTCTTCTTTAGCTGGTGCTTCTTGAACAACTTCTTCTGTTGTTTTCACCTCTTCAACAGTTTTTACTTCTTCTGTTGGTTTTACTTCTTCTGATTTTTTTGCTGCAGTTTTTTTAGTAGTCGCTTTTTTAGCAGTCGTTTTCTTTGCAGTGGTTTTTTTTGGAGCAGCGGCTTTTTTAGTCGTTTTTTCTGCTTCTGTTTTTTTCTCTTCTGACATAATGGAATGTCTCAGTTTGTATTTCACTGTAATTGCTTGAGATAAGCGAACAAATACGTGAAAGTGTATTAGCTTAGTTTTTATCCTTTTTCCTCAATTATTCGCAAAAGGTTTGCAAATGTATAAAAATATACTGTTCGAACTGCTTTTTTTCATGATTAGCTTATCAAGAAGCCAAAAGACATATTAAAGCTGCTGATAAAAGACTGCTTCATCAGTAAAAGACAAAGCAGGTTTACTAGAGAAAAGAGCATAAATTGACGAGCCACTACCACTCATTGAAGTATATACAGCACCAGCCCCTGTAAGTGTATTTTTTATGGCGAGTAATTTGGGATGATGCTTAAAAATACTGTCTTCAAAGTCATTTTTCAGTCTCCAATCCGATAATGGCTTTTGAATTTCATCCACCAAAGAAAAGTCAGATGGTTTTGGCGTAACAGCAGAAAAAGCTTCAGAAGTAGATACAAAAACATCTGCTTTCACCACCACTAAATAATGACCTTTTAAGTCTAAATCTAGTGGTATAAGCTCTTCCCCCACTCCACTGGCAAATGAGGGCACATTGTCAATAAAAAACGGACAGTCAGCACCTAATTGAAGAGCATAGCCCTTTAGTTCATGTTTTGAAATACCTAAATTGAACAATTGATTAAGACCCATCAGGGTAAAAGCAGCATCTGATGAGCCTCCTCCTAAGCCTGCACCAGTAGGAATGTTTTTATGAAGGTGAATAAATACATCTGGGATGTCATAGTCAACTTTCAGTAGTTTTAAGGCTTTTTCACAGAGGTTTTCTCCTCCCTCTACTGTAATTCCTGTACACTTAAATCCTGGAGTAGATGAAGGAACGATTTCCAAAACGTCTTTCCAGCCAATAGGATAGAAAATAGTTTCTAAATTATGATAGCCATCTTCTCGTTTAGATACGATATTTAGCCCTATATTTATTTTCGCGTTTGGAAAAAATAACACTGTTGAAAAATTTAATTGTCAAAAGACAAAAGTAATCACATAAATTTTTCTAAACTTGAAATTCTTTTTATTTATTTTAAAATTCGAAATTTACTCGAGTAATGACAGATATAGAATACCTAGATTTTGAAAAACCTATTGAGGATTTAATGCACAATCTCAAACAAGCTGAGCAATTGGGTAGAGAGGGCATTGAAATAAATCAAACTATTACCGACCTCAAAAAGAAACTTGAGGAGAAAAAGAAAGAGATATATTCCGACCTTTCAGCATGGCAAAGGGTACAAATTTCCCGTCATCCTCAACGTCCGTATACACTAGAGTATATTGAAGCTATCACCGATGACTTTATAGAATTACACGGCGATAGATCTGTAAAAGACGATAAAGCAATGATTGGCGGCTGGGCAAAGATTGATGGTAAAACATTCATGGTCATTGGTCAGCAGAAGGGTAAGAATACCAAGATGCGTCAGCATAGAAACTTTGGTATGGCAAACCCCGAAGGCTACAGAAAGGCTCTAAGGCTAATGAAGATGGCGGAAAAATTTAATAGACCAGTCATTACCTTTATTGATACACCTGGTGCTTATCCTGGCTTAGAAGCTGAAGAAAGAGGACAGGGCGAGGCTATTGCCAGAAATTTAATTGAAATGATTCAGTTAAAAGTGCCTATTATCTGCATTATTATCGGTGAAGGGGCTTCTGGTGGTGCTTTAGGCATTGGCATTGGCGATAAGGTTATGATGTTAGAAAACACCTGGTATTCTGTAATTTCGCCAGAGTCGTGTTCATCTATTTTATGGAGAAGTTGGGACTATAAAGAACAAGCTGCGGATGCCTTGAAACTGACGTCTCACGACATGCTGAAAAACGGCTTGATTGACGGGATTATTAACGAACCTCTTGGAGGGGCACATAGAGACACCCACTTCATGAGTAATGAAATAAAACAATCTATTCTTAGTCTGACTAAAGAGTTGGAAACTAAAACTGCTGAGAAGCGTATCAAAGAACGAATAGATAAATTTGGAAACATGGGAGTGTTTAAGGAGTAGTGATTGATTATGGAAAAGAAGAAAGCAAAGAAGACAGTAAGTAAACCTAAAGTATTAAGTTCTCCTGATGGAAAGTTACCCCCTCAGGCCATTGAGCTCGAACAAGCAGTGCTTGGGGCTTTGATGATTGATAATGACGCTTTATCAAATTCCATTGAGCTATTGAAACCTGAAAGTTTTTATCAGACAGAACACCAAAAGGTCTTTTCTGCTATTGAAGATTTATTCAATAATACTCAGCCAGTTGATATCCTAACCGTAACCAATTTACTAAAACAAAAAGGCGATTTAAAAGACGTTGGTGGTGCCGCTTTCGTTTCCAAGCTTACTGAACGTGTAGCATCGGCAGCCAATATAGAAACACACGCCAGAATTATTGCTCAAAAATTCATCCAAAGAGAGCTTATTCGCATTTCATCGAGTACTATTAAAGATGCTTATGATGATACTACGGATGTCTTTGATTTATTAAATGCTGCCGAGCAAGGCTTATTCGAAATTTCTGAAGGAAATATCCGAAAGAATTACGATAAAATGAGCACACTGATTCGTCAGGCACTAGAACAAATCGAAGAAATTAAAAATAAAGAAGATGGACTTAGTGGTATTCCATCAGGCTTTTCTGACCTCGATAGAGTTACCTCTGGATGGCAAAAATCCGACTTGGTCATTTTAGCAGCTCGTCCTGGTATGGGTAAAACTGCTTTTGTACTGTCTATGGCACGAAATACAGCCGTACAATTCAATAAGCCAGTGGCCGTATTCTCTTTGGAGATGTCTTCTGTACAGTTGGTCAATCGTCTTATTTCAAGTGAGTCGGGCATTCCAGCAGAAAAATTAAGAAAAGGTAACCTCGAAGACCACGAATGGATACAACTCAATCAGCAAATAACCTCTTTGTCAGAAGCTCCATTATTTATTGATGATACTCCTGCCCTAACGGTCTTTGAGCTACGAGCCAAATGCCGAAGACTTGTAAGAAACAATGGCGTAGAAATGGTAATTATTGACTACCTACAGCTAATGCATGCCGGCAACTCCAACAAAAGCGGAAACAGAGAGCAAGAAATTAGCACCATTTCACGATCCTTAAAAAGTATCGCAAAGGAGTTAAACATCCCTATCATTGCACTATCACAGCTGAGTAGAGCAGTGGAGACTAGAGGGGGCGACAAACGTCCTATGCTATCTGACCTTAGAGAGTCAGGAGCTATTGAGCAAGATGCCGATATCGTATGCTTCATTTACCGACCAGACTACTACGGCTTTACGGAATGGCCCGATACCTCACCAGGTCAAGACCCCGATTGCCAAGGACAAGGGGAAATCATTATTGCTAAGCACCGTAACGGTTCTTTAGAGAATATTAGACTGCGATTTATTTCTCACTTGGCTAAATTTACCGATTTGGATGCCTTCGGATTCAGCAATGACGATGTTATGCCTTCTAGTATGAACAACGATGCTCCTTTCTAAGATGTACAAATACATTTTACTTATTCTTTTTGGCTTTGGTCAGATTAACGCCTTTGCTTCCTACTTGCTCATTCCTATGGATGATAGTCAGAACAACCACCTCAAAGCCTATGGCATAGCCTACTGGGCATTGGAGCAAGAGCAAACGGTAGATTGGCTGCTCAACTACAGAGGCGGTAGCTTTATGTTGAAATACCAGGTAGCCTTCGAGAAAGAATGTAAAATTAGAGGCGTATCCTATGATGTTATTGCCGATGTGCAATCCACCCAAATACTCATAGAAATTGCCAGTCCAGAGGTTAACCAAGATGTGGTGAAACTGGAAAAAGTGCCTAAAATAGCGGTCTATTCTCCCAAAAGTAAATTGCCTTGGGACGATGCCGTTACATTAGCACTGACCTATGCTGAAATACCCTACGACCTATTATATGATGAGGAAGTGATGGATGGCAAACTGCCTCTTTATGACTGGCTACACCTTCACCACGAAGATTTTACAGGTCAATACGGTAAATTCTATGCCGCCTACAAAAATGCCGAATGGTACAGAAAGCAAAAGCAAGATTTTGAAAAATCAGCACAAACTATGGGCTTCCAAAAAGTATCACAAGCCAAGCTAGAAGTGGCTCTTAAGATAAGAGAGTTTACTGCTGGTGGCGGTTTTCTCTTTGCTATGTGTTCGGCTACAGACACCTACGACATTGCGTTAGCCGCTAAAGATGTAGATATTTGTGAGTACATGTTCGACGGCGATGGTGCTGACCCTCAGGCTCAAGAGAAATTAAACTTTGATAATACGTTTGCCTTTAAAAACTTTAGCATTGAAAAAAATCCCAATACCTACGAGTATTCTAGCATTGATGCCACACGAACACGACGACTTAATCAGTCATTAGATTTTTTTACACTTTTTGAATTTTCCGCCAAATGGGATCCTGTTCCAACCATGTTGTGCCAAAACCACGAGCAAGTAATTAAGGGCTTTATGGGGCAAACCACTGCCTTCAAAAAAGAATACATTAAATCCGACGTTCTGATAATGGGCGAAACGGCTTCAGTTGATGAGGCACGCTATATTCATGGAAAATTTGGCAAAGGTACTTGGACGTTCTATGGCGGCCACGACCCTGAAGATTACCAACACAAAGTGGGTGACCCTAAAACGGAACTCGAGCTTCACCCCAATTCTCCTGGCTATCGTCTTATTTTAAACAACGTTCTCTTCCCTGCTGCTAAGAAAAAGAAGCAGAAAACGTGATTCTGATTAAGACACACCCCTGATAAAATGGGTTTATCTGTCCCCTCTCAAAAGGGGAAAAAAGATACTTATCCTAATAAATACTTCAATTAGTCTAAAATCATTCTAATCGTTTGACAGTTTCCATATTAATGAAAACTTAACAGCAGTGGGTTGACTCGGATAATTAGGCATAAAATAATGTGGTGAGTTTGAAATTAATTCATTCAAATTCAAAAATTGAATGTTTATATTCATAGAATGAACTTGAAAAGTAATAAAAGAAGAAATAAAAGGTAAAGCACCTATTTCCTGATTATTCTGTAATTGAAATGAAGCTAAAGCTGGATTATAAAGCTTAGCATAATAGGGCGTAAAATAATTAACCTTAGCACCAATCTTAAAATCTAATAGGTCATCAAAAAATGTATCTTGAAACCAAAGAGAAAAAGTCGTGTTAATATCAGGGTATCTCAATATTTCAGAATTATTTGACCATTGATATTGAAAGGTATTAGAAGCATGTAAATTTAGTAATTTCCAACCTAATGATACAATATTATCAAAATGAAAAATTGATGAGCTGTTTTGAGAATATGATGCGTTCTCGTTCAAATAAATATGATTAGTAAAATTATTCAAAGTTGTTAAAAACTTAAAATGCTTAGTTCTTAGTTGATAATTAAATCTTTGTCTAGTCTCCTGATTAAATTCATTATTGTAAATAAAATGATTAGAATAAAATCTATTATAAAAAATAGGTGTTCTAAATCTATGAGCCTCAACGCTTAAGAAGTGCTTCAACTTCTTAATTTGAAAACTCTTTGAAGCTGTAAAATCGTATTGTGAAGAGTCGAATACTTTAAATCTTGCAGATAATCTTCTATCTAAATTTATATAAGTCAACAGTATACCGTTATCAATATCAGTGGAGTCAATGAAATGTATATAATTATGTCGCCTTTGTAAAATATGAGATACACTGAAATCAGCGTATTTTAATCCAGTACTATTAGTAATTAATGAATAGGATAACGAGTCATTAGTAGATAAACTATCAATATAATTATATTCGTAAAAATTCGAAGATAAATCATTATCTCTGTAAATTCTATGTGCCTTGAGAATTGAGAATTCATTTATTAATGACCAATTGTCCGTAAAATTGAAATTCTGAGAAATAGAGTGAAACCTATTCTTGGAATAATTTTCTGCAGAAATTAAATTGGTTTGATAAAGTAATGGATCATCGTAATCTTGAACGGCATAATCTATAATACCACCATTTTCATCCATTCTATTTTTTTGATAAGATAAAGTAGCATCAAAATTATAGGTTGATTTCTTATTATGAAATGAAACATTTGACTTCACATCATAAAGCTTGAGAGCTTCTCTACTGAATACTCCTTCTTGAGAAAATTTTCTTATATCTAAGTTATATGATAAATAGTCTGTTAATTTCTGAGTATGGTCTATATCAATCATTTGACCTTTTGTAGAAAAGGATTGATATTGAAGAACAGTATTTCCTAATTTAGTGGTATCTAAAAAAAAGGACTTTTCTTTAGAATTTAAAAATTCAATAAAGTATAATTTATTGGGAAAAGATATTGAATCTTTCCATTGTGAATAAGAGAATAAAGGTAAAATGAAAAAAATGAAGAGGTACTTTTTCATGATACAAATAACGTTCAAAAAAGGTTAAAAAAAAAGCCCCGAATCTAAAGAAACGGGGCCTGTAAAAGGTTGGCGGCGACATACTCTCCCAGGGATTAACCTAGTACCATCTGCGCTAGTGGGCTTAACTTCTCTGTTCGGAATGGGAAGAGGTGGAACACCACTGCAATAGCCACCATAAACTCATGAATAAGATTATGATATATTGTAAAAAAGAAAACAATTTAGTTAGAGTAAATCAACTACAAAAAGCTAAAGGGTAATTAGTATCACTCGGCTATGACATCTCTGCCTTTACACCTATGACCTATCAACGTTATCGTCTATAACGACCCTTAAAAGAAATCTAATCTTGAGATGAGTTTCGTGCTTAGATGCTTTCAGCGCTTATCTCATCCAGACATAGCTACTCTGCAATGCAACTGGCGTCACAACAGATACACTAGAGGTCTGTCCAACTCGGTCCTCTCGTACTAGAGTCAGGTTCTCGCAAATTTCTAACGCCCACAACAGATAGAGACCGAACTGTCTCGCGACGTTCTGAACCCAGCTCGCGTGCCACTTTAATGGGCGAACAGCCCAACCCTTGGGACCTTCTCCAGCCCCAGGATGTGACGAGCCGACATCGAGGTGCCAAACCACTCCGTCGATGTGAGCTCTTGGGAGTGATCAGCCTGTTATCCCCGGAGTACCTTTTATCCTTTGAGCGATGGCCCTTCCATGCGGAACCACCGGATCACTATGCCCGACTTTCGTCTCTGCTCGACTTGTAGGTCTCACAGTTAAGCACCCTTATGCCATTGCACTCTACGCACGGTTACCAAGCGTGCTGAGGGTACCTTTGGAAGCCTCCGTTACTCTTTTGGAGGCGACCACCCCAGTCAAACTACCCACCAAACACTGTCCCCGTAATACGGGTTAGAGTCCAGACAAATAAAGGGTGGTATTTCAAGGACGACTCCACCACGCCTAGCGACGCAGCTTCGAAGTCTCCCACCTATCCTACACATTATTTGTCCGAAATCAATGTTAAGTTGTAGTGAAGGTTCACGGGGTCTTTTCGTCCCGTTGCGGGTAATCGGCATCTTCACCGATACTACAATTTCACCGAGCTCGTGGCTGAGACAGTGCCCAAATCGTTACACCATTCGTGCAGGTCGGAACTTACCCGACAAGGAATTTCGCTACCTTAGGACCGTTATAGTTACGGCCGCCGTTTACTGGGGCTTCAATTCAGAGCTTCTACCGAAGTATAACCCCTCCTCTTAACCTTCCAGCACCGGGCAGGTGTCAGACCCTATACATCATCTTTCGATTTAGCAGAGTCCTGTGTTTTTGATAAACAGTCGCTTGGGCCTATTCACTGCGGCTTCCTACCGAAGTAGGGAAGCGCCTCTTCTCCCGAAGTTACGAGGCTATTTTGCCTAGTTCCTTAGCCACGGATCACTCGAGCGCCTTAGTATATTCTACTTGACTACCTGTGTCGGTTTACGGTACGGGTAGTTATTACCTGAAGCTTAGAAGTTTTTCTTGGGAGCATGATTACAGACAATCTATTCAGCCGAAGCCTCCTAGTACTATCGTGTTTCAGCATTCTCTACGGATTTACCTATAGAAAATATACCTATACACTTTACCGACCTATTCCGTCAGGTCGGAGTCTTTTCACTTCTCCGTCACTCCATCGCAGTAATAACTAGTACTGGAATATTAACCAGTTGTCCATCGACTACCCCATTTGGGTTCGCCTTAGGACCCGACTAACCCTGATCCGATTAGCGTTGATCAGGAAACCTTAGTCTATTGGCGTGCGGGTTTCTCGCCCGCATTATCGTTACTCATTCCTACATTTTCTTTTCTAGCCGCTCCAGCATGCTTCACAACACACCTTCGGTGCAACTAGAATGCTCTCCTACCATTGTATAAATACAATCCATAGCTTCGGTATTACGCTTATGCCCGATTATTATCCACGCTCGATCGCTCGACTAGTGAGCTGTTACGCACTCTTTAAATGAATGGCTGCTTCCAAGCCAACATCCTAGCTGTCAATGCAATCGAACCACGTTAGGTCAACTTAGCGTAAATTTTGGGACCTTAGCTGATGGTCTGGGTTGTTCCCCTCTCGGACATGGACCTTAGCACCCATGCCCTCACTCTTGAATATAAAGTTATAGCATTCGGAGTTTGTCTGGAATTGGTAGGCGGTGAAGCCCCCGCATCCAATCAGTCGCTCTACCTCTATAACTATAGAGTTCAAGGCTGCACCTAAATGCATTTCGGAGAGTACGAGCTATCTCTTGGTTTGATTGGCCTTTCACCCCTACCCACAGGTCATCCGAAGACTTTTCAACGTCTGGCGGTTCGGTCCTCCACTCCGGATTAACGGAGCTTCAACCTGCCCATGGGTAGATCACCAAGTTTCGCGTCTACCCCCACTAACTGTACGCCCTATTCAGACTTGCTTTCGCTTCGGCTGCGAGCCTCAAGACTCTTAACCTTGCTAGTGAGGAGTAACTCGTAGGATCATTATGCAAAAGGCACGCAGTCACCCCTAAGGGCTCCTACCGCTTGTAAGCGCACGGTTTCAGGTTCTATTTCACTCCCCTGTTCGGGGTACTTTTCACCTTTCCCTCACGGTACTTGTTCGCTATCGGTCTCTCAGTAGTATTTAGCCTTACCAGATGGTTCTGGCAGATTCAGACAGGATTTCACATGTCCCGCCCTACTCAGGATACCACTAAAAAATTATAATCTTACGTATACGGGACTATCACCCTCTATGATGCAACTTTCCAGATGCTTCTACTTCAATTATAACTCTTACAGCGTGGTCCTACAACCCCAACATTGCCGGAACAATGATGGTTTGGGCTGTTCCCCGTTCGCTCGCCGCTACTAAGGGAATCACTAATTGTTTTCTTTTCCTCCGGTTACTTAGATGTTTCAGTTCACCGGGTTGGCCTCCTTAAAAGGATAACAGTTCTTCAAACTGCTAGGTTGTCCCATTCGGAAATCTTCGAATCAAAGGTTATTTGCACCTCATCGAAGCTTATCGCAGCTTATCACGTCCTTCTTCGCCTCTGAGAGCCAAGGCATCCGCCATGCGCCCTTACTTACTTTTTGTGATCGTTATTAATTTACTTAAACTTAATTGTTTTCTTTCTAATTTACAATACATCAAAGAACATTTTTCCAAAAAAAAGGAATTGTGGAGAATATCGGAGTCGAACCGATGACCTCCTGCGTGCAAGGCAGGCGCTCTAGCCAGCTGAGCTAATTCCCCCAAATAGTTTAATTCATAAAAAAAGTCTGATTGTTAAACTACTTTTAGTAGTCTCG
Source organism: Flavobacteriales bacterium (assembly GCA_965277895.1). Taxonomy (GTDB): domain Bacteria; phylum Bacteroidota; class Bacteroidia; order Flavobacteriales; family UBA7312. The sequence goes on from CBDIDR010000001.1 coordinate 1,566,024, forward strand.
GGCAGACTCGAACTGCCGACCTCTACATTATCAGTGTAGCGCTCTAACCAGCTGAGCTACGAGACTTCAGTGGGAAAAATATATTAAATAAAGGGATAGACATTTAAACAACTTTTTTCAGCGTCGTATTAGCGTTGAACAAACCAACTCTAAAAAGGAGGTGTTCCAGCCACACCTTCCGGTACGGCTACCTTGTTACGACTTAGCCCCAGTTACTAGTTTTACCCTAGGCAGCTCCTTTCGGTTACCGACTTCAGGCACCCCCAGCTTCCATGGCTTGACGGGCGGTGTGTACAAGGCCCGGGAACGTATTCACCAGATCATTGCTGATATCTGATTACTAGCGATTCCAGCTTCACGGAGTCGAGTTGCAGACTCCGATCCGAACTGAGAATGGTTTTGAGGATTAGCTCCTACTCGCGTAGTGGCTGCCCATTGTACCATCCATTGTAGCACGTGTGTAGCCCAGGACGTAAGGGCCGTGATGATTTGACGTCATCCCCACCTTCCTCGCAGCTTGCGCTGGCAGTCTCCTTAGAGTTCCCGGCATTACCCGCTGGCAACTAAGAATAGGGGTTGCGCTCGTTATAGGACTTAACCTGACACCTCACGGCACGAGCTGACGACAACCATGCAGCACCTTGCAAAATGTCCGAAGAAGGACTGGTTTCCCAATCTGTCATTCTGCATTTAAGCCCTGGTAAGGTTCCTCGCGTATCATCGAATTAAACCACATGCTCCACCGCTTGTGCGGGCCCCCGTCAATTCCTTTGAGTTTCATTCTTGCGAACGTACTTCCCAGGTGGATCACTTAACACTTTCGCTTGGTCACTAACAGTGTATCGCTAGCAACGAGTGATCATCGTTTACGGCGTGGACTACCAGGGTATCTAATCCTGTTCGCTCCCCACGCTTTCGTCCCTCAGCGTCAGTAATGGCTTAGTGAGCTGCCTTCGCAATTGGTGTTCTATGTCATATCTATGCATTTCACCGCTACATGACATGTTCCGCCCACTTCAACCACACTCAAGAATTTCAGTATCAATGGCAGTTCTACAGTTGAGCTGTAGGCTTTCACCACTGACTTAAAATCCCGCCTGCGGACCCTTTAAACCTAATAAATCCGGATAACGCTTGGACCCTCCGTATTACCGCGGCTGCTGGCACGGAGTTAGCCGGTCCTTATTCATATAGTACCGTCAAGCCGATACACGTATCGGGGTTTCTTCCTATATAAAAGCAGTTTACAACCCGTAGGGCCGTCTTCCTGCACGCGGCATGGCTGCGTCAGAGTTTCCTCCATTGCGCAATATTCCTCACTGCTGCCTCCCGTAGGAGTCTGGTCCGTGTCTCAGTACCAGTGTGGGGGATCACCCTTTCAGGCCCCCTACCTATCGTTGCCTTGGTAAGCCGTTACCTTACCAACTAGCTAATAGGACGCATGCTCATCTTTAACCGCCGAAGCTTTAATTGTGAAATGATGCCAAATCACAATATTATGAGGTATTAATCCAAATTTCTCTGGGCTATCTCTCAGTTAAAGGCAGATTGCATACGCGTTACGCACCCGTGCGCCACTCGTCAGCGGATTGCAAGCAATCCCTGTTACCGTTCGACTTGCATGTGTTAGGCCTGCCGCTAGCGTTCATCCTGAGCCAGGATCAAACTCTTCGTTGTATAAAAGTTTATATAATTTCCTGGTTCGTTCATAAGCTAAAAAAATTGACGTTGAATTTTTGTTTAAATTTCGTCTATCCCATTAAATCAAAGAACATTTTTGTTTTGCCTCTTTACAGTATTCACTGAAAGGGTCGGCAAAGATACAATACTTTTGATAACCTCAAACTCTTTTGTTAAAATAATTTCAACTAAATAATTAAGGGTTGAAAACAGATTTGTTTTTCAAAATCACTTTTTCGTTCAAAAGCGGCTGCAAATATAGTTTCTTTAATGAACGTAACAAATCTTTTGTGTTTTTTTTTAATATATTTTTAATCACCCCTTTTCTATCTAGTAAATAGATATATTAAAGGCAATTATAAATTGATAAAAATTAAAAAATATGGCATTAGACCACACGCTTTAGGTCAGGAATAAAGGAAAAGGCATCAAAAACAGAAATACTAAGGGGTGCTTGACGATACAGTTACAGTCTTACCGTTAAACAGTTTACCATCTTCTACAGCAAATTTAAATATAAAATTTGCCATTTGAATGGGTGAGACATCTGCTTTATAACCAGGAAATGCTTCTTCTAACATTTCAGTTTGCACCGCTCCTAAGGCTAGAGTATTAAAGCGATAAGATGTTTCTTTGAACTCTTCAGCCAAACATTCTGTTATGATTGTTAAAGCTCCTTTGCTACTGCTGTATACTGATAAGCCAGGAAACTTTACACTGCCTTGCACACCACCTACACTACTTATATTAATGATATGTGCATCACCTGAAAAGCTTGGCATTAAATCTCTTGTTAGCTTAATTATTGAAAAGACATTCACATTATATACATACTTTATATCATCATTAGTTAGTTCCCTAAAGGGCTTATTAACTAATGCTCCAGCATTGTTTATTAATATATCTATATGTCCAAAAGCAGATACGGCACTTATAATAGGTTCATAAGACTCTAAGGATAAATCAAAAGCTAGGACTGATGCTCCTTTTCTTTCAAGTGTATTTAGCTTTTCTTCATTTCTTGATATCGCTAATACCCTGTGTCCATCAGCCAAAAAAAGCTTTACTAACTCATATCCAATTCCTCTACTTGCTCCGGTTATTACTACATTCATACTACTAAACTTAATCCTTCTTCTACTAAATGTTTAATTGATTCCTCATTTTTCTTTTTTAAGAATTCTATAATCTCAGAGGACAATATATTATCTTCACATATTTCCAATAGCTCAATGGCACACAACCAATCTTGCTCATAGTTTACTAAGTCTGCCCATATAGAGTATATGGATTCATTTGGCAAATCTCCTTTCCTTACGTCTCTAACTTTTTGATAAAGCTTGTGTAACTCTTTGCGTTTACTAGAGTAGTTAATCTTGTGTGTCTTTTCACTTGGAACGAAAGGATTGTCTTTTGAGAAAACTGGTCTATCAGCAGCTCCAGAAAATACTGAAGTGATTTTTTGACCTACCGCCATATCATACATTCCCCATTCGGGTAAAAACAAAGCTTCTTCATTATATGTAACTGTACAGTCTTCAAATGACATGAGCATATTTTCTCCATTCACATTCTTGACAATGTTTATAAGCTTACCTGAAAGCTTGACGTCACTTTCGAACTCCATATCAACCCACTTTGATGATTCTATTCCTAAACTACTGAGTTGTTCTATAGTCATTAACTCCAATGGCATCGACTCTCCTTTCAACAAACCAACAGGGGAACTAAATCCATCCTTGTGGTAATCTTTTCCGTGACCAACAAGCTCTTTATTTTGCCACGCTAATGCTGTTGGTGATGATGTCGATAAATAAACAAGTTCACCATTTTTTTCAATGAGTTTATTGAATGTTCCAGATACTTGAACTCCTGAACTGTATTCAGAGGTACAGGTGTTTTGCGATTCAATTGCTTTTTTTACGCCTTCAATTCCTCCTGTTCTGAGCGCCATTCCATTTGCAAACTGCTCCAGCACCTGAGTAAGATAGTAGTAAGATGGGGTTACATACAACTGAGGTTGTGGTTCAGTAATATCAAAGGGTTGATTTGCAGCTTCAATAGAATAAGGAATTTTCTTTACATCATCTTTCAAACAACTTTCACTCTCCCCTATTGACGAAAGAAGTCCGGCTCCATATATTTTAGGTTTAGAAACGTCACCAATAAGTCCATATTCAACTGTCCACCAGTGCAAGTTCCTAATCTTAGCCATTTCTGAAGGTTCACCCATATTTTGTTGAATTCGAGAAATTTCTAATTCTGCCTCTTTTATTTCGTTTGCTTCAGTATTTGGGTCTTCTTTAATAATTGATAAATGTCGAATGGCTTCATATAATTCAAAATCCTTAGACGATGAGATTGCCTTGCTTCCTATTTCTCCAAATAGACGTAGGTATTCGGCATACATAGGATCAGCAATAATTGGTGCATGACCTGCAGCTTCATGAATAATATCTGGTGCTGGCGTATATTCTATATGCTCAATTTGGCGAATATCTGCTGCTATTACTAATACTTTATAGGCTTGAAATTCCATAAAAGAAGATGGCGGCAAAAAGCCATCTACACAAACGCATCCCCATCCAATTTTCCCAAGGATATCATTCATATCTTTTATATTAGGAATTGCATCAATGGTAATTCCTGTTTTTTCTAAACCATCTAAATAAGATACATCAGCTACATTTTTGAGGTAAGAAATGTTTTTTCTCATAACATACCTCCAAAGAGCATGGTCTAGTGCTGTATAATTAGAGTAATCTTGGTCAACTACAAATTGTCTGAGATGGTCGGGAAGTTTCGCCACCTGTGGGTTATCAAAGTCGTTAAATATTGTTTTCATAATAGGCTAGTTAGTGAGCCAAATTTAGTAAAACAATTGAGATTTTAGCTAAAAATTAAAAGTGTTTAGCAAGAGATGTGTCAAATAAGTCTTTGAACTCGCCAACTTCTCCAAAGGAATGTTCATCAACTCGAATTTCTCCTTTTGTAACATGACCTATTAAAGTATATGGTACTTGAGATTTCTTCATCAAGTCTAAAAATGCATCCTCAGATGTTTCTCTTACTGATACGACTACTCTTGAAGGAGCTTCTCCAAATAGGAAGGCATCTTCTCTAATTTCTGATGATGTAGTAATATCAAATCCTAAATTTTTAGGCATTGCACTTTCAAGAAGCGTAATGAACAAACCTCCATCAGAAACATCATGGGCTGATTCAATCAATTTAGCTCTGATTAATTCTTTAACAGATTCTTGTAGTTCAAACTCTTTATCTAAATCAAATTCTGGTGTAGAGCTTTCTTTGAAATTATGATAGGACGCTAAATATTCTGAACTACTGATATCATTTTTTGATTCTCCAAGAAGGAAAATCAAATCGCTCTTTCCTTTGAAATCAAGAGACATTAAATGCTCTTTATTTTCCACTATTCCTAACATACCAATTGTTGGGGTTGGGAAAACTGGCACTTCTTTTCCGTCTAAGGCTGTTTGGTTATAGAAACTAACGTTTCCGCCAGTTACTGGTGTATTAAATTTCAGACAAGACTTTGTCATTCCTTTGATAGCACCTACAAATTGCCAGTATACTTCTGGATTGTAAGGATTTCCAAAGTTTAAGCAATTGGTAATTGCGCTTGGCACACCTCCAGAACACACGATATTTCTGGCTGCCTCGGCAACTGCCATAGCACAACCTTCCTCTGGGTTTGCATTTACCATTCTGGCATTACAATCTACCGTCATTGCAAGGGCTTTATTAGTCCCTTTTACATTTACTACTCCTGCGTCTTTTGGCGAATTTGTTCCCATATTAATGGTTCCAACCATAGAGTCGTACTGCTCATATACCCATTTTTTTGATGCAATGTTTGGATGAGACGCTAAGTATTTAGCCACTTTTACTAAATCTTTGGGCTGCTCAATACTATCTATATTGAATGCCTTAAATCGTTTAAAATATTCTGGCTCAGAGTATTCTCTAGTATAAACTGGAGCCCCTCCACCTAGAACTAAATCATCGGCTGGAACATCGGCTACTAATTCTCCGTGCATGTAATATTTTAACCTTCCGCCAGAGGTTACTTCGCCGATTTCTTCACAACTTAAATCCCATTTGTCATATATTTCCTGAACAATGTGTTCCTTACCTTTTTCTACAACGATAAGCATACGTTCTTGTGATTCTGAAAGAAGAATCTCCCAATCTTTCATGTTTTCTTGTCGCGTTGGAACTTTATCGAGATGGATTATCATTCCATGTTCTCCTGCCGCACTCATTTCAGAAGTGGAGCAGGTAATACCTGCTGCACCCATATCTTGCATACCAACAATAGCATCTGTTTGACCTAGTTCAAGTGTTGCTTCAAGAAGTAATTTCTCTTGAAATGGATCTCCTACCTGTACTGCTGGTAAATCGTTTGCAGAATCTTCTGTTATATCTTTAGAAGCAAATGCTGCTCCATGAATTCCATCTTTGCCAGTTCTTGACCCAACAATATAAACTGGATTACCTACTCCAGAGGATGTTGCTGAAATCAATCCATCAGCTTTCATAATTCCTGCTGAAAAAGCATTGACTAATGGGTTTGTGTTGTAACATTCATCAAAGAAGACTTCTCCTCCAACAATTGGAATACCAAAGGCATTTCCATAATCTCCAATCCCTTTTACAACGCCTTTAACGAGCCACTTTGTTCTGTCTAATTCAATATTTCCAAAACGAAGTGAGTTCAACTGAGCAATCGGACGAGCACCCATTGTAAAAATATCTCTATTTATTCCTCCCACTCCTGTTGCGGCTCCCTGGTATGGTTCAAGTGCTGATGGGTGGTTATGACTTTCTATTTTAAATGCACAAGCAAGACCATCACCAATATCAACTAAGCCTGCATTTTCTTCACCTGCCTTAACAAGCATATGAGGGCCATCTTTGGGAAGAGTTTTGAGCCAGGTAATGGAGTTTTTGTAAGAACAGTGTTCCGACCACATTACCGAAAAAATACTCATTTCAGTAAAGTTTGGCGTACGGCCTAATATTTCCTTGATTTTGTCAAATTCTTCAGGACGTAATCCAAGTTCGACAGCCTGTTCTAGTGTAGCTAATGTTGTGGTTGCTTGTGACGACATATTGTTCATTTTCTAAAAGGCAAAAATATAAATACCTCTAGTATAAACGAACTAAAAATCACAGCTTTTTAAAAAGTTATTAAGAAATGATAATTACCAAATAACCTCTTCTCCTCGTTCGTACCAAGAAACGTAATTTTCTTTGTGAAGTTTCTCAACTTCATTTCGTTTTATTTTCATTGAGGGGGTCAAAAGGTTATTTTCAATAGTCCATTCTTGATCGAGGACAATTATCTTTTTCAACCTTTCATGCGCGTCAAATTTCGGATTTACAACCGACAAGGTTTTGGATAAACTTGCTACTACATCTTCGGCCGGTCTACTTTTACCATACTCAGATAGTGTAATTAAAGCAATAGGCTGAGGAATATTTTCCCCTACTACACAAACTTGCTCAATGTTTTTATTGGCAGATAGCTTCATCTCGATTGGTGCAGGAGCTACATACTTGGCTTTGGATGTTTTGAATAAATCCTTTACTCTTCCCGTAATTTTTAAAAATCCTTTACTATCAATATGTCCTTCATCTCCTGTGTATAACCAACCGTCTTTGATTGTGTCTTGAGTTTGTTTTTCTTCTTTGTAATATCCATCCATTAAAGCAACGTGCTTTATCAGAATCTCATTTTTCTCACTTAGTTTAACTTCACAATGAGGAAGTGCTTTACCTACAAATCCAAATTGAATGTCATCATTCAGCGTAACGTGAGAATAACAACAGTTTTCCGTCATGGCATAGGCTTCTTGTATATTTATTCCTAGACGTTTGAACCACTTTAAGGTTGAAACTGGCGTAGGTGCTGCTCCTGTAAATACATTTCTAGCTTCTTGAAGTCCAAGTCCTGATTTTATCTTCTTTTTGATAAGAGATGAAATTCCAGGAATAGCGAGTAATACATTTAGTTTTTTCTGAGGTAATTTTGTTAAAATTCCTTGTTGGAATTTCGTCCATATTCTAGGGACTCCTAAAAAGGCTGTTGGCTTAGTATCCGATAAATTCTTGGCAAATGTATCTAGACTTTCAGCAAAAGACACCATACCTCCAGAATATAAACTACCCATCTCTACTAATAATCGCTCTGCTATATGACAAAGTGGTAAATAGGAGAAAAAGCGTTCTTCAGTTGCTAACCCAAGTAATGGCACTGCATTTGAAGTGGCAAAAGAGAAATTATAAAATTTATGCATCACACCTTTTGGCATTCCAGTTGTACCTGAAGTGTATATAATGGTTGCCAAGTCATTCGGCTCTCGTACTATGTTTTCAGTCATTGGCTCAATATCTTTTACAAGATCTCCCCAAACTGGATAGCCTTCTTCTGAATAAAAAGGATAGGCTATGCAAGGCATATCTTTTGGAATTCCTGGTCGCATACTAGCAAAATCATCCAATTTACCTACGAACACTAACTTCGTCTCACTATGGTCAAGAATTTGTTTTATGCTCTCAGCCTTTAAGTTTGGATATAATGGAACTGAGACATGTCCAGCCATCATAATAGCTAAATCGCTCATTATCCAATGTGCACAGTTCTTAGAAAGTATTGCAATTTTACTTTTAGGTGCTAAGTCGAGAGACTGTAGATATGCAGCCATTTTTCTGACTTCAGTGGCCGTTTCAGACCAAGTCCATTTGTGCCACTCATCGTTAATGGGTTGACGCATGTACAATTTGTTAGGTATTTCATTCTCCCAACGGTATAGCATTTCTAAAGGTGATTTATAATCTTGCATAGGTATTGTAATTTGATTTCCCCAAATATAAAAATTTACAGTACATATTTAACTAAGATCTTAAAATCAGTCAACTTATCGCCTTTTACACTTCATGAACGAATGGGGGTGTTATAGTAATATAGAGTTTGGGCAATCTTAAAATTAAGGCTTAAGTGTTTATTGATTTTACACTTTAGAAAACCAACAATTCGTTGTCCCTCACCATAAAAAGCTGGCACAGAAAAGGAGTAAAGCACATCAGGTTCATAAACATATATCCTTGTTGAATAATTTGGAGTGTCAAATAAAAGATACCTCAGTGAATACGACCAATTACTTTCCAATGGCTTAAAATTAATATCATACAATATTAAATACTGTAAAATACAGGCAAAGTAAGACGGCTTTCATAGCTACAATAATGAAAGCCTAAGGTATTAAATATTTAAGTGATTACTGAACTCTGAATTCAAACTTTTCGCTAGCTAAATCTTGGTTAGCTTTTACGATTTTTTGTTTCATATTCATTTTAAATTCTACCATTCTAGCGTGAAGCTCTTCATCTGAAGTAGATAAGATTTGTCCTGCTAAAATACCGGCATTATAAGCTGCATCTAGTCCAACTGTTGCAACTGGAATTCCAGGAGGCATTTGTAGAATTGATAAGATACTATCCCACCCGTCAATAGAAATAGATGAACGGCAAGGAACACCAATTACAGGAACTGTAGCAAAAGCAGCAACAACACCTGGCAAGTGAGCAGCACCACCAGCACCAGCAATAATGACCTTAATGCCATTAGCATGCGCATTTGAAGCGAATTCCTCTACTTTTTCTGGCACACGGTGCGCCGACAAGGCGTTAATTTCAAAAGGGATTTTCATTGAATTAAGGAAGTCTGCTGCCTTTCGCATAACTGGCATATCAGATGTACTTCCCATAATGATACTTACTAATGCTTTCATAATTTGTAATTGTTATAATTTAATGCTGCGAATTTAAAAAAAGTTGTTAAAATAAAATCCTACTTTTATTGTAAATTCGCAGCTAAATTGTATTCATGGTACAAATACACGACAAAATCTTTGACCCCTACCTTCAACAAGAAGACATTCAGAATATCATTCATCGACTAGCAAAAGAGATGAATGTTCTCAAAAATGAAAATCCGCTTTTTATAATTGTTTTAAAAGGAGCATTTCTGTTCGCCTCTGATTTATTGAAAGCTCTTTCATTTGATGCTGAAATAACATTTATGCAAATCAAATCTTACGAGGGTACGCAGAGTAGCGGAGAGATTAAAGATATAATGGGTGTACCAATGAACCTTAAAGAGAGAACAATTGTGATAGTCGAAGATATTGTAGACACTGGCAATACATTGGAATATTTGCACAATCGATTATCTAATGAAAATCCTAAAAAAATTCATATCGCTAGCCTATTGCTAAAGCCTGATGTATATTCTAAAGAAATAGCTATTGACTTCGTAGGCAAAGAAATACCTAACAATTTTGTTGTAGGATATGGCTTGGACTATGAAGAATTAGGACGAACTTTACCACAAATTTACAAACTCAAAAATTCTTAACTATGTTAAATATTGTCTTGTTTGGCCCTCCTGGTGCAGGAAAAGGAACACAATCTCAATTACTAATTGACAAGTATTCACTTATCCACTTATCTACAGGTGATATTCTGAGAGGCGAAATTGCCAAAGGAAGTGAACTCGGTTTACAAGCAAAAAGCATTATGGACAGGGGTGATTTAGTTCCTGATGATGTTGTTATTAAAATGATTCAATCTATTTTAGAAAATAACCTTGAAGCTAAAGGGTTTATTTTTGATGGTTTCCCAAGAACAACTGCTCAAGCAGAATCACTTGATAATATGTTATCAAATTTAAATACTGCCATTACAACGATGCTTTCACTCGATGTGGATGATGATGAACTTACAAAACGTTTATTGGAAAGAGGCAAAAGTAGTGGTAGAGCCGATGATGCCAACGAATCTATCATTAGAAACCGTATTAACGAATACAATACTAAAACAGCGCCACTAAAAGAATACTACAACAAGCAGCATAAACTACAAAGTATTGAAGGTGTGGGGTCTATTGAAGAAATCAACTCCAAATTGTGTGTGGCTATTGATAATTTATAATGAAAGTAAAAAACTCCAACTTTGTTGATTATGTCAAAATCTTTTGCCGCTCAGGTAAAGGAGGGGCTGGCTCTACTCACTTTTTAAGAGATAGAACCACAGCTAAAGGTGGACCTGATGGTGGCGACGGTGGTCGTGGTGGACACATTATCATTCAAGGAAACGACCAAATGTGGACTTTGCTACATTTGAAATATCAAAAACACCTTTTTGCTGAACATGGCGGTTCTGGTAGTGGAAATAATCGAATTGGTAAAGATGGAGAAAGCAAGATACTTCAAGTCCCTCTAGGAACGGTTGCCAAACATGCTGAAACTGGCGAAGTCTTATTTGAAATCACAGAGCACAATGAAGAAAAAATACTTCTTGAAGGCGGAAAAGGTGGTAAAGGAAATGTACATTTTAAATCATCCACTAATCAAACACCACGCTATGCTCAACCAGGTATTGACTCACAAGAAGATTGGTTTATTCTAGAACTTAAAGTCTTAGCAGATGTAGGACTTGTGGGCTTTCCTAATGCAGGGAAATCTACCCTTTTATCCGTTGTATCTGCTGCAAAACCTGAAATTGCGAATTACCCATTTACTACTTTAGTACCAAATCTTGGAATTGTTTCTTATCGAGAAGATCGCTCCTTTATTATGGCTGATATTCCTGGAATAATTGAAGGTGCAGCAGAAGGAAAAGGCTTGGGCTTACGCTTTCTAAGACATATTGAACGAAACTCAACCTTACTATTTTTAGTGCCAGCGGACAGCAACGATATTGCTAAAGAATACCACATTCTACTAGCTGAACTTGAAAAATATAATCCTGAATTGCTAGATAAAGATAAAATTCTTGCCATCAGTAAATCGGATATGCTAGATGATGAACTAAAAGAAGAAATAACTAAAGAACTACCAACAGATATTGAGAGTATTTTTATTTCTTCAGTTGCTCAACAAGGATTAGTAGAACTCAAAGATTTAATTTGGAAAAAATTGAACGCCTAGATGGAATTGCTTCTTGAACTCGATACAGAATGGTTCTATCTGATTAATCAATCGGGCAGAGAAAGTTGGGATTCTTTCATGCTCTTTACAACACATAAGCTTTCTTGGATTCCTCTCTATTTACTATTGGTACTACTAATTATAAGAGAAAAGAAAAAAGACAGTATTTGGATTTTTGCAGCTATCGGCTTCGTTATTCTACTTTGTGATATGGGAAGTGTACATCTCTTCAAAAATAATTTTGAGCGATTACGACCTTGCCACGTATTTGAAAACATTCGTTTAGTAACAGAGGGTTGTGGAGGTCAATTTGGTTTTGTTTCCTCACACGCATCCAATGTTTTCGGATTAGCTATTGTAATCGGTAAACTGTTAGAAAAGAAAAGTATATTTCTACTGCTCTTTTTGTGGGCGGTTTTAGTCTCCTATAGTAGAGTATATGTGGGTGTCCACTACCCTTTTGATATTATCGGTGGAATGCTATGGGGAACTTTTGTAGCTTTGTTAACCGTTAAGTTACACGCTTATTTAACAAAAAAATGAAGCAATTTAATCTAGTATGGTTTGTTTGGCTCGTTTTGGTCATTTGTTGGAATTACATTTGGGAAACCGTGCCACCGATTGCTGATGTTATTGTTGCCGTCATTCTTTCTATTTTTGCATATCAAATTAACCTAAAACTAAAAAAGTGAAAAGAATCTTAATCATAGCTTTAATACTGTCTTGTGGAATGGTAAAAGCACAAGAAAAGCCCAAACTAGTAGTAGGTATTGTTGTTGACCAAATGCGATACGATTATATCTATCGATTTTGGAATCAGTTTCAAGATGATGGCTTCAAAAAACTTGTTGACGAAGGATACTTTTGCCGAAATACTCATTACAATTACACCCCAACATACACAGGGCCTGGTCATGCTAGTATATTCACAGGCACTACCCCTTCAGTTCACGGGATTATAGGTAATAATTGGTACAATAAAACTGATGGACTTTCAGTCTATTGTGCTGGAGATGGAAATTCCACAACCGTTTGTGATTGTGATAATCATGTAGACGTAGAATCGAGTGCCGGAAAGATGTCACCACACCGAATGCTGACTACCACATTTTCTGATGAGTTAAAATTGTTCAACTCTGAATCAAAAGTATTTGGTATTTCTATAAAAGACCGTGGTGCTATACTCCCTGCTGGACATACTGCTAACGGTGCTTTCTGGATGGGAAGAAGTGGGGAGTGGATTTCGAGTTCTTACTATTATGAACAACTACCAGAATGGTTATTACAATTTCAACAAGATAAACCCGCCACTAGCTACTTCAAAGGAGCATGGAAAGGTAAAGGCTTCGGTTATCCTATGGACAGTTTACTAGCAAGTAAAGGTCCGTCATCTGTAAAAAGCACCCCTCAAGGAAATACATACCTTAAGGACTTAGCTATTGAACTGATGAAAGGTGAAGATTTAGGAAAAGATAAAGTTACTGATGTACTAACAATTAGCTTTTCATCAACAGACTATATAGGACATCAGTTTGGACCACATGCTCAAGAATTGGTTGATACCTACATCAAACTTGACAAAGAAATTGCAGAAATACTCAACTATATTAACTCAACAGTCGGAAAAGAAAACGCCCTCGTATTCTTGACGTCAGACCATGGAGTAGTAAGTGTGCCTAATGAACTAAAGAAAAGAAAAATACCAGCTGGATACTTTAATGCTTCTGACTTGACTACCCAATTAAACACTCATCTTTCAAAGCGATTCGGCGAAGGGAATTGGGCGCTAAAATACTCTAATCAGCAGTTTTTTCTGAATAGAAAATTAATTGAGGACAATAAATTGAGCCATCAAGAAGTACAACAAGTTGCTGCCGACTATTTGCTTAATGTGGACGGTGTTCAGTACACCTATACGGCTCATCAGCTACACAATAACGAATACCAAAATAGTTTTCATTCCTTAATTCAAAAAGGCTTTAATCAAAAACGCTCTGGCGATGTAGTTATAGCCTTAAATTCTGGATGGATTGAGTGGAACTCACCAACAGGTACTACACACGGCTCATGCTTTAGTTACGATACACACGTACCCTTATTATTTTGGGGTAAAGGCATCAAGCACGGTCTAACAGACGAATACATTTCAATTTGCGATATAGCACCAACAGTAAGTACATTACTTGGAATTTCTTTTCCAAATGGTTGTACAGGAAATCCAATACGAAGCATCACTGAATGAGAGTAGTCCAAAGTCAAACCTATTCAATATATGTTGGGGATACTGTCCTCAAAAATATTAATGTGTCTGCTTATTCAAAAATTGCTATTCTAGTTGATGAAAATACTGAAAGATATTGTTTGGATATCTTCTTAAAAGAAACTAATATCTCTTACGATGTTTTAATACGTATTCCATCAGGAGAGAAAAACAAAAATATTAGTACTTGCCAACATATCTGGGGAGAATTAACTAAACATACATTTGACAGAAAGTCTCTAGTCATTAATCTTGGCGGTGGAGTGATTGGCGATATGGGTGGATTTGCTGCCTCATGCTACAAAAGAGGAATTGATTTCATTCAAGTACCTACTACCCTTTTGGCTATGGTAGATGCATCTATTGGCGGAAAGCTAGGAATAGATTTTTCTAACTTAAAAAATCAAATTGGCTTATTTAAAAATCCAAAAGGCGTTTATATTTTCCCATCTTTTCTGAAAACTTTGGACAAAACACAACTATACTCTGGGTATGCTGAAGTAGTAAAACATGCACTTATTTATGATGCTGAAATGTGGAAAAATCTCATTTCGACATCCGTAGAAGAACTAAATTGGGAAGAGATTATTGAAAGAAGTATTGGCATTAAAAATCAAATAGTAAGTGCCGACCCAATGGAGAATGGATTAAGAAAGATTTTGAATTTTGGACACAATATAGGTCACGCCATTGAAGGGTATTGTTTATCCGTTGGCAAAGAGGTGCTACATGGACAGGCAGTTGCTACAGGCATACTATTGGAAAGTAAACTATCAGGTCTTCCTGATGAAGAAAAGGATGAAATTAATAACTTCTTGCAATCCACTTTTGAGATAATTAATCTTCCACATTTTGAAGAGCTATTGCCTTTTTTAGAAAATGATAAAAAAAATGAAAACAACGAATTGAAGTTTTCATTACTTTCAAAAATTGGAAAATGCAATTTCGATTGTATAGTCGATATTCCAAAAATTAAAGCTTTGTTTTAATTGATGAATTACCACATTTCACATAAAACAAAAACAATTAATGCTGAAATAACCATAGCCGCTTCCAAGAGTTTGAGCAATAGAGCCTTAATTATTCAAGCATTATCTTCTACCCCATTCAAAATTCATAATTTATCCACTTCTAAGGATACTCAACTTTTAAATGAGGCATTGCAAACTAAATCTGATACCATTGATGTTGGTGATAGCGGCACCGCCTTTCGTTTTTTAACCGCTTTCTTAGCATGCAAACAAGGTGATTATACTTTAACTGGTAGCGAACGAATGAAAGAACGCCCTATTAAAGAACTAGTTAGTGCTTTGAAAGAACTAGGAGCTGACATTAAATATTTAGAAAAGGAAGGCTATCCACCATTAAAAATTAAAGGAAAATCTATCGAAGGAGGTAAAGTATCAGTAGATGCCAGTATCAGCAGTCAATTTATTTCAGCACTATTATTGATAGCCCCATCTTTGAAACAGGGCTTAACAATTACCTTAGAAGGCGATATTCTTTCGGTACCATATATCAAAATGACTAGCGAAATGATGTCCTATTTTGGTATTGAAACTCAATGGGAGGGAAAAACAATTTGCATCAAAAATCAAGATTACAAAGCAAAAGATATTTTAATTGAAGGCGACTGGAGTGCTGTAGCCTTTTTACTTGAAAGTTTGTCCTTATCTAAAAGTGGTACACTTATAATCAATGGCTTATTTGAAGATAGCTGGCAGGGTGACTATAAGGTAATAGAGATATTTCAAAAGTTGGGAGTAGAAAGTAATTTTATTGATTCCTATCTTCACCTTTCAAAAAAAGAAAACACCAGCATAAATCAATCTCTAGACATTAACTTTATTGATTACCCTGACTTGGCTCAAGCTTACTGCTGTACTCTTGCTGGACTTGGAAAAACTGCGACTTTAAAAGGTCTACAAAATTTAAAACACAAAGAAAGTCACCGTCTTTTTGCCTTAAAGTCAGAGCTAGAAAAGTTTAAACAAAAATCAGAGTATACAGACTCTGAATTTATTCTCAAGGAATCAGAAATAAGTATGCCAACACAAAATCTTGATACGCATAACGACCATCGAATGGCAATGTGTTTAGCTCCTTTGGCAATACTATTCGATTTAAAAATTAATGATATTGAAGTAGTGAATAAATCATACCCCACATTTTGGGAGGACTTGAAAAAAATGGGGTTTAAAGTATCTGTTCTAACTCACTAAGGCACTTAATCTCATGCGTGATATTAGCATCAGTATGAGGAAGCGAATGTGGATTAAAATAAATTTGGTCCATACCAACTTCTCTAGAACCATGAATATCCGCTAATAAATCATCGCCTATCATTAGGCAGTCAGAAGGTCTTGAAAAGGTCTTTTTCAATGAATAGCTAAATATCTCCTTACTAGGTTTTTTATAACCAACTTGTTCAGAAGTTATAATTTGACTGAAATAATCTAAAAGGTTATTATTTTTTAATTTTTTAAACTGAACTTCCTCAAAACCATTAGTTATGATATGTAATTCATACCTATTTTTCAAAAACGATAATGTAGAATGTACAAATGGGAAAAGATGAGTTTTCATTGGACATAACTCAACATAATCTAAGCCAATTTGATTAGCTAAGTCATCATCAAAAATATTATACTCTTCTAAAGTAAGCTTAAACCTCTCGCCCCTAAGCTTTTCCTTTTCTATCTTATTTTGACGGTATAAGTCCCAAAGCTTTTCATTATTTATTTTATATCTGGAAATAAACTCATCAACACTTATAATTCCCTTTCCAAGAAGGTTATACTTAAAAAATAAGTCATTGAGAACCTCGTAAGAATTTTTTTCAAAGTCCCATAAAGTGCGGTCTAAATCAAAAAATAGATGTTTATACATTAATTAATATTCCAAGCTAAGGTTAAAACAAAAGACCAACCAAGAACAGACGCAATAAGAATTGGTAAAGTCTTTTTCTTGTTGGGAAAAAAATGAAGAGCTAAAAAAGTTCCTAATGGAATTGAAAACACTATAGGTGTTAAAAACGCTATACCAAATAATCCATACTTTTTTGCTGTTTTGATTGCTAATACATTTTTGAAACCTCGTTTTTTACGAACTTTAGGCTTATAAGCAAAGAATCTATAATATATTTTCAGAATCACTTTTCGAAACTGTGCAAAAAATAAAACTCCTAATATCCCACCAAAACAAGTAATCAGAAATGTTTGCCAAAAGGAAAAGTCAAATGTAAAAGCCAATGGAATTGCCAAGAAAAACTTAACAAAACTCATAAAGAAAACGGAAATTGCTTCTAGAATATGCATTTATAGCTCTGAGTTATATAATAAGGAAACGCAAAATTCATTAAAATATTACTAAATACAATGCAATTTGACATATTCTTTCTCGAATTAATTTAAAAATCTTAGACAAAAGTATTTTTTGTTAAACAAAAACAATAACTTCGTAGAAACTTAAAAGCCAATGATGAAAAAGTATTTCTTACTACTTTTCTTTTTTAGTGTCTATTTTCAAAACATATATTCTCAGAGCAATCTACACCTTAATTTAAACTCAAAAAACATAGATGGTTATGATTTGGTTTCATATTTTGAAGAAAACAAAGCCGTTACGGGAAATAAAAAAAGATAAAATAGATATTTTTACGTCCAGTACAAGTATAGATGTGAATAACAAAAAAGTATCATTTCTTTATTGTGACTTCATTTCTAATAAAAGTACGATGCTCAAACTCTAGTTAAAAACGAAAGACTCTTTCTAAAAAATTAAACTTAACAGTGTAATAGTTTGTGAGCTCTGCACCAAAGCCTTTATTTCTTTGTGCTATACCAGAAATATTAGAACCCTCAAAATCAAAAATATATCCTTTAAATTTCTCTAGTGAAAATATGTAATCTAAAAGGAAGAAGTAAGCAGATGCTTTTTTACCCTCAGCGTCTGTATATGAAGTAAGTAGAGTTAACCGCTTGCTATCTTTTAATAAAAAAATAGAACTGACGTTTTTACCACCTATTGAGGAAGAAAACATTTCACCCTTAGATTCTGCCAAAGCCTTTTCAATGATAATATTCTCCATCAATAATTGCTCTTTAGTCATGAAGCCTTTGGCCTCTTTAGATTTCCGTGCTAAATACTCACTTGGACTATCTACTTGAGTTGAAATTTCAACAGGATATTTCTGAGCTTTACTTATATTTTTCAAATGGCTTTTTGAATAGTTTTCTCTTAAATGCTGATGCTCTTTAATAAACAATTCAAAATTGGCATTCTGTTTTAAAGTGAATTTAGATTTACCATTATATACATTCAAGTTAAGGTTGACGTATAAAAATGACTTAGGAATTGATGTTAAAAAATCATCAACGTTTATGTTTTTAGAATGATGAAATACGCCTAACTGTTGACAAAAAAGCGGTTGAGCGATGTATTTAAGACCCCATTTTTTACCCCAGGGCAAAGGCATTACAGCCTCGTAGTCATTAAGAATTAAAGCATCCCAGTTTTTACACACTAAATCAAGGTACCAACTAGTTGCATATATATTTCCGTTAACTGCATGGCTAATACAAGTATCCCATTTCTGGAAATCAATTTCTTTATGACGTATATATCTTATCAATTATATATGTATTCAAGCATTCTTTCATAGAGCTTACTCCAGCCCTTCCACTCTTTGTATTCAGACCAAGTTTCATTGTGCCACAAAGAAATGAAATGTCCATCAACTAATTTGATGTCATCAATAATCTTTTTAATCATTGAAAGAGATTGCTCAGGTGACGTTCTTAAATAGTATTTAAAAGTCGCGTCCATTACAGCAAAGGGGTGAACTTTTAAATTAGTTGTTGTTTCCAACTCTAAATCGTAAAAGTAAAAAGGTGTACAAATACTAGCTCTAAAGCCTGGTAAAGAGGCGTAGCCCATAGTATAGTCGTCCTTTACTGATAATTCTATAAGATTTCTGTATGTCTTTGGTAAGTCTAATTTCAGAAAATGTTGCCTAGAAAGTTCAACCTCTTTCTTAATGATGTTTTCTAGACGTTTTTTCTCCATGGCAAATGTTTCAAAAGAAACGTTTGAAGCAAATGAAGGGTGTATTCCTAATTGAGCATGGTCAGATAAATGTTTGATAAGCAGTTGAAATTTACGGCTGTGAACAGAACAGTTTTTATCATTGAATCCATAATCCGCTAACAAAATAAAATAAACAACGTCAACATCATACCGTTTATTTAATGACAACTGAAGCTCAAATGTATCATAAGGGTCTTTCTCTTTACCTAGTAAAACATCTTTTCTCTGTTTTATCAATTCTTTATCCATTTCAAAGGCTGACTTTATAAAAGAAGCTGTAGTTCTAACAAAGCCCTTCTCTAAAAAACAATAAGCATTATCAATATCAATAGTAGATTGATAGGAGAATTTTTTATCTGAAAAGGTTAAAGACGGAAAATGATTAAGTAATACCTTTTTGCATTCTAATAACCAAAGATTAACTAAAGGTCTGTCTAAAAAATTGTATTTATATGCTAAACTTTCTTTGGCAGTAAAGCGGTTGTAATGATCTTTAATATGTGGTAGATATTCTTCATAGCGAGATACTAGAAAAAAGGTCGCAGAAAAAACATCAAAAGGTATTACCTCATCTGAATTTTGATAAAAAATAGGTAAGCTATTCCATTCATTAAAGTTAATCTCCTGAACCGACACGCCTTCTTCCTCCAACAAACCATAGCGTTTGATAAAAAACTCATCGTCTATTTTTTTACTAGAATAATTAAGTTTATTACCTGCATACTCTTTAAAAAATTCAATATTATCGGTTAGCTTGTACTCAATATCCCAAATGGTATCAAAAATTAGATTAAAAGTATATTCAGTTCTACTTGTTATTTTAGGTGTATAAATTAGCATCTAGAGCATTTGTTCGTCTGCAAAGCTAAAATACGTGTTTTGACCAATAATAATATGGTCAATAATGTTAATTTCTAACAATTCACTTCCCTCTTTAAGTTTTGACGTCAATACAACATCACTTTTACTAGGTGAAATATTACCTGAAGGGTGATTGTGAAATAAAATTATTCCTGATGCTTTTTGTTGCAAAGCAGATGCGAATATTAGTTTTGGATCTACTACAGTAGCACTTACTCCACCTTTACTAATATTGATAGCTTCAATAATTTTATTACCTCTATTCAAAAGTAATACCCAAAACTGCTCGTGGTCAAGTCCCTCTAAATCATATCGCATATGATTATAGGCGTCTATACTCGATGTTATAGAAGGCTTATCTTCTGAATTTTCATTTGCTTTCCTCTTCGCAAGTTCTAGTGCGGCAATTATAGTAACTGCTTTTGCTTGACCAATCCCATTAAACCTCATTAAGTCTTTGATTGACATCCTGGAAAGTGAATTTATCTTACCGTTACAACTGTTCATAATTTTCTTAGAAAGTTCAACGGCAGAATCAGTTCTATTTCCAGAACCTATCAATATAGCTAGCAATTCTGCGTGACTTAGTGTCTTGGAACCTTTTAACACTAATTTTTCTCTTGGCTTATCATCTTCAGACCAAGATTTTATACTAAGTTTTTCATGATTCATGGCTACAATATAAAAAAAAGGCTCCTCATTAAATGAGAAGCCTTTGTAAATACTAAATAGTTTGTTTTTATAAACTATTAACGTGCTTCGCTAACTTAGACTTTAGGTTAGCCGCTTTATTTTTGTGAATGATATTCTTCTTAGTGAGTTTATCAAGCATAGACTCTAGAGAGGGAAGCAATTTCAATGCCTCTTTCTTATCAGTAACTGATCTAAGATTCTTAACTGCATTTCTAGCAGTTTTGTGATAATAACTGTTAGCAGCATTTTTTCTAGCAGTTTGTCTTATTCTCTTTTTTGCTGACTTGTGATTAGCCATATTTATTGTTTTTTATTCATTAAAAATCAGGAGGGCAAATGTATTAATTTATTTGCTAATAATAATTCTTTTGTGCAAAAAAGAATATTTGTGTGTCATTTAATTTTTTTAGCTCTAACCATTTCTCTTTTGCCAGGAGGTCCAGGCAAGGTTTCAACAACAAATCCTAATCGCTTCAATATTCTTTTTACTTCACCTTTAGCACAGTAGGTAACAAGAATGCTTTCAGGCTTCATTACAGCAGATATTATACTAAATATTCTTTCGGTCCATAAGTCAGCTTGAACTCTAGGACCAAAAGCATCGTAATACACCAAATCAACTTTATCATCCAAAGTCAATTTTTGGATGTCATCACTAATTTTAAATAATTCAAAAGTGGGCGTAATAGTAGTTAAGGCGTTCCATTCCGAAGTATGTAGAAGTGAAAAAATGGACTCTTCATTTCTAGCATTTAATATATCGGGATATTCTAAGGACTCAACAAGTTTTAATGGTAAGGGATTATTTTCAATAGTGTAATAACGCACATTTTGTGACGTTTTCTTGGATTCCAAATACGTCATAAAAGCGTTTAAAGCCGTTCCAAAACCCATTTCAAAAATAGTAAGTTTGTCTTGCTCACATTCTCGAAGTCCATTTTTTATAAAAACATGTTCAGCTTCATTAATTGCACCATGAATAGAGTGATATTGTTCATTGTGTTCAGGCATGTGCAAGGTTTTACTTCCATCCTTAGTAAATATCACTTTAACATTATTCATTCCACAAATTAACTATATTTTCTTAGATTTGCAGTCCAAATTTCAAACCCAATATTATGGCTAAAAAGACTCTGACTAACAAGAATTCAATAAAATTTTTGGAGAATTATCTTAATAATGCTTCTCCTACAGGTTTTGAGAGCGAAGGTCAAAAATTATGGTTAGATTATATTAAACCATACGTTGATGATTATTTTGTTGACACTTATGGTACCGTTGTTGGAGTCATAAATCCAGAAGCTAAGTATAAGGTAGTTATTGAAGCTCATGCTGATGAAATCTCATGGTTTGTACATTACATTACTAAGGAAGGGTTTATTTACTTAAGAAGAAACGGTGGTAGTGACCATCAAATTGCTCCTTCAAAACGCGTTAATATCCATACTAAAAACGGAACAGTTGATGCTATTTTTGGATGGCCAGCAATTCACACCCGTCATGGTGCTGATGAAAAATCACCTAAACTGGATAATATCTTTCTCGACTGCGGATGTAGTAGCAAAGAAGAAGTAGAGAAACTTGGTGTTCACGTAGGTTGCGTGGTAACGTATAAGGATGAGTTTATGATTTTGAATAACTCTTATTACGTTGGTAGAGCACTTGATAATAGAATTGGTGGCTTCATGATTGCTGAAGTAGCCAGACTTTTAAAAGAAAATAAGAAGTCACTGCCATTTGGGCTATACATAACCAATTCCGTTCAAGAGGAAGTAGGTTTACGAGGGGCGCAAATGATAACCGAAAGAATAAACCCAGACGTTGCCATAGTCACTGATGTTTGTCACGATACTCAAACACCTATGATTAATAAAATCAAACAAGGTGATTTGTTCAGCGGAAAAGGACCAGTATTAACTTATGGGCCTGCTGTTCAAAACAACTTGCTGGACTTGATAATTGATGTAGCTGAAAACAATAAAATTCCATTCCAGAGAGCTGCGGCTTCTAGAGCTACAGGTACAGATACTGATGCTTTTGCTTACTCTACAGGAGGTGTAGCTTCAGCACTGATTTCCTTACCATTGAGGTATATGCACACTACCGTTGAAAGTGTTCATAAAGATGATGTTGAAAATGTAATTGACCTAATCTATAACGCTTTGTTAAAGATAGAAGATAATCACGATTTTAGATATTTAAAATAAATCTGTTGATGAAAATCACAAAAACAACTCATTCCAAATTAGCTAATACCGATTTTGACAACCTTTCTTTCGGTAAAAGTTTTAGCGACCATATGTTTATCGCTAACTTCAAAGATGGTCAATGGACTAATGAAGAAATTGTTCCTTATGGACCAATAAGCGTAAATCCAAGTACTCATGTGTTTCACTATGGTCAAGCTATTTTTGAAGGCATGAAAGCCTATAAAAATAAAGAGGGTAAAACACTTTTATTCAGACCTCTGGACAACTTAAAACGGTTTAATACTTCGGCAGAGCGATTGTGCATGCCAACCATTGACGATGATTTATTCATGAACGGCTTAACTGAACTTTTAAAAGTTGATAGTGAATGGATTCCTAATTCAGACACCAAGTCTCTTTACATAAGGCCTTTTATGATAGCAGATAGTGAGTTTATTCGTGCCACACCATCTACAAGCTATAGATTTATGATAATTACATCACCCACTGCCAGTTATTATAAAGGTGAGACCAAATTGAAAATAGAAGAGAAATTTGCAAGATCTGTAGAAGGTGGTACTGGCTTCGCCAAAGCTGCAGGAAATTATGCTGCTGCCTTTGCACCAACCAAACATGCTCAGAATGATGGCTATACTCAAGTCATTTGGACCGATGCTAAAAACCATGAATACATTGAGGAGTCTGGTACTATGAATATTATGTTCAGAATAAATGATACCCTTATTACTCCTAAGCTTAGCGAAAGTATTCTAGGCGGAATTACTAGAGATAGTGTTATCGCTATTGCAAAACAAAAAGGCATTAATGTTGAAGAAAGAAAAATTTCTGTGAAGGAAATTGTGAAAGCTAACAAAAACAATACCTTAAAAGAAGCTTTTGGTGTGGGAACAGCAGTGACCCTAAACCCAATTGACAAAATTACGTTTAGAGATTTAGACATTCATATTGAAAAACAAACGCCAAATTCATATGGACAGTTACTCAAAAAAGAATTATTAAGTATTCAGTACGGTAAAACTGAAGATATTTTTGGATGGACTATGGAAGTTTAAAAGTCATTTTATAATGGCTAATTCCAGCCTCTTTAAACAACTCCCCTTCTTTCACAAAATTTAAGTTTGCATAAAAGTCAACAACTTGAATTTGTGCGTGTAAATAAATCTGCTCCTTAGAGCCCTCCACATCCTTTAACACTTCCTCTACAAGCTTTTTCCCCATTCCACGATCTCTATACTCTTTTAGAATTGCAAACCGTTCTAATTTAATACCGTTATCAGTCGCTCTTCTTCTAGCAGCACCTACATTATTATTGTTGTGTCTGAGTAAATAATGAATCGCTTCCTCTTCAAACTCATCTTGTTCTTTTGAACTATTTACTCCTTGTTCTTCAATGAAAACATTTTTTCTGATTGCTCGAACATCTGAAAATAAACTGTCAAAAAAGTTTACCTTAAAGACTTCCAACATGTTTTTCTATTATTTTTTTAATGTTTGGCTTGAAGTAATTGGCTCCTTTCAACACTTTACCATCTTCTCTAAAAATAGGTTGACCAGATTCATCTAATTTAGACATATTACTTCTTTGAATCTCATCAAATATATCTGTAATAACATCTTGCATACCGTGCTTTAGTACCGTTCCACACCAAATGTAAAGCATATCTCCAAGTGCATCTGCAATTTCCACCACATCCTTATTTCTACACGCTTCCAAATACTCTTCATTTTCTTCTTGCATCAGTCTATGACGTAGAAGAAATGTAGACTCGTCAACATCAGTTTTGAGCTGCTCTTCATTTCCAATTAAAAAAACCTCATGAAATTTTTTAACCTTATTTATCTTATCTTCCATATTAAATACTAATTTGTTTCAAAATAAGTTAATTTTGTAAAGTAAATAACAAATTCAAAACTATAATTATGAAAAAGATAGCAATTGTTTTAAGTGCATTATTTGTTTTAACTGCATTTACAACTCACGTTGATAAGTATACAGTAGATGTAACAAAAAGTAAACTAGTTTGGAAAGCTGAAAAAGTAACTGGCGGTCACGATGGTCATGTTTCATTGAAAAGTGGTAACGTATTTATGGATCATGGGAAAATTGCTAAAGCAAGCTTTGTAGTTGATATGAATACCATTACTAACGACGACATCAAATCCGAAAAATATAGCAATAAACTTGTTGGACATCTTAAAAGCGAAGACTTTTTTGACGTTAAAAAACATCCGGAAGTTAGCTTTGATATGATTAAGGCTACACCTGTTGGCAATGGAAAATTTGATGTCTTTGGAAATATTACGATAAAAGGTATTAAGGGTGTAATCTCTTTCCCTATGACACTGAAAGAATCAAAATCTGAACTAGTAGTTTCAGGCACTTTTTCTTTTGACAGAACAAAATTTGATATAAAATACGACTCTGGTTCTTTCTTTGAAAACTTAGGAGACAGAGCTATCAACGATGAGGTTGTAATAGACTTCAACATTGTATTATATAAGTAATGGAAAATATTACTTCAGGCCATTGGGTTTTTGCAATATGTTTTGCAATAGCTTTTGTTAGCTACTTAATATGGTCTTATGTAAAAGATTTTAAAGTAAATAGGATACACTACAAAGGAAGTATCCTATTTGTTTTTTCTGTCGTTATTTTTGCTTTTTTAGCCTATGTATTCAGAGGCTACATGATTTAAATTTTTGATATGAAATTCATCAAATCAATTTTATACGCACTTTTAGGAATACTCACTATTTACCTTATTGCTAATTTCTTCTTTGACAGAAAATTTGAAGAAGAAACATCTGTAGAAATTGATAGCAGCCCATTTATAGTATACAATCAAATTAGCGACTTTTCTAATTGGGAAAATTGGGATCCGTGGTTAAGTACTGACACCACTATAGAAACGACTCTTTCGCCAAAAACCTATGAAGTCGGTGCGTTCAGACAATGGAAAAGTGAAAACTCTGGTGAAGGAACAATTGAATTGACTGATAATATCTTTTTAAAATCATTAGAATACAAAATTACAATTAAAGATAATTCACCCTTTCATGCTAGCTTCAATATATTGCCAATTGATAGAGGTGTTAAAGTCAACTGGAAAAATTATGGGGAACTACCCTTTTTAGCTCGAATATTCGGACCTGTAATGACTAAAATGATGAAGGCCGACCATGTAAAAGGGCTAGAACTTCTTAAAAATTATTGTGAGTCTATACCATCATCAAGCGGTGAGGTAAGCATTAAGGACTGGGGTAATCAAAATGTTATTTCCATTACTAAAACATGTTCAAGCGAAGGTATTAGCTCAACACTTACTGAAAGTTATAATGCCATTTTTATTTATCTTGCTGAAAATGGAATAATGCCAACGAGTTCGCCTTTTTCTCAATATGTTGAATTCCCAAATACACCCGGCGAAGAAAATAAAGTCATTATAAAATCTGGAACGTTTATAGAAGTGCCTGTTTCTACTAACTTACCAGCAAATATGGAATACACTCAAAAGCCAGCATCTTTAAGTGCTCAAGCTATACACAAGGGCGATTATAGAACTATTTTCAAAACTCATGAGAAAATTAGAGCGTTTTGCGAAGAAAATAGCTATGATTTCAAACCTCAACCTTATGAAATTTACCTAACAGATCCACAACTCACAACAAATTCATCAAGTTGGGAAACTTTGGTGGTATATGAACTAGAATGAAAACTAAATAAAAACTTAAAAAATGAAAAAACTAATCAGCGCATTCACCATTATTACTTGCTTAACATTAAGCATATATTCCCAAAACTTCACCGAAGTAAGCAGTACCGAATTTAATTTTAGTAGTGGAACTTTACCAGTGATTCAAACTCAATTTGACAATGTATCAAAGGATAATGTAGAAAAGGCATTAAAAACAATATTTAAGGACTACAAAGCCAAAGTTAGCGCAATGAAAGATGCTGAGGATGAATATTTAGTGAATGAGTTTTTATTAGAAAGTAATCAAAAGAAAAGCAAAGGAAAATTTAAAATTACTGAAAGTAACGGAAATGCTACATTGTATTCCCACTTTACAAACGAAGAATCTGAAATTAGTGAAGAGAAAACGCCAACTAAAATAAATAACTATAAAAAAATCGTAAAAGACATAGCTAATAAATCAGTTAGCTTAGTTTACGATGAACGTATTGAAAAGCAGGAAAACGATATAAAGTCACTGAGAAAAAATAAATCAAGCTAAAAAAAATCAAGAAAGTGAACATAAAAACATCAGTAAGTATACTTCTAGCATCAAAAGTTCAGAGCAAAAAATAGAAAGTTTAAGTCAAAGTATATCCACACAAGAGGGACTGATTATAAAGAATGATGAGCGTGTTAAAAGTAAGGAGTCTGAGATTGCATCGAAAAGTATAAAGAGTATGCAAAAGAATATTTCTGTATTGGAAAAAGACAATAGATCACTGATTAAAGAAATAAATAAACACAAAGAAAAAATTGTACAAAAAAATGGTCAAATAGCCATCCAAAACTCTTCAATGAAAGGGAATGAAACTGAAAAGGCGGCTCTCAAAAAACACGATAAGTTGAATAAAGCTGGAAGAAAGAAAATTAAACAAATTGATAAACTAATTCTTGAGAATATTGGAGAGATCGAAACTCTAAAAACATCGGTTGCTAATGAGGAGAATGCTATAAAAGAAATAGAAACAAAAATTCAGACTAATCAAGAAAGTATTTCAAACATTAAAAAAGAAATAACAGAGCATGATGAAATGGCTTTAAAAGAACAGCTAAAGCTACTTGAAAAGGAGTCTAAATCGCTAAATCAAGAGAAAAAGAAAATGGAAAAACAGATTGAAAAGGAGACTAATAGTATAAACGAAAACACTGAAAACATAAGGTTATCAGAAAACAAGATTGACAATCTTGAAAAAGAACAAAAAGACATTGAAGAAAACCTTAAAAAAGCCGAAAACAAACTAAAAGAAACTCAAAACCAAAGGAAAGCATTTGAATAACTACATATTTCTTCGGTACTGGCCACCCACTTCAAAAAGAGAATTGGTTATCTGTCCAAGCGAACATATTTTTGCAGCTTCCATCATTACTTCAAAAATATTCTGATTTTGAATAGCTGACTGTTGTAGCTCCTCAATCTTTTGCTTTGAAGCACTGCTATTGTTTTTTATTAAGTCAAGAAGCATTTCTATCTGATATTCCTTTTCTTCTTTGGTAGCACGAATAACCTCTGAAGGAATTATAGTCGGTGAACCTTTTGAATTCAAGAAAGTGTTTACCCCAATAATTGGGAACTCACCAGTGTGCTTTAGCATCTCGTAGTGCATTGATTCTTCTTGAATCTTTGAACGTTGATACATAGTTTCCATTGCTCCTAAAACACCACCTCTTTCTGTAATTCTATCAAACTCTACCAAGACAGCTTCTTCAACTAAATCCGTAAGTTCCTCAATAATAAATGACCCTTGAAGTGGGTTTTCATTTTTTGCTAAACCAAGTTCCTTATTTATGATTAACTGTATCGCCATTGCTCTGCGTACAGAGTCTTCAGTTGGTGTTGTGATAGCTTCATCATAAGCATTAGTATGCAATGAGTTACAATTATCATAGATAGCATACAAAGCTTGTAAAGTCGTTCTAATATCATTAAAGTCTATCTCTTGAGCATGCAAAGAACGACCTGAAGTTTGGATGTGATATTTAAGCATTTGAGAACGTTCATTTGCTCCATAACGTTGTTTCATCGCCTTTGCCCAAATTCTTCTGGCTACCCTGCCTATTACAGCATATTCTGGGTCAATACCATTTGAGAAGAAAAACGATAAATTAGGTCCAAACTTATTAATATCCATCCCTCTACTTAAGTAATACTCCACATAAGTAAAGCCGTTTGCTAAAGTAAATGCTAATTGTGATATAGGATTTGCACCTGCTTCAGCGATATGATATCCTGAGATAGACACCGAATAAAAATTTCTTATTTCTTTCTCAATGAAATACTGTTGTACATCACCCATCATTCTTAAGGCAAACTCAGTTGAGAATATACAAGTGTTTTGTGCTTGGTCTTCTTTTAAAATATCTGCTTGTACAGTTCCCCTAACTACTTTAAGTGTATTATGCTTTATTTTCTCATAGACATCAGCTGGTAATACTTGATTGCCTGTAACACCGAGTAACATTAAACCTAAGCCGTCATTACCTTCTGGCAAATCACCTTGGTATTTTGGACGTTTCTTGCCTTTATATAATTCATCTATTTTCTTTTGAACCTCTTTTTCAAGACCATTTTCTTTTATGTACAATTCACATTGTTGGTCTATAGCCGCGTTCATAAAAAATGCTAGTAACATTGGAGCAGGTCCATTAATAGTCATGGACACAGAGGTGGAAGAATTACATAAGTCAAAACCAGAGTATAATTTTTTTGCATCGTCTAAACAACAAATAGAAACCCCAGCATTACCTATTTTACCATAAATATCTGGTCTATAATCAGGGTCATTTCCATAAAGAGTTACAGAATCAAATGCTGTGGACAATCGTTTTGCTGGCATTCCTAAACTCACATAATGGAAACGTTTGTTTGTTCGCTCAGGACCACCTTCACCAGCAAACATTCGAGTTGGATCTTCCCCTTCTCTTTTGAAAGGAAAAATTCCAGAAGTGTATGGGAATTTACCTGGGAAGTTTTCTTGTAATTGCCATTGTAAAATATCGCCCCATCCAGAATATTTTGGCACCGATATTTTAGGTATCTGCGAACCTGAAAGTGATTCGGTATGTGTTTTTATCTTTAGCTCTTTATTCCTAACCTTAAATGTAAAGAGTTCGTTTTGATAATCATTTTTGACATCTTCCCAAGCTTCTAAAAGGAGCATATTTTTAGGGTCAATATCAAGAACTTTCTCATTATACACCTCTTGAAGCTGCTTTATTAAACGGTCTTTATATTCAACATTAGTTCGCTCTATAGAATTAATAGATGTTTGTAGGGCATAAAGCTCTTGAGCAACCTCTTTTTGCTGATTTACCCATTCATTATAATTTCTGTTGGCATCAGCTATTTCTGAAAGATAACGGCTTCTTTTGGGAGGTATAACAAATATTTTTTCGGACATTTCTCTACTTATCTCGAAAGTAGAATATAAGTCTGCTCCTGTTTTTTCAACTATTTTTTCAATTAAAGCTTTGTATAAAGTATTAGCACCTGGGTCATTAAATTGAGAGGCAATAGTACCGAATACAGGCATACTCTCAGTATCTTTCTCAAACAACTTATGATTACGCTGATATTGTTTTTTAACATCTCTTAAGGCATCCAATGAGCCTCGTTTATCAAACTTATTGATAGCTATTAAATCAGCAAAATCGAGCATATCAATTTTTTCTAGCTGAGTAGCTGCACCATATTCAGGAGTCATGACATACAAAGAAGCATCAGAATGTTCTAAAATTTCAGTGTCTGACTGACCAATTCCAGATGTTTCAAGAATTATCAAATCAAAATCGGCCACCTTCAAAATTTCTAAAGCCTTGTTAACATGTGCAGATAAGGCTAAATTAGCTTGTCTAGTAGCTAAAGAACGCATATACACACGCTTATTTTTAATGGAATTCATTCGAATCCTATCACCTAACAATGCACCACCTGTTTTACGTTTAGAAGGGTCAACAGAAATAATGGCTAAACGTTTATCGGAAAAGTCTATTAGAAAACGTCTTACTAATTCATCTACTAAAGAGGATTTGCCAGCACCACCCGTACCGGTAATACCTAATACAGGAGTCTTAGACTCTTTGGCCAACTTTTTAATTTCTTCCAATTCGTTTTTAGCTTCCTCAGGAAAGTTTTCGGCAGCAGAAATCAAACGAGAAATGTTTTGAACATTCGATAAATCTTTGGCACAATCTCCAACATCTTTACCAGTAGGAAAGTCTGATTTCTCAACCAAGTCGTTTATCATTCCTTGAAGTCCCATAGCTCTTCCATCGTCAGGATGATAAATACGACTTATTCCATACTCATGCAGTTCTTTTATTTCTTCAGGTAAAATTGTGCCACCACCACCAGCAAAAATCTGAATCTGACTAGCACCCTTTTCTTGTAATAAATCATACATGTATTTTAAGTACTCTGTATGTCCGCCTTGGTATGAAGTCATTGCAATTGCATTTGCATCCTCTTCAATGGCACAATTAACCACTTCCTCAACTGAACGGTCATGACCGAGATGAATAACTTCACATCCGGTAGCTTGTATAATTCTACGCATAATATTGATAGCGGCATCATGTCCGTCAAACAGACTGGCAGCCGTAACTATTCTAATATTATTTTTGGGTTGATACGGTTTTGGTTCTTGCATTTTCAACTAACTTGGGTATGCAAATATATATTTTACGCGCTTATTTTGGCTAAATTTGCGTATCGCTTATATAAAAAAACATACCGTTGTACTTGGATGTGGTATTTCTGGCCTGAGTGTAGCACACTTTCTTTCAAAGAAAACCGATGATTTTATTGTTCTCGAAAAAAGTGGAAAAACTGGCGGGAATATTCATTCTAAAGTAATTGATGGTTACGTAGTTGAAAACGGACCTAACACCGTATTACTCAATAATGAATCTATAAAATCACTCATCAAAGAGGTCGGCTTATGGGATAAAATGTCTACTCCTTTAAAAACAGCTGAAAATAACCGCTACGTTTTACACCAAAATAAATTACAATTACTACCTAGAAACCCAATCGAGTTTATAAAATCACCATTATTGAAATGGTATGAAAAACTGAGGTTACTAAAAGAGCCTTTTGTTAAACCGCACAAAGGCGATACTTCCTTAGCTAACTTCATAAGCAAACGATTTGGCAAAGCAATTTTAACTCAATTTGTTGAACCTTTTGTAACTGGCATCTATTCAGGAAACCCAAAGAAAATGAGTGCGAAGCATACTCTCAAAATGGTGTGGGAAGCAGAACAAAAACACGGAAGTGTAATAAAAGGCATAATGAAGAAAGAGAAAACACCAAAAGCACAGATGTTTAATTTCCCGAAAGGTCTTTCTGAGTTAACCGATAAAATTAGCCAACGATTAGAGGATAAAATCCAATGCAATACCGAAATTACTCGTATTAGTAAAACTGATGATGGTTTTCAAATAATTGACTCAGAAAATAACACAATTCACTGTCAAAAAATCATTTCTACTATTCCTGCTCATACACTTTCAAAAATCATTGATGATTTTGATATAACAGCACATCTGAATGCCGTTGAATATGTGCCTGTTGATGTGTTTCACTTTGGATTCGATAAAAAAGATGTTAAAAATCAAGCACAAGGTTTTGGAGTACTTAGCAAGCCTTCTGATAATAAACATTTTCTAGGGATACTATTTAATTCAAGAATTTTCCCTCATGTATCACCAAAAAATCAAGAGTTATTTACTGTAATTGTGGGTGGTAGCAGACAGTCTGAACTATGTTCACTAGAAAAAGGTGAACTGGAAAAAATAATTTTAGAAGAGTTAATGGAGTTAATGCAATGCCAAAAAGCCCCATCCTTCAAAAATCACACATCGTACATCAAAGGTATACCTCAATATAATCTTGAACTTGACCAACTTTTATTGGAAATAGGTAAATTTGAAAACAATTTTCCTAACTTTCATATTTTAGGGAATTATTTTAATGGAGTTTCTGTCAGCGATTGTGTTAAAAAATCTGAAGAACTCATTGAAAACATACACTTTAACAACAACTAAATGAAATTATTTAAAATTTTATCCATATTAACTCTAATTGGGTTTGTCTTTGTAATGATAAGACCTGAACAACCCATTGATTTTAATTCTATTTATAAAGCACCCTCCGAATCTCCATATTCTAGAAAGAAATGGGATGCAATACGTTTACTAGATGCCAATGGTAATATTCCACAAAGTATCAGGAGAAAAGAGTTAAAATTTGCACAATCTTTACCAAATGATTTAAATAATTCTAATCTCGTTTGGACTGCTGAAGGACCTTACAATGTTGGAGGACGTACTCGAGCTCTAGCTTATGATGTTACCGACGAAAACACCTTAATTGCTGGTGGTGTTTCTGGTGGTATTTGGCGATCAACAAACTTGGGGCAAAGTTGGAGTAAAATGACAAAACCATTCCAATTACACAACGTAACCTGCCTAACACAAGACACTAGACCAGGAAAAGAAAACATATGGTACTATGGAACAGGTGAATTAGCAGGTAATTCTGCTAGTGGTGGCGGTGCTTATTTCGACGGCAATGGTATTTATAAATCCATTGATAACGGTCTTACTTGGGATTCTATTAGCTCTACTGCTGATAACAGTCCGGCTGGAAGTTTCAATGTTTTTGACTTTGCTTGGAACATTGTTCTAGACCCTACAAACCTTGATGAAGACGAAATGTACTTGGCGACATACGGGGGCGTCTATCGTTCAGTGGATGGTGGTGAATCTTGGAATGAAGAAGTTGGCGGTGGAGATGCTTACTACAATAATGTCGAAATTACCTCAACAGGGGTAGTTTATGCTACCCTTAGCTCAGATGGAGCAGGTAAGGGATTTTGGCGTTCTGCTGATGGTATGGAATGGGCAAATATTATGCCTGATAACTTTGGTAATACATATGGAAGAACTGCCATTGGAATAAATCCATCTGACGAAAATGAAATCTATTTCTTAACTGCTGAAACTACAAATTCTGGTCAGTTCACCAACACATTCTTCAATGGAGAAACCTGGACTTCATTATGGAAATACACCTATCTATGTGGCGATGGAACAGACAGCTGTGGTACATGGGTTAATCTTTCCCAAAACATTCCAGCTAATAGACCAACTACCTTTGATAACTTCAACGCACAAGGTGGTTATGATTTATTAGTAAAAGTAAAACCTGATGAACCAAATGTTGTTTTCATTGGGGGTACTAACTTATGGCGTTCTACAGACGGCTTTACATCTGACACAAATACTGCTCAAATTGGTGGTTATTATGAAGGTTCAGATCATGGATATGATAATTGGGACATCTATGACAGACACCACCCTGACCAACACGATCTTCTATTTTTGCCGTCAGACCCAAATACTATTCTCAGTGCTAATGATGGAGGAATCTACAAATCAACAAACTGTTTAGCTACACCTCATCTTTGGACAAGGCTTAATAATGGCTACCAGACAACGCAGCTTTACTCCGTGACCATGGGCAAAGGAAACAGTGACTTAATTATTGGTGGTTTTCAAGACAACGGAAACTTTGTAACAATTAGTGATGATGAAACGGACGATTGGGTAATGCCGTTCAACGGAGATGGATGTTACAGTGCAGTTGCTGATAATGAAGAGGACTTTTATTTACAAATTCAAAGAGGTGTTTTATTCAAAATGAAACTGAATGAACAAGGGGAAGTAATGGCATACAACAGAATGGACCCACTAGGTGCTGACACGGTAATGTATGACTTCATTAACTACCTAGCTATGGACCCTAATGATGACGATATTATCTATATGAATAACTCTTATCATCTATGGAGAAATAACGATGCTAGTAATTACCCCTACAACAATTCACAAACTAGAACCAATATAGGTTGGGAGGTTTTCTCTGACACTACAAACAGAACTATTTCATGTATGGACGTTTCGACTAACCCACCAAATACGGTTTACATTGGTACGAGCGATAATTATATTTATAGAATTGACAATGCCCACGAAGGTGATCCTGATATGGTTCTGTTAAATACTTTACCAATAGGCTTTGGTAATAAAAACGTCTCGGCAGTAGAGATTGACCCAACAAATGCTGAACGGGTATTGGTACTCATTTCAAACTATTCTACATATAGTTTCCTATTTACTGATGATGGTGGACAAACCTGGAAAAAAGTTGGAGGTAATCTAGAAGACTCTTTTTCTGGTGGTGGAAATGGTCCATCTATGCGAACTGCCGAAATCGCAGTACTTGGAAGTGACACCCTATATTTAGTCGGAGGAAGTACTGGTCTTTACGGTACAGACAAACTTGAAGGTTTAGATACTGAATGGCGACAAATTGGAACAAATACCATAGGAAATGTAGTCATTGAAAATATTCGTTTTAGAGATAGTGATGGTAAGCTTGTTGTAGGAACACATGGTACTGGAGTGTATTCCACAAACATCACCTCTATTTACGATGTGTTCCCAGACTTGGTGAGTATAAATGAAGCTGATAAAACTACATTTTCTATTTATCCGAACCCTGCAAACAATGTGGTAAATATAGACTTAGAAGAAAATAAAGAATGGGACAGATTGCAACTTATTGATGTTAGTGGAAAAGTAGTCATTGATAAAAATATAACTTCTAATTCCATCACACTAAATACGTCTGAACTAGACAGAGGGGTTTACTTCATAAACCTAATTGGTGAACAGAAAAAAGAGAGTAAGAAGTTAATCCTAAACTAGGATAACGCTTTTATTTGATCCTCTAAAACAGCAATCTTCGCTAAGGCGTCAGATTGCTTTTTTCTTTCAATTGCTACTACCTGTTCTGGAGCGTTATTTACAAATCGTTCGTTAGAAAGTTTACCCTCAACGGATTTCAAAAAACCATGCGTATAGTCTAATTCTGAGTGTAACTTTTCTAATTCAGCACCCACATCAATATTATCTGATAAAGGCACAAAGAATTCATTGGATTTCACTCTGAAAGAAAAAGCTCCATCAACAGCATCTTCCGTATAGGAAAGTTCAGATAAATTCACCAATCTGCATACTAGAGAGTCCATTGAGTTTGACGTCTCTTCGTTAGTCTTCACAAATAATTTTAAAGCATCTTTATTAGGTATTTGCTTGTCTTTTCTGATAGTTCGGATAGCTGATACAATCTCTGTAGCGTAGTCAAAATCGTTTATAACAGATTGATTTACTTCCTTAGATTTTGGCCAAGATGAAACAATAATATCTTCATCTCTCTCAGCTATTAAATGCCATATTTCTTCTGTCAAAAACGGCATAAAAGGATGTAATAATTTCAGTAGATTTTCTAAAAACAGTGTGGTAGCATCGAGTGTTTTTGAATCAATAGGCTTTTGATAATTAGGTTTAATGGATTCTAAATACCAAGAGCAAAAATCGTCCCAAACTAAACGGTATGTAAGCATCAAGGCTTCCGAGATTCTGTATTTTTCAAAAGCCTGATTTATCGACTCAAGTGTACTCTGAAATTTATTTTCAAACCAATCAATAGCTATTGCGGATGATTCTGGCTGATTAACATCAGCTACCTCCCACCCTTTTATCAATCTTGTGGCGTTCCATATTTTATTGGAAAAATTTCGTCCTTGTTCGCATAGAGATTCGTCAAATGGTAAATCATTTCCAGCTGGAGAGGATAATAGCATTCCAACCCTTACACCATCAGCACCATGCTTATTCATTAATTCTATTGGGTCAGGCGAATTTCCTAGTGACTTAGACATTTTTCGTCCCAATTTATCCCTCACTATACCTGTTAGATATACATTTTTGAATGGCAATTCACCTTTATATTCATAACCTGCCATTATCATTCTCGCTACCCAGAAAAATAAAATTTCAGGAGCAGTAACGAGGTCATTGGTAGGGTAGTAATAATTAACCTCTTCATTGTCAGGATTGCGAATACCATCAAAAACGGAAATTGGCCACAACCATGATGAAAACCAAGTATCCAAAACATCTTCATCTTGTCTTAAATCTGAAAGCGTAATATTTGGATTTATTTTTTGAGCTTCTTCTAAGGCTAATTCTTTTGATTCAGCAACGACATAATTGTTTCCCTCATAAAAGTAAGCTGGTATTTGCTGTCCCCACCACAATTGTCTGGAAACACACCAATCTTTTATGTTTTCCATCCAATGTCTATAGGTGTTTTTAAACTTCTCAGGATGAAATTTTATGGTATCGTTCATTACATTTTCTAAAGCAGGTTTAGAAAATTCGTCCATCTTAAAAAACCATTGCATGGATAGCTTTGGCTCAATAACAGCATCTGTACGTTCTGAAAAACCAACTTTGTTGATCAAGTCTTCAGTCTTTACTAAATGTGATTTTTCTTCTAAGTCTTTAGCAATCTCTTTACGTACATCAAATCTATCTTTACCTACATACAATTGGGCAGATTCATTTAAAGTACCGTCATCGTTTAAAATATCTATGACTTCAAGACCATGTTTATCACCAAGCTGGTAATCGTTAATATCATGAGCTGGAGTAACTTTCAAAGCACCTGTTCCAAATTCCATATCGACATACTCATCGAAGATGATTGGTACAGAACGGTCAATTAAAGGGACAATGGCTTTTTTACCCTTTAAATGTGTATAGCGTTCATCATTTGGATTAACGCAAATAGCACTATCTCCAAGGATTGTCTCTGGTCGCGTAGTAGCTACAGTTAAATAGTCATCGCTGCCTTCAATCTGATAACGAATGTGATATAATTTAGAATTAACTTCTTTGTGTATTACCTCTTCATCAGACAAAGCCGTTTGTGCACTAGGGTCCCAATTTACCATTCTAACGCCTCTGTAAATGAGTCCTTTTTGGTGTAAATCCACAAATACCTTAATCACGGATTCACTCATGTCATCGTCCATAGTGAATTTAGTACGGTCCCAATCGCACGATGCTCCTAACTTCTTTAGTTGCTCAAGAATTATGCCGCCGTGTTTTTCTTTCCATTCCCAAGCATGCTCTAAAAACTCTTCACGACTTAGGTCTGATTTATCTATACCTTCTTTAGCCAATTTTTGCACTACTTTGGCTTCGGTAGCAATAGATGCATGGTCAGTTCCAGGTACCCAACAAGTATTAAAGCCTTGCATTCTTGCTTTACGAATGAGTACATCTTGTAAAGTATTGTTTAACATATGCCCCATATGCAATACCCCAGTTACATTTGGAGGTGGAATTACAATAGTATACGCCTCTCTATCATCAGGTTTAGAATTAAAATAACCTTTGGATAACCAATGGGCGTACCATTTTTCTTCAGCACTAGCAGGCTTATATGTTTTAGATATACTCATTACAAACTTTAATAAGCTCCAAAAATAATACTTTAGACCATAAATTGGGGGTGAATTTTGGATTAATACAACACAATATTTTAGTACATTTGTTGTTCTAAAGATTAGAAACCAAAAAAACACATATTAAAATGAAAAAAATATTTTTAGCTATCGCCTTAATTGGAGCAACAGTATCACTACAAGCACAAAGCTCATCTTCTGCTGCAAAAGAGATTAAAGCTGGTCCAAAAATGGAGTTTGAATCTACTGTCATTGATTATGGTTTAATTGAGCATAATGCTGATGGCAAAAGAGAGTTTGTTCTTACTAATACTGGAAATGCACCATTAATTATTTCGAATGCTAAAGGAAGTTGTGGTTGTACTGTTCCTACATGGCCAAAAGCACCAATTGCACCAGGTGAGTCAGCTTCGATTGGTGTAAAGTACGCTACAAATAGAATTGGTAAGTTTACTAAGACCATTACTCTAACTACTAACTCTGCTGAAAAAACTAAAGTTTTGACAGTGAAAGGTGAGGTTAAAAAGCCTGCACAAGCACCTTCTGCACCTACAAAGCCCAAAGCATCGGTTTTAGAAGTAAAATAATTTAAGTTTTAATTAATTTCAGTTTAATAGACACCCCCTTTTAATGATATCGGGGGTGTTTTTTTATCCAAGAGCAATGCCAAAAATTTCAACTAAGGGAATCAAAATGCCCGAATCACCAATCCGTAAGTTAG
The DNA here is from genome assembly GCA_965277895.1 of Flavobacteriales bacterium. Classification (GTDB taxonomy): domain Bacteria; phylum Bacteroidota; class Bacteroidia; order Flavobacteriales; family UBA7312. The sequence continues at coordinate 1,604,671 of CBDIDR010000001.1, forward strand.
TTCCTTTTGCTGAAGGAGCTAAACGAAAATGGAAAACTGTTTTTCACCTCAACATTGGTCAGCCTGATATCAAATCACCAGAAGTAGCTTTGGATGCTATTCATAATTTTAGTGATAAAGTAGTAGAATATAGCCACTCTGCTGGATTTGAAAGTTACCGAAAAGGCTTAGCCAATTATTACCAAAATGTTGGAATAAACATTGACCATTCTGATATAATGGTAACTACTGGCGGTTCCGAAGCTCTTTTATTTGCTCTAAATACATGTTTGGATAATGGCGATGAAATAATTATTCCAGAACCCTTTTATGCCAACTACAATGGATTTTCCATTTCTGCAGGTGTTCAAGTAAAACCAATAACAACTTCTATAAACGATGGATTCGCTCTACCTGCTATTGAAGAATTTGAAAAACTCATTACTCCAAATACTAAGGCTATCCTTATTTGCAACCCGGGTAACCCAACTGGCTACTTATACTCCAAAGAAGAATTAGAAACCCTAAGGAATATCGTTGTCAAACATGATTTGTTCCTATTTGCTGACGAAGTATATAGAGAGTTTTGCTACGATGGCAACACACACCATTCTGTATTGAATATTGAAGGATTGGAACAACACGCAGTTGTGATTGACTCCACCTCAAAACGATATAGCATGTGTGGTATTCGTGTTGGCTGTATGATTTCGAAAAATAAGGACGTTATGGCAACTGCTTTAAAATTTGCTCAAGCTCGTTTGTCTCCACCTACTTTAGGTCAAGTAGCTGGCGAGGCAGCCTTAAGCACTCCAACAAAATATTTTGATGAAGTTAGTGAAGAATATGTTGCTCGTAGAGACTTGCTCATTGAGGGCTTGAATAAAATTGAAGGCGTAATTTGTCCCAAACCCAAAGGGGCATTCTATTGCATTGCACAACTACCTGTTGATGATGCTGATAAATTTGCTCAATGGCTTTTGGAAGACTTTGACTACAATGGCAAAACGCTTATGGTAGCTCCTGCTGCTGGTTTTTACTCTACGCCCAATACTGGCACTAATCAAGTTAGAATAGCCTATGTCCTCAATCAAGAAGCACTGACTCAAGCTGTAGAATGTTTGGAGAAAGCTCTTGAAGTTTATCCTGGTAAAACACTTTAATGGACTTAGAGAGACACAAAGCTTTGGTGAAACAGAAGGCTAAAGAAAATAAAGTCTTCTTTCAGCAAGTCAAACGTCTCAAGCCAAAAGTCTTAGACCAACAGATACACCAACTTCATGAAGAGGTGTTCGCATGTACCGACTGCCTAAAATGTGCCAACTGCTGTACCACCACAGGACCACTGTTTACTGATAAAGACATAAGCCGAATTTCTAAACATCTACGACTAAGACCATCTGAATTTACTGAAAAATACTTACGTATTGATGAAGACAATGACTATGTATTGCAGTCTGTGCCTTGTACTTTTTTAGGTGATGACAACAGATGTAGTATTTATGATGTTCGACCTAAAGCGTGTAGAGAGTTTCCTCATACCTATAGAGTTAAACAACATCAAATACTAAACTTAACTCAAAAAAATGTGGCTGTTTGTCCAGCAGTGTTTGAAATAGTGGAGAGGATGAAAGATACTATTCATAAATAAGATAAGCATTCCTCATTTTCTTAAATGCCTCAAGTTCATCAGACCAAGCTTTTCTAATTTCTTCTTCTGATTTTCCTTCGATAATAGATAGCCTTAAGGAATTTCCTCCAGCTAATTTATCAAAGAAAGCATTGAAAAAAGTGCTTTTATCTTCAGCCTGTTCGTAGGCATTCATTAGAAAAGATAAATCTATTTGCTCAAGTTTTTTATGTTTACTGAGGTCTATGCCAAAGCATTTTTGACCTTCATGTTTAGGGTACTTAGCTCCTTCCCCACTTTTAGGAATAAAATAATAATCGCTTTTCAAATAGGGTGCCCCATAGTGTTGGAAAGGTAAAGGCGTTCCACGACCAACACTAACTGTAGTCCCTTCAAACAAGCACAGTGAAGGGTATAAATTTACTGATTGAGCATTGGGTAAGTTTGGCGATGGTTTTACTGGTAAATCATAAGGCTTATATCTTTCATAAGCTGTCATTGGAATAACATTTAAATCACATTCTACACCCTCTTTGAGCCATTTTTCACCATTAATCATTTGGGCATATTCGCCAATGGTCATTCCATGAACTATTGGAATAGGATGCATTCCTACAAACGAACGGAAAGCGGTATCTAAAACCGGACCATCTACATAATGTCCGTTGGGGTTAGGCCTGTCAAGCACCAAAACTGAAATATTATGTTCAGCAGCAGCTTCCATAACATAGTGCAAAGTCGATATATAAGTGTAAAAACGAGCTCCAACATCCTGAATGTCAAATAATAAAACATCTATTCCTACCAACTGCTCAGCCTTTGGCTTCTTATTACTTCCATAAAGGGAAACAATGGATAAGCCTGAACGTTCATCGACACCATTATCAATATAAGCACCGGCATCAGCAGTTCCTCTAAAACCGTGTTCTGGACTAAATACTTTAACAACATCAAGATTACTATTAAGCAGACTATCCACCAAATGAGTCGAAGCTATCAACGAACTTTGGTTACCAACTACAGCAATCGATTTCCCTTCCAAAAGGGGGAAATAAATAGCCGTTCGTTCAGCACCGACTTGAAAAGTGCCTTGTGCACAAGACCATTGCAAAAAACACAAAAGACAAAGGAATAAATGATTAATTTTAGCCATTAGTATTTTATGAATATAGCCCTTTTCATAGCAAAACGATTGATTGGCAAAAACGAATACCGTTTTTCCAGACCCGTCATACGCATTGCCATTACAGCTATCGCTTTAAGTGTATCGGTCATGTTATTATCTCTTGCTATCATAAAAGGTTTTCAAAATGAAATCAGAGACAAAGTTATAGGTTTAAGTTCGCATATTCAAGTCACAGATTTTTCTGACGGCAACTCTTATGAGTCTACCCTTTTATCAAATAGTGACTCACTAAAGCAAATCCTTCAAAATATTGATGGCATTGCTCATGTACAGTCTTACGCTACTAAGGCAGGAATTATAAAAACAAAAGAGGAAATCCAAGGAGTAGTTCTTAAAGGTGTAAGCAAAGACTTCGACCCTAAATTTTTAGAAAGTAAACTAATCGCAGGGCAAGTTCCATCCTATAGCGGTGATAAAAAATCCAATAGTATTGTGCTGTCTAATACTATTGCCAAAAAGCTGAATCTTAAGCTTGAAGACGATGTTCAAATGTATTTTATCCAACAGCCAGTAAGGGTTAGAAAATTTTCTGTTTCAGGAATTTATGAAACTGGTGTGGCCGAATATGATAATATGTTGGTTATCGGTGATCTAGGACACATTCAAAAACTCAACAAATGGACTAAACAAGATGTTGGGGCTCTAGAAATTCAAATTGATAATTTTGATGATTTAGAAAAAATGACACAAGTGGTTTATTCAAAAATTGGCTATGCTCTGAATGCCAAAAATGTTATCGACTCTAATCCCCAACTTTTTGATTGGCTAGATTTACAAAACTTAAATGTTAAAGTAATTCTTATACTAATGTTAGTAGTAGGTGCCATCAATATGATTACTGCTCTATTCATACTTATTCTTGAGCAAACACCATTGATTGGAACCTTGAAGTCTCTTGGTAGTTCAAATTGGGCTATTAGAAAAATCTTCTTATACCATTCGGCTTACCTCATTTCTAAGGGATTATTTTTTGGTAATATAGTTGGCATTTCATTAGCACTCATTCAAAAGAAATTTCAGCTAATAACATTAAACCCAGACACCTACTATATGTCATTTATTCCAATTGATTTGAACTGGCTTATTTTTTTAGCACTAAATATTGGCACATTAGTAGTATGCTTAGCTATTCTCATTATTCCTTCGTATTTAATAAGCAGAATAAATCCTGTGAGTGCCATCCGTTTTGAGTAAATTTGTACCTATGAATTATTACAATCACATTGTGGACACTGTTGGAAATACGCCAATGGTAAAACTTAACAAGGTCGTTGATACTGATGCTCTTGTTTTAGCTAAAGTAGAAAGCTTTAATCCAGGACATTCTACAAAAGATAGAATGGCAATTAAGATGATTGAGGATGCTGAAAAAGCAGGCTTAATAAAAGAAGGCGGCACTATTATTGAAGGAACATCAGGAAACACTGGAATGGGTCTTGCCTTAGCGTGTATTCAAAAGGGATATAAATTAATCTGTACCATTTCTGACAAACAGTCAAAAGAGAAAATGGATATACTAAAGGCTATGGGTGCTGAGGTACACGTATGTCCTACAAACGTTGCCCCTGAACATCCTGAATCTTATTATTCAGTAGCAAAACGGCTTAATGAAGAAATTCCAAATTCTTTTTACCCAAACCAATATGATAATTTATCAAATCGCTTAGCTCACTATGAGTCAACTGGTCCTGAGATATGGGAACAAACTGATGGAAAAATCACACATTTTATTGTCGGTGTTGGAACTGGCGGTACTATTTCAGGTATTGCAAAATTCCTAAAAGAAAAAAATCCTGACATTAAAATATGGGGTGTAGATTCATATGGCTCAGTTTATAAAAAATACCACGAAACTGGAATTTTTGATGAAAACGAAATCTATTCCTATATTACTGAAGGAATTGGTGAAGATATTTTACCTAAGAATGTAGATTTTGACCTCATAGACCATTTTGAAAAAGTTACCGATAAAGACGGAGCAATCTATGCTCGTCGTTTAGCAAAAGAAGAGGGTATATTTTCAGGTTATTCTTGCGGTAGTGCTATCGCTGGTTTAAATCAACTAAAAGATAAACTTTCAGATGACGATGTGGTGGTTGTACTACTCCACGACCATGGCAGCAGATATGTTGCAAAAATATTTAATGACGATTGGATGAAAGAACAAGGTTTTATTTAATATATTTATAACAATCTTTAACGCTTTAATGAGTATATTTGTTACTCACAAATGACATTTATGAGAACTGTAAAATTCGATAAGAATCACTCTAACGAATTCATCAAAGAACTTAGACTTTCTATTGATGATTACTTTAAAAAAAATAAAATATCAAGATTTGGAAATGCCAATATGGTGTTCAAGACAATCTTTATGTTTTCATTGTACTACATCCCCTATTTTGTTGCTGTTTCTGGTGTTATAACAAATAATTGGATCTATTGGCTCATGTGGGTACTTATGGGTGTTGGGATGGCAGGTATTGGACTATCTGTTATGCACGATGCAAATCATGGTGCGTACTCGAAGAATAAAGTGGTTAATAAGTTATTAGGCTTATCATTGAATTTTTTAGGTGGAAGTGCTAAAAACTGGAAAATCCAGCATAACAGACTTCACCATACATACACTAACATTCATGATATGGACCCTGATGTAAGCCCTATGGGATTATTGAGGTTTTCTCCTGATGCCCCCTTAAAAAAGATACATAGATTACAGCATTTTTATGCTTGGTTCTTATATGGACTTATGACATTCTCTTGGGCAACTGATAAAGAGTTCAAACAGCTTAATGAGTTTAAAAGGGACGGTGTCATTGATAAAAAAGAATACAGAAGTTTAATGTTTGAAATGGTAAGTTGGAAAGTTATTTATTATGCATATATGTTTGCTATTCCATACTTTTTCGGAAATATTTCTTTCGGATTTTGGTTATTATGCTTTATCACACTACACTTTGTAGCCGGATTCATATTAGCAACAATATTCCAAACAGCCCACATTATGCCAGAGTGTGATTATCCGCATGCTAACGAAAATGGTACAGTTGAAAATAATTGGGCAATTCACCAATTACAAACAACTTCAAACTACGCTCCTAAAAGCAGGTTTTTCTCATGGTTTGTTGGTGGATTAAATTACCAAGTAGAGCACCATTTGTTTCCAAATATTTGCCATGTACACTACAAAAACATTTCTCATATTGTTAGGAAGAAAGCTGAGAAATACAATCTACCTTACTATACTCAGAAAAACTACTTCTCAGCTTTAGTGGAACATACTAAAATGCTTAAATCATTAGGCAAAGCTGCATAAAATATTAGTAAATACAGATACTAAAAAAGACCACAAATGTGGTCTTTTTTAATATGTAAATAAATCGATTAGTTTACGCCTCGGCAGTTGGCCCACTAAAACTTAATGGAATATTATTCAAGGTATCCATGTTCTTAATTTCCCCATGCTGTGACTCATACTTTGAGATATTATCTCTTAAAGCTTTTAATAAGCGTTTAGCATGTTGAGGAGTTAATAATACACGTGATTTAACCTTAGCCTTTGGTACGCCTGGCATAATTTTAATAAAGTCAAGAACAAATTCAGATGGCGAATGATTAATAATAGCCAAATTACTATAAGTACCTTCAGCTACTTCTTCTGATAACTCAATATTGAGACCTTTCTTTTTATCTTCTGACATAATTAAATTTACTAATCGTTATGCTTGTTGTTGCTCTTCTTCTTTTTCTTTAGCTGACATCAACTCATCGAATTCTTCTTGAGAACCAACTACGATATCATCAAAGACACGAAGACCTGTTCCAGCAGGGATCTTGTGACCTACAATAACATTTTCTTTCAAGCCTTCTAAAGTATCACGCTTACCGTTAATAGCAGCGGCATTCAATACTTTAGTCGTTTCCTGGAAGGATGCTGCAGAAACCCAACTGTTGGTTTGTAGTGCAGCACGTGTAATTCCTTGGATCTTCTGTTCACTTGTTGCAGGAACGGCATCTCTTACCTCAACTGTTTTCAAATCTTTACGCTTTAACCTTGAGTTTTCTTCTCTTAGTTTTCTTGCAGAAATAATTTGACCTAATTTAAGAATTTGAGAGTCACCACTTTCTTCAACCACTTTCATTCCAAAGATTCTATCATTTTCCTCTAAGAACTCTAGCTTAGTTACAATCTGTCCGTCAAGGAATCTAGTATCACCAGCATCGACAATTGACATTTTTCTCATCATTTGTCTTACAACAACTTCAAAGTGCTTATCGTTAATTTTCATTCCCTGAAGTCTATATACTTCTTGAATTTCATTAACAATATATTCTTGAACTGCTGTTGGTCCTTTAATTCTTAGAATATCTGATGGTGTAATAGCTCCATCACATAAAGGCATACCAGATTTCACGAAATCGTTTTCCTGAACCAAAATATGTTTAGATAATGGGATAAGATATTTTGAAACCTCTCCAGTTTTTGAAGTGATTATTACCTCTTTATTACCTCTCTTGATTTTTGGACCAAAAGATACAATACCGTCGATCTCAGTTACTACAGCAGGGTTAGATGGATTACGTGCTTCGAACAATTCAGTTACACGAGGTAAACCACCCGTAATATCACCTAATGAAGATGCAAGTCTTGGTATCTTAGCAATAATTTGACCTGGCTTAATTTTTTGATTATCATCTACTGATAAGTGAGCTTTTACTGGAATACTGTATGATCGTGAGTTTTCGTCTTTCTTACTTACAATACTAACTGTAGGATTAAGCGTTTTATCTTTTCTCTCAATCATTACTTTCTCCTCAAAGCCTGTTTGCTCATCAGATTCTACTCGGAAAGATAGCCCTTCTACGATATCCTTGAAAACAACTTTTCCTTCAAATTCAGATACGATAATTGCATTATACGGATCCCAATCACAAATTTTAGTTCCTTTCTTAACTTTCTTACCAGGCTCTACATATAAGTTAGAACCATAAGGAATATTACTTGACGATAAAACTATTCCTAACTTCTCATCAATAATTCTAACTTCAGATGTTCTACTAATAACCATTTGCACCTTCTCACCTTCTTCGTTTAAGGTTTCAATAGTTTTTAAGTCGTCAATCTCTAGTTTACCGTCATACTTAGTAACAATACTAGATTCTGATGCTATTTTAGAAGCTGTACCACCAAAGTGGAACGTTCTAAGTGTAAGCTGTGTACCAGGCTCACCAATTGATTGAGCTGCTACAACACCTACTGTATCACCAGAAACAGCCATATTACCAGTTGAAAGATTTCTTCCATAACACTTGGCACATACACCTTTCTTAGCTTCACATGTAAGTACCGAACGTACTTCTACAGATTCTACTTGAGCATCTTCAATTACTTGAGCTGTTTTTTCAACAATCATTTCATCAGATGAAACAATAATGCTCCCATCTTGATCATAAACATTGTGAAGTGAAACACGCCCAACAATTCTATCTTTTAAAGATTCTACAACTTCATCGTTTTTCTTGTAAGCTGAAATCTCTAAACCTCTTAATGTACCGCAATCTTCAATTTTTACGACAACATCTTGTGAAGCATCAACTAAACGACGAGTTAAGTAACCAGCATCTGCTGTTTTAAGAGCTGTATCGGCAAGACCTTTACGAGCACCGTGAGTAGATATAAAGTACTCAAGGATTGAAAGACCTTCTTTGAAGTTTGCAATAATTGGATTTTCAATAATTGCCGCTCCACTCTTATCACCAGATTTTTGAGGCTTAGCCATAAGGCCTCTCATACCTCCTAACTGCTTAATTTGTTCTTTAGAACCCCTTGCACCAGAATCAAGCATCATGTAAACAGAGTTGAATCCATCTTTATCAGAACTCAATTGCTTCATTACTTTTTCTGTCAAATGTGCATTGGTATTCGACCAAATATCAATAACCTGGTTATATCTTTCATTATTTGTAATGAATCCCATGTTATAGTTTGAGGTTACTTCATCAACCTGATTGTAAGCGTCAGTTATCATCGTATCCTTTTCATCAGGAATAATAACATCACCTAGATTAAATGACAAACCACCTTTAAATGCAAAGTGATAACCAATACCCTTAATCGCATCTAAGAATTCTGCTGTTTTAGCAATTCCTGAAACACTTAATACATCGCCAATGATGTCTCTTAAGGCTTTCTTGGTTAATAATTGGTCAATATACCCTACTTCAGATGGAACGTGTTCGTTAAATAACACTCTTCCAACTGTAGTTTCAATAAGTTTTGTAGTGAATTCTTCACCTTCTTTGACTGAAGTTCTAACCTTAATAATTGAGTGCAAATCAACTATAGATTCATTGAATGCAATTTTCACTTCTTCTTCAGAGTAGAAAGATAAGCCTTCACCTTTAGCACCTTTTAGAGATTTAGTCATATAGTATAATCCCAATACCATATCCTGAGATGGAACCGTAACTGGTGCACCATTGGCAGGATTAAGTATGTTGTGAGATGCTAACATAAGTAACTGAGCTTCTAAAACTGCAGCTTCCCCTAATGGAAGGTGTACCGCCATTTGGTCACCATCAAAGTCGGCATTAAATGCTGTACATACTAATGGGTGAAGACGAATAGCTTTACCTTCAATCATTACTGGTTGGAAGGCTTGAATACCTAATCTGTGCAGAGTTGGGGCACGATTTAAAAGAACTGGATGTCCTTTCATTACGTTTTCAAGAATATCCCAAACTACTGGCTCTCTTTTATCTATAATTTTCTTAGCAGATTTTACTGTCTTAACAATACCTCTGTCAATCATCTTACGGATGATGAACGGCTTGAATAATTCAGCAGCCATATTCTTTGGCAATCCACATTCGTGCATTTTTAATTCTGGTCCAACAACAATTACTGAACGAGCAGAATAATCCACACGCTTACCTAATAAGTTCTGACGGAAACGTCCTTGTTTTCCTTTTAAACTATCAGATAACGATTTTAATGCACGGTTAGATTCTGTTTTAACAGCACTTGATTTCCTAGAGTTATCAAATAATGAATCTACAGATTCTTGAAGCATTCTCTTTTCATTTCTAAGAATTACTTCTGGTGCTTTTATTTCAATTAATCGCTTAAGTCTGTTATTCCTGATAATAACTCTTCTATATAAGTCATTTAAATCAGACGTAGCAAAACGACCTCCATCTAATGGAACTAATGGTCTTAATTCTGGTGGAATAACCGGAATTACTTTGACAATCATCCACTCGGGCTTATTTTCTATACGAGAGTTTGCATCTCTGAAAGATTCAATTACTTGTAATCGTTTTAAAGCTTCAGCTTTTCTCTGTTGAGATGTTTCTGTGTTTGCTTTGTGTCTTAAGTCAAATGATAATTGATCTAAGTCTAAACGACGTAGTAACTCAACTAAAGCCTCAGCACCCATTTTGGCAATAAACTTATTTGGGTCTTCATCGTCTAAGTAACGATTTTCTGCTGGTAATTGCTCTAATGCGTCTAAGTACTCATCTTCAGTTAGGAAGTCCATATAGTTTAATGGCTCACCTTCTGCATTTTTGGCTAAACCTGCCTGAATAACTACATATCTTTCGTAGTAGATAATCATGTCAAGTTTCTTACTTGGCAATCCAAGTAAATAACCGATTTTATTAGGGTTAGATTTAGAATACCATATATGAGCTACAGGTACAACCAATTGAATGTGACCTGTTCTTTCTCTTCTAACTTTTTTCTCTGTTACTTCAACACCACAACGGTCACAAACGATTCCTCTGTATCGAATTCTTTTGTACTTACCACAATGACATTCGAAGTCCTTAGTAGGTCCGAAAATTCTTTCACAGAACAAACCATCTCTTTCTGGTTTATAAGTTCTATAGTTAATTGTCTCCGGTTTAGTAACCTCACCGCTCGACTTTGAAAGTATGTCTTCTGGTGATGCAAGACTAATTGTAATGTTATTAAAACTTATATTAACTTCTTTTTTACCTTTTCTTACTGCCATATCTGTATGTATAGATTATTAAGAATTATATTAATTAGTCTAGGGTTACTTTTAGTCCAAGACCTAGTAACTCGTGCATTAGTACGTTAAATGATTCTGGAATACCAGGTGTTGGCATTGGACTTCCTTTCACAATTGCTTCATAAGCTTTTGCACGTCCAACAACATCATCCGATTTTACTGTAAGCATTTCTTGTAGAATGTTGGAAGCTCCATATCCTTCAAGTGCCCACACTTCCATCTCACCAAGTCTCTGACCACCAAACTGAGCTTTACCACCCAATGGTTGTTGTGTAATCAATGAGTATGGTCCAATTGAACGAGCATGCATCTTATCATCAACCATGTGACCTAGTTTAAGCATGTATATGATACCAACTGTTGCTGGCTGATCAAATCGCTCTCCAGTACCACCGTCATAAAGATAGGTTTGTCCGAATCTTGGAAGACCTGCTTCGTCTGTTTCTTTATTGATATCATCAATAGAAGCACCGTCAAAAACAGGTGTAAAGTATTTTCTATCTAGTTTTTGTCCAGCCCACCCTAGTACAGTTTCATAAATCTGTCCTAAGTTCATACGAGATGGTACACCCAATGGGTTAAGAACGATATCAACCGTTGAACCATCTTCTAAGAATGGCATGTCTTCATCACGTACTATTTTCGCCACGATACCTTTGTTACCGTGTCTACCAGCTAATTTATCACCAACTTGAACTTTACGTTTTTTAGCGACATAAACTTTAGCTAATTTAAGAACACCTGCTGGCAACTCATCTCCTACTGTTACTGCAAATTTCTTTCTACGGAAATCACTTAACAACTCGCTATTCTTGAGTAGATAGTTGTTCATTAACAATTGAACTTTAGCATTTAATTCTTTGTCAACAACCCACTTAGAGGCTCTAACATTGAATGTTTCATAGTCGATTGCTTGTAAGGCTTTGAGAGTATATTTAACTCCTTTAGGAATTAAATCGTCACCAAGCAAACTAACAATGCCCTGAGAAGTTTTACCACTTAATAATGTGAATAGCTTATTAACTAACACACTTTTTAAGTCAGCTGATAATTTGTTAAAATCTTTTTCAAGCTCAGCAACGGTTTCTTTGTCCATTGCTCGTGTTCTTTTGTCTTTGATAGATTTTGAGAACAGTTTTTTGTCTATTACAACACCTTTAAATGAAGGTCTTGCTTTAAGTGATGCATCTTTTACGTCACCAGCCTTATCACCAAAGATTGCTTTAAGAAGCTTTTCTTCTGGTGTAGGGTCAGACTCTCCTTTAGGTGTAATTTTACCGATGATTATATCACCAGCTTTAATGTCTGCACCTACTCGAATCATACCATTTTCGTCAAGGTCCTTAGTAGCTTCTTCTGAAACATTTGGAATGTCAGCTGTTAGCTCTTCTGGTCCTCTCTTGGTATCTCTTACATTTACTAACATCTCTTCAATGTGAATAGATGTAAATAAGTCTTCACGAACAACTCGTTCCGAAAGAACAATTGCATCCTCAAAGTTGTATCCTTTCCATGGCATGAATGCCACTTTCAAGTTTCTACCAATAGCTAATTCACCGTTTTGAGTAGCATAACCTTCACATAATACCTGACCTTTTACAACCTTGTCGCCTTTTACAACAATAGGTTTTAAGTTGATACATGTATTTTGATTAGTCTTTTTAAACTTCGTTAGACTGTAAACCTTAACATCATCATCAAAAGATAGTAAGCGTTCTTCATCCGTTTTATCGTAACGAATATGAATTTCATTAGCATCAACATATTCTACAGTACCATTGCCTTTAGCATTTACAAGTACACGCGAATCACGAGCTACTTGTGGCTCTAGTCCTGTTCCAACAATTGGTGCTTCAGCTTGTAGTAATGGAACTGCCTGACGCATCATGTTCGATCCCATCAATGCACGGTTAGCATCATCATGCTCCAAGAATGGAATTAGAGATGCAGCAATTGATGCAATTTGGTTAGGAGCAACGTCCATTAAACTAATATTCTGTGGTTCTGTTACTGGGTAATCGCCTTCAAATCTTGCTTTTACACGATCGATTTCAAAGTTTCCAGAATCAGCTACAGGAGCATTAGCCTGAGCAATTGTCATATCATTTTCTTCCTCAGCAGTCAAGTAAATTGGGGCTTCGTTCAACTGAACAACACCCTCTTCAACTTTTCTATAAGGCGTTTCAATAAATCCAAGATTATTCACTTTTGCATAAACACAAAGTGAAGAAATAAGACCAATGTTTGGTCCTTCTGGAGTTTCAATTGGACATAATCTGCCGTAGTGAGTATAGTGAACATCACGCACCTCAAAACCTGCTCTTTCTCTTGAAAGACCACCAGGTCCTAGAGCTGACATTCTACGTTTGTGAGTTACCTCTGCTAATGGATTCGTTTGATCCATAAACTGAGATAGCTGATTCGTTCCAAAGAATGAATTAATTACAGATGATAATGTCTTTGCATTAATCAAATCAACTGGCGTAAATACTTCGTTATCTCTTACGTTCATTCTTTCTCTAATGGTTCTAGCCATTCTTGAAAGACCTAAACTAAACTGATTTGATAACTGCTCACCAACTGTTCTTACTCTTCTGTTACTTAAGTGATCAATATCATCAACGTTAGTTTTAGAGTTAGCTAACTCAACTAAGTTTTTGATAATTGAAATGATATCTTCTTTTGTTAGAATTTGAATATCTGAATCAACATTCAATCCTAATTTTTTGTTAATTCTAAAACGACCTACTTCACCAAGGCTATATCGTTGGTCAGAGAAAAACAACTTGTCGATAATTCCTCTTGCTGTTTCTTCATCTGGTGGCTCAGCATTACGAAGTTGTCTGTATATGTATATTACAGCTTCCTTTTCTGAGTTAGTAGGGTCTTTTTGTAGAGTATTGTAAATTATTGCATACTCTGATGTACTAATATCTTCTTTGTGAAGAAGTACAGTTTTTGAGCCTGAATCAATGATGTCATCAATGTGCTCTTTCTCAATAATTGTCTCTCTATCAACAATTACCTCGTTTCTTTCGATTGAAACAACCTCACCTGTATCTTCATCTACGAAGTCTTCAATCCAAGTTTTCAATATTCTTGCTGCTAACTTTCGACCAACAACTCTTTTTAATGAAGCTTTACTTACTCTTACTTCATCGGCAAGATTGAATATTTCTAAAATATCTTTATCATTTTCAAAGCCAATTGACCTTAATAATGTTGTTACAGGTAACTTTTTCTTCCTGTCAATGTACGCATACATCACATTGTGAATATCCGTAGCAAATTCTATCCATGAACCTTTGAATGGGATAACTCTAGCTGAGTAAAGTTTTGCTCCATTAGCATGGAAACTGTGTCCAAAGAAAACACCTGGAGAACGATGCAATTGTGAAACTACCACACGCTCAGCACCGTTAACTACAAATGATCCTTTAGGAGTCACATAAGGCACAGAACCTAAAAACACTTCTTGTTCTATGGTTTCAAAATCCTCATGATCAGGGTCAGTACAATACAATTTAAGTTTTGCTTTCAAAGGCACTTTGTACGTCAAACCTCTTTCAATACATTCTTCAATGGAATATCTTGGTGGGTCAATAGCGTAGTCAATAAACTCTAAAACAAAATTATTTCTTGAATCGGAAATAGGAAAGTGATCGTTGAACACTCTACATAATCCTTCTTCTTTTCTTCTATCAGATGATGCTCCTATTTGAAAGAAATCCCTAAATGCACCAATTTGAATATCCAAAAAGTCTGGGTATTCAAGTTGATTTTTAGTTGAAGCAAAATTGATTCTATTGGTAGTTTTATTTGAAGTCAATTTAGTATGTTTTTTTGTTATAAAATGAATTGTTTGTAAACACAAAAGGGTCTAAGCTTTAAACGTATGTTTAAAGCCTAAACCTTTATTGATGATGATGTAAACTTATTTAAGCTCAACTTCAGCACCTGCACCCTCTAATTGAGTTTTCAATGCTTCGGCTTCGTCTTTAGCTACACCTTCCTTAATTGGAGCTGGTGCACCGTCTACAATATCTTTAGCTTCTTTTAGTCCAAGACCAGTCAACTCTTTTACAAGTTTTACGACTGCTAACTTAGAACCTCCAGCGGCTGTTAAGATTACATCAAATTCTGATTTCTCTTCAGCAGCGTCACCGCCACCTCCAGCAGCAGGTCCTGCTACAGCTACAGCAGCAGCTGCAGGTTCAATACCATACTCGTCTTTTAAGATATCAGCTAATTCACTTACTTCTTTAACAGTTAAGTTTACTAACTGTTCTGCGAAAGCTTTTAAATCTGCCATTTTAATTTAGTTTAATTTGTTATAAATTCTATTTAATGTGGAAGCATTAAAATTAGTGGTGCGTAATCACTAAGATTTTTATTCTGATCGCTCAGATAATGTTTTTATAATTCCAGAAAGCGTACCTCCTGCTGATTGCAGAGAAGAAATAACGGTTTTCGGAGGAGATTGTAATAGTGTAATGATCTCGCCAATTAATTCGTCTTTCGACTTTAACGAGCATAATACTTCTACTTGATCATCTCCAAAGTAGAAACTCTCTTCAATGTAAGCCGACTTTAAAATTGGCTTTTCTTGTTTCTTTCTGAATTCTTTTATAATTTTCGCTGGAGCATTTGACGACTCTGCAAACATAACAGCTGTATTACCTTTTAAAGAGTCATACATTTGTTCGAAATCGATTTCGTTTTTCTCCATCGCTTTCTTTAATAGTGTATTCTTGATTACTTGAATCTGAACATCACTTTTGTAGCATAAACGTCTTAAGTTACTGCTGCTCTCAGCATTTAAACCTGAAATATCAGTCAGGTAAAAATTCTTATTTTCAACTAACTGAACGCCTAATGCGTCAATAGCTTTATTTTTTTCTTCTCTTGTCATAACTGTTTATGATTTAGATTGATTTTTCATCAATACGAATACTCGGACTCATAGTACTTGACATATATACACTTTGCATGTATGTCCCTTTTGAAGCGGATGGTTTTAACTTCAAAATAGTTTGTAGTAATTCACTTGCATTGTCAATAATTTTCGATGCATCGAAAGATGACTTTCCAATAGCACAATGAATAATACCGAACTTGTCTACTTTGAAATCAATTTTACCTTTTTTCACATCGGAAACTGCTTTACCAACTTCCATTGTTACAGTACCAGTTTTTGGGTTTGGCATAAGACCTCTTGGTCCTAGTATACGTCCTAAAGCACCAAGTTTACCCATGACTGAAGGCATAGTGATGATAACGTCAACATCTGTCCATCCGTCTTTAAGCTTAGCTATGTAGTCTTCTAAACCTACATAATCAGCACCTGCTTCTTTTGCTTCTGCTTCTTTATCTGCAGTAACTAGTGCAAGTACTTTCACTTCTTTTCCTGTTCCATGAGGCAGAGTAACTACTCCTCTAACCATTTGGTTTGCTTGTCTAGGGTCAACACCTAATTTGACTGCGATATCTACTGATGCATCAAATTTAGTTTTTGAAATAGACTTCATTAAACCAGCAGCGTCAGTGAGAGAATATGCTACAGACTTATCTATCTGAGCAGTCGCTTCTTTCATATTTTTACTTAGTCTAGCCATATTGTTATTTTTTTTGTGGAGCGGTTCCACCTTTAACAGTTAATCCCATACTTCTGGCTGTACCGGCAATCATCATCATTGCTGAGTCGATAGAAAAAGCATTTAAATCTGCCATTTTATCTTCTGCAATAGATTTAACCTGATCCCATGTCACAGAACCTACTTTATTTCTATTTGGCTCACCTGAACCTTTTTTCTTTTTGGATGCTTCCAATAATTGTACAGCTGCTGGTGCAGTTTTGATGACAAATTCAAAGGATTTATCAACATAAACGGAAATAACAACCGGTAAAACTTTACCTTGTTTATCCTGTGTTCTGGCGTTAAACTGCTTACAGAACTCCATGATATTAACCCCAGCAGCACCAAGTGCAGGACCTACTGGTGGTGACGGGTTTGCTGCGCCTCCTCTGACCTGTAATTTGACAACTTTACTAATTTCTTTAGCCATTGCTTTTGATTTATTTTTGATTTTTCTGTGTCAGAAACTGGAAGCAAATTGTTTCTGAAACATTAAAATCGGTTAACACAAATTATTCTTTTTCTACTTGCATAAAACTCAATTCAACTGGAGTTTTACGACCAAATATTTTTACTGAAACTTTTAATTTTTTCTTTTGTTCGTCAATTTCTTCAATTAAACCGCTAAAAGAATTGAAAGGTCCATCAATGACCTTAACCGATTCGCCTACTACATATGGGATAACGATTTCCTCATCAGTAATTGCAAGCTCGTCAACTTTACCTAGTATTCTGTTAACTTCAGATGTTCTCATTGGAACAGGATCACCACCTTTGGTAGCTCCTAAAAATCCGATAACTCCAGGTATTGATCTGATAATGTGAGGTACTTCTCCAACTAGATTGGCTTCAACAAGAATATAACCAGGAAAGAAATTTCTCTCTTTGCTGACTTTCTTACCATTTCTAATTTGAAATACTTTTTCAGTAGGAACTAATATTTGAGAAACAAAATCACTAAGATTTAATCTTGAAATTTCATTTTCAATGTATGCGGACACCTTTTTCTCTTGTCCACCAATAGCTCTAACTACGTACCAATGTTTATCTGCCATTTTTTTATTTAAAACAAGTCGTAAAAAATTTCCAAAATATTTCGGAAACTTAAATCCATTACATAAACAATCAATGCAATTATTAGCGATGCAACTGCAACGACAATAGAACTGCTCTGCAACTCTTTCCAAGTTGGCCAAGAGACCTTGTTCATTAGATCGTCTGCTGACTCTTTTATATACTCGACAAATCTTGCCATTTCTTTTTCTTTTTGCACGGGTGGAGAGACTCGAACTCCCAACCAATGGTTTTGGAGACCACTACTCTACCAATTGAGCTACACCCGTAAAACAGCAATGAGTAAAGCCTAATTAAAGACTTTACCCTATTGCTGCAAATAATTTATAACTACTAGTTTACAATCTCAGTAATCTGACCAGCACCTACTGTTCTACCACCCTCACGGATTGCAAAACGTAAACCTACGCTCATCGCTACTTTATTGATTAGTTCAACTGTAATTGTTAAGTTATCACCTGGCATAACCATTTCAGTTCCGTCAGGTAATTGGATTTCTCCTGTAACGTCAGTCGTTCTTAAGTAGAACTGTGGACGATAGTTATTGTGGAATGGAGTATGACGTCCACCCTCTTCTTTCTTCAGGATATAAACCTCAGCTTTAAATTTAGTGTGAGGAGTTACTGAACCTGGCTTGCAGATTACCATACCTCTTTTGATATCTGATTTCTCAATACCACGTAGTAAGATACCTACATTGTCACCCGCTTCACCTCTATCTAAGATTTTACGGAACATTTCAACACCAGTAACTGTTGATCCTAATTTCTCAGCACCCATACCGATGATATCAACCGCATCACCTGTGTTTGCAACACCTGTTTCGATACGACCTGTAGCAACAGTACCACGTCCTGTGATAGTAAATACATCCTCGATTGGCATCAAGAAGTCTTTAGCGTTATCACGAACTGGTTCTGGAATATATGCATCAACACTTTCCATTAATTTCATTACTGTATCTACCCATTGTGCTTCACCGTTAAGTGCACCTAGTGCAGATCCTGAAACTACAGGAGCATTATCTCCATCATATTCGTAGAAAGATAGTAATTCTCTTACTTCCATCTCTACTAACTCTAGAAGCTCCTCATCGTCTACCATATCCACTTTATTAAGGAATACAACGACAGCAGGAACACCTACCTGACGAGCTAATAAGATGTGCTCTCTTGTTTGAGGCATAGGACCATCAGTGGCCGCACATACTAAAATTGCACCGTCCATCTGAGCAGCACCAGTAACCATGTTCTTTACGTAATCGGCGTGACCTGGACAGTCAACGTGAGCGTAGTGACGGTTAGCAGTTTCATACTCTACGTGAGCAGTGTTAATTGTAATACCTCTTTCTTTTTCTTCTGGAGCGTTATCGATAGAGTCAAACGCTTGAGCCTCAGCCAATCCAGCGTCCGCCAATACCTTAGTAATAGCGGCAGTCAAGGTAGTTTTACCGTGGTCAACATGACCAATTGTACCAATGTTCAAGTGTGGTTTGGTACGATTAAAATTCTCTTTTGCCATAGCTAGCTATTTTAAATTAGTTTAAAAAGTTAATACCTCTTGTTAAAGAAAGGCTGTTTTTTTATCAGTTGAGCCAATGACGGGATTTGAACCCGTGACCTCTTCCTTACCAAGGAAACGCTCTACCCCTGAGCTACATCGGCTTAGATTAAGAGCGGGAGACGGGATTCGAACCCGCGACCCTCAGCTTGGAAGGCTGATGCTCTGGCCAGCTGAGCTACTCCCGCAAATAGTTGTTTAGTGGGGAGAGCAGGATTCGAACCTACGAAGGCGTAGCCAACAGATTTACAGTCTGTCCTCGTTGACCGCTTGAGTATCTCCCCTAAACAATTACATAGCTCTTAAACTAAGAACTGAGCCGCTAGAGGGACTCGAACCCACGACCTGCTGATTACAAATCAGCTGCTCTAGCCAGCTGAGCTATAGCGGCAAATCAATAAATAAAAAAACAGCCCCTCTTGAAAAAGGGTTTGCAAATGTATTAAAGTTTTTGTTTCACACAAATAACAATACCGTTTTTTTTTGCAATAATATTTTTAGGAGAAAATTATGGTTAAACAAGACGCTTTTTTTGCTTGTTTTTTTTGACTTGACGGATTAAGGCTTCTTGCACAAGGTCAACAGCTTCTTCGAAGGATTCACATTGCTTACTCGCGAATAAATCATTTGATCCTGTATTAACCTTGATTTCAACAATCTTATTAGCTCTGCTATCCGTATTTTCTAACTTAAGAAATACTTCCGAGTAGATTAACTCATCATCAAATTGCATGAGTTTTTCTACTTTCTTATTTATAAAGTTTAGAAGTTTCTTATCTGCGTCAAAGTGAATGGAGTGAATGGTAATTTGCATAACTAAATAGGTTTTATGCTCTCGGGTGAGCGTTATTAAATACTTTTTTTAATTTTTCAATTGAATTATGTGTATACACTTCAGTGGCTGATAAACTGGCATGTCCTAATAGCTCTTTAATGATATTTAAATCAGCCCCACTGTTAAGCATGTGTGTAGCGAAAGTATGCCTCAAGACATGTGGACTTGTCTTCTTAAGGCTAGTAACACTTGAAATTAGCTTATTCATTGTTTTGTATACAAGTGATGGATTCAACTTTCTGCCCTTTTCGGTCAAAAGTAAATAAGAGTTGAATTTTGTTTTCATTGAATTCCTAATTTCTAAGAATTTTTCTAGAGATATTATTAACTCTTGTGTTAACGGAATAATGCGTTCTTTATTTCGTTTTCCTATCACTTTAAGTTGTTTTTTACTGAAGTCTATGTCTTTTATCTTGATATTTATAAGTTCCGATAATCTGACTCCTGTTGAATAGAAAATTTCAACTATTAATCTATCTCTTTTACCAATATAATCATTAGAAAATTCTTTTTCATCCAACAGCTTATTCATTTCATCAACTGTGACAAAGCTTGGAATTCCTTTAGATGTTTTGGCAGATGTTAGCTTAAGAGTAGGGTTTATTTTAATAACTCCTTGTTTCTGGGCAAACTTAAAAAAGGACTTTAGGGTAGTTATTTTTCTATTGACTGTTCTGGGTGTGTTGCCTCTATTTAGCTCATTAACTAACCAACTTCTAATCATAGAATGATTAGCTTTGTCGATAGGAGTAGAATAAATTTCGTCTAAGTAATCACTTAAGAGGGCTAAGTCAGCCTTGTACGCTTTTACAGTGTGTAAAGAGTATCTTTTTTCTAATGCTAGGTAATCAAGAAAGTTTTGAGTTAGGGCCATAAAAAAACATCAGTTTGAACGAATATACTAAAAATTAGTCATTTTTCAAATGATGTTTTGGAACACATGTAGGTGAAGAAAACTTAGTCCTCTTCTCTACGTAAAGTCTCTTTGTAAGCGGCTCTAATCTTTTGATTTCTTAATTCAACAGACTTCTTAGTAAACTCTCTTCGAGCTCTAAGTTGCTTCATAGTGCCAGTCATATTGAATTTCTTCTTAAATTTCTTAAGTGCTCTATCAATAGATTCTCCGTCTTTTACTGGAATGATTATCATATTCAAATTTAAATTGGGCTGCAAATATACAAATATCTACTTCACTTACAATAGTTAATGAATTATTTGCTTTGCAATAACTATTTTCTGTATCTCAGAAGTGCCTTCCCCTATTGTACATAGTTTAGAGTCTCTGTAAAATCGCTCTACTGGAAATTCTTTTGAATAGCCGTATCCTCCAAAAATCTGCAATGCATCTGTTGATACAGCAACAGCAACTTCGGATGAATAGTACTTTGCCATAGCTCCACTAAGTGTGATACGTTCTCCAGCCTTTTTCTTGCTAATTGTATTATATATCAATAGTTCTGATGCTTCAATGGTAGTTGCCATATCAGCTAATTTGAATGATATTGCTTGATGTTGTGAAATAGGCTTCCCAAATTGTACGCGTTCTTTTGCGTACTTTAAAGATGCTTCGTAAGCTCCTTTAGCAATGCCTAATGATAATGCAGCAATGGAAACTCTACCACCATCTAAAACTTTCATGGCTTGAATAAAGCCATCACCTACATTTCCAAGAACATTATCGTTTGGTATTTTACAGTTATCGAAAATTAACTCAGCAGTTTCTGATGCTCTCATGCCTAGCTTATCTTCTTTTTTACCTGATGAAAAGCCTTTAGTACCCTTTTCAACTATAAATGCCGTCATGCCTCGCGAGTCTCCTTTCTCTCCAGTTCGTACTATAACGACCGCTACATCTCCACTGATTGCATGGGTTATGAAGTTTTTAGCTCCATTTATTTTCCAGTAATCTCCTTCTTTTGTGGCAGTTGTAGACATACCTCCAGAGTCAGAACCTGTATTATGTTCTGTAAGTCCCCAAGCACCAATCCATTCTGCGGATGCTAGCTTAGGTAAGTATTTTTTCTTTTGTTCTTCATTCCCGAATTGAAGTATATGACCAGTGCATAAGGAGTTATGTGCTGCCATAGATAGTCCTATCGATGGATCAACTTTTGATAGATGCTCAATTGCGGTAACATATTCTGCATATCCAAATCCAGAGCCTCCATATTCTTCAGGAACTAAGACCCCCATTAACCCTAGGTCTCCTAGTTTTTTAAAGACTTCAATAGGAAACGTCTGATTATTATCCCATTCTTTCATAAATGGAACGATTTCTTTCTCAGCAAAGGATTTAACCATATCAGCGATAAGTTTTTGATTTTCATTGTAGTTAAAATCCATGCTCTAATATTTAATGAGTGATATTATTTCGTTTGATTCTGACTTAATATTTTTTCTTCCGTCTAAAAAAGATAATTCTACTACAAATAAAAACGCACTGATATTTCCACCAAGCCTCTCTACTAGATTTGCAGCTGCATTAGCAGTTCCACCGGTAGCCAGTAAATCATCGTGTATTGCTACATTCCACCCTTTTTGGATTGAATCTGTATGAATTTCAACAACAGCTTTTCCGTATTCTAAATCGTATTCTTCACTTATAACATCGGATGGTAATTTACCCGCTTTTCTAACTGGTATAAATGGAATATTCAATTCATTTGCCAACATCATTCCAAATAAAAACCCTCGACTTTCCACACCAACAATAGCATCGATTTTCTTCCCGTTCAACTTATCATTAAATGATTTTATTACAAATGATGACAATACTGGATCAGCAAGTATTGGTGTAATATCCTTGAAAGAAATTCCTTCTTTTGGAAAGTCTTTAACTTCTCTAATTTTCTCTTCTAAAACTGTTAAACTCATTAGTTGTGAAATAGTTTACAATTTTACGAAAATTAAGGGTGTCAATCAAGTGTAAATTATACAACTCATTCATGCTATTGTATGCTCCATGTTCTTCACGATAATTCACTATTGATTGTGCTAAATTGGAAGATATATAGGGGTGTTTTCGTAATTCATATTGATTCATTTCATTGATATTTTTCTTAGAAATGACGTTTTCATTAGCAACTAAATATTTCTCAATCTTATTATATCGGAGACTATCCATTTGATAAACTTCTAAAATTTGTTTTTTAGAATAAAATCCCCCCAATAAATTTCTGAATTTACAGATCCGCTTTGCAAAATATTTACCAATTCCTGGTAACTGCTCAAATGCTAGTGTATCAGCCAAATTGATGTCAACGTGAATTATTTCCTTCGGTTCAAGTGTTTTATAAACGTTCTTGCGAGGCATACTTTTTGAAGCAAAAAATTTCACCTTCTCCTCACTTTTCTTTTTATCCTTGAATCTATTTACCTCTTGTTGAAATTGAGTGAAGTCATATTCTTTTAAGACTTTATCTTCTCTAAATTTTTCAATGAAATGAATGGACACAATAAGAATAGATAAAGCTATAATGGCTCTTCTATTACTTGAGCTGAAATAAAAAAAGTTTTTCACGGCAAATTTGTTACATTCTATTTGGTTTTTTTAATCTGTCCTGATTTAATTTTATTTAAATACTCTTTTAAATCAATTTTTACTTCACCTGATAAAATCAACAATCCTAAAATATTAGGAAATGCCATTGCTAAAATCATCATATCTGAGAAGTCTAAAACAGCACCTAGCTTTACTGAAGACCCAATGATTATAAAAATCAAAAATATAAGCTTGTAAACTAACTCTGATTTTTTCGATGAACCAAATAAGTATGTCCATGATTTTAATCCGTAATAGGACCATGAAATCATAGTTGAAAAAGCAAATAAAAATATTGCAAATACTAAAACGTAAGGGAACCATGAGATAACACTTTCAAATGCTTGAGATGTTAATTGAGCTCCTTCTACTCCTTGTACTCCTGACATTCCAGTTACTATAATTACCAAAGCGGTCATTGTACAAATCACTACAGTGTCAATAAATGGCTCTAATAGAGAAACTATTCCTTCACTTACGGGTTCATTAGTTTTTGTAGCAGAGTGTGCAATGGAAGCTGAACCTACACCTGCCTCATTCGAAAAGGCTGCTCTTCTAAATCCTTGAATGATAACTCCTATAAATCCTCCAAAGGCTGCACTTGGTGCAAAAGCTCCGTTTATAATCATTGATATAGCATTCCCTATTTCTGAAAAATGAACGATTAATATAATTGAAGCTGCTAGAACATAAAGCACTGCCATAAAAGGAACAATCTTCTCAGTAACTTTAGCAATACTTTTAATTCCACCAATAATAACTGTACCTACTAAGATGGCTAGCATAAATCCAAACATTGGTCCATTGCCTGAAAGCATTGGAAATTGCCCTGATAGTTGAGCGTAGGCTTGATTTGCCTGAAACATATTTCCGCCTCCAAAAGAACCTCCTATGCATAGTATCGCAAATAAAACGGCTAATGCCTTTCCTAAATTTGAAAATCCATATTTAGCTAAACCGTTTTTCAGATAGTACATTGGCCCTCCAGAAACTTCCCCTTCATCGTTGACCACTCTATATTTTACCCCTAAAGTACATTCTACAAATTTTGACGACATTCCTAGCAAACCAGCTACAATCATCCAAAATGTAGCTCCAGGACCTCCAACAGTAATGGCTACTGCTACTCCCGCAATATTACCTAATCCGACCGTAGCTGAAAGTGCTGTCGCGAGGGCTTGAAAATGGGATACTTCACCCTCATCTTCTGGGTCATCATATCTCCCTCTAACTAAATCAATGGCGTGCTTGAATCCTCTAAAATTAATGAAGTTCATTTTTAAGGTGAAAAATAAGGCTCCAAATACCAACCAAACTACTACAATTGGAATTGAAACATCAAGGTCTATTCCAAGTGCTGAGATTGGGTCCCAAAAAATTACTTTTCCAATTATCTCAACAATTGGCTCAAAGAAACTATTGATTTTATCTCCTAAATTTTGGGACTGCTTTGCTAATAACATATTTGAAAATAGTAGTGCCGACATTGTTATAAAAATTCTTCTCATAATTTAGTTTAGTTGTTGTTCTAATAATTTTAAGCCTTCTTCAAAAGAGTGCGGCTCATAGCCTAATTCTTCGTTAGATTTTGTGAGTATGAAACCTGTTTTGGGTGGGCGTTTAGCTTTTTGATTTAGTGTTTCTGACGATATTCTGTTAATGTTAGATTTATCGCAATTATAAAAGTCAGCCATTCGCTCAATCATTTCAAAAATACTCATAAAATCTTTTCCAGAGGCATTAAAAATTCCTGTTGCTTGCTTTTCAATGGCTAACACACAAGCCTTTGCCAAATCCTCTGCCAATGTAGGAGAACGAAATTGGTCATCTATGATATTAAGTGGTTTGCCTTCTTTTAATGCTTTTCTACCCCATAGTACTATATTATTTCGCTGTAAATTTTCAGCTGTACCATACAGAATGATTGTTCGTAGTATTGTCCAATTTATTGTTGAATCGTAAAGTAATTGTTCTGATTTTAATTTAGATAAACCGTAGTAACTCAATGGGTTTGGCTCATCTGTTTCAGAATACGGACCGTCTTCCCCATCAAAAATAAAGTCAGTTGAAATATGAATTAAATGTGCTTTATACTTTTCACATTCATCTCTTAAATAAGCAACTGCTGCGACGTTTACTTTATCACAAAGTTCCTTTTTCTCTTCACATCCGTCGACATCTGTCATTGCAGCAGTATTTATTACTACATCAGGATTAAAATTTTCAAAAGTATTGGATATTGAATTTCTGTCAGTGATATCAAGTGATTGATACAAAAATCCAGTAGTATCACTAATTATACAATCACCTATTGATGTTGCTAAAACTTCATGCTGATTTTTAAGAGTTTCTATTAGCTTTTGTCCCAACAGCCCGTTACTTCCTGTTATCAGAATTTTCTTCTGCATTAATTACCTAATTTAGGTTTTATGAGGTATAAAATTAGATAAACTATTATGGGCGAACCAAATCCTAGAATTGCAGCTACGATGAATATTATTCTAATTCCGCTTACATCCAAGTCAAATTTTTCTGATAGCCATGAGCAAACGCCTAATAATTTCTTTTCTATCATGATATGTGTAATATTCTGTATAAATGATTAATTTGTTTAGTGCTTCCGAGTACAAATAACTTAGAGTTAGGTAATATTGGGGTATCGGCTTTAGGGTTTATTACGTATTTCCCTTCAGATGTTTTGTATCCAATTATATTACATCCTGTTTCGTACCTAGCGTTGATGTCTCTAATTGTTTTATTATGTAAATCTACTGGTAATTCCTCAAAAGAAATTTCATCTAGGTTAATCTCTGCATCACCTTCTAAAGCAATATTATCTAAGAATTCAACTACATCCGGAGTTGTTACCAAAGATGCCATATGGGCTCCGCCTATTTTATCTGGCATGATAACATTATTGGCTCCAGCTATTTTTAGTTTATTGTACGATTCATCAAATGAAGCCCTACTTATAATTGTTAAATCTTTGTTTTTTTGTCGTGCCGAAAGAACAACATATAAATTATCTGCATCGGATGATAGACATGTAATTAATGCCTTTGCTCTTGAAATCCCTGCCTTTTCTAAGGTTTCGTCTAAAGTAGCATCTCCGTCTACAAATAAAATATTTTTTGAGTCTCTGATTTTTTCAATGCGTTCAGGCTTGTTATCGATAACTACAAACTCTTGTTCATGTGCAAATAATTTTTTTACAGCTTGTGAACCATTTCTACCATAGCCACAAACGACAACATGATTTTCAATTTGCTTTACATCTTTTTTCACTTTGTAATCCTTAAAATACTTATTAAATTCTCCACTAACAATATAAGTGGTTAGTACAGATACTGCATAAGCAAATGTACCAAAACTTGTGATTATTAAAAATGTAGTGAACAGTCTGCCTAAAGAACTTAATTCACGCACTTCTTGAAAGCCAACAGTTGACAATGTAATGACTGTCATATAAATGGCTTCACTAATAGTATAGCCTTCAATATACATAAAGCCGAGTATCCCCACAGCGACGACAACAACTATAAAAAGTATGGCTGAATAAATTTTTGAAAAAACGTAAATACCTAATTTCATATTTTAAAGGTCAAAAACACTTGGTCTTTTTCGGTACTTAAAATGGTTACTCACTCGAAGAACAAAAACCATAGTCAGATAGACTAATGGAATTCCAAAATTCACAAAAGAAAGGTAAATAAAAAAAAGTCTTATAAAAGAAGGTCTTAAACCTAATTTGCTTGCCCACCATGCACTTACTCCAAAAAATTGTTTTTCAAAAAAATTATTGAGCTGATGCATTATCCTTTGAGTAATTGGTTACCGATGTTGCAATTTAAACATTTTTTACTTTCACAATATTTTCTTTTTAATTGTAAAAGGGCTTGAGACTGAGCAGCAGAGTTTGGTGTAATTCCAATGTTAGTGAACTGTCTTACTATTGAATTATTTTCAGCCTTGCATTCTTCAAGAAGTCGTATTGCCATATCTTGATAAGTTGATTCTGATTTTCGTCTCGAATAGGCAAACAACATTGGGCATATAGCATTAATAATTATGGAATTAATGAGTTCTCTACCAAATGATTTTTTTCGCTTTGCAGACTCTTTCTTAAAATGATAATGGGTCAACCAATAATCGCTCACGCTAGATTCAAACAACTTGTGTATTTCACCTAAGGACTTAGCGTCTAACACTTTTGAAAAAAGATGAACATTTTGATGTAGAAGGACAGCTAGTTGAGCTATTCTAATTGTCGGAAATGAAGAGGGGCGTAAACGCATAAACATCCAGTCAGATTCTTTTAATTCCTTGAGTCCATATTTATGTTTAAAAAAAGAATATTCTTTTTTCAATGATGTACTGTAATAGTCTTTAACTCCAACTAAAAATCCTGCTACTCCAAATAGCATTGCCTCTATTTGAAATAAACTGTTTTTGTGTTTTTGTAAAATCGATAATGGCAAATGCTTAGAAAGTTCTAACATTGTTGTTGAGTTCACTCTTAACCCTTCAGTATAAAACAAAGCGTTGTAAAAGGTAGCTTCCCAATTGTTTTTTCAATTTCAAATTCATTAATAAATTGATTTGTCTTTTCTTCAAGCCTCTCGATTAGTAGCCTTTCCAAAAATTGATTGACTTGAAAGGTATCTATTTCACTTATGTATGGCTCGCAAAGAATCTTGCTTTTACTATTCATTAAGTTCTCATACCTGTCTAATAAATATCTATCAACAATACCACACAGCTCTATGCATGGAATTTCATCTCCAGAAGATGTGTAAAATTCTTCATCTCTTTTCCAAACAACATGAAGGATTACCGAATTATATTTTTCATCATATTGATGCCTATGCTTGTTCCAGTCTGATGAATTAACATGTATTTCTACATCACCATTCCATACTAAATCTGCGATCCTTATTTGAGCTGATTTGAAATCTGGACCTGCATCAAAGTTATGAGTTCCTACTTTTAAAATTGATATTCTTTGTTGTTTAGTTGTTACTAATGAGGTAACATCAAAATGACAGAATTGCCATATATAATGGAGAAGATTTTCGTTCATGGCTTGAAAAAACAGTTAGTCTAGCTTGAGCATAAAAGTATCTTTTGAAATAATCGAAAAAAGACCATAGCCATCTTCTGAACCATCATCGTTGGTAAAACTATTATATACATTAACAGGCTCTGAACCGAATATAGCTCCACCACTTGTATTGTTTTGTAATCTTCTAGTTGTATGGTAGGTATAATAATCGAAATCTAAAGTTGATAAATTAACTTCTATAGAATCAATTTTTGATTCTGACTCTACACCAAATTCTAAATCCTCTTCGTAGTAGTAATTATCATAACTTAATTCAATACGCTTAGTTTGCCCATTAAATAACTGATCATTAAACATAACCTTTCGGCCATATTCTTCGTCAAAACCATTTGACCCATTTGTTAGTGAAGGGTCAGATGATTCAAAATAAATTGGTGTGCTTATAACTTGAGGCTCACCATTTTCATTAAGATAGTGGGTATATGATACTAATTTAAGTAGGTAAAAATTTTCCTCTAAAACATTATCATCAAACTCAAGTTCAATAAAGCTAGTAACGTTCCCGCTTGTACTTGTTGTTGTATGATTTACCGACTCTATTTCTGTTACAGGTGGTGCATTCAAACTTTTTGAATTAAGTAATGGATAGTTAGGGTGATTTACTTGAATACTATATGATATATCAAGTTCTGCTCTCACATTACTTTTATAAAATCTTGAAGAGTCAATAAAAGTTAGCGTATCAATAGCTATTTGATTTTCAAATAATATTACTGTTGCGTCGGAATGAAACTCAAAATCTTCGTTGCTTAAAGGGTCTAGAGAGTGAGATACATATACTTTAAATTTATCATCGACTTTATTGGAAGAGTTCACAACTAATTTGGATTGATGTGGAGGAAGTTCCAAATCAATAACCGTTTGCATGTCTTCACAAGAACTTAAAAGCAAGACTAAAGAAATTAAGCTAGTTAAATATCTCATGTTCTAAAATTTAAATTTATAAGTGATTGATGGAATTATAGGAAACAGACTTACCTGTTTTGCTACTCTATTATTTATCACTGTATTATTAAGTAAGCTAGGCTCATTATCAATTCTAATAAAAAATGGGTTTTTTCTATTATATACATTGTACGCCCCAATTGACCACGTTCGTTCTCCCCACTTTTTCTTTTTATTGAAATTCAATCCCAAATCTAGTCGGTGATAAGAAGCCATTCTGTAATTATTTCTAGAGGGATAGTAGTCAACTTCGCTCACTTCTGAATATTCAATTCCATTAACTGAGCCTCCCATGCCAATTTCTGGATACCTAGCGGTACTTAAAGTGATGTTATTTCCTGTGCCAAATACCCAAGTCGCACCTATATCAAAATTCTCGTTAAATTTATGTGACATAACTATTGATATATCATGACGTCTGTCATACTTATAAGGGTACCAATTACCAAAGTTTATATTATCAAATTTTCTTTCACTGAAGGCTAAAGTATAACCAACCCATCCGTTTGTTCTCCCTTTTTTCTTTTGAACAAACAACTCTACACCATAGGCTTTTCCCTTTCCAGCTGTTTCAACCTTTTCTTGCCAATCTTGAAAACCAATAATTTGAGACCCTGGTTTTAAAGTCATTAAATCTGACATGGTTTTGTAGTAGCCTTCTACACTTACTTCAAAAAGTCCATTTTTAAGCGTATGATTCAGCGACATTGCTACCTGTCTTGAACGCTGTGGTGGAACAGAATCTGTACTTGGCACCCATATATCTATTGGTAGACCAACACTTGTATTACTTAATAAATGAATGTGTTGTTGCATTTGAGCATAAGATGCTTTTACTGACCAATCTTTGCTAATTATATATCTAGATGATACTCTAGGTTGTAAATCAAAATACGACTTTCCTGCAGTATAAAAATTAGCAAAGTGTAACCCTAAGTTTACTTTTAATTGGTCATTAACTTTTATATCATCCTCGATGAAAATATAACTGTCGTGACTAAATAGCTCTCTTGAAAAATTAAAAGTGGTATCGGTTACAGAATAGCTTACATCTTGAAGAGAATCTCTGTTATAATTACTTTCAAAATAATCTATAGCACCTGGTGAAAAATGATGATAAGTATAATTTAATCCAAACTTCACATAATGATTAGGATTTGGCAGATAATCAAAATCTATTTTAGCACCTATGTCTTTTATTCCTGAATAGTAAGCAAATTGTAAAGAGTCGGTACTTAGTGTATTAAGATAAGATTGTTCAGAATAGTCAACTACATCCGTCTGGAATTTATATTTACTAAATGTTGCTGTTGTATTACTAAAAAGTTTGTTGCTAAAGAGATGATTCCATCTTAATGAAGACGTTAAATTACCCCATTCTAATCCGAAATCGCTTTTATACATATATTCCAAATCACTTTCTTGAGAGCTTAACTTTTCATCATCGGAACTGTATTTTTCAGAAAGGTAAAAACGATCTTTACCGGAGTAGGCACTCAAATACAATCTATCTTTTTCAGAAATCTTATGATTAAGCTTTGCGTTCAAGTCATAGAAAAAATATCCGGCAGGATTTCCATCATTTGACGCTCTAATAAAGGGTTGAGCTAAAATATCAATATAGGTTCGTCTTCCTGAAACAATGAATGAGGTTTTATCTTTTACAATTGGTCCTTGGAGTGTAAGTTTTGAAGATATTATTCCAACACTTCCTTCCCCTTCTATTTTTTTCATGTTTCCTTCTTTCATGTCTATTTCTAGAACAGAGGATAAGCGTCCTCCAAAACGGGATGGAAACCCACCCTTAGTTAGGCGTACATTTTTAATTGCATCAGCATTAAATACTGAGAAGAAACCAAATAAGTGGGACGCATTATATACTGGCACACCATCCAAAAGAATTAAGTTTTGATCTGGACCGCCACCTCTAACGTAAAATCCACTGGTCCCTTCTCCTCCAGATTGAACTCCAGGTAGTAATTGAATGGCTTTTAAAACATCTACTTCTCCCAGTAGTGCTGGTATATTTTTAATTTGCTCTACTGGGACTTCTACTATACTTGATTGAGTTCGTTCAACAACTGTTTCTTCTCCTACAATTGTAACTTCTTGAATATTAGTAGATGAAGAAGTTAATTCAATATTTAATCTTATATCCTTGTTAAGATTAATAGTTTTTGAAGTGAGCTCATAGCCAATATATGAGAAATCAATATTTACTTCTCCTTCTGGAAGGGTTAAACTAAAAAAACCATATGTATTTGAGGTTGTACCTTGAAATTTTTCTTTCCAAATTACATTTACACCAATTAAACTTTCGCCAGTTTCTTTATCATTTACATAACCACTTATGGTGTATTTTTTTTGTGAGAACACATTTAAGCATAGCATGGTTAAGACTACTAAAAGAGAGTATCTTTTCATTGTTTTATAGCGAGTTTATAATGACGAAGACAGCAAAGCCTTCATCTTTTGCTGCAAATCCAACGCTTGCTCTCTTGCCTTTATTGCAAAGTCTTTCGTTGAATCTGCATAAATAATCCCTCTTGAAGAATTTACGAGCAATCCACATTGATTATTCATTCCGTATTTGGCAACATCATTTAGGTTACCACCTTGAGCTCCTACACCTGGAACTAATAGAAAATGGTTCGGGACAATCTCCCTAATTTCTTTCAAAGATTCTGCTCTAGTAGCTCCTACCACAAACATAATGTTTTCACCATAACTTTTTGATGTTTTCAATACTTTCTGATAAAGCATTTCTCCATTTTCATCTTTAGTTATTTGAAAATCCATTCCTCCACTATTTGATGTTAAAGCTAGTATTATTGCCCATTTATCTTTAAATTCTAGAAATGGAGTAACCGAATCAGAACCCATGTATGGTGCAACAGTTACTGAATCAAAATTATAGGTTTCAAAAAATGTCTTAGCATACATCTTAGAGGTATTACCAATGTCCCCACGCTTAGCATCTGCTATCGTAAAAATATCATTAGGAATAAAGTCTATCGTTTTCTTAAGGCTTTTCCATCCCTTTTCACCCATACTTTCATAGAAGGCAATATTTGGTTTATAGGCAACACATAAATCTGAAGTGGCATCAATAATTTGCTTATTGAATTCAAAAATAGGATCTTCTAAATCAAGTAAATGAGAAGGGATTTTTTGCAAATCAGTATCTAAGCCAATACATAAGAATGATTCTTTTGCTTTTATTTGCTCAAATAGGTCGTTTGCTGTCATTTTTAGTCTGTTTGGGTTGTACCTTCTTTTAGTCTTTCAGCATTTTCTGCTAATTTAAGCTCTTCGATGAACTTTTCAATATCACCATCAATAACATTTGAAAGGTTATACTGTGTCAGACCAATTCTATGATCAGTTACTCTTCCTTGAGGGTAATTATATGTTCTGATTTTTGCAGAGCGGTCACCAGTAACAACCATTGATTTTCTTTTGCCAGAAAGCTCTTCCAATCGTTTTTGCATTTCTATTTCGTAAATCCTTGAACGAAGAACTTTTAGGGCTTTGTCATAGTTTTTATGTTGAGATTTTTGGTCTTGACATTGGGCTACAACGCCTGTTGGAATATGCGTAAGTCTTACTGCAGAATAGGTGGTGTTGACCGACTGACCACCAGGACCGGAAGAGCAATAAGTGTCTTTTCTGATGTCACTATCTTTTATTTCAACATCAAATTCTTCTGCTTCAGGCATAACAACTACAGAAGCTGCAGATGTATGAACACGTCCTTGAGTTTCAGTTTGAGGAACTCTTTGAACACGGTGAACACCGGACTCAAATTTGAGCATTCCATAAACATCTTCTCCCTTTACATTAAATATTATTTCCTTATAACCTCCTGATGTTCCTTCTGCAACATCAACAAGCTCAGTTTTCCATCCTTTTGAGCCTGCATAATTTATATACATCCTGTAAAGGTCTCCTGTAAAAATACTAGCTTCATCTCCACCTGCTCCTGCACGTATTTCCACCACAGCATTTTTGGAATCGGCTGGGTCTTTAGGAATCAATAATACCTTGATGTCTTCTTCCATGGTATTCTTCAAGGGAGTGAGTTCATCAAGCTCCATTCGAGCCATTTCTTTCATCTCATCGTCTTTGAGCATCTCTTTTGCATTTTCGAGATTCGATAAAAGGTTTTTATAATTTTTGTAGGCTTCAATGATTGGCTGCAAGTCTTTATATTCTTTGTTCAATTGAATATACTGCTTCATATCAGAAATGATATTAGGGTCAACAATTAGTTGTGACACTTCATCAAATCGAACTTTTATTGCTTCTAGCTTATCTAACATAATTAATAAACAAATTCTCCATATTGACTTTTAATCGTCAATTTTTTACCCTCATTAGCCTCTACTCTTCCTACAACCTTAGCATCAACATTAAACTGCTTAGATATTGCAATGATATCGTCCGCTATTTCTTGAGGAACATATAATTCCATTCGATGCCCCATATTAAAGACCTTATACATTTCTTTCCAATCTGTATTTGATTCTTTTTGTATTAACTCAAATAAGGGAGGAATATCAAAAAGGTTGTCTTTTATCACGTGAACATCATCTACAAAGTGTAAAACTTTAGTCTGTGCGCCTCCACTACAATGTACCATACCATGAATATGATTTCTGTAAGCATCAAGAATCTTTTTGATAACTGGAGCATAGGTACGTGTTGGTGAAAGTACTAATTTGCCGATATCAACAGTTAAATCATCTTGAGTATCTGTTAAGGATTTTGTCCCTGAATAAATTAAATCTTCTGGAACTGATGGGTCAAAACTTTCTGGGTATTTATTCGCTAAATATTTTGAAAAAACATCGTGTCGGGCAGAAGTTAAACCATTGCTTCCCATTCCACCATTATACTCAGACTCATAGCTTGCTTGCCCGAAGGATGAAAGTCCAACTATAACATCACCATCTTGAATATTATGATTTGAAATAACATCTTCTCTTTTTAATCTAGCTAAAACGGTAGAATCTACTATAATTGTTCGGACTAAATCACCAACATCGGCAGTTTCTCCACCCGTTGATTTGATATCAACACCTTGATTTCTCAAATCGGAGAGCAATTCTTCAGTACCATTGATAATGGCCGAAATAACTTCACCAGGAATAAGATTTTTATTTCTACCGATAGTTGAAGAAAGTAAAATGTTATCTGTTACACCTACACAAAGTAAGTCGTCTAAATTCATTACTAGTGCATCTTGAGCTATTCCTTTCCAAACAGAAATATCACCAGTTTCTTTCCAATACATATAAGCTAATGACGATTTTGTACCAGCACCATCTGCGTGCATTACAACACAATAGTCGTCATCGTTTGACAAGTAGTCGGGAACAATTTTACAAAATGCTTGAGGGAAAAGACCTTTATCCACATTTTTTATGGCACTGTGAACGTCTTCCTTGTCTGCTGAAACTCCTCTAAGATTGTATCTATTACTTGACATATTGGTAAAAAAAAGCATCTCGAAAAATCGAGACGCTTTCAAATTTATTTAAATTATTTACTTCTTCTTTACTAGTATTTCATCCTTTTCAACATCGTAAAAAGCATTCGATACCACTAAGAAATCTGTTCTTCTATTATATTGATGAGCTTTTTCTTTATCTTTATTTCTCTTGAGTTTATTCTCGATGAAATCAGCAGACAAAATTGCTCCTGGTCTCAATTTTCCATCTTTAAGATCCATCACAAAAGGTTCTGTTTCACCCATTCCCTTAGCTACTAATCTTTTTGGCTTTATTCCTTTGTCAACCATATAGTCAACACAAATTTGAGCACGTCTTTGTGATAATTCAAGGTTAAACTCGTCACCTGCTCTACTATCTGTATGTGATCGAAGTTGGATAACAACATTTGGATTTTTCTTGAGAACTAAAATCAAAGCATCTAACGCATTTTTAGATTCTTTTCTAAGTTTAGCACTATTATAATCGTACTCAATTCTTGGTAAAACTATCTCATCTTGAGTAGCTTCAAGTACAATGTCTTGAACTAAGTTAACTGACTCTTTTACACCAATTGTAGTTTCTGAGAAGTTATTAGAAAGGTAGCCTTCCTTACTTACAGTTATATTGTAGGATACATTTTCCTTAACAAAGTCTTTACCAAATAGGTATCTTCCAGAGTTATCTGTAACTGTTTCGGATTTACTTCCATCGCTACCAACTATTTCTACTTTTGCTCCGCTAACAACTTGACTAGATTTAACATCTGTGATAACTCCAGAGATAGTTAAATTAAGCTTTGGCAAATGGAATTGATAAATATCATCTCCTTTACTTCCAAGTCTATTAGATGATAAATATCCTTTTTCATCTTCATCTTCAAAGATTATACCGAAGTCATCGTTAGATGAATTGATAGGACTCTTCATATTAGAAACTGAGCGAAGATTATTTTCACTGTCAAACTCAGCTTTAAAGATATCCATACCACCCATTCCAACAAGACCGTCAGAAGAAAAGTATAATGAACCGTCGTTGTGAATGAAAGGGAATAATTCATTTCCACTTGTGTTTATTTTGTCACCCATATTGATAGGCTCACTCCATTCGTCTCTTTTAATTTTTTTGATGTACCAAATATCTTTTCCTCCAAATCCGCCTTTCATATCAGATGAGAAATACAATACTTTACCGTCTCCTCTGAGTGAAGGGTGAGCAAAACTGCTAATACTATCATATGGAAGTGGCAATAATACCGGAGAAATCCAGCTCTTGCCTTTTTTTCTTGAAAAGTAAATTTCACATGTTGGTATAGGCTTCACTTTCGAATTTTCCATACATCTTGTGAAGTACAGTTCGTTACCACGAGCGTTCATTGTTGGTGTTGCTTCGTGGTTTGAGGTGTTCATAGGTTCTTCAAATGGTGTAGGCTTTGACCATCTGTTTTTCTTTTTATCGTACTTAGACCAATAAATATCTGTGTATGAATTTCCTGTAAAACCATCAGTAGCTTTTCCTAAGGAACCATCTCTGGACGAAGTGAAAAATAATTCATCGTAATCTTTGCTCGCATAGCAAGGGGAATACTCTTCTTGGTTGGTATTGTGTGGAAAAGGCGTAAGTACATATCGCGTTGGATTTTGCAAGGCATCAAGGGCAAACATACATGACGCAATGCCTTTGTCAGCTCTATCGTCATTAGATTTTAGCTCTTTATACTTTTCAAATTGTACTACAGCTTCTGAAAATTTCTTTTGTTTTTGCAATACTTGAGCATATCTTAAATATACTTCAGCGTGAGGATATTTAGCTTTGATGGCTCTTTTGTACATTGCAGTTGCCTTTTTCAAATATATAGGCGTGCCAATATTTCGTGCACACTCGGCTTGCAAGAAAATCAATTCGGCTTTCTTTGCTCTATTTTTTTCTTTTGTATAATCTTCTTTATAAAGTTTTTCAGCCTCATGATAGTTTTGCATCATAAAAGCTTTATCAGCCTTTGATGTTTTAACTTTCTTAGACGAATTTTGAGAAACTAAAGTGGTTGACGATAAAATAATTAATAGCGCCGTAAGTGAAAGTAAATGTTTCATTTTTTGTACTTAGAATTTTTGCTAAAATAAGGATTTATTTCTTTTGAAAAAGACACAAGTAAATATCTATTAAAAAGTTGTTAATAATTTTAGAATTTGCCCATTGAAATAATTATAAAATAAGGTAGTTTTGTGTAATAAATACACATTATAAAAATTTAGCATCCAAAAAAAATGAAAAAAAGCAAACTTGAGTACATTTGGCTAGATGGTCATGTACCAACACAAAACATGAGAAGCAAGACTAAAGTTTTAAACGACTTCAGTGGTAAATTAGAAGATTGTCCTACTTGGTCTTTTGATGGAAGTTCTACACAACAAGCATCTGGTGGTTCATCAGATTGTCTTTTGAAACCTGTTGCAATTTATCCAGATCCTAGCAGAATTAACGGTTACTTAGTTATGACTGAGGTGTTAAATGCTGATGGGACTGCTCACGAATCAAACGGTAGAGCTACTATCGACGACGATGATAATGATTTTTGGTTTGGCTTCGAACAAGAATACTTTATCATGGATAAAAACACTCAACTTCCTTTAGGCTTCCCACTAGGTGGTTATCCTGGTCCTCAAGGATTATACTATTGTTCTGTTGGTGGAAGAAACACTCATGGAAGGGAATTTGTAGAAGAACATGCTGATTTGTGTATTGAGGCTGGATTGAACTTCGAAGGCATTAACCAAGAGGTTGCTAGTGGTCAATGGGAATTCCAACTTTTTGCAAAAGGTGCTAAAAAAGCTGGTGACGAAATATGGATTGCTAGATATCTTTTGGATAGATTAACCGAGAGCTACGGTTATTACATTGAGTATCATCCTAAACCTGTCAAAGGAGATTGGAATGGTTCTGGTATGCACGCCAACTTCTCGAACAACACATTGAGAACGTGTGGTTCGCAAGAAGTTTATGAAAAAATCTGTGAAGCTTTTAGACCAGTAACAGATGAGCACATTAGTGTATACGGTGCATACAACGACGAACGCTTAACTGGCCTTCATGAAACAGCTTCAATTAACGACTTCAGTTATGGTATTTCTGATAGAGGAGCTTCTATTAGAATTCCTATTTTGACTGTTGAAAATGGTTGGAAAGGATGGTTAGAGGACAGACGTCCTGCATCTAACGGTGATCCTTACAAAATTGCAGCAAGAATTGTTAAGACTGTAAAAGGAGCAATCTAAAATTTAATTAATTTAAAATTAAAAACCAGCATCCTTGATGCTGGTTTTTTTTATCTATTTCTTTAAGTCTTTTTCTACTTTCTGAACTTCTTCCTTTACAGAGGTTGCTGTTGAACGAATTTCTCGCTTTATATCGTCAGAAGCATCTTTTAGTTCTCGTAGCCCTTTGCCTAATCCACGAGCAAGTTCAGGAATTTTCTTTGAACCAAATAGCATTACTACTACAAGCATTATTATAACTATCTCAGGTCCTCCAATAAATAAAATTACATTCAACATAATAGGTTTTAGTTTGAATAATTCTCCTACAAATTTAAGGGTTCATAATAAAAATGCCTCAAAAAGAGGCATTTAAATTTATAATATGGTTAAAAAATCTACTTCTTTTCAGTGACAGATTTCTTAATTGTATCTAGCATAATTGGTGATGCAACAAATAAGGAGGAGTATGTTCCTACTACAACACCTACCATCAACGCAAACATAAATCCTCTAATTACTTCTCCTCCAAATAGGAAGATAACAAGTAGAACAAAGAATGTAGTTAAAGATGTATTAACTGTTCTACTCAATGTACTGTTAAGTGCGTTGTTCACAAGAGAATTAAACTCTTTCTTCTTGTAGATTGCCATATGCTCACGAATACGGTCAAATACAACCACTGTATCGTTAAGAGAATAACCAATAATAGTTAAAAGAGCAGCGATAAACGCTTGGTCAATTTCGAGTGAGAATGGTAATACTCCATAGAAAATTGAGAATATTGACAATACAATCAATACATCATGGAATACGGCTGCAACAGCACCCAAACTAAATTGCCATTTTCTAAATCTTAGTAAGATATATAAGAATATAATGAATAAAGAAAAGATGATTGACCATAATGCTGATACTTTAATATCATCTGCGATAGTTGGCCCAACTTTCTGTGAACTCATTACTTCATAAGAACCAAACTGAGTTAATCCAGCATCTAACTGAGTAAGTACTAAATCATCAGCAGTTAACTCTGTACTTTCTATTAAGTATTTAGTGGTTATTTTAACTTGATTTTCGTCACCAAATGTTTTTACTTCTGGGAACATTTTTAATCCGTCTTCATCAACAAAATAATTCGCTAAAGAACTTCTTAACTCTTCATTTTCAATAGCAGCAGCATCAAATCTTACCACAAATGTTCTACCACCCTTAAAGTCAACACCATAGTTTAACTTTTTAGTTACAAGCGAACCGATTCCAATAAGAATTAGTACTGATGATATAGCATAAAAGACTTTTCTTTTTCCAATAAAATCGATAGCAGTGTTTTTGAATGCACCTCTAGTGATTTTATTATCAAAGGAAACTGTGTCTTTCTTGCTAAGTCTCCAGTAGAATACTAGTCTTGTAATGAATATGGCTGAGAACAGTGAGGTTAAAATACCAATTACTAAAGTTGTTGCAAAGCCTTTAATTGGTCCAGAACCAAATACATATAGCACTATACCAGTTAGTAAAGTTGTTACGTTTGCATCAATAATAGAACTGTAAGCATTTTTATAACCATCGGCAACAGCTAATTTAAGCCCTTTACCGTTTAATAATTCTTCTCTAATTCTTTCGTAGATAAGAACATTTGCATCAACGGACATACCAATAGTTAGAACAATACCCGCAATTCCTGGTAATGTTAAAACAGCACCAATTGATGATAATACTCCAAATACAAAAAATAGGTTTGCTAATAGAGCAATATTAGAAACTAATCCAGCAAAGCTATAGTAGAACATCATATACACTAATACCAATGCCAATGCTATAATAAAGGATTTAAGTCCTGAGTCAATAGCTTCTTTACCTAGAGAAGGTCCAACGATTGCTTCTTCAATAATTCTAGCAGGGGCTGGTAATTTACCTGACTTTAAAATGTTAGATAAGTCATTCGCTTCATTGATAGTGAAGTTACCTGTAATCTGAGATCTTCCTCCTGAAATTTCAGCCTGAACTGTTGGGAAAGAATACACATAATCGTCAAGTACAATAGCAATGCTTTTACCAATATTATCCGCAGTTAATCTTTTCCATTGTCTTGAGCCTTCAGCACTCATTGTCATGGATACTTCTGGCACACCATTAAATTGACCGAAATCTGTTCTTGCATCTGTAACAACATCACCTTCCATAGCTGCATTGCCATCTCTTGAGGTAACTCTTAAGGCTACTAATTGAACGAATTTTCCTTCTGGGTCATATGGCTTTACTGTCCAAGAAAACTTAATGTCACGAGGTAAAATATCTTTAACCTCTTCCATTCTTAAGAACTCATTTACTTTTGCAGTGTCTTTAATATCTGAAATACCACAAACTGGCCCACCATTTGGTTGATTTGTTTGACTGATATTTGGGTATAATACAGCATAAAGTGGATTTTCTCTTGAAAACTGCTCTGCTGAAAGTGCTGTACTATCCGAAGTTACTTCAGAACCTTCACTTAACTCATCAATAGATAAATCTGAAATCATGTCTTCAGAACTATCATCAGCTTCTTCAGAAGACTCTGTGTCTTCAGCAGCAACTTCTTCTACTTCTTCAACAGTTGACTTTAGAAATGTATTTATTTGGTCAATAAGACCTATTACTTCAGTATTTTCATAGGTTTCCCAAAACTCTAACTGAGCTGTTCCTTGTAATAATTTTCTAACTCTTTCAGGGTCTTTAACACCAGGTAATTCAACTAAGATTCTTCCTGAACCTTCTAGTCGTTGAATATTTGGCTGAGTAACTCCGAATCGGTCAATTCTTGAACGAAGAATGTTAAATGAACGACTGATAGCGTCCTCAACCTCTAGTCCGATAACCCCTAAGACTTCTTCATTTGTTGAGTTGGAATTGATTTTATCTTTTAACTCAGGGGTGTAAAATATAGATGCTAACTTTCCATCAGGGTTTACCTCTGAAAATGATTGTCCAAATAGGGTAACGAAGTTATCTTGACTGTCTCTTTGTTTTTCTTGAGCAAGTTTTATAGCAGAGTTAAAGGTTTCATCTGAATTGTAGTTTGACATTGCACGAATAACGTCAACGACAGATACTTCTAATGTAACGTTCATTCCACCTTTAAGGTCAAGACCAAGATTGATTTCTCTAGATTTACACTCGTTATATGTGTAATTCTTAAGTCCAATATTATATATAGGCTCAGTAGCTATAGAGTCAAGGTATCTTTTTTCTTTAATTTCATCTCCGTTGGAGTACTCAACTGCATCTTCTTCAATTCCTTTTACAATAGATGTAAACGATAATTGATATAAACATACAATTGCAAATACAATTGCAAACAGAGAAACAAAACTTTTATTTTGCATAATTGTGATTAGTTTAGAACGGGCAAATATAGTTTTTCAATTTTGAAATAGCAATTGAAAAAACAATAAGGAATAATAGCTGAATTGTTAAGCAAAGACTACTATATATATTTATATATGTCGTAAATTTGTGCTAGTATGAAAAAAATGCTGATTTTTTATTTGACTTTCATTAGTCTTTCTTCCTTTTCACAACATCTTAAAAGGGCTGAATTATCAATTTTAGAAAATGGTGCCATTATTCAAAACCCCTTTACTGGAGGTCTCAGCTCGTCTCAACTTTCTAATATCGATTTCAATAAGGATGGTATAAATGATGTTTTTGTCTTTGAACGAATTGGAGATAGGACTCTTGCTTTTATTAAAAATTCAAACAGCACAGATTTAAACTACACCTATTCTAAAGAGTATAGCAGTACATTCCCTAAGCTTGAAAAATGGGCTCTGCTTCTCGATTTCAACTGTGATGGTAAAGAAGATATTTTCACATATAACGACAGTTATGTTAGAGTGTACAAAAACACATCTGATAATAACTCACTGAGTTTTGAAGTTGAAACAGATGCTCTAATCAGCGACTTAGGTCCAATACAAAGTGCAATCATTATTTCCGAAGTTGATATTTCTTCATTTGTAGATGTGGATTTTGATGGCGATATAGATGTACTGACATTTAAGCAAAGTGGTGGTTATGTTGAATATCATCAAAATCAAAGTCAGGAACTCTATGGTAATTGTGACAGTCTAATTTTTGAACTAAAAACCGACTGCTGGGGAAAGTTTTTTGAAGGATTAAACGAATACGACTTTAATAGTTGCGAAAGTCAAACCATAATAGATCAGCCAATAATTGAAAGCCGTTCATCAGGCGGACACAGTGGCTCTTCTACTCTCACCTTAGATATTGACGGCGATAACGATATGGATATCATTCTTGGTGACGTTTCTTTTAACAACCTCAACCTTTTGATAAATACTGGTGACTCTGAAGATGCTTTAATGACTTCTGTAAATCAAGATTTCCCCATTGGAAACGGTAGTAATGTAAGTGCTGAGATTGAATCCTTTCCAGCGGCGTTTCATTTAGATGTTAATAATGACGGTATTAGAGACTTAGTCGTTAGCCCTAACACAAATAATAATGCTGAAGATTTTGAAAGTATTTACCTATTCTTAAATTCTGGAGCGGACAATGCTCCCGTTTTTGAGTTTGAAAAAACCAACTTTTTACAAGAGCTTATACTAGATTTTGGAACAGCCGCTTATCCTTCAATGATAGATTATAATAATGATGGTTTAAAGGATTTGATTATAGGTAATTACGGCTACCACGCTGGAAATAATCCCTCATCTCAACTAGCATTGCTAAGAAATATAGGAAGTGAAACAGAACCAAACTTTGAATTAATTGATAGAGATTTCGGAAACTTATCAGCAATAAACTTAGATACCAGCTTGGTAACTTCTGTAGCTGGACTTACTCCAACATTTGGAGACTTAGATAATGATGGCGATGTTGATTTAATTGTTGGTGATGGAAATGGTAAAATTCATTATTTCAAAAATACCGCATCAA
Source organism: Flavobacteriales bacterium (assembly GCA_965277895.1). Taxonomy (GTDB): domain Bacteria; phylum Bacteroidota; class Bacteroidia; order Flavobacteriales; family UBA7312. The sequence goes on from CBDIDR010000001.1 coordinate 1,647,911, forward strand.
TAGGAAGTGACGCTCAGTTTGAACTTGAAAACGTCAATTTCTTTTCAATTGATATTGGTCAACATTCTGCTCCTTTTTTATTTGATATGAATGATGACAATCTTTTAGATTTGATAATTGGTAGAGTTGATGGCAGCATTACTTATGCTCAAAATAATGGCACCGAAACCAATCCTGTTTTTAATAGTATCGTAGAAGATTTTGGTGATATTTCTGTCAATAATGATGAAAGTCTTTATGGCTTTAGTATCCCTTTTGTCTTTTCGGAGGATGGAGAAATTCAAATGTTGATTGGTAGTGAAAGCGGACAGATTTACCATTACAATAATATTTCTGGAAATTTATCAGGCACTTTTAATCTACTTAGCGATAATTTCCAAAATACTCAAGAAGGCAAAAATGTTGCATGCTTGTATGAGGACTTTACTGGTGATGGCAGAAGAGATATGTTTTTCGGAATGCAATCTGGGGGACTGTTTTATTACATCAATGACAGTACTGTAAGTTCTAATGCAACTTATGATTTAACTAATGTAATTGACATCTACCCTAACCCTTCTGATGATATAATAAATATTAAGTCTGAAGAAGATGCTATTGCAAAAATCTACTCCATACATGGCCAGCTACTCATTAATAAAAAAGTAAGTAACAATTCTCAAATTGATATTAGTCATCTTCAACCAGCCTATTATATTATCTCATTTAAAACACTAGACAACTCAAAAATCATTTGGAAAAAAATAATTGTCCAATAAAAAATGGAGAGCGAACTCTCCATTTTAAAATAATCACTCTATATTATTTATTGTTTTAGTCAAGTAAAGCATTTGTAGCTCTAACGCCTTCTGCTGAATCGTTTAACTTTTCTTTTTCAGCATCATTGAGGTCTATTTCTACAATTTTTTCAATACCGTTCTTGCCTAATATTACAGGTACACCAATACATAAATCGTTCAAACCATATTCGCCGTTCAACATTACTGAACATGGGAACATCTTGTGTTGGTCACAAGCAATTGAATGAACTAATGAAGAAACAGCAGCACCAGGTGCGTACCAAGCTGATGTACCCAACATCGATGTTAATGTTGCTCCACCAACCTTAGTGTCTTCAAGAACTTTTTGTAATCTTTCTTCTGTGATAAATTCAGAAACTATAACACTATTTCTTGTTGCTAATCGAGTTAAAGGAAGCATTCCTTTGTCGCTATGCCCTCCTATAACCATGCCGTCTATATCTGATGCAGGACATTCTAAAGCTTCGCTAAGTCTATATTTGAACCTTGCACTATCCAATGCCCCACCCATTCCAATGATTCTATTCTTTGGAAGACCTGTCACTTGATGTGCTAAATAAGTCATAGTATCCATAGGGTTACTTACTATGATTAAAATTACATTAGGCGAATATTTTATTAAATTCTCTGAAACTGTTTTTACAATGCCAGCATTAATTCCTATCAATTCTTCTCTGGTCATACCTGGCTTTCTAGGAATACCACTAGTAATTACAGCAACGTCACTATTTGCTGTTTTTGAATAATCGTTAGTACTACCCGTGATTTTAGTATCAAAACCATTTAATGTAGCTGTTTGCATTAAATCCATGGCTTTACCTTCTGCAAAGTTTTCTTTAATGTCAACTAACACTACTTCTGAAGCGAAGTTTTTGATAGCAATATATTCTGCACAACTTGCGCCTACTGCCCCAGCGCCTACAACTGTAATTTTCATATGTTTTAAATTTTGGTGCAAAATTAACATTCTGAATCAACAATTCTAATTTTTAAAACACTAAAAACATTTTTAATCTAAGATTGTGTTCAAAGCCAATTGAAAATCTAAAAATATATTCGTAACTTTATGGGCTGTTTGAACTTAACCGACTTAACATTTTCTTAATGAGGATTCTATTTTTTCTGTTAGCAATTATTTTAGTAAACATTGAATCTGCATACTCTCAAATTGATGCAGGAGATGATATCACCATATGTGAAATCCAAAGTGTTGACTTGTCTGCCGATTACACGCCTAACTCTGTAGGTACGAATGATTATGTTTTAGAAAATGTTCCATACACAAGCGAAGCCTACTCTGGCACTATTGTAAATATGTTTGACGATTCAGAGATGGGTCCTTTTGATATAGGTTTTGATTTCTGTTTTTTTGGTGAGGTCTACAGTCAATTTTGTATAGGCTCAAATGGCTGGATTACTTTCGAATGCGGTCAACCTACAACATACGTTTCAGGAGCTATTCCAAATGCAGCGGCTCCAGTAAACTCAATTATGGCACCATGGTCTGACTGGAATCCTAGTGTTGGTGGCGAAGTAAGATATGAAACTATCGGTGTAGCTCCTAACAGAGCTCTAGTTGTTAATTGGATTGATGTACCTCTTTATGGCGGTGCTTGCACTAATTTTCAAGGGAAGTTTCAAATCGTTCTTAGAGAGTCGACTAACATAATAGAGAACAACATTGAATATAAAATGAACTGCCCAGACGATGGTGCTGGTGGTTCAGATATAGCTGTACAGGGCATTCAAAATTTTGATGGCTCTATTGCAATCGTTGTTCCAGGTCGAAATGCGACTGCATGGGAAGCCGAAAATGAATCACATCACTATACTCCTACTGGTTTAGCAGTTTCTAATGTACAGTGGTTTGATGAAGACAATAACCTTGTTGGTGAAGGAACGGATATTTCTGTTGACCCATTAGCTACCACAACTTATACAGTGATTGCCTCAGAATGCCCTACTGATTATTCTGATGAAGTTACAGTCTATGTTTCAACAGAAGTAACGGTTACAGAAACGATTGACGATAATATTTGTCCTGGTGAAATATTTGGTGCTATTGATATAGATGTAAATGGAGGATTAACACCATACACTTTTTCATGGACCTCTGCATCTAATACATTCTCTTCATCTGATGAAGATATTAGTAACCTAAATGCTGACTCTTACAATCTAACAATAACTGATGCCTTAGATTGCGAAAGTGATTTTGGACCCTATATAATTTCACTACCTCCACAAGCTATCCAAATTTTTGAATCTATTGACCCAGTTAGTTGCTTTGGATTTAGTGATGGCGTGATTTCTATTTCTGTAAGTGGAGGTACACCAAACTACACCTATGCATGGACTGGTGACAATCCAATTACTGGAGATGGAACGAATACAATTAGCAACTTAGCTACTGGTAATTACCAAATTGTTGTTACTGATAACAACAATTGTCAAGAGACTGCTAACTTTTTCATGGACGAAAACTCATCAATATCAATTTTAAGTAATGTTTCTGACTATAATGGCTTTAACGTAAAATGCTATGGAGGAAATGATGCGTGGGTGTCGTGTATTTCTAGTGGAGGACTACTGCCTTATGACTTTTCATGGGTAGACGAGCAAAGTCTAGACACTATTTCAAGACAAGCGGATATTTACAACCTAGAAGCTGGTAGCTATACATTTACGGTAACTGATGCAGAAGGCTGTCCTAATTCAATTACATTTGACTTGATTGAACCAGATTCAATCTCAATAGATGTCTCTAACTACAGCCACAAAAGCTGCACCTATAATAATGATGGGTATATTGAAGTGGCTACTTGGGGCGGACCTGACTTACCAATCTATTCTGAAGAATATTTACCTCTAAAGTACACTTGGGATGGTCCTAATTCTTTCTACTCAAATCAAGAAGACATTTATAATTTAATAGAAGGAATGTATACTATAAAAGTGGAGGACGCTAATGGTTGTGAAAACCATTTAAGCTTTGAAATTAATCAACCTCCATTTATTGTTGCAAACTACAGGGTACTGAATGACACTGTAACTGTTAATTATCCTTACGTGAATTTATTTGATGATTCTGAAGGAAACGCTACTGCATGGGAATGGGAATTGAGTAATGGATTTACATCAAATTCACAAGATGTTTACGGTCTTGATTTGTCAACTGACTTAGACAGTGTAGGTATTAAGTATTACGATTTAAAATTAGTAGTTACAGATGAATTCATGTGTAAGGACAGCACCTACGGAAGACTTGCTATCAAAAACGAACATACCCTTTTCATCCCTAATGGATTTACTCCTGATATGGATGGGAATAATGATACCTTTAAGATTTTTCATCATGCCATGCGAACTGAAACATTTTCGATAAGTATCTTTGATAGGTATGGTTCCGTAATTTTCCAAACTAATAATCCAACTGTAGATTGGGATGGAACAAATATGTTTACAGGTAACGACCTCAAGTCTGGTTCATATTCATATGTCTTGAGTTATCAAGATTTTGAATACAGAATATATGACCATACTAATTGCGAGAATTGTTCTGGAACAATTACACTTGTTAGATAAAATGAATAAAAAAAAGAGCCTTCAAATGAGGACTCTTTTCTTACCAATTACTATTATTTATTAAATATCAATTTTTGCGTATTTCGCATTTTGCTCAATGAATGCTCTTCTTGGAGGAACTTCGTCTCCCATTAACATAGAAAAGATTCTATCCGCTTCAGCTGCACTATCAATAGTTACTTGTCTTAAAGTTCTTGAATCAGGGTTCATTGTAGTATCCCACAACTGTTCTGCATTCATTTCACCAAGACCTTTGTAACGTTGAATACTTGCTCCATTTAGCTTTTGCATCATTCCATCTCTTTCGTCATCAGACCAGCAGTAATGTTGCTCTTTACCTTTTTTAACTAAATATAGTGGTGGAGTAGCAATGTATAAATAACCACTTTCAACTAATTCCTTCATATATCTGAAGAAGAAAGTTAAGATAAGCGTAGCAATATGAGATCCATCAACATCGGCATCCGTCATAATTACAATCTTATGATAACGAAGTTTTTCAAGGTTCAAGGCTTTTGAATCCTCTTCAGTTCCAATTGTTACACCTAGTGCCGTATACATATTTTTAATTTCTTCATTTTCAAAGACTTTATGTTGCATTGCTTTTTCAACATTTAAAATCTTACCACGAAGAGGTAAAATTGCTTGGAAGAATCTATCTCTTCCTTGCTTAGCTGTTCCACCTGCAGAATCACCCTCTACAAGGAAAATCTCGCATTTTTCAGGGTCTTTGTCAGAACAATCTGCCAACTTTCCTGGAAGTCCTGAGCCTGAAAGCACATTCTTCCTTTGCACCATCTCACGTGCTTTTCGAGCAGCGTTTCTGGCTTGAGCGGCTAAAAGAACTTTCTGAACAATTTGCTTAGCCATATTAGGGTTTTCCTCGAGATAGTTGGATAACATCTCCCCTACGGCTTGATCAACTGCTCCAGTCACTTCTTTATTTCCAAGCTTTGTCTTTGTTTGACCTTCAAACTGAGGCTCCATGACTTTTACAGAAATAACTGCTGTTAAGCCCTCTCTGAAGTCATCTCCTGCAATTTCAAACTTAACCTTATCAAGCATTCCAGACTCATCAGCATATTTCTTTAACGTTCTTGTTAAGGCTCTTCTAAAACCAGATAAGTGCGTACCTCCCTCATGTGTATTAATATTGTTCACATAAGAATGGATGTTCTCTGAGTAAGATGTGTTGTAGTGCATAGCAATTTCAACTGGCACACCATTCTTTTCAGTATCCATGTGAATGACACTATCTAGTAATTTCTCTCTGTTCTCGTCAATTAACTCAACGAAATCAATAAGTCCATTTTCTGAGACAAAATTGTCTTTGATATCATTTCCTTCTTCATCTTTTCTTCTTTTATCGGTCAAAGACAATCTAATTCCTTTATTAAGGAAAGATAATTCTCTCAAACGACTTTGAAGAATATCAAAATGATAAACAGTTTCATGAAAAATCTCCTTGTCTGGAAGGAAAGTAACTATGGTACCTGTAATATCAGTAGTACCTATTTCTTTAACATCGTATTTAGGAACACCTCTTTCATATTCTTGCTTAAAGATTTTACCGTTTCTGTGGACCTCAGCAGTAAGAAGGATAGACAAGGCATTAACACAAGATACACCCACACCATGCAAACCACCAGAAACTTTATAGGAATCCTTATCGAATTTACCACCAGCGTGAAGTACTGTCATTACAACTTCTAATGCTGATTTTTTTTCTTTTGGGTGTATGTCGGTAGGGATTCCTCTACCATTATCTTTTACTGTAATAGAGTTATCCTCATTAATGATAACATCGATGTCAGTACAATGACCAGCAAGTGCTTCATCAATTGAATTATCAACTACTTCATACACAAGGTGGTGTAAACCTTTTTGACCTATGTCACCAATATACATGGCAGGTCGCTTTCTTACGGCTTCAAGACCTTCTAAGACTTGAATATTGCCGGCACCGTAATCAGCTTTATTTTCTAAATTTTCACTCATTGATTATATATGTTTATTAACTAGGGTATTTTCTAGTGATAACAAAGGTAAAAAAAGCAAGATATGTCACTAAAAAAAAAGCGAATTATAGACTGCTACTTATTAACAAAAAGTGAATAAGTTATAGCTTAAAAGAAAGTCCAAAAAACACTTGTGGACCTAAGACTGGATAATTTTGCCAAATGTGATATCCTCCAACAAGATTTTGCCCTTTAAAGTAGGCAGAAAAAATAGAATTGTACCGATATTCTAAGGATATATTGAAGTCGATAATATCATCTAATTCTGGAGTGTTTGATGACTCACAAGTAGTGGAACGATCAAAAGCTGTAAATACCTCAACTGCCGGAATAATTTTATCTCCAATATTATAATCCAGTTTTAACTTACTAAGGAAAGAAGGTTTGTATGCAAAGGACTGTATTGAATCGAGTTCATATTTATTATACTGCAATTCTAAATCGGCATTGGCTTTTTCAGATAGTTTCCAATTTAATTTCCCTGACCAATTGAGATAGTTCACATCATCATAAACAACCTTAAACTTATTTTGATAGATAGAATTCATATCAAGCTCAAAGAAGGGCATGTCAAGGACACGTGAATACGATATTTCAGAAGACCACATTATGTCCTTAGACAAGACAGATTCCATTCCTAAGAACACATCATATATGGCTTGAGAGTTTATCAATTCCAAAGAACCACCGTCATTAGTTAATGCATTTAGTATATATGGGTTTTGTTTACTTAATGCCCAGTATGAATTTTCCTGAAGACCTCCTCGAACGCCTACAAATGCTTTTTGATAGTTTTCGGAAAAATGATAGTCATACCTTACTAATGGGTAAAATGCATAGGTTACATCTGAACTGTCTCTACTATCGTAAGATTGAAGTTCAAAGCCAGCATTAAGTTGTCCTCCATATAATTCCTTTGAAACAGAAGGACTAAAGGTTAAGATCAGTTCTTTAGCAAGACTATCATTAAAGGAATATTTTTCTGAAAAATTGTTTAAATCATAATCCACTCCTAAAGTAAGTGAATAGTCATTTACACCAATTGACTGGTTAAGATCTAACAACCAAGAAAATGTGTTTTCTGTATTTTCATTTAAATCGTAGGCGTATAACTTTGTGAAATACGATGGCTTACCATTTTCCGACGGCTTACTCTTAAGGGAAACACTAAAACTTGTATAGCCCCAATACTGCTGATTAGTCAAAAGATTTTCATCTAAATTAAAAACTGTAGGGTCATAACCGTAAAGCTGATGAATTCTTCCCTCTCTGTTAATATAAGCATTTAAAACACCAACATCTAAATCTGTTTTAGCATATACTGCAAAGTCCGTTTCTCTAAATGCTGCTGATACTTTTTGATTTTCGTCAAAAGGACTTTTGATATCGGCATAAGACTCTTTATAGCCCAAAGAAAGAGCGTAAGTTGTTTTTTTATCCCTATCTGAACTGTAATAAATTCTTGAAGTAGGCATACTCATATTTCCAACACCTCCATAAATGTATGTGTTATATAACTTGGAAATAGGCTCGCCTTTAATTTTAGCCGCTTTAATAGGATTTAATTTAAGGTTGGTTTTAAAGCGTTTATCAATGGGGAAATAGCTAACCCGTTTACTTGTTTTTATGGTATCCGAAAGTGTAGGGCTGAGATTTATTTTAGTAGCAGAAGGAATTTCAGGAATATAGCTCTTTGTTATTTGAACTTCTTGAACGCCTAAATCATCATTGTCATTAGTTTGAGAATACACTGATGTATTACAAAAGACAATCAGAACACCTAATAGAATAATTTTATTCTTCATCTTCTTCAGTATTTTCTTCTTCAAACAATTCATTTAACTCAACGGAGTCTAGCAAGTCAATTATCAAATCTTCCTTATCAATTGCTTTTTGTTCTTGGCTTTCAAGAACTTCTATATCAGAAATCTTTTGCTTACATATATTAACTAAGTCTTCACCTTGATAATTATCCACTATACTCTGTAGTGTAGCTTTAGATTGAAAATAATTTTCTTTCTCAAAGTAAATATCAGATAATAGAATGAAGCCCTTGGCGATAAAATAATCACTGTAGTATTTTTCTGAAAGCTCGTAAATTGTTGTTTCACAAGAGTCCAAATCTTCAGCTAAAAAATGAAGATATGCCAATTGATACTTTGCCTCGGCACCCATTTCAGCAGTATTGTTTTGGGATACAAAAATATATTCCTTTTTAGCAATGTAGTATTCAGACTGTTCAAAGTAATGATTAGCTATAACCAGTCTAGCCTCATTTTGTATTTCAATATCAAGTTTCTCCATCTGCAACAATTTCTCTGCAAACTCAAACTGCGAAGTTTTAATTCCAAGTTCAGAATAACATTTAAAGAGCTTTAAAGTTGACTCTCGTATTAAGTTATTATCTTGAGCCACAGAGAGCAATTTATTATAGTGAAGTGCCGCAGTTCCGTATTCTCCCCTCTCGAATTCAATTCTCGACAGGCGGATTAATGATCGTTCAGTGAAATCGTTTTGAGGAAATTCTAAGACCATCAAATAATCCTCAATAGCATTTTCAGGAGATGTTAAATACAAACATTCTGCCTTATAGTAGTGAGCTTTAAGCTTAAAGATAGGAGCTTCATAGTTGGTCAGATAATTAGAAAATGCCTGTACAGCCTTATCATATTTTTGATTGAGGTATAGATTTTCTGAGGCTTCATAACTCAGGGAGTCCTTTGAAGCAATATCAACACTAACATCAGAAAGTCCATCTATATAATTGAAATATGAACTGACATCACCTTGCTCTACAGATAGGTTTTTAAAGGCAATCAAAGCTTCTTTTGCTTCTGATGAATTAGGGTACTCTTCAATTACTTTTTTGAAGTTTGTAATTGCTAATTCATTTTTTTCATCATTATAATAGTTTAAGCCTATATTCAACAGTGCTACTTTAACCAAAGGGCTGTTGGGGTGATTTTCAATAAGGTCATTGAGTAATTCAACAGACTTATCAATATTGCCCTCATTTAAATAAATAGAACTCAAACTTAATGTAGCATCATCGTGATAAATTGAATTTGGAAATTCTGTTATAAGCTTTGTTAGTGCATCCCGTTTTTTGGATGGTTTATTGATTAGGCCATAACAAATAGACTGCTGATGTATTGAAAAATCGACATCAAATGCACCTTGATCTTCAGCTAAAGCATAATATTCTTTGGCTCTATTATACTTCCTTGTCATAAAGTAAGAATCGCCAATTCTTAAGTATGCATCAGTCAATTTATTTTTATCGGTTGATTTTTTTACGTATTTCCTAAACCATTTTATAGCATTATCATATTGTTTGATTTGAAAGTACGAAAATGCAAGAGAGTAGTAAGACTGCGAATATTCACTTAAAGAGAATGCTCCATCTTCAAATTGAAAAGCATTGAATTCCTCAACAGATTTATTATAATCACCCAACTGGTAATAAGCCTCTCCCATCCAAAAATAACTCCTAGCAATGAAAACAGAATTTAAAGGATATTTTAATGACTTTTTGAACCAATCTATAGATTCCTCATACTTTCCTGAAAGATAATTTTCTATTGCTAGAAAGTAACTCAACTTTTGATATACTTGCTTTTGCTCAAATGTCAAATCTTTTAAAACTGATAATTTGTCAATGGCAGACTGATAGTTTTTTGTTGACGTATATGCTTTTATAAGTAAATTCTGAACGTATGATGTATGAATTGATAAAGGATAATCTTCTAAGTAGCCTTCTATAATATTTACGGCATCTTCAAGGGTATTATTCTGTTCGAAAATTAACTTTACACGGTTAAAAGCAGCATCTTCTTTTAAATCTAAATCATAATCCATTTGTGAAGCAAACTTAAAAGCGTTTATAGCTTTTGATTTTTCACCCTGATTTAAATATGCTTTAGCTAATTGGTGAGCAGCGAATTGAGACAAACTATCTTCTTCCAATAAAATATCTTCAAAGTGTTTAATAGACTCGTCAAACTGGCTAAGCTCAAAATAAGAGGTTGCTAGTTGGTATTGCTCAAATCTGTCAAGAGTATTATTCTGAAGATATTTTTGTAGGTATTCTACTGAAGACTCATAATCTTCCAAAGCGTAATAAGCATTTCCAATTAGTCGTACTAGTTCCGAGTCTCGACTCGGATTATAACTGGCTTCTAGCAAAGGCTTTGCAAAATTTATTAACTCTTCAAACTGGTTTTGGTAATAATAGATGTGAGTAATGTAGTATCTACTTATCACACCTAGCTTAGGTGTCTCTACGAGCTTATTAAATTCTTTGAGTGCCGTAGCGTAATTACCTTCTTCATAAGCCATATGTCCTAAACAATAAGTCGTCAAATCTGAATATGAAAATTTGATTTTATTGATATCATAAAAAGACACTTTGGCTTCATCATATTTGCCTGTAATGAAGTACGAATATCCTAATCGGAAATAATACATGGCTTCGTCTTCAAATTCAAGCTCATAAACATCTACCATATTAAGCTTTGCAATAGCTTTATCATATTCCTTGTTTCTAAAATGTATTTGAGAAAGTGCTAAATAAGACTTGTTACGAAATTTACCATAAGGGTAATCACTTAAGTAATCTTCAAACCTCATTGCGGCTTCATCATTAAATAACTCTAAAGCACATCGAGATTGTTGGTATTGAATCCATTCCATATTTTCATCGGATGCAGACTCACAGTCTTGATAAGCATCACATATTGAATAGACTAGAGCGAATTGCTCTTTTCCAAGTAAGTCGTCAATTTGCTCTACATCACAAATCTGAGCATACATTAGCTGACTAAGTACTATAAATAAAATGTTAAAAATTAATTTCATTTATAAATTTTAAGCTAATTTATCAAAGTTAGACCCTTCTACTATTGAGCAATGAATAAGTTATTAACAGAATACGTGTGCATAAAGAAGTATTGATGATAGTTTTAAAAAAAGTAACTTTGTGTGCAGTACAAAGCAATTAAAACATGCCATTAGTCGAATTAAAACACGCCGACATTTATCAGCAAGACAAACTCATTTTGAGTGATGTATCTTTTAAAATAGAACCCACAGAATTTGTTTATCTAATAGGCTCTACTGGAAGTGGAAAAAGTTCATTATTAAAAACACTTTACGCTGATTTGCCTTTAAACAAAGGCTTAGCCGAAGTAGTCGACTATCAACTTTTTGACATAAAAAAATCCATAATTCCTTTTCTAAGACGCAAGATTGGCATCGTCTTTCAAGACTTTCAACTTCTTACCGACAGAACAGTATTTGATAATCTTGATTTTGTGCTAAAAGCTACGGGCTGGAAAAATAAAAAAGAGATTAGTCAGCGTATTGAAGAAATGCTTGCAAAAGTTGGAATGCAAGATCATATTAACAAAATGCCCTATGAATTGTCTGGTGGCGAACAGCAACGTATTTGTATTGCTCGAGCTTTGTTAAACAAACCTGATTTGATTCTCGCCGATGAACCTACTGGAAACCTCGACCCAGAAACAACTGACAGCATCCTAAATCTTATCCACGATTTATGCTCTAGTGGCTGTGCAGTATTAATGGCTACTCATGAACATAACTTATTAAATCGCTTTCCTTCTAAAGTACTGAAGTGTGAGGGTGGCAAATTGATTGAGGCTGAGGCTAACTAAAATGAGCAGCAGAAAAAGTCTTCATATCGTATCCTTTAATATTCCATTTCCTGCAAATTACGGGGGTGTAATTGATGTTTTTTACAAACTCAAAGCTCTATACAAACTTGGAGTTAATATTCATCTTCACTGCTTTAGTTATGGTAGAGCAGAATGTAATGAACTTGAAAAGTATTGCGAGAAAGTGCATTACTACCCAAGAAATATGAGTTGGGTAAATATTTTTTCTCGAACTCCATTTATCATTAAAAGCAGAAGTAATAAACTACTTACAAAACGACTAAAAGAATTGCCTTTTCCTATTCTCTACGAAGGTTTACATTGCTCCATGTCGTTAGAAAACAAAGAGCTAAAGCAAAAAAAATATTTACGAGCTCATAATGTAGAAACTCACTATTATCGGCAATTGGCAAAAAACGAATCAAACTTATTTTCAAAACTATTCTTGTATTCTGAATACCTAAAAATACGTAAGTATGAGAAAACCTTAAAAAATGCGGATGGTATTTTTTCAATTAGCAATGATGACATGAATCATTTTTCAAAATCATACAATAGTCATTTAATAAGAGCTTTTCATTCCAACAAAGGTATTACATCAAATACGGGCATTGGAAAATACGCACTTTACCATGGTAACTTAACCGTTTCTGAAAACATCAATGCTGCATTTTTCCTTGTAAAACTTTCTGCTCAGAGCTCTTACCCATTGATTATTGCAGGCAAAAAACCAAGTGAAAAATTAATTGAAGAAATAAAAAAATATAAACATATCCAGCTTTGTAAAAATCCAACCAATGAAGAGATGGATAAGTTGTTACGCAATGCTCAGATGGTACTATTACCAACAAAACAAAATACAGGTATTAAACTAAAACTCTTGGAGTCCCTTTATAAAAGTAGATTTTGCATAGTGAATAATACTATGGTAAGTAACACAGAGCTAGAGTCTTATTGTATTGAGGCTAATTCTAATGAAGATTGGCTCAACTCCATTGAAAAATATAAAAGCATAGATTTTTCAGATGAAAATATAAAGCATAGAAAAGAGATTTGTTCTATTTTCAATAATGAAAAGGAAGCTCAAAAAATAATAGATATCATTTTTGCATAAAGTCGGCAAAAACTAACTTCAGCACCTTCTCCTCATTTTTCCAATTCAATTCCGCCTTAGCTTTTCCAAACTCATACGTTGATAATTTGGATTCCATAGCCTGAATTTGCTGAGCAATATGTTCTGGATTTCTATCTACTAATAACTCTCCAACCTTATACTTTTCTACGATTTTTTTAACTTCAATTAATGGTGAAGCTATCACAGGCGTTTCGGCATGTATATAGTCAAATAGTTTATTGGGTAGGCTGTATTCAAAACTCAAGCCTAAAGGCTCTTCAAATAATATACCAATGGATGCACTTTCTGTATGCTTTTTTAAGTCTTCAAAAGGCAAGCGTCCCAAAAACTCTACTTGACTAGAAACTCCTTCAGTCTCCGATAATGCCTTTAATTTGTTTAAGCCAATGCCATTTCCAATTATTTTCAATCTATAATCGGGCAAAAATGACATACTCTTAATAGCTACTTCCAAACCACGTCCTGGATTTATATTCCCCTGATAAAGCAGAGTTTTAGTATTTCTATCTCTTGAAGGTTTAGAACATAAATTAGGGACATTTCTAACCACCTTCATGTCAATTCCATGCAAGGCTTTGTAATATGACTGAATGGATTCACAAACGGTATAAGCATGTTTGATTTTTGGAAGCAAAAAAGATTCTAAACGCTCCCACAATCTTTTCTTAAAAGGGCGTTCTAGAAGCTCAGGGGCTTCAGGGAAAAGCTCATGACTATCATACACTAAAGGAATGTTTTTGAGTTTTGAAATCAAGTAATTCGCCAATAAGGTATCTAAATCGTTACTTAATAAAACTGCAGCAGGCTTAAAGAGTAAAAGAAAAAATAAACGAAGATTATATTCAAAGTAAAATAGAGGACCTGTATTGAACCACATCTTCATTCGCTTACAGCTGTAGTCTCTATTTAAGGCTACACTCCACGGACGACTTGCACCTATGAGTTCTACTTCAAAACCCATCGCTTGCAAACTATTGCACACCTTAAAGACCCTTTGGTCAGTGCTTATATCATTCGTAACAGAGACTATTACTTTTTTCCTCATCTTTGCGAAAATACACAAAATAGAAGGAGTAAATCATAAGTATTTATACCTTTGAAAAAATATGACTGTACAACACCAATACCCACTACAATCTCTTAACACATTTGGCATTAAAGCACACGCCGAATATTTTTCATCCTTCTCATCAAAAGAAGAACTTATTGAGCTATTGGGTAAAACTCAAAAGCCTCTTACCATTTTAGGTGGCGGAAGCAACATCCTACTCACTAAGGACATTAGCGGAACCGTTCTGAAAAATGAAATTTTAGAAATTGAAATAACACATGAAGATAACGATAGCCTTACTGTAAAAGTTGGTGGCGGAGTGGTTTGGCACGATTTCGTAATGTGGAGTATTGAGCATAATTTGGGCGGTATAGAAAACTTATCCCTCATTCCAGGAAGCGTTGGTGCTGCTCCTATGCAAAATATTGGTGCTTATGGTGTTGAAATAAAATCGGTATTTGAAGAATTAGAAGCCGTACATATTGATAACAAAACGGTGAAAACCTTTAGCAATACAGACTGTCAGTTTGCTTACCGATATTCTATTTTTAAGGGGGAACTCAAAGGGCAATATATTATTTGTCACGTAACGTTTAAACTCAGCAAACACCCTCAATTTAACACCTCTTATGGAGCCATAGAAGAGGAGCTTAAAGCTATGGGAGCAAGTAAAAGCCTAGAGTCAGTCAGTCAGGCAGTAATTAATATTCGACAGCGTAAACTGCCCAACCCCAAAGACATTGGAAATAGTGGCAGCTTTTTTAAAAACCCCACAATTCCAAAAGCTAAGTTTGAACAACTAAAAATACAATTTCCAAATATAGTTGGCTACCCAAATGGCGAACAATCCGTAAAAGTTGCCGCCGGATGGCTCATTGACCACGCCGGTTGGAAAGGCTACCGAAAGGGCGATGCAGGTGTACACAAAAACCAAGCACTTGTATTGGTAAACTATGGCACCGCCCAAGGAAATGAGATACTGACTCTTTCAAAAGACATACAGAAATCCATTCAAGAAACCTTCGGCATAGAGCTAGAAGCTGAAGTGAATATTATATAGTTCTCTTAGCTAATATCTTCATTAGCAGTCGGCTCATTCCAAATTTCTTAGGGTTAACCAATGCCAAAACGAGGTGAACAATAGCAATAAAAAATTCAAAATCTGTTGCTACATACAACAAAGACATCATCAAAAAATATATAATTCTAAGGCTCTCTTTTTTTCATAATTTCAATCAACAATTTCTTGATTTATACCAATAAGCTATCATTACAGCCGCAGCACAAGATTCATCAATTCCTACTACATACTTACTACACTCTTCTAATAAAGCATCACGAATTTCGACTAATCTATCACATCTAGATTTCTTTTTTTTCTTTACTCTAACTCTATTTTATGCAACTCTATTGAATCATATACTCCATTTTCCAAATTATAATTATCTAATTCATCAATATTAATTGAAGAGTCAATATTTAGCACAGCTAACATTTTTTCAAATGACTTTTTGTCAAGGCTATTTGTTTTTGCTTTAATTAAAAAATCATCTATAAAAATAGAATTTTCATCAAAGTTCATTTCAACTGATTCAATATGTTTTTTAAAATTATCTGGAGTCAAACGCTTTGAGCTATCAACATGATAAGTATCTGCTTTCTCACACCCCACAAAAATAATTCCTACTAAGGCAAGGAATAAAGTGCCATAAAGTAAATTTTTCATGAGAAATAAAGCTTTAAGTTATTTGTGCAATTTAATAAAAAAAGCAGCTCAATTGAGCTGCTTTTGTGCGGATGAAGGGAGTCGAACCCCCACGCCTCGCGGCACTAGATCCTAAGTCTAGCGTGTCTACCAGTTCCACCACATCCGCAGTAAAATGGTTTGCAAATATATAGTTTTTCATTAATCCACCTCAAAAAATAATTATGTAATATTTCAAATGTAAATTGCATCAAAATGCTATTTTTGTTTAGAATCATTTTTAACCTAATATGTTACACATACAACCTAAAGATATTCCTGTAGGCGAGCTTCACCAGTATTTATTGGGTGCTGTTGGTCCACGTCCTATTGCTCTAGCAAGTACGCTAGACCAATACGGAAACCCAAACCTGAGTCCATTTAGTTTCTTTAATATATTTAGTGCTAACCCTCCTATTGCAATCTTTTCTCCAGCAAGACGAGTACGTAACAATACCACTAAACATACCCTAGAAAATGTATTGGACAATAAGGAAGTGGTTATCAATGTAGTATCCTATGATATTGTTCAGCAAACTTCCCTTTCGAGTACGGAATACGAATCTGGTGTAAATGAGTTTACAAAAGCAGGTCTAACTCCTATACAATCGGAATTGGTAAAGCCTTTTAGAGTAAAAGAATCTCCTGTTCAGATGGAATGTATAGTAAACGATGTTATTGAATTAGGACAAGAGGGCGGTGCAGGGAATTTGGTGATATGTGAAATTAAAATGATTCATATCAGCGAAAATATACTCAACGATATGGGGGCTATTGACCCAAATAAAATAGATTTGGTAGGAAGAATGGGTGGCAATTGGTATTCTAGAAGTTCACACGATGCCATTTTTGAAGTAGAAAAACCACTTCGTAAGCTAGGGATAGGTGTAGATAATATTCCATCACGAATTCGTAACAGCTACATCCTTTCTGGCAATGACTTAGGCATGCTCGGAAACGTAGAGTCTATTCCAAGTGTTGAAGAGGTTGATAGTTACAAAGACGAAAATTACACCATTAAAGAAATATTAAATTTCACAGTGGAAGATGAAGAAGCAAGAGAAAATCTTCATTATAGAGCAAAAGAATTATTAAAAAAAGGCCGAGTTAATGAGGCCTGGAAAACATTATTGATCGATAAATTAAATAGAACATGAGTTTAGCAATTACAGGAAAACTAGTTAAAGCATTAGACGTAGAAAGTGGCACAAGTAAAGCCGGAAAAGAATGGAAAAAACAATCTTTTGTGATTGATACTGGTGCACAGTACAATCCAGAAGTGTGTTTTAGCTTATTTGGCGAGGACAAAATCGCTATGATTGAAGGCTTACAGCCTGGAATGGAAATCGAAGTTTCATTCAATCTATCCTCTAGAGAATACAATGGTAAATATTACCACAAC
Organism: Flavobacteriales bacterium; assembly: GCA_965277895.1. Taxonomy (GTDB): domain Bacteria; phylum Bacteroidota; class Bacteroidia; order Flavobacteriales; family UBA7312. Next base: position 1,665,321 of record CBDIDR010000001.1, read on the forward strand.
ATAGACGCATGGCGTATCAACAAAGCTGCAGCAGCAGTAGTTGAAGACATGCCTCAAGCTCCATTGAATTCTTTGGACGCTGAAGAGGACGACGACTTGCCATTCTAAAAGATGTCAGCCAAACTGATACGTATTTTCAAAGCTCTATTACCTGCACCATTTACTATTGCGGTAATACTCTCTGCCATTACGTTTTTACTGGCTTATTTTCTTAGCCCAAAAGATGTTTCTGCACTCCAACTGCTAACATATTGGGAAGAAGGTTTGTGGAATGCTCCCTTGTTGGTTTTTGCTGTACAAATGATGCTAATGCTGGTATTAGGTCATGTTTTAGCATTGAGTAATACCATCAGCAAGTACATTGATAAGGCTAGTCGACTATGCACCAACACCTCCACAGCAGCTGCTTGGGTAACTCTACTTACATTAATTGTTTCCTTTTTCAATTGGGGATTGGGCTTAGTATTTGGTGCTATTTTCTCTCGGAAAGTTGGGGAATACGCCTCTAAGAATAACATTTCATTGAACTATCCTTTAATTGGAGCAGCAGGTTATTCTGGATTGATGGTATGGCATGGCGGGATTTCGGGTTCTGCCCCCATAAAAATTGCAGAAAAAGGACACTTTCTTGAAAATCAAATGGGTGTCATCTCCCAATCAGACACTATATTTTCCTCGATGAATATCACAGTGAGTCTTTTACTTTTAATTGTTTTGCCATTAGTCATGTATATGCTCGGTAAAAAGGGAGAACACAAAGCTGTAGTTCTAGAAAGTCCACCAATAGAGCAAAACACCACTGCTATTGAAGGTGCCGAACGTCTTGACCACTCGAAAGTTTTGGCATATATTTTTGGAGGAATCATTTTATTCTATTGCTTTTACAAAGCTATTCTATTACCAGAAGAGTTATCCCTAAGTTTTATCACACCAAATTTCATTAACCTTTTCTTATTGGGTTTAGGAATTAGCTTACACGCTAGTTTCAGTAGTTTTCTGAAAGGTATAAATCAGGCTATTGGAGGTGCTAGCGGTATACTAATTCAGTTCCCACTGTATTTTGGAATTATGGGGCTTATGAATAGTTCTGGATTGGTCAGTATATTTTCTGATTTTTTCGTGAGTATTTCAAACTCAACCACCTTCCCGATTTTCACCTTCTTTAGTGCCGGAATTGTAAATGTATTTGTCCCAAGTGGCGGTGGACAGTGGGGCGTACAAGGACCAATCATTATTGAAGCGGCAAGTCAACTCAATGTTCCATATTGGAAATCTGTGATGGCTCTTGCCTATGGCGATCAAATTACAAATATGCTGCAACCCTTCTGGGCATTACCTCTATTGGGAATTACAGGCCTTAAGGCTAAAGAAATATTGCCTTACAGCTTACTTCTAATGTTAGCGGGAATTGTAATTTTTATTGCTGCACTATTAATTTTCTAAGAGCGAACATCTAAGGCGTCTCGCAAAGCATTACCGAGTAAAACAAAAGATAAGACGAGCAGCATAATCGCTATTCCTGGGAATATGGCTAAATAAGATTTGCCCATAACTATAAAAGCGTAGTGGTCTTTAATCATTGTCCCCCAAGAAGGCATGGGAGGCTGAGCACCAATTCCCAAGAAACTCAAGCCAGCCTCAATAAGGATTGCAGATGCAAAATTAGCGGCAGAAATTACAATCACTGCCCCCATTACATTTGGTAAAATATGTTTGAAAAGTATTCGAAAGTGACTAAAGCCTAAGCTTTGAGCTGCCTCAACATATTCATTTTCCCTAACGCTTAACACTTCACCGCGAACAATTCTAGCAACTTCTACCCACATCGTGAGGCCTACAGCAACAAACACTTGCCAAAAGCCTTTGCCTAAAGCTAAGGATATAGCAATAACCATAAGCAAAGTAGGAATAGACCAAACCACATTTACAAGCCACATTATGGCAGCATCTACTCTACCTCTATAATAACCAGCAATGGCTCCTAAGGATATACCAATCAAAAGAGAAATGAAAACCGAAATAAAACCTACAGATAGAGACACTCGTGTACCACACAAAATCCGACTTAACAAGTCTCTTCCAAAGGAATCTGTTCCTAAAATATAAGTACGTTCAAAAATTATATAATTACTATCGCTAAACTGCTGCTCATACTGACTGTCAAATGGCGTATACCACAATACTCCATTATCTTCTCTATATGTTGAAATAGGAATTTCTTCAAACTGTGACTCTTGTCCAAAAAGCATTTTCTCAAATAAATTAACCTCAGGCACTTTCTCTTTTGGGACTAGAATAAAAGCTGTAGTAAAACCAGGTTCTTTTTTTGACAATTCTAAATGCATCTTATTAGAATATGGTGTAGAATCTGGAAAAATAACATAGCCTAAAAAACTTATTACTACTGCAATAGAAATAATGATAAAACCAAAAACTCCAAGACTATTTTTCTTGAATTTTTGCCAAGCTATGTGTGATAAACTATTCATTTTTTATATCTCCTCCCCTTCCAATTATAATGTCCAATTTGAGATGAAATAGCTACCCAAACAATATAAAAAGGATATATTATTTCAAGAATACAAAACACATAAAAAGGTATATCGTATTCAAAAAATCGACATAACTTTCTTAAAAACATAAAGTCAACTACAGATTTTACAAGATAAAATACTATTAGTGCAAACAGTTGTTCTCTTATATACAAAGCAATAAATGATAGGCTAACTAAAAATATCAAAAGAGATACCCACTGGGCAGAAGCATCTTTATAGGCTGAAGTTTTAGACGCCCATCTTTTTCTCTGATTTAAAAACTCTGAAAGTGTGGACTTAGGTTCGGTTGACACAATAGCCTTTTGGTTTTTAACAAAGGAAATCTTACCCTTATTTTCCTTCACATGATGCAATAAAAAGACATCATCTCCAGAGGCTATTTCATTTTCTGTATTTGAAAAGATGGAAGAGCGAAACGCCATATTTGCTCCATTGCACATAAACGCCTTTTGAATGCCTATCGCTCCTGCTCCAGTTCCAATTAGACTCATGAATTCTAGAGCTTGAATTTTCTTAAAGTCATTATCTAAGCTATGATAAGCAACAGGACCTGAAACCAATTGAATCTCTTTTTCAGCGAAAGGCGACACCATGGAACTAATCCAATCTTCAGAAAGTCGACAATCGGCATCTGTAGTTAAAATAATATCGTATTTAGCTTTAGCAACACCACATTCAATAGCGGCTTTTTTACCACTTCCTTGCGAGCTTAGCAAGTCTATATTTAAGGAGGAAGCTTTTACTATTTGAAAAGACTTATCCTCCGATGAGTCGTCTATAAAAATAAACTGCACTTTAGATAATGGGTAGTTTTGATTTTCTAAATCTGAGAGCAATAAAGGCAAATGCTTTTCTTCATTTCTAAAGGCAACTAAAACGCTTAGCTCAATGTCTTTCGTTGGAGCTACTGAAGGCAGACTTGACCATCCTTTTGAATAGGATTTAATCTGTAATAAATACAACAGAAGGAGTATGATATACAAGACTATCATTTGCGAAAGAATTTAAGCTGATAAACGAACAAGGTTCCTATGAGAGCCGGAATAACTAAATTTATTATCCACAGAGTAAAAGCAGCAGTCATTATGCCAATCACATTTTCAGAAAGAAAACCAAAGAAATAGATGGCTACAGAGCCTCTTACACCTATTTCAGTTAAAGCAATTGTTGGTATTACAGACATACTCAAAAAGGTTAAGGCACTCATTGTCAAAGACTCAATAAATGTTACATCTATGTTTACAAATCTTATAAGTAAATAAAATTGAAAGGAATACACCAAATAGCGAGATATACTGGCTAGTAAAACAATAAGTATTTCTGAAGTGGAGTATTTAGAAAATACAGACCAATAGTCTTCATATTTTTTCAAAAATTTCCATTTTGATAATACCACAGACAATTTTGAAATGTTGAATAAAGCATAAAGTAAGGAGGATATAAGTAGTAGACAAATTCCAAATACTAGTGTAGAATTATCAAAGAAGTCAGCAAATACTGGTGTCGAGAAATGTAATGTGAAATACCATAAAGCTAATAGTCCAAAAATAACTGTAGCTACAAGCTGAGAAAGGTTGCCAAAAATAGTTACCAATACAGCCTTTATTCGGTCGGCATATTGTAAGCAAAACACTCTACCTCCAAACTCTCCTATTCTATTAGGTGTAAACATAGAAACGGTAATTCCTAAAAAAACAGCTTTTAACGATAACCAGAAGCTTACTTTTTCCAGTTTAACAATCAAAAACTGCCATTTTAATGCATCTATCGCCCAATTCAAACCCATTAATAGTATGACAAAAATTAAATCGGTGTAGCTGTCTTTATTAAGTATATAAATAAACTGCTGCTTAATTTCCAAAAAACTCTCATTAGCAAACACCTTTTGATATAAAAACCAAAAGGCTAAACCAACAATCAATAATTTAATTAATACACTGATTTTTTTGCTACTTTGCATATTCAACAATATTACGAAATTGAAAAATAAAACTGACCGAATAATTTTAGGTATTGACCCTGGCACAACAATTATGGGATATGGACTTATTCATATCAAAGGCAATCAAATGGAAATGCTGTCAATGGGTGTATTGCATTTATCAAAATTAGGAAGTCATGCTGATAAATTAAAGCGAATATTTGAACGTACTTTAGCACTGATTGACGAATACAATGCTGATGAAATGGCCTTGGAAGCTCCTTTCTTTGGAAAGAATGTCCAATCAATGCTAAAATTAGGTCGAGCACAAGGAGTAGCTATGGCAGCTGGTTTGTATAGGAATATCCCTATTTATGAATACGCCCCTAAAAAGATAAAAATGTCCATTACTGGAAAAGGGACAGCATCTAAAGAGCAAGTTGCTGCTATGCTTAAAAGTCTTCTTAAAATCAAAGAAATGCCAAAACACTTGGATGCATCAGATGGCTTAGCAGCGGCAGTATGCCATTACTTTCAAAATGATAAAGTTAGTCAGGGAAAATCCTATTCCAATTGGTCTTCATTTCTTAAGGACAATCCAGGACGTTTAAAGTAATACCTTTGTAGAAATTAATTGGGCTACTTCCTCAAATTCTTCTTTAGTGAACGACAATTTTTCTCTTGAAAAATTAATATCCTCAACACCATTAATGGGAACTAGGTGAATATGAGCATGAGCAACTTCTAATCCTATTACAGCAACGCCAATACGCTCGCAGTCAATAACTTTCTTTTGGGCTATTGCTACCTTTTGAGCAAACTTCCAAAGATTAGCGTATTCATCACTTTCCATATCAAAAATATAGTCAGTTTCATTCTTTGGAATAACTAATGTGTGCCCTTTAGATAATGGAAATATATCCAAAAAGGCTAAAAAATTATCGTTCTCCGCAACTTTGTAAGCTGGGATTTCACCACTAATAATTTTAGAAAATATAGTCGACACTATCTTGAAATATCAATAATTTCAAACTTCATGAGGCCCTTTGGTACTTGAATTTCGGCGATATCACCTACTTCTTTACCTAATAAGCCCTTTGCAATTGGTGAGCTGATAGAAATCTTCTTAGTCTTTAAATCGGCTTCACTTTCTGGTACGATTTCATAAGTCATCGACATAGAGTTAACTATATTTTTAATAGTCACTTTAGACATGATAAGTACCTTTGAAGTGTCTATTTGGGATTCATCTAGAATTCTTGCTTTAGCAAATTCCGATTCCATTTTAGCAATTTTTGCTTCCAATAGTCCCTGAGCTTCTTTTGCAGCGTCATATTCAGCATTTTCAGAGAGATCACCCTTGTCTCTTGCTTCTGAGATTTGACGAGCAATACTACTTCGTTCAGTAGTCTTTAAATGTTCTAATTCTTTTCGAAGTTTTTCTAATCCTTCTTCAGTATAATATACAATATCTGACATAATTTTATGCATTAAAAAAGTCAAAAGAGAAGACCGTTGTGGCCTTCTCTTCTTACTAAATTATAAATTTTATTTTACTTATAGGTCTATGCGAACGCCTATGGTGTTTAATAAACCAAAGTGTTCTGATGGTCTCATTGAGTAATCAATACCAAATGTTGTTTCACCAGACAATGGTAATTCAACTGTAAAACCTGCTGTTGGACCTGTTAAGTCAACACTACCATCAGCTATTTCATTTTCATAAACGTAACCACCTCTTATCATTACTAGGTCTTTGTAAGAATACTCCAAACCAACTCTGTATTGGTCATTCTTAAACGAGTTAGAAGTAAATGTACCTGCTGTTGTTAATCTATGGTTATCAGGTAATAACTGTAAGTCATATGCTAAACCAATATTTAATAATGAAGGTAATTCAAAAGCATCAGTTCGGTGCTCTAGAGTCATTGTGTACTCATTGTCAGGGGCATTACCTCTAAAGGATATACCATCGCCATCAAATACCATAGTTGGTCCTACATTTTTCAGAGCAATACCAAATTTGATATGATCACTATTACCAGTTACATATTGAATACCAGCATCTAATGCAATCCCGCCTGCACTAACATCAGATGTTCCTTCTACAATAGATTTAAATACAAACCCACCGAAGATACTATTTGAGAATGCTTTAGAATAAGCTAGATTAATATTAGTTGCAGAGATAGAATATGTACCTAATCCGCCATCTGGTAATAATTCTGTAGTTCTAACAATATCCGCAATAGAAATAGATGTAATACCTAAAGCTAATACAGAAGTTTCGTTCAATCGTTGAGAAAAACCAAATGAGTTAATTGGAATATCAGCTAACCATGATGTTCTGGAAAATATTAACTCCGTCTTTTCAGTAAATGCTAAACCAGCTACGTTACCGTAAAGTGATTCTAATCCTCTTATTGAAGCGATATTTGCACCTCCCCAACCAGAAGACCTAGCCCAAGGATTAATTAACAACTGACTTGCACCTGCAGAACCCACACGGTCTGGGTTACCAGCGGATAAATCTGTTGTTAAAAAACATGCAAATAGTATAATCCCAAAATGTTTAAGCGATTGTATCATTTTCATACAGTATAAATATTAAAAGGTGTCTAGGTCAATTGGACGTAACACACCAAACCATTTTAAATTCTTTTCTTTACCTAAGCTAGGAACACTTACATTGATAATGTATGCCCCACTTGAAATAGGAATACCTTTTTGATTTTTCAAATCCCAATCAATTGTTGCTGAGCCTTCACTATCTTTATTAAGCCTTTTAACTAATGAACCGTCTAAACTATAGATAGATATTACACATTGTGCAGGTAGATTAGTTAACCTTACTCTTGAGTCTAACTGTCCCCCATTTTCTACACCCTCATAGGTAGAATATGCATAGTATGGGTTTGGCACGACGTTGATTAAATCCATTACTGAGTCTAATTGACTTTCCTCAGTCAAAATTGTTGGTGCAATACCAGTAGTTGAGAAACGGTAATTAGGGTAGTTTACTTTTTTGTAGCTCACTGACATTGTTACAGGGCTAGATTGAGTACCACCACTTACTCTATCTACATAATAGATGTCTCCAAGTGAACCAGCTTGTCTCCATTCATCATTTACTTTAACTGAGTCAGAAGCCGAAATCGATGTGATTTCGTAAGCATACAATTGATCATAATTACTCAAGTAATCTTTTAACTGAGTAGCCGATGTAGTAAGTGTAATATTATCCGTGTTTTCAGTTTCATCTACATCGTTCATTTCTCTATACTCTCTTGATACATCAATATTAACAAATACATCAGATGACAATAATTCGTAACCTTCGTTTAACAAAGGAACAGATACCCACATCATTCCTTGGAAGAACTGACGCTTGGTGTTTACATTTGTTGTAAGTGCTGTTTGTGCGGCCTCACATGCATCGTATTTAGAAGAATGAACATAAACGAAGTGTTTACCTCCTAAGAAGTAACTTCCGTTAGCCCAAGTTGGCACTTGAGTTTGTATTCTTGAACTAGGATTCCACTGCATATCATTACCATTATCAGATGATAACCAAGAATCCTCCGCAAACATAATGTTCAAACGTTCACCAGTTTCTTTATTAATGGCATATCCTGGGAACCATCCCATTCCTGTTCCTGTTCCGTCAGGAGCACCTTCTTTGTCTACTGATTCAGCAGCTCTAAGGTCTAACTTAGCAACACCACCCTCCGAATATAAAGGATCATCTTGTGATTCTAAGACTACACATCTAGACCACTTCGATTTGTCACTAGTGTAAACTACCTTCACACTTTGTAAGGAACGTAATCTATTACCTGTTTGAGCTATTGGATGATTATCGGTAAAAACAGATGTATTATCGTATCCTGGACCATCTTTGTAGTAAGATACCAATCTGTATGGAGCCCACGTTCCATTAACAACATCTTCAAAAACACCGTCAGGGTCACCTTCTATATCGTTAAATACATTAGTTCCAGCTGATGAGAAAGAACCAGCATGAATCCAGTTTCTACCCCACCGGTAAGTATTTGTAAGTGAGGTTTCCCCATCCTCCTCATCAACATCACGAACACCGGTTAACCAAGGGTTGTATTCGTTAGCAAATTCAATAGACGAGGAAATAAGCCCATTGTTGTCTTCATAACTTGCTGTATTACTCTGGTAATCCCAATCCGCAGGATTTTTTTGTTCTATTTCTACAGAAAATCCAAAATTTGAGAATAATTGTTGGTTACCAAAGCTGATATTAGCATCGGCTACAAAACTTTCAGAAGTAGTAAGGTTTACCAACTCCCATTTAGAAACAGCTTCATCTAACACAATGTGTCTAGGGTCAGATACTGAAGCATTATATACCTCACCATACATTTTTAAAGCGAAGTCAGATTGGGTTAAATAACGAGGGTCAATGACTTTTAAGTCAACTGGTCCAAGATTCGCTTGGTAAGTTGGCTCATCAGACAAATGACTAGCTGAATTCATTATCTCATTTTCTGTTTCTTCAGTTAGCTGTAATTCAAAACCTCCGTTACCCGCTCCATACACTTTAGTAAGCTCTATACCGTCACCAACTTCAGCATTCATAACTGAAGTAAAGGGTTTGTGCGGAATAGCTGAATATACCTTAATATTCTTACGACCAGCTTTGTAAGGTCTTTGCTGACCATCCAAAAGTGCTGGAATTGTTGGATCGTAATCTTTATAATTGTTGTAACCGTATGCAACACCCATATAATAATAGGTCTGGTTGTTTACTAAATCTTTATTTCCAGTAGCAAACTGATCTTCAGTAATTTGAATAGAGTTTGTTATACCTAAATCAGAACCCGACACTTCTAGGGTTGGCACATTGGCACCAATAGATACATCAAAATTGTAATTGATAAGGTTTTCTACTGAGTCTTTTATATCTGACTGGAAAACTAATCGTGCTAAATCAGGATTATCTAAGTCTGTTACACTTACAGAAGCTGAACTTAGCTGATATAATTGGTATCCTTGAAATCTGTAATATGGATCCCATGTTTCTCCAGCAGGAGAAATAATTAATGGATCAAGTTCTTTATAACTCTCTAGGAAGTTATTTGATGTTGGTCCATTAGATAAATTAAGTACTAACTCTCTATCAAGCTCAACAATCTCAATATCTGGAGCATCAGGTCCATTTAATACTTTAAAGCAGTTATCAAATAGTGCTTGTGCTTTATCATCAGCAAGTCTAATTAATTCAACTGATGCTAAATTATCACCAGCAGTAGCTCTTGCCCAAACAACACCCGTTGTAATTCTGTTTACAGCACCTGGCTCAAGTGTAAAAGGTCCAGCAGACTGAACAAATCGTCTATCAGCAGGCTGATTACCCTCTGTTTTCTCCGTCCAACCATCAGGATCATCCCAAGAGTCAGAAGTAATAAGTCCATCAGTACCCCATCCGTAAGGGTCGGTATCACCTGGGAACATAAACTTAGCAGGTGTAGAACCATTTACACCGTCTCCACCATAGGTAATCTCAAGACCATTTTTCCATTTACCAATTAAGTAATTGTAAATATGTTGTCCATTTTCAGGGTTACCTGTATTTGTAAAGTCATTATTGTAATATACAAATCGTGACATAATAGCCTGCTCACCAGGCTCGTCAATAATACTATCACGGTCATTATCTATACCGTCATCTACATCAGCTAAAGGACCCTGGAAGAAATCTACACCAATAGCTGGAGGTGTAGCACCATAACCAGTAGCTCCCTCATCAACATCATCTCCATTGTAGCAGTATCCAAAACCACGAGCAACATCACAACCTACATAGTCATCATCGTATTTACCCAAATCTGGATCAACCCACTGACCAAAATATGCGTCTTTCAATTGAATGGTTGCACGGTTAATAATTTTGTAGTTGTAGAAAGTCATATTATTGATTTCGTCATTAGTAGCAAAAGCAAAAGCTTGAGCACGAATTTCTAAACCAATAGGGTCTGCACCTGTTTCAGAGTGAATATTTCCTTTATCGTTAAATATCCAATATAGTGTTTGGTCACCGTATATTAAGTCATCATTATTACAATCTAAGTTGCCTTCAATGTCATATTTCGGGTAATCTCCATCACTTGGATTATACTCTCCATCATCGTTAGCATCATAATAAGGAGCTAAAAATTGATAATCGCCATTCACACCATTTCCAGGCCAGTTCAGAATTGATAAAGGAATGGAATAGTCAGGATAGGCATCATTATCGTTAAACCAGGCAATAAACTCATCCACTTCTTGTCTTGTTACAACAAAGTGCTTATCGTATTCATTACAAGTTTCTGCATCAATTTCACCAGAAGGATCAAGAGGACCAGTCCAGAAATCATTACCTGTCTGACGGTAAGTCATGGCTGCTGCCTTTAACTGCTCTCCGGCATCAATACCTGCAATCCAAAGTGCACCAGCAAACATTGAATGTTTGTTACTGTTTTTTGGAATCTCATACCTTGCATCACTTAGGTTCCACCACATATCAGCTGCCCCCATAATGGTTGTACGAACATTGTTAATGTTCAAGTCTGTCTTGGCTTGAGAGGGCGTACAATCTGCAGCAACTCTGGCCAAACTTGACTGTGAGTTAGAGGTAGAGGTGTTTCCTACATTTTCTTTCGCAAGTAATGTCAATGAAGAGATACCTGCTAAAACTATTAATACTATCTTATTCATGTCTATTATTTTTTAGACTAAAAGTTAATTTCTATTCCTAATCTTGCCAATCTTGGTAAGCTATAATTAGAAGGGTTGTTGATTTTAATTCTATACATATCTGTAAACGATTGAGGATCGTTCTGAGCCTGAATGTCTGTTTGTGCAGCAGCATCTGATAAATAACCATCATCATCTGGGTTACCTGTTGCACGATATACGGATCTTATGTTTTTAGTGTTAAGTAGATTTTGAACTTGGAGGTAAACATTAAATCCTAAAGTTCTTTTATTGTCTAACTGACCAACATCTAAAGTAAATCGTTTATTGATTTTGGTGTTAATTCTAACAGTCCATGGTAATCTTGAACCATTAAGACTTCCTTCTAAGGTTGAACGATCATTAATACCAAAAGCACCTTCTTGAGTTATGTTAGACTGTCTTGAGTATGGAGTACCAGAACCTGCGATAACTACAAAATTAGCACCTGCATTTGCAAACACTTGTTTCTTGAATAGTACAGGACCAGTATAATCCTTTCCACTTCCATATCTGTAATCCATACTCACGTTGAAAGCATGTCTTTGATCATAACTCAAAGGAATCGTAGTTCTTAAGTTAGGTTGACCTGTATTCACTAAACTTAAACCTGATGAAGAGGAAGAACCCGTACCATCTGCAAATTGTAGAGTATAGTTAGCTGATAGAGTAACATTTCCACTTCTTCTCATATCATATGTTGCTGACATACCTTTTACAGTACCAAAGTCAATGTTTCCATAAGTAAGGTAAGAAACGGGGTAAGAATAGTTTGTTTTTACAATCTGAATCATGTCTCTTAATTCTCTGTAGAATGCAGATAATGTTAAGGATGATTTTAAATTCAGAGTTTGTGCAAATCCTAATTCAAAGTCTACTGTTTTTTCAGCTTTTAAGTTTGGATTGTTTATTAAAGCTCCTACTCTATCTTCAATGTATAAATAGTCAATAGGCTCTATACGGTTTCCAGTTGGAGGCCTTTGCGTAACTACATCATAGTGAGCAAAGAATTGAGCTTCGTCAGAAATTGGAAACGAAAATGAAATACGTGGTGAGAAGACTGTCTCAGGATCGTAATCAGAGAATACTGGTACACTATCTTCTGGGTTCACTAAGTATGGTGTAATCTGACCAGTTGTTGAAGCCTGTGCAATGGACTTAGGGTCAATGATTAATTCACCATTATGGTCAAACCAATCTTCACCATTTCGATAACCAACAACTTCCGTTGGGTTTTCTAAATCATTGACATAAACTACATAATCGTCACCAATGCTTGTTGGTTTAACGTAATCGCCAGTAGTTAGTAAATCAGCACTTGAACCAGCAGTGTACGTTTGGTATAATGAGTATGGATCAGATAATACAGATTGATTGGCATCAAAACGATCTACACGAACACCTATATTAAATATCAAGTCATCAAATGCAAACTTATCTTGAATATAACCCGCTGTGTAAATAGGCTCAAAAGCTCCAATATTTCTTACAAAATCATCTTCAACACCATCACCGTCTCTATCTACTCTTTCGTAGAAAAAGTCCTCAATAGTTGAAGGTGAAGTTAATAAGTCTCCTTTGTAGTCATATCCATAATATGCCACTAGACCATTTTCATTTAACTCATCAGCACTAAACATGTCAATAGATAAAGCATCAGGGTCAAATGAATCTATATCTATATATTCTATTTCTCCAATATTAAACTTTTCTCTCAAGCTCCAGTCAAATCTACTTTGTGCTTCTTTATTGTTTAATCTGTCATAATAAATAGTGTCAAATGTTCCATTCTCAATTATGTAAGGATTTGCTAAATCAAGCTCTTGTATATGGAAGTTCGCTAACTGACGTCCTAAACCCCACAAGGAGTTTGGTGCAGTAAACCAGCTTCTATCTGTTCTTTTTTCGTATTCAAATCCAAACTGAATGGCATGATCCTTAATATCGGCAGAACCTGTTGCTTTCATTGAGAATTGCTCTAGTTGTTGTTTACCGTAAGAACCATATTGGTCACCATAATTGTAAAATAGAGAGTAAACACTTCTTGGGCCATCACCATTTAGCAATCCAAGTTCTCCTAAATCATTTGCGGTTCTAATAACACCTCTTTGTCCACTTCCTCCAAAGGATAAACTTTGCAGTTCGTTTTCTTCAAAAAGATCATAGTATTGCTGTGTGTAAGCCGCTAAATCCGGATTAGACGAATTCGAGCCATCAAAAGTCATTAGTGTATCAATAAAAGCTCCGTGAATATAACCGGATCTTCCAGAGGCTGTATCTTCTCCAAAAAAGAAAAACTTGTCTTTGTAAGTATTGAACTCACCAACGTGCCCATATCTAAATAGCTTATCTCCGTGGTTTCTATTTCTTCTTTCAAAATCATTCTTTGTATAGTCTGCTGAAATGGAGTAGAATGCGTTTTTAATCGTAGATGCTGACTCTTCATCTCCTTCTTGCGAACCAAAACGCTGAGTAAATCGTGTATAAACTCTCCACGTATTAGTTTCCTCTTCAGCATGGTTATCCCAGTTTAACAAAGAATAAGTATATACAAAAGGATTATTAACAGTATGATTTACAGCTCCACCAATAGATAGGTTAGTTTTTAAAGTTGGTTTAAAATCTATTTTTCCAGAAAGGCTGAATCCACTGTTATTTGTGTTTTGTTTCGCTTGTACATTTTCAAAGTCATCTGCTCTTAAGAAAGTAGCATTACTCAATAGACCTACTGATGAGCTTTGTTGATTAGGAACAGCAACAAATAAATTTTCCTTGTACTCATTTAAACTTGAATCCTTTATTTTCCAAATTCCTACTGCAGATGGGCTATTATCATCAACGTTTCGCCCTTCACCAGCTAGAAAATAACCCAAAATCGCTCTACCTTTAGAACCATCCTCTTTAATCTCCTTATATATCGGACCTGAAAGGCTGAATCCTACAAGTCCGTAATTGTAATCGTCAAATAAATGAGAACTTACTATTTCAGCACCTCCAAACAATTGATTTGATGGGCCTTTAGAAGTTACACTAATAATACCACCAGTTGCGTCACCGTACATTGCAGATAATCCACTTGACATAACTGTAATTTGCTCAATAGCACTTTGTGGCAGAGCTAAGCTTCCTCTTACCTTAATACCATCCACATAGTAGTCGGTAGCTTCAGACCTAGAACCTCTTACATTAAGGCTAGAACCTTCATCGCTTTGATATACACCAGCAGCAGTTGCAGCTACAGATGCTACACTACGAGTTGGCATGGCTTTTATTTCTTCACTTGTAACTGTTTTACCTCCTAGGTTATCTGGGTCAAGTAAAGGCTTCTCATCTTTAATTACAACCTCTTCAATATCAATACCTTCAGAAATTTTAACATCTCTAAATGTGATTTTATTAGAAGAAACAACGATACCTTCAAGGGTAACAGCACCATAGCCTACGAAAGACACCGAGATGTCATAAGTACCAGGGTCAAGAGGCTTAATGGTATAGTTACCATCAAAGTCAGATGTAACCCCTGCAATTTGGTTACCATTTCTTTTGGCAACAACATTTGCGAAAGGAACTGGCTCTCCTGTATTTTTATCTGTAATTTTTCCCTCTAAGGAGCCCGACTGGGCAAAGACTGTGGTAGCTGTAAAAATAAAGCCCACTACAAGCAAGTAAAAATTTTTGAACATAGTTTTATAAAATTCTATTCATATTCTGCTTTATGATAAAGTCCGTAAATATAGACATTAAATAAAAATTAACTAATAGATTAAAGGAAAAAATTGTAATCTTACACTATCAAAATTAAAACCTAATCATGAATAAATTCTATCACATTCTTATATTAATTTTTATAATCTCCTCTTGCACAAAAGATGAGAATACCATTCCTGAAGTTTATGTTAACTTTAGAATTCAAGCATCAGAGATTGGCGGAGTAGGAAGCGCTATTTATACCAATGATAATTATGGTGTCAGAGGAATAATTATATATCATAAAAACACTAACGAATATGTAGCGTACGACAGAACGTGTAGCTACCGTCCTTCTGATAGTTGTGAGATAGTTGAATTTAACGATGAACTTAACCCTGTATTTTTAGTAGACAGTTGCTGCACATCTCGTTTCTTATTGGATGATGGAACGCCATTTAGCGGACCTGCTTTACTGCCACTAAAACAATACTTTACATCTTTTGATGGTAATTACATAACCGTCTCAAACTAAAGTAGGCTTTACTTAAAAAGCAAAGCCTACGTATATTTAGTTATGATTTAATAGTTTAGTACCTGTAATAGTCAGGCTTGTATGGACCATCTTGTGGCACTCCAATATAATCGGCTTGTTCTTTATTTAACTCATCAAGCTCAACGCCAATTTTTGATAAATGTAAACGAGCTACTTTTTCATCAAGATGCTTTGGAAGTGTGTATACCTTCTTTTCATAATTGTCGATATTATTCCACAATTCCATCTGAGCAATAACTTGATTTGTAAATGATGCTGACATCACAAAAGAAGGGTGACCAGTAGCACAACCAAGGTTGATTAGTCTTCCCTCTGCTAGTAAAATGATATCATGGTCGCCAACAGTGTACTTATCAACTTGAGGCTTAATAGTGTCTTTTGAATTACCCCAATTATCGTTCAACCATGCTACGTCTATTTCATTGTCAAAATGACCAATGTTACAAACGATAGCCTTGTCTTTCATGATTTCGAAATGCTCGCCGTGAATAATATCTTTATTTCCAGTTGCTGTTACAATAATATCAGCCTCAGGAATTGCATCTTTCATTTTCTTCACTTCGAAACCTTCCATTGCAGCCTGCAGCGCACATATTGGGTCAATTTCAGTTACAATTACTCTAGCTCCTGCACCTCTTAGAGATTCCGCAGAACCTTTACCAACATCACCAAAACCAGCTACTACGGCTACTTTACCAGCAATCATTACATCAGTAGCACGTCTTATACCATCAACTAATGATTCTCTACAACCGTATTTGTTGTCAAACTTTGACTTTGTAACGGAATCGTTAATATTAATTGCAGGCGTGTAAAGTGTTCCGTTTCTTTCTCTATCAAACAAACGAAGTACACCTGTGGTAGTTTCTTCAGAAAGTCCGTTAATACCAGCAGCTAATTCAGGATATTTGTCGAATACCATATTAGTTAGGTCACCACCATCGTCTAAAATCATATTTAGAGGCTTGTCACCTTCAAAAGCAAACAGTGTTTGCTCTATACACCAGTCAAACTCTTCTTCATTCATCCCCTTCCAAGCATAAACAGGGACACCTGTTGCAGCTATCGCGGATGCAGCATGGTCTTGGGTCGAAAATATATTACACGATGACCAGCTAACCTCAGCACCTAATTCTGTTAGCGTTTCAATAAGAACAGCTGTTTGAATAGTCATGTGCAAACAACCTGCAATTCGCGCACCTTTAAGAGGTTTGTCTTTGCCAAATTCTTCTCTCAAGGACATTAAGCCGGGCATTTCTGCTTCAGCCAATTCAATCTCTTTTCTTCCCCAGTCAGCTAGGGAGATGTCTTTCACTTTATAAGGGTATTTTTTCACTTTAGAATCCATTTTAAAAAATTTAGGGAACAAAAATACAAAATAAACTCCTCATTTTGGAGTAACTTGCCACTCAATGGACGATTTTTTAGTAAATAGAAAAACCAATAGATATCACCTCATTGTTGCGGCTATTGATACGCTTTGTCCAAACAGCAAATCCAAAAGAGAAAAAGAAGTATTCGCCTCAAGAAAAATAATTGATATTCTATACCCAAATGAACAGTTGAGTTATGATGAATTTGGAGCTCCAAAACTTTCAAATGGAAAAGCCATTTCAATTTCTCATTCAAAGTATTTAATTTCAATAATTGTAGCTAACAAATCCGCCTCTATTGATATAGAAGCCATTAGCGAAAAAGCACTTAAAGTAGCACCAAAGTTTCTCAGCGAAAAGGAACTAAAAATGACAAATGATACTGAAAAAGCTACTTTATTGTGGTCAGTTAAAGAATGTCTTTTCAAGATTTACAAAAAGGGTGGGTTAACTTTTTCTACTGACTTAGCTGTAAATAACATTAAAGAAAGTCAAATTGAATGTTTTATTTTTAATCATAAAATTACTCTGAAATATGAAAAATTCAAAGACCATTGGTTAGTGTATTATTTTGATTGATTACATTTGCATTTATGAATATTTACGATTTCATATCATCAAATAAAGCAAAAGGTAAAAAGCTCTTTGCTGTTCTTATCGACCCAGATAAACAAACTCAAGAGGAATTATCAGTATTAGTTGACAGAGCAGTAAAAGCAAAAGTTGATTTGTTTTTTATTGGAGGAAGCTTGCTTACAAGTGACAGCATGAATGACTCTATTAAAACTATCAAGTCAACCTGCACTATTCCTGTCGTTATATTCCCAGGCAACACCATGCAAGTAAATGAAAATGCTGATGGCATATTATTCTTATCATTAATTTCTGGTAGAAATGCTGATATGCTTATTGGCAAACAAGTTATTACTGCTCCAATAATAAAAGCCTCCAAATTGGAAGTCTTACCAACAGGCTATATGCTTATTGATAGTGGTAATCCGACAACCGTTTCATATATGAGTAATACTACTCCTATTCCTCATGAAAAAAACGACGTAGCAGCATGCACAGCTATGGCTGGTGAACTTTTAGGCTTGAAGCTAATCTTTATGGATGGCGGTAGTGGAGCCACAAAACCCATTTCTGAATCCATGATTAAGATGGTTCGACAATCTGTTGATGCCCCTCTAATTATTGGTGGTGGTATATGTAATGCCGAAAAAGCTATTGCTAATTGCAAAGCTGGTGCCGACCTTATTGTTGTAGGAAATAGTATTGAAAAACAACCACAAATTCTTGAGGAAATAGCACAGTCTATTCACGAATTCAATTCTTCAATAAACAATGAAGTCCTCAGTTGAAATAAGCATGTATCCATTGGATAAAAGCTACGAAACACCAATTATCCATTTCATTAAACAATTACGTACTTACCCATTTATCACTGTCGAAACCAACGGCATGAGTACTCAAATTTTTGGAGAATACAATAATGTGATGCACGCCATCAATACTGAGATGAAAAACAGCTTTTTAACTAATGAAAAAGTGGTATTTACATTAAAAGTAGTCAACTCTGATTTGGAAGAAAAACCATCGTTTTAATGATGAAAAAAATTGTCATCATTGGTCCAGAGTGCACTGGTAAAAGCACCCTTGCAAAAGCACTTTCTAATCATTTTAACTCCCCATACATTAGTGAATATGCTAGAGAATACATTGATAGCTTAGACGGCAATTATCATAAAGATGACATCCTTACCATTGCACAGAAACAAATTGAACTGGAAGACAATATAAAGCCAATCAGCAAATACCTTTTCTTAGATACAGACCTCATCGTTTGTAAGGTGTGGAGTGAATTTAAATACGGACAATGTCAACCTTGGATTCTTGAACAAATAGAAAATCGTCATTACGATCATTATCTGCTTTGCGATATAGATATCCCATGGATTAATGATGGACTAAGAGAGCACCCTAATCACAGAAAAGAGCTGTTTGACATCTATACTAAAGAACTCACAGGCTTAAACAAATCATTTTCTGTAATTAGTGGTGAACATCGCCTTCGAGACTCAATAGATTTTTTACACTCATTGGATAAATAATTTACAAAAGTGTAGTACATTTGCTCCGTCTTTACGGGGTGCCTACCAAGGCTGAGATTATACCCATCGAACCTGCCAAGGTAATTCTTGGAAGGGAAGGGAGTTTAACATAATTATCCACTAACAACTCCGTGTTAGTGGTAGTGTTTAACGAAAATTACTAAACAAAGATGACATTCAAATCTATTTTAAGCCTAAGCTTTATAGCTTCGACTTTATGGCTATCTGCACAACAAACAGATACCCTAATTATTTATCCTGACTTAGAAGAAGTCAACATCAGAGCCTTAAGGGCTTCTGAAAAAACACCCATGTCCTATTCAACTATCGACCAACAACAGCTGGAAGAACAAAATTTAGGGCAAGATATTCCTTATATGCTATCATTAACACCATCTGTTGTAACTACATCAGATGCAGGTGCTGGCATTGGCTACACTGGCTTTAGGGTACGTGGTAGTGACCCTACTAGAATTAATGTAACCATTGACGGTATCCCACTAAACGATGCGGAATCCCAAGGGGTATGGTGGGTTAATTTGCCGGACTTTACTTCCTCCGTTGAGGACATTCAAATCCAAAGGGGTGTTGGAACATCAACCAATGGTGCTGGTGCATTTGGTGCAACGGTAAACCTAAGAACTCAAAAGCTTAGACCAACAGCTTATGCTACTACTAATAACAGTATCGGCTCCTACAATACTTTAAAAAACAATGTAGAGTTTGGTACTGGACTTTTGGCAAATAAATTTACCCTTGACGGACGTCTTTCTAGACTATCCTCTGACGGTTATATCGACAGAGCTAGCTCTGATTTGAAATCGCTTTACCTATCAGGAGCATACTATGGTAGTGATGAAGTGCTAAAGTTCACATTAATTTCAGGAAAGGAAAAAACCTATCAAGCCTGGAATGGCGTGCCTCTCTCCTATATTAATGACGATAGCTTGAGAACCTTCAACAGCTACACCTACGAGAATGAAACCGATAACTACTGGCAAGACCACTACATGATGCATTACAACAAGCAACTAAGTGCTACTGCTTCATTTAATCTTGGACTACACTACACACAAGGAAGGGGATATTATGAGCAATACAAGAATGGCGAAGACTTTTCAGACTATGGATTAAGTAACGTTATTGTTGGAAGCGATACAATTACAAGCACAAATCTAATTAGAAGAAAATGGCTTGATAATGACTTTTATGGAACCGTATTTTCATACCAAAACAGCATAGATAATTTAGACTATACTATTGGTGGAGGATGGAATACTTATGAAGGCAGACACTATGGTGTTGTACGATGGGCAGAATACGGAAGTAATGGTGCTATTGATCACATATACTACGATAATGATGCTGTAAAAACTGACTTCAATGTGTACGCAAGAGGACTTTATAAATACAGCGAAGAGCTTACGCTATTCGGCGATTTACAAAAACGTTACATAGACTATTCTTTCATTGGCAAAGATGATAATGGAGCTTCTTTGGAAGACACCGTAAACTTTGATTTCTTCAATCCAAAATTTGGTGCTTTTTACCAGTTGGATAACAACAAAAGTGTTTTTGCTTCTTTTGCCGTTGCCAATAGAGAACCTAATAGAAGTGACTTTGTGGACTCCTCGCCTAATTCACGACCAATACATGAAACATTGTACGATACTGAACTTGGCTACAAAATCTCAAAGAAAAACTTCACTTTTTCAGCCAATGCCTACTATATGATTTATGAAAATCAACTCATCCTAACGGGTAAAATAAACGATGTAGGTGAATATACTAGAGAAAATGTTGATTATTCTGAACGTAAAGGAATAGAAATAGAAGGTGACTTTAAGCTAAGCAGTAAAATTGACTGGTCAGGAAACGTTTCTTTTAGTGAAAACACCATAGCACATTACACCGAATACGTTGACAATTGGGACACTGGGGGTCAAGAAAAAATTGAATACGAAAACACAAATATTGCTTTTTCTCCGGAACTCATTTGGGCAAGTAAATTTAATTATCAACTCAATGATAAAATGGAAATTCAGTTAATCTCTAAGTATGTTGATGAGCAATATATTGACAACACCTCAAGCGACGACCGAAAACTAGATGCTTATTTAGTACATCATGGACGTTTTATTTGGGACATCAGCAGCAGCCTTTTCAAAAAAGCTAGACTAAGCCTTCAAGTAAATAATTTGTTTGATGAAAATTATGTCAATAATGCATGGATATACCGATTCAAATCTGATGGCTATGACCCAAGACCAGACGATGCTTTCGTTTCGGCCAACAGCGAAGGTGGCTACGATATGGCAGGTTATTTCCCGCAAGCAAAACGAAATTTCTTATTGGGACTTACTTTAGGATTCTAGAAAAATACCAAAGATTTAATAAAAAAAGCCGTCGATTTTCGACGGCTTTTTTGTTATCTTTTACTTTAGCTCTTGAATGGCATGCTGCTTGTCAAGAAGCAATTGTTTTTTCAGACTATCAACATCTTCAAAAGTCATTTCTTCTCTCAATCGCTCAACAAAGTTTACTTTTAGATGCTCTCCATACAAGTTACCGTCGAAATTGAAAATATGAACTTCCAATGAACCTTCGTTAATTCCTAAAGTAGGGTTTTTACCAATATTCATCATTCCATCAAACTCCTTGCCTTCATAACTAACCTTTACAGCATACACTCCATCTTTAGGAATGAGCTTTGTACTGTCAATACTACCCAAGTTAGCTGTAGGGAAATCAATGGTCCTGCCAATTTCTTTGCCTTTAACTACTGTTCCCTCAAGTTGATAATGATAACCCAAATAATTAAATGCTTTAGAAACATCTCCAGCAAGCAGTGCTTTTCTAATTTTAGTTGAGCTGACACTCACTTGATCAAGTAGCTGAGCAGGAATTTCTTCAACCTCAAAACCATATAAAGGCGAAAATTCTTTCAAATGCTCAAAAGAACCTTCTCTATTTCTTCCAAAATGGTGATTATAACCTATAACAAGTTTGTGGGTATTGATTTGATTTACAATAATATCTCGCACAAAATTCATAGAACTTGTTCGAGAAAATGCTTTAGTAAAAGGATGAATAATTAAATGGTCTATACCTACATTTTCAAGAAGACTAATCTTTTCTTCTAAGGTATTAATCAATTGCAACTGATGGTCGTCAGGGAAAAGTACCATCCTGGGGTGAGGAGAAAAGGTAAGCAAAACGGTTTCACCATTTTCTTCATTAGCAATTTCTTTTAGCCTATTAATTATCGTTTTATGACCAAAATGTACGCCATCAAATGTTCCTGTTGTAAGGATGGGGCGATCCACATCTTTAAAGTCAGAAATAGAGTGATAAATTTTCAAATTACAGCTTTTATAATAAATGTTAAAACCTTGTTCAAAAGTAGCAATTAATTTATTGATTAAATCTTTGCGACATACTAAATAATTCGTGTAAATTTGCCCAAAATTATTCGGAATAAAAACCTACATTTAAGTATAAAAAAGATGTCACAAAGCAAAGGTAAAATTTCTCAAATCATTGGCCCAGTTGTCGATGTTACTTTTGAAAATAACGAAACAGGATTACCAGATATTTACGATTCTCTAGAAATAACTAAAGAGAATGGTACTAAATTGGTTTTGGAGTGCCAACAACATATTGGAGAAGACACGGTTCGTGCTATCTCAATGGACTCGACAGACGGACTAAAAAGAGGTGTTGAAGTTGTTGCAACTGGTGCACCAATTAAAATGCCAGCTGGTGAACACATCAAAGGTCGTGTATTCAACGTAATTGGTGACGCCATTGACGGAATGGACGATTTAGATAGAGAAAACGGTCTACCTATTCACAGAGAGGCACCAAAATTTGAAGACCTTTCAACTTCTACGGAAGTATTATATACTGGTATTAAAGTAATTGACCTTATTGAGCCATACGCTAAAGGTGGTAAAATTGGTCTTTTTGGTGGTGCTGGTGTTGGTAAAACAGTACTTATTCAGGAGTTAATTAACAATATTGCAAAAGGTCACGGTGGATTATCCGTATTTGCTGGTGTAGGTGAAAGAACTCGTGAAGGAAACGATTTATTAAGAGAGATGTTAGAGTCTGGAATTATCGATTACGGTGAAGACTTTTTACACTCCATGGAAGAAGGCGGATGGGACTTATCTAAAGTAGACGCTTCAAAAATGGGCGATTCAAAAGCTTCTTTCGTTTTTGGTCAGATGAATGAGCCTCCAGGAGCACGTGCTCGTGTTGCACTTTCAGGACTAACCCTAGCAGAATATTTCCGTGATGGTGATGGGCAAGGAAAAGGACGTGACGTTTTATTCTTCGTAGATAACATCTTCCGATTCACTCAAGCTGGTTCTGAGGTATCCGCACTATTAGGTCGTATGCCATCAGCGGTAGGTTACCAACCAACCCTAGCAACTGAAATGGGTACTATGCAAGAGCGTATTACTTCAACTAAAAATGGTTCTATTACATCTGTACAGGCTGTATATGTACCTGCGGATGATTTAACTGACCCTGCTCCTGCGACAACCTTTGCTCACTTAGATGCAACTACAGTACTTTCTCGTAAAATTGCTGAGCTTGGAATTTACCCAGCCGTTGATCCATTAGACTCAACTTCTAGAATTTTATCTCCAGATGTTGTAGGTGACGAACATTACGATTGTGCACAAAGAGTAAAAATGCTACTACAACGCTACAAAGAATTACAAGATATTATTGCTATTCTTGGAATGGAAGAATTATCTGATGACGATAAACTAGCTGTTTCTAGAGCTCGTCGTGTTCAGCGTTTCTTATCTCAACCTTTCCACGTCGCTGAGCAATTTACAGGCCTTAAAGGTGTGTTAGTTGATATACAAGACACTATCAAAGGTTTTAACATGATTATGGACGGTGAGATGGACCAATATCCTGAAGCTGCCTTTAACCTTGTTGGAACTATTGAAGAAGCTAAAGAGAAGGGAGAGAAAATGTTAGCTGAAGCAAAATAATTTTTGATTATGCAGTTGGAAATCATCACACCAGAAAAGAAAGTATTTGAAGGCGAGGT
The DNA here is from genome assembly GCA_965277895.1 of Flavobacteriales bacterium. Lineage (GTDB taxonomy): Bacteria > Bacteroidota > Bacteroidia > Flavobacteriales > UBA7312. Next base: position 1,689,345 of record CBDIDR010000001.1, read on the forward strand.
TACTTCTGTTCAGCTTCCAGGCGTCACTGGTAAGTTTGAAATTTTGAACAATCACGCACCAATCATCTCTTCTTTAACAAAAGGAAAAGTAAGAGTCATTGATTCAAATAACAATACCGAACATTATGATATAAATGGCGGTGTGATTGAAATGCAAAATAATAAAGTTATTGTTCTTGCAGACTAATACCAAACCCCAGTTAATTTATTAAAAAAGGTTGCATCAGTAACCTTTTTTTTTGTGCTATATTTGAACTATCATGCTAGAGGATAGACTTCTAAATAAAATAGTCGAAAGACAAAATAACAAGGCCTTAAGACAGTTGACCGTTTCTACAAGAAAGATTGACTTTTGTTCTAACGATTATTTGGGGTTTTCACTGGAACAATGGAGCAGCACAGAAAATTCCAGCTCAACGGGAAGTAGATTGATTAGTGGTAACTCCAAACTTCATATTGAAACGGAACAAAAAATTGCAGAATTCCACAATGCAGAGTCTGCTTTGCTTTTTAATTCAGGATATACCGCCAATTTAGGTCTATTGTCATCTGTGCCTCAAAAGGACGATACAATTTTATACGATCAGTTGTGTCATGCATCCATAAGAGACGGCATAAAACTGGGAAATGCTAGAAGCTTTTCATTTAGACATAATGACACTAATCATCTTCAAGAAAAATTAAAACATACAAGTGGAACAATTTATATTGTTGTTGAAAGTGTATACTCTATGGATGGTGATTTTTCTCCCCTAAAAGAAATCGAAAAAATTTGTCAAGAACATAATGCCAAACTTATAATTGACGAAGCTCATGCCTTAGGAATTTTTGGAGAAAATGGACAAGGACTTGCAAAAAATATAAATTGTTTTGCTCGTGTTTATACTTATGGGAAAGCTATGGGCAGCCATGGTGCAGCTATTGTGGGCAGTAAAATGCTTATTGATTATTTAATTAATTTTTCACGACCATTCATTTACACTACAGCTCTTTCGCCACATTCCGTTAAACGAATTGAATGGGCATACAACAAATTAGAATCTTCTTCCTGTAGAGAAAAACTACATAAGATTATAGCCCTATTTAAAGAAAACTGTAAACATCCTAACTTAATTGAGAGCGATTCGGCTATACAATGTATTGTAATCGGTGGCAATGTAAACACTAAGCAATTTGCTGAAAACCTACAACTCAATAATTTTGATATTAGACCTATACTACACCCTACTGTTAGTAAAGGCTTGGAGAGAATACGAATTTGCCTACACTCCTTCAATACAGAAGAAGACATTAAGCTATTGTGTGAACTAATTAACAAAACAGTATGAGATATTTTGTTACTGGAATAGGCACCGAAATTGGTAAAACTATAGCGTCTGCAATATTGGTAGAAGCGTTGGAAGCAGACTATTGGAAACCCATACAAGCTGGCGAATTAGAATATACAGACAGCCAAAAAGTAAAAGATTTAATCTCAAATACAGAAAGTAAATTTCATTGTGAAAGTTTCCGTTTAAAACTAGCTATGTCACCACATGCTGCTGCTCAAAATGAAAATATATCAATTAACACCTTTGACTGTCAGATTCCAAAGACCGACAAGCCACTAATTATTGAAGGTGCAGGTGGTCTTCTTGTACCACTTAACGATAAAGAATGCATCATAGACTTGATTAAAAAATTAAAAGTTGAAGTTATTTTAGTAAGCCAACATTATTTGGGCAGTATAAACCACACCCTATTGAGTATAGAGGCAGTAAAAAACAGAAATATTCCTATAAGAGGTATCCTTTTTAACGGAGATGAAAACAAAGACACCGAGCATATTATTTTATCAAAAAGCGGCTTAAATAACTTAGGAAGAATCCCAACGCTAAAAACTGTTGACAAAACAAGTATTAAAGAAATTGCCGAACAATTAAAAGTAGTATTCTAATGAGTATTTCCGAAAACGATAAAAAGTACGTTTGGCATCCTTTCACTCAAATGAAAACTGCACCTACTCCAATCCCAATTGTAAAAGGAAAAGGTAGTCTATTAATTGATGAAAATGGAAAGGAATATATTGATGCTATCTCTTCTTGGTGGGTAAATATTCATGGACACGCTCACCCATATATTGCAGAAAAAATAAGTAAACAACTTCTAGAACTAGAGCATGTATTATTTGCTGGGTTTACGCATAAACCTGCAACCGACTTGTGTGAAAAACTAAGTCGCCATTTACCGGCTAATCAGCATAAGTTTTTCTTCTCTGGCGATGGCTCATCTGCAGTTGAGATAGCCTTAAAAATGAGTATCCAATATTGGAAAAATAAAGGCGAAAAAAGACAGCGAATACTTGCACTTGAAGGTGGTTACCATGGCGAAACTTTTGGTGCAATGTCAGCAGGAGCAAAGAGTATATTTTCACAACCATTTGAGGATTATTTGTTTTCAGTAAATCATTTGCCCTTTCCTTCAGATGAAGAAAAAACCCTATCAGCTCTAAAACAAGAACTGGAAAATGGAAATGTAGCTTGTTTTATTTTCGAACCTCTAGTTCAAGGTGCTTCTGGAATGAGAATGTATTCTAAAACAACTCTGGATAAAATGATAAGGCTTTGCAAAGAATATAATGTTCTTTGTATTGCTGATGAAGTGATGACTGGCTTTGGAAGAACAGGAACAATTTTCGCTTGTAACCAACTAAAAGAAGATGTGGATTTTATGTGTTTATCCAAGAGTCTTACTGGCGGCACACTCCCCCTATCCATAACAACTTGTTCTGATAAAATTTACTCATCGTTTTTAGGAGATACACTTAGCAAAGCATTTTTACACGGACATTCTTTTACCGCTAACCCCATTGGTTGCACAGCAGCTATAGCAAGTTTAGAGCTTCTTGAAAAAGAAGAATGTCAAAAAAGTATAGCTCATATTTCAGAGCAACACAAAGCCTTTGCTTCAACTATACAACATCATCCAATGCTAAAAAACATCAGACAAACTGGGACTATTCTTGCAATGGATATACATAGCTCCGAAACAGGCTATTCGAGCAATATAAAAGATATGCTTTACAATCATTTTATTGAAAATGGAGTTATCTTTCGCCCTCTAGGGAATGTAATTTATATTATACCGCCCTACTGCATCAAAGATTCTGAATTAAAAAAGGTTTATAAAAGCATTCTTTCGGCATTAGAAAAAGTCGAATAGTCGTATCTTTGACCTATGCAATCTATACTTATCACATCAAAATCTAGCTTATCCGCATTAGGGCACGAAAGTGATGAGATATGGAAAAATTACCAAAGCAAATCAACTTGTTTGTCTATATGTTGCTTTAATGACATGGACACGCCAACAGGAAGGCTTCAAGAAAAAACTCAATTATTGATTGATAACCTAAGAAAAGAACATCCACACTACAGACGATTAGACAAAAGTGTATTGATGGCTATTTTAGTAGGTAGAAATTCACTGTCAAAATCTAAGTGGTCTGACCTTTCTAAAGTTGGAATTAACATGGGCTCATCAAGAGGAGCTACACAATTGTTTGAAAAGTATCACGAACATTTTATCAATTCACCAAAAAAAAGAATTTCTCCTCTTGTATCACCTACTACTACTTTAGGAAATATCTCGTCTTGGATGGCTTTTGATTTTGGAACCAATGGAGCAACATTGACTCACTCTATTACATGCAGCACAGCACTTCATTCTATTTTAAACGCTTGTGTATGGATTAAAAGCGGCATGACTGATAAATTTATCGCTGGGGGAACTGAAGCCCCGCTTACGGATTTTACTATTTCTCAGATGAGGGCTCTAGGCATTTATAGTAAAAACACTTCGGAATGGTATTGCAGTCCAATGAAAAAAGGAAATACTAAAAATAATATGGTTCTTGGTGAAGGAGCAAGTGCATTTTGCTTGGAGTCTGATGAAGGTCAACTACATTTGGCCAAAATAATAGGCTTGGGCTATGCTACAGAAAAAATTGAACATCCTGCCTCTTTATCCGCAGATGCTGACTGTCTAAAAAAGAGTATGGAAATGGCTCTTATTGATAGTGAATTAAAAACAGTTGATGCTATTGTTATGCATGCCCCCGGGACTATAAAAGGTGACCAATCAGAATACAAAGCCATTCAATCAATTTTTGGTACACACACTCCACATTTAATAAGCACAAAACACCAAAGCGGACATACTTTTGGGGCATCTGGCGGTCTGAGTTTAGACCTAGCCATTGAAATGCTTAATCGAAAAAGCGTCATTCAATTCCCATACGAAACAGAAGTTTATCAAGAAAAATGCACGCCAAAAACTATACTAATTAACGCCGTAGGATTTGGTGGAAATGCTGTAAGCATCATAGTTCAAAAGACAGATTAAAAACTATATTTGTTATATAAATTCAACAATTATGAATAATAGCTGGACAATCGAAAAGATTTTAGAAATCTACAAAAAACCCTTAATGGAATTGGTTTTTGAAGCTGCTCAAACTCACCGTCAACATCACAATCCATTAGAAGTTCAAATTAGTACTCTTCTATCCATTAAAACTGGTGGATGCTCGGAAGACTGCGGCTATTGTCCACAAGCAGCAAGGTATCATACGGATATTGAAACTAACGACCTAATGAGTGTTTCTCAGGTTAAGGCTCAAGCTTTAAGAGCAAAAGCCAATGGTTCATCGCGATTATGCATGGGAGCTGCATGGAGAAATATTCAAAATAATGAAGAATTTGACCAAGTGCTCGAAATGGTACAGACTGTTAATGGACTTGACATGGAAGTGTGCTGTACTTTAGGAATGATGACTGAAGAACAAGCCAAACGACTAGCTGATGCTGGACTGTACGCTTACAACCATAACTTAGATACTTCAGAAGAGCACTATAAAGAAATTATCTCAACTCGAGAATTTAACGATAGAGTTAAAACAATTGAAAATGCTTCAAAAGCGGGTATTAGCGTTTGCTCTGGCGGAATTATTGGAATGGGCGAAACAGCCGAGGATAGATGCGGTATGCTATTGACACTTGCTAATATGAATCCACAACCAAAATCAGTTCCGATTAATGCATTAGTAGCCGTTGAAGGTACACCTTTGGAAGACCAAGAAACTATATCTATATGGGAAATGGTTCGTATGGTAGCTACTACACGAATTGTTATGCCTAAATCTGTTGTTAGGCTATCAGCTGGAAGAACAGAAATGTCTGACGAAGGACAAGCACTATGTTTTATGGCAGGAGCTTCATCAATTTTTGCTGGTGACAAACTACTTACTACGCCAAATCCTGACATTAATCAAGACATGAAACTCTTTGATATTTTAGGTATCACTCCAAAAGCACCTTTTGTAGATGGCGACCAACCTGTTACTAATGACAACTACAAAAAGTGTCTTTCAACAAAAGGAAATGTAAAGTGGAATAGACCTACACACACCATTGAACGAAACGAAAAAGCTAAAGAAAAAGCCAAAGTACTAAGAAGTTAAAATAAGCTAGCTATTCTAGAATAAGGATGCTGGCTCAATTAAAAGGTCTCTTTCTCTCAAAAAGTTTTTTAATTTGACATTATCTTCTTCCTCCATAAAGTGAACTCCAACAAAAAAGCGACATTGCTTTAGTTTAAATATATAGTGTTCATCATTTAGGATAACCTCCTTTAAATCTCTTTCTTTAAATGAAGTAAACAAATTTGATGTAGTCCAAATTCTACCGTTTTTTATTTTTAGATACGGCTTATATGTTGCCCATATCAACAAACTATAATAAATAATTGAAATTATATGAAAAACGAAACACACCTCTAGCTTAAGAAAAGTAAAAATAAAGATATAAATCAATGCCACTGAACCTAAAATAATAGACCACCAAAATCTATATGCTTTAGAATAAAAAATAATGATTTCATTCATTTTAGCTCAACTATTTAGAATTGAAGTATTCAACTAATTCTAAACTTGATTTTTCATCAAATAAAAACTTATTCACCACCATTTTTTGTTTCTGACCGATAAGAGTTATTGTTTTACCTTCATCTATAATTTCTTCGATCTTATCTAAAGATATTGTTGTGGAATTAAACGAATGTTGATGTACTTTACCATTAGTAATCGACAATGCTGGATAGTTTAAATACATAACATAGATATATGCCATATTGAAAAAAAACATCAATAAAATTAATGATTGCATTGACATAAGAAATGCTAATAAGAAAGCTAATGTGAAAAGTAGAAATACCATTCGAAAACGAATAGAGTATTTAATAGAAAAAGAGTCTTTCATGTCTTCAGTGTTTAAGGGAAATACACTTCAAAGATAACCAAATTATTTCAACTTAGAATTCCCTTTATGGCGGTCAGCATCTCTATCAGTTTTTATTTTTAGTTTTCTTTGAAAAGCCTCTTGCAAATTAGTGTTAGTTTGATTTGCCAAACATAAGACAACAAAAAGAACATCTGCTAATTCTTCTCCCAATTCAGTATTATCACTTTCTTTAAAAGATTGCTCACCATACCTGCGTGCAATAATTCTGGATACCTCTCCCACCTCTTCAGTAAGAATAGCCATATTAGTTAGCTCGTTGAAATAACGAACACCGTATTTTTTAATCCATTCATCGACTTGTTTTTGTAATTGTTCTATTGGCATTATACTTTGTTTTTTGAATCAATTAGTATTGTAACAGGTCCATCATTACACAGGCTGACTTGCATATCCGCTCCAAACTTACCTGTTTGAACTTCCTGCTGAGCATCTAAACTTAGGCATTTTATAAAAGTCTCGTAAAGTGGAATAGCAATTTCCGGACGAGCTGCTTCGATAAATGATGGACGATTACCTTTCTTAGTTTTGGCGTGTAAGGTAAATTGACTGACTACTAAAACCTGACCTTTCTCATCTAAAATAGACTTATTCATCTGTCCATTTTCATCCGAGAAAATTCGAAGATTAGCTATTTTATTGCTAAGCCATTTGACATCTTCCTCTGTATCATTATTCTCAATTCCTAGTAGTATAAGTAAGCCTTGTTGTATTTGACTATAAATTTGCCCCTCAATACTAACAGAAGCTTCTAAAACTCTTTGAACAACTATTCTCATTTTTCATAATGGTTTACTCTAAAGCTTTCATCATCTTGCTCAAGCATACTGATATAATTCTTGTAGCGAGAGGCAGCAACTTCACCATTCTCTAAAGCTAATTTTACGGCACAATTTGGCTCATTTAGATGTAAACAGTTATTAAACTTACACTGAGATTTCAACTTAAAAAATTCTGTAAAATAATCGCCAAGTTCGTATTTATCCATTTCTATCAATCCAAAACCTCTAACTCCAGGTGTATCAATAATCGAGGCACCAAAATCTAAGTCGTGCATTTCAGAAAAAGTTGTTGTATGTTGTCCCTGTTGGTGTTGTTCAGATACTTCTTGTGTCTGTATATTTAAATTAGGCTGTAGCATGTTCAATAAGGTAGATTTGCCCACTCCAGAATGTCCTGAAATCATGTTAACCTTGCCTTTCATTATTTCCTTTACTTCTGATAAATCATCATTAAGAGTACTTTTAGACAGACACTCGTAACCTATTTTTTCATAAACAGAACGTCTTTCTTCTAATTGAGCTAAAGTGATTTCGTCATATAAATCGACTTTATTAAAAAATATAATCACTTCCACCCCATAAGCTTGTGCTGATACCAAAAACCTGTCTATAAAACCAGTTGATGTTTGTGGACTTTTCATACTTACCATTAGTATAGCTTGGTCTACATTAGATGCTAAAATGTGTGTTTGCTTAGAAAGGTTAACCGATTTTCTGACTATGATATTTTTTCTATCGAACAATTCATCTATCAGAAAAGATTCCTCCTCTTGACTCAGCTTCACCTTATCGCCTACAACGATAGGATTAGTACTTTTGATATCTTGCATACGGAACTTACCACGAATACGGCAGTTCAATAAGTGTCCGTCATCTGTCTTGACAATGTACCAACTTCCAGTAGATTTTATGACTATTCCTAGCATTTCGACAAATATACGATGATTTAAAAGAGTATAGGAATCTCTATTTCTTTACTATCTTCGCAGTATGTCTATTGAAGTTAAAGAGGTAAGTAAATATTATGGGGAACAAGCTGCCCTAGATTCGGTTTCATTTGAGGTAAAAAAAGGGGAAATAGTTGGTTTTCTTGGTCCTAATGGTGCTGGAAAATCTACTTTAATGAAAATTATTACCACCTACTTGAATGCTGACAAAGGACAAGTAAACGTATGCTCTGAAAATGTAGAAGAAAATACTATTTCAATACGTGAGAAAGTAGGCTATTTAGCTGAGCACAATCCTCTTTATTTAGAGTTGTACATCAAAGAATACCTCTCTTTTATAGCTGACACTTACGGATGCTCTAAAGAACGCATCAATGAGATGATTGATTTGACTGGCTTAACTCCCGAACAGCACAAGAAAATTGGGGAATTATCTAAAGGTTACAGACAGAGAGTAGGTCTGGCAGCTGCCTTAATTCATAATCCTGAAGTACTCATTTTGGACGAGCCTACTACTGGACTAGACCCTAATCAATTAGTTGAAATAAGAAACCTTATCAGAGAAAGTGGAAAGGATAAAACCGTAATGCTTTCGACACATATTATGCAAGAGGTTGAAAAAATGTGTAATCGTGTTATCATCATCAACAAAGGTAAAATAGTAGCTGATGAAATGTTATCCTCACTTAAAGAAAAGAAAGTGGACTTAGAGTCATACTTTCAAAAGCTTACGGCTTAAAATAGTTCAGAAGCTATCTTATATATATTATCTGAATTACCCATAGCACCGTCTAAAACAAGTATTCGTTTTTGGAGTAAATTTTCTAGAGTAAATTCCATAATTTAAGTTATTTAACCTTTAAATAACCTATCTTGAAAGAAGTGAAAATGGAATTGATTTTTCTCATCTACCTTCGAATCAATCGAAGTGGGAGTTAGCACCCTGCAAGTCAGGGTTGCTAAGACGTCATCGGGCCCAATCCCTCAGTCTTTCTTGATAAGTTATCACAAAGGTAAGTCGAAAATAATTTAGAATGCAAAAAAATTAATGAATTTATTTTTCTAATTTTGCTGACGATTTAACAAGTGGACAAATTTGGCTGATTGCAACCACTCCAAAAATGCTAAAACAGGAATGACTTCGCATCGGCTATTTTCACTTGAATTTATTAATACAAACACTCATAGAAAATGGCTTATTTTTTCACCTCAGAATCCGTATCAGAAGGACATCCAGATAAGGTGGCAGACCAAATTTCAGACGCTTTGCTCGATAATTTTTTGGCACAAGACAAAGACTCTAAAGTTGCTTGCGAAACACTAGTAACCACAGGTCTTACTGTGCTAAGTGGCGAGGTTAAAACCAAAGCCTATGTAGATGTACAAAAAATTGCTAGAAAAGTTATTCGAAAAATAGGCTATAACAAATCTGAATATCAATTTGATGCTGATAGTTGTGGTGTTATTTCTGCTATTCACGAACAGTCAGCGGACATCAATCAAGGTGTAGAAGCGGATAAAGGCTTGCATGCTGAACAAGGTGCTGGTGACCAAGGGATGATGTTTGGCTACGCTACTGATGAAACCGATAATTACATGCCATTGGCTTTGGATTTATCGCACCGCATCCTCATTGAATTAGCTGATATTAGAAGAGAGGGGAAGGAAATGACTTATCTAAGGCCTGATTCCAAGTCTCAGGTAACCATCGAATATAGTGATGACAATCAACCTATTCGTATAGAGGCTATTGTAGTATCTACTCAACACGATGAATTTATTTTAGCTAAGGAAGATACAGATGCTGCTAAAGCAGAGGCAGAAACTACTATGCAGAAGCAAATAGAAAATGATGTAAAAACTATTCTTATCCCTAGAGTATTAGCTCAATTGGAAGACCGACAACAAGTTCTTTTTGGAACAGAAAAGTACCATGTAAATCCTACTGGGAAATTTGTAATTGGAGGACCTCACGGAGATACTGGACTAACTGGTCGTAAAATTATTGTTGATACTTATGGGGGCAAAGGTGCTCATGGTGGAGGTGCTTTCTCTGGGAAAGACCCTTCTAAAGTGGATCGTTCGGCAGCTTATGCCACTCGACACATTGCTAAAAATCTTGTAGCTGCAGGACTCTGTAAACAAGTATTAGTTCAAGTGTCTTATGCCATTGGCGTTGCTAAGCCAATGGGTATATTCGTAGATACATACGGTACTTCAAATGTTGATTTATCAGATGGTGAAATCGCTAAAAAGGTAGAAGATATTTTTGATATGAGACCGGCCGCTATTATTGACAGATTGAAACTTAAAAATCCTATCTACCAAGAAACTGCTGCTTACGGGCATATGGGACGAACTCCTGAAACTAAATCGTTCACTTTTGATATTGAGGGTCAATCGAAAGAGTTGACTTTAGAAACATTTACATGGGAGAAATTGGACTATGTAGATGACGTCAAAAGAGTGTTTAGCTTATAGGCTACTTCTTTCTAAAGAAAATCTGAATTGGTACACCGTTAAAGTCAAAACTCTCTCGAAGTTTATTTTCGATGTATCGTTTATAAGGGTCTTTAATATACTGGGGTAAATTGGCAAAAAAGGCAAACGTTGGCGTCTTAGTTGGCAACTGCGTACAGAATTTTATTCGAATGTATTTTCCCTTAGTTGCTGGAGGTGGATTTTGCTCTATAAATGGAAGCATGACATCGTTCAGTTTAGAAGTACTTATACGTGCTTTTCTGTTTTCTGAAACATCAATAGCTATTTCTAGAGCCTTTAGTAAACGTTGCTTTGTAAGGGCAGAAATAAATAAAATAGGAACGTCAGTAAAAGGGGCTATTTTTTCACGAATAGCAGTTTCATACGCTTTAGTCGTATGGGTGTCTTTATCAACCAAATCCCATTTATTTACTAGAATAACGATACCCTTATTGTTTTTGTCTGCTAAATGAAAGATATTCAAATCTTGCGATTCAAAACCTAGTGTAGCATCAATGAGTAACAAGCATACATCGGAATATTCAATGGAGCGAATGGAACGCATCACTGAGTAAAACTCGAGGTCTTCGCTGACTTTTTTCTTCTTCCTAACTCCTGCTGTATCTACTAATACGAAATCGTGTCCAAACTTTGTATAGTGTGTGTCTAATGAATCTCTGGTTGTACCTGCAATATCGGTAACAATATTTCTTTCCTCGCCTACTAAAGCATTAACAAATGAGGATTTCCCAACATTTGGTCGGCCTACTATGGCAAATCGTGGCAAGTCACTCTCTTCTTCTTTTTCAGTGTCTGGAAGTTTACTGACTAATTCATCTAACAACTCCCCTGTTCCACTTCCGTTGATTGAAGATATGCAGAAATAATCTCCCATTCCTAGAGCGTATAATTCTACAGCTTCTTGCATTATTTGACCATTATCCACTTTGTTGGCAACGAGAAATACCGGCTTGTCAGATTTACGCAGATGCTTGGCGACGGTTAAATCCATATCAGTCACACCTTCTTGAGCATCCACCAAAAATAAAATGGCGTTGGCCTCATCAATAGCTAAATTAACTTGCTTTCGTATTTCTCCTTCGAAAATATCGTCAGAACCTACGATATAACCACCGGTATCGATTACAGAAAACTCTTTACCGTTCCAATCCGTTGTGCCATAATGCCTATCACGTGTTACACCACTAACAGAGTCAACGATAGCTTGTCGCTTCTGAATTAGTCTATTAAAAAATGTTGATTTTCCAACATTTGGTCGACCTACTATTGCTACTATATTTCCCATCGTGTGTTAGTTGTTATAACCGAAACGTTTTAGTTGCTTATCGTCGTTTCGCCAATCCTTATTGACTTTGACATACAAATCTAAGAATATCTTTTTCTGGAAGAATGTCTCCATATCTCTTCTGGCTAGTGTACCCACTTTTTTTAAGGCTCTTCCTTTATGCCCTATAATTATGCCCTTTTGTGATTCTCTTGCCACATTGATAATGGCACGTATTTTTATGATTTCTTCTTCATCAAAAAATTCTTCCACTTCAATTTCTACCGAATATGGAATTTCTTTTTTGTAGTATTTTAATATCTTCTCTCTGATAGTCTCTCCAACAAAAAAGCGTTCCGACTTGTCGGTAAGAGCGTCTTTATCAAAGTAGGGTGGTGAGACAGGTAAAAGCTCCTTGATTCTATCCATTACTAAATCAAGATTAAATTTATTGAGTGCAGAAATTGGGTGAATTTCAGCTTTTGGCAAACGTTCTTTCCAAATGGCTATTTGCTCTTTTACAAAATCTTGTTCTACAGTATCAATTTTATTGAGCAGTAATATTAGTGGAATGTCTGTATTCTGAAGTCTTTCAAAAAGCTTCATATCCTTCAGCTCTTTTTCTCCAGTCTCCACCATGTAAATAAGAATATCAGCATCCTGAAAAGCACCATGAACGAAATCCATCATATTTTCTTGTAGCTTGTAGGCTGGGTCAATAACGCCTGGAGTGTCAGAAAAAATGATTTGATGCTCATCATCATTAACAATACCCAATATCCTATGGCGAGTCGTCTGAGCCTTTGAAGTGATAATTGATAAACGTTCACCAACCAAAGCGTTCATCAAAGTTGACTTACCAACATTTGGATTACCAATGATATTTACATAGCCTGCTTTGTGTTCCATTATAGTTTTGAGCGTTTATGTTTTAATTCTTCCAAACGTTCTAAAGACTCTTCCCAACTGCTCATATTTTCATTCAGTTCGTTTTGCTTGTCTTGGTAAGATTCGAAAAAACCTTTTTGCGAAGATAACTCTTTGTAGCGTTCTGGGTTCGCTAATTCTTCATCTAATTCTTTTAGCTCTTTTTCTAGACGCTCTACTGCTCTTTCAAACTGTCCTACTTTATTGGATAGTTTACGAATGTCTTTGTCGAGCTGTTTACGTTCATTGAAGGTTTGTTTATTGGCTGAATCATCCGACTTTTTGACTTTACTCTTTTGCTTATTCTCTAATTCAAATTGCGTAAAATCTTGTACTTTCTTTTCTTTCAAGAAGTCATTGATATCCCCCAAGTATTCCTTTATATTTTTGTCTTTGAATTCGTAAACTTTCTCGGTTAAGTCTTCCAGAAAATCTCTATCGTGAGATACTATTATTAAGGTGCCGTCGTAATTCCTCAAAGCTCTCTTTAAAATGTCTTTGGACACCATATCCAAGTGATTGGTAGGCTCATCCAAAATCAAGAGGTTGACTGGCTCTAATAGTAATTTACACAGTGCTACTCTTGCTCTTTCTCCTCCAGAAAGGACTTTTACCTTTTTCTGAACTGTGTCTCCGCTAAATAAGAATGAGCCGAGCATATCTCTCACTCGTGGTCGACTATGTTCATCGGCAGCGTCTTCAACTACTTCAAAAATGCTTTTATTTTCATCCAATAATTCTGACTGATTTTGGGCGTAATAACCGACTTTTACTTGGTAGCCGTATTCTATTTCTCCATCATATTTGATAGCATTCACAATCATTTTTGCTAGTGTGGTTTTACCCTCGCCGTTCTTCCCAACGAAAGCAATTTTATCCCCTCTTTCAAGCATTAAATTAACACCCTTTAACACTTGCAAGTCATCGTAGTTTTTAGAAACATTAGATACTTTGAGTGTTACTTTTCCAGAGTGGGGAGCAGGTGGAAACTTAAAATACATTGAAGCTGTTTCGTCTTGTTCTACTTCAATTAAGTCCATTTTGTCCAACTTTTTAATCAAACTCTGAGCAAAAGAGGCTTTGCTTTTCTTAGCTCTAAACTTTTCGATAAGCATTTTGGTTTGCTTAATCTCTTTATCTTGATTTTTCTTGGACTGAATTTGTTTTTCTTGCCTATCTTTTCTGAGCTCTACATACTTGGAATAACTTGCTTTGTAATCGTTAGCCTTTCCAAGAATAAGGTCGATTGTCCTATTAGTTACAGCATCCAAAAAGGTTCTATCGTGAGAAACCAAAACAACTGCTCCTGAATAATTTTTTAGCCAACCTTCTAGCCAAACAATGGATTCAATATCTAGATGGTTGGTAGGCTCATCAAGTAATAAAACATCTGGCTTACTTAATAAGATTTTTGCTAACTCCAGTCGCATTCTCCAGCCTCCACTGAACTCATTTGTTTGTCGTTCAAAATCATCAAGCTGAAAGCCTAGTCCTATTAAAACCTGACTCATTTCTGATTGAATGGTATAACCTCCTAACATTCCGAAGCGTTCATTTAAATCGTTCAAATCGGTAATGAGTTGCATATAGCCGTCGCTTTCGTAATCCGTTCGCTCACTCATTTCTAGGTTAACGGCAGTGATTTGTTGCTCAAGTTTTTTTATTTCCTGAAAGGCTTGTTCGGCTTCCTCTTGTACTGTTCTTCCCTCTTCAAACTCTAAGTCTTGCCTTAAATAGCCTATCGTAGACTCATTTGGAGTAGATATTGAGCCTTCATTGGCTTTTTGCTCTCCCGATAAAATTCTTAGTAAGGTTGACTTCCCTGCCCCATTCTTTCCAACTAAACCTATACGGTCACCCTTGTTCACCATAAATGAAACATCGTCGAACAGTTCTTGCCCGCCAAAGTAAACCGATATGTTATTCGCTGAAATCATAAGCGTGCAAAAGTACACTATTTTAATAGCCTCTAAAAAAGAGAAGTTAAAAATGAAACGATAATGTAATTTTAGTGTATATTTGCCCCCATATCGCGAGGTGGAGCAGTTGGTAGCTCGTCGGGCTCATAACCCGAAGGTCGTAGGTTCGAGTCCTGCCCTCGCTACTAAACAAAACGGATTAGCAAAAACACTAATCCGTTTTTTTATATAGTTCGTAAAAAAATGAAAACCTTAATACTTATTGTAGCAATAGTATCTACTGGCTTAATGGCTGGCATATTCTTTACTTGGACAAATGCCGTAAAACCGGGAATAGGAACTCTAGATGATATGACTTATATGAAAGCTTTTCAAGCAATGAATCGCCTCATACTCAATCCATTATTTTACATAGTATTTATTCTGCCTGTTTTATCCATTGCTATTTCTACATATATGAGTTTTGGCTCTACAAAAGAGTATGTTTTCGAATTATTATTAACTGCGACACTAATCTACTGCTTAGGAGTTTTTTTGGTAACTATCGCTGGCAATATTCCATTAAATGAGTTGTTAGAACATACAGATTTGGAGAAAATAAGTCAAATAGAATTGGGCGAATTGAGAAAAAAAATAGAACATAAATGGAACAACTTAAATCTTATAAGAACTGTATCTTCTTTCATTGCTTTTGTACTATTAGTCATTAGCTTTTATTTTAAGCATCAGTAGATTTTTATATTTGTATACAATTTTTTTTGACTTTTTTACCAATAATATGACTCATATAATAGCCTTTGGCGCAAGCTCATCTAAACGATCTATGAATAAAGCATTGGCTACATATACTGCCAATAATATCCCTAATGTAAAAGTTACTGTCATCGATTTAAACGATTATGAAATGCCTATTTATAGTATCGATAGAGAAGAAAAAGAGGGTATTCCTGAACTTGCTCTTCAGTTTAAAGAATTAATAAAGAAATCGGATGGAATTATCATTTCATTTGCCGAACACAATGGCGTTTATACCACTGCATTTAAAAATATTTTTGATTGGATATCAAGAATTGAAAAGGTCGTTTGGTGTGATAAGCCTATGTTATTGATGGCAACATCGCCAGGTGGTCGTGGTGGCAAATCAGTATTAGAAGTCGCCCATCAGCGATTTTCTAGAGAAAATTCAAATGAAATCCCTACCTTCTCATTACCGTCTTTTAATCAGAATTTTAATCCTGAAACAGGTATTACTAAGCCCGAATTAGCTAAAGATTTTGATACAGCAGTCACTAGTTTTATAGATCAACTATGATCCACTTATCTCCTATTCTATGCATTAAAAGTGTTCACTCTATTTGTGGAGGTGCTGTTAAGGTTATTGGAGAGAAAAAGAAAGTGGTGGAAATAAGTCAAAATGTAAAAATCGTTGGCTCTAAGCATAGCTTTTTTGCCTCAGTCATTGACTTTAAAATACTTAGTCAAAGCATAGAGTTGAGTTTAGATAATTTTGGTGAACATGAAATCAAAAAGGGAATGGTAATATATCAGTCTTAAAACTTTAATAAGGCTACAGCGTGAGCAGCTATCCCTTTTTCTGTACCGACAAAACCCATTTTTTCTGAAGTTGTTGCCTTTATGGACAGCTGACTTGCCTCAATCTGCATGCATTCAGAAAGAACGTCTTGCATTTTGGTAATATGAGGATTAACCTTTGGTTTTTCAAGACACACTGTAGAGTCAATGTTGACAATTTCAAAGCCTTTGTCTCTGATTAATGCCATAACATCACGTAATAAAATCTTACTGTCAATACCTTTATAGTCAGCTGAAGTATCCGGAAAATGAAAGCCAATATCTCGCATATTGGCCGCTCCTAAAATAGCATCACAAATGGTATGTATAAGTACATCTGCATCTGAATGACCAACAGAACCTTTGCTATGTGGAATATGAACTCCTCCTACAATAAGTTCTTCACCTTCTTTTAGTTGGTGAACATCATATCCGTATCCTATTCGTATATTCAAATCTTCTAATTGTCTACTTCAGTATCAAGTGCACTGAAGTCAAATGTTAAGGCAAATCGTAAAGTATTCGATAATGGATTAACTGCATTAACCTCATCTCTACTTTGTAAAGGTATTAAATATGAGAAATCTAGTCCAAATACATTATATCTAACACCAGCTCCTAGAGTAAAAAACTGTCGGTCACCTTTTGATGGATGCTCGTAAAAGAATCCAGAACGAATGGCAAATTGCTTATCGTACCAATATTCTGCACCCATAGAATAAATAAGCTCTCTTATTTCTTTGTCATCTGCAGGGGCATCGTAAAAAGACTGAATGATACCACTAATTACGGATACATCAGGATCAAGTCCGCTGATAATCTCGCTATCTTCATTGTAAATAGGTGGCGTTGGAACAAGTAACTTGTTAATATCAAACTCAAAGGATACTTCGTTAAACTCATCAATGGCTGTACTTAATGCAGAACCTATTCTTAAGTTAGTAGGTATAAAGTCCTTATCAATAGTTTCAGTATAGGATACTTTACCTCCAATATTTGAGATATTTATACCTGTTGACCACGTCATGTCTTTACTTGCCAAACGGATTTGTTTAGTGTAGTATCCGGAAAAATCACCAGCAACTGTATGAGCAGCTTTCGTTGCCAAAGTTCCTACTTGCTGACCACCAGTTAAGTTAGAATATACATAGCGAAGTGCAACACCAGTAGAGAAGTTAGTTGATAGTTTCAAAGAATATGCTCCATCAATAGAAAATTCGTTTGGATTAAAAGATCCAAGTGGATTATTGTTATTATCTGTAAAATTAATTTCACCTAAACTGAAATACCTTAGTGAGAAACCAAGCACCTCGTTTTTATTCAATCTTTTGTAAGCTGTTAAGTAAGATAGGTTAATATCAGGAACTAATGCTTTTAACCAGGGTGTATAGCATACTGAAAATCCTAAGTCGTCTTTCACAAAGGCATATTTTGCAGGATTCCAATGCATTGACATGGCATCTGGTGTTGATGCAACACCAACATCTCCCATACCACCAGCTTTGGCGTCAGGACTTATAATTAAGAATGGAACAGCAGTAGTAATTGTGTTAAGTCTAAACTTATTGTCAACATTTACATCGTTTTGTGCAAATGATAAGTTATTACACAAGACTAGAGTAAGTATGGCTATAAAAATCTTAAGTTGATTCATTGAGTATGAAAAAAAAGTTGGTTACAAATATAAAATATAAAGTTTAATAACGGTGATATTAATCGATTAGTATGAGTCGTCCTGACTTTGTTGAAACTTCTCCATCGCTTGCCTTTGCTACAATGTTGTAAATGTACATACCACTTTTTAACTTATCTCCTTCGTTGGATTTTCCGTCCCAATTAATCGGCCCATACCTAAAGCCCACAGGCTTAATGTTGTTTTCAATGATTTTTACAACTTTACCGCTAATATCCATTATTACCAAATTTACTTTCATGTCCAAATCGGACTGATTATGCTCAAAGTAAAAGGAAGTAAAGTCAATAACTGGATTTGGATAATTTATTAAGTTTTGAATGCTTAAATTATCTGCCGAAATAACTCTAAATTCTGTGGTGCTTTCGGATGAATTATTAAATACATCCCATACTTTGACAGTTAGTGTGTGCATACCTTCCTCCAAACTTGAAAAAGGATATTCAATAACTCCACTTTGATAGCTATCAATATCGTATTCATAAAAATCATTTAACACAATTGGATTGGACGATTCTTGATTGAGAACGGCTGTCATGTCATGTCCTATACCATTTCCAACAGTATTAATACCGTTTTCGTCATACAGTAAAGCGTATAAATTTGGGTCAGCATTTGTGATTCCTCCTCTTATAAAGTTGGTGTCATTGATAAATAAACTTATTTCAGGCCCCAAATTATCATTTGAAAAGCCTTCGGCAGTTCCGCCAATTACTATATCATTACTAAATCCAGAGGCATCAAGTTGTTCTTCATTGACAGTGCCTTTAGCGTATAAACTTATTTTTCCATTACCATAGTCATAGTTAATATCCTTAGGCACAATAAATGTAAATGAAAATTCACCTTGACTAACTGTTGATTTACCATTGAACAATTTATTCTTCTGCAAATCGAAAACTAAAACTGGTGATTCATCTTGTCCTAGCGTTTGGAAATCTGTACGTTTATCAAAAACTGTTGGGAAAACAAAGCCTTCAAAAGTTTCTAGTTTTTCGCCGTTACGTTGGACTTCTCCCTTTACCGTGACCTGCCCCAAAGCTTTTGCACTATCAACAACTTCGGTTAGCACTACATCATAAACTGGATATGCAAGAGTCAATGCAGGGTCTCCTAAAAGAGTGAAGTTTCTATGATTTGAATCCTCAATATCATTAACATTATTTTTAGTTCTCATCAAAATATCACCAAGCCTTGGGAACGTAGCTTCATTACTATTTGGAAATAAATTTTCAAGAAAGGCCTCATTGAGGTCTAAATTATTGTCAGTAAACACAACTCTTGAGGTGGTTAATAAAGCAATGGCTCCAGACTTTTCTTTTAAGAAAATATGCTCGGCTGCAGATACTCGCTCTGGGTCATCGTATCTACCAAACTCACAAGTTGCCGTCATAAATAAAGGGAGATTGTTCTCGTTATTCCATGTATTAATGTCTTCAATCCCTAGTATACGTTCATGAGCCCAACCTAACTCTCCACCATGACCTGTGTAATTCACTAAAAACATCCCTTGGTTTACGGCATTTGAAATGGCAGTATTGGCAGTTGGGCAGCGTTGCCCTCCAGTAGAAGTTTCTTGTTCATAGGCATCTAAATAAATCTTGTCAACATTCATATTTGGATGCTCTGCTGCAATGTAATCTGCTAATTGTTCCGCTTGTGCTGTATGTACGGTTTCCACCTCATCATTATCGTCTCCAACAAAACAGAGCCTTAATCGCCAATCGCCAAAAGAATCTTCAACATTGTAGTTAATAACTTTGTCTACAGCATTTTTGGCTTCTTCTAATGTTTGAACAGGAAACCTACCTACACCAATATCCAAAAAAGATAAAAGAGGATTATCATTTGAAATACTTTCTCCTTCGTCAAGCAGTGCAAAATAATCATCACTTACGTACGAATACAAAGCATTAGTTGAGTTTGAAGATTGATAAGACACTACAAAGTTAGTGTTCTCATTCACTCTATTTTTTGGATCATATGAAGCATCACCAAACAGCAACATATATTTTAAAGGATTGTCATTATTATAAAGCATTCGAGCAAAATCTCGGATTGCTGATACGTCTTGACTTCCAGAAGAGAATTCATTATAAATTTGTTGTGGCGTAACCACTGCTACCGACAACCCTTTAGTTCTGTGAAAATCGGCTAATCTATTAGCTTCGGTCCAAAAAGTTGGATGACTGACTATAAGGTAATCGATATCTCTTATAGCATGTAAATTTTGATTGCTGACCTTACCGTTCAATTCTACATTTTTGAAGCCTCCAGTGAATGCAATAAATTCTTTTAAGCTATCTGTTTTTAGAGAGAAAATAGCTTTAGAGTCTCCTGTTGAAAGGCTTTGGTTTTTTGGGCTTAATGGATTACTAACATCCCAAATCGTTAAAGAAGAAGAGGCGTTACTTATTTCGAATTGACTGACACTCTCAGGGCGTACTGAAGCCAAGGACCTAAAAGGCATTTGACTAGCATTCATTTTGAGTTCTCGTTCAGCATTTACTTCAATGTAGTCAATCCATCCTTTTCCTGAACTAGAGGTAGAAGAAAAAATAAGCTGAACTTGAATATTATCAGAGTTAGGGTTTACTTCTTTTTCAATGGTATTAATGTTAGCATAATTATAACTTCCGTACACACCAGAAATATTTGACACTTCTTCAGTCATTCCAGGCGAATTTATTGTAAAGGTAGAGTTGAAAGGAGAACTAGCTCTAGCGGCTAAAACTAATTTTAATTTAGATTCTCCTATCCTATTTGGAAAATTAAAATTGAATGTTCTATTATTTACAATGTCAAAAACATCGCCATACCAGCTTTTTCCAGATTTAACGAAATTAACTTCATCATTCTCATGAATCTGGTAATCATTAAAAGTGGTGATTACAGTATCAAAACTAGATTCCGAACTTTGATTAGAAATACGTTTACCAACTCCTAAATCAGTTGTAAGGAAATAATACGTTTTGTCGTCAAACAAATGCATTTGACGGCTAAATTTCCCTGAACTTTCTTGCCATTGATTTGGAGATTGAGCATAGAAAATAAGGTAATCGTTTTCATCGAAAGAACCATCATCTTGCCCATAGACTTGAATTGATAATTCTTCAAGGTCATCAATTCGAGGTTCAGAGTTTAAGACTGGCAACATCCCGCCAGGTCTTCCATACAATTTAATATTATTTGGGTTAATTGATTGGACATTCACCCCCAAGTCAATGAGGTTTTGATAAGTCAATTTGTGAATACCATTTTCAGTCACAGAAATTTTAAACCAATCGCCTGTTGAAAGCACCGAATTTTCTGCAGAAGCCAGTGAACTTTTAGCTTCTGGCAAACTGTTGAATGTTACAGAAAGCTCACAAAAAACTAACTTTTTAAACTTTCCTTCTCTAAAAACAAAAGGAAATATTGACCCTTTTATTCTAAGTTGTTTACGTTCTACACCAAAATTATGAGCTAAACGTACTTTTGAGCCTAAATTCTGATTTTCTAAAAAAGAAATCTCTGAGGCATTACAGTCCACAAATACAGTCTCCTTAACTTCAATTTCAAAGTCAGTTGTATAACTATCAAATGTTTGATTAAATTCTAAAAGATAGGAGTCCGAACTATTAACCACAGGCACACCATCAACAACATTCCAATCTAGAAAGAAGTAATTAGAACTTTGACCCAAGAGGTTTGTTGAACTAAGAAATAAAACGAAAAAATATATTAGTCTCATGTTGACAGAGTGAAGTCCAAATTTACTACTTAATTGAAAAATATCTTACACATATCGTTCAAATTAATATAAACTATGAAACGTGTTTTTATAACTTATTATTATTTAATCTTGTATTAGATGAAAGTTGGTAAGAATATTTTTATATTTTTGTTAGCTAGTAACTATTTACATAGTCGAATGAAGAAAATAATATTTCTGTTAAGTTTCTCTCTGTTAGCTGGCATCTATAATGATTCTAAGGCACAAGACCCTGCTTTCAGTCAATTCTTTGCAAACCCTCTTTACCTTAACCCTGCAATGGCAGGAACAAACATTTGCCCAAGATTAAGTTTAAACCATAGAAACCAGTGGCCTGGTATTGGTAAAACGTATGTCACATACAGTGCATCATACGACCAGTATGTTGACAAACTTGGTGGAGGTTTAGGATTTGCTATTGCTAAAGATTATGCTGGTGCTGGTAACTTAAATACTACACACATCAGTGCGAGCTATGCATATAGATTACAAGTAAATAAGAAATTAAATATTAACGCTGGTTTTGAAGCTGCATACAGACAATTAGGTATTGACTGGGGAAGCTTAACGTTTGGTGATATGATTGACCCTGTTCAAGGGTTCATTTACCCTACCAATGAAGACATCGTTAATTATGCAAATAACAAGGGCTTTACAGATTTCGCAGCTGGATTTATGGGATTTGGTAATGCAAATAACCAATTCGACTATTATTTTGGATTTGCTGCTCACCATATTACTCGTCCTGACCAAGGATTTATTGGTGAAAGCCGTTTACCTATGAAGATTACTGGTAATATTGGAGCATCTTTTCCTTTGAACAGATTCGGAACGTACAGAACTAACTCTGGTACAAGACCAAAGAACGCTGCTCTACTATCGCCAAATATTCTATTTCAAAAGCAACAAGATTTTATGCAACTTAATTATGGTATGTATGTCTTAAAAGGTCCAATCGTTGGAGGTCTTTGGCTAAGACAAAGTGCTGAAAATTTCGATGCATTTATTATCCTATTAGGAATAGAACAAAGTACGTGGAAATTTGGATATAGCTACGATGTTACTATCTCAGACCTTAACAATAGTAATACTCAGGGAGCACACGAATTATCGTTTGCATACAAACTGCCTTGCCGATTCAAAGGCAAAGCGTTTGAAACAATAAATTGTCCTAATTTTTAGTTAATAAAGTTTCAGAAAACCATTTAAATTATGAAAAATCAATTATTACTTATTCTTTCTCTAGCGGTATTTTTCGGATGTAGTAAAGAAAAATCCAAAACTACTGGCTGGAACTATAACGACCCAAAACACGGTGGGTTTGAAGTATCTTCAAATTATACAGAACAAATTACTCCTGATGGAATGGTATTTGTTGAAGGTGGTTCTTTCACTATGGGGCGTGTTGAACAAGATGTTCAATACGATTGGAATAATGTACCAAAGACTGTAACTGTTTCCTCATTTTATATGGACGAAACTGAAGTTAGAAATATAGATTACTTAGAATATCTATTTTGGATTGAAAGAGTATACGGTTCAAACTATGACAATGGATCTTATCCAGAAGTATATTGGAAAGCACTTCCTGACACAAACGTTTGGAGAGATAAATTATCTTATAATGAGCCTTATGTACGCAGCTACTTACGTCACCCTGCATTCAATCAATACCCTGTTGTTGGTGTTAACTGGGAGCAAGCAATGGACTACTGTGCATGGAGAACTGATAGGGTAAACGAAAGAATTTTAATTGATAATGGCTACCTATGGGAAGATCCTGAGCAAGTTGATGAAAATGTATTCAAAACTGACGCTTACATTATGGGACAGTATGAAGGTAGAATTAGAAGACAATTGCCAAATCTGAAACTTGGTGTTCACTCATACGATAAAAAAGCTGGTAGAGATAAAAATGCGGTTAGAGGCGTTCAAGAATCTGACGGTGTTTTATTACCAAGCTTCCGTTTACCTACTGAAGCAGAATGGGAATTTGCTGCTCTTGCTTTAATTGGAAATACAGAACAAGAGAATGTTGGCGAAAGAAAAATATATCCTTGGAATGGTGATGGAGTAAGAAATCCATCAAAAAGAAACAAAGGTGAGATTGTAGCTAACTTTAAAAGAGGAAGAGGTGACAATATGGGTACAGCAGGTAATCTTAATGATAATGCTGACAAAACTGCTCCTGTAATTAGCTACTGGCCAAATGAGTATGGACTTTACAATATGGCTGGTAATGTATCGGAATGGGTCATGGACATCTACCGTCCATTAGTTGACCCTAATTCTTCTGACATGAACCCATACAGAGGTAATGTATTCCAAACATGGGAAAGAGATGAAGATAGATTCATAGTTGAAAAAGATAGTTTAGGTAATATCATTAAGAGAGACGAGACTATTGAAGAGAATATTAACAGAAGAAACTACAGTAAATCTGATAACATTAACTATTTAGATGGTGACTATGATTCTAAAGTGAATTCTCCTGCTCAAGATTGGTTACAAGATAATGGTGACAACACTACTAACCAAGTGTATGAATTAAATAAAACGTCACTTATTTCTGACCAAACAAGAGTATATAAAGGTGGGTCATACAAAGATAGAGCTTACTGGATGGTACCAGGAACTAGACGATTTTTAGATCAAAAGCAATCTACTAGCTACATTGGATTTAGATGTGCTATGGATAGACTTGGGCCTCCTACAAGTAATCTTAAAGAAAACCAACGTAAGCCAGTTGATTGGAATAAAGCAAACGGCTACTACGATAGAAAATAATTAATTGAACTTTAATTAAACCCCAATGTTATGTTGGGGTTTTTTTATGTAATGGAATTAAATCAACTACATAAATTATTTATACAATCATCGGGTATATCTACTGATACTAGAAAAATAGTCCCTGACTCTATATTTTTCGCACTAAAGGGAGCTAATTTTAATGGCAATCTATTTGCAAAAGATGCTCTTGATAAAGGAGCTAAATTTGCAGTCGTTGATGAAAAGGAATTCGCTTTAGATTCCAATTATATACTTGTAGATGACGTTTTGAATTGCTTACAAGAATTAGCTAGTTTTCACCGAAATCAGCTTAGTTGTCCTGTATTAGGAATCACAGGAACAAATGGAAAGACTACAACTAAGGAGCTCATCAATGCTGTGTTAGAAAAGAAATACTCTGTAGTTTGTACTAAAGGCAATTTAAATAACCACATAGGTGTTCCGTTAACCTTACTAAGTGCAAAATTAGATACGGAATTTCTAATAGTTGAGATGGGTGCTAATCATCAAAATGAAATCAAACTTCTTTCCGAAATTGCTAATGTCAACTATGGTATTATTACCAACATTGGAAAGGCACACCTAGAAGGTTTTGGAAGTGTTGAAGGGGTTACCAAAACAAAAAAAGAACTGTACGATTACATAAAGACTCAATCTGGCACTATTTTCATTAATAAAGATGATGAATTGCTTCAGCGAATTTCAAGCGATATCAATAAAGTTGAATACTCAACTCAAGAAAATGATAATGGCAGTCCTTTTGCATCAGTAACACACTTTGGTGAAGTTATCTCCTCAAAATTAATAGGTAGTTACAACTGCACTAATATACAAGCTGCAATCTCCATTGGTAATTACTTTGGTGTTACTTCTAAAGATATTAAATCCGCCATCGAACATTATACACCTCAGAACAATCGTTCACAATTAGAAAAAACTTCAAAAGGTAATTCGTTAATCATAGACTATTATAATGCCAATCCAACTAGTATGATTAAAGCAATGCAATCGTTCTATTCGGTAAGGAGCGATAAGAAACTCTTCATTCTAGGTGATATGCTAGAGCTTGGTGATACATCAATTAATGAGCACCAAAAAATTATTAACGAATTAAATAAAGAGCAATCAGAAGCTATACTTATAGGTGCAGAATTTGGAAAATGCGAACATACATTTCCTCAATTTAAGGACGTAAACGAAGCTAGAGAATGGCTTCAACAAAAGGCTTATATCGATTACTTTATCCTACTAAAAGGGTCAAGAGGCATAAAACTGGAAGAAATCAAAGACTTACTGTAACTCATCTCTAATTACTTGTCTGAAAATTAGATAAAGACAAATGATAAACCCTCCCATAATTGAAAAAAGGATAAACGCTTTTACCACTGAAATCTTATTCCCCTTAAGAGGTAAATTAGGTCTGTCAATAATATTTAATAGAGGCTTATTATTTATCAATGTAAATTTAGAGAGCTCTAAGTTTTTAACAATCTCTCCGTACATTATATTTAAAATCTCTACATCACGTTTCAATCTTATTTCATCTAGTAAGCCTTTTGCACGTTGAACACCAAAATTAGAGTCTTTATGTGAGGCATATCTATACTCAGCATTTTTCAATTCACCCAATACTGAATCTGCTCTAAACGAAAGTAAGGATAATGTGCTTTCTGATTTTGCTGTCTGAAACTTAGTATAGTACTCTTCAAGTTTTTGTGCTAGGGATTCTACTAGTAACTTGGCAAATTGCTCATTTTTAGAAGAAGATGTTATTTTAAAGATGCTACTTTCTTCTTCTAAATGAGTTGAAATATAGTTATTAGTCAAATCTGAATATACAATTCCCATTATACTATCATGCTCAAAAGAAAATTCAGAAAGATTAGGAGGAAAGCTAAAATCTGACATTTCATCAGCCCATGATTTTTTATACTCATTAATTTCTAAGAAATGATTAATTAATAGATCGTCTTTTCCATCAATATTTCCATTTTGCAAAATAGCCTGATGAACAACTCTTTTAGAAATTAGTAGCTCTTGAATATTAGCTTGACTAAAAGTGCCATTGGATGAACCGCCAATATTGAAACCAAATTGACTAGCTAAACCTGAAACTGCCCCAAGACCAGATTGAGAGTCTTGACTTTCATCAACAACAAAGGTTAAATCTGCATCAAAGGATTCAGTTTTTAAAACCGAATATACTACACCAAGAACTCCAAAAAGAAAAGCTACAGCTAGTATTACTAGTATATTTCTTTTTAATACATTCTTAAAATAAACTACTTTTAGAATAACGTCTTTTAATCGTATTTCGTCAATATTTTCTTCCATCGAATTTATTGTTGTCTAGATAAATATAGAATATACAAAGAGGTAATAGCTGATATCTTGGTAATTGTCCCTTCTAGTATCCTTGTCCAATCAACAGGTTCAGGCTTTTGTCTTTTAATTTTTACATCTTCAGTAACTTTTATTATGGAGCCTCTTTCTACTCTTGGGTATAAAACAAATAGTCCAAAATCTTTAGCCTTTGTTACTGAACCTGAAGGAGAAATAACAAGCGTATTAGATTTTATATTATGCTTTGAAAAGCCACCAGCAAAGTTGTTAATATAAAAATTAGCCCTTCTTTCCATAAATGGCACAGAAATAGTAGTTTCTTCAAAGTTTGAAAGTGCACCAGTAATAGAAATTAAGTCCTGAGTTTGAGGAATATTTATACTATCTAAATCATGTAAAACAATATTATATTTAGATTTTCTATACTTCATCCCTTTATCAAGGTTAACGTGTACAGGAGTATATTTACTGACATAACTCTTGTCAATTTTATTTACAGGCTTATTATCCTCTCCATTTACTGGTATTATCTGTACGAATTCACCTTCTGAAAAGAAGCCATTAACAATTTCTTCATCATCCTCATAAAAGTCGATTTCATTATTGGGCTTTTCTTCAATCTCCATCATTCGATACATTCTAATGGCATCGCCATCACCTGTACTTTTTATTCCACCCGCTCTAAGAATTAAATCTACAATAGTCTCATCTTTTGATTTCAAAGAGTACACACCTGGATACTCCACTTCTCCAGTTATTACAACTGTTCTAACTGGCTCGTAATCTGGGTTGATTCTTACTGCTACTTGATCATATGGCTCTAAGGTGAAGTTTGCAGCTTCATCATCTATCTTGCCATCATTGGAAATTTTAAATGAGCGAACAATTGTTCGTTTAGCTTTTAAAACATTGGTTTCAGCATCGTAATCTGCTATCCTTGAGATGTCAATTTTAGCTCCAGCTGATTCTTGTACTAAGCCACCTGACATTAGTATTAAGTCAGATAGGTTTAATCCTTCTCCAAAGGAAAATGTGTTAGGCAATCTCACCCCACCAGTAATTGAGACTTCAAATTCATCTATGTAATCTCTTTTGGAGAGAAAGAATATTTCATCGTATTCTTCGATAGTGATATTTGATTCTGAATTAGGGTTTTCAACTATTCCTGCTATGTCAAGTATTAAGTACTCTTTAGAATAATCATCTGAGGAAGTTCTCACTAAGTATGCCGACTCTAAAAACAAATCATCTGAAAGAGAGTTTGATTTTAACAACATATCATATATTTTTTCTCCACTAGAAAACTGATATTCTCCACTTACTCCAGTTGAGGAATGAATGTAAACCAAATCCGAAGGAATTCCCTGAATACTATTCACCATTATTTCATCACCATTTTTTAGTGGCAAATTTTTAGAGCCTACTTCATCTACAGTAATTGTTTTGATGGAATTACCATCAATTCTATTTACTGTAATACCGTTTTTATAAGCTAACTTAGTAAAGCCTCCAGCATATTTTATAAGGTCGATTAATTTATCGCCTTCCTTTACCTCATAAGTATATGGTTTATTTACTTCTCCTTTTAGCTCAATAACATTCTGAGCCGAAGGAACATAGAGGTAATCGTTATTTTGCATGAAGAGATCTTGTGAATAGTCGGCATCAAAGAGGAATTTATAGACATCTAAAGAGTCTACGGTTTTGCCATCACGCTTTAGGTATATATTCCTTACCGAACCTATTTGATTTGGTCCTCCCGCAGCAATTAATGCATTGAAAGCTGTATTTAAAGCTGGAATAGAATAGGATCCAGGATTAAAGACTTCACCGACTATATTTACACTTATTACCCTAGAGTAATTTAATGTTATGTCAAATTGAGATTTTCTTAAATCAAAAAACGAGCTCATTCTGTCTTTTACAAGAGATCTTACCGACTTCAACGTTTTAGAACCCACATAAATACGTCCTGCATGTTTCGTAGATATATATCCTTTTTCATTTACAGTAACAACTTCACTGTGCTCTGACAAACCCCATATAGAAATGGTAATTTCATCACCCTCTGCTAAAAGGTAGTTTTCTGGTGCTTGATTATCATATGAGCGTGTAAAGAAATTAACCGAATTATTTCTGAAGAAGTTTTGTCCGTAAATCTTAGCAACAGGATACTGAATTGAATCATTAAAAGGAAATAACGTATCGTTGTCCAACGACTCATAAAAGTTCCTTGACTGAATTTGACTAATATCAGATGACGAAGAATCTATAAAGTTTGGATTGTACTCTCCTCGCTGAAATTTATAATTCATTGCCTCTTGGATTTCATCTTCACTTAAACCCATTTGCCTTAGAACTCCTTCGCTAGGAATATCTGATGGGTTAACATCAGTTGCCCCCATATTTGAGGGTGCAAACTTCATGTATTTTTGCATCTGCTGAATAGACTGCCCATAACTAAGTAGCCCTGTTAAACACAATACAATGACAATTATTCTCTTCATAATGAAACTTAATTTTTTCTAAATATATAACAATTCGTTTATTTAAGAATTGACCTCGAAATTACGATACGCTGAATTTCCGATGTCCCTTCATAAATTTGAGTGATTTTGGCATCTCTCATTAACCTTTCTACATGGTACTCTTTCACAAAACCATAACCGCCATGCACTTGAACGGCTTCAGTCGTTGTTTTCATAGCCACTTCAGAGGCAAAAACTTTTGCCATAGCACTTTCTTTATCAAAATTCTTGCCGTTATCCTTTAGCCAAGCGGATTTCAAACATAATAATCTAGCCGCCTCAATTTCTGTAGCCATATCGGCTAATTTAAAGGCAATAGCTTGATGTTCATTTATAGCTTTACCAAAAGCTTTTCGCTGCTTAGAGTACTCCAATGATAACTCATAAGCTCCCGAAGCTATACCTAAAGCCTGTGAGGCAATACCTATTCGTCCACCTGAAAGTGTAGACATGGCAAACTTAAATCCAAAACCATCCTCTCCTATCCTATTTTCCTTTGGCACTTTTACGTCCGTAAATAATAATGAGTGGGTATCTGAACCTCTAATTCCTAATTTATTTTCCTTTAAACCTACCTCAAAGCCAGGCATTTCTTTTTCTACAATTAATGCATTGATTCCTCTGTGTCCTTTTTCAGGGTCAGTTTGGGCAATGACTAAATATACTGATGCCGAATTTCCATTTGTAATCCAGTTTTTTGTACCGTTCAGCAGATAATGGTCACCCATATCAACAGCCGTAGTTTGTTGAGAAGTGGCATCGCTACCAGCCTCCGGTTCTGATAAACAAAAGGCTCCAATAATTTCACCTTTTGCTAAAGGCACAAGATATTTTTGCTTTTGCTCTTCAGTGCCGTACTTTTCAAGACCCCAACACACTAATGAGTTGTTTACAGATACAACTACAGAAGCCGAAGCATCAACCTTTGAAAGTTCCTCCATAGCTAGAACGTATGAAATAGTATCCATTCCTGCTCCACCATATTTTGGGTCTACCATCATTCCCATAAAGCCCAATTCTCCAAGTTTTTTTATTTGTTCTGCTGGAAAAGTCTGATGCTCATCTCTTTCGATAACCCCGGGCAAAAGTTCTGTCTGAGCGAAGTCTCTTGCCGCATCGCGAATCATTTTATGTTCTTCAGTAAGTGAAAAGTTCATATATGTGAGTTAGTTAGTTTAAATTTGACTTCAAAAATAGTCTTTTTAACTAATATGAAATATAGGGTAATAGGATTAATGTCGGGCACTTCTTTAGATGGAGTAGACTTGGCGTACGTCACCTTTAATTTTGAGGGTAGTTGGCAATATGAATTGAGTATTTGTCAAACTTTTTCATATGAAGAAAATTGGCTAAAAGAGTTAAAAGAATTACACCTAAAATCTAGAGATTATATTAACAAAATTGATAATGAATACGCCAAATATCTGTCAAATTTAATAAGTCTTTTTATCAAAAATAATAGCCTTGAAGTGGATTTGATTTGCTCACACGGACACACTATACTGCACCAGCCAAAAAAAGGGATTACACTACAAATAGGAAATGGAAAAATCATAAATGAATCATTAGATATTCCTGTGGTTTGTGATTTTAGAAGTCTAGATGTAAAACTTGGCGGACAAGGAGCTCCCCTGGTTCCTATTGGAGATGTAATTCTATTCAAAGAATACGACTATTGCCTCAATTTAGGTGGATTTAGTAATTTCTCATACTCCGAGAATGGAAAACGTAAGGCATATGACATTTGCCCTGTTAATATTGCTTTAAATCACTACTCCAACAAGCTAGGTTATGAATACGATAAGAATGGCGATATTGCCAAAAGTGGCAGCGTTAACAATCAACTTCTAGAAAAATTAAATGCCATTGATTACTATCATCAACCACCTCCAAAATCATTAGGAAAGGAATGGCTAGAAAAACATTTCATTACATTAGTTGATGAGGTCGAAGACTCAGAAGAAAATAAACTTTGCACATTGGTGGAGCATGCCGCCATTCAGATTGGAAAATGCATTACTAAAGGTAATTGCTTAGTTACTGGTGGAGGTGCTTTTAATTCCTATTTAATGCACAAAATACAAGACCACTCAGCTTCCAAATTTACCTTAGGTAACAAGAAATTAATTGAATACAAAGAGGCAATGATATTCGGTCTTTTAGGTGTACTTCATAAAGAAAATAAGATTAATTGCTTAGCATCAGTAACAGGTGCTAAAAGGAATTCGACTACTGGCAAATATTTTGGGTAATAATAATTACTTTTGCTAAAATTTACTTTCAATGAAAAAATTATTAGACCAATACGAAAACAAGAACCCTGAAATTGTATTTGAGTGGAGTGATAGCCAGACAGAAGCTCAAGGATGGGTAGTCATTAATTCTCTTAGAGGAGGTGCCGCAGGTGGTGGTACTCGAATGAGAATAGGCCTGAATAAACACGAAGTCGTTTCTTTAGCTAAAACAATGGAGGTTAAATTTACTGTTGCAGGTCCATCTATTGGCGGTGCTAAATCTGGAATAAATTTTGACCCAAAAGACCCTAGAAAAGAAGGTGTGCTAAAACGCTGGTATGCCGCTATTACGCCTTTATTGAAAAACTATTATGGCACAGGTGGTGATCTAAATGTTGATGAAATCCATGAAGTTATTCCTATCACTAATGAATTAGGAGTAGAACACCCTCAAGAAGGTGTTTTTAATGGTCATTTTAAGCCAAGCCCAGAAGAAAAAAGTAAAATAATCTCTCAACTTCAAAAAGGCGTTTTATTACCTATTCAAAACACCTCATTAACACCTAAAGTTGAAAACAACTATACCGTAGCAGATATGATAACTGGCTATGGCGTTTCAGTAGCTGTTGAGCACTTTTACAACTTACATAAAGAAAGTATAAAGGATAAAAGAATTATCATACAAGGCTGGGGGAATGTAGGCTCAGCAGCAGCATTTTACCAAGCACAATCTGGTGGTAAAATCGTTGGTATTATAGACCAAGAAGGAGGGCTAATCAATGAAGACGGATTTACTTTCGAAAAAATTCGTCAATTATTCCTCAACAAAAACGGCAATAAATTATATTCTGATAAGATGGAATCATTTGATGAGATTAACTCTAAAATTTGGGATATTGGTGCAGAGGTATTCATTCCTGCTGCTGCCTCAAGATTAGTTACCCAAAGTCAAGTTGAACGAATGATTGAAGGAGGACTTGAGGTTATTTCATGTGGAGCTAACGTTCCTTTTGCCGACAAAGAAATATTCTTTGGAAGCATAAGCGAGTTTACTGACGAACGACTAAGCGTGATTCCCGATTTTATTGCAAATTGCGGTATGGCAAGAGTATTTGCATATTTAATGAAAGCTGATGTTGATATGACAGACACAGCTATATTTGAAGACACATCAAACACGATAATGAACGCACTAAAAAAATCTCATGAGATAAATTCAACACGAAAAAATATTTCTAAAACATCTTTTGAAATTGCACTTAACAAACTCATCTAAACATGACACTTAACGACCTTTCACAGTATCATTTTTTAAGTAATTCCGTAGAAAACTATATTTGGTTTTTAGGATTTGTTTTATTTGGATTAATATTCAAAAAACTCATTTCTAAATACTTAAGCCATATTCTTTTCCGATTACTAAATAGAGACGCATCAATTAATCTTGAGAAGTTTAACGACTTATTAATAAGACCAATCTCTTTCGCCTTATTTCTTTTATTCATCTATTTGGGAGCATTGAATATCAGTTTTCCAGCAGAATTGACTTTTAGCAATGAAAATTTCAATTTAGAAAAGCTTGTTCACAAATTATTTTCAATTGTAATGCTCTTCTCATTTCTAAGAATAGGATTACGATTAGTTGACTATTTTGGAATAGTCTTCAAAAATAAAGCAGAAAATACCGAAAGTAAAATGGACGATCAATTAGTGCCATTTGTAATAGAAATTGGTAAAATAGCCGTTTATATTGTTCTATTCTTTGTGCTTTTAGGCAGGGTCTTTGATATCGATGTTACAGCATTAGCTGCGGGTGTTGGTATAGGAGGTATCGCTATTGCTATGGCCTCAAAAGAAAGTTTAGAGAATCTGTTAGGCTCATTCACCATATTTTTTGATAAACCTTTCGTGGTCGGCGATTTAGTTTCAACTGGAAGCATTACAGGAACTGTAGAAAAAGTAGGTTTCCGTTCTACTCGCATTCGCACCTTTGACAAAAGTATTGTTACCGTACCTAATAAAAATATGATTTCTGCCGAATTGGATAACCTAGGTAAAAGAAAAGTTAGACGAGCTCGGTTTTATATTGGCCTAACCTACGATACTTCTATTGAGCAAATGAAAAAGGTCGTTAATGAAATTGAAACACTAATTAACGAACACCCCAGAACTGACCAAGAAGGTAGAGTTAAATTTCAAGAGTTTGGAGCAAGCTCATTAGACATCATGGTTTTATACTATGTAAGCTCTACAAAATGGGATGATTTTATAGATGTAAAAGAGGACATTAATTTTAAAATTATGGAAATCGTAAAGAATAACGATTGTGAGTTTGCTTTTCCATCTACAACAGTATATTTGCAAAAATAAATTAATCAAAAATTAGTATACAATGATTTACCTTTCTATGTTAGTCGTTTTTGTTTTAGGATACGTACTAATAGCCTTTGAACACCCCCTTAAAATTGACAAATCTGCTTCGGCACTAATCGCAGGCTCCTTATGTTGGGCAATTTTTGCACTTGGTTTATTTGAAATTGATATCACCTCCGATACCTTTACTAATTTCTTAAACTACTTTCAAACAAAAGACTTAAGCTATACAAGTGAATACATCGCTGAGAATATCGATTATGTCAAACAGAATTTTGTTTTATATGAACTATCTCACCATCTTGCTGAAATAGGTCAAATATTATTCTTCCTCTTAGGAGCAATGACTATTGTGGAGCTAGTGGATGCTCACCAAGGGTTTGCAGTTATTACTGATCGTATCAAAACCACTAATAAGGTGAAGTTAATGTGGATTTTATGTATACTATCATTCTTCTTTTCAGCGACACTGGACAACTTAACAACAGCCATTGTAATGTCGGCACTGTTAACCAAACTCATAGAAGATAAAAAAGACTTGTGGCTATTTGCTGGTATGATTATCATTTCAGCTAATGCCGGTGGTGCCTGGTCACCTATTGGAGATGTTACTACGATTATGTTATGGATTGGGGGTCAAGTTACAGCCGCAAATATCATCACTTCTATAATTATTCCATCTATAGTTTGTATGATTGTCCCTCTAATATACCTTTCATTTAAATTGAAAGGGAATATAACTAGACCATCTAATACAGAAGCTGTAGAACACCTTACAAACCCTACAACTCCATTTGAAAGAAAGTTCATTTTCTTTTTAGGTGGTGCTGGACTATTATTTGTTCCTGTTTTTAAAACTGTTACCCACCTTCCTCCTTACATAGGTATTTTATTTAGTTTAGGGGTTATGTGGCTAACTACTGAATTACTACACAGAAGTAAAAATCATGAAGCTAAATCTGACCTTACGGTAATTGGAGTACTCAAAAAAGTAGATGTTCCAACCATATTTTTCTTCCTTGGAATTTTATTGGCTGTTGCTGCTTTACAAAGTATGGGTCATCTTAACGATATGGCTGTAATACTTGACAATACATTCGATGGAAATATATACGTCATAAATATTATCATTGGACTTTTATCAGCTATTGTTGATAATGTTCCACTAGTTGCTGGTGCAATGGGAATGTATGAAATTGGAACTGGTGTTTTTGCTGTTGATGGTACATTTTGGGAGTTTCTTGCTTACTGTGCAGGTACAGGCGGCAGCGTACTTATCATAGGTTCTGCAGCTGGTGTAGCCGTAATGGGTATTCTTAAAATTGACTTCATATGGTACATTAAGAAAATTAGTTTCTTAGCATTGATTGGCTATATTGCTGGTGCAGCTACATATATACTAATGCAATAAGTGCTTAAAAAAAGTCGTTTTTAACTAAACAAAAAAATATGAAATCATTGCTTTTACAAATCAATACTATCGGCGATACACTTTCGCAAACATCTGTTGATGGGGAAATTGTGGAAGAAAAAACACTTTCAATCCTTGAATTAATTACAAGTGGTGGTACTGGTGGGAATCTGATTATGATTACACTTGGTGTTTTATCGATTATATCCGTTTACCTTTTTATTGAACGATACACTACTTTAAAAAAGGCAAGTAGAAAGGATGCTAGTTTTCTGAATAGTATTAAAAACTACATTCAAGATAATGATGTAAAAGCAGCGAAGACTCTTTGTAAAAACACAGACACTTCAATTTCTAGAATGTTAGAAAAAGGCATTGACCGAATTGACAAGCCTATGACCGATATTTCAGCTGCCATAGAAAATCAAGGTAAACTCGAAGTCTATGTACTTGAAAATAATTTAGCCAATCTAGCCACTATTGCTGGTGCTGCACCAATGATTGGCTTCTTAGGAACAGTAATCGGAATGATTGTTGCCTTTCATGAAATGGCAAGTGCAGGTGGTAATATAGACATCGAAATGCTTTCCAAAGGTATTTATACAGCTATGGTAACTACTGTGGCAGGTTTAGTTGTGGGTATTATCGCATACATTGCCTACAATGTATTGGTTACAAAGGTTGAAAAAGTTGTTTTTCTACTAGAAACAACCACGACTGATTTCATGGACTTATTGCACAATAACAAATGAGTTTAAGAAGTAAAAATAAGGTAAGTGCTAACTTCAGTATGTCATCCATGACTGACATAGTATTCCTATTACTTATCTTTTTTATGCTTACCTCAACATTAGTAAGTCCAAATGCTTTAAAATTACTTTTACCCAACAGTAAAGCTAGAACTCTCGAAAAACAAACGGTTTCTGTATCTATAACACCAGAAATAGAATATTACATCGAAGACCAAAAGATTCCCTTCGAAGATTTAGAAAATCAACTCATTCAACTACTTTCTAATGAAGTTGAGCCTGCAATAGTTCTTCATGCCGATAAAACGGTAGACATAGAATTTGCCGTAAAAGTAATGGATATAGCATACAGAAATAAGTACAAAGTAGTACTAGCTACAAACCCCAAATAAATGTAAATGTCTGGTGCAAAAAGCAATAAAAGAAAGGCAATAATTGGAACAGTAATGTTTCATTTATTTCTTTTGATTTGCTTTGTTTTTCTTGGATTAACCTACCGTATCCCACCACCACCAGAAGAAGGAATTACAATTAATTTTGGTTACGACGATTTTGGAAGTGGAGCTGAACAGCCAGAACAAATTATAGAAGAAGAGGAAATTACACCGCAAGAGGTGGTAGAAAACAATCCTGTAGTTGATGAAATAAGCACCCAAGAAGTTGAAGAAACCCCTGTCGTAAAAGAGAAAATCAAGGAAAAGAAAAAACCAGAAAAGGTAGAAGAAGTTGAAGAAAAAAAACCTGAACCAGTAGTAAACACTAAAGCCCTCTACCCTGGTAAAAAGCAAAACAACAGTACAAGCCAAGGTATTAGTGAAGGAAGTGGCGACCAAGGAAGTGAAGAAGGCGACCCAAAATCTAACGCCTATGTTGGTGGTGGGATTGGTACTAATGGTGTTGCCTACAAACTTGGTGGAAGAACCATAGAAAAAATCATTAAACCCAATAATGATTCTCAACAACAAGGGAAAGTCGTTGTAACCATTCGAGTTAATAGAAACGGAAAAGTTATCAATGCCACACCAGGTGCTAAAGGCTCTACAACTACTAATTCCTATCTGTATAGCAAAGCTAAAGAAGCGGCCCTAAAAACTACTTTTGAAGCTAACAGCTCTGCCCCTGAAATTCAAATAGGTACTATCATTTACAACTTTAAGTTGAACTAATGACTTATCAAGAATGTATCGATTGGCTATTTCAACAATTGCCAATGTATCAACGCACAGGAAGTGTAGCTTATAAAGCTGATATTGGTAATATTGTGTTGGCATGTCAAAAGCTAGAAAACCCCCAAAACACATTTAAATCTGTACACATAGCTGGTACAAATGGAAAAGGCTCAACCAGTCATATGATAGCCTCAGTTTTTCAAGAAGCAGGCTATAAAACTGGATTATATACTTCCCCACACCTCAAAGACTTTAGGGAGCGTATTAGAATAAATGGCAATATGATAAGTCAAGTTGAAGTCATTGAATTCGTAAAATCCAACAAAGAGTGGTTTACTGAAATAGGCATGTCATTTTTTGAAATGACAGTGGCTATGGCATTTCATAATTTCTCTAAGCAAGAAGTAGATATCGCAATTATAGAAACTGGTTTAGGAGGGCGATTAGACAGTACCAACATCATCACACCTGACTTATCAATAATTACAAATATTGGTCTTGACCACACTAATTTACTTGGTGATACTATTGAAAAAATAGCTGTTGAAAAAGCTGGAATAATTAAAGAAAATACTCCGGTAGTCATTGGAAAAAATCAAGAAAATACTCTACCTATTTTCAAAAAAATAGCTGAAGAAAAAAATGCACCTTTAATCATTTCTAAAGCCAGCACGCTAAAAACCGATTTACTAGGAAAATATCAGGCAGAAAATGTGTCGACCACACACACAAGTATAAATACACTCATAAAAAAAGGCTGGAACATCTCAGATGAAAATCTAAAAAAAGGGCTTTTGAATGTTCAGAAAAATACATCCTTAAAAGGCAGATGGACTATACTCAATAATTCACCCCTCACTGTTTGTGATACTGGACATAATGTAGATAGTATAAAATGGATAAGCCAACAAATTAAAGAAACCCCACACAAACAACTACACTTTGTTTTGGGTATGGTCAGCGATAAATCCATTGATAACATCTTATCCCTTTTACCAAAAAATGCCATATATTATTTTTGCAAGGCAAATATTCCAAGAGCATTGGACGAAAGTAAACTAGAAAAAATAGCCTCCAAATATTCTCTTAAAGGAACACCTTTTTCATCTGTAAAAAAGGCCTTTTCTTCAGCTAAATTGAAAGCGAATAAAAGCGATTTAATTTTCATTGGAGGCAGCACATTTACAGTAGCAGAAATTTTATAACATACTTTTGAAATGAAAATTTGTGATTGATATAAAATCACTTATATTTGCCAACCATTTTGGGCGATTAACTCAGTTGGTTCAGAGTGCCTCCCTTACAAGGAGGAAGTCGGGGGTTCGAGTCCCTCATTGCCCACTCAAAAAAAACCCTCATTCTCTAGTAGATTGAGGGTTTTTTTACTTCCAAATCCCCCCTAAACAATCATATATTTATTTTTTATTAGATTTATAATCTTTTAACCTTAACAATATTCTATCATGCGTCTTTTATTTACGATAGTAATATCTATACTAACCGTTAGTAGTTATGCTCAAGATATTCCTGGCTGTACAGACCCCTCAGCTTGTAACTATATTAATAGCGATTCAATAGTTGGATTTAACGAGAATTATTCTCCATCAGAATGGACTCAGTTTTCTGGAAATGGAAATGGTACTATTTCATTTTCTGAAGACGGAAACAGTCTTGTAATAAACGGAAGTGATGGTGACTTTTCCAATTGGGGAGGCTCAATTACTGGCGAAGAACTTTCTTCTCCCACAGAAGTCTATATGTATGTAGACCAAGATGTAGAAGTTTCCTTTGATTGGTCAGCCCAACATAATGACACTTGGCAATACGAACAAATGTACTTCATCAACGGAACAGCAACCTCACTAATCAACCCAGTGGGAGAAAATCCGCAATCCGGAACAATTACATTTAACGCTTCAGCTGGAGACCTAATAGGTTTTATAGAAGATGCTACAAATGGATGTTGTGGAGAAGGTTGGCTAACGATAAGCAACTTTATAGTAACTTCAGTTGGAGAGCCAGCAAATGTTGACGACGGCTCATGCGAGTATACTTCTTGTGCCGACGATTGTGGTGTGCCTAATGGGGATAACTCTACATGCTCAGGATGTTCAGACCCAAATGCATACAATTATGATCCAACCTATTTGTTTGATAACGACTCTTGTACCGTTCTGGATTGCTATACTGGTATTCTCGAAGTTGAGTTTGAAAAACTCGGCGGTACCGATTGGAACTTGCCAGAAAATCAAGATTTCATCACTCCTACTTGTATAATTACAAGACAGAATAACAATGCACTTTATAATAGTGTTTATCAAAACGACTTTAATGACAACCAATCGGGTTCAAATACGATGTGGAAGAACGGTAGCTACGATGAAGGTGGCAGCTGGTATAACAATATAAAAGACGCACATGGCGGAAATATGCAAAGCATTGAAGGAGATGTAATGACCCTTCATATCTTAGACTCAGATTTATACTTTGAATTAGATTTTAGCTCTTGGGATCAAAATGGAAATTGGCAGCAATTTGCAGGTGGGTTTGCTTATACTAGAACATTTATCGGAGGTGGAGAAGACGCTAACTGTAATGAGGTTGAGATGGTCTATGGCTGTTCCGATGAAATAGCTTGTAATTATGACACTTTAGCGACATACAATGATGGAAGCTGCGAATACATAAGTTGCGCAGATCTATGTGGAGTACCCAACGGCGATAACTCAAGCTGTACTGGATGTACTGACCCAATTGCATTTAACTACGACCCAAATGCTATCATAAGTGACTCATGTACTGCGAACACCTGCTTTGAAGGACAATCTTATGTTGAATTTGAAAAAGAAAATTATGCTGATTGGAATTTAGCAGAAAATCAAGATTTTATAACTTCTACCTGTATTATCACAAGACAAAATCAAAACGCATTATACAATAGTGTGTATCAAAATGATTTCTGGGATAACCAATCAGGATCAAACACAATGTGGAAGAATGGCGGTTATAACGAAGGTGGTAGTTGGTACAATAACATTAGAGATGCTCACGGAAATAATATGCAGAGTATTGAAGGTGATGTAATGACACTTCACATCTTAGATTCTGATTTATATTTTGAACTTTACTTCACTTCATGGTCACAATACCAACAAGGCGGATTTGCCTATACCAGAACATTTATAACTGCTGGAGAAAATGAAGATTGTTTTGAAGTAGAACTTGTTGGTGGATGTACTGACGATTACGCTTGTAACTACGATTCTTTGGCAAATGTTAATGATGGTACATGTGATTATATCTCATGTGCAGATATCTGTGGCGTACCAAATGGCGATAACTCAAGCTGTACTGGATGTACAAACCCAAGTGCCGCCAACTATGATGCCGAAAATATAATTGACGATGGCTCTTGTACTTCCCTAGATTGTGGTTTTGAATTACTATATAATGGCCCAACAGTAGTGAACTTCGAAAAAGCAGACAATGCCTATTGGAATCTAGCAGAAAACAGGGACTTCATCACCCCTACTTGTGAAATTACTAGACAAAATCAAAACGCATTATACAACAGTGTATATCAAAATGATTTCTGGGATAACCAATCAGGATCAAATACAATGTGGAAAAATGGCGCTTACAATGAAGGTGGTGATTGGTACAATAACATTAGAGATGCGCAC
Source organism: Flavobacteriales bacterium (assembly GCA_965277895.1). GTDB lineage: Bacteria > Bacteroidota > Bacteroidia > Flavobacteriales > UBA7312. The sequence goes on from CBDIDR010000001.1 coordinate 1,730,320, forward strand.
GGATATAATATGCAAAACATTGTGGGTGATGTAATGACCCTTCACATTTTAGATTCTGACTTATATTTTGAGCTATACTTCACTTCATGGTCACAAAATCAGCAAGGAGGTTTTGCCTACACCAGAACATTTATAGCACAAGGCGATAGTCTTATTGAAGGTTGTATTGAAGTAGAATTGGTAAGTGGATGTACAGACCAAATAGCATGTAATTATGATTCAACAGCTACTGTTGAAAGTGGCTTATGTGAATTCACCAGCTGTGCCGATGAATGTGGGGTGCCTAATGGCGATAACTCTACATGTACGGACTGCTCTGGAGTAGTAAACGGAGACGATACAAGTTGCAATGACGAATGTGGCGTTCCAAACGGTGACAACTCAACATGTCTTGGGTGTACCGACCCCAATGCATTCAACTACGACCCAACAGCCATAATTGATAACGACTCATGTACTACTTTAGATTGTTTTGATGGGGAACTTGAAGTTGACTTCGAAAAAGAAAACGGTGCCGATTGGAATCTAGCAGAAAATCAAGACTTTATAACCCCTACTTGTATTATAACTAGACAAAATAACAGGGCCTTATACAATTACGTTTATCAAAATGATTTTTACGATAACCAATCTGGATCAAACACCTTATGGAAAAATGGCGCCTACAGTGAAAGCGGGAGTTGGTATAATAATATAAGAGATGCGCATGGGTATAATATGCAAAATATTGTAGGAGACATAATGACCCTCCACGTACTGGATGCTGATTTATATTATGAACTTTACTTTACTTCATGGTCACAAAGCCAACAAGGAGGATTTGCCTACACCAGAACATTTGTTGCCGCTGGAGAAAACGCAGATTGTGAAGAAATAGAATTAATCAATGGCTGTACAGATGAACTTGCATGTAATTATGATTCATTAGCCACCTTTAATGATGGTACTTGTGATTTCATTTCATGTTTAGATGAGTGCGGCGTACTATTTGGTGACAACTCAAGCTGTATAGGATGTACAGATCCAAATGCTGCAAATTATGACCCAGCGAATATTGTTGACGATGGCTCATGTACTTCATTAGATTGTGGTTTAGAATTATTATACAACGGTCCAACTGTAGTATATTTTGAAAAAGAAGATAATGCCTATTGGAATATAGCTGAAAACAGAGATATCATTACCCCAACATGCGAAATCACTAGACAAAGTAATCATGCACTTTATAACCATGTCTATCAAGGTGACTTCTGGGATAATCAAGGAGGCTCAAACACCTTATGGAAAAATGGAACCTACAATGAAGGTGGTGATTGGTATAATAACATAAGAGATGCACATGGGTATAATATGCAAAATATTGTGGGAGACATAATGACCCTTCATATTTTAGACTCCGATTTATACTTTGAACTAGAATTTACCTCTTGGACTTCAAATGGAGCCCCTTGGAATAATAACTCTGACGAAAGTGGTGGCTTTGCTTACATCAGAACATTTATTGCTCAGGGAGATAGTCTGGTTGAAGGCTGTGTAGAAGTAGAATTAGTCTACGGCTGTACAGATGAACTCGCATGTAATTACGACTCAACAGCAACTGTTGAAAGTGGATTCTGTGAATACATTAGTTGTGCTGACGAATGCGGCGTACCAAATGGCGACAACTCTACATGTACGGACTGCTCTGGAGTAGTAAACGGAGATGATACAAGTTGCTATGACGAATGTGGCGTACCAAACGGTGATAATTCAACATGTTCAGGCTGTACAGATTCAAATGCCTTTAACTATGACCCTAATGCACTTATTGACGATAGTACATGTACTGTCCTCGACTGCTTTAATGGACAAATAGAAATTGACTTTGAAAAATTTGACGGTACCGATTGGAATCTAGCAGAAAATCAAGATTTTATCACTCCTACTTGTATCATTACAAGACAAGACAATCAGGCACTATACAATAGTGTTTATCAAAACGATTTTTACGACAACCAATCTGAATCTAACACCATGTGGAAAATGGGAAGTTATGAAATGGCTGGAACGTGGTACAACAATATAAGAGATGCACATGGGTATAATATGCAAAATATTGTAGGAGACATAATGACCCTTCATATTTTAGACTCCGACTTATACTTTGAACTAGAATTTACCTCATGGACATCCAACGGAGCTCCATGGTTTGGCTCGATCTCATCAGGTGGTTTTGCATACACTAGAACCTTTATTGGCGGAGGTGAAAACGCAGACTGTGAAGAGGTAAATATGATTTATGGCTGTACCGATGCAATAGCATGTAACTTTGACTCATTAGCCACTTATAATGATGGTTCATGTGACTATTTATCATGTGCAGATGACTGCGGTATACCAAATGGAGATAATTCTTCATGCTCTGGGTGTATGGATCCTTCTGCTATGAACTATGATCCTACAGCTACTATTTCTGACAATTCATGCTCAGTTTTAGATTGTGATTTTGAACTCAATTATGGCTCTAACCTCATAATAGATTTTGAAAAAGAAAATGGTGCCGATTGGAATCTTTCAGAAAATCAAGATTCAATAACACCTTCGTGTATAATAACTAGACAAAATAATAGAGCACTATATAATTATGTTTATCAAAATGATTTTTGGGATAATCAATCCGGCTCAAATACTGAATGGAAGAATGGCGCCTATAATGAAGGTGGAAGTTGGTATAATAATATAAGAGATGCTCATGGTGGACAAATGCAAAACGTTGTAGGTAACACAATGACTCTGCATATCCTAGATTCTGACCTATATTTTGAACTATACTTTACATCATGGTCACAAAACCAACAAGGAGGCTTTGCCTACACCAGAACACTAATTGCTCAAGGTGATAGTCTTGTAGAAAATTGTGATGAAATTATAATTGATGGCATGTATGGCTGTATAGACGAATTTGCATGTAATTACGACTCAATTGCAAGCCTAAATGACGGTTCGTGCGAATACATTTCTTGTGCGGATGATTGTGGCGTGCCAAATGGAGATAATTCTTCATGTACAGGCTGTATGGATCCAATAGCCATTAACTACAGCTCTATCAATATTTTTGATGATAGTTCTTGTACAATACTCGATTGTGATTTTGAACTGACTTATTTCGGAAGTCCATTAGTCGTTGATTTTGAAAAAGCAAGTAATGCAGATTGGAACCTTTCAGAAAACCAAGATTCTATAACACCTACTTGTATAATTACTAGGCAAAATATGCAGCCATTATACAATACTGTTTATCAAAACAACTATTGGGATAATCAACAAAATGGAAATATTCAATGGAAAATGGGGTCCTATGAAGAGGACAACAATTGGTACTTTAATTTAAGAGATGCGAGTAATAATAATATGCAGAATATAGTTGGTGAAACAGTTACACTACATATACTTGACTCTGATTTATACTTTGAACTTTACTTTACAGCTTGGTCACAAGGTTGGAGTGGTGGCGGTGGTTTTGCCTACACTAGAACTTTTGTTGCTCAAGGGGATAATCTAACAGAAGATTGTGAGGAGGTATTGCTCGTTTATGGATGTACTGATGAAGTAGCGTGTAACTATAACAGCTTATCAACTTTTAATGATGGAAGCTGCGAATACATTTCTTGTGCAGATGAATGTGGCGTACCAAATGGAGACAACTCTACTTGTACAGACTGTTCAGGAGTTGTAAACGGTGATGATGATAGTTGCTTTGATGATTGCGGCGTACTTTACGGAGATAATACTAGCTGTATAGGATGTACAGACTCAAACGCTTATAACTATGACCCTACTGCTATAATTAGTAATGATTCATGTACAGTTCTTGAATGTTACCAAGGAGGTCTGATAGTTAATTTTGAAAAAGAAGATAATTCAAATTACAACTTAGCAGAAAATCAAGATTTCATTACCCCTACTTGTATAATAACAAGACAAAATCAAAGTGCATTATATAATACCGTTTATCAAGATAATTTTTGGGACAATCAAATTGGGTCAAATACTGAATGGAAAATGGGTGGATTTGATGAAGAAAATAGCTGGTACAACAACATCAGAGACGCAAGTAATAACAATATGCAAAATATTGTGGGTGAGACCGTCACCTTACACATTCTAGACTCAGACTTATACTTTGAATTATACTTTACAGCTTGGACACAAGGTATAAATGGGGGCGGTGGTGGCTTTGCCTATACTAGAACATTAGTATATTCTGGAACAAATATAGACGAAGATGCTAACTGTAATGAAGTGGCATTAATTTATGGCTGTTCTGATCCTAATTCATGCAACTTTGATTCTATAGCTACTTTCAATGATGGCTCTTGCGACTATTCATGTTACGATGCTTGTGGCGTAATATACGGCGACAATTCATCCTGTTCAGGATGTATGGACCCAAGTGCAAGTAATTACGATCCAAATGCTATAGTAAGTGATGACTCTTGTGCAGATTTAGATTGTGAAATAGATATTAATTATGATGGTTTAATTACAACATCTTTTGAAAAAGAAGATGGAGCAGATTGGACGTTAGCAGAAAATCAAGACTCCATCACTCCTAATTGTATATTAACACGACAAAACCAAGAAGCAATATATAATATTGTTTATCAGGACAACTTTTACGATAACCAATCAGGTTCTAATACCTACTGGAAGAATGGTCCGCTAAGTTCAGGAGGAGGATGGTATAATAACATCAGAGATGCCCATGATGGACAAATGCAAACTATTGTAGGTGACGTAATGACACTACATATTTTAGATGCCGATTTATACTTTGAATTAACATTTACATCTTGGTCACAAAATCAACAAGGTGGTTTCGCTTATACAAGAACATTAGTAGCTAGTGGCTCCTATTTCCTTGAAGACTGTGAAGAAGTAATAATAGATGGTATTTATGGATGTACAGATGAAATTGCATGTAACTTCGATGCTATAGCAACTTTAGAAGATGGAACATGTGAGTACGAATCCTGTGCGGATGATTGCGGCGAACCAAACGGAAACAACGAAAGCTGTTCAGGCTGTATGGATCCATTTGCATATAACTATGACCCAACAGCTATTTTCGATGACGGTTCATGCTCTACTATTGAATGTGATTTCGATTTAAACTATCAAGGATTAATAGTAGTCCAATTTGAAAAAGAAGATGGTGCAGACTGGAATCTTTCAGCAAACAGAGATTCAATAACTCCAACTTGTATTATTACTAGACAAGATAATCAAGCTCTTTATAATGCTGTATACCAAGATGATTTCTGGGACAATCAAGCCAACTCTAACATGTACTGGAAAAATGGTTCATTTGATGAAAATAGTGCATGGTACAATAATATTAGAGATGCTCACAATGGTAATATGCAAACTATAGTTGGTGATATTATGACACTACATATTTTGGATGACGACTTATACTTTGAATTTGAATTTACTTCTTGGACATCAGGTGGTTCTCCATGGAATTCTAGTTCAGAATTATCAGGTGGCTTTGCATACACTAGAACTCTTATTGCACAAGGCTCTGATTTAATAGAAGACTGTGATGAGGTAGTGAATGAAATAGAAGGATGTACAGATATTCTAGCATGTAATTATAATGAGATTGCAACATTTGACAACTCTAGTTGTATCTATGCTGTTGGATGCGAAGAATGTTCAGGGGAAACCGACGGAACAGGAACTATTGTTGACCTAGACAGCGATGACGATGGCGTTTGTGATGCCGATGAAATTGTAGGCTGTACAGATGTTCTTGCATGTAACTACAATGAGTTTGCAACAGATAGCGATACCACTTGTGTATATGCTGTTGGATGCGAAGAATGTTCAGGGGAAACCGATGGAACAGGAACTATTGTTGACCTAGACAGCGATGACGATGGCGTTTGTGATGCCGATGAAATTGTAGGCTGTACAGATGTCCTTGCATGTAACTATAATGAAATTGCAACGGATGATGATTCATCATGTATATACACTGTAGGCTGCGAAGAATGTTCAGGAGAAACTAACGGAACAGGAACTATTGTTGACCTAGACAGCGATGACGATGGCGTTTGTGATGCCGATGAAATTGTAGGCTGTACAGATGTTCTTGCATGTAACTACAATGAGTTTGCAACAGATAGCGATACCACTTGTGTATATGCTGTTGGATGCGAAGAATGTTCAGGAGAAACCGATGGAACAGGAACTATTGTTGACCTAGACAGCGATGACGATGGCGTTTGTGATGCCGATGAAATTGTAGGCTGTACAGATGTTCTTGCATGTAACTACAATGAGTTTGCAACAGATAGCGATACCACTTGTGTATATGCTGTTGGATGCGAAGAATGTTCAGGAGAAACTAACGGAACAGGAACTATTGTTGACCTAGACAGCGATGACGATGGCGTTTGTGATGCCGATGAAATTGTAGGCTGTACAGATGTTCTTTCTTGTAACTACAATGAGTTTGCAACAGATAGCGATACCACTTGTGTATATGCTGTTGGATGCGAAGAATGTTCAGGAGAAACCGATGGAACAGGAACTATTGTTGACCTAGACAGCGATGATGATGGTGTTTGTGATGCCGATGAAATATTAGGCTGTACAGATGTTCTTGCATGTAACTACAATGAGTTTGCAACAGATAGCGATACCACTTGTGTATATGCTGTTGGATGCGAAGAATGTTCAGGAGAAACTGACGGAACAGGAACTATTGTTGACCTAGACAGCGATGACGATGGCGTTTGTGATGCCGATGAAATTGTAGGCTGTACAGATGTTCTTGCATGTAACTACAATGAGTTTGCAACAGATAGCGATACCACTTGTATCTATGCTGTTGGATGTGAGGAATGTTCAGGAGAAAGCGATGGAACAGGAACTATTGTTGAGCTAGACAGCGATGACGATGGCGTTTGTGATGCCGATGAAATTGTAGGCTGTACAGATGTCCTTGCATGTAACTATAATGAAATTGCAACGGATGATGATTCATCATGTATATACACTGTAGGCTGCGAAGAATGTTCAGGAGAAACTGATGGAACAGGAACCGTAATTGATGTTGACAGCGATGACGATGGTGTTTGTGATGCTGACGAAATATTAGGATGTACAGATACTAATGCTGACAACTATAACCCTAATGCTACAGAAGAAAATAATAGCTGTAGCTATTGTAGTCAGTTTAGTGTTGTAATGATGGGTGTTACTGACGCATCAGAATTCGGAGCTTCTGATGGTAATGCTCAAGCAATTGGTTATGGTGGTTCATCAAACTATGATGCAAATGTATTTGATGCTAACGGAATCCCACAAAATCCATTTGCATTGTCAGCAGGTGACTACACTTTTGTAATTACAGATATTATTTCCAATTGTACTGCACAAGTGACGTTTACTGTAGGTCAGCCTGATAATGTTAGTCCTTGTGATTTTGTTCCAACAGGCTTAACAGTTGATAACATTATTCACAATAGAGTAACATTCAACTGGTCAGCAACAGATGCTGCACCATCACACTATATGATTCGTTACAGAGTATTAGGAAGTGGAGCAGATGGCTGGACAGTAATTTCTGCTGGTCCTGTGAACACTAACTCTTGGAACGGTACAAGTAGAACACGTTACTTTATGGAGCCAGGCACTACTTATGAGTGGTCAATGAGAGCTAGAGTACTAAATGAAGACTTGACAATTAACTGTCAGTCGGATTGGTCAGCTAACTTTGAGTACACTACTCTACCAGCTTGTCCTAACTTAGATAACCTATCAGTATCTACAGAAGCTAATTGGGTAACTTTCTTTGCCGATGCACCATCTGAAGAGTGGGGCGTATGGCAGTCAAAAGGAAAGATGCGTGAGTTAGGTGCTAACAACTTCCGCTATGTCAATGGTGATTCTGAAGGAAACATCAATGGCTTGAAAGGAAACTTTACAGCGAGTACAGATTACGAATGGCACACTAAAGCATGGTGTACAGGAAACGTAGACGAAGATGGCAACTCAGACCCAATGTATCATTCGGGATGGGGTGACTTCTCAGCCTTCAGTACTGAAGCAGCCTGTGATAAGATGCCAATGAACTTAACAACAAGTTCCAACGGAGCTAATACGGCAGTAATTATGTCTTGGGACACACCAGAGAGTGGTGCACCAGACCATTACTTCCTCGAGATGACTAATGTAACAACGGGAGCAGTTTACGAATGGAATGATATTCCAGGAACGGCTACTTCTCAAACCAAGTTCAACCAAAACCCAGGAGACGAGATTTCTTGGAGAATAAGAGGAGCTTGTGGTACAAACGGTACATCATGGGCAACCATTTTCTCACAGCCTGTAACATACACATTAGGTGGTGAAAGAGTAGCTGCGGACTTAGTATCTGGATTAGATGTATATCCAAATCCGTCAAGAGACATCTTTAACGTAACGTTTACTTCTGAGGAAGCACAAACAATGAGCGTGAAAGTTGTTAATATGATTGGTGAAGAGATTTACAACGAAGAGTTAATCGAGTTTGTTGGTCAGTACACGAAAGTGATTGACATGAACACTCAGCCAAAAGGCGTATATTTCTTAGAAATTACGACTTCAACTGGTGGAATTAACAAAAAGATTGTTCTTCAGTAATTCTTAAATAAATAGATTGATTAAAAGCCCCGAGCAAACGCTCGGGGCTTTATATTTTATAAGACTTTAATCAGTAAATACAAAATCTAATTAGTCAACTATTTTTAAAAATTTAAATGGTTTTGAAAATTCTAAAAGTACTAAGTATGTACTCATTTTTAACAACTATTTATATATATTGCAGAGTAATTAATTCTTATTTTTTTGAAACAAATTGCATTTTAATTAAACTTAATCTTGCTTAAATTCAATAAAAATATTTATTAATTACTAGATAAAGTTTTATTGTTCAATACTTTCATTTACATTTTTTAATGATTTATTTAAAAATATTTACTTTTGATTATAATATAACCACTTAACACTCTTTAACCTTGACACTAGCTAGATTTATTTTACTATTTGTGTTTGCTCCTTTTTTTGTAGTAGGACAAACTATCACCGACATTGTTATTACAGATTCAATCCAATGTGCTGGAGATCCTGAATGTGTTGACATCACATTTACTGGACTTGATAATTCACAGTCATATAATCTAAAATTCTATGATGAAAATGACGCCTTAGCTGGTGTTGAAGATGATTTTACAAATTTAGCAGGATACACGCCTAATAATGCAACTTCTGGTACTTTTGAATATTGTTTCTCGGAAGATGGCTTTTACAGAATTGAATTACTCGATGCATCCGAAACGTTGATTAATTTTAGTAATCATACAACACAACTTTCACCATTCTCTATAAATATAGACATTTCACCATCTCTAAGTTTTTTAGATTTACTGTGTAATGGCGATACAACGGGGTGCATAAAAATAAATGTTATTGGAGGTACACAACCCTATTCTGCTGAATGGACTGGTCCGAACGGCTTTAGTTCAGATACAATTGATCAAGAATCTTCGACAATATCTAATTTAAGTGCTGGCACGTATTTCTTAAACATTATTGATGCCAACGGCTGTCCTAGCTCTACTTTTACTGAAACCGTAACTGAGCCAGACCCTATTACAAATTTCTTTAGTCTAGTGGAGGAAAAATGTTTTGATTCTAATGATGCAGAACTGACAGCAAATCCTGATGGAGGGAATGGTATACCTTATTCTTTCAGTTGGAATACGGGAGATTCTATCCAAACAATTATAACTGGAGATGGTGATTATAGTCTAACAATTGAAGACTCGGAAGGCTGTGCTAGTGAAGAATTTGATACAACTTTAAGTCCTATTCCTTTACTAACATTCACAAATCCTATTTCAGTCAACAATGCTTTATGCTTTGGCGAGGATGGATCTGTGACAATTAATGCTTCAGGTGGAACTGGGGTAATTGAATATTTATGGCCAACTGGAACTAGTACTGTTAATACAGAAAGTTTACCAGCAGACGACTATGAAATTACAATTAGAGATGAAAACTTATGCGACACCACCGCCGTATTTACAATCACTGAGCCAGATGATATTCAATTTAATTTAACTTCTGTAACCGACATTGATTGTTTTGGTGAGGCAACTGGTCGTTTTGATTTTGAAATTATAGGAGGAAATCCAAATTATTCTATCGAAATTACTGGAGAAAATACACTAGCAAATCCTAACGACAGTGATTTGTTAGAATCTTGGCCATACTTAGCACAAGACCTTCTGCAAGATACTTATGAAGTAATAATTACAGATACTGATGGTTGTACAGATATATCTACAGTTACTGTCAATGAAGCTAGTGAAATAATTGATGATTTTTCAAATGTTATTGATGTAAGCTGTTTTGGAGAATCAACCGGACAAATCACAGCTAATATTCAAGGAGGAAGTGGTGAATACGAATACACTTGGACTAACTCTAACGGAGATACTATTGGTCAAAACTTTCCTTTACTTCCAGGAGTTACTGCTGGCACTTATAATTTAAATGTAAACGATGGTTTGTGTGAGGTTGATTTCACTTATATAGTGGACCAGTCAACAGCTGTTCAACATTTAGCATCCAATGCGAATGACGTTAGTTGTTTTGGAGCTAATGATGGATTTATTGACGGCACACTAGTTTTTGGTGGGGCAGCTCCTTACTCCTACACTTGGACTAACAACGTGAACGGACAGCAATTTAACACCCAAAACCCTAATGACCTTTCTCCTTCTACTTACTTTTTATCTATTGAAGATGCAAATGAATGTGTGTATAATAATTTATTCTCAGAAACAATTGAAGAACCAACTCCAATAACAATTCAAGATTTAGATGTAAGCTCCCCATCTTGCTTCAATGAATCTACTGGTGAAATTTCTTATAATGTTGTTGGTGGTGACCCTTCAATAGTTGGTGGATTCCCAGTTTACCCATCATCTTTAACTGAAACATCATCAGGAGCTGTTTATTTCTCGCCATATATTGGTCTGCCAGCAGGCAATTATATTCTTTCAGTTAGTGATCAGAATTGCTCAATTGATACTAATTTGACATTAGATAACCCTGATCAATTATCGCTTAACATAATCTCCACTGACATTACATGTTTTGGTGCAAATGATGGTGTAATTATTTTTGATTACTTAGAAAGTCCGACTGTTAATAGCAGCATTGAGGTTACCTTTCCTGATGGATCTACTTCATTTCAACCAGATACCATTGAGAACTTACCTCCTGGCAACTATGTATGTAAACTAATACAGGGAGGGTGTGAAGTGACAGAAACAGCAACTATTAATCAACCCACACAAACGTCATACAACTTAATTAATACCACACCTACTAGCTGTAATGAAGCTGATGTTTTACAAAATCAATTGATTAGTGACGGAACAATTAGTTTCGTAATTAATGGTAGTGAAGTATCCTACCAATATGTCATTGGCGCTGATACTACTACAGTTTTAAGCGGCTTTGTTGAAACGGTAACAAACCTTAGTGCTGGAGACTATGAAATAAAGGTATTAGATTCTATATGTTCATTTACTGAGACTGAAACAGTTCTTGCAGCTTCAGAAATTACAATCTCGGATGTAACAACTGATATTACTGGTGCTGGAAATAGTAACGGAGCTATAGATTTAACTATATCAGGCGGTCAAGCACCATATGACATAAGCTGGATAGGTCCTAATGACTACACCGCAAGTACAGAAGATATTAGTGATTTGGCTTCTGGAAATTATACTGTTACAGTACAAGACGATTTAGGCTGTATTGATGTTGAAAATATATTCATAAACGAAGATGACTGTAATGTTATCATAACACCAACTATAGTTGATCCGGAATGTCCTGGCGATAGTATGTCTATTACCTTTTCAGTTGTTGGTGGTATAGCTCCATACAACTGTGACATGACTGGTGACGCCGATGGAGATGGTAGTGATGATTTAGTTCTTTCAAATGTAAGCATCTTTAATTCTTTGGGATTCTCAATCACTCTTCCAACTAATGAAAACTTCGAGCTCATTGTTGAAGATGATTTCGGATGTCAACAATCTTATAATTTTGAAAGTGAAGGTATTGAACCAATCAGTGTAACTCCTACTATTAACAATGTTTCATGCTTTGGTTTATCTGATGGGGAAATTATTATTGACCCTTTGACTGACATTAGCGGTGCCACTGCACCATATACTATTTCATATGGCAGTAGTAGTCCTAACCCTTCAAATCTTCCAAGTGATGATTATGTGATAACTATAACTGATGCCACGGGAGTTTGCTCTCAATCTTTTAGCTACTTTATTGATGAGCCTACTCCTATTGAATTAACAAATTCTATTGTAAATAATCCAAATTGTGTGCCAAACACTAATACAGCTGATGAACTTGGTTCTATTATAGCAGTAGCTAGTGGAGGAACACCACTTTCAAATGGAAGTTATATTTATGATTGGAGTTTTGCAGGACCAGCTACTGTTGATGGGCAAACTCTTAGCGATCTTGGTCCAAATCAGTATTCAGTAGAAGTAACTGATAATAATGGATGCCAAGCAGACAGTACATTTACTTTATCCAATCCAAACTTTATTAACTATATCGATGTTATATCAACTAATCCTAATTGCTCAGGTGGTGCTGACGGTTCATTTGTAATAGAAACATCAAATGCTGATAATGAAACATTTAGTTGGTTTGAAGTTGGCAACCCAATTTCTATTGGAAATAATGACAGTATTTCTAATCTATCATCAGGTTTATATTCATTTACGATTTCAAATAATCAAAATTGTTTCATACAATCTAATTTCCTGCCAGTAGATGTATTAATACTGACTGACCCTGACCCTTTTACATTTAGTGTGATTAGTTCACCATCCGTTCCTTATGGTATCTGTGATGGTACTGCTTTTATAAACCCTACAGACCCAACATTGAATCTAAATGATTTGGATTACAATTGGTCTACTGGTGATAGTATCTTTTCAGTTGACAGTTTATGTAGTGGAAATTATTTTGTAGAAGTTACAGATCCAAATGGGTGTTTTGCTTCAGAATTATTTACAATTAATCAAGATGACTGTGACTTTACCTTAGGCGAAGTTATTACTTCTAATGCGACATGTTACGGTTCAAATGATGGTGAAATCCAAATTTTGACTTCAACTTCAGTGTCAAATCAAGGGTATTCACCATACACCGTGAAGTTCTTCGAGGGGACAACACAATTGTTTTCTCAGGCTCAACCAAATCCTAGTCTGGTCACGAGTGATTTAGCTGCGGGCTCTTATTACGTTGTCATTGAGGATTCTGTAGGATGTTTAGCCGACACTAGCATTACGATTACAGAACCATCTCAAATAGCATTCAGTTATACTACTCTAAACGATACATGCTTTGGTTCATATGACCCAGAAGTTCATATGACAATTACTGGAGGTACAATAAATGGCGGACAATATGATGTTGAATTCTTTGGATTTGAATATTGGGTTGCTAATGAACCAAACGGTATTGAACAATATGAAGCTGGTAATGATGTGATTTCAGGAACTATTCCTAACATTCTTATCACAGATAGTAACAATTGTGAATTAACTATTCCACAAATAGTGGTTCCATTTGCTTCTCAAATAGATGTATTAGTTACTACTGATTCAGTTCGCTGTTTTGATGAAGTTTCAGGAGCTGCTAACATATCATCTCTTGTTGGTGGAACATCACCTTACAGTGTAAGTTGGTATAACTCTGCAAACACTCTTATCGCTACTGATACTTATTCATTAGACTCATTAGCCGCAGGAGATTACTACATTGCTATTTCTGATAGTTACGAATGTGATACTATTGTAAACTTTACCATAGAAAACAAAGATGATATTGAAATTAATGCAAGTGTTAATAATGTCTCATGTGAAGGCTTTTCAGATGGATCTATAACAACTGCAGTAAATGGTGGAAATGGAGGATATTCATACCAATGGTTCCCTGGTGGGTTTATAAACACTCAAATTAGCAGCCAATCTGTTGGCAACTATCAACTCACTGTTAGTGATTCTAAAGGATGTGCTAAAACAGAGTCTTATGATATTGAAAATCCAGATGATGTAATAATTGAACTTACTGCAAGTCCAATTACATGTAACGGTGAGTCAGATGGAGTAATAACAGCAAATGTTCCTTTTAACAATGTTACTGAATATAGTTGGTATTTGAATGGTGTTGCATTATCTCCATTAGTAGCAGGAAATTCTCCTGTTATAAATAATATGAGTGACGGTATTTATAATGTTGAAGTTATAATTGATGGCGATAATGATTGCCCTTACTATTCTGAAGCTATTGAATTAACTCAACCAACTGCTGTTCAAATAACGCTTAACTCAACAACTCCAACATGTCCTGGTGATAATAATGGTACTTTCACTGCCGAAGTAGAGGGTGGAACTTTGGCTTCTGGTTCAGATTATTCATATATTTTAACCGATTTATCAGATAACTCTATCGTCACTATCTTTGATACTTTTGATCAGCTATCTTCTGGTGAATTCTTATTTATTGCTGTAGATGACAATGCTTGTTCAGATTCTGTAGACTTTATACTCAATGACCCTGCTACTATTGAAATTAATGTAATTGACAATGATCCTACTTGCTACGGTGAAAATACAGGAAGTGCTTCATATACAATATTCAATAATGTAGGACCTGTTACTCAGATTTGGTCCGAGATTATTTCTGTTGGTAATTTAAATGATATTAGCATCAATCAAGAGTTATCAAATCTAACAGCAGGAAATTATAACCTTTTGGTAACCGATAGCTTAGGTTGTACTCAAAATGAAGTATTTACAATAGATCAACCTTCTCAAATAGAAGTAAATTTATTTGCATCATCGTCTACTTGTGCCAACACAGTAGAAGGCTATGTAACAGCTCAGGTATCAAATGCAACGCTTCCTATTAATTACTTATGGACTATTAACCAAGCTAATAATACCACACAAACTGGAGTCTCAAGTGTATCAACTTTCTCCACTGATAGCACATTAGATATTGGTACTATAACGCTTTCTGGATACGACCAGAATGGTTGTTTATTACCTATATCAAACGTTGAAGTTAATCCTTCTTCAAACCCTCTGATACAGGCTGAAATAAATATTTTAGAAAGTAATGTATGTAATGGCGATTCAATAGCTGATATTCAGGTTAACTTAATATATGATGATAACTCTCCAGTAGTATTACCAGCAATATATGAATGGTATGCAAATGATGTACTCATAGACGGTTCCAATGGAGGTGCAACTAATCAATTAACTAATATTGGACCAGGTGAGTATTATGTTATAGTTACCGATGTAGCTTATGGGTGTGTTGATACAGCCGAAAGCGTAACATTTACTGACCCTGAATTAATGTCTCTAAACATTACTGATTTACAAGATGTAGAATGTTATGGAGATAACAATGGTACTGTAGCTGTTGATGTTATTAACGGAATTGGGCCAAACTTTACATACGATTGGAATAATACTATGGGTGTTTTAGTCGCTAATGACAATAACAACCCTACGAACCTTGTAGCTGGAGCTTATGACTTAGTGGTAACTGACTTTTTAAGCGGCTGTACTGCTGAAGCTAATTTAGTCATTACTCAGCCTGATAGTATCACATTTGATTTAGCAACTACCGATGTAAGCTGTTTTGGTTTTGAGGACGGTAGTATAATCGCTACAAATTTAAATGGTGGCGACAATAATTTCAATTACCTCTGGACTAATGAAAATGATGAGATTATATCAATATCTAATTTAACAGATTCTCTTTCAGCTCAAACTTATACAGTTGTAGTTAGTGATGGAAATGGGTGTTCTTCAGAAGACACAATTTCTATTTTACAACCAGAAGATCTTACTATTGAATCAAATGTAGTTAACATCGATTGTTTCGGTACTAATACTGGGTCTATTACCATTAATAATGTAAGTGGTGGAACTCCATCTTACAGTTACATTTGGGAAAACAATCCTTCTAGCTTAAACACTATATTCAATTTAGTTGCTGGTACATACCCTCTTAATATTATAGACGATGAAGGATGTAACTACTATTTCGAAATAGAAGTTGAACAAGAAGATGAAATTGTAATCGATGCAGTTGGTACATTTGTTAGTTGCTCAGAAGGATTTGCTAATATTATTAGTATTAACGGAGGAGTGTCTCCTTACAACAATTACTGGGAAGCAGACCCATCTAATACCACAAGTACAATTTCTGATTTAACACCTGGTTATCACTCATTCTTTGTGACTGACGCATTAGATTGTATCGTTGAAGATTCGGTGTTAATTGATGGAACTAATGATATCATAACAAATGCCTTTGTCTTTGAAGATGTCGCTTGTCATTCTGATTCAACTGGATCAATATTTGTTGATATAACAAGTTTTGCAGCAGAAAATGCACCATACTATTATTCAATAAATGATGCCCTTTCATTTGATGAAACTGTTCTCAATAATAGTTTCTACGTGAATGATTTACCAATTGGCTCATATACTATTTTCATAAAAGATAGCGATGACTGTATTGATAGCACTACATTGATAACAATTACTCAACCTGACTCTTTATTCATGACAACTTCTTCTACAGATAGTGAATGTTATGGAGATTCTGCAGGCGTAATCACAGTTGATATTTCTGGTGGAGTTGGTTTGTATGATATATCAATTGATGGTGGCTCTACATTTATCATAACAAATAGTTCAGGTCAAGAAACTATTTTAGTTAATGCAGGCGATTACGACCTATTTGTTATTGACGACAATGGCTGTAGTTTATCAGAATTAATTACGATAAATCAACCAGAAGAATTTATTTTAACGACTTCTAACTTTAGTGATTTTAATGGGTTTAACACAAGCTGTTTCAATACAAATGACGCATCATTTGAATTGAATATTTCTGGTGGTGTATCACCATTTACATTAGATATGAATGGAGTAAGCTCTTTCGTAACTGATGGTGACATCGTTGACAGTTTAATGGCTGGTGTGTATACTTTAGAGATAACTGATAATAATGGATGTAGTGTTGTTGCAGAAGCAACTATTACTGCACCAGACGATATGGTTTTAGAGTATGTCTCATCTTCTGATTTCAATGGTCAAAATACAAGTTGTTATAATTCATCTGACGGTTTTGTTATTACAAAAGTAAATGGTGGTGTTGGACCTTTTGATTATTCTTTAAATAATGGGCTGACATATGAAGAATCAAACACTATTAGTCAATATCAATTCAGTAATCTTTCAAGTGGAGAGTACACTTTCTCTGTTAAAGATGATAACGACTGTGTAGCCGAATTAAGTTATACTGTAACCTCAGCACCAGAGATTTTACCCCTTCTTACTTTAGATGAGGAAATACTTTGCAATGGTGAAGGACAAGCTTCTTTAATAGCTAGCGTTGATGGTGGAAATGCACCTTTTGAATATATACTAACTGGATTGGTAGATATTGAGACATTTAATTCTATAGAAAGTTCAATCCTTATAGACAATCTATCTTCAGGGTTCTATGAACTAAATGTAACAGACGCTAACGGATGTAGTAATAGTATTGCATCAGCAAGTCAGATAGTAATTTCTGAGCCATCTGCTGTTACTTACACGGCAAATGTAAATAATATCTCTTGTAACAATGAAGGGAATGGTAGTGTAGAAATTAGCGGATTAAATGGTGGACAAAGCCCATATAACCTCAAATTCTACAATGCAATTGGAGTATATTTCGAAGAGTCTAACTTAAATATTTTCTCCCCTGCCCTAATATTTGAATCTTTGGAAAGTGAATCATACACTTTGGTTATTACCGATGACAATGATTGTGAGTTTATTGATACTATCATTATTGCAGAGCCAAGTGAATTAACGACAGAACTAGACTTCACTTCAGTGAGCTGTTTCAATGGAAATGATGCGGCTTTAGATTTAACTATTTCTGGTGGAACATCTCCATTTGCAATTACATTAAATGAGGAGCCATATTCTTCTGATGGTGCTACAACAATCGAAAGCTTATCTGCACAAGACTACAACATTACTATTGTTGATGCTTCTGGGTGTGAATTTTCATCTAGCTTCACAATTACAGAGCCAGATTCACTTGCTATTGAAACTACTGTAATAGATAATGTTTGCTTTGGACAGACTAATGGTTCAATATTTGCAAGTACTTCGGGCGGAATAGCTCCTTACTCATATACTTATACAAATAGTAAAGGTTTTATAATTTCTGAAACTAACATTTCTGATAATTTATCTGCAGGATTATATACAATAAGTGTCTCGGACTCGAATGATTGTGTGTTAGTGTCTGACATAGAAATTTCAGAACCTGCGGAAATATTAGTTTCACATGAAGTTACAAACGAAAGCTGTGTGGATGCAAACAATGGATCTATTTTAACAACAGTAGAAAATAGTCAAGGTTCTTATGAATTATTTTGGGCGATTAATACTTTGAGTTCAATAGAAAACTATGGACTTAGTCCAGGTATTTACGCCCTTACTATTGTAGATAGTTCAGGATGCTTTATTACAGATTCTGTTACTGTATTAGCTGCAGAGGAGTTTAATGTAAGTCTTGAAG
The DNA here is from genome assembly GCA_965277895.1 of Flavobacteriales bacterium. GTDB lineage: Bacteria > Bacteroidota > Bacteroidia > Flavobacteriales > UBA7312. Next base: position 1,749,073 of record CBDIDR010000001.1, read on the forward strand.
TTACTAATGCTGAATGTAGATACACTAACGATGGTCAAGTACTCATTTTATTTGATGATTCAGAAAGTCATTCTGTACAATTAAGTAATGAGTTAGTTAACCTACAAACATCTGGTTCATCTGAAATATTATTTGACGAATTAGCTGAAGGAGAATATAATCTACAAATTTCATACAATTCAACATGTGTATTAGAAACACTTGTTAGTATTGAAGCTTCAAACAGTTACGATTGTATTGCTCCAGAACCAACATTCAGCCCGAATTATGACGGATCAAATGATGAATTTATGCCTCTTAATAATTATGCGGAAGTTGTTGAATTAACAATCTTTAACAGATGGGGTGCGAAAATATTTGAAAGCAAATCAGCAAATCCATCTTGGGACGGAACAAACTTAAACGGCGAAGTCGTGCCAAGTGCAGATTACTACTACATCATCAAATTTAATAACCCTGCATACAACGATATTACAGGAATAATTACACTACTGAAATAATGATAAAAAAACTATTTATAATCTTAGCTTCATTGCCTTTATTATCGATTGGGCAACAAACCTCTTTGTTATCTCACTATTATGAGAATACAACATTGTTTAACCCAAGTTTAACGGGTTTAAATCAGAACACCTCTATTACTCTAAATGCTAGGCAGCAGTGGTATAAATTTACTGATGATTCTAACATTGGAAAATCATCACTTTCCTTTAACAAAGGATTTGGTGACGATGGATTTGGTGCTCAAGTCTATACTGATAATTCTGGTAATATTACCAATAGTGGCTTTTCATTAAGCTATAGCCGACGTGTTGTAATCGATGAAGAATCTTTTCTTTTTTATGGTCTATCAGGTGGTTATCAAAACAATAATATCAATAATATATCTTCTAATGATATCGGCATGTTTAACAATAAGTTTAACTGGACACCTAATGCTAGTTTCGGTGCCTCTTTCACTAGAAAATCATTGATTATTGGACTTTCTGTTGATGGACTTTTGGAATCTGATTTAGGCTTTACAACTCAAGAAAATATTCTTGAAAAACATTATTACGGATTTGTTGCCTATGATCACAGTGTAACACCTACTGTAAAACTAAGCCCGTCTATTTTTTATAAGCAGGCCGAAAGCGGAGCCTCACAGTTTGATATGAATGTGAACATAGGCTTTAAGGATGTACTTCGCTTTGGACTAGGATATAAAGGTAATTTCTCTGAAAATGAAAACTTTGGACCACTAGTTACCATCGGCTTAAACTTCAGCAATATTAAATCACTAATTAGTCAAGAGTTTACTACAAGTGAAGTCTCTTCATACTCTGTTGGAACAACAGAGCTTACTTTAAAATATGAAGTGAAAAATAACGACGATAATAAAGAAGAAAAAAAGGATGAAGAAGCTATCGAAGAGGAAAAAGTAGACTCTGATAATGACGGTGTATTCGATGATGAGGATGAATGTCCTAATTTGTTTGGAAGCGTTGCTGCTAAAGGATGTCCTGATATCGATAATGATGGGGTAAGAGACTCTCAAGACCAATGCCCTAATACAATTGGAGAAATGCTAAATAATGGCTGTCCTATTCTTTCTGAAAAAGATAGTTCTATTCTTAAAAAAGCAATGACAAATCTAGAGTTTGATAAAAACTCCACCAAGATAACCCCTTCCTCCTACTCATATGTTTCAAATATTGGAAAACTATTATTAGGAAATAAAAATATGGTGCTAATCATTTCAGGACATACTGATAGTGATGCTTCAGATGAATACAATTATAACTTATCAGCTAAAAGAGCACAAAGTGTAAGAAACTATTTATCAAATATGGGCATTTCTAAGTCGAGACTTATCATGGACTTCTATGGTGAATCAAAACCTCTGTATCCGAATGATAACGACAGCAATATGCAAAAAAACAGAAGAGTTGAATTTAATATTTCATTCATTTAATTAGCAAAAAATAATGAAGCGTATAGTATTTTTTGGTTTGTTTCTAGCTATAAGCTCCTCGAGCTTTGCTCAAAACATTAGTGTTAAATATTCAAAAGGATCATCTATACTAAACTTCGATGTTGAAACAAGGTCATTGCTAGCTTCTGATATAGGATTAATTTATTCTAAAAATAAGAATGCTTTTGAGGTTGGTTTTATAAGACAAGAACTAGTTAGCGATGCATCTATTAATAATGCTAGTGACATTTTTCTCAATTTTGAATCAAAGCTTGAAAGTAACTATTTGTCATTTTATCGCCACATTGGAGTAATTGATAATTTTAAATTCAATTTAGGACTAACAGCTGGTCTTACTAATTATGAGATATATACAAATCTTGAAAATAATTTAGGTCAACAATACCAAGATTACGATTTTGAGACTTGGGAAGAATTAGGCTATTCATCTGAAAATAATTTTGAAACAAATTTATCTGAACTTAATGTTGATGGACTTAACGACTACCCATTAAGCTACTTTTACTTTGGTCCTCTTCTAGAGTGTGAAGTTGAATTAGTTGAAAACTTTGACTTAACTATTAAATCTATTTACAAAAAGAATCTAACAGACTTGCTGGACAATGTTAATGTAAACAATTTAAGAGATGTTCCTGCAACAAATCAAACTGACAACCAACTTGACCTATTTGTAGGTGTTCGCTTTAATCTATCAAAAAATCGCAACTCAGTTAATGACAGCTTAGTAGAAGTCATAGATTCATTAAATACAGAAGATATCATTAATACATCAATAGAGGTAGAAAATAATAGCACTGTAACTGAGCAAACCATACCTCAGAATAATTCTGAAAAAATATTAAGTAGAGAGGAATACATTTTACAATTCTTCGACTCATCAAATACAGAAGATGAAAGCTTATTTTATACATATGCTCAAGAAGAAGAATTAACAGAAGACAGCTTTGAAGAGGGTAAAAAATACCCTTATGTAAGTTCTGAATTCGTTGAAAAAGTTATTGATGAAGAAAATGCTTTTACACAAGCAGATTCTGAAGATTACTCTAGTAATGAGCTTACAGAAGAAGAAATAGTAAATGAAGATTCATATTATGAAGAACCATTTGTTGAAGAAGTTGTTACAGAAGAGGTATTCAATGAGGAAGAAATAGTTATTGAAGAAGAAGTCATAGAAGAAAGTTTTACTCAGCAAGAAACAGTTGAAGAAAGCATGACTGAAGAAGAAAGGTTATTAAGCTATGAAGAGTACTATCTAATAGTTGGCGTATTTGCATTTCCTGAAAATCTTAAATCGTATGCAAAAACACTTCAAATTAGCCCCGAAAATACGTTCAAAAAGAATGACTTGAACTATCTCTATATTTTTAAAACAAATAACCTATTTGAAGCTCGACTACTAAGAGAAAGTCTAGAGGTTGAAAATTGGATTTACTATGCAAAATAAAATCACATTACTGTTTTTATCTATTTTCATTCTTCCACTAACTATTCAAGCACAAGATAACTGTCTAAATAAAACAAGTATAGTTTTCAAAGACCCTATGTTAATGTGCCCACACCTTGGTCCCAAAATTAAGGCTGAACTAAACGCACTATCTAAATGTGACATCATTGAGAAAAATAAAAACGAACTTATTTTCTTTAGTGATACAAAAGCAAGTCGTAAACTAATTGATAGTCTTCTGGTTAAAAAAATCTATTTACCTGAATGGGAAATAGATACAGTTATTTATTATGACGAAAAGTAATTTTTTCTTCTTCTTATTCATTTTTGTATTTCTTAACTCTTTTTCACAACAAAATACGTTTGTAAGAACATACAATTTACCTAGCATGAATGGCGGATTGGCTCTGGCAATTCATGAAGATGGAGGATTCATTGGCACTGGACAACATGATGACCAAGGTTGTAAAGTTTATGCCTATAGAGTTGATGAATGTGGTAACTTAATTTGGTTGAATCTATATCATTCAGGTGGTGGGCTGACCATATATTCATCCGAAGATAACGGCATAATTATTGGAGGTGAAATGGGTGGTGCTAGTTTACTCAAAATTGACGATGATGGAAACTCTGAATGGTGTAAATCATATTCTGGAATTGGCTCATACATTTGTTCTGTAATAGAAACAAGCGATGGGAGTTACTTTGCAGGTGCAACAAGTGCGGTTATAAAAACAGATAGTATTGGTGAGATTGAATGGACTCAATCTGTTAGCGGTGGTAAAGTACATGCTGTTGATGAATTCTCAAATGGAGATTTAATGTTCTTTTCAACAGATTTTGGCTCTACAAACTTTATTGTTGGTAGAATGTCACCTGATGGAACTATTATTTGGGAATATTCTTATGGTATAGGCGGAGCAACATTTGTTGACCATGCGGAATGGGCAGGAGAAGCATTAATTGATGAATCAGATAATATTGTAATCACCTCGAATATTCCTGACAATAATGGGGATATTATCATCTCAAAAATCAACTCCTCAGGTTCTACAATGGCATCAAAACGATTTGGCTCACTAACAAGCCAAGATATAACAAGATCCATAAGTAAGGGCCTGAACGGAGGATATGTAATTGCTGGGGCAACATATGGTTATGGAGCTGACACCTCCTTAATTTCTCAAAATTCATTACATCCCCCTGAAAATATTTCTTCCAGAAATATTTTAATTGTAAAGGTTGATAATGATTTAGAATTAGAATGGTCTAGTGTCATTGGCTCAACTGGAAATGATAAAGGCATAGGTGTTAGAGCAAATAACGATAATGGATATACAATATCCGCTTATACTGATGGTGCATTTTTTAATTCAGATTCATTTGACCCTCTATTTATCAAAACAGATAGTTTAGGACAAATTAATTGCCAACAATACTCACCTGAAATTGATTCGGATGATATTACTTTCGATAGATTTGATGCTAGTAATTCAACACCATTAACGGTCACAACTAATTCACTAAGCTTCAACACAACATCTATAAATCCAAACGACTATTACATGTGTTTGGATTGCTCAACATCCCCAGACTTTTACATTAGTGACACTACAATCTGTATAGGGGACACTACCTATTTTGTAAATGAAAGCTCAGGATTAATTTGTTACCAAAGTTGGTTTGTGGATGGTGTGCCAATTCCAACTGAGGCAGACTCTATTGCATATGTTTTCGAAACAAGTGGTAATCATACAGTTAGATTAGAAACTAATTGTGGGTCAATCACAACGTCCTATGAGCTTGATATTTACGTTAATTATCTAGACTTTGATATAACTTCCGTAAGTAACTACAATGGTTATGAAGTTTCATGCAATGGTGGTAATGATGGCTTTCTAGAAACAACGGCTTTTTCACCCTACCCTCCTATTAATTTCAGTTGGAATAATGGAACAAACTCCAGTAATATATATTCTATTGAAGCTGGAGAACATTCACTAGTCATTTCAGATGATTTTGGATGTGTTATTGATACAACTATAATTTTTACAGAACCAACAGCTATTCAATCCATTATTCAATCCGTTAATGATTACAATGGATACGATGTTAGTTGCTATGGAAATAATGACGGCGAAATAGTATCATCTGTTTCAGGTGGAATTAGCCCATACACTATCGGTTGGTCAAACTTTGGAGGTAATGTATCCAATTCTTATAATATTGATAATCTAGAAGCAAGCACCTATTTCTTAAATGTAATTGATGATAATGGCTGTATATATAATGCAAATATTGTACTAAATGAACCTACTGCTTTAGTATCAAATTTGAGTTCAGCTAACAATTATAACGGCTATGATATTAGTTGTTATGGCTATAGTGATGGAGAGATTAATTCAGATATAAATGGTGGAATTAGTCCATATTTCCTTTCATGGAGTAATGGTTTTAACTCGCAAAACATAAGTAATTTAACTCAAGGTGAGTATCAATTAGAAATTACTGATTTAAATGGCTGTACTCAATCAAGTTCAATTATATTAAGTGAACCAAGTGAATTGACGTCGAACATTCAATCAGCAAATAACTACAACGGTTTTGAAATTAGTTGTACAGGCTACTTTGATGGAGAAATTGACCTGACAATCAATGGTGGTGTTTTACCCTATAATTTCATTTGGAATAATGGTGCAACTAGTGAAGATTTAGTGAATATTGCAGCAGGTAATTATGATGTAACAGTTACTGACGGTAATAATTGCCTAATAAATTCTACAATAAACCTAACTGAACCTATCCCCTTTTCATTTTCCTCAATAACGTCCGATTTCAATGGCTATAATATTAGTTGCTTTGATGGAAATAATGGCTTTATTGACTATACCATTGGAGGTAGTGTTAGCCCATATAATTTCAATTGGAATGGTCCAAATGGATTTACAAGTAGTAATGAAGATATTAATAACTTATCATCAGGCAATTATTCACTTCAATTAATTGATGATAATGGCTGCTTACATTCTGCTAGTTTTGAACTAATAGAGCCTTCAATTTTAATTTCTGAAATAAATTCACTGACTGATTACAATGGCTATAATATAAGTTGTCACGGTTTTAATGATGGGGCTATAGAAGTGGAATACTCGGGGGGAGTTCCTTCCTATGACGTTTTGTGGGAAAGTGGTGAAAGCTCGGACATATTAACTAATTTAAGTGCTAGTGATTACCTATCTGTTATTGTCAGAGATTTAAATAACTGTCAAATAATAGACTCCATTCAGCTAATAGAACCTTCTCCCCTAACTTCTAGCATTAGCTCTGTGTTTGACTATAATGGATATGAAATAAGTTGTCATAATTATACAGATGGTGGAATTAATCTAGATATCTTTGGTGGGGTTGCCCCTTACTCAACATCTTGGAATAATGGTGAGACTGTGGAGGATTTAAATAATTTAAGCGAAGGCTTCTATTCTGTTTCATTTGTAGATCAAAACAACTGTTCAAACAGTAATCAAATCACTTTAAATGAACCTACTCCGCTTATTTTAAACTTTGATATAAGTAATTACAACGGATTCAATATAAGCTGTAATGGCTTTGAAGATGGTTTTATTAACACATTGGTAAGTGGTTCTGTTCCAAATCCTTACTCCGCTTATTTTCATATGAATGGAATACTGTAATGGCTTTAAATACTCAAAAGTGGTTCTGTATCCGCCTTCATATGAATTACGGGCTTAAATACTCTTATTCCTTCTTTCATCAGGTAATTATAGTCTGCAAGTTTCTGATTTAAACAATTGCCAAATTTTTGAAGAGGCTTTTCTTACACAACCAAATGACTTTTTTATTAACTTAAACTTTTCTAGTGATACGTGTAGCAAAGGTATTGGGAAAGGTGAGGTATACATTACGCCAGAAGCAAATCCTTATCAAATTTTATGGTCAAATGGGGAAACAGATTATGAGATTAATAATTTATTCAGCGGGAATAATTCAGTAAGTGTTACTGATATGTATGGCTGCGAAAAGTCTATTGATTTTTTCACTGGTGACTTAACGAGCCCCATAGCTAACTTTTACATGGAGCCTGAAAATGATACCCTATTTTTCCAAGTGAATTCCAATCTTAATTTCTTTGACGAAAGTACAGACAGTTGGTCAATAATTAATTCATGGAACTGGGATTTTGGAGATGGTAATAGCGACACTACAATGAATACAAGCCATGCTTATAACTCCATTGGCTACTACAATGTTTTGTTAAGAATTCATAATATTCATGGGTGTATGGATACTGTTTCTAAAATTCTTGAAATAAGTGATTTTATAATTCATTTTCCTAACGCCTTTACTCCTCAAGGAGATTTAATTAATGAACGATTTACCGCTCGTGGCATTAATGTCAAAGAACTTCATATGACTATTTATTCTAGATGGGGTGAAAAGATATTTATTACGACTGATATAAATGAAGGATGGAATGGGACGTATCAGTCTACAGGTAAAAAATGCCCCCAAGGAGTATATGTTTATGATGTACACATAACGGATGCATTTGGAGACTTACACCGATTCACTGGAGATGTGACTCTTATTGATTAGACTCAATAAATTCTTGCACAGAATTTAGATAGTTTTGGTAACCCATTGTTTGTGGAACTCCATCTTGGCCATGATTAGCTCCTTCAACTCTTATATATGTAGAATCTGAACCGAAATAATTGGATATTATAGCCTCTCCATTAGTAATGGCTACATAATCGTCTTCAATACCGTGCATCCACATTAGTGGCTGATCAACTAATTTTATTTTCTCTGCATTATCAAATTCTAAGTCGGTAATATACGAAGCTGATACTTCAATAAAAGTAGACTCTTGAGCAATAAAGTCCGTTGAGGCAAAAGGAGACTCAAGTATTAGCTTTACAGGAAATTCATTACCCATTCCATAAGCTGTTAAATCAGTTGCTGGTGCGGACCCTAGACTAAACCCATAAATGATGATACGTTGTGAAATAGCCCCTTCATTCAATAACCATTGATAAGCGGCTCTAACGTCTTCGTACATACCTTGTTCTGTTGGCGTGCCTTCTGACTTACCATATCCTCTGTAATCAAACATTAATACACCATAACGTTCCTTTCCTCCACAGTTAGCTAAAAGCTTAGCACGCTGCCAATAGTGATCCATATGGCGTGTTTGTCCATGGCAATACAAGATGATAGTGTCAGTATCAATATCGCTGAGTTCACCAATATAAATAGCGGCAATATCAAAGCCATTAGAGTTAACCGAAAACTCATGTATATTTTGAACATTGTATGTACTATCCAACTTAAAGTCTAAATCCGTGTTATAATCATCCAATAAATAATCTGTGATGGTTTCATTATAAAAAGCAATATCATTGAGTTTTATACAAGCTGTTAGTCCAAATACGATTATTAAAAAAACTATATATCTCATTTTAAAATCGTTTAGTCAATGTTAAATAAATACCCGTAGCTCCCCTGTCCCCCATTATGCTTTGATAGGGCAAAAAGACTTTAGAATTATCTTCTCCTGGAGCTAACAACTTTAATTCAGCACCAAGCTCGTAAGTCTTCATTTTAAATGTATAACCGAAATGTGGATTTATGACTCCTATTCGATTTTCGTCAAGCATCTGAGTGTCTATCCAAATGGAGTAGCCTAGGTGCAATCGTTGTTTATTAGCATTCAAGTTCCAATAGGCATTGCCGTCAATTTGTGGCCATAACTTAGCGTTACCTTTACTTAATTCTGTGATAAAGTTTAGGGCTAATGATGAAGAAACTGCTGGAATCCAACGTTCTTGATCGCGTACATGTGATACTATACCAACTTCTGTTTGGAAATTATTAAAGATTAAAGATGTGGTATGTAAACTTCCAAAAACGGTTAGCTTTTCTGTAATTCCGTTACCATAAGTCAAGGAAGTCAATGGAACTGGAATAGTCATATCTGCATATTCAATAAGCGAACCTCCTATATTGAAAGATACCGCCTGTTCACCCTTATCTAATGGCTCAATGAACCTTGAGGGGGCACAAGATGAAACACAAATTAATAGAATCAATAAGCCTTTATTCATTTTATAAATATAAAAAAAGACCCGTTAGAAATCTAACGGGTCTAATTGAATTGATTAATCGTTAGGATGGATTGTCACCATCGTCTGAATTGTAGCCATAACCATAGCCATAGTTATAGGAGTATTTATAGCCGTAGCCGTAGCCGTAACCATAAGTATTCATTTTACCTAAGCCATTAAGTACTAGCCCTATGTTTTTAATCTTATCGTCTTTAATTAAATCTTTAATAAAGTTCAATACTTCTTTGTCAGAGTGGTTACAACGCGTTACAAATAAAACTACGTCAGCCAGATGAGAAATAGTTAAGGTATCCGAAACTAATAAAGATGGTGGTGTATCAATAATGATGTAGTCATACTTTGATTTTGCTTGCTCAAGCAGTATATCAAGGTTACCATTACTTAACAATTGAGCTGGATTTGGCGGTATAGTACCTCCCAAAAGGATATCACAATTTAATTCTGAATTTGGTTTTAATAAAGCAGCTTCCCAATTCATAGTTTTATCCATTAAGAAATTCGTCAAACCTAAGACCGTTTTCTTAACGTTTATGTACTTATGAATCTGAGGGTTGTGTAAATCTGCTCCTAATAGAAGCACTTTTTTGTCAAATGACGAATAAGTAAGAGCAAGGTTTAAAGCGGAAAAGGTTTTACCTTCCCCTTTTACGGTGGAAGTATTCATAATCACTTTTCCACCTTTAGTTTCTTTTGGCAGAATAAAATTAAGGTTTGAACTCAACACTCTAAATGATTCGGCCAGAACTGAGCGTTCTTTTGATGACTCTATCATCTTATTACTTTGCTCTACTATTTCAGGTATTTCAGCAATTATAGGAGCACCTATATTAAGCTCAAGTAAATCATCTTTAGAATAAATTTTTGTGTCAAATAAAAATAATAGGTATAATACTCCAAAAGGTATTAATAAACCCAATAAAAGAGCTCCTAAATAAATAATTTTGGGTTTTGGTGATACTGGAATATTGTCCGTAATAGCATACTCTACTACCTTTATACTTGGCTCAGTAACGGCATAGCTTACTTCAGCTTCTTCTCTTTTTTGTAATAAGAAAAGATAAAGCGCTTCCTTGATTTCTTGATTACGCTCAATGGCTCTCAGTATTTTTTCCTTTTCTGGTAAGTCAGAAACACGGCTATCGTATTCAAAATACTGTTTAGATAACTTTGCTTTTAGATTATTTAACTGACTTAAATGGTTTTGTAAAGAGAATATAATATTTGAACGCGAGTCGCTAATAACATTATCCATTTGTTTAATGGATGGATTGTTTAAGCCTGCACTAAGAATTAATTTCTTTCTCTCTAAAATGGTTTGATTATAGTCAGAAATTAAGGAATTAATTTCCGCATTCTCTATACCAATATTAGCGGGCAATAGTTCTAAATCAGAATTATTAAGTGTAGCAATCAAAAGATTGGTAACTGATATTTGATTTTCAACCGAAAAAATACTCTCCTCTGATCTAAAACTTTGTTCTAGAGAAATGGCTGAATTGGCTGATAAATCCACTAGATTATTATCAACTTTATAAAGTTGTTTTACAATTTCAATAGAGTCCAATTCCATAGAAAGATAGGCATATCTATCGTTTACGAAATCAATAGTTCTTTTATGTATTAACTGTCTGTCTTGTATTCCATCCTTGTTAAAAACTTTGATAAGTTCATTTATGACGTTTTCAGCATACTCTTTATTAGTTGACTTTAAACTCAAGGAAATAATTTCACTTTCTTTTCCTACGGATTCAATGATTATATCCTTTTTCAATGAGGCTACAATATCATTAATAGGCTGAAATATAATATCAAAGCCTTCATAATTTTCACTCCAAATACCCTTATCAATATTGTGTATTTCAAATGGTAAATCATGAGTTGCCTTATAGGTTGAAAATTCTTTGAATAAGTAGGTTTTATCATCATTATTGTAGTCAATAACCTCAAGACCGCCATCAGTTATGTTAAGGCGATACTCTTCCTTCGTAATGCTGTCCGCAACTCTTTCAGATGAATATTCAAAGGGTACTGTTACTTCTAATGATTCCATAATATCTCCAATGGCAACAAATGAAGTTGTTAGGTTTAAATTTCTGACAACTTCTTCCAATATGGGATATGATTTTAGGACTTCAACTTCATTCTCTAGATTTATCTTAGAGTGCGAAAATAAATCTTCGGCAGATGGTAGTTCCAATGAACTTTCTTTCTTATCCAGCACTTTTATTTTAGCTGTGGAAGTATAAACCTTAGAAGTATATCGTAAATAGATAAAGGCTGTAATCAAAAGAAGAATCGAAGCTCCTAAAAAGTATTTCCAAAAGGAAAAGTACTTGAAAAACTCCTTCCTAAAATCGAAGTTTTCTTCAGAGTCCATTTGGTTAAAATCAAAATTTGAAAATTGATTCATACTAGTTGTTTGTTATTAGTAAGGTAATACTGAGTAAAAGAGACGCTATTGAAGCAACAGAAGCTGGACTGCCAATAAATCCTGCACTTTTAACTTTACTGAATGATGGGTTAACAATAATTACATCATTATTTTTTATGAAATAGGTTGAGCTATTCAATAGTTCTGCCTTTGTTAGTTCGATTGTATATACTTCTCTTGTACCATTCTCTTCTCTAATGAGTTTTATGTCTTTACGTTTGCCATCAATGGTTAAATCTCCAGCATAACCTAAAGCTTGAAAAAGATTTAAATGCTGATCGTAGTAGGAATAAGTACCTGGCTTTGCAACCTCACCCAAAACGGTAAATTTTGAATTTACTCGTCTAACTTTAACTGTTGGATTTGTTAAGTGATTACCCTCAAGTAATAATTGAGTGATTTTTGACTCTAGGTCATTTTCATTCAATCCATCAACACCAATTTTTCCTAAAACAGGGTAATTTATCATTTTAGAGTCATCAACAAGATATCCTTCTAATTTTAGAACATCGAGATTTTGAGAGCTTGTATTATTAGTAGTGATTTTATTATATGGAATAGCTGCCTCAGGAACAA